>NZ_JAVHUY010000002.1 GCF_031085175.1 Phytohabitans maris
TAGATGATCTATTCCAAGGGTGGGCTCGCTCAGCGGTACTGGAAGTACGTTATGAGGCCGCCATAACGTACTTCCAGTACCGCTGAGCAGAGACTCGGTCCTTGACCGACGGCCAGTGCCACCTGACGCCTCGGGCGGGCCTGTCGGGGCCGGGTGGGTTGCGGTCGCCTAGCGCGGAGGCTGAGGTCGCGGGAGCAACGGTCCGGACCCAACGCCAGTCAGCTTGAGTTGATCAAGGTCGGCCGACGGTGCATCCCGGGCGACCGCGACGATCCCATGATCGACACTTCGATCGGGATCGTCCCAGTAGATCGTGGTACGGATCGGCCCGCCTGAGGGCAGCTGCGTACCACGATCTCGACGCCCGCCCGGTGCTGTCCCTGACCGATCGCGGGCCGGGCCGGTCAACAGGCTGACACTGCCGACCGTGCCCAGCTCACGGCCTTGATCGAATCAGTATGAGTGGCGTTGGGTTCCGGACCACGACGGGCATCGCGGTACCTCATATTGGAATAGATCGTCTAAACCGACCACTCCGGGCCGGTCGGGGTGTCGCGGACCTCGACGCCCGCGGCGGCCAAGCGGTCGCGGATCTGGTCCGAGGTGGCGAAGTCGCGGTCGGCGCGGGCCTTGGCACGCAGGTCGAGCAGGAGCGACAGGTACGGCCCGAGCACGTCGCGCGGGTCGCGGGCGCCGGCCTGGGCGAGCTCACCGAGCCGGACCACCATCGAGCGGAGCACGGCGCGGGCCTGCTCGCCCTCGTCGGAGATGTTGGTGTCGGCGGCCCAGTCGACGATGATCTGCTCCAGGTCGAGGATCGCGGCCACGCAGCCGTCGGCGTCGCGGCCGGCCAGGGCGGCGTCGAAGCGGGCCGCCAGCGCGCCGGCGGCGGCCTTGAGCGACGACTCGGGCGGCGGGTCGGGTGGCGGCGCGTCCGCCGGCGCGGCCTCGGTGGCGATCGCCCGGGCACCGCCGGACGCCAGCGTCGCGATGCCGATCACCGAGCCGGTCGGGTGGATGGTGCTCTCGCCGCCGCGCCGGATCGTGAAACGCCCGTTGCCCAGCACCGAGGCCGTGCCGGCCGCGAGGTCGAAGAGGACCGCCGTGTGCTCGTCGACGCCGAGGATCAGCGTCTCCTCGGGAAGCTCGGCCTCCATCGCGGCCAGCCGACCCTCGCCGAGGTAGCAGAAGCGGGTGTCGTGGTGGCCGCCCTCGGCGTTGTCGTAGTGCGGGATGATCACGACGGGAAAGCCGAGCAGCGGTGCGAGAACGTCGAGCCCGGGCACCCAGTGCGGCTCGACGCCGGCCTTGTAGATCTCGTACACCGGGATGGCGTGGCTGCCCAGCGTCAGCGCGGCGGCGCTGGCGAAGCAGACCACGCCGCCGTCGCGCAGCTTGCCCGCGATCAGATCGGGCACCGGGGTGTCGCGCCACTGGCGCAACGCGTACGTGGGGCTGCCCGGCCCGGCGAACACCCAGCCCGCCTCGCGGAACGTGGTCAGCGCCCGCTCCCGCTCCAGCGTGTCGGCGGGCGGCCGGCGCCAGGAGAGCACCTCGATCTGCCGCCCGACGCTGGCCGCGAAGTAGGCGACCGCGCGTGCCGAGATGTCGTCGGCGTTGGACTGGAAGCCGTACGGCGTGTCGAGCAGCACGGCCCGCCGCTCGCCGACCCGCTCCAGGATCGCCCGGTGCGGCTTGACCATCGTCGGCGCGGTCTCGCCCGACCCCATGATCACAAGGAGCCCGCCCGCCTGGTGGAGGCCGCTCATGCCAGCCTCAGCAGGTCGGCCGCCAGCTCCCGCGGGTGCTGCGCGTGCAGGTCGTGGTCGCCTCCCGGGTACTCCCGGATGGCGGCGTCGGCCAGCGCCCGCGCCGCGGCCTCGACCCGCGCCCGGCTCCGCGCCGCCCGCTCGGGGTCGGCGGGCACGGCCGGCACGATCAGCACCGGCATCGCGAGTGCCGGGTAGAACCGCTGCGGCGGGTCCTCCCACATGTCGCGGACGATCTCCATGTGCCGCGGGATCGGCAGCCGCCGGCTCATCGTGCCGTCGGGGTTGACCCGCAGGTTGGCCACCGTCGCCTCGACCGCCGCCGCGGACCAGTCGGGGTGCGCGCGCCGCAGGTAGCCCCGCATCTGGTCGACCCGCAGCCCGTCGACGTCCGGCGGGCGCAGCGCCGCCGCGCACTCGTCCCAGGTGGCGAACTGCGTGGACAGGTCCATCCACCCGCCGTCGACCAGCGCGAGCGCCCGGACCAGCGCGGGGTGCTCGGCGGCGAGCCGGACCACGACGTTGCCACCCCACGACTGCCCGGCCACCACCAGGTCGCGCAGCTCCAGCGCGGTGGCGACGGACTCCAGATCGGCGGCCGCGGTGGCCGCGTCGTAGCCGGTGTCGGGCAGGTCGGACTCGCCGTGGCCGCGCAGGTCGACCGCGTAGGACCCGTGGCCGGCCTTGGCCAGCTCGGCGGCCACCTCGTCCCAGAGCAGCGCATTGGACGCGAGGCCGTGCACGAGCAGGAAGGACGGCTCGCGCGCGCCGTCGTGCCGGCGCACCCGCAGATGAACGCCCTCACCCACCGCTACACGCAGGTCCACGCACCGAATCTAGGCTGCGAGTACGACAACATTCCAGCGGTTACCCACCGCCACGGGTCAGAGGGCTTCGCGGAGTTGTTTGGCGGCGTCCTCGGGGACGATGTCGTTGATGAAGACACCCATGGCGGACTCGGAGCCGGCCAGGTACTTCAGCTTGTTGGCGGCCCGCCGGATGCTGAAGAGCTGCAGGTGCAGGTGGCTCTCCTCGCGCCCGCTGCGGACCGGGGCCTGGTGCCACGCGGAGATGTACGGCATCGGCAGGTCGAAGAGGGCGTCGAAGCGGCGCAGCACGTCCAGGTAGAGCGGGCCGAACGCGTCACGTTCGGCGTCGTCGAGGGCGGGCAGGTCGGGCACGCGGCGGTGCGGCGCGACGTGCACCTCGAACGGCCACCGCGCGGCCACCGGCACGAACGCGGTCCAGTGCTCGTTGGCCGCCACCACCCGTACGCCGGCCGCGCGCTCGCCGGCCAGCATCTCGGAGTAGACCGGGCGGCCGCGGAAGGCGGCCAGCATCGCGCGGGTGCGCGGGGTGACGAAGGGGTACGCGTAGATCTGGCCGTGCGGGTGGTGAAGCGTCACGCCGATCTCGACGCCCCGGTTTTCGAAGCAGAACACCTGCTCCACACCGTCCAGCGTGGATAGTGCCAGCGTGCGGTCGATCTGTGCCTCCAGCACCGTGCGCACGCGCGACGGCGGCAGCGTGGCGAACGACGCGCTGTGGTCGGAGGTGAAGCAGACCACCTCGCACCGCCCGTTGGCCGGCCGGGCCACGATGCCCTCCGGCAGGTCCACCGGGCGGTCACTGAACGACGGAAACCTGTTTTCGAAGACCACCACGTCGTAGTCGGAGGCGGGGATCTCGGTCTGCCGCCCGTCCCGCGACGGGTCGAGCGGGCACTCGTCGGGCGGCGGCAGGAAGGTGCGGGTCTGCCGGTGCGCGGCGATCGCCACCCACTCGTCGACCAGCGCGTCGTACCGCAGCTGGGAGGCGGGCGGCGGGGGCGGCAGGTCGCGCTTGTCCACGGACTCGCGTACGACGTCGTCGCGCTCGTCGTAGTAGATCAGCTCGCGGCCGTCGGCCAGCCTGGTGGACACCTTCCTCACGGGACGATCACCAACTCCTCGACGTGCTCGGTCAGGGTGGCCCGGGCGGGCGCGGGCAGCCCGCCGTCGCTCACCACGACGTGGGCCTCGGACAGCTCGGCGATGGACGAGATGCCGACGGTTCCCCACTTGGTGTGGTCGGCCAGCACCACGAGCCGCTCGGCGGCGGCGACCAGCGCGCGGTTGGTCTCCGCCTCCATGAGGTTGGGCGTGGTGAAGCCGGCGCGCTCGCTCATCCCGTGTACCCCCAGGAAGAGCACGTCCAGGTGGAGCGAGCGGATGGCGGTGAGCGCGACCGGGCCGACGAGCGCGTCGGAGGGGGTACGCACCCCGCCGGTCAGCACCACCGTCTGGTCCGGCCGGCCGGCGCGGTAGAAGACGTCGGCGACCGGGATCGAGTTGGTCACCACGGTCAGCTCGGGCACGTCGACCAGGCGCTGGGCGAGCTCCGCGGTGGTCGTACCCGCGGAAAGGGCGACCGCCGTGCCGGGAGTGACCAGCTGCGCGGCCCGGACCGCGATGGCGGCCTTCTCCGCACGCTGCCGGATGGACTTGGCCGCGAAGCCCGGCTCGTCGGTGGAGCCGGGGTGCATGGACGTGGCGCCACCGTGCACCTTGGCGAGCAGGCCACGGTCGGCGAGCGCCTCCAGGTCGCGGCGGATCGTCATGTCGGAGACGCCGAACTCGGCGGCCAGGTCGCTGACCCGTACCCCGCCGGCTGCTCGCACCCGGTCGAGGATCGCGGCCTGGCGCTGTGGCGCGAGCATCAGCCCTCCCGGAGGACGGCGACGCCGCCGGCGTCGAGCGAACCGGTCCAGGTCGCGCCGGTCAGCAGGTCGAGGCCGGCGGCCTCGACCTGGGCGGGGGCGTCGGCGTGGTTCATCAGGAACAGGTACGTGCGGCCGTCGGCGTGCCGGCGGCGGACCGCCTCGATACCGGACGGCACCGGGTGGGTGGGCGCGACACCGGCCGTATCCGCCACGGCGCCGAGCCAGCGGGCCAGGTCGGGGTCGGCGAGGCGGGTGCTCGCGTACCAGGCGGTGCCGTTGCGGGTCAGCGCGGCGCCGCCGGCGAGCGGGCCGGCCGCGTACCGGGCGAGCACCTCGGCGCCGGCCGCGTGGACCGCCTCCGTCCACAGTGTCCCGGTCGAGCCGTCGTCGAGCGGCACCGGCTCGGCCGTCGGGTAGAACTCCTCCACCCGCACGCCGAGCAGGCCGGCGAGCGCGCCGGGCAGCGGTGCCGGGTGGACGCGGTCGTGCTCGTCGACCAGCCCGCTGTACGGCCCCACGGCGAGCGTGCCACCACCCTCCACATAGGAGCACAGGTTGCCCGCGGCCGCGGCGGTGAGCAGGTAGAGGGCGGGGGCGAGCACCAGCCGGTACCCGGAAATGTCGGCGCCGGGGTGGGCGAGGTCGGCGCTGACGCCGGCCCGCCACAGCACCGCGTGCCACCGCATGATCTCGGCGAACGCGGCCATGTCGACGCTTGGCTGGTTGCGCGCCTCCTGCGCCCACGCGCTGGAGTAGTCGAGCAGGAGCGCCACGTCCGCGACGGTGCGCGAACCCTCCACTTCGGACAGGTTGGACAGGTGGGCACCGAGCCGCACCACCTCGCGCCAGATCTTCGAGTCGGTGCCGGCGTGCGGCAGCATCGCCGAGTGCCACTTCTCCGAGCCGGCCCAGCTGGCCCGCCACTGGAAGAACATCGCGCCCTCGGAGCCGCGCGCCACGTTGCCGAGGCTCTCCCGGATCAGCTGACCGGGTCGCTTGGCGAGGTTGCGCGGCTGCCAGTTGACCGCGCTCGTGGAGTGCTCCATCAGCAGCCACGGCGCGCCGCCGCCGAGCGAGCGGGTCAGGTCGGCCGCGTACGCGGACTGCGCCGGCGGCTCGCGAGGGTCGTCGCCGACCAGGTAGTGGTCGTTGGAGACCAGCCGGTCCGGCCCGGTCATCTCCCGGCCCCAGGCCCAGTAGTCGAGGTCGAAGCAGGCGGCGGTCATCAGGTTGGTGGTGACCGGCACGCCCGGCGAGAGCTTGTGCAGCAGGTCGCGCTCGGCGGTGAAGTTGGCCAGGTGCTCGTCCGAGCTGAACCGCTTGAAGTCGAGCACCTGTCCCGGGTTGGACGAGGTGACCGTCGCGCGGGGCGGCTGCACCTGGGCCCAGTCCGTGTACGTCTGCGACCAGAACGCGGTGCCCCACGCCTCGTTGAGCGCGTCCAGGTCGCCGTACCGCCCGCGGAGCCACTCGCGGAACGCCCCGGCGGAGGCGTCGCAGTAGCAGTGGGCGTTGTGGCACCCGTACTCGTTGTGGACGTGCCACATGGCCAGGGCGGGGTGGTCGTGGTAGCGGCGGGCCAGCTGCTCGGCGAGCCGGGCGGCCGCCTGCCGGTAGCGGGTCGAGCTGGGGCAGAACGCCTGGCGGCTGCCGTACGTGAGGCGCCGGCCGCCGGCGTCCACGGGGAGGGTCTCCGGGTAGGCGTGGGAGAACCAGGCCGGCGGCGACGCGGTGGCGGTGGCGAGGTCGACGCGGATGCCGCCGGCGTGCAGGCCGTCGAGGACGCGGTCGAGCCGGTCGAACGCGTACACCCCCTCGGCCGGCTCCAGCCACGCCCAGGCGAAGACGCCGACGGTGGCGAGGTTGACACCCGCCTCGCGCATGAGGCGCACGTCTTCCGGCCACACGCTCTCCGGCCACTGCTCGGGGTTGTAGTCCCCGCCGAACCAGAGCGCCACCAGCCCCTCCTCGACGTCGGCACGCAAGCGACCCGGCGTCCGCCACGAGCAGCTCCCCGGGCGCGGGCAAGCGGCCCGGCGTCCGCACGCAAGCGAACAGAATTGAACAGTACCGCACGCCTGCGTTCCGCGCCGAGCCGTCACCCGGGATCGAAGGAGTCGTTAGTACGTGTGGACGTGGTGCCAGTCACGTCCGGTGAGATCGCCGGTCAGGGCCGCCCACCGCGCCGGCCGTCGGTCTTACGGCTGTGGCGAACAGCCTGCCGTCCCTTCCCAGCGGGGGGCCCTGTCCCGGGCCCCCCGCGCCCCACTTCTCGCGTACTGCGGCACGGAAATGCCCCCCTCCGGCCGCCTCAAACGGCCGAAGAGGGGCACACCGGAAACTCAGGCGAGCTTCTTGGACAGGTTCTGGTCCAGCGCGTTCATGAACTCGTCCGTGGTCAGCCACGGTGCGTCGCGCGAGATGAGCAGGGCCAGGTCCTTGGTCATCTGGCCGCCCTCGACGGTCTCGACGCAGACCTGCTCGAGCTTGTCGGCGAACTCGGTGACCGCCGGCGTGCCGTCCAGCTTGCCCCGGTGGGCCAGGCCCCGGGTCCAGGCGAAGATCGAGGCGATCGGGTTGGTCGAGGTCTTCTCGCCCTTCTGCCACTGCCGGTAGTGCCGGGTGACCGTGCCGTGCGCCGCCTCGGCCTCGACGGTACGGCCGTCGGGCGTCATCAGCACCGAGGTCATCAGCCCCAGCGAGCCGAAGCCCTGCGCCACCGTGTCGGACTGCACGTCGCCGTCGTAGTTCTTGGCGGCCCACACGAAGCCGCCCTCCCACTTCAGCGCGGCCGCGACCATGTCGTCGATCAGGCGGTGCTCGTAGGTGAGCCCGGCCGCCGCGAACTGGTCCTTGAACTCGGCCTCGAACACCTCGGCGAACAGGTCCTTGAAGCGGCCGTCGTACGCCTTGAGGATCGTGTTCTTGGTGGAGAGGTAGACCGGGTAGTTGCGGTCCAGGCCGTACCGGAACGAGGCGCGCGCGAAGTCGCGGATCGAGTCGTCGAAGTTGTACATGCCCATGGCCACGCCGCCGCCGGGAAACTTGGCGACCTCGAACTCCACCGGCGCCGAGCCGTCCTCGGGCGTGAACGTGATCGTCACCGTGCCCGGCCCGGGCACCACGAAGTCGGTCGCCTTGTACTGGTCGCCGTGGGCGTGGCGGCCGATGATGATCGGCTTGGTCCAGCCGGGCACGAGGCGCGGCACGTTCGCCATGATGATCGGCTCGCGGAAGACGACACCGCCGAGGATGTTACGGATCGTGCCGTTGGGCGAGCGCCACATCTTCTTGAGGCCGAACTCCTCCACCCGCGCCTCGTCGGGCGTGATGGTGGCGCACTTGACGCCCACGCCGTGGCGCTTGATGGCGTTGGCCGAATCGACGGTGACCTGGTCGTCGGTCTCGTCGCGGTACTGGATCGAGAGGTCGTAGTACTCGAGCTCGACATCGAGGTAGGGCAGGATCAGCTGCTCCCGGATCTGCTTCCAGATGATCCGGGTCATCTCGTCGCCGTCGAGCTCGACAACGGGGTTCGCTACTTTGATCTTCGCCATCGAGCCGGCGCTCCTCTCCGGGCAGTTATTAAGCAGTACGAGCGTACTGCACAGCCAGGACAGCTTTCGGAGTCGGGGTGAACGGCCGTGATCAAGGCTCCCGCCAAGCCGTTCTAGCGACTTGACGGGAGCCTCGATCACAGGAGGCCGACCCGGAAGCTGCCTAAACTGCCCAGCATGCCAGTCACCCGCACCCTCGGTCCGGCGACGGTCGTCGCCCTGCACGACGGGGAAGGCACCTTCTTCCAGCCGCGCGAAGAGGCGTTCGCGCAGGTCAGCCCCGAGCTGTGGGCGCGGGCCGACGAGCGGGACCGGGGCGCGGTCACGGCGGACGGCCAGTGGCTGCTGCGCTTCCGGTGCTTCGCGATCCGGCACGGCGACCGCGTCACGCTGGTCGACACCGGCATCGGGCCGGCCGACTCGCTCGCGGCCAGCTGGGCCCCCGTCCCCGGCCGCCTCCCGGCGGAGCTCGCCGCCGCCGGCATCGACCCCGCCGAGGTCGACACGGTCGTCCTCAGCCACCTGCACACCGACCACATCGGCTGGGCCGTCGTCCAGACGCCGTACTTCCCGAACGCGACGTACCTGCTCCAGCGCGCCGACGCCGCGGCCCTCGGCCGCCCGGAGCTGGACGAGCGCCTCTTCGCGCCACTCACGCAGACCGGCCAGCTGCGGCTCGTCGACGGGGACGTCCCGATCTCCGCGGGGGTCACCGCGATCGCGACGCCCGGCCACACGCCGGGGCATCAGTCAGTGCTCGTCGAGTACGGCGAGCGGCAGCTCCTCGTCACGGGCGATCTTTTGGTGCACGTGGTCCAGCTCGTGGCGCCCGAGACCCCGTACGCGCACGAGATGGACCCGGAGACGGCGCGGGACTCCCGGACGAAGCTGTTGAAAGCGGGCATCACTCTCGCCACACCACACCTGAGCGAGCCGTTCGTCCTGGTGTAAGGGGCGATTCACCGGCATCTACGAGTGTCAGTGCATGGCTAACCCGTACCCCTTAAGCCGGCGACGCTTCGTCGCCGCAGGCGCTGGCCTCGTGGTCGGACCCATGCTGCTCTCCCCCGACGGCGGCGTCGAGGCGCACATCCCCTCGACCGCCGGCGGGCCGCTCCCGTCCGGCCTCTTCACGCTCGGCGTCGCCTCCGGCGACCCGCTTCCGGACGCCGTCGTCATCTGGACCCGCCTCGCCCCGCAGCCACTGGCCGGGGGTGGTATGCCGGCACGCTCGGTGCTGGTGCAGTGGGAGGTCGCCGAGGACGAGCGCTTCCACCGCGTACGCCGGCGCGGCGTCGCGCTCGCCCACCCGGACCTCGGCCACTCGGTACACGTCGACGTGCGCGGCCTGCGCCCGGACAGCGTGTACCACTACCGCTTCCGCGCCGGCAGCGAGATCTCGCCGGCCGGCCGCACCCGTACCGCACCGGCCGAGCACGCCCGGCCGCGCGAGCTGCGCTTCGCGTTCGCCAGCTGCCAGGACTACCAGGCCGGGCTCTACACCGCCCACCGCCACCTGTCCGAAGAGGACCTGGCGTTCGTCGCCTTCCTCGGCGACTACATCTACGAGGGCCCACCCAACCCGGCGGCGTTCCGGGTGCACGAAGGCACCGGCGAGCCGATCACGCTCACCGACTACCGCAACCGGCACGCACAGTACCGCTCGGACGCCGACCTGCAGCGCTCGCACGCGGCGTTCCCGTGGATCGTCACCTTCGACGACCACGAGGTCGACAACAACTGGGCCGACGAGATCCCGCAGGACCCCGACCAGCAGTCGCCGGAGGCGTTCCGGGCCCGGCGGGCGGCGGCCTTCCAGGCGTACTACGAGCACATGCCGCTGCGCCGGGAGTCCACGCCGCGCGGGCTGGACATGCGCCTGTACCGGCGGCTGCGCTTCGGCGGGCTGGCCAGCGTGCACGTGCTGGACACCCGGCAGTACCGCAGCGACCAGCCGGCCACGATCGAGGCGGCGAACGACCCCGCGCTCAGCATGACCGGCGCCGAGCAGGAGCGGTGGCTGGTGCACGGGTTGCGCAGCTCGGGCAGCACCTGGAACATCCTGGCCAACCAGGTCATGTGGGCTTCCAACGACCGCCGGGCCGGGCCGGAGAAGGTCTACGACCTGGACAACTGGGACGGGTACCGGGTGCAGCGGCGGCGGCTGCTGGAGTTCTTCGGCTCGGGCCAGGTGGACAATCCGGTGGTGCTCACCGGTGACCGCCACTGCACGTGGGTGTGCGACCTCAGGCCGGACTTCGACGACCCGACCTCGCCGGTGGTGGGCGCCGAGATCACCGGTACGTCGATCACCTCGGGCGGCAACGCGGACCCGGTGCCGTTCCACCAGACGTACGACCCGATCATGGCGGAGAGCCCGCACTGGAAGTACATCGACAACCAGCGCGGCTACGTGGTCTGCGACGTCACGCGCGAGCGCATGCTCAGCTCGCTGCGCCTCGTCGACACCGTGCGCGCCGAGGAGTCGACGGTGCGAACGGCCGCCCAGTTCCTGGTGGAAGCCGGGCGGCCGGGCATTTCAGTGGTAACCCGATCGTGATCGAAGCTCCCGCCAAGTCGTTCTAGCGACTTGGCGGGAGCTTCGATCACGGGAGCTAGAGCGTGGCTACGTCGGCCTGCTTGGCGCGGACCGCCTCGGCGGCCTCCTTCAGGCCGGCCAGCTCCGACTCGGTGAGGTCGGTCTCGACCACGCGGTTGACGCCGTTGGCGCCGATCGCGGCCTCGACGCCGAGGTAGACGCCGGAGATGCCGTACTCGCCGTCGACCCACGCGCAGACGGGGAGTACGGCGCCGGAGTCCTCAGCCACGGCGCGGGCCATCCGGGCGGCGGCCGCGGACGGCGCGTAGTACGCCGAGCCGGTCTTGAGCAGCGCCACGACCTCGGCGCCGCCGTTGCGGGTACGGACGACCAGCTCCTCGATCTTGTCGGCGGGGAGCAGCTCGGCGAGCGGCTTGCCGTTGACCGTGCACTTCGACGGCACCGGCACCATCGTGTCGCCGTGCGAGCCGAGCGTCAGCGTCTTCACCGAGGCCACCGGTACGGCCAGCGTCTCGGCGACGAAGTGGGTGAAGCGGGCGGTGTCGAGCATGCCGGCCTGGCCGAGCACCCGGTTCTTGGGGAAGCCGGTGGCGATCTGGGCGAGCGCGGTCATCTCGTCCAGCGGGTTGGATACGACGATGACGACGGCGTTCGGGGCGTACTTCGCGACGTTTTCGGAGACCTGCCGCACGATCTTGGCGTTGACGCCGAGCAGGTCCATCCGGCTCATGCCGGGCTTGCGGGGCAGGCCGGCGGTGATCACGACGACGTCCGAGCCCTCGATGGCCTCGTACCCCTCGCCGTTCGGCCCGGTGGTCTGCCCGACGACCTTGGTCTCGAAGCCCTCGATCGGCCGCGACTGGTTCATGTCGAGCGCGAGGCCCTCGGGCTTGCCCTCGACGATGTCGGTGAGCACAACCGTGTCGAAGATGTCGTATTCGGCTAGCCGCTGCGCCGTCGTGGAGCCGTAGAAGCCGGCGCCGACGACGGTGACCTTCTTGCCCATGGTCGTCTCACTCCTTGATCCGGACGGCACTCTTTTCCGGACCGTATCAGCCGTGCTAAGTGCAGTTTCCGTTGACCGGTGACCCTGTGCCGGTCCACACGTACGCGTCGCTGACCCAACTGCCGTCGGTCAGCCTGTTCCATAGATCGGTGGTGTAGCTGTTCCGGCCGGTGTGCCGGGTGCCGCGGGCCGAGCAGGCGATCGTCACGGTGTCGCCGTCGGCCAGCTTCCCGACGATCCGGTTGTTGGTGCCGGGCCCGGAGCGGCGGTTGAGCCGGGCGCCGCCGTCGGTGTCGACCACACCCTGGGTGAGGCCGAGCGCGCCGTAGTTGTACAGGCCGCCGCCGACCGCCACCCGCTTGGAGCCGTGCAGCGCCGCCCCCTCGTACGCCGCGCCGGTGGAGAGGATCACCCATTTGCCGAACGCATACCTGTCGATCGCCACGTACGCGCCGTCCCGCCGCAGCGAGAAGTGCACGTGCTTGCCGGTGGAGCGGCCGCCGCAGGAGACGTCGTTGCCGATGTTGCCGAGGAACGTACCTTCCGCCACCCGCTGACCGTCCACCTTGATGTTGCCTTCGAGGTGGTAGTAGTCGGTGGCGAAGCCCCGGTCGTGCACCACCCGCACCCAGCCCTTGCCGGACTTGCACATCGTGTACGCCACTCCGGCCCGGGCCGCCAGCACCTTGCCGTCGCCGCCGGCCATGTCGATCGAGCTGCGCACGCTGCCGTTCATCGGGTGCGGGCCGCCGGTGTACCGCCAGGTCTGCCCGAGCGCGAAGGGGAGGCGCATCCCGGTACGCCGGTCGTTGGCGGCCTGGGCCGCGCGCCGGTCGAGCTTGGCGGTGCCGAGCGTGCGCCGCTCGTCGCCGCTCAGGATCGAAGCGCTCGCGCCCAGCGTGGCGAACTCCGCCTCGCCCTCCAGCGCGACCCGCCACCCGCCGCCCTGCCGCTTGGCGACGAAGAGCCAGCCCTCCGGGTACGCGTGCTCGGCCGCCGGCGCCGGCCGCACCGCCGTGCCGAAGCCCCACTGGCTGGTGCTCCGGGCCGCGACGCTGACCTGCACACCCTTTCCGAGCCGTGCGACGACCGCCGCCACGAGCCCGTCGGTAGGCGCCGCTGTTGCCGGTACTGGTACGACTACCAGGGACAACGCCAAAATTGCGATAGGGAGCCGCATGTTACGATCATGGGCAAAAGGTAAGATTTGGTCACGTCGCCGCGCCGTGCCCCGCACCGCGGAGTATCTGCCCCGCTCCCGGCCCGTGTGGGCGGGGAGAGATCGACAGTTGTCGTAGGGGCCCAACAACTTTTCCGGACCGCGACTGTCCTTGGCGATGGTGACTCGTTACCCGCGGGAGCCTAACCTGTTAGGTTGAGGGGGCCCTCCGGTTGTGGCTCGAGGTAGTTCCCTTCTCGATCGAAAGGGAGGCGTAGTGGCCTCGGCGCAGCCGACCCCGACGGTGGTCAAGACCTCCGACGGCCGCAGATTGGCCGTTGAGGTTACCGGCGCACCACACGGGTTGCCCGTCTTCCTTCTGCACGGCACGCCGGGGAGCCGCAGCGGGCCCAAGCCCCGCGGCATCGTGCTGTACCGGATGGGTGTGCGGCTGATCTGTTACGACCGTCCCGGATACGGTGGCTCCGACCGCCACGAGGGGCGCAGGGTGGCCGACGTCGCCGGTGACGTGGCGGCGATCGCCGACCATCTGGGCTTCGACCGCTTCGCCGTCGTCGGCCGCTCCGGTGGCGGCCCGCACGCCTTGGCCTGCGCCGCGCTGCTGCCCGACCGGGTCACCCGCGCCGCGGCGATGGTGAGCATCGCGCCGGCCGACGCGTCCGATCTGGACTGGCACCAGGACATGACCAACCTCAATACCGAGGAGTACCGGTCGGTCGACGCCGACGGCTCGGCGTATGCGGCCCAGCTCGCCGCGAGAGCCCGCGTCACCCGCAAGAATCCGCGGAGCCTCGTCGAGCACCTGCGCCCCGCGCTCTGCGACATGGACCACCGCGTGATCGACGACATCGCGATCCGGCGGCAGCTGACCGCCAGCTACCGGGAGGCGACCCGGCCCGGCCCGGGCGGCTGGATCGACGACGTGACCGCGTTCCGCAAGGGGTGGGGCTTCGACCTCTCGACGATCCGGGTGCCGGTCCGCCTCTGGCACGGCGACGCCGACACCTTCTCGCCGGTGCAGCACACCGAGTGGCTCGCGGCCCGGATCCCCGGCGCCGAGATGCAGGTGCAGCGGGGCGCCGGCCATTTCACCGCGGTCGAGTTCCTCCCGCTCATCCTGGCCTGGCTCGCCGAGGCCCGACCGGCCACTGTAGACAGCGGTCGGCCAGGCGACGGCTCGACGCCCGAGGCCCCGTCAGAATGGGTGCGGGTCCAGCACCCGGTGCACCAGCTTCCCGTCCTGTAGCGTCCGGACTGTCGGGTGGTGGCGCCCGATCGTCTCGATCAGCCGCGCGATCGTCGGCGCCGGAGCGGTGCTGGACGCGGCCGGTCCACGCCACCCGCCGATGATCCCGACGTGTGACTCGCAGCAGAGCGTGTCCGGATGCTCCACGCCGAGCGCCTTCGCCATCCGCGCGCCGACCTCTCGCATGCGGCTGTATGCCAGTTCGAGGTCGCCCGCCTCGGCGTGGCAGCTGGCCAGGTTCATCGCGGCCGCCAGCGTGTACGGATGCTCGTTGTCGAGGGCACGCTCGAACTCGCGGCTGGCCCGCTGGGCGAGGTCGAGCGCGCGCTCCAGGTCGCCCGTGGCGCTGGCCGCGGCGGAGAGGTTCGTGACGCAGACGAGCGTGTGCGGGTGGTTCTCGCCGAGGTACCTCTCGTACGCGTCGGCCACCTCCTCCATCTCCACCAGGGCCCGGTCGACGTCCCCGATCGCCAGGAGGTTTGCCGACCGGCTCAGCCGGCAGGCCAGGGTGTCCGGATTGGACGGACCGAAGCGCTGCTGGAACCGGTCGTACGCGTCGTCGAGCAGGGGTGCCGCCGCCGCCGCGTCGCCGGCGCTGCGCAGGGAGACGGCGAGGTTGGCCTTCGTCCGGAGGGAGTCCGCGGCTTCCGGCCCCAGTACCCGGTGCAGGCTGTCCAGCACCTCCCGGAGCAGCTTCACCGAGTTCTCGTACTCCCCGGCCTCGCGCAGGTCGCGGCCGAGACACGAGGCCGACTGGAGCGTGCTCGGGTGGTCGATGCCGCGCACGATCTGAAACCGTGCGTAGACCTTCTCGTCGCGGCTGCGGGCGTCCCGGAAGTTGCCCACCGCGCGGTACGAGACGGCCAGGTTGTTGGCGGCGACCAGCGTCTGCGGGTGCAGCTCGCCGAACTGGTCGACCCAGTCCCGGTAGGCCTTCTCGTCCATGCCCAGCGCCTCGCTGTAGCTGCCGAGGCCGCGCAGGTCGGCGGCGAGGCCGCGGGCGGTCATGAGCGTGTGCGGATGCTGCGGGCCGAGCAGCTCCCGCTGGGCCTCCAGGACGTCCTCGTTGACCTTCTTGGCCTCCTCGAAGCGGCCCTGCGAGCGGAGGATGTTGCCGATGTGGAAGCGCAGGAACAGCAGCAGGCGGCGGAGCACGTGGGCCTCGTCCGTGTCCGGCCAGCGGTCGAGCTGGGCCTGCCACGCCGCCTCCACCTGGCGGCCGAACTTCTCCCCCTCGGCCAGGTCACCGGCCAGCCACAGGTATCGCACGCGGGTGACGAGCAGCTGCCACATCTTCTCGTCGGTGCTGTCGAGCGCGCGGGATGCCTCGAGGTGGGGCCAGAGCGTCCGGTACCGGGGCCAGGTCGACGGGTTGTCGACCTCGCCGTCCGGCCGTGACGCGTAGAGCACCCGGTGGCTCTGCCGGCGGGCCTCCTGCAGCTCCTGCTCCGACATCCGCTCCCGGACCACCGCCTGCAGCAGCCGGTGGACCGCCATCTGCTGGTTGTGCGGGTCGAGCTTGATCAGGGCCAGCCGGTTGGTGCGCTGGATCAGGGCCGCCCGCACCATCGGCTCGGTGACCGACGGGTCGAACGGCGCCAGCGCGGCCGCCATCTCGTCGCTGTTGACCAGGTCCAGCGCGATCTCGGGCGCCATCACCGAGCAGAGCTGCAGGAGCCGGTACGCCGCCTCGGACTGCGACCGCAGCCGGCTCAGCGACAGGTCCCACGTCGCCTCCACCGCCGAACCGCTCGTGGCGTCCGCGGTGCCCGCCAGGGCCCGCGGGCCGTGCCGCTCGATCTGCCGCAGGTACTCGGCGACCGGTGTGAGCGTCTCCGCGAGCCAGGCACCCGCGGTGGCGATCGCGATCGGCAGGTCGCCGAGGACCTCGGCCACCTGCTCGGCCTCCGGCCCGGTCATGCCCGCGACCCGCTGGCGGAGGTGCTCGATGCTCTCCGCCCGCCGGAAGACGTCGACCTGGATCCCCCGGGCGTGGTTGGTCCAGGCCGGGTTTCGGGAGGTGATGATGATGTGCCCGTTTCCCTCGGGCAGGAACCGCTTGACGTGGTCCAGGTCTTCGGCGTTGTCGAGGACCACCAGCCAGCGGCCGAACGGCTCGCCCCGACGCAGCGTCTGTAGCGCCCAGCGGGCCTTGTCGGCGGTCTTCGACTCCTCCGGTACGCCGAGCCGGTCGGCCAGGTCCGCCAGCGAGGTGTCGATGAACTGGGCCGGCTCGGCCGTGACCCACCACACGATGTCGTACGCGGTGCGGAACCGGTGCGCGTACTCCAGGGCGAGCTGGGTCTTGCCGACACCACCCATCCCCTGCAACGCGACCGGGAGCGTCGCCGACGTCTGGCGCGGCTGCAGGACCACGGTGGTGCCGAGCGAGCGCAGGTTTGCCCGCAGCTGCAGCAGCTCCTCTTCCCGGCCGGTGAACATCGCGTTGCGGGTCGGCGCGGAGAAGATCCGCGGCTCGCTGCCGGGGAAGCGGGCGCCGGCCGGCGAGGACCCCTCGGCCACCGGCCCCTGCCGGCCGAGCAGGCGCAGGATGCGGTCCGCCGCGATCTTTTCAGAGAGGCCGAAGATGCTGGTGGACGTCTCGGGCGGAAACTCCGGCAGCGGGCGCAGGTCGCTGACGTATATCGCCAACGGCGACGGCGTGCCGGGCTGCTCCCGCGCCGGTGGGGAGTCGTCCGCCGCGACGAACGCGCCCGACACGATGACCAGCCGGCGCGGCCTCGCCCGCCGGGCCTCCGCCGGGGCGTCGCTGGCCGCACGGTCGCGGACCCGTACCCCCGCGTCGTGCAGGACCAGCTCGATCCACTCGGCCCAGAGCTGGTCCGCCGGGGCGTGCTCGAGGACGACCTCCTCGTCCAGGTACTCCGGGATCTTGCGAACGAAGCGCGCCTTCTGCTGGAGGCGCACCGACTCCTCCAGCGGCGGCAACGACCGGATCTCGCCGCCGGTGACGTAGCCGGTCAGCGTCTCGAACGCGGCCAGCAGCGAGGTGCGCGACCCGGGCTCGTCGGCGAACGTGGCGAGCGTCTCCTCGTAGGCGTAGTAGGCCTTGTAGGGCACCTCGACCGCCGCCCAGTACGCGTCGCGCTCCTCCTCGTTCATGCCGGAGGGGAGGCCGCCGAAGCTCCGCTTGGCGAAGGCACGGCCGGCGTCGACCTTCTCCTTCTCGGCCGTGTCGACCCGCATGGGCACGGGCAGGATCTGGATCGCGCGCCGGTTGTAGCTGCGGACCCGGCGGGCGACCCGGGCCGCGCCCTCGATGCCCTGGTCGCTGAGGGTGAAGCAGTCGACCAGCAGGTCGGGCAGGTGCATCGTGCAGATGTCCGCCACGTCGCTCAACCCGGTGCGGCTGTCGATCAGCGTGTAGTCGTACTTGCTCTTCATGTGGGCGCGCAGCGCGTCGAGGAACTGCCCGCCGCCCAGCCGGTCGTAGAAGGTGTCCCAGTCCAACCCGCTCAGCGTGGCCGCGTAGTCGCCGTTTTGCCGGCCGGCGGAGAGGAAGTCGAGCGAGCCGCCGCCGGGGAAGGACCAGCTGACGGTGAACGCGCTGCGGATCCTCGCGTACTCCTCGTACCACCCGTCGGGGCGTTCCCGGTACTTCGCCGTCTCGTCCTCGTAGGCCCGGATGAGGTCGATGATGCCCTCGGTGCCGTCGACGACCTTCTGGTCGAGGAACGGCCGGAAGAACCGGTGCAACCCCGGCGACTCCAGATCCCAGTCCGCGACCAGCACCCGCTTGCCGTTCGCCGCCAGGATCCAGGCGGTATTGGCGACCGCCATGGTGCGGCCGGTGCCTCCCTTGTAGGAGTAGAACGTGACGATCTGACCCGCACGTGTATCAGTCATCGATTTTTCCTTGGCTTGCGGAAGGTCTCTTCCTTGGCTTGCGGAAGCTCAGGGTGTCGGATCGGTCAGCCTCGCCCGCTCGGTCGGTTTCCCGTCCGACGGAAACACGGGCGCGTTCTTCAGGTACTGGCGGCGCGCCTTGGCGACGAGGCTCGGCATGATGCGCACGAACTCGCTCACCTGCCCCACCCGCTCCGGTCGCCGCGCGTCGGCCGCGAAAAGGATAGCGGCCGCTTCGTCGGCGAGCCCTTCGCCGCGCGCCGTGTGCTGCGCGTCGTCCTCGTTGACGACGATGAGCGGGACGACCCAGTCGGGCAGGTCCTGCGCCACGGTGCGCAGCGCCTGGGCACCGCCCGAGCCGGCGATCACCCACGGATCGATGAGCAGCACCGCTGGGCGGCCGGCCACCGGCCCGCCCGCCTCGGTGAAGCTGACGATCCGGGTCGGCAGTCCGAGCCGCTCGGCGGTGCTCGCCGCGTCTTCCGCGATGGGCAGCGCCTGCCGGGTGCTGAACGGGCGCCACTGCGCGCTCGTCTCGCCGTAGCTGTCGCCGGTGCGGTCGGGGGGCAGGTCGGCCTTGGTCGGGGCCAGGACGGTCACCTCGAAGGCGACTTCCCGCTCGACCGGGAGGCGGTCGTCGTGCGGGTCGGGCGCCAGCGAGGGCGCGAGCGGGTGCCGCTCGGCCAGGTCGACGATCCGGCCGGCCAGCCGCTCCAGGACCACCTGGTACGGGCCGTCGTAGTAGCTCAGCATGCGCAGGGCACGCATGCCGTTCTCGGCGTACTCCGGGATGCCGGTCCCCAGCTCGCGGGCCCGCTCGACCTCCACTTTGGTCTCCCAGGAGGGGAACGGCACCCAGAGCACCGGGATGACCCGGTCGGACGGCGAGCCGGCGGCGGCCGTCCGGGTGCGGAACGACTCCTGCTCGCGCATGGACCACGAGTTGCCGAAGTAGCCGGGCGAGTAGAGCGGCACGAAGACCTGGGCCGCACCGAGCGCGGCGGCGAGCGCGGCCCGCGAGTCGGAGCCGGGCGGCACCTCCAGGTCCAGGAATCCGATCTCGACACCCGGCTGCTGGCGGGCTCGCTGCCGCACCTCCTGCGACAGATCCCGGAAGAACTCCCGGACCCACGTGTCGGTGTCGGTCCGCGCGTTGTCCGTGGGCGGCGCCGCGCGCGCGTAGCTGAGGAAGAAGTACGTGCCCTTCGTCGGGCTCATGTCACCTCCTCGTCAAAGACGTTGCGCAGCTCTTCGGGGCCGGACGGAATCTGCGCGGTCACCCAGTGGGAGCGGAAGATCCCGACCACATGCTGCGCGAGCCACCAGACGACTGCCCGGTACTCCCGGTCGAGGCCGAGCTTGAGCAGGCCGTAGAGCCCCGCCTGCTCGTACAGCGCGGGAAGCTTCGGGTCGGGAAGCCGGCCGGGCGAAAACCACTGGATCTTTTGCACGACGGCGGGCAGGTCGACGAGCTCGGTCGGCGACCACCGCACGGGGACGATCCCGGTCGCGTTGTCGGCGCGGCGGTCCTGCCGCCGCACCCGCTTGCGGCGGGCGAAGGCGTCCCACTCCATGCCGCACCACGAGCTGCGCACCAGCGAGGCGGAGATGAGCGGCACGAAGACCTGGCAGGTGCCGGTGGCCCGGAGCAGCTCCGGGGACCAGTGCTCGCCACCGCTCATGACGCTGTCCATGAACCCCGGGTCGGCCCCCACCGACCTGCCGACGAGCTCGTTGACGTCGGTCGACAGGTCTTCGAAGAAGCGGTTTACCTCGCCGCGGGTGGCGTTGACATGCGCGTAGCTGAGGAAGAACAGCGGCATTCCCGGCTCGAGCTCGAACTCGTCGCCGTTCACTGTGACGCTCTCCCTGCCGACCGGGCGTGTCGCGTTCCACCATCGTAGGTACTCCCTACAAGCATCGTGCAGGTCACCAGGACTCCGCGTACTCGCGCATCCGGCCGACGAAGCGCTCACCCTCGGCGGTCAGCGCGCCGGTGTCGACAAGGGAGTCGAGCGCCGACCGGACCCAGCCCTGGTAGCGGCGGAAGTGGGCGCCGCCTTCGTCGCGGGACCGCCAGATGTCGGCGACGGCCAGGTGCGCGTACGTGCCCTGGAGCGCCGCTTCGAGCGGTCGCGGATCGTCGCGCCAGCCGACCTCCAGCTGGAGCCCCGCGGCCGGGTCGACCAGGTCGCAGAGGTCGAGCACCGCGCCGAGCTTGAGGTGCTGGACCTCGTGGACCAGCAGGACGGCCAGGGCGTCGCCGTCCGGCACGCCGGCCACGCCCACCGCGCCGAACGCGTGCCGGCTCGTCGCGCTGCGCTGG
The DNA here is from genome assembly GCF_031085175.1 of Phytohabitans maris. GTDB lineage: Bacteria > Actinomycetota > Actinomycetes > Mycobacteriales > Micromonosporaceae > Phytohabitans > Phytohabitans maris. The sequence continues at coordinate 20,213 of NZ_JAVHUY010000002.1, forward strand.
AGCCCGGTGCCGTCCGGACGCAGCGGCGTCAGCGCCCGCAACGCCACCCGCAGCCCGGGAACGTGCCCAGGCGCGTACTTCCTGACGCTGTGCCAGGCGCCGTCCCGCAGGCGCCGCCACGACTCGACCGCCGCGGGGTCCAGCCGGGCGGCGACGGGCTCGTCGTAGCAGTCCCGGTACGGGTCGACGTCTTCGAGCTCGACCGTCAGGCCGTCGCCGTCGAGGCGCCGTACCGGCTGCCAGCCGGGCGCCACCGCCGCACCGTCCACCGTGGATACCGTGTGGACGGTGCCGCCGGCCCGCACCTCGAAGCCGCCGGGCGTGGTCGTGAGGGCGACGGTCGGCCCGGCGTCCGGGCTCAGGAGCAGCCGGCCGAACGTCGGCAGGTGCAGCATCCCGTCCCGCACCGGGACCGCCACCTCCAGCGGCTCGCCGGCCCACACGGCGGCCGCGGCCGCGAGGCTGGCGAGGTACCCCACGTCGGCCTCGCCCCGCAGGCACCGCACCGCCCAGGCCCGGACGTACGGATGGGCGAACACCCGGGCCACGGCCGCGGGCCGCTCGGCGTCGAGCCGCCCGAGCAGCTGCCACCCCTCGACGGCGACCGGTGCCTCGGTGGCGGAGCCCAGCGCCGCCACCAGCGCCCGGGTGATGGAGACCTGCGCGGCCGCCAGATACTCCATCGTGGACACGTCGCCGTACCCGGAGCCCAGCTCGTCCAGGACGGTCGCGGGCACCGAACCGTTCGCATGTGGGGGTGTGCTGTCCATGCGGGCGATGAACTCCTTGAGATCTGCGCAGTAGACGGAGGGGTTGTCGTACCCACTGCCGGACCTGTACCGGTGCGCGAAGAGCCCGCCACCGCACCGGTGCACCACCTGGCAGTTGCGGCAGGTATCGCTGACCCCTCCGATCCCGAGCTGGCGGACCGCGATGCCCGGGTGGCGGGCCGCCTCGTCGACCGCGTGCCGAAACACGTCGAGCCCGGTCGCGGCGGCACCGTCGAACGCGGTCTTCAGCGAGTCGGCCTGCTCCCACGACCCGTCGGTCTCGATGACGGCGACGTCGGCGGGGTCGAGGCCGACCGCCTCGGTGAAGCTCGGCCCGCCGACCGCCGTCGACAGCAACGAGTCGAAGAGGCGGATCGGCACCGGCCGCCCGTCGTGGACCCAGCGGTCGTAGACCCGGCCGAGCCAGGTCGCGTACGGCGTCGGGTCGGTGCCGGGGCGCGGCGGCGGGTTGTCCCACGTGCCGTGCGGCAGCAGCAGGTCGATCCGGGGCGGCTCCTCGGCGAGCAGCGCCTCGTACACCCGGATGGGGTCGGCCTCGACGTCGATCGTGCAGAGGATCCCCGCGTAGATCTGCCGGTGCCGGCGCAGCAGCGCGAGGGCGCGCAGGGTCTGCGGATGGCTGCTCGCACCGCTGGCGAAGCGGCGGTGCCGGTCGTTGGCCGCCCGGTCGCCGTCGAGCGAGATGCCCACCCCGACCCGGAACTCCGCGAGGACCTCGCAGAACGCCGGCGACAGCAGCACGCCGTTGGACTGCATGTGCAGCCGCAGGTCGGTGACGGGATCGATCGCGGCCCGGAGCGTCGCGAGCACCTCGCGCAGCCGGCCGGCGCCGAGCAGCAGCGGCTCGCCGCCGTGCAGTACGACGTGGACCTGGCTCAACCGGTGGGTTGCCGCGTGCTCGGCGATCCGCCGCGCGGACGCTCGCACGGTGCGTGGCGCCATCGCGTGTGGACGCTTGCGCCAGCCACGGTCGGCGTGCTGGTAGACATAGCAGTGATCGCAAGCAAGATCACAGCGGCTGTGCACCTTGAGTACGTAGTTGGTCAAGGCCGGGGGCCGCAACGGCTGGCCGGCGCCCACCATCGACACGATGGGGGTCAGATACCGGATTGGAAGCGCGTCGGCTCGCTGTCGTCGACGAGTCTGCGGCAGACGGCCGCCATCAGCTTCGGGTGCTCACTGGCGATCTGGGTCAACGGCGTCTGGCTGAGGTGTGCCAGCCGGGTGGGATCGAGGCCTGGTGGACCGAACCCTTGTGGGCGCGAGTCAACACGGTTCACGACGGTTCCCCTTAGTTCAAGCAGCATCGATCCCCCTGGTCAGGATAGGCAATACTAGCCGTGATGTCACGGTTGCAGGTCGGTCAGCTTCGGTAGCGATCGATGCCCGCGACGGGGAAAGACCGGAGAAATTCCGCCGGAACAGCGGCTTGCGAGGAAGGATTGGGGTCCGGGCTCCGGGGCGTCCCGCGCCGCTCCCCCGCCCGTGATCAAAGCTCTTCTCAAGTCGTTCTAGCGACTTGGCGGGAGCTTTGATCACGCTGAGCTGGCTAGCCGCGCTCGGCCCGTTCGACCACATTGGTCAGGAGCATCGCCCTGGTCATCGGGCCGATGCCGCCGGGCACCGGGGCCAGCGCGCCGGCCACCTCGGCCACCTCCGGGGCGACGTCGCCGGTGTAGACACCCTTGCCGTCCGGTCCGACGACGCGGGTGATGCCCACGTCGACCACGACCGCGCCAGGGCGGACCATATCGGCCGTGACCAGGCCCGGCACGCCGGCCGCGGCGATCACGACGCCGGCGGAGCGGGTGTGCGCGGCCAGGTCGCGGGTGCCGGTGTGACAGAGGGTGACGGTCGCGTTTTCGCTACGCCGGGTGAGCAGCAGCCCGAGCGGGCGCCCCACCGTCGTGCCACGGCCGACCACGGTCACCTCGGCGCCGCGCAGCTCCACCCCGTACCGCCGCAGGAGCGCCACGATCCCCCGCGGCGTGCAGGGCAGCGGTGCCTCGTACCCGAGCACGAGCCGGCCCAGGTTGACCGGGTGCAGCCCGTCGGCGTCCTTGTCCGGGTCGATCAGCTCCAGCACCCGCTGGGTGTCGATCTGCGGCGGCAGCGGCAGCTGAACGATGTAGCCGTGGCAGGCGGGGTCGGCGTTGAGCTCGGCGACCACGGCCTCGACCTGCTCCTGCGTGGCGTCGGCGGGCAGCTCGCGCTGGATCGAGGCGATGCCCACCTCGGCGCTGTCGCGGTGCTTGCCCCGCACGTACGCGTGTGACCCCGGGTCGTCGCCCACGAGGACGGTGCCCAGCCCCGGAACTATGCCCCTTTCGGCAAGAGCCTTGACCCGCGCCCGCAGTTCGTCCTTGATTGCGGACGCCGTTGCCTTACCGTCCAGGAGTGTCGCGGTCACGCCGCAAATGGTCTCATAGGTAGCCGAAGCAAGAGTGAGGGACGTTATGCAGGTACGCACGATCGCCGTCTGTGCGGTCCTCCCGGTGGCCGGAGTGCTGGCCCTGACCGCGTGTGACCCGCTCGGCGGCGACTCGGCGAGCGGCACCGGCCCGCGCTCGGTGAGCGTGCAGATCGCCCAGCCGCGGCACCTGCTGCCGACGAACGCCAACGACGCGGACGGCGCCCAGGTGCTCTCCGCGCTCTTCGCGCCGCTGGTCCAGTACGACGGCGAGCGCCGGCCGCGCGAGCTCGCCGCCGAGTCGATCAAGTCGACCGACCACAAGGTATGGACCGTCACGCTCAAGGACGGCTACACGTTCCACAACGGCGAGAAGGTGACCGCCGACAGCTACATCAACGCCTGGAACTACGGAGCGTACGCGCCCAACGAGCAGAGCAACGGCTACTTCTTCGCCAAGATCGCCGGGTACGCCGACACGCAGGCCGCCGATCCCGACGGCCCCGGACCCCGGCCGGTCGCGGAGCCGAAGGCCAAGACGCTCTCCGGCCTCAAGAAGGTGGACGACCGTACCTTCCGGGTCACGCTCTCGACCCCGTTCACCGAGTTCAAGGCGATGCTCGGCGACGTCGCCTTCTACCCGCTGCCGAGCACGGCGTGGAAGGAGCCGGGCGTGCTCGCCGACGGCTTCGAGGACGCGCTCGTGGGGCAGGGGCCGTTCAAGCTCAAGGGCGGCTGGCGAGACAAGTCGACGATCGAGGTCGAGCGGTACGACGCGTACCCGGGTGACAAGCCCAGCGTCGACAGCGCCGCCTTCCGGATCTACGACAACCTCACCAAGGCGTACGAGGAGGTGCGCGACGGCGACCTCGACGTGATCCGGACGATCCCGGCCGAGAAGGTCGGCCAGGCGGCGAAGGACCTCGACGGCCGGGCCGGCGGCAGCCCCGACTCGACGATCCAGTTCCTCGCGTTCCCGGCCTTCATGCCGGAGTTCTTCAAGGGGAGCGTGCGCCGGGCGATCTCGATGGCGATCGACCGGGACGCGATCGTGAAGTCGGTCTTCCACGGCGCGCAGCAGCCGGCCCGCTCGTTCGTCGCGCCGGTGGTGAGCGGCTACCGGGAAAACAGCTGCGGCGCCTCCTGCCAGTTCGACCCGGCCGAGGCCAAGCGCCTGTACACCGAGGCGGAGGGGCCGGCCACGCTGCAGATCAGCTACAACGACGACGGCGGCCACAAGGCCTGGGTCGAGGCGACCTGCGCGCAGCTCCAGGCCAACCTCGGGGTCCAGTGCACGGCGGTTGCCGAGCCTCGCTTCGGCGACGTGCTCGCCAAGGTCGAGGAGCGCAAGGCCGTGGGCATGTTCCGGATGGGGTGGCCGATGGACTACCCGTCGATGGAGAGCTACCTCAACCCGCTGTACTCGACGGCCGGCTCGTCCAACTACGCCGGCTACCGCAACGCCCGCTTCGACAACCTCGTCAACGACGCCATGCAGGCGCCCAACGAGGGCGAGACGATCAAGAAGTACCAGGAGGCGGAGGACATCCTCGCCCGCGACATGCCGGTGATCCCGCTCCGCTTCGGCCAGCTCAACTACGGGTACTCGGCCCGGGTCAAGGGGCTGGAGCTGGACGTCTACGGCCGCGTCGACCTGACGAAGCTGACGGTCAGCGCCGCCGCCTGATGGCCGCGGCCCGCCCCGCCGTGATCGAAGCTCCCTTCAAGTCGTTCTAGCGACTTGAAGGGAGCTTCGATCACGGGCGTCGTCAGTGGAAGAAGTGGCGGGTACCGGTGAAGTACATGCTGATGCCGGCCGCGTTCGCCGCGGCGACGACCTCTTCGTCGCGGACCGAGCCGCCAGGCTGGACGACCGCGCGGACGCCCGCCTCGGTCAGCACCTGCAGCCCGTCCGCGAACGGGAAGAACGCGTCCGAGGCCGCCACCGCGCCGGCCGCCCGCCCGCTGGAACGGGTCACCGCGAGCCGCGCCGAGTCGACCCGGTTGACCTGGCCCATGCCGACGCCGACGGTGGCGCCGTCCGCGGCGATCAGGATCGCGTTCGACTTCACCGAGCGCACCGCCCGCCAGGCGAACGCGAGGTCGCGCAGGTCGTCGAGTGGCTCGCCGGCCACGAGGCGCCAGGTGGCCGGGTCGTCGCCGGGCGCGTCGATCCGGTCGCTGATCTGCACCAGCACGCCGCCGCCGACCGGCCGCCACTCGGCGGGCAGCGGCTGCCACGGCGGGGCGACGAGGATACGCAGGTTCTTCTTGGCGGAGAGGACCTCGACCGCGCTGTCCTCGTAGGACGGCGCCACGATCACCTCGGTGAAGATGTCGGCCACCTGCTTGGCCAGCTCCACGGAGACCGCGCGGTTGACCGCGATCACCCCGCCGTACGCGGAGACCGGGTCGCAGGCGTGCGCCTTGCGGTGCGCCTCGGCGACGTCACCCGCGATCGCGATGCCGCACGGGTTGGCGTGCTTGATGATCGCAACCGCCGGCTCGGCGAAGTCGTTGGCCGCCCGCCAGGCCGCCTCGGCGTCGACGTAGTTGTTGTACGACATCTCCTTGCCGTGCAGCTGCCGCGCCTGCGCCAGCCCGGGCGGCGAGTCCGGGTTGAGGTAGAGCGCGGCCTGCTGGTGCGGGTTCTCCCCGTACCGCAGGACGTCCGCGCGGCGCAGCGCCAGCCCGGCGAAGGCCGGCCACCCCCGCGGATCCGGGTCGAGCGCCGCGGCGGTCCACTGGGCCACCGCCACGTCGTACTCCGCGATGTCCGCGAACGCGCGAGCCGCGAGGGACTTGCGCTGCGCCAGCGTGAAGCCACCGCCGCCGAGAGCGTCCAGGATCATCGGGTACAGGGAGACCGAGGTGACCACCGCGACGGTGCCGTGGTTCTTCGCGGCCGCCCGCACCATCGCCGGCCCGCCGATGTCGATCTGCTCGACGCACTCGTCTTCGCTCGCGCCCGACTCGACCGTCTCGCGAAACGGGTAGAGGCTGGAGACGAGCAGGTCGAACGGGCGTACGCCCAGCTCGGCCAGCTGCGCCTCGTGGGCCGGGAGCCGCAGGTCGGCCAGCAGGCCCGCGTGGATCGCCGGGTGGAGCGTCTTCACCCGGCCGTCGAGGGTCTCCGGAAAGCCGGTCACGTCTTCGACCCGGGTCACCGGCACACCCGCCGCCTCGATGACCGCGGCGGTGGAGCCCGTGGAGACCAGCTCGACGTCGGCCCCGTGCAGCGCCTTGGCCAGCTCGGGCAGGCCGGTCTTGTCGTACACGCTGATGAGCGCGCGCCGGATCGGCCGCCGCCCCTCCTCCGCGGACCTCACGGCCGTCCTCGCTTCGCTGCGGGCGACCCTGAGGCACTTAACGCGCTGAGCCTCACGATTCGCTCGCTTCGCTCGCTCATGGAATTGAGACCTTTCTTCCGGTGATGGTCCAGCCCTCGCGGACCAGGCGGCCGACCGACTCGACGAGCTGGCGCCGCTCGGCCTCCTTGATCCGCTCGGTGAGCGTCTCTTCCGTGTCGTCGGGGAGCACGGGCACCGCGACCTGGGCGATGATCGGCCCGGTGTCGACGCCGGCGTCCACGAAGAACAGCGTCGCGCCGGTCACCCGCACCCCGTAGGTGAGCGCGTCGCGCGGGCCGTGCATGCCGGGGAACGCGGGGAGCAGCGAGTTGTGCGTGTTGATGTAGCGGTCGCCGAAGGCGCCCAGGAACGCGGCACCGACCAGCTTGAGGAAGCCCGCGGAGATGACCAGGTCGGGCTTGTGCTCGGCGACGTGCCCGGTGAGCGCGGCGTCCCACTCCTCGCGGGTCGGGTAGGCGCGGACCGGGTCGACGAAGGTCGGTACCCCCGCCGCGGCGGCCCGGTCGAGGCCCGCGATGCCGGCGCGGGCGCCGCCCCCCGCCACCACCCGGGCGCCGTACGCCGGGTCGGCGGCGGCGTCCAGTAGGGCCTGCAAGTTGCTGCCCGAGCCGGATACCAGGACGACGAGGCGAGCGGGTTGCGGCACGTCGAAACCCTACCGGGACCTCGCGGAGTGGTGTTGACCAGGTACGCTGCCGGTCGCCGTGGGTCACCCGACAGGAGGACCCTGCACTCTCGTCACCAAGGAGCTCCGATGCAGCCCGGCTATCCAGGCCAGGACCCGTACGGCCAGCAGCCCCAGGACCCGAACGCGCAGCCACCCTACGGCCAGCCCCAGTATGGTCAGCCGCCCACCTCCGGCCAGCCCTATGGGCAGCCGACCTCGGGCCAGCCGTACGGGCAGCCGACCTCCGGGCAGCCGTACCAGGACCCGTACGCCGCTCAGCAGCCCTACCAGGACCCGTACGGGCAGCCCGCCTCGGGCCAGCCGTACCCGCAGGCGCCGATCTACCCGGGAGCGGGTTACGGCGCGCCGGCGCCCACCGGGCAGAGCAACACCCAGGGCCTGGTCGGCATGATCCTCGGCATCGCCTCGATCCCGCTCGCCCTGTGCTGCGCGTTCGTCGGCCTGGGCCTGGGCATCGCCGGCGCGGTCCTCGGCTTCATGGGCCGCAACAAGGCCGACCAGGGTCTGGCGAGCAACCGCGGGCAGGCGCAGGCCGGTTTCATCTGCGGCATCATCGGCGCGGTCATCGGTGTCGCCAATGGGATCCTCGGCCTGGTCCTGAACATTGGTTACAACTTCTAGCGATTTGCGCGGTTGATGGGCTTGACGGGCAACTGATCAAAGGCGAGCATCGTCCAGCTACGTAAAACCGACAGAGAAACAAATTGGGGAGGAACAGAAAGTGTCATACCCGCCGCCCGCCGCACAGCCGGCGAACGACAAGACGACCCTCTGGGGGGTCCTGGGCATCGTCATCGGCCTGATCTGCTGCTGGCCCGCCGGCATCGTCTTCGGCATCCTCTCGCTGCAGGAGGCGAAGAAGTCTGGCAAGTCGCCGACGCTGGCCTACATCGCCTTCGCCGCGTGCGCGCTCAACCTGCTCGGTTCGGTCTTCTACTGGACCTCTCGCTGAGTGATCGGTGTTCGGGGCGTTCCGGGACAACCGGGGCGCCCCGAACCGTTTTCGCGGGCCGCTCAGGGTCCGGTGAACGCTCTCGTCCCCGCGGCGCCGATCACCGCGCCCACGGCCACCACCACCGCTGACATCGCCGCCACCTGCCACGCGACCGGCCCGATCTCCGCCATCCGCCCCCCGCCGAGCGGGCCGCCGGAGACCAGCGCGCCGGCGCCCAGCACCAGGCCGGCGACCGGCCCGGAGAGCAGCGCGGCCCCGAGCACCATCCGCCACCGGGCCGACGGGTCGGCCCGCAGCATGCGGCGGGCGAGCAGCCAGCCCGCGGCCATCCCGGCCACGACCGGCACGGCGAGCAGCGCGGCACCGGCCCCGCCCAGCGGCCCGTCCGGCAGGCCGGCCAGCAGCGGTACCGCCGGCAGCGCGCCGACCGACACCTCGGTGGTACGCACCACCGTCTCGGTGCCGACCGCGAACCCGGGGCCGAGCAGGTAGGCGGCGGACCAGACGGCGGCGTTCGGCGCGTACGCGACGCAGACCAGCGTGATGCCGGCCTGGCCGGTCACCCCGGTGCGGTACGCACCGAGCATGTCGGTCGCGTTGCCCGCGCCCAGCGCCACGGCCAGCCCGGCCGCGCCCGCCCCGGCGCCGAGCACCAGGAACGCGGCCACCACACCGGTGCGCAGCCCGTCGCGCAGCACTCCGGGCATCCGGCGGGCCACGAGGCGCAGCGCTCCGGTCGTGCGGAGCGCCCCGACCAGCGCGGCGGCGGCCCCGAACGCGGCGAGCGTCAGGCCGGCCCGGGGTGGCGAGGCGGAGACGCTTCCGGTGTTGAGGATGGCGGCGGCGAGCAGGCCGATCACCCCGTACCCGAGGCCGACCGTGCCCGCGACGGCGAGTGCCTGGGCCGGTGTGCCGCGGTGGCGCGCGCCGATGGCCCGGCTGACGTGTACGCCCGCGCGGGACACCCGCCAGGCCGCGAGCGCCGCGAGCGCCAGCGGGGCGAGGCCGAGCGGGCCGGTCGGGGTGTCCAGCGGCACGCCGTGCCCGAGCAGCCAGCCGGCCAGGCCGAGGCGGGCCGCGCCGGGCAGCGAGCCGGAGTCCTCGGCGAACTGGGCCATGGCCAGGACGGCGGCCACCGGCAGGTACGACAGCAGGGCGGCCCAGAGCGTGGCCACCGCGACGGCCAGCGGGAGCGGGGCACGGCGCGACCGCCGGGCGGAGCCACCAGGGCGGGCGCCGCGGGCCGGGCCGGAGCGCTGGCTGGGCAGCCGGACGGTTTCCTGCTCCCGGACCGTGATGCGCACAGTCTCCCTGTTGGCCGGGTCTTCCGGCTCGGGCTGGTCAGGGGTGGTGGCTGGCATCAGGCCCTACTCTGACACGCGGCGGGCCCGGCTCGATGGCGACACCACCGTCGATCATGGCGTTCTCAGGGCAATATGCGGGCATATCGGGACGTTTTAGCGTTAGCCTCAGCCGAGGACCGCGATCATCGGGGGTCGCGGACGTGACCCGCGGAGATCAGCATGAGCGCACCATATCCGCCCCCCGCGGCGGCGCCGTCCAACGACCGGACCACGCTCTGGGGCGTACTCGGCATCGTGATCGGTCTGATCTGCTGCTGGCCCCTCGGCCTGCTCTTCGCGTTCCTGTCGTTCCGCGACGCGCGCAGGTTCGGCAAGCAGCCGACGCTGGCCTACATCGCGTTCGCCGCCTGCGCGATCGGCATCATCTGGAACATCATCTACGCGGCGAACCGCTGAGACGACGGAAGGGCTCCCCGCGCGGGGAGCCCTTCCGTGCCGGATCGCTGGTTCAGCTCATCAGCTCGCGCATGAGCCGCGCGGTCTCGCTCGGGGTCTTGCCGACCTTGACGCCGGCGGCCTCCAGCGCGACCTTCTTCGCCTCGGCCGTGCCGGAGGAGCCGGAGATGATCGCGCCGGCGTGCCCCATGGTCTTGCCGGGCGGCGCGGTGAAGCCGGCGATGTAGCCGACCACCGGCTTCGTGACGTTGGCCTTGATGAACTCGGCCGCCCGCTCTTCGGCGTCGCCGCCGATCTCACCGATCATCACGATCGCGTCGGTGTCGGGGTCGTCCTGGAACGCGGCCAGCGCGTCGATGTGCGTCGTGCCGATCACCGGGTCGCCACCGATGCCGACGCAGGTGGAGAAGCCGATGTCGCTCAGCTCGTACATCATCTGGTAGGTGAGCGTGCCGCTCTTGCTCACCAGGCCGATCCGGCCGGCGCCGGTGATGTCGGCCGGGATGATGCCCGCGTTGGCGGCGCCCGGCGAGGCGATGCCCGGGCAGTTGGGGCCGATGATGCGCGTCTTCTGCCCCTTGCCGACGTTGTACGCCCACGACGACGCGGTGTCGTGCACCGGGATGCCCTCGGTGATCACCACGGCGAGCGGGATCTCGGCGTCGATCGCCTCGATGACCGCGGCCTTGGCGAACGCCGGCGGCACGAAGATCACCGTGACGTCCGCGCCGGTCTCCTTCATGGCGTCGGCCACCGTCGCGAAGACCGGCAGCGCGGTGCCGTCGAAGTCGACCGTCTGACCCGCCTTGCGCGGGTTGGTGCCGCCGACCACGTGGGTGCCCGCGGCGAGCATCCGCCGGGTGTGCTTGGAGCCCTCGGAACCGGTGATGCCCTGGACGATGACCTTCGAGTCCTTGGTCAGCCAGATTGCCATGATCAGACTCCTGCCGCGGCGAGCTCGGCGGCGCGCTTGGCCGCCCCATCCATAGTGTCCACCCGTTCGACCAGCGCATTCGCCGCTCCGTCGAGGATGGCCCGGCCAGCCTCGGCGTTGTTGCCGTCGAGCCGTACGACCAGCGGCTTGGTGACCCGCTCGCCGCGCTGCTCCAGCAGGCCGAGGGCGTGCACGATGCCGTTGGCCACCTCGTCGCAGGCGGTGATGCCGCCGAAGACGTTGACGAACACGCTCTTCACGGACGGGTCGGAGAGCACGATCTCCAGGCCGTTGGCCATCACCGCCGCGCTCGCGCCGCCGCCGATGTCGAGGAAGTTGGCCGGCTTGACCCCGCCGTACTCCTCCCCCGCGTACGCCACCACGTCGAGCGTGGACATGACCAGGCCCGCGCCGTTGCCGATGATGCCGACCTCGCCGTCGAGCTTGACGTAGTTGAGGTCTTTTTCCTTCGCGCGCTGCTCCAGCGGGTCGACCGCAGCCTGGTCGACCAGCTCCTCGTGCTCCGGGTGGCGGAAGGTCGCGTTGGCGTCGAGCGTCACCTTCGCGTCGAGGCACAGCACCTGGCCGCTGTCGGTCTTGGCCAGCGGGTTGACCTCGACCAGCGTCGCGTCCTCGGAGACGAACGTCTCCCAGAGCTTCACCGCGATGTCCACGACCTGGTCGGCCACGTCCGCCGGGAAGGCGGCGTGGGCCACGATCTCGCGGGCCTTGGCCTCGTTGACGCCCACGCTCGCGTCGATCGCGACCTTGGCCACCTTGTCCGGCGACTCCTCGGCGACCTGCTCGATCTCCATGCCGCCGGCCACGCTGGCGATGCAGAGGAAGGTACGGTTCGCGCGGTCGAGCAGGTACGAGAAGTAGTACTCCTCGGCGATGTCCGCGGTCACCGTCAGCATGACCTTGTGGACCGTGTGACCCTTGATGTCCATGCCGAGGATGTTCGTGGCGTGGGCCACCGCCTCCCCGGCGTCATCGGCGAGCTTGACCCCGCCGGCCTTGCCCCGGCCCCCGACCTTTACCTGGGCCTTGACGACCACGCGTCCGCCAAGGCGCTCGGCGATCGCGCGGGCCTCCTCCGGGGTCGTGGCGACGCCACCGGCCAGCACGGGCAGCCCATGCCGGTCGAACAGCTCGCGCCCCTGGTACTCGTACAGGTCCACGTAGCACCCTCAGCGTGAGAAAACGGTTGACGCCTGTCATCGGAAAGAAACAGGCCATTGGGCGCAGCCTAGCGACACGCGTACGCCTGGCAACCGAGCGGGCGACCGGTGTGCGGTACTGCACACCCGGCCTCAGGTGACGTGCACCCGGCCCGCGGAGAAGTGGGCGACCGCGCCGATGATCTCGGCCTCCGGCCGGTCGGCGAAGTTGAGCGGCGCGGTGAAGCCGGTGCCGAAGACGAGCTGCTGCATGCCGGAGTCGAGCGCGGTGAAGGCGCCGAGGTTGGTGCCGGTACGCGGGTCGCGTGGCTTGACGCAGAGCATCTTGTCGAACGCCCAGCGCCGCCGGTACACCCGCTCGATCGCCTCCCAGGGCAGCCAGATCGCCTGGCCCCGGGTGGGGCGGGTCTTGATCCAGAGCCCTGCCGGGCCGATCGCGAGCACCGGGCCGCCGGAGGCGAGCAGCCAGATCTGCAGCCCGAAGATGAGGCCGAACATCACCGCGAAGCAGCCGAACACGCCGAGCGCGGCGAGTGGCTCCCCCGAGCCGGCACCGATGAGCGCGGCGAAGACGAGCGAGACGCCGCCGCCGATACCGCCGAAGAGGAGCACGCGCTTCTTGACGCTGTGCCGCGCGATGAACGGCTGGTCCTCCGGGATCCGCTTCGTCACCGGTAGCGGTTGCGGTGGCGGCTGCTGCGGGTAGCCCTGGGGATGTGGCGGGTACGGCTGGTAGGGCGGCTGGCCGTACTGAGGGTGAGGGTGAGCCGGGTATGCGCCGGGCGGCGGCGGGTATCCACCCGGCGGTGGCGGCTGCCAACCGCCGGGAGGTGGCTGCGGAGGGACGGTCACGAGCGCACAGGGTACGCCGGAATCTTTTTGCGGGGCCTGCGTAACCCCCTGTGAAGGGCGTCGTTGATTCAAGTGTCTGAGCGATACAGCAACGACGAAGACGGCCGATGCCCTGTCGGTCGAGGGGTGGCGGCGGGGCATCGTGCATAGAGAGGCCGGACGTGTGAGGGGTGCGTCCGGCCTCTCCCTTTATCCATCGTCGTTGTCCAGTGTGGAACGACTAACGACAACGGTGCGTAATGCTATGCCACCGGTTGCGTGACGTTCGCCCGCACCCATTCGACGATCGCCTGTGTTGTCGCACCCGGAGTAAATATCTTCGCGACACCGAGTCGCTCTAGTTCTGGAATGTCGGCGTCCGGAATGATGCCGCCGCCGAAGACGACGATGTCGGTCGCGCCCCGCTCGGCCAGCAGGTCCAGCACCCGCCGGAAGAGCGTCATGTGCGCCCCGGAGAGCACGGAGAGGCCGACAGCGTCGGCGTCCTCCTGGATCGCGGTCTCGACGATCTGCTCCGGCGTCTGGTGCAGCCCGGTGTAGACGACCTCCATGCCAGCGTCGCGCAGCGCCCGCGCGACGACCTTCGCGCCGCGGTCGTGGCCGTCCAGACCCGGCTTGGCGACGACGACCCGTATCCGAGAACCCATCAGCACTGCACCTTCCCGACCGCGTAGCTCACCTGAACGAACGGTAACCCCACGGACGCGCAGCGGAAACATGAGGACCACCACGGGCCACCGAGCGCATCGCGAGACCGTCCTTTGAGGAGAGCAAGCATTTACCGCTGTTGAACAGATCACATAACTATCAGTATTATTCGATGTGACTGAACGCTACTAACGAGTGGGCTCACAAATAGTAACGAATTCCGGCATTCCACAACGGACAGTACGGGGTTCTGTAGGGAATTTGCCCGTTCGGGTTGTGACACGCCTATGGGCTTAGTTACGGTGTCCCACGGCTGTCATCCCGGCCCCCACGGGACGACAGCGCGGCAAACCGAGCGTTCACCCCCCTCACTCGAGACGCTCGTTCGCCGCCAGCCTGACGGATACCGGAGGATGTGCGTGCGCCAGCGCTTGTCGTCTGAGCCCGACCGCTACCGCGGTCGACGACGCGTCCCCACACCACCGCGCAGTCGCTACGCGGCAGTTGTCACCACCGCGTTCGTCGGCGCCGGGATCGTGGCGCTCGGTGCGGGCGCCATGCCGGACGCGAAGACGGTCGACCCGTCGGCGATCGCCGACCTCGACCAGGCATCTACCCAGCAGGACCTCGCCGAGCGCGCGGAGGACGCCAGTAGGGCGTCCCGCGACGGGCGGTCCGACACCGCCGCGCAGCCGGCGTCCGACGACGTCTGGATGCTCCCGCTGCACGGCTACGAGTTCACCTCGGCCTACGGCATGCGCTGGGGCCAGCTCCACGCCGGCGTCGACCTGGCCGCGCCGGAGGGCACGCCCTACGTCGCGGCGCACGCCGGCACGGTAAAGCTCGCCGGCTACTACGGCGGCTACGGCTACGCGGTGATCCTCGACCACGGCAACGGCGTCGAGACCATCTACGGCCACTCTTCGCAGGTCGCCGTCAAGGCGGGCCAGAAGGTGAAGGCCGGCGAGACGCTCGGCTACGTGGGCAGCACCGGCCACGCGTACGGCAACCACCTGCACCTTGAGGTGCATGTCAACGGCCAGCCGCGCGACCCTATCCCGGTCTTCCGCGACCACGGAGCGGACATCAAGCTCGAAGTCGAGGCAATTGCCACCGATGTAGCCGCCTCCTGACCCTGCGTATTGTCCTTCCGACCGCCCGTGCCTCCCGGCATGGGCGGTTTTTTCATGCCCCTGACCAGGCAAAGTTTCCCTGGTCACAGCGGCATTTGTGACCGACGCCACTGCTGAGCCGGGCGGGGCTACCGGGTGGTAGCCCGCAAATCCGGGCAAAGCAGCGCGCGCTCCGGAGAACCCCCGTCGATGGCTTCTCCCACCCCTTCCCGTGGTGAACGGCCGGCAAACAAACATTTCCCGGTCCGACAAACCACGGAGGTCCCCCCGTGCAGAGCACGCCCCCCTACGTACCGACCCACGCCCGCCCCCGCGGTGGTGAGGTCGTCCGGCACCGGGTACGCACCCGGTTCACCGGTCGCGGCCGCTTCGTCGTACCCGCTGCGGTCCTGCTCCTCGGTCTGCCCGTCGCCGCCGTATCCGCGGCGGTGAACGGCGGCGGTTCCGGACCGGACACCACGCTGGCGGTCACCGCCGGCCAGGAGGCGCGCGCCGACTCGGCCGACCGCGCGGACCGGGCGCAGCGCGAGTCGTCACCCACCCCGTCGGCCGCGGCCACCACCACGGCTCCCGCCCAGGCGAATGCGCAGGCGCAGGCGAAGGCCGCTCCGGAGGCGACCAAGACGCAGGCGGCCACCCCGGCCCCGAAGGCGACCACCGCCAAGCCCAAGGCGACCCCTGCCTGGGTCACCCCGATGCCGGGCGGCGAGATCACGTCGTGCTTCGGGCAGCGCTGGGGGGTACTGCACGCGGGCATCGACCTCGCCGCCGACGAGGGCACCCCGATCCACGCCGCGGCCGCCGGCACCGTCCTGGCCGCCGGCTGGATCTACTCCGGCTACGGCATCTCGGTGATGATCGACCACGGTGGCGGCGTACAGACCCACTACGCCCACCAGTCGCGCACCATCGTCCAGCCCGGCCAGAAGGTCAAGGCCGGCCAGGTCATCGGCTACGAGGGTTCCACGGGCGACTCCACCGGCCCGCACCTGCACTTCGAGGTGCACATGGGCCTGTGGAACCAGATCAACCCGGCTCCGTTCATGCGGGCGCGGGGCGTCAACCTGGGCTGCTAACGGCACTTGTGCACTACTTGTCCATTTCTATGCACGCAGCGAGCCATGAAGACCTGGCTGATCACGGGAGCATCGCGCGGCCCCGGTCAGGGCCGCGCTCGGCCGCGGTGCCAACGTCGCCGCGACCGCGCGGGACGTCTCGGCCCTGCGCGACGAGATGGCCGCTCGCTGGCGTCGACCCGGGCTGTGATCGAAGTTCTCTAGATTTTTTCGATCGGGGCGTGGCGGAGCACGATCCACATGATCTGGTCGCCGAAGTCGACCTTGGCTTGGGCTCGGGCGCCGTAGCCCTCGACCTCGACCACGCGGCCCATGCCGTAGCGCTGGTGGTTGATGCGGTCGCCGGCGCTGACGCTCGGGACCTGGGGCAGGTCGCTGGCCGTCGCCAGCTTGGCGCCGTCGACGCCGAGGCGCTCGGCCAGGCGGGCGGCCTTGGCGGTGCCGCCGGTGAATGTGCCACGGCTCGCCGTGCCGGACCCGGAGGAGCGGCCGCCGATGCCGCCGCCGGTGCCGGACCACGACGTGTACGCCGCGTCGGTGCGCTCCCAGCGCACCAGCTCGCTGGGGAGCTCGGCGAGGAAGCGGGAGGCCGGGTTGTACTGCGGCTGACCCCACGCGCCCCGCGTCATCGCCCGGGAGAGGTACAGGCGCTGGCGGGCGCGGGTGATCCCGACGTACGCCAGGCGGCGCTCCTCCTCCAGCTCGTGGGTGTCGCCCAGCGAGCGCAGGTGCGGGAAGACGCCGTCCTCCAGGCCGGTCAGGAAGACGACCGGAAACTCCAGGCCCTTGGCGGTGTGCAGCGTCATCAGCGTGACCACCCCCTGATGGTCGGGGTCGTCGGAGGGCACCTGGTCGGCGTCGGCAACCAGCGCGACCTGCTCCAGGAAGCCGGCGAGCGTGGCACCGGCGCCGTCCTCTCCCGCCTCTTCGGCCTGGGCCTCGGCGCGCTCCGTGTACTCCCGGGCGACGCTCACGAGCTCCTGCAGGTTTTCCACCCGGCCGGCGTCCTGCGGGTCGAGGCTCTCCTCCAGCTCGGCCAGGTAGCCCGAGCGCTGCAGCACCGCCTCCAGCACCTCTTCGGGCGGGGCGGTCTCGGCCAGCTCGCGCACGGTGTCGAGCAGGGCGACGAAGTCGGCGATGCCGTTGACCGCGCGGGTGGAGATGCCCGGCGCCTCGGCGGCGCGGCGCAGTGCGGCGCCGAACGAGATGCGCTCGCGGCTGGAGAGCGCCTCCACGCACGCCTCGGCCCGGTCGCCGATCCCACGGCGCGGGGTGTTGAGGATGCGGCGGATGCTGACCGTGTCGTCGTCGTTGACGATCGCGCGCAGGTAGGCCAGCGCGTCGCGGACCTCCTTGCGCTCGTAGAAGCGCACGCCGCCCACGACCTTGTAGGGCAGGCCGACCCGGATGAACACTTCCTCGAACACACGGGACTGTGCGTTGGTGCGGTAGAAGACGGCCACGTCGCCGGGGCGGGCCTCGTCGGCGTCGCAGAGCCGGTCGATCTCGCGGGCCACCCAGTCGGCCTCGGCGTGCTCGGTGTCCGCGACGTACCCGACGATCTGCTCGCCCTGCCCCTGCTCGCTCCAGAGGCGCTTGGGCTTGCGGGAGCTGTTGCGGTCGATGACCGCGTTGGCCGCGTTGAGGATGGTCTGGGTGGAGCGGTAATTCTGCTCCAGCAGGATCGTGCGCGCGTCGGTGAAGTCGCGCTCGAACTCCAGGATGTTGCGGATCGTGGCGCCGCGAAACGCGTAGATCGACTGGTCGGCGTCGCCGACCACGCACAGCTCGGCCGGCTCCAGGCCGGGCGTGCCGGAGACCAGCTCCTTGATCAGCACGTACTGCGCGTGGTTGGTGTCCTGGTACTCGTCGACGAGCACGTGCCGGAAGCGCCGCCGGTAGGTTTCGGCCACGTGCGGGTGCGACTGGAACAAGTGGACGGTGGCCATGATGAGGTCGTCGAAGTCGAGCGCGTGCGCTTCCTTGAGACGCCGCTGGTACAGCGTGTAGGCCTCGGCGACGGCGCGCTCGGCCGGCCCCTTGGCACGGTCGGCGAAGCTCTCCGGGTCGATCAGCTCGTTTTTCAGGTTGGAGATCTGGTGCGCGAGGCCGCGCGCCGGGTAGCGCTTGGGGTCGAGGTCGAGCTCGCGCGCCACCATCTGCATCAGCCGCCGGGAGTCGTCGGCGTCGTAGATGGAGAATGTGGACTTGAGCCCGGCGTGCTCGTGCTCGGCCCGCAGGATGCGCACGCACGCGGAGTGGAACGTCGACACCCACATCAGCCGCGCCCGCCCACCGACCAGCGCGGCCACCCGCTCCTTCATCTCGCCGGCGGCCTTGTTGGTGAACGTGATCGCGATGATCTGGCCGGGATGAACGTCGCGGGCGGCGAGCAGGTAGGCGATCCGGTTGGTGAGCACGCGGGTCTTGCCCGAGCCCGCGCCCGCCACGATCAGCAGCGGCGACCCGGCGTGCACGACCGCCTCCCGCTGCGGCCCGTTGAGCCCTTCGAGCAGCTTTTCCGGGTCGAGCCGGGGGCGTCGCGGGCGCTTGGGCTGCGCCTCCGGCTCCTGAGCGGCGGCATCGCCGCCCTCCGCCGGGGCGTCTGTATGAGGGGTGTGGAAGAGAGCATGCATCGCGCACCGAGTCTATGCCCGAGCCCCGACGTTTCCGGACGCCGGCGGTCGCGACGCGACCAACGAGGGACACGGTGGCCGCGCCGTATGGCTACTAAACCGTCACCCCGTGGGTCTGGTGCGATCATGCCGTGGCGAGAAACATGACCCCTGTTGTTCTCGCACATGCGCATATGCACATTAGGGAGAGACACCATGACCCCATCGCGCTCGCGCGGCTGGGCGGTGCTGCGTAACCTCGCCGTACCCGCCCTCGCGCTGGCCGTTGTCGCAACCGTGCCGTTCAGTTCTCCCGACTCCGCCGAGTCCGACCAGGCGGCCGCGGCCTGGACGCCGATGTCCCCGGTCTCCGTGTCGTACGACCTGGCCGGCCACGGCAAGGGCGGCCAGGGTGGCAAGACCGTCAAGGGCAACCTGCTGGGCTTCAACGACTTCCACGGCGCGATCGACCCGCCCACCGGCAGCGGTGGCCTGGTCAACGGGACCCCGGCCGGCGGTGTGGAGTACCTGACGACTTGGGTCAAGAAGCTACGCGCCGAGGCCAAGTCGGAGCGGCGCGAGTCGATCACGGTTGGCGCAGGTGACCTGGTCGGCGCGAGCCCGCTGGTCAGCGCGGCGTTCCACGACGAGCCCTCGATCGAGCTGCTCAACAACGCCGGCCTGCAGATCAGCTCGGTGGGCAACCACGAGTTCGACGAGGGTACGACCGAGCTGCAGCGCCTCCAGCGCGGCGGCTGCCACCCGACTGACGGCTGCCAGGACGGCGACGGCTTCAAGGGCGCGAAGTTCAACTATCTCGCCGCGAACGTGGTACGGAAGAACTCCGGCCTCCCGCTGCTGCTCCCGGTCGACATCCGCCTCGTCGACGGCGTACCGGTCGGCTTCGTCGGCATGACGCTCGAGGGCACGCCCGGCATCGTCAACCCGGCCGGCATCACGTCGGTGCAGTTCCGCGACGAGATCGAGACCGCCAACAAGTGGGGTGGCCTGCTCCGCCTCGCCGGCGTCAAGTCGCTGGTGCTGCTGATCCACGAGGGTGGCGCGCAGTCCGCCCCGCCCAACCCGCAGCCGGTCGACGGGTGCGCCAACTTCGCCGGCCCGATCACCGACATCGTGGCGGGGCTCCGTCCCGAGTTCGGCATCGTGGTCTCCGGCCACACCCACCGCTTCTACTCGTGCCAGCTGCCCAACTCCTCCGGCGCGCCGTCGGTCGTGACCAGCGCCGGCAGCAACGGCGTGCTGGTCACCGACATCGACTTCACGCTGGACAAGCGCACGGGCCGGTTCGCCGAGATCGCCGCGCGCAACGTCATCGTCGAAAACGGCGTCCGCAACCCGGACGGGAGCTGGCAGACCGACAGCACCGGCGCGTTCGTGCGCAACCCGGCCCTGGTGGACAAGAGCGCCAAGAAGATCGCCGACAAGTACCGCACGGCGGTCGCGCCGATCGCCAACCGGGTAGTGGGCAAGATCACGGCGGACATCACCAACGCCAACAACGCCGCCGGCGAGAGCGCGCTCGGTGACGTGATCGCGGACGCCCAGCTCGCGTACACGACGGCGGCCGCCGGTGCCCAGATCGCCCTGATGAACCCGGGCGGCATCCGGGCCCCGCTGACGTTCGCCAACTCGCCCGGCGGCGAGCCGGCCGGCGACGTCACGTACGGCGAGTGCTTCACGGTGCAGCCGTTCAACAACCTGGTGGTCACCCAGACGCTCACCGGTGCCCAGCTCAAGGAGGTGCTGGAGCAGCAGTTCGTCGGGTTCGGCGGGCAGACGGTCCAGCGCATTCTGCAGGTCTCGGCCGGCTTCACGTACTCGTACGACTCGACCGCGGCGGCCGGCGCCAAGGTGAGCCAGCTGGCGCTCAACGGCACGCCGATCGACCCGGCCACCACGTACCGCGTCACGACGAACGACTTCCTGGCCAACGGTGGCGACGGGTTCACCCGCCTCACCGGCGGCACGGACCGGGCCACGGCGCCCGGGTTCGACATCGACGCGCTCGTGACGTACCTCGGCGGGGGCACCCCGGTGGCACCCGGCCCGCAGGACCGCATCACGAAGATCGCCTGAAAAACGCTGGGAGGGGCCCCGCACACGTGGGGTCCCTCCTTGCACAGGTCGGGGGGCGCTGGCATACTTCAGCGCGTGATCCAGCAGGTGCGGCGTTACTTTAGCTACGGCTCCGGGAGTCCGGCAGCCGTGGGTCGCGCCTGATCACGAGACCTACAAAGCCCCGGGCTCCTGGAGCCCGGGGCTTTTTGCGCTCTGGACTCCAGGTGACCGGACAAAGACCCAGGGAGTACCCGATGGCCACCGATGTGGCGGAACAGCCCGGCATCCCGTCGAGCGGCGACGATACGGGCACGAACGCCCCAGACGCCGCGGAGAGCATCCTCGCCATGCGGGAGCGCATCGACGAGATCGACAACGCGCTCATCGCCCTCTGGCAGGAGCGCGCCCGCCTCTCCCAGCGCGTGGGCGCCACCCGCCTCGCCTCGGGCGGCACGAGGCTGGTCCTGTCGCGCGAGCGCGAGATCGTCGACCGCTTCCGCTCCGCCCTGGGAGCGGACGGCACCCAACTCGCCCTGCTCATCCTCCGCGCCGGCCGCGGCCCCCTTTAGGGGGCCCACTTCCAATTCGAGCTACCGCGACGCCCGCACCCGTTGCGCCCGGGGCCCCGGGGAAACGTGGAGCGTTTTCTTGGGGTGCATTCCCCCGGCCTCACCCTCCGCGCCCGCAATCTCGGAGACTTCTCGCTGGGCGTTACCCGCTAAGCCCCAAGAGACGGACGACGCCGGACCACGTCAGTTTCTGGGCCAGGGTGACCCCCGCAGGGATCAAGCCTGACCGCCCGGAGCGGGTCGCCCTGGCCCAGAAACTCACAGCGTGCGCGTAGGCAACTCCGTGAGCTCCCCAGCCTCGCGAGTGACCATGATCTCGCGCTTCTCCGCGAAGTGGCAGGCGCTCGGGTGGTCGGAGCCGCTCCGGACCTCCAGCAAAGGCACCTCGCGGGCGCAGACCTCCTGGGCCTTCCAGCAGCGCGTACGGAAGCGGCAGCCGGACGGTGGGTTCGTCGGGCTCGGCACGTCGCCGGTCAGGCGGATGATCGCCTTGTTCTTCCGGCTGTTGGGGTCCGGCACCGGCACCGCGGAGAGCAGGGCCTGCGTGTACGGGTGGGTGGGGCGCTCGTAGATCTCGTCTTCGGTGCCCAGCTCGACGATCTTGCCGAGGTACATCACCGCGACCCGGTCGGCGAGGTGGCGGACCACCGACAGGTCGTGGGCGATGAAGATGTACGACAGGCCGAACTCGTTCTGGAGCGTCTCCAGCAGGTTCATCACCTGGGCCTGGATCGACACGTCCAGCGCGCTCACCGGCTCGTCACAGACGATGATCTCGGGCCGCAGCGCCAGCGCGCGGGCGATGCCGATGCGCTGCCGCTGGCCGCCGGAGAACTGGTGCGGGTAGCGGTTGATGTGCTCGGGGTTGAGCCCGACCACTTCCAGCAGCTCCTGCACCTTTTGCCGGCGGCTGCCCTTGGGCGCCACGTCCGAGTGGATCTCGAACGGCTCGCCGATCAGGTCGCCGACGGTCATCCGCGGGTTGAGTGACGTGTACGGGTCCTGCATCACCAGCTGGATGTTGCGGCGCAGCCGCCGCAGACCGGAGGCGCCCAGCTTGTAGATGTCCTGGCCGTTGAAGGTCACGCTGCCGCTCGTGGGGTGCTCCAGGTGCATCAGCACCTTGGCCAGCGTCGACTTGCCGCAGCCCGACTCGCCCACCACGCCGAGCGTCTCGCCCTTGTGCAGGTCGAACGAGACGCCGTCAACCGCCTGCACGTGCCCGATCGTCTTCTTGAACAGGATGCCGCGGGTGACCGGGTAGTACTTGACCAGGTCGCGGACCTCGAGGATCGACTCAGTCACGGTTTACAAGCTCCTCGGCGAAGTGGCAGGCGCTGGCCCGGGTCGGCCCGAGCTGGAGCAGTGGCGGCAGCTTTTCCGGACACACCGGCTGCGCCATCGGGCAGCGCGGGTGGAACGGGCAGCCGGAGGGGATCTTCAGCAGGCTCGGCGGGAGCCCGCGGATGGTCCGGAGCTGCTGACCCTTTTCGTCGATGCGCGGGATCGACTCCAGCAGCCCGATCGTGTACGGGTGGGCGGGCTTGGCGTACAGCTCG
This sequence comes from Phytohabitans maris, assembly GCF_031085175.1. Taxonomy (GTDB): domain Bacteria; phylum Actinomycetota; class Actinomycetes; order Mycobacteriales; family Micromonosporaceae; genus Phytohabitans; species Phytohabitans maris. The sequence goes on from NZ_JAVHUY010000002.1 coordinate 42,834, forward strand.
TAGACGTTGGCTTCCTCGACGATGCGGCCCGCGTACATGACCGCGATCCGGTCTGCCACGTCGGCCACGACGCCGAGGTCGTGCGTGATGAGGATCAGGCCCATCTGCCGTTCGCGCTGGAGCTCGCCGAGCAGGTCCATGATCTGGGCCTGCACGGTCACGTCGAGCGCGGTGGTGGGCTCGTCCGCGATCAGCACCTCGGGGTCGAGGGCCAGCGACATCGCGATCATCACGCGCTGCCGCATGCCGCCGGAGAACTGGTGCGGGTACTCGTTGACCCGCTGCTTCGCGTTGGGGATCTTGACCTGGTCGAGCATCTCCGCGGCGCGGATCTTGGCGTCGCGCCGGCTCATGCCGCGGCGGACCCGGAACTGCTCGGCGATCTGGAAGCCGACCGTGAAGACCGGGTTGAGCGCGGAGAGCGCGTCCTGGAACACCATGGCGATGCCCTCGCCCCGGATGCGGCGCCGCTCCTCGGCGGACATCTTGAGCATGTCCTTGCCGTGAAAGCGGATCTCGCCGCCGGTGACGAACCCGGGCGGGGTGTCGAGGATGCCCATGATGGTCTGCGCGGTCACGCTCTTGCCGGACCCGGACTCGCCGAGCACCGCGAGCGTCTCGCCGGCGTCGACGTGGTAGTTGACGCCGTTGATGACCTTGGCAACACCGTCACGGGTGCGGAACTCCACCCGGAGGTCTTCGACTTCGAGGAGGCGGCCGCTCGGCCGCCCCTCACGCGCCGCCGATGGCTGGTCGGCTACGTAGACGTTGGACAACGATGTCTCCTACCGCAGCTTCGGGTCGAGGGCCTCGCGGACCGCCTCGCCGAGCATCACGAAGCTCAGGACCGCGGTGACGAGGAACGCCGATGGGAACAGCAGCCAGTACGGCGCGACCCGGATGTACTGCTGAGAGTCACTGATCATGACACCCCACGACACGACCGGCGACTGGAGACCCACGCCGAGGAAGGAGAGCGTGGCCTCCGCGCCGATGTACGCACCGATGAGGATCGTCGCGTAGACCAGCACCGGGGCGAGGCAGTTGGGGATGAGGTGCTTGAAGATGATCCGGGAGTTGCTGGCCCCCAGCGCGCGGGCCGCCACGACGTAGTCGGCATTCTTGGCCGCCAGGATGCTGGATCTCATGATCCGCATGGCCACCGGCCAGCTCAGCAGGCAGAGCGCCAGGATGACCAGCCCCATGATCTTCCACTCGTTGGAGCCGGCGCCCTCCGGGTTGAACGTGAAGAGGATGACGATCGCGCCGAGCACGAACGGGATCCCGAAGAAGACGTCGGCGATCCGGGACAGCAGCGCGTCGACCCAGCCACCCCGAAACCCGGCGAGCACGCCGACCGACGCGCCGAGCAGCACGGTGCCGAGTGTGGCCGCCACCGCCACGATGATCGAGGCGCGGGCACCGTAGATCGTCCGGGCGAAGATGTCGCGCCCCAGGATGTCGGTCCCGAACCACGCATCGCCGCTCGGGCCCTCCAGGCTCCGGCTGAGGCCGGTGCCGACGGGGTCGTTGGGGCTCCCGCTGGTGAAGAAGAACGGGAACGCCGCCATCACCACGAACAGCGCGATGAGCCCCGCCGAGATCCAGAACAGCGGCTTGCGGCGCAGGTCGTACCAGGCGTCGCCGAGCAGGCCGCGCGGCTGGTCCCGCTTGGTCTCGGGCAGGCCGGCACCGACCGGGGCGGTGTCGCCGACGACACCGGGCTGCTCCGGGGGCGGCGTCGTGACCAGGGAACCGGATGTCGGGTCACTCATAGCGGATCCTCGGGTCGAGTGCGGCGTAGAGCAGGTCGACCAGGAGGTTCATCAGCAGGTAGACCAACACCAGGACGACCACTATGCCGACCACGGTAGCGCTCTCTTTGGTGGTGATGGCCCGGTAGGCCTCCCGGCCGATCCCGTTGATGTTGAAGATCCCTTCCGTGATGATCGCGCCGCCCATCAGGGATCCGAGGTCGGTGCCGAGGAAGGTCAGAACGGGTATCAGCGAGTTTCGGAACAGGTGCACGCCCACCACCCGGCGCTGCGGCAGTCCCTTGGCGACGGCGGTGCGCACGTAGTCGGAGCGGGAGTTTTCCGCGATGCTGGTGCGGGTCAGCCGGGCCACGTACGCCATCGAGATGCTGGCCAGCACGAATCCCGGGACTATCAGCTCGTGGAACGGCACCTCACTGGAGACCGTCGGGTTGATGATCTTAAACTGCGTACCCAGGATGAACTGGAGCAGGAAGCCGCTGACGAAGGTCGGGATGGCCAGCAGGAAGAGCGTGGAGACCAGCACCAGGTTGTCCAGGAAGCCGTTGCGCCGCAGGCCGGTGAGGATGCCCGCGGTGAGGCCGATCACCGCCTCGATGGCGAGGCCCACCAGCGCCAGCTTCAGCGTGTTCGGGTACGCCTGGGCGATGATCTCGCCGATGTCCCGGCCGCCGAACGTCTGGCCGAAGTCGCCGGTCAGCAGGTGACCCATGTAGTACAGGTACTGGAGCGGCCACGGGTCGTCCAGGTGGTACTTCTCGGTCATGAACTGGATGTAGTCCGGCGGGCAGGCGCGCTCGCCGCACTTTCCGGCGAAGGGGTCGCCCGGTACGGCCCAGACGAGTGCGTAGATCAACAGCGTCGTCCCGAAGAACACGGGAATGAGCTGGAGCAGCCGTCTCAAGACGTAACGGCCCATGGGTCCTCCAGACGGGGCGTCCTGTTTGACGCCGGGACAGGGTGGGGGCGACGCACGAGGGGTGGCCGCACGTCACCGGGTGGAAAACCCCAGGGGGTCCGGCCTACCGCTTGATGGTAGGCCGGACCCTGAGGTGTTGATACTGGTGGATCAGACGAGTTCGACCGTGGAGAGGTCGATCGAGCCGACCCAGTTGGTCTTGACGCCAGTCACCCGGTTTGAGACGCCGGACTGCTGCGTGACCGAGACGACGGGGATCGATGGCACCTCAGCGTCGACGATCTTGATCGCCTCGGCGAACTTCGCCTCGGCCGCCTTCTCGTCGGCCAGCCGCGAGCCCTCCTGGTAGAGCGCGTCGACCTGCGGGTTGCTGTACTTGCCGTCGTTCGAGCCACCACCGGTCACGTACAGCGGGCCGAGCCAGTTCTCACCGTTCGGGTAGTCGGCCTGCCAGCCGGCGCGGTACGGGCCGGTCATCTTCTGCCCGTCGATGTTCTGCCGGAAGACAGCGAACGTCGGCATACCCTCGGCGCGCACCTGGATGCCCAGCGTGGACGCGATGCTGGCGGCAGCCGCCTCCATCCAGTCCTTGTGGCTGGCGTCGGCGTTGTAGTACAGCACCATCTCGCCCTGGAAGCCGCCCGCCGCCTGGAGCGCGGCCTTGGCACCCTCGGGGTCGTACTTGCAGGTGGTGCAGTCGAAGCCGGTGGCACCCGGGGTACCCGGAGCGGCCCAGCTGGTGGACGGCTTACGGGTGTTGAAGAAGATCTTCGAAGCGATCTCCTCCCGGTTGATCGCGAGCGAGACCGCACGACGCAGGTCCTTGTTCTGGTACCGCTTGTCGTAGATCGGGAACGCGATCAGCTGCTGCACCGGGATGTCGACGGTCATCGCCCGGTTGCCCAGGTCGGCCTTCCACTTCTCACCGGCCAGCGAGGACGAGGGCACCTGCTGCTGGAAGTCGAGGTTGTTGGCCAGCAGGTCGGCGTAGGCCGCCGTGTCCTCCTGGTACAGCTTGACCGTGACGTCCTTGATCTTGACCTTGTCGTCAAGCGTGTAGTCGTCGAAGCGGGTCAGCTTGATCTCGACGTTGTCGGTCCAGGAGACGAACTTGACCGCACCGTTGCCGATCGGCTTCTTGCCCCACTCGTCCTTGTTGGACGCGGCGAAGAACGAGTCCGGCATCGGGTAGTACGCGCTGTAGCCGAGCTTCACCGGGAAGATCGAGTTGGCCGCGGCCAGCTTCACCGTGAAGGTGTAGGGGTCGACGACCGCCAGGCCGGACATGGTCTGAGCCTTCGGCGCCGGGGCCTTCTGCGGGCCCTCCTCGCCGTCCGGATCCTCGGCGTGGACGTCGGCGTAGCCCTCGATGTCGCTGAAGAAGCTCGCCTGCTGCTGGCCGTTGGCCGAGTTGGCGGTGAAGTTCCACGCGTCGACGAAGTTCTTCGCCTGCACCTCGGTGCCGTCGTGGAACTTGATGCCCTTCTTGATCTTGATCGTGTATGTCTGCGCGTCGGTCGAGTCGATCGACTCGGCGACCGCGTTGACCGGGTCACCGCCACCCGGCGGGTAGTTGATCAGACCGGTCCACAGCCAGTCGAGGACGTCGCCGCCGCCGGTCTCACTGGTGTTGCTCGGCAGCAGCGGGTTTGCCGGCTGGGTGCCGTCGATGGTGATAGCGCCGTTCGCGGTCTTGTCCGCGTTGCCGCTGTTTTCCTCGCTGTCATCTCCGCCGCCGCAGCCTGCCGCGACGAGTGCGACAGCCGCGATTGCGGCCACCGCGCTCGCACGCTTCGAGACTCTCATTTCTCAGGGCCTCCCTTGAGTGATTCGCTGTCGTTCCTCAGTTTTTTCGCACAGCTACGGGTCGGTGCCGCCCGACAGTCCACGGCGTCACGCTGCCAACGGGGGCTATCGCCTGGTACTCGCGATGACCTGGCAGTTTGATGATCCGCTGAGATCGGCCGTCACCACCGCCGACGCGCGGAACGCCAGGGAGGCTAGTGGATCGCGGACAGCCTTGGGTGCGGCGTCTGCGTGCATGACCATGCCTCCTGGGCGCTGGTGCGGGGCGGGTGAGGTGCTGACACTGTGACACCGCCCGCCCACCATCGTGAAGGAGCGTTATCAACCCGATATTCTGCCGGGACGCGGTCGATACTGTGTAAAGATCATGTTTCGCCAAGATCATCAGGCTTTGACCAGGGGCTTTTCGGACGAACGGCCGACACCCGATCCGTCGTACCATCGGTTGTTGTGACGTTCCCTGCCTCCGCTCCCGCACTCTCCGACGTTCGGCGCGTACTGGCCGTGTTCGCGCATCCCGACGATATCGACTTCGGTTCGGCCGGCACCGTGGCCGGTTGGGTGGACGCCGGCATCGATGTGGCGTACCTCATCGTGACCCGCGGCGACGCCGGCGGATTCGACGACACGCCACGAGATCAAATACCGGTGATCCGGGAAAACGAGCAGCGCGCGGCGGCGGCCGCCGTCGGGGTCAAGCAGGTCGACTTCCTCGATGGGTACCGGGACGGCCAGCTCACACCCAGCTACGCGCTGCGCCGCGACATCACCGCGGCGATCCGGCGGTTCCGGCCGGACCGCATCCTCACCAGCAGCCCGCTGCGCCGGTGGGAGCGCCTGGCCGGCCCGAGCCACCCGGACCACCTCGCGGTCGGCGAGGCCACCACGTGCGCGATCTACCCGGACTCCCGCAACCCGTTCGCCCACCCCGAGCTGCTCCAGTCCGGCCTCGAGCCCTGGGTGGTGCGCGAGGTCTGGTACGCCGGCGGCCCCAACCCCGACCACGCCGTGGACGTCACGGAGGCGTACCCGCGGAAGGTCGCCGCACTGCGCGCGCACGCCTCGCAGACCGCGCACCTGGACCTCGACGGCGGCTGGCTCCGCGACCGGATGGTCACGATGGCCGAGATGGCCGGCCTGCCCAACGGCCGGCTCGCCGAGGCCTACACCGTCCTGCGGACCGAGTGACGGCGGCCTCGCCCTTCGCGTCCCGCAATCCGACCCCGGCCCATGCGGGGAGCCAACGGCCTACAGCTGACCCGTCCTGTCCATAGAAACGCCGGGACGCACTTTCGCAGACGGGGTGCTGCTCTGTGATCAAAAGCTCCCCCCACGTCGCTAGAACGACTTGACGGGAGCTTCGATCACACGAGGCGGCGGTCGGCGGCCCAGCGGGAGAGCTCGTAGCGGTTGGACATCTGGAGCTTGCGGAGCACGTTCGACACGTGGGTCTCCACCGTCTTGATGGAGATGAAGAGCTCCTTGGCGATCTCCTTGTAGGCGTAGCCCCGGGCGAGCAGGCGCAGCACCTCGCGCTCGCGGTTGGTGAGCTGGTCGAGCTCGGGGTCGGCCACCGGGGCGTCCGGCCGCGCGGCGAACGCGTCGAGCACGAAGCCGGCCAGCCGCGGGCTGAAGACCGCGTCGCCGTCGGCCACCCGGCGGATCGCGGCGGCCAGCTCGTCCGGGGAGATGGTCTTGGTGACGTAGCCGCGGGCGCCGGCCCGGATCAGGCCGATCACGTCCTCGGCCGCGTCGGAGACGGAGAGCGCGAGGAAACGGACCTGCGGGTGGGTACGGCGCATCGCGTCGAGAACCGCCCGGCCGCCGCCGTCGGGCATGTGCACGTCCAGGAGCACCACGTCGGGCTCCATCGCCGCGATCCGGGAGATCGCCTCGGCCACCGTGCTCGCCTCGCCGACCACGTCGACGTGCACGCCCAGCTCGGCGCGGACGCCGGCGCGAAACATCGCGTGGTCGTCGACGAGGAATACCCGCAGCCGCCGCTGCTGATCGGTCTGGTCGGTGGTGGTCATGACGCGTCCTTCCCAGTGGTGACGCTCTCCCGCGTGGTCGGGAGGAACAGGCGTACCTCGGTGCCGTCGCCGGGCTCGCTGATGATCGTCGCGCGCCCGCCGTGCCGCCGCATCCGCCCGATGATGGAACCGCGGACGCCATGCCGATGATCCTCTACGGTGGACGGGTCGAAGCCGGCGCCCCGGTCGCGCACGAAGACGCTGAGCTGGTCGGGCTCGACCTCGGCGTAGAGGGACACGGTCTGCACCTTGGCGTGGCGGGCCGCGTTGACGAGGGCCTCGCGGGCGGCGGCCACCAGCGCACCGACCCGCTCGTCGGTCTCCCGGTCACCCACCACGACCGTCTCCACCGTGATCGCATACGTATCCTCGACCTCGGCCGCCACCTGCTCCAGCGCGGCGGCGAACCGCTCGGTGGGCGAGGCGACCGGCTTGTACAGCCAGTTGCGCAGGCTCCGCTCCTGCCCGCGGGCCAGCCGCTGCACCGCCTTGACGTCTCCGGCGTTGCGCTGGATGAGCGCGAGCGTGTGCAGCACCTGGTCGTGCACCATCGCGGCCAGCTCGGCCCGCTCCATCTCCCGGATGCGCCCCTCGCGCTCGGCGCGCAGCTGGTTGTACGTCCGCCAGAGCACCGGGCCGGCCACCACCGCCACGCCGGCGAGGCCGACGAGCGCGAAGATGATGCCGTTGACGACGGCGCCGAAGTTTTCCGCCGGGGAGTAGACGGCGACGACGCCGATGATGCCCACCGAGACGAGCACGCCGCCGCCGATGAAGCGGAGCAGGAACGCCCGGCGGTCGCTCTCGTCGACCACCGCGCCCAGCCACGGCACCCGGGGCAACGTCTCGCTCCACTGGCGGCGCCGCTCCGGGTCGGACTCGTGCCAGATGATGCCGGCGCCGACCGCGATGATCGCGACCAGCCATCCGGCCAGGCCGGTGACGCCCATCGCGCCGAAACCGAACACGAGCGTCTGCACCAGCAGCAGGCCCAGCCCGATCGCCACGAACGGGAGCAGGTGCATGAAATTGCGCCGGGGCGGGGCGGCGGCGGTGCGCACCTGGAGCGGCAGCACCGCCCAGAACGCCGCGTAGAGGAGCAGCCCCAGGCCGCTGAGCGGGAGCAGGACCACGAACGCGATGCGCACCCGCACCACGGGAATGCCCAGATGGCGCGCGATGCCCGACGCCACTCCCGCCACGACGCGCTGGTCGCGGGAACGGGTGAGGCGGGGCTGCTGGGTCCCGACGGTGACGATGGCTCTGCGCTCCCTCGCTCGATGCCTGCTCACCGATCGTCACACGAGGAACGTCCCCCTGGCCACGGGGACGCCCCGGACATTGGCGCCGGAGATCTCAGGGTGGCGTCAGGGTTGGCGCCTGAGGCTGTTCGGGTGCGGTAGCGGCGAGGATCGAACACATGACGGATGAAGGTGCCCAGGCCCGCCGACCGGAGGGCGAAGAGACAACCCAGCCCTCGCCCACGCCCTCGGCGGCGCCCGCGCCTTCGGCGGCGGAAGCGGCCTCCACGACGGAAGCGGAAGCGACCCGGGCGGCGGGTGACGAGCCCACGGCCCACGTGGGGCCGGACGAGCCCACCGCGGAGGTGCGGCCGGACGAGCCCACGGCCGAGATGCCATCGGCCGACCGGTGGGCCGCCGACCCGACGCTCCAGGACACCCCGGTAGGGAGCGGCGGCCAGGACGCGCCGCTGGGGAGCGCAGGGCAGGACGCGCCGCTGGGGAGCGGCCGGCAGGAGGCGCCGCTGGGGGGCGGCCGACAGGCACCGCCGCCTCCGCCACCGCCGCCGGGCGCGGGGGTCCCGCCGCCGGGTGCGCAGCCACCGCCGCCGGGTGCCGACGACCCCAGCATGGCGGCCTTCACCTCCCGGTACGGTCTGGTCCGTCCCCGCCAGGGCCGCTACATCGCCGGTGTCTGCGCCGCGATCGCCCGAGCCACCAACACCGACCCGGTGCTGTGGCGGGTGCTCCTCGCCGTGCTGGGCTTCTTCGGCGGCATCGGCATCCTCGTCTACCTCGCCGCCTGGCTCGTCATCCCGGCCGAGGGCGACACGGCCTCACCGGTCGAGTCGATGCTGGGCCGCGGCCGGTCGAGCATGTCGCCGGTCATGGTGATCGTGCTCGGCGTCCTGGTCGTGGTGATGTTCGGTCTGATCGTCACGGACGGCTTCCGGGCGGTGGTGCTGGGCGCCGCGGTGCTCATCGGTGGGGCACTACTGCTCAACCGGAAGCCTGGCCGCTCCGCCCCGGCGGCACACAGCGGGGGTGAGGTGCCGTTCGGGGCGGGGCGGCCGTGGCAGCCGACCCCACCGCCGTACCCGCCCCCGCCGGGACCAGGCCACGCCCAGCCGGCTCGCTCCGGGCCGTACCCGTCGACGGCCACCTTCCCTCCCCCGCCCTCGGCACCCCCGCCGGTGCCCCCGACCCCTCCGGGGCCGCGCATGCAACCGCCCAGCCCGCCGCCGATGCCGCCGCGTCCGCCGCACCGGTCGGGCCCGCCCTTCCCGCCGGCACCGCCCGCGCCGCCGCCGGGTGGATACCGCCCGCCGTTCGCGCCACACGGGCCGTACGCCGGACCGGGTCCCTACCCGCCCAGCTACAGCGGGCCACCGGCCCCACCGCCCAAGCCGCCGAAGCCGCCCAAGGAGCGCTCGCCGCTCGGCGCCGCGACGTTCTCGCTGATCTTCGTGGCGCTCGGCCTGGTGGCCGCGCTCGACCTGGCCAACCTCGTCAGCATCAAGCCCTCGACGTACTTCTTCGGCGTGCTCGCCACGATCGCGCTCGGCCTGCTGATCGGGGCCTGGTTCGGCCGGGCCCGGTGGCTGATCGCGCTCGGCTTCATCGCCGCGGCCGCGCTCGGCATCTCGACGATCGCCGAGAGCCAGGTCGGGCGGTACGAGACTTCGGGCCGCGACGTCTACTGGCAGCCGGTGAACGTGCAGACCATGCCCGAGCGGTTCGAGCACAACTTCGGCAGCGCGGTCCTCGACCTGTCCAAGGTGGACTTCACCAACCAGGACGAGGTGCTCACCGTGCATGTGAGCTTCGGCGACCTCAAGGTGATCGTGCCGCCCAATGTGGACACCACGGTGCACGCCGAGGTGAACGCGGGCGACGCGCAGATCTTCGACAACAAGTCCAGTGGCTTCCAGACCTCGCCCGACGAGATCGTCAACTTCGGTGAAGACGGCGAGGGCGGCGGCAAGCTCGACATCACCATCAAGGTCAACGCTGGCTCGGCGGAGGTGCACCGATGAAGCCGCACCGTACTGATGGCGTCTCCCTGACGTTCGCCCTCCTCTTCCTGGCCATCGCGGCCTGGTGGTTCATCGCCCAGCTGCTCCACCTGTCGCTGCCGGCGGTGGGCTGGTTCGTGGCCGGTGCGCTGATCTTCCTCGGCGCGCTCGGGCTGATGGGCGCGCTCCGCTCCGGTCGGGGCGAAGCACCCCCGCCGGCCGAGCCGGCACCCGCGCCGGAGCCGGCCCTCGCACCGGTCAGCGGCCTCCCCGCCGAACTGCACGCCGACATCGTGCGGGAGCTGCTGGCCGGCCCGCAGACGCCGTACCTGCCGCCGGTCAGCGGGGCGCCTTCGCCGGCGAAGGCGCCGGAGACGACAAAGGCTCCGGAGCCCAAGCGCGACAACAACCCGGGCTGAGCCTGGACCGATCCTCAGGGCGTCCCGCGTGGCATGCGGGACGCCCTGATGGCGTACCGGATGCCGCCTATGCTGGGCGCGTGACCCAGACCCGCACCGCGGCCCGCGCCGCGCGCACCCTCGCCAGCGAGCTGGCCCGCCACAACGGCCCCAAGTCGGGCCTCGTCGTCGGCGCGCACGGCCGCTCCGCCGTGCTGGCGGCCGCCATCGAGGGCATGCTGCCCGGCGACACACTCACCGTCGTTCCGGTGGCGGCGGCCGCGGTGGGCGCCCTCCGCGACCACATCGCGGCCCAGAGCCGGTGGGTGACCGAGCGGGTACGCGTGGCGGACTCGCTCGCCGAGGCGGATCCCGCCGACGTGGTGATCGTCGCGGAGCCGCTGCGGGGCTCGGCCGAGGAGGCCCGGGCGACGGTCGAGGGCCTGACCAAGTACCTCGTGGACGGTGGTGTGCTCTCCGTGGCCACCGGGCTCAACGGTGGTGCCGCGGCCGAGCTCGACCGGCAGGCCGCGCTCTTCGGCGTCGGCTCCGACCTCGTGCTGCGCAACAACCCGCCGCTGCGCGTGCACCGGCTCCGCTTCACGGCGGCGGAGGCAGCGCTGGCCGGCCATGTCGCGCCGGCGTACCGGCCGTCGAGCGTGCCGCTGACCCGCACCATGCACATCGACTCCAACGGTGTGGCCGCCGCCGGCATCGCGCTCGGCCTGGCCGCGCTCACCCGGCTCGCCCGCCCCAAGTCACGCCTGTGGCTGGTACCGGCGCTGGCCGCGGCCCCGGTGGCGGCGTTCTTCCGCGACCCGCAGCGCGACGTGCCGGAGGACCGGTCGGCGGTCGTGGCGGCCAGCGACGGCAAGGTGCTCTCGGTCGAGCGGGTCCGCGACGACCGGTTCGGACCGGACGAGTTCCTGCGGGTGGCGGTCTTCCTGTCGGTGTTCGACGTGCACGTCAACCGCGCGCCGGTGGCCGGCCGGGTGGTCGACTACTTCGACACCGACGGCGGCTTCGCCGCGGCCATGCGGCCGGAGGCCGAGCACAACGTCGCGGCGTACACGGTGCTGGACACCGCACACGGCACGGTGGTGGTCGCCCAGCGCACGGGCCTGGTGGCCCGCCGGATCGTGCAGCGCGCCCCGGTCGGCGCCCTGCTCGCCAAGGGCGAACGCTTCGGCCTGATCCGCTTCGGCTCCAGGACCGACGTCTACCTGCCGGCCGGCGCCGCCGAGCCGCTGGTCGCCCCCGGCGATCGTGTACTCGGCGGCGCATCGGTCATCGCCCGCTGGACCCCTATCTCCGAGACCTGAGCGACCGCGACGATCCCGCCCGAACCTGGTGATCGTGGTATTTGAGTGCCCCGCTGGGGGCAGCTACGTACCACGATCTGATTCCGCGACACGATGTCGATCACCTGCGGCTGGGGCTTACCCCTCGCTACCGCCGCGCGGGTTGTCCAGTGCCCCGTCTGTGCGTGCAGGTCGAGAGCTCCGCGCACGCATGACCGGGCCCGGCGGCGACAGCGCGAGGAACCCGGCGCGGACCCGGGCAGCGGAGAACGGTCGCGTGCGGGACCGACCTGGGCGGGCAGTGTGGTTGTGGAGCGCGGAGGGTGAGGCCGCGGGAACGCACCCCAAGAAAACGCTCCGCTGCGCTCCACGTTTCCCCGGGGACCCCGCGCAACGGTCCGGACCACCGCGGAGATCGCGGTAGCTCAAATATCAAATCGGAGCTGGGGTGGCGGGGGCCGCCACCCGCGGTCAGCTCGACGAGACGGCGCCGGAGTGGCGCTGGCGGAGCCAGAGGACGGGGCCGCTGGCGACGTAGCAGACCACGATCGCGGCGAAGGTGAGGCGCGGGTCGACCAGGGCGCCCACGACCGGCAGCAGCCACAGCCACGGCGGCAGCTTGATCAGGCGGGCGATCTTGGCGTAGGGGAAGCTGGAGACCATCGCGAACGCCAGCAGCGTCACGCCGGCGAGCTGGGCGGCGCCCGACATGGGCAGCTCGATCAGCACGCCGACGGCGAGCACCGCCGCGACCATCGTGGTGGGCACGCCGCAGAAGAAGCGGCCGTCCTTGGGCGAGACGTTGAAGCGGGCCAGCCGGATCGCCGCGCACCCGGCGACCAGCGTGCAGCCGGCCGCCGCGGCAGCGGTGGGGACGGTGCCGGAGAGCGAGGCGTAGACGACCACGGGCGCGGCGAGGCCGAACGAGCACATGTCGGCCAGCGAGTCCATCTGCGCGCCGAACGGGCTGACCACGCCGAAGCGGCGGGCGAGCGCGCCGTCGAGGCCGTCGAACACCACGCAGGCGATCAGGCAGACGGCGGCCGTGCGGACGTCGCCCTGCATGGCCAGGAAGATGGCGAGCAGGCCGAGCGTGAGGCTGCTGAGGGTGCAGACGTTGACGATCACGAACTTGGCCCGGCGGGCGGGAGTGTGGTCGCCCGGCAGCAGCGGGATCGTCCCGCCGCTGGTGGCCGCGCCCGCGGGAGCCGGGCTCACCGGCAGGAGCGACTCGATCTCGTCGTCGGTCACCGGCTCGTAGTGGGTCGGCACGACAACCGTGGAGCCGGCGCTCGAATCCGGCCGGCGCCGGCCGACGCGGACCAGCAGCACCTGCCGGGCGAACGAGCCGCTGCGGCGCAAACGCCCTGCCCAGCGGCGCCCTCCGGGGCGTGGACTGTCTGTCGCACGACGCCGGCGCCAAGGGGCTCTCGGCACGTATCCCTCCATGACCGGGTCGGTCTCCCCGCCGCCTCGACGGCCGCCCGGTCGCATGCGGCCTACACCATCGCACAGTCCGGCTGGCTTGGCGATAGCCGAGCGGATCTCCCGGAACGAACCCCTGGTAGGCGCGCCCGCGAAATTCGCAGCCTCACATTCTAGCCGGTGCCACCCAAACCGGTCGTCATACGCGACACCGCGGCGGCCGCCACGACGGTCAATGGCAGCGCGGCGGCTTCGTCCGGCGAGAACCACCTCGCCGCCACCGTCGAACCGCCGGCCGCTTCGGTCACGCGGGGAGGAGCACCCGCCCGACGCCGTCCCGGCAGACGCCGTAAGCGGCGATCCGCCTCAAAGTCGGGCCGCGCGCATCGCTTCCGCCGTGACCTCGGTGAGCTCGTGCGCGGCCAGTGCGAACAGCTCGTCGCGGCCGAACCAGCGGGCCTCGGACGTCGAGCCGCCCACGTCTCCCACGCTGGGCGGGGCCGGTGCCTCGACGAGCACGCGATAGAACGCGCGCACGCCGTGCCAGTCGATCGGGTAACCCTCGGGGCCGAGCGAGGCGGCGTCGCGGTGGCTCGCCACGCCGAGCAGCTCGACCAGGCGCCCGGTCTGGCCGGTCTCCTCCAGCAGCTCGCGGATCAGCGCCGCGCCGGGCTGCTCGCCGTAGTCGGTGCCGCCGCCGGGCAGGTGCCAGCAGCCGGCGCCCGGGTAGCCCTCGGCGACCCTGGTGAGCAGCACGCGGCCGGCCGGGTCGGTGGCCACCGCGTACGCCGCGAAGCGCTGCGCCCGGTGCAGCCCGTCCGGCCCGGGCACGGCGTAGAACGACGGGAAGTCGGGCGCCGCGTCCGGCCGCAGGTCGACCGCGGCTCCGGGCAGGCCCAGGGCAGCCGCGGTGAACGACCGGAGCGGAAGCCCCTTGGCCGCGTCGAGCGTCTGCCAGCGGGCCAGGTCGGTGGGCTGCCCGACGCGGTCGCAGAGCGTGCCGCCGCGGACGGTCACGTTGTAGATCAACCGGTCGGTGTGGATCGTGATGCCCCGGTGCGGCAGCGCCCGCATGTCGGCCAGCACGTCGCGCAGCCCGGTCACGCTCACCGAGAGGCCGGTCTCCGCGGCGGTCTCGCGGACGACCGTGTGGTTGGGATCCTCACCGTGGTCGACAGCGCCGCCGGGCAGCGACCACACCCCGGGGGTACCGGAGCGTGGCGAGGCGCGCACGAGCAGCACCTGCCCGTCGGAATCGGACACGACGGCGTAGGCCGCGATCCTGCGAAGCGGCTCAAGTGCGGGGGTCACAGGGGGGCATTCTTCCCGAATGAGGTGACAAGTCTGTGACGCCAGTCAGATTCCTGACACATCACTGCCCATCCGGGAGGTATCAGGGTACTCATCCGGGCGCTCACCGAGGTCGCGGAACGTCTCCGGGCGGACCGTTGAGACATGACCGAAAACCCTCCTTACAAGCAGCTCAGGCGCCCCACCACCGACCGCGTCGTCGCGGGTGTGGCGAGCGGCCTCGGCCGGTACTTCAACGTGGACCCGGTGCTCGTCCGCGTGGTCTTCGCGGTGGCGACCGTGCTCACCGCTGGGCTGGCCGCGCTCGCGTACCCGGTGATGTGGTTTCTGATGCCGGAAGAGCCCGCCGACGCGCCGGCCTGGCCGGCCCAGGGACCGACGCCCTGATCACTCCCACTCGATCGTGCCCGGGGGCTTGCTGGTCACGTCCAGCACCACGCGGTTGACCTCGGGCACCTCGTTGGTGATGCGGGTGGAGATCCGGGCGATCAGGTCGTACGGCAGGCGGGACCAGTCGGCCGTCATCGCGTCTTCGCTGGAGACCGGGCGCAGGACGACCGGGTGGCCGTACGTGCGGCCGTCGCCCTGCACGCCCACCGACCGCACGTCGGCGAGCAGCACGACCGGAAACTGCCAGACGTCGCGGTCGAGCCCGGCCGCGGTGAGCTCCGTGCGGGCGATCAGGTCGGCGGCGCGGAGCACCGCCAGCCGCTCGGCCGAGACCGCGCCGATGATCCGGATCGCCAGCCCCGGCCCCGGGAACGGGTGCCGCCACACCATCGCCTCGGGCAGCCCGAGCGAGAGCCCCAGCTGCCGTACCTCGTCCTTGAAGAGCGTTCGCAGCGGCTCGACCAGCGCAAACTTGAGGTCCTCGGGGAGCCCGCCGACGTTGTGGTGCGACTTGATGTTGGCCGTGCCGGTGCCGCCACCGGACTCGACGACGTCGGGGTAGAGCGTCCCCTGTACCAGGAACTCGACGTCACCGGCCGCCGCGACCTCCCGCGCGGCGGCCTCGAACACCCGGATGAACTCCCGCCCGATGATCTTGCGCTTGGCCTCCGGGTCGGTGACCCCGTCGAGCGCGGCGAGGAAGCGGCCGGCGGCGTCGACCACCTTGAGCTTGATGCCGGTGGCCGCCACGTAGTCCTGCTCGACCTGCTCGGCCTCGCCCGCGCGCAGCAGCCCGTGGTCGACGAAGACGCAGGTCAGCTGGTCACCGACCGCCTTGTGTACGAGCGCGGCGGCCACCGCGCTGTCGACACCGCCGGAGAGAGCGCAGATGACCTCCTTGTCGCCCACCTTCTCCCGGATGGCCGCCACCTGGTCGTCGATGATGTTGCCCATCGTCCAGGTCGGCTCGATGCCGGCGATGTCGTACAGGAAGCGGGTCAGCATCGCCTGCCCGTGCGCGGTGTGCGCCACCTCCGGGTGGAACTGCACGCCCGCCCGCCGGCCCGCCACGTCTTCGAAGGCGGCCACGGGAGCGCCCGGCGACCCCGCGGTCACCGCGAAGCCCGCCGGTGCGCCGGTCACGCAGTCGCCGTGGCTCATCCAGACCGAGAGCTCGGCCGGCAGGTCGTGCAGCAGCACACTGGCCCCCGGGCGGACGGCGAGCGTCGTACCGCCGAACTCACGCTGCCCGGTGTGCGCGACGGTGCCGCCGAGCGCCTGCGCCATCGCCTGGAAGCCGTAGCAGATGCCGAGGACCGGCACGCCGGCGTCGAAGAGCTTGGCGTCGACCTGCGGCGCGCCCGGCTCGTACACGCTGGAGGGGCCGCCGGAGAGGATGATCGCCGCCGGGTCCTTGGCCAGCATCTCGGCCACGGGCATCGAGTGCGGCACGATCTCCGAGTAGACCTTGGCCTCCCGCACCCGGCGGGCAATCAGCTGGGCGTACTGGGCCCCGAAGTCGACAACCAGTACCGGACGCGGTGTGCTCATGTATCAAGAGCGTACGTGCTCCTCCAGCCGAACCAACCAGGAGTCCAGGTGAGGGCACTGTGCACGGAGAACGGCCAGGCCGAGTTCTTCGATCACCAGGGGTCCATGAAGTGTCTTCGACGTGCGTCACCCGCTCGTACGCACCGGCCTCCGGCCGGTCCGACATGCCCGGCGCGTCCGACGGAAGTCCGTAGTAGTCGATGAACGTCGTCACGACATCGAAGTTGGATCCCAGTAGAAGCCGCAGGTCGCGCTGGATACGTGGCCAATGGCTGACGCCGCCCCGGTACTTGCCCCCGCTCGCCGGCCGTTTGGTCTCCAGGATCGAAATGCTGACCGAGCCCCCCAGGGATTCGAGGTGTGGCCGCAGCACCCGGTCCGCGATGATCTCCTCGGTCTGGCCCTCGACCAGGAAGTGAACGCGGCGCACCTCAGGCCACCTCGCGCCTGGGCCGCCCCCCGATGAGGTTCTTCTGCCACAGTTCACCGAGGGAGTACTCGTCGAGCCAGGCGGTGAGCCGATCCGGACTCGGACGGCGGAAGACCGAACTGCCATCCTCGCGCTCGACGACTATCAAATCTTCGAGCGACAGCTGGTCGATCAGCGTCACCGACTGTGTCGCGACGACGACCTGGCTCTCCGCGGATGCGGCCCGGAGCATCTCGGCCAGCTGCACGATGGCGAAGGGGTGCAATCCCAGCTCCGGTTCGTCGAGCGCGACGAGGTGTGGCAGATCAGGGGAGAGCAGAAGGGTGGCGAGACAGATAAAGCGCAGCGTTCCGTCGGACAGCTGATGCGCGGAGAAGACCGTGTCCGAGTCGACCTGACGCCACCTGAGGCGAATCTCGTCCGTTCGCTCCGGTTCGAGTACGAAATCACGAAAGAACGGCGCGACTCGCCTGACCGACTCAGAGATCTCGCGATAGACCGCGGGCCGGTTTTCCTGCAGCCGCCAGAGCAGTGCGGCGAGGTTTCCAGCGTCCGACTGGAGACGAAGGTTGTCGGCCGTCGGCCCAAACTGCTTCACCGGCGCACTCGCGCTTGTGTCATGGAAGTGATAGACGCGAACTCCGCGAAGCAGGTGGACGACGTCCCCATCGTCCCGGGCGTCCAATATCGACTCGTAGTGACCACCGCCGGTACCAAGGGTCTCGTCCCGGTTCGTGATCCGTTCGTCCTGGAAGATCAGCCGTTCGTCGACGGTGCGCCGAAGGACTGCTTCATATCGCACTCCCAGCGACTCCACCTTGAGCGTGAGCTTCTCGGCCCGGGGCTTGTGCAGGAGTGCGGATGGTCCCCCGTTGATTCCGACGTAAAGTTGCAGATCTTTGTCGACGATCCTGCCAAGCAACTCCAGCGCTCGTACGAAGTTGCTCTTTCCGGCGCCGTTGGCCCCGACGAGGACGTTCAGCGGGCGCAGCCGTACGTCTGCATCCCGGATGGAGGTGTATCCAGCAACGGTCACGGCGTCGATCCGCATGCGCCCACTGTACGGGCGTCTTTGGCGCCCACTGCCTCACCGGCGCAGCGCGGCGGGGGCGTGTGCCGGCACGGCGGGTGTCGCCGGTGCCACTGGCGCGAGGCGCTCGTACGGCGCGCCGAGCGGGGGGCGGGGGTCGGGGTCGCCCTTGTTGGGCCAGAGCGACACCGCGCGCTCGGCCTGGGCCGTGATGGTCAGTGACGGGTTGACGCCCAGGTTGGCGGCGACCGCGGCGCCGTCGACGACGTGCAGGCCGGGGTGGCCGAAGACCCGGTGGTACGCGTCGACCACGCCGTCGGCGGGGGTGGCGCCGATCGCCGCGCCGCCGAGGATGTGGGCGGTCATCGGGACGTTGAACGCGTCCGTCACCGCGCCGCCCGGGATGCCGCCGATCTCCTCGGCCAAGAGTCGAACCGCCTGGTTGCCGGCCGGGATCCAGGTCGGGTTGGGCGCGCCGTGCCCCTGGGTCGTGCGGAGCCGCCCGCGTTTGTACTGGGTCGTCAGCGAGTTGTCGACCGACTGCATGACCAGCGCGATCACCGTACGGCTGGACCAGTCGCGGACGGAGAGCAGCCGCAGGTACGTGAGCGGGTGTGCGGCCATCGTGGCCAGCCACCGCAGCGGGCGGCGGGGGCCGCCGTCGACCAGCGCGGACTGGAGGAAGCCCATCACGTTCGAGCCGCGGCCGTAGCGCACCGGCTCGATGTGCGTCTGCTCGTCCGGGTGGAACGAGCTGGTGATCGCCGCGCCCTCGGTGAAGTCGAGCCCGCGCCGCCGCGCCGCCGGGCGCAGCACGCCGGCGCCGAGGATCGCCTCGGAGTTGGTACGGGTCAGTGCGCCGACCCGGTCGGAGAGGTGGGGCAGCGCCCCGGAAGCCTTCATCGCGTGCAGCAGCCGCTGGGTGCCGAGCGCCCCGGCCGCGAAGATCACCTGGTCGGCCTCGAAGACCCGCCGGCCCCGGCGCGGCCACGCCCCCGTGCGTACCGTCTCGATCCGGTAGCCCGACCCCGACGGCCGCACCGCTGCCGCGGTGGTCAGGGGGTGCACCTCGACGCCCAGCCGCTCGGCGAGCCAGAGGTAGTTCTTGACCAGCGTGTTCTTGGCGCCGTGCCGGCAGCCGGTCATGCAGGAGCCGCAGTGCACGCAGCCGGTGCGGGCCGGGCCGGCGCCGCCGAAATACGGGTCGGCGACCGTCTGCCCCGGCCGCCCGATGTGGACGCCGACGGGCGTGGCGTGGAAGGTGTGCCCGACCCCCATCCGCTCGGCCACCGCGCGCATCGCGCGGTCCGCGGCGGTCTCATGGGGGTACGTGGTGACGCCGAGCATCCGCTTGGCCTGGTCGTAGTGCGGGGCGAGCTCGGCACGCCAGTCGGTGATGCCGGCCCACTGCGGGTCGTCGTAGAAGGCGGGCATCGGCTCGTAGAGGGTGTTGGCGTAGTTGAGCGACCCGCCGCCCACCCCGGCGCCGGAGAGCACCAGCACGCCCGCGCCGGCCTGCCCGCGGGCCGAGCGGAGCAGCGTGATCCGCTGGATGCCGAAGCAGCCCAGTGCGGGGGCCCAGAGGAAGCGGCGGGCGCGCCACGAGGTCTGCGGAAACTCGCCGTCCGCGAAGCGCCGCCCGGCCTCCAGCACAGCGACCGAGTAGCCCTTCTCCGCGAGGCGCAGCGCGGCGACGCTCCCGCCGAAACCGGAGCCGATCACCACGACGTCGTAGCGCTCAGCCGCATCAAGGCCCATGGACGCATCATTACTCATGAGTAGCTAGCACACCAGAGCACGACCGGGCACGATGCCACTCTATGACGCGGCGACGTTGGATCATGCTCGGCGCGGCGGCCCTTGCGGCCGTCGTGCTGCTCGGCGGCGGCGCGTTGGCCGTGGGCTACGCCCTGCGCGACCGGTACGAGGTGCCGACCGCCGACCTCTTCGGCACGCCCACGCCGTCGATCTCCATCTCTCCCTCGGCCACGCCCAGCCCGACGCCGCCGCCCGGCGCCGACATCACCGGCCCGCTCAACCTGCTCATCGTCGGCGTCGACACCCGCGAGGACGACCCGACCTGGGAGCCGCACGCGGACGCCGTGACGATCCTGCACGTGCCACGGGGGCTCAAGACGGGGTACATGTTTTCGCTCCCCCGCGACCTCGTGGTCGACATCCCGAGGTTTCCCAAGTCCGGGTACCGGGGCGGGCGCACCAAGCTCACCCACGCGATGAGCGAGGGGAGCCGGCGCGGCGACGCCAAGCCCGACGTCGCGCAGGGTTTCCAGCTGCTGGCGCAGACGGTCAGCCGGTACACCGGGATCAAGCGTTTCGACGCGGGCGCGGTGCTCACGTTCACCGGCTTCCGCAAGCTCGTGGACGCGCTCGGCGGCGTGGACATCTACGTCGACCAGCGCACCCCGTCGCAGCACCTGCGCCCCGACGGGCGCGGCCGCTCGGCCGGCGGCGGGCCGGCCGGATACGGCGGCCCCCAGATGGTGTACGAGGTGGGGATGCGCCACCTCGTCGGCTGGCAGGCGCTGGACTACTCGCGGCAGCGCTACCTGCCCGGCGGCGACTACACCCGGCAGCGGCACCACCAGCAGCTCATCCGCGCGGTGCTGGCGAAGGCGTTCAGCCTCGACGTCGCCCGCAACCCGCTGGAGGTCGACCGGGTGCTGCGCGCGCTCGGCCAGACGCTGACGTTCGACGGGCGGGGGCGGCCGGCCCTCGACTACGCGTACGCGCTGAGCGGCCTGCGCCCCGCGGCGCTCACGCTGGTGACCCTGCCCGGCTCGGGCGTGGGCCGCGGCTCCGGGTACCAGGGCGAGCAGCTCACGGCGGAGAGCCGCAAGTTCATCTCCGAGCTGGTGGCCGGCCGGGCGGACGCGTACCTGCGCGGCCACCCGGCCCTCGTCGTGCGTAAGTGATCGAGGTCAGCGGGGGATCGACGGGGCGGACGTCCCGATCAGCCAGTCGTCGAAGAAGCTGTCCAGCGACTCGCCGGAGACCCGCTCGGCGACGGTGATGAAGTCGGCGGTGGTGGCGTTGCCGTTGCGCTTTTCCGCGGTCCAGGTCTTGAGGATGCGGAAGAAGTCGCTGTCGCCGACCTCCAGCCGCAGCGCGTGCACGGCCAGCGCGCCGCGCTTGTACACCGCACGGCCGAAGAGACCCGCGCGGCCGGGGTCGGCGGTCGGGTTCTCCCAGTCCGTGTCGTCGTACTCGCGCTGGAAGCTCTCCCGCACCGAGAGCCCGCCACTCTCCTCGGTCCACAGCCACTCCGCGTAGCTGGCGAAGCCCTCGTTGAGCCAGATGTCCCGCCACTGCGCGATCGAGACGCTGTCGCCGAACCACTGGTGCGCCAACTCGTGCGCGACCACCTCGGTGAACGGGCCCTGGTTGAAGAAGATGCCGCCGTAGACCGGCCGGGACTGGGTCTCCAGCGCGTACCGGATGCGGTCGTCGTCGACCACCACGCCGCCGTACGCCTCGAACGGGTACGGGCCGAACTGGGTCTCCAGGAAGTCGGCGATCCGGGCGGTCTGCGCCATCGCCTGGTCGGCCGAGCCGCCCTTGGCGAGCGTCGACTGGACCGCGGTGAACAGCGGCTTGCCCTTGTGCTCGCCGGTCTCCACCCGGAACTTGCCGACCACCAGGAAGGCCAGGTAGCTGGCCATCGGCACCTTCTCCGACCACTTCCAGGTGGTCCAGCCACCGTCGTCGGCGCTGCCGCCGGGCACGCCGTTGCTGAGCGCGCTCAGCCCGTCCGGCACGGTCGCCTCGACCTCGTACGTGGCCTTGTCGATCGGGTGGTCGTTGACCGGAAACCAGGTGCTCGCCGACTCGGGCTGGCCGAGCGCGATCGCGCCGTCGGCGGTGTGCAGAAACCCGCCCTCGCCGAAGTCGGGGCTCTGGATCGCCTGCGGCTTGCCCGAGTATCCGATCTCGACGGTGAACTCGGCGTCCTTGACGATCCCGTCCGCCGGCGTGATCACGAGCTCGGCGTCGTCGCGCCGGTCGTCCGCGTCGCTGCCGTTGACCTTGACCGAGTCGACGGAGAGGCCGACGAAGTCGAGGTTGAAGCTGGACAGGTCATCCGTGGCGGCCGCGGTGATCGTGGCGGTGCCGGTGAGCTCGTCGGTGCCCGGGTCGTACCGCACCACCAGCTTGTAGTGGCGCACGTCGTAGCCGCCGTTGCCGTACGTCGGGAAGTACGGGTCGCCGACGCCCTCCTCGCCCGGCTGGAAGTCGACCTTCGCCGCCGGCGGCGACCCGGGGCCCGGCGCAGGTGACGGGTCGGTGCATGCGGGAACGACCAGGAGCGCGGCGAGAGCAGCGGCCAGGAGCCTGCGATTCACGTAGGGAGCGTCCTCTCTCGCGCCGAAAACGACACGAAAATACCGCTACCTGTCGAGGACGAGGCCGACCCGCTGGAACTCCTTGACGTCGCGGTAGCCGCACTTGGCCATCGCCCGCTTGAGGCCGCCGAAGAGGTTGAGCTGCCCGTCCGGCGCGTCGGCCGGCCCGTACAGCACCTTTTCCAGGGAGCCGAGCGGCTCGTCGGCCACCCCGAACGCGCCACGCGGCAGGTTGGGGTGGCTGGCGGCCGAGTGCCACCAGGCGCCCATCGCCGGCGCCTCCTCGCTGAGCGAGAGCGGCTCGCCGAGCATCACCGCGTCGGCACCGCAGCCGAGCGCCTTGGCGATGTCGCCCGAGGTCTGGATGTCGCCGTCGGCGATCAGGTGGACGTAGCGCCCGCCGGTCTCGTCGAGGTAGTCCCGCCGGGCCGCGGCCGCGTCGGCGATCGCGGTGGCCATCGGCACCCGGATGCCGAGCACGGTGTCGGTCGTGGACCACTCGTCGGCACCGACGCCCACGATCACGCCGGCGGCGCCGGTGCGCATGAGGTGCAGCGCGGTCTTGTAGTCGGTGCAGCCGCCCGCGATCACCGGCAGGTCGAGGTCGGCGATGAACTCCTTGAGGTTGAGCGGCTCGTCCGTCGTGGAGACGTGCTCGGCGGAGACCAGCGTGCCCTGGATGACCAGGATGTCGACGCCGGCGTCGAGGATCACCGGGGCGAGCGCGAGGGTGTGCTGCGGCGACACCCGTACGGCCACGGTCACCCCGCCCTCGCGGATGGCGCGCACCCGCTCGGCGATCAGCTCCGGGCGGATGGGCTCCGCGTACACCTCCTGGAGCCGCCGCGTGGCGGGTGCCTCGTCGTCGAGCGAGGCCAGCTCCTCCAGGAGCTTGGTCGGGTCTTCGTAGCGGGTCCACAGGCCTTCGACGTTGAGCACGCCGAGGCCGCCGAGGCGGCCCAGGGCCACCGCCGTCGCCGGGCTCATGGTGGCGTCGGACGGGTGCGCCACACAGGGGATGTCGAAGGGGTACGCGTCGAGCTGCCAGGCGGTGGAGACGTCGTCGACGTCCCGGGTGCGGCGGCTGGGCACGATCGCAATATCGTCGAGGTGGTATCCGCGCTGTGCGGTCTTACCCAACCCGATCTCCACCACGTCACGCACGGGTCGCTCCTATCGTGTGTGGTAGTTGGGCGCCTCGACGGTCATCTGGATGTCGTGCGGGTGGCTCTCCTTGAGCCCGGCCGCGGTGATCCGGATGAGCCGGCCACGCGCGTGCAGCTCAGGAATGCTCTCGGCGCCGACGTATCCCATGGCCAGCCGGAGCCCGCCGATGAGCTGGTGGGCGACCTGCGACAGCGGCCCGCGGTAGGGCACCTGGCCCTCGACCCCCTCGGGCACCAGCTTTTCCTCGCTGACCACGTCGTCCTGGAAGTAGCGGTCCTTGGAGTAGGACCGGGCCTGCCCGCGCGACTGCATCGCGCCGAGCGACCCCATCCCCCGATATGCCTTGAACTGCTTGCCGTTGATGAACAGCAGCTCGCCGGGGCTCTCCTCGCAGCCGGCGAGCAGGCTGCCGAGCATCACCGTGTCGGCACCGGCCACGAGGGCCTTGGCGATGTCGCCGGAGTACTGGATGCCGCCGTCGGCGATCACCGGAACGCCGGCCGGACGGCACGCCCGGGTGGCCTCCATCACGGCGGTGATCTGCGGTACGCCGACGCCGGCCACGACCCGCGTCGTGCAGATGGCGCCCGGCCCGACGCCCACCTTGACGGCGTCGGCACCGGCGTCGACCAGTGCCTTCGCCCCCGCGAACGTCGCCACGTTGCCACCGACGACGTCGACCGTCGTGTCCTTCTTCAGCCGGGCGACCATCTCCAGCACCGCCCGCTGGTGGCCGTGGGCGGTGTCGACGATCAGCACGTCGACGGCCGCGTCGACCAGCGTCCGGGCCCGCTTGTACGCGTCTTCGCCCACGCCGACCGCCGCGGCCACCCGCAGCCGGCCGGCCGGGTCCTTGGTGGCGTCCGGGTACTGCTCGCTCTTGGTGAAGTCTTTGACCGTGATCAGCCCGCGCAGCCGGCCGCTGTCGTCGACGATCGGCAGCTTTTCCACCTTGTGCCGGCGCAGCAGGGCCAGCGCATCGTCCTTGGAGACCCCCACCGGCGCGGTGACCAGCGGCATCCGGGTCATGATCTCGCGGACCGGGGTGCTGCCGTCGGTCACGAAGCGCATGTCGCGGTTGGTGACGATGCCGACCAGCGTGCCGTTCGCGTCGGTGACCGGGGCGCCGGAGATCCGGTAACGACCGCAGAGGGCGTCGACGTCCCGAAGGGTGTCGTCCGGGCTACAGGTGATCGGGTTGGTCACCATGCCCGCCTCGGAGCGCTTGACCTGGTCGACCTGCAGCGCCTGGTCTTCGATCGAGAGGTTGCGGTGCAGCACGCCCAGGCCGCCCTGGCGAGCCATCGCGATAGCCATCCGCGCCTCGGTCACCGTGTCCATGGGGCTCGACATCAGCGGGATCGCCACGCTGACGTTGCGGCTCACCTGGGTCGCGGTGTGCACACGGCTCGGGATGATCTCGGACTCGGCGGGCTGGAGCAGCACATCGTCGAAGGTCAGCCCGATCGGTACAGCCTCGGCGGAAGGCAGGTTATCCACAATTGGGTCCTCTCGGTGGCGCGATGGTTCATCGTACCCATCGGTCGGTTCGCCCTTCCGCGCCGACCTGCGGGCCGGAGCTGAGCCGACCCGCGGGCCAGGGACGAGCCGACCTGCGGGCCGGGGGTTACAAGTCGGCACTCGCGGCACACGCGGAGAGCAGGGTTGCGACTACGGTGGAGGGGTGCAGCACGACGAGCCGATCGACCCGTTCAACGGCGATCCCGCTGACCCGTCCGCGGGCCTGGAGGACCTCGGTGAGGACCCCCAGCTCGACCCGCTGTCCGACGCGGAGCGGCAGGACGTGCTGGAGGACCTGGCCGACCTCGAGATCTACCAGGCTCTGCTGAGCCCCATCGGCATCCGTGGGCTCGTGATCGAGTGCGAAGACTGCCACGAGCCGCACTACTTCGACTGGGATCTGCTCCGGGGCAACCTGCGTCACCTGCTCAACTCGGGCCGCCCCCGCGTGCACGAGCCGGCGTACGACCCGGACCCCGACCACTACGTGACCTGGGAGTACGCCCGGGGGTACGCCGACGGCGTGCACGACACCCTCTCCGAAGGCACCGACGAGGACTAGGCCACCAGCCCGGCGCGAAAGCCCGCGGCCACCGCGTGGGCCCGGTCACGCGCGCCCAGCTTGCGAAACAGCCGGCGGGCGTGGGTCTTGACGGTGTCCTCGGAGACGAAGAGCTCGCGGCCGATCTCCGCGTTGCTCTTGCCGTCCGCCATGCCGCGCAGCACCTGCAGCTCGCGCTCGGTCAGCGTCATGCGCCGGGCCACCCCGTCGGGCCGGTCGCCGGCGCGGGGGCCGACCCGCCAGCTCGGGCCGGTGTTGGGGCTCCCGCCGGGAGGTCTGCCCGCGCCGCCCGGGCCCACGTCGAGCTGGTCGCCGCGCTGCACCGGCACCATCGAGGGCGGCTGGGTGCGGGAGATCGGGCCGTTGGTCTGGCGGGTGGCCGGGGCACCGGCGGGGAGCACCGCCTCGGCGACGGGTTCGCCGGCCACGGCCATCGCCTCGCCGGACCGCGACACCGCGGGCCGGGCGGCGGCCGGGCGGGCGGGTTCGGGCAGGCAGAGCAGCAGCGCCTTGGCGACGATGCTCACCAGGTCGTGGTCACCGCCGCCGCGCAGCACGCCGCGGGCGCCGGCGGCGATCGTGGCAGCCGCCACGCGGGGGTCTTCGGCGCCGAAGAGAATGATCACCGCCCCGGGCGCCCGTACTAAGGCTCGCCGGGTGAAGCCGACGCTGTCCCGCCTGGTCAGCGCGGTATCCGCGAGGATTATGTCGGCGGGGCGCTCGGCCAGCCGGAGTAGGGCTTCGGACTCCGACACGGCGGTACGCACGGCGCCGCTCATCCCGAGGCGGGCTGCGGCGGCCGCGACGGTCTGCGCCGCGAGCGGTGTCCGGACACACACGAGGACGGTACGCACTGTGATCCTCCTCTTCCTCTGAGGAGGAGACCACGGAACCAACTGATCATTACGGGCTTTCGGACGAAAGAAGTTGAAAGTTCCCGACAGTAGACACGCCGGTTTCCCTACGAGCGCTCGCGGGTAATTCGTGATTCGCGTGGCCGGAGCGCCTCGTGGGAGGAGTGTCGATGTCGAACGTGAGCAGACTGCCCGGTCCCATCGCCGACATCTGGGACTGGCAGCGGCTGGGCGCCTGCCGGGGCAGAGACAGCGCACAGTTCTTCCACCCGGACGGCGAGCGCGGTTCGTCGCGCAACCGCCGGGAGGCGAAGGCGAAGTCCTTCTGCCACGCCTGTCCCGTGCGGCCGGAGTGCGCCGCGCACGCGCTCTCGGTCCGCGAGCCGTACGGCGTGTGGGGTGGCTTCAGCGAGTCCGAGCGGCTGCGGCTGCTCGCCGTCGGCTGGGAAGACCTCGCCGACCGGCACCAGACCCGGGTCGACGTGGCCCGGCTGGAAGCGCGGCTCGGGCGGCCGCACAAGGCCGTACCGGCTGTGCCTACCCAGCTCCGTCGCTCGGCGCTCGTGCGCCGTCGTGATCAAGGCCCGTAGCCTCGCGACTGCACCCCACGCCGCCTGCTATCCGACTTCAACGTCGACCGAGTGCCACCCGGTAGCGCCGTCCGGGTCCGGTGGCCGCTCCTGCTCCGGCTGCACCTCCCCGGTCGCGTCGGTGGCCCGCACCTGTAGCCGGTGCCGGCCCGGCGTCGCCTCCCACCGCCAGGACCACTGCACCCAGGTGTCGATCGAGACCGAGCGGGCCAGCGTGGCCTCCTGCCACGGCCCGCCGTCGACGCGTACCTCCACCCTGCGGATGCCCCGGTGCTGGGCCCAGGCCACCCCGGCGACGGTCACCGGGCCGGCCGAGAGGTTGTTGCTCGACCGGGGCGCGTCGATCCTGGACTGGGTCTTGATCGGTCCCTGGGCCGACCAGCCGCGCGGCACCCAGTACGCGTCGAAGTCGGCGAAGCTGGTCAGCTCCAGCTCGGTGACCCACTTGCAGGCCGACACGTAGCCGTACAGCCCGGGCACCACCATGCGCACGGGGAAGCCGTGCTGGACCGGGAGGGGCTCCCCGTTCATGCCGACGGCCAGCAGGGCGTCGCGGCCGTCGCGGAGCACCGCGGTGGGCGTGCCGCAGGTCCAGCCGTCGGCTGAGCGGCCCACGACCTGGTCGGCGCCGTCGAGCGGCTGGGCCTCGTCGAGCAGCTCCTTCACCGGTACGCCCAGCCAGCGCGCGTTGCCGATCAGGTCGCCGCCCACCTCGTTGGAGACGCAGGCGAGCGTCACGTACCGCTCGACCATCGGCCGGGCCAGCAGCTGGTCGAAGGTGAGCGTGATCGGGTTGCGTACCCGGCCGTGGATCCGCAGCGTCCAGGTCTCCGGGTCGACCTGCGGAAGTACGAGCGCGGTGTCGATGCGGTAGAAGGAGCGGTTCGAGGTGACGTACGGCGCGAGCTGGGTGACGCCGAGCTCGGCCCCGGCGGGAACGGCCGGCGCGGGGCTGGTCGGGACCGGCAGCCGCACCGCCTTGCGCGCCTCGGAGACGGTCCGCCGGGTGCTCAGCCAGCGCCCGCCCAGCCCGCTGACCGCCGCCGCGCCGGCCACCACCGCCACGCCGGTGAGGAAGCGCCGCCGGTCGGCCGCGTCGCCCAGCTCGGTGGGACCGGAGGTCAGGCGCCAGAGCACCACGCCGGCCACCGCCGCGCCGAGCAGCGCCGGCACCGCGGCCTCGGCACCCGCGTCCGGCCTGGTCAGGGCGGATGCGACACCGATCGCGCCGAAGAGGGCGATGCCGGCCACGCCGTACCAGATGTTGCGGAGCGAAAGCCAGCCGATCAGCGCGGCGAACGCGGCGAGCAGCACCACCGTGCCGACCATGAGGGCGGTCTTGTCATGGGTGCCGAAGGTGTCGATCGCGAACTGCTTGATCGGCCCCGGCACGTGGTCGACGACGACCCCGCCGACCGCCACCAGTGGGGCCGAGCGGGCGCCGGTGAACACCGCCACGAACTCCGCCAGCCCGAGGGCCACCGCGGCCGCGGCGATCCCCGCCAGCGCACCGCGCACGCCATTTCGCATGGGCCCAAGTCTGCCGCGCCGCCGGCCGCGGCAGGAGCCCACGTAAGGCACCCGTAATGGCGGGGGCCGCCGTCGACTCAGGATGATCAAAGCTCCCCTCAAGCCGTTCTAACGACTTGAGGGGAGCTTTGATCACAGGCTCTAGAACCCGGGTCCGTGCTGGTGCCCGTGGCCGTGGCCGTGGCCACCGGCCGGGGCCGGCTCGGGCTTCTCCGGCTTTTCCACCACCAGGCTCTCGGTGGTGAGCAGGAGACCGGCGATCGACGCGGCGTTGGAGACCGCGTTGCGGGTCACCTTGACCGGGTCGATGATGCCGGAACCGGCCAGGTCGACGTAGTCGCCGATGGCCGCGTCGAGGCCGAAGCCCCAGTCGTTGGCGCGCACCTTGTTCACCACGACGTAGCCGTCGTGGCCGGCGTTCTGGGCGATCCAGCGCAGCGGCTCGTCCAGCGCCTTGCGGACGATCGACACGCCGGTCGCCTCGTCGCCGGTCTGGCCCAGCCCGCCGTCGAGCGCCGAGGCCACCTGCACCAGCGCGGCGCCGCCGCCCGGCACGGTACCCTCCTCGACCGCCGCCTTGGTCGCCGAGATGGCGTCCTCGATGCGGTGCTTGCGCTCCTTGAGCTCGACGTCGGTCGCGCCGCCGGCCTTGATCACCGCGATGCCACCGGAGAGCTTGGCCAGCCGCTCGGCGAGCTTCTCCCGGTCCCAGTCGGAGTCCGAAGCCTCGATCTCCTTGCGGATCTGCGAGACCCGGTCGGCGACCTCGGCGCCGTTGCCGCCGCCCTCGATGACCGTGGTGTTGTCCTTGTCGACGACGATGCGCCGGGCGCTGCCCAGCACCTCCAGGCCGACCGAGTCGAGCTTGTACCCGAGCTCGGGCGCGACCACCTCACCACCGGTGAGGATGGCCATGTCCTGGAGCATCGCCTTGCGGCGGTCGCCGAAGCCGGGGGCCTTGACCGCGCAGACCTTGAAGGTCTTGCGGATCGCGTTGACCACCAGCGTGGCCAGCGCCTGGCCCTCGACGTCCTCCGCGATGATCAGGAGCGGCTTGCTGGCCTGGAGCACCTTCTCCAGCAGCGGCAGCAGCTCCTCCACCGAGGAGATCTTCTGCGTCGTGATCAGCACGTACGCGTCTTCGAGCACCGACTCCTGCGCGTCCGGGTCGGTCACGAAGTGCGGGGAGATGAAGCCCTTGTCGAACTGGAGGCCCTCGGTGACCTCGAGCTCGGTGGCCAGGGTGGAGCCCTCCTCGACGGTGATGACACCGTCGCGGCCGACCTTCTCCATCGCCTCGGCGATCAGGTCACCGATCGCGGCGTCCTGCGCCGAGATCGTGGCGACGTGCGCGATGGAGCGCTTGTCGGCGACCTCGATCGCCTTGTCGAGCAGCGCCTTCGACACGGCCTCGGCGGCGGTGTCGATGCCGCGCTTGAGGCCGGCCGGGTTGGCGCCGGCGGCCACGTTGCGCAGGCCCTCGCGCACCATCGCCTGGGCGAGCACGGTCGCGGTGGTGGTCCCGTCGCCGGCGACGTCGTTGGTCTTCGTCGCCACCTCCTTGACCAGCTGCGCGCCGAGGTTCTCGTACGGGTTGGCGAGCTCGATCTCCTTGGCGATCGTCACGCCGTCGTTCGTGATCGTCGGGGCGCCGAACTTCTTGTCCAGCACGACGTTGCGCCCGCGCGGACCGAGAGTGACCTTGACCGCGTCCGCCAGCGCGTTGACACCGTGCTCGAGCTGGTGCCGGGCGTCATCCGAGAAACTCAGGATCTTCGCCATTTAAGTCCCTTCAGGGCAGCACGCCCCGGACCGTGGAACCGGCCCGGGGCGGTGTCAGCGGTTCAGTCAGTCACTTCTCGATGACAGCGAGGACGTCGCGGGCGGAGAGCACCAGGTACTCCTCGCCGGCGTACTTGACCTCGGTGCCACCGTACTTCGAGTAGATGACCGTGTCGCCGACCTTGACGTCAACCGGAATCCGGTTGCCCTTGTCGTCGACGCGGCCGGGGCCGACAGCGAGGACGGTGCCCTCCTGCGGCTTCTCCTTGGCGGTGTCGGGGATCACGATGCCCGACGCCGTGGTGGTCTCAGCCTCATTCGCCTGGACCAGAATGCGGTCCTCGAGCGGCTTGATCGCAACCTTGGTCGCGGTAGTCACGGGCATACCCTCCTGGGGTACTGGTCTGGTAGCCACCCGGATCACTCCGGATGGCGGTCATACTGATGCCTCATGCCACCGGGCGGTGCCGTCGTCGCGGGTGCCGGCGTGCCCGAGAGCTGGCACCCTCAGTTTGAGAGTGCTAACCCGCAGGTTATGCCGGTGGCTAGCACTCCGTCAAGGAGAGTGCCAGCGTGCCCCCGAACCAATGGCGCGCCGGCGCGATTTGCGGCATGGTCGGGGGGAGTACCCCGCAGCCCAACCGCGCGGAGGCGATGACATGCAGGCCACAGTCGGTGACCGCTTGCACGTGCACAGCAACACGGTCGGCGCCAGCGACCGGATCGCCGAGATCGTCGAGGTCCGCGGTGACGACGGCCAGCCGCCCTACCTCGTCCGCTTCCCGGACGGCCACGAGAGCCTGGTCTTCCCCGGCCCGGATTGCGTGGTCGAGCCCACCGCACACTGACCGGCGGCCACGGCCGACAATCGGGCGGTGCACGCTGGACAGCTCGCCGCTCTGCGTACCCCCGACGGGGTGAAGGCCCTGACCACGGCGGCCGAGCTGGCCGGCGGCGATCCACTGGCCGCGGCGGCCGCGCTCCGCTCCTCCGGCGTGCCCGCCGGCCTGGCCGCCGCCGCGCTCACCCAGGCCGACCTGCGGCGGCGGGCGGCCGGCAAGTTCGGCGCGGACGCCGGCCGGATGTTCTTCACCCGCGCGGGGCTGGAGCAGGCGACGCGGTCCGCGGTGGCCACGCGCCGCGCCGCCCGGCTGCGCGCCGCCGGGGTGCGCACGCTCGCCGACCTTGGTTGCGGCATCGGCGCGGACGCGATCGCCGCCGCGCGCTCCGGCATCACCGTGTACGCCTGGGAAGCCGACCCGGGCACCGCGGCGGTGGCCGCCGCGAACGCCGAGGTGCTGGGGCTGGCCGGGATCACGGTGACAGCCGGCGACGCCACGGCGGCCGACCTGTCCGGCGTGGACGCGGTCTTCTGCGACCCGGCGCGGCGGCGGGACGGGCGGCGGGTCTTCGACCCCGCGGCCTACTCGCCGCCGTGGGACTTCGTCGCGGCGCTGCCCGCACGCGTGGCGCGCACGGTGCTCAAGCTGGCGCCCGGGATCGACCACGCGCTGATCCCGCCCGGTGCGGAGGCGGAGTGGGTGAGCGTGCGGGCCGAGGTGGTGGAGGCGGCGTTCTGGTGCGGGCCGCTCGCCGAGGTGCCGCGCCGGGCCACGCTGGTCGGGGCCGGCGAGCTCACCGGCACGGGCGACGCGCGGGCGCCGGTGGGTCCGGTGGGTCGCTACCTCTTCGACCCGGACGGGGCGGTGGTGCGGGCGCACCTGGTCGCTGAGTTCGCGGCGCTCATCGGCGGCCACCTCGCCGACCCGGAGATCGCCTATGTCTACGCCGACACGCCCGTGCCGACCCCCTACGCCCGGTGCATCGAGATCGAAGAAGTGCTGCCCTTCTCCCTGAAACGCTTGCGGGCCCTGCTCCGCGCCCGGGGCGTCGGCCGCCTGGAGATCCTCAAGCGCGGCTCCGCTCTGGACCCCGACCGGCTCCGCCGCGACCTGCGCCTCTCCGGCCCGGCGGCGGCGTCCCTGGTCCTCACCCGGGTCGCCGGCGCCCCGGTAGCGTTGATCGGCTCACCCACCAGCGGTACCACAAGTACCTAATGGCGGCGCCATAAGGTATCTGTGGTACCGCTGGTCGAAGGGGCAGCGCCGGGCGGCGGGATCGGGCATCATCTCGCCGTGGTTCGGCTGCCGCGCGTGCCCGCGCAGTTGCGCTATTCGCCGTTTCGTGGGCGCGACGCCGTGGCGGCCGGCCTGGTGACCCGCCGGATGCTCGCGGGTCCGGCCTGGCAGCCGATGCTGCCCGACGTCTACGTCCACGTCGACGCCTTCCAGCGGGCCGACCACGGCACGTGGTGCGACGCGGCCGCGCTGCTGCTGCCGGAAGGCGGCGCGATCGGCGGGCTGAGCGCGGCATATCTCTGGGGCGCCGGGCTCGTCGACGCGCATGAGCCCGTCACGATGGTCCTGCCCCGTGCGATCAGGCCGAAGCCACATCCGCGGCTGCGGATCGTCCGGTCGAACCTGCCGCCGGACGACGTCGCCCGGCTTGACGGCCTGGCGGTCACCACACCGCTGCGCACCGCCTTCGACGTCGCCCGCTCACTGCCCCGCGTGGAAGCCGTCGTGGCGGTGGATGCCCTGCTGGGCAAGCAGATGGTGACGCTGCCGAAACTGATCGACTACGCCGCCGGACGGTCCAGATGGCGCGGCATGCCGCGACTGCGCGAGGTGCTGGCGCTGGCCGAGCCGCTGACCGAGTCGCCGATGGAGAGCCGGCTGCGGCTGCTGATCGTCGATGCCGGCCTCCCCCGTCCCGTGGCTCAGCACGAGATCTTCAACTCGAAAGGGCGCCTACTCGGCCGCGCCGACCTGGCGTACCCGGGGTGGCGCATCGCGATCGAGTACGAGGGCGACCATCACCGCGAGCGCGACCGCTTCCGGCAGGACGTCCACCGTCTCAACGCGCTGCGCGCCGCGGGCTGGCTGGTCCTGCGGTTTACGGCGGACGACGTGCTGCGCCATCCCGACCGGACCGCGCGGCAGGTCGCCCACGCCATCCGGGAGCGGCGGTAGTCTTCGCAGTCGTGGCAGGTCAGGGCACACCGGCGACGTCGCTTCTGCACAAGCGGAAGGTCGCGCACACCACCCATCCGTACTCGGTGTCGCCCGACTCGCCCAACTACGGTGCCGAGGTGGCGGCCGCGCTCGGCGTACCGGCGGAGCGGGTCTTCAAGACGCTGGTCACCGAGGTGGACGGCGCGCTGACCGTGGCGGTCGTACCGGTCACCGGCGACCTCGACCTCAAGGCACTCGCCGCCGCGGCCGGTGGCAAGCGGGCCGTACTGGCCGACCGGGCGGTGGCCGAGCGCACCACGGGATACGTGCGGGGCGGGATCAGCCCGCTCGGGCAGCGCAAGCGCCTCCCCACGGTCGTCGACGCGACCGCCACCGACCACGAGACGATCTACGTTTCCGCAGGTCGGAGGGGCCTTCAGGTGGAGCTTTCGCCGCACGACCTGGTGCGGCTCACCGCGGCCACCGTCGCCACCATCCGCGACTGATCGGATTTGCCCCTTTTGCCCCAGTAGTGGGGCTAAAGTGGCTGATGATCAAGTCGGACATGATCGGCGAACGGGCACATGTCGATCGCGTTGCTGAATTGTTATCGCCGCCAACAAACTCGTGACGTCGGCGGTCTTGTGCGATCACGCTGTGCCGCAATACGTTGCCGGGCACAACAAAAGTACGTGCCCACGACGCTCACCGCGCCTCGACGCGCGAAAACCCACCACACCCACTTTTTCGATGAAAGGGCCCATGCAATGCGCAAAGGGATCCTCTCCATCGCCACCGCCAGCGTCCTGGCACTGGGGTCGCTCGCCGCGTGTGGCGACGACTCCGGCAGTGACGCGGGCTCCGGCAGCAACGGTGGCGGCAAGACTCCGAAGATCGGCGTGATCCTGCCCGACAGCGCGTCCTCGGACCGCTGGGAGACGGCTGACCGCAAGTACCTCGAAGAGGCCTTCAAGGCCGCCAACGTGCAGTACGACATCCAGAACGCCCAGGGCGACAAGAACACGTTCCAGACCCTGGCCGACCAGATGATCACCAACGGCGCGACGGTCCTCATGATCGTCAACCTCGACTCCGGCACCGGCAAGGCCGTTCTCGACAAGGCCAAGTCGCAGGGTGTCGCCACGATCGACTACGACCGGCTGACGCTGGGCGGCTCCGCCGAGTACTACGTCAGCTTCGACAACGTGGCCGTCGGCAAGCTCCAGGGCGAGGGCCTGGTCAACTGCCTGACCGCCGCCAACGCGCAGAAGCCGGTCGTGGCCGAGCTCAACGGCTCGCAGACCGACAACAACGCGACCCTCTTCAAGCAGGGGTACGACTCGGTCCTCAAGCCGAAGTACGACGCCGGCGAGTACACGCAGGGTCCGGACCAGTGGGTGCCCGACTGGAACAACACCCAGGCCGGCACGATCTTCGAGCAGATGCTGACCCAGACCGGCGGCAAGATCAACGGCGTGCTGGCCGCCAACGACGGCCTCGGCAACGCGGTGATCTCCATCCTCAAGAAGAACAAGCTGAACGGTAAGGTCCCGGTCACCGGCCAGGACGCCACCGTGCAGGGCCTGCAGAACATCCTCGCGGGCGACCAGTGCATGACCGTCTACAAGGCGATCAAGAAGGAGGCCGACGCGGCCGCCGAGCTGGCGATCGGCCTGGCCAAGGGCGAGAAGAAGACCACCTCGCAGACGGTCAAGGACCCCGAGGGTGGCCGGGACGTGCCGTCGGTGCTGCTGACCCCGGTCGCGATCACCAAGGAAAACGTGAAGGACGTCGTCGCCGACGGCTTCGTCACCAAGGAAGAGCTGTGCACGGGCAGCTTCGCCGCCGCCTGCACGCAGGCCGGTATCAGCTGACCTGAGATACGGTCGATCTAGGGCATATCGACGCCACCCAATCGGTCGGCGCCGGTATGCCCTAGGTCAAGCTAAGGAGATGGCACCGTGACACCGCTGCTTGAAGCGCGCGGGATCGTGAAGCGGTTCGGCCCCGTACAGGTCCTGCAAGACGTGGATTTTTCCGTACCGCCCGGCGAGGTCACCGCGCTCGTCGGTGACAACGGCGCCGGCAAGTCGACGCTGGTGAAGTGCATCAGCGGGATCTATCCGAGCGACGAGGGCGAGTTCCTCTTCGAGGGCAACCCGGTCCACATCCACGGTCCGCGGGACGCCGCCACGCTCGGCATCGAGGTCGTCTACCAGGACCTGGCACTCTGCGACAACCTCGACATCGTGCAAAACATGTTCCTGGGGCGGGAAAAGCGCTCCGGCCTCGTGCTGGACGAGCCGACCATGGAGCAGATGGCGGCCGAGACCCTCGCCGGCCTCTCCGTGCGTACGGTGAAGTCGCTGCGCCAGCTCGTCGCCAGCCTCTCCGGCGGCCAGCGGCAGACGGTGGCGATCGCCAAGGCCGTGCTCTGGAACAGCAAGCTGGTCATCCTGGACGAGCCGACCGCGGCGCTCGGCGTGGCACAGACCGCCCAGGTGCTCGAGCTGGTCCGGCGGCTGGCCGACCACGGCCTCGCCGTCGTCCTGATCTCGCACAACATGAACGACGTCTTCGCGGTCTCGGACAACATCGCTGCCCTCTACCTCGGCCGCATGGTCGCCCAGGTACGCACGACCGACGTGACGCACGCGCAGGTGGTCGAGCTGATCACCGCCGGGCGCAGCGGCAACCTCGGCACGCCCCCGGCGGAAAACGGCGCCGAGCTCATGGAACCGACCATCCCGGGAGCCAAGGAATGACCACCATCACGGCGCAACATATAGAGCCGGCGGCCGTGACGCCCAAGCCGACGGTGACGAGCATCGTCCGGGACTACTTCGCACGGATCCGCGGCGGGGATCTGGGCGCGCTGCCCGCGGTGCTCGGCCTGGTCGTTCTCTGTGTCTTCTTCGGCATCATGCGGCCGGCGTTCTTCTCCGCCGGCAACTTCGCCAACCTGTTCACCCAGGGTGCGGCGGTCGCGGTGATCGCCATGGGCCTGATCTTCGTGCTGCTGCTCGGCGAGATCGACCTCTCGGCCGGGTTCGCCAGCGGCGTCTGCGCGGCGGTGCTCGCCCAGCTCGTCTCCATCCACGGCTACCCGTGGTACATGGCGGTCATCGCCGCGCTCGTCACCGGCGTCGTGATCGGCACCGTGCTCGGCTTCCTGGTCGCCAAGGTCGGCATCCCGTCCTTCGTCGTGACGCTCGCCGCGTTCCTCGCGTTCCAGGGCACGGTGCTGCTGCTCATCAAGGGCGGCACCAACGTCTCGATCGGCGACGAAGTGATCGTGGCGATCGAAAACCGCAACCTCCCGCCCTGGCTGGGCTGGCTGCTCGTGCTGCTGATCGCCGGCGGGTACGCGGTGGTCCAGCTGATGAGCCTGCGCCGGCGGCAGCAGCGAAACCTCGTCACCGAACCGGTGCTCGTGGTGCTCGGCAGGATCGCCGGGCTGGCCCTCATCCTCGCCCTCGCCGTGTACTTCCTGAACATCGAGCGCAGCGTCAACCCGGCGTTCAACTCGCTCAAGGGCGTGCCGATCGTGGTGCCGATCATCGCGGTCCTGCTGATCGTGTGGACGTTCGTGCTGCGGCGCACCGCGTACGGCCGGCACATCTACGCCGTGGGCGGCAACCGCGAGGCGGCGCGCCGGGCCGGCATCAACGTCGACCGGATCCGCATTTCGGTCTTCATGATCTGCTCGTTCATGGCGGCGATCGGCGGCATCATCGCGGCCAGCCGGGCCCGCTCGGTCGACCCCAACACCGGCGGCAGCAGCGTGCTGCTCTACGCCGTCGGCGCGGCCGTCATCGGCGGTACGAGCCTCTTCGGCGGCAAGGGCCGGGTGCTCGACGCGGTCCTCGGCGGCGCGGTAATCGCCGTGATCGACAATGGCATGGGCCTGATGAACCTCAGCTCCGGGCAGAAGTTCGTCTTCACCGGTTCGGTCCTGCTGCTGGCCGCCGGTGTGGACGCCCTGTCCCGCAGGCGAGCGGCGGCCACAGGCATCAGGTAACGCCGTACGTCGTCGGGGAGGGCTGGGCAACGGATGCGCACGGGACCAAGCCAGGAGGAGGTACGCCGGCAAAACCTCGGTGCGCTCCTGCGGTACGTGCACATCCACGGCCCCACCTCGCGTGCCGAGCTCACCTCTGAGCTGGGCCTCAACCGCAGCACGATCGGGGCGCTGACCGCCGACCTGGCCGCCGCCGGCCTGGTGACGGAGGCGGCGCCCCGGGAGACCGGCCGGGCCGGACGACCGTCGCTGGTCGTCCGGCCGGAGTCGGAGCGGGTGTACGCCTACGCGTTCAGCATCGAGGTGGACCAGTTGCAGGCGGCCCGGGTGGGGCTCGGCGGCGAGGTGCTCGACCACCGGTCGGACGACCGCCCCTCCGGGCTACCGGCGGTGGAGGCGGTGCCGCTGCTCGCCGAGTTCGTCAAGGACCTGCAGCAGGCCGTGCCGGACACCGCCGTGTATGTCGGCGGCGGCGTCTCGGTGTCCCGGATGATGCGGCGGGCCGACGGCACGGCCGGGCTGAGCGGGGGCACCGACCGGGCCGCGGTGGCCGAGCCGCTGGGCGCGGTGCTCAGCGCCGAGCTCGGTGCCGAGCGGCCGCTCGTCGTCGGCAACGCGGCCGACGTGGCGGCGCTGGCGGAGCACGCCAGAGGCGCGGCGGTGGGTTGCGACAACGTTATCTACCTGCACCGTGATGCCGGCGTCGACGCCGGCATCATCGTCGGTGGGCGCCGGCTGACCGGCCACGCCGGGCACGGCGGCCAGGTCGGCCACATGGTGGTACTGCCCGGTGGGCGGCCGTGCAGCTGCGGCTCGCGCGGCTGCTGGGAGACCGAGATCGGCGACCGCGCGCTGCTCAACGCCGCTGGGCGAGACGGTGACGGCGGCCGGGGCGCGGCGCTGGCGGTGGTCGACGCGGCCTCCCGGGGCGACGCGAGCGCCCAGGCGGCGGTACGGCAGGTCGGCGACTGGCTCGGCTTCGGCCTGGCCAACCTGGTCAACATCTTCGACCCCGAGATGGTCATCTTCGGTGGCACGCTCCGCGACGTGTACCTCGCCGCCGCGGCCCAGGTGCGCAGCCGGCTCAACTCGATGGCCCTCACCGTCGCGCGCGAGCACGTCCGCCTGCGTACCCCGCAACTGGGCGAGGACGCCACGCTGATCGGCGCCGCCGAGCTGGCGTTCGAGCGCCTGCTGGCGGATCCCCTTTCCAGCTGACCGGGTCTACCCTGAGCGGCGTGAGCGAGCGAACCATCAGGCACAGCGCGCTTGGAGTCTCGCGGTCGCCCGCAGCGAAGCGAGGACGGCCGTGAGCGAGCGTAGCGAGCGAACCATCAGGCACAGCGCGCTTGGAGTCTCGCGGTCGCCCGCAGCGAAGCGAGGACGGCCGTGAGCGGCGAGCTGCGGGCGTCCGACGAAGACCGGCACCGCGTCGTGGATGCCCTGCACCGGCACACCGAGGCGGGGCGGCTCTCGCTCGACGAGTTCACCGAGCGGGTCGACAGCGCCTACGCGGCTCGTACGCTCGCCGAGCTCGCCGCGGTGACCCGCGACCTACCCGCCGAGTCCGCCCGCACCGCCCCGGCCGCTCCGGACACCGGCCGCCGGGACCTGCTGGTCATCTTCGCCGTCGCCGGGGTCGCGCTCGTCCTGCTCCTGGCCTTCATGGCCCTGACCCGCTGAGCCGCTCCGCCGCTTCCGTCGCCCGCCCGCACGAGGCGAATCCGCCACCACCGGCGGGTCGAGCACGGCCGCGCCGGACCCGCCCGCCGGACCCGCCGGACCCGGCCGCCGGACGGGGCGAAGGGCTATTGCGGTGGCCACCAACGTTCACCGGGTGACCGGTGGCCTTCGGCCGCTGGTCACCCGGGCCCGGCGAAGCCGGCAAAGGTTAGTGGCCACCGCACTATGAGCCGTGCCAGCTGCGCCACAGCGCGGCGTACGAGCCACCGGCCGCCACCAGCTCGGCGTGCGAGCCCAGCTCGGTGATCCGGCCGTCCTCCACCACGGCCACCCGGTCGGCGTCGTGGGCGGAGAAGAGCCGGTGCGCGATCGCGATGACCGTGCGCCCTTCCAGCACCGCGGCCAGCGAGCGCTCCAGGTGACGGGCGGCCCGCGGGTCGATCAGCGAGGTCGCCTCGTCGAGCACCAGCGTGTGCGGGTCGGCCAGGACCAGCCGGGCGAGCGCCAGCTGCTGCGCCTGAGCGGGTGAGAGCGGGTGGCCGCTGGCGCCCACGACCGTGTCCAGCCCGTCCGGCAGGGCGTCGGTCCACTCCAGCGCGTCGACCGCGGCCAGCGCGGCCCGTACCCCCTCGTCGGTGGCGGAGGGCCGGGCCAGCACCAGGTTTTCCCGGAGCGTACCGATGAAGACGTGGTGCTCCTGGGTGACCAGCGCGACGTGCGAACGCAGCTCGTCCAGCGGCAGCTCGACCAGCGGCGCGCCGCCCACGGTGACCGAGCCGGAACGCGGCCCGTGTATGCCGGCGAGCAGCCGGCCGAGCGTGGACTTGCCCGCGCCGGACGGCCCCACCATGGCCAGCCGCTCCCCCGGCGCCACCGCGAGCGAGACGCCGTGCAGCACGTCGCGTCCCTCCACATAGGAGTACCGGACGTCGCGCGCGGCGATCCCCTCGCCGGCGGGCCGTACGCCGGACGGGGAGCGGTCTTCCGGCACCTCGGAGACGCCGAGGATCCGGGCCAGCGAGGCGCCGCCCACCTGGAGCTCGTCGAGCCAGGAGAGGAAGCGGTCGAGCGGGTCGACGAGCAGCTGCACGTACAGTGTCGCGGCGGTCACCTCGCCGAGCGTGACCCACCCCTCCAGGTAGAACCAGCCGCCCATGACGAGCGTGGCGACGACCGGCACCACGTACGCCACCTCGGTCAGCGGCCACCACACCGTGCGCAGCCGCAGCGTGTACCGCTCGGCCGCGTACTGCCGGCGGATGTCCTCGTCCGTGCGGCGCCGGCGGCGCTCCTGCCGGCCCAGCGCCTCGGTGGTGCGCGAGCCCTCCACGGTCTCGGTGATGCCGTCGGTGATGTCCGAGTACGCCGCGTTCTCCCGCAGGTAGCCCTCGGGCGCGTAGCGCAGGTACCACCGCGTGCCCACCCAGAGGATCGGCACCACGATCAGGCAGGGCAGGCCGAGCAGCGGGTCGACCAGCAGCAGCGCGCCGACCGCGAAGGCGCCCGTGGCGAGCGCGATCAGCGTCTCCGGCACCGCGAAGCGCACCGACTCCGACAGCGCCGCGACGTCGCGGGAGGTACGGGTCAGCAGGTCGCCCGTGCCGGCACGCTCCACAGTAGAGAGTGGGATGGCGAGGATCCGGTCGACGAAGTCCTCGCGCAGCTCGGCCAGCACCCGCTCGCCAAGCCGCGCGGAGGCCATGTGCGCGAACCGGGTGACGACCGCCTGCACCACCACGAAGCCCGCGATGACCAGCGCGATCCGGTCGACGGTCAGCGCGGTGGTGCCCCGCTCGATCGCCTCCACCAGGTCGCCGATGAGGCGGGGTGCGGCCAGGCCGGCGACCGCGGCGAACACGTGCAGACCGATCGCACCGGCCAGCGCGCCGGGGTGCCGGCGCATCAGCGCGCGGGCGTACCGCCGCACCTGCCGCGCGTCCGCGACCGGCAGCGCCCCACTCACGATTCCTCCCCTCGGGTCACCAGCGCGGCGTACCGCGGCTCGGTCTCCAGCAGCTCGCGGTGGCCACCCTCGGCGGCCACCTTCCCGTCCTCGACGAACAGCACGTGGTCGGCGCGGTCCAGCACCAGCGGGCTGGTCGTGCAGACCACCGTGGCCCGCCCGGCCCGCGCCGCGCCCAGCCGCTCGGCGATCCGCGCCTCGGTGTGCGCGTCGACCGCGCTGGTCGGCTCGACCAGCACCAGCACCGGCGGGTCGGCCAGCAGCGCCCGGACCAGCCGCAGCCGCTGCTGCTGCCCGCCGGAGAACTCCCGGCCCCGCTCGGCCACCACCGTGTCCAGCCCGTCGGGCAGCGCGTCCACGATGTCGGTCGCGCTCGCGACCGCCAGCGCGGCGCCGATCCGCTCGTCGTCGCCGCCCAGCTCCGCGCGGAGCGGTCCGGAGAAGAGGCGCCCGTCGTTGTCGGCCACCAGGATCCGCTCGCGCACGGTCGCCAGCGGCAGCTCCCGCAGCGGTACGCCGGAGAGCGTCACCTCGCCGTCCACGTAGCGGCCGAGGCGGTCGGCGATGGCGGTCGCGTCTTCGGGCGTGTTGGCGGCGATGGCGGTGAGCCGGCCGGGGCGGACCACCACGCCGGACTCCCCGTCGACGAGGTCGCCCGCGCCGCCGGGCAACGCCGCCGGGTGGGCCGGCTCGGCCAGGTCGCGCCGCAGCGCCAGCATCGCCACCACCCGGCGGGCGGCCACGTGCCCGCGGGTCACCTTGTCGATCGTCTCCGTGATCGTCCTCAGTGGAAACATCAGGAACGAGGCGTACCCGTAGAACGACACGAGCTGGCCGGGCGTGATCTCGCCGCGCAGCGCGAACCGGGCGCCCAGCCACACGACCAGCACCACGAACGCGCCCGGTACGAACACCTGGGCCGCCTCCAGCACCGACTCGACCCGCGCCACCCGTACCCCGGCGGATCGCAGCGACTGGGACTCGGCCCGGTAGCGCGCCGCGAAGGTCGCCTCGCCACCCACGCCGCGCAGCACCCGCAGCCCGGTGACGATGTCGCCGGCCTGGGTGGTGAGCCTGGCCTGCTGGTCGCGATACGCCTGCTGGCGGCGGTGCAGCGGCCGGATGAGCCCGCCCACGAGGGCCATGAGCAGCGGCACGCCGACGATGACGACGAGGCCGAGCGGCACCGAGGTGCTGAAGAGGATCACGGCGATCGTGACGATGGCGACCACCGCGCCGGAGCCGCGCGCGGTCACGTCCAGCGCGTTGCCGATATGGCTGATGTCGGCGGTGCCGATGCTGACCACCTCGCCGGTCGCCAGCCGCTTGGGCAGCGTGGCACCGAGGCGGTTGGCCTGGACGATGGTGAGCTGGATCGTCCGGTACGCCGCGGCGAGCCAGTTGAAGACGGCGACGCGGTGCCGCAGGATGCCGGTGGCCGCCTGGACCAGGCCGAGTCCGAGTAGGACGGTGCCCCAGGTGAGCAGCGCGCCGCGGTCGCGGTCGGCGAGTCCGGCGTCGACCGCCTTGCCGATCACCGCCGGCATCAGCGCCTGGCTGACCATCCAGACGACGCCCCAGCCGATGCCGGCCACCATGGACGGCCACGTACGCACGGCCAGCCACCACAGGAATCGGGTGGCTGACCGGTGATCGGGCGTGCCGGGATCGGCGACCGGTAAGGAACGCATAGTAACCGCGACATTACAAGATCAATTCGTTGCCACGCTACCGATTTACGCCGCTCCCCTTCGTGATCGAAGCTCCCCTCAAGCCGTTCTAGCGACGTGAGGGGAGCGTCGATCACGGGGGGTCAGCCGACGCAGCCCGCCGTGGGTACGCCGACCACGCGCCAGCGGTTGTCGGTCCAGTCGAGGCTCACCATGCAGTTGGCGACGGTCAGCCCGGGCAGGCTGTCGCGCTCCACGCCGGTACGGTCGAGCGTGGCCCGCGGGCTGCGGTCCACCGTCGCCTCGTAGATCGGGTTGTCGAGCGTGAAGAGCCCGTTGGTGGC
Source organism: Phytohabitans maris (assembly GCF_031085175.1). Lineage (GTDB taxonomy): Bacteria > Actinomycetota > Actinomycetes > Mycobacteriales > Micromonosporaceae > Phytohabitans > Phytohabitans maris. The sequence continues at coordinate 85,521 of NZ_JAVHUY010000002.1, forward strand.
CACGTCACGCACCACGTACACGCCACCGCGCATCGAGCCGCCGTCGTCGTACGCGGTGTCGATCGCCTCCACCACCACGTCGCACTCGCGGCAGCCCGGGCCGGCAGCCGCCTTCACCGGCGAGGTGTCACCGGTCTGCTGGGCGTGGTTGAGCAGCGTGAACCAGTACCGGACGTACGCCACCCCGCCGTCCCGGTCGTGCGCGCCGGCGGCGGCCGGCAGGGGTGGCGCCTTCGACGTGCCGGTCGCGGACGCAGCGCCACCGGGCGACCCGCTGGGCGTACGGGTGCCCTCGCCACCCTGGTCGCTCGCCGGTTCCCAGGCGCGGGTCACCGCGAACGCGCCGAGCACCAGCGCCAGCGCCACGCCGAACACGATCGCCATCCGGCCCGGGCTGCCGAAGAGCCAGGCCGGTCCCCGCCGACCGGGCCGGCCACGGGTCCGGGCCGGCCCGGCACCGATCGCCGCGCGCGCCGGCGGCCCCACCGGTACCGGCTCCGACTCCAGCCGGGCGGCCAGCGCGCCGAGCTCGTGGCCGAGCTCCGCCGCCGAGGGGCGCGAGCCCGGGTCGGCGCGCATGCACTCGTCGGCGATCATCCGCAGCCGCGCCGGCGAGTTGCCGGGCAGCATCTCGGCGAGCATCGCGCCGAGCGCGTACACGTCACTGGGCGGCACCGGCACCGCACCGTCCGTCACCTCCGGCGCCCGGTACTTGAGCCGCTCGAAGGGCTCCGGATAGCGGCGCCCCGCGCGTACCAGGAGCATCACGGAGAAGTCGGTGACGCGGGCCGGACCCTGCCCGCGCGCCGGAACCACCACATTGGACGGTTTGACGTCGCCGTGCACGACGCCGAGCTGATGCGCGGCGCTCAGCGCCTCCGCCACCGCGGCCCCCACCGCGGATGCGCTGCCGGCGTCGAGCGGGCCTTCCCGCGCGAGCCGGCGGCCCAGGTCGACCCCGGGCACCAGGTCCGTCACCAGGGCCAGCGTCCCCTCTTCCACCACGATGTCGAGCAGCCGGGCGATGCTCGGATGCCACAACATGGTGAGCTGGCCACGTGCGCGCACGAACCGGTCAACCAGCCGCGGGTCCGCGGCCAGGTCGGGATACAGCAGCTTGACGGCGACGGTACGGTCAGTGCCAAGATCGAGCGCCTGCCACACCTCACCGGTATCCCCACCCGCCACGAACTCATACAGCCGGTAACGGCCTCCCACCGTTCGAGTCACGTACACCGTCCCCCAATATGACCATTGGCCTGCAGGATTGTGACCGTCATGGTCACCAACCCAACCCCCCGGGACCGTATGTTCGTATCACTGTGCAACCAACCCGGCGATAAGTCATCTATCTGTACGCAGGGCGATGGCCGCCTCGCTGGGCGTCATCGCAAAGTGGGGGTGAACAGTCATGGCGGACTCCGTTCTGCGGCACCGGCGCTCCGCCCGTAGCGGCCGGATGGCCGTGACCGCGGGTGCCGTAGCGCTCGCCGTCGGTGGTGGCACGGTCGGCTACTTCCAGCTGACCGGTGGCGAGGAGGGCTGCACCGGCGCGCCCGTCGAGATCAGCGTCGTGGCCTCACCCGACCACTACCCCATCCTCAACGAGCTCACCGACCAGTGGAGCGACGCCAAGCCGTCCGTCGGCGGCCACTGCGTCACCGCGACGGTGCGCGCGATGCCGTCCAGCGCGGTGGCCGCCTCGATCGGACCGGGTTGGGACGACGCCCGCGACGGACCCCGCCCCGACGTGTGGGCCCCGGACTTCAGCGCCTGGCTCTCGCTCGCCGCGGGGCGGCCGGACGCCGCCGAGGTACTGCCGCAGGAGAAGCCGCCGAGCCTCGCCACCTCGCCGACCGTCATCGCGATGCAGCGGCCGATGGCCGAGGCGCTCGGCTGGCCCAAGCGGGCACTCGGCTGGACCGACCTGATCGGCGCGTTTTCGGCGGGCAAGACCTGGGCCGACTACGGCCACCAGGAGTGGGGCGCGATGCGGCTGGGCATGGCCGACCCGACCCGTTCCGGTGCCGGACTGGCCGCCGCGATGACCATCATGGACCCCGACAACGACCAGCAGCAGACCAACGACGAGCTGTACGTCGCGCTCTCCGCCTCGCAGCTGACCACCGCGACCGCCGAGGACCCGGCGGCGCTGCTGCGCCAGTACAACGACGCGGGTACCGACGACGTGCCGACGCTGCCGGCCGCGATCCCCGTGCTGGAGCGGGAGCTCGCCGCGTACGCGGACGACTCGCCGCGCGTGCCGCTCGTGCCGATCTACCCCAAGGAGGGCGCGGCGTACGCGGACTACCCGTTCGCGGTCCTGCGCGCGCCCTGGGTCGACGACGTACGCCGGCAGGCCGCCGCCGACCTGCTCGCCCACCTGCGGGAGGCGGAGAGCCGGCGGGCGTACGAGGCGGCCGGCTTCCGGGACACCGACCACACCACCGGCGACACCGGGCTGCTCAGCGCCGACCACGGTTTCCAGACCGCGGTCGCCGGCCCCGAGCGCACGCCCACCGCGCAGGCGCTCACCCAGATGCTCGCCGTGTGGGGCGTGCTGCAGCGCTCCAACAACGCCCTGCTGCTGCTCGACGTCTCCGGCTCGATGAACGACGTGGTGCCCGGCACCAACCAGACCCGCCTGCAGCTCATCCAGAATGCCGCGATCGCCGGCGCCGGGCTGCTCAACAACGGCACGGTGATCGGGCTGTGGGCGTTCGCGACCGAGCTGACCCCGACCACCGACTACCGCGAGCTCGTCGCGCCCGGCCCGGCCGGCGGCATCGTCGGCGGCGTACCGCGCCGGGTCGCCGTGGCCGGCGCGGTGCAGGGCCTGCGCGCCGCCGGCGGGACCGGCCTCTACGACACGATCGGCGCGGCGTACGACCGGATGCAGAAGGCCTGGAAGCCGAACGCGCAGAACATGGTCGTCGTCATGACCGACGGCAAGAACGAGGACGAGTCCGGCCTGTCGCTCCAGCAGCTGCTCGCCAAGCTCAAGGCCTCAGCCCGCCCCGACCGCCCGCTGCCGATCCTGGCCATCGCGGTCGGCCCGAAGGCGGACGCGTCGGCCCTGGAGCAGATCACCAAGGCGACCGGTGGCCGGACCTTCGTCGAACGCAACGACGTCAGCGCGATCCAGCAGATCATCCTCGCCTTCGCGGGCCGCGTCTCCTGACTCATATGCCCCGGTCCGCCCCAGTCGCAGGCCGTTTGCTCCCGCGGGCACCGCGGAGGTCGGCGGCGAGCTGGCGCTCGCCGAAACCCCCGACCTCCGCTGCCGGGTCCGCGGCTCAAGCCCTCAGGTGGCCAGCCCTTCGGGGACGGCAGTGACCCGTTGCGGAAGCTCCGGGCCGCGCGGTTTGGATACCTCCGGTCCAGCGGTACCAGGTGTACGTTATGGCGGCCTCATAAGGTACCTGGGGTACCGCTGGCCAAAGACTCGGCTTGATCCACGGCCGGCGCGCCCCTGACCCACGCCGCCGGCCCGGCGGGCGCCGGCAGAGGTGGCGCCGGTTGGGCCTTGACCGGCGGGCCTGGCAGCGGGGGTCGGGGTTTCGGCGAGCGTCCACGCGAGCCGCCGACCTCCGCGGTCTCCGGCGGGAGCGGCGGTCCGCAGGTGACGCGGACCCGGGAAATGGCTATGGCTCAGCGGTCGACCTGGGTGAAGTCCCACGAGTGCGGTGGGCGGGCGGTCAGCTCCTTGGGCGGGTCGGGGAGCGGGAGCGGGAAGCTGCGCCACTTCGAGACGACCACGACGCGGTGGTCGGTGGAGGAGAAGACCTCGCTGGAGATGTGGAGCGGCTCGACCTCGATCCGGGGCACGGCCGTGTCGCACACCCACGCGATCAGGTCGGCGAACTTCGCGGGCTCGCCGCGTACCTCCCACATCCGGACGATCACGTCGCCGGACACTACACGCTCACAATCGTCAGTGGCATGGCCGAGTCGGCGGGAAGGTCCAGCCGGCTCGGGGCGACGCCGCGGGCGACCAGGTGGGCGCCGAGTGCGGCCACCATCGCACCGTTGTCGGTGCAGAGCTTCGGGCGCGGCGCGCGGACGGTGATGCCGCGCCGGGCGCAGCGCTCCTCGGCCAGCGCACGCAGCCGCGAGTTGGCGGCGACACCACCGCCGATCACCAGGGTCTCGATGCCGCGGTCGCGGCACGCGTCGACCGCCTTGGTCACCAGCACGTCGCAGACCGCCTCCTGGAACGATGCCGCCACGTCCGCGACCGGCACCGGCTCGCCGAGGCGTTCGCGCGCCTCCACCCACCGGGCCACCGCGGTCTTCAGTCCGGAGAACGAGAAGTCGAAGCGGTGCGCGGCCAGGTCCTTCGGCGCGGTGAGCCCGCGCGGGAACGGGATCGCGCCCGGGTCACCCTCGCGCGCCGCCCGGTCGATCGGCGGCCCACCCGGAAACGGCATGCCCAGCAGCCGCGCCACCTTGTCGAACGCCTCGCCGGCCGCGTCGTCGATCGTCGCGCCCAGCGGGGTCACGCCGGTGGCGAGGTCGTCCACCTCCAGCAGCGACGAGTGGCCACCGGAGACGAGCAGCGCGATCGCCGGCTCGGGCAGCGGCCCGTGCTCCAGCGTGTCGACCGCCACGTGCGCGGCCAGGTGGTTGACGCCGTAGATGGGCTTCTCGGCCGCCAGCGCGTACCCCTTGGCGGCGGCGACCCCGACGAGCAGCGCGCCGGCCAGGCCCGGCCCAGCGGTCACGGCGATCGCGTCGACGTCGGCGAGCGTGACCCCGGCCTCCTTCAGCGCCCGCTCCATTGTGGGCACGATGGCCTCGAGATGAGCGCGGCTGGCCACTTCCGGCACCACGCCGCCGAAGCGCGCGTGCTCGTCCACACTGGACGCCAGCGCGTCGGCGAGGAGCGTGTGGCCGCGCACGACACCCACTCCGGTCTCGTCGCACGAGGTCTCGATTCCCAGTACCAGCGGCTCAGTCATCGTGTCTCATCATCACCAGGGCGTCGGTGTTGCTCGGTTGGTAGTACCCGCGGCGAAGGCCCACCGCCTCGAATCCGTAGGCGCCGTAAAGCTTTTGCGCGGGTCCATTGTCGACAGCCACTTCGAGCAGCACCTTGCGTACGCCGCGCCGGGTGGCCTCGGCGAGCAGCGCCTCCAGCAAGGTACGCCCGATGCCGCGCCGCTGGGCGTCACGGCGCACCGCGATGTTTTGCACCCACGCCTCGTCGGGCGGTTGTACGGCGAGCCCCGCGTACCCGAGGATCTCGCCTTGGTCGCCGGTGGCCACGAGGTAGTACTGGCCGTTGGCCAGCTCGTTCCAGAACATGGCCGCCGACCACTGCTCGAGGCCGAAGAGGTCGGCCTCGATCGCCAGCACCTCGTCGATCTGCCACCAGCGGAGCGGCTCGATCCTCATCGCAGTACCGGTTTGCGCCCCGCCGCCGCCACCGCGTCCGGCCGCCGCAGGTAGAGCGGGGTGAGCCGCTCGCCCGGCCCCTTTGCGAGGACCCGCTGCGCGGCCAGCTCGGCGAGCGCGACCGCCGGCGGGTACCGCGGCTCGTCGCGCACCGGGAGACCGAGCACGTCCGCGTACTTGTGTGCCCCCTCACCCACCGCGGCGGTCACGCCGAGCCCGGCGATCCGCTCGGCGACCGCGGCGGGCAGGTCGACGTCGGGCTCGGTGACCGGCACACCACCGTCGTACACGGCCCAGTAGATCTCCTTGCGCCGCGCGTCGGTGGCGGCGAGGACCCGACCTTTCCGGCCGGCGTTGTCGCCCTGGCCGGCGTTGTCGCCCTGGCCGGCGTCGTCGCCCTGGGCGAGCGCGTCGAGCGAGCAGACGCCGTACGTGGGGATGCCGAGGGTCTGTCCCATGCTGGCCGCGGTGACCAGCCCGACCCGCAGCCCGGTGAACGGCCCCGGCCCGACCCCGGCCACGACCGCGTCAAGGTCGCGCGGCTGGACACCGGCCTCGCCGAGGACCTCGACGACGGCGGGCGCGAGCAGCTCCCCGTGCGCTTTGGCGTCGACGGCCTGCCGCTCCGCGCGCACGGCGACGCCGTGGTCGGCCACCTCCACGAGCGCGGCCGTCACCGCCGGAGTCGACGAGTCCACCACGAGTACCAGCACGATATGCACCCTATCCGGGCGCGGCTCACTCCGTGCCGCCAGCCATTACCACGCAACCGTGCATATGACAGTTGTCGATCATAGCCAAATCGCTGCCCAGGGGGTCAGGAGGGCATCGCGGAGCGGGATCCTTCGGTAGCTTGACGGCGTCTTCGAGAGGTCGCCGAATGGGAAAGACGAAGAGTCGCCCCGAAAAGGGTCGGCTTGCCGACATGACCATCTACCCCTTGGCGGATGACGACTGTTACCAGCCGCCGCCTGACCACGAGTGTGAGGAGTTCCAGCACCACATCGACCTGGCACCCGGCCACCGCATGGGATTTCGACAGGTCTATCGGCGAGGGACCAGCCAGATGGTCTATTTCGCCATCTGGCAGGCCGTCCGGCAGGACGAGGAATGGCACCCGGTAGCGCGAATCGACTGCTCGCACGGCACAGTCCATCGACACCAGTTCACTCAGTTGGGCGAAAACCACCGCATCGTGCTGGTTGAGATTCCAGTTGAGCGCGGTCGCGAGGTCGTGGATCGTTGGTATGAGCCGGCGGAGGCGATGATGCAGAATGATTGGGTGGACAACATCCGGAGGTGGCACGGTGACCAGGAGTGAAGAGAGGCCGGCGACACTCGCCAGCACCTTCGACTTCGCCCGCCGGCAGCGTGACCCTGGGTTTCGCCGATACCTGCACGATATCGGAGTGACGTCCCAGCACGACATCGTGATCGCGTTCGACGACGAGCCGGTCGTGTCGGTCGTAGCGCGCATCATCCACAATCACACAAGCTCGCCCTGCCTGATCGCGATCCCCCACCCCGACGAGCCGTACGGCTTCCGGATGATGTTCGCCGAGGCGGGGGCGGCTAGGACGCACTGGCCGGCCAAGCGCCCCGACCCAGTCCAGCTCGGCAAGGACGCGAGCATCGGCATGCTCTATTCGGCGCTGGCCAGCAGCGGCGAGTTCGTGCCCGGCGAGTGGGTCCGTCCCGTGGTGTTCAAGCAGGTGCCCGCGCAGGCGTAGCGCCGCCTCGTCAGAGGCGGGACCAGTCGATCGGGGTGAGGCCGGCGTCGGCCAGGGCCTTGTTCGTGGCGCTGAACGGGCGGGTGCCCAGAAAGCCGCGCGGGTTCATCGGGCTGGGGTGGCCGGCCTCCAGCACGACGTGGGTCGGGTTGGTGATCAGCGCGCTCTTCTTGCGGGCGTAGCCGCCCCAGAGCAGAAACACCACCCGCTCCGCGCGGTCGTTCAGCGCGCGGATCGTGGCGTCGGTGAAGTCTTCCCAGCCGTGGTTGGCGTGCGAGCCGGGCGTGCCGGCGCGGACGGTGAGCACCGCGTTGAGCAGGAGGACGCCCTGGGCGGCCCAGCCGGTGAGGTCGCCGGAGCGGGACGGTGGCACGCCCAGGTCGGCGGCGAGCTCCTTGTAGACGTTGCGCAGCGACGGGGGCACCGACACGCCGGGGCGGACGCTGAAGCTCAGCCCGTGCGCCTGGCCGGCCTTGTGGTACGGGTCCTGGCCCAGGATCAGCACGCGGCAGGCCTCGGGAGCGCAGAGCCGGTACGCGGAGAAGAGGTCCTCCAGGGGCGGGAAGCAGGGGCCGCCCTGGTACTCGGCATCGACGAAAGCGGCCAGCTCCGCCACCCGGGCCGGGTCCACGTACCCGGCGACCGCCTCACGCCACCCCGCGGGCAGCAGCTCCATCAGGTCGAGCGTCACAGTTCCTCCACGCGTGCCGTCCAGTCCCCACCGTGGGGCACCAAGCTGACCTCGCGGGAGTCGTCGTCTCGGCGGTCGATGCGGACCTGGAGGTGCGTGTCGGACAGCTGCTCCACCACGCCCTCGCCCCACTCCACCACGGTGACCGAGTCGTCCACCGAGGCGTCCAGGTCGAGGTCGTCGATCTCCGCCCGCGGGTCGATCGCCGAGCCTAGCCGGTACGCGTCGGCGTGTACGAGAGCGACGCGGCCACCCTTCGCCGGGTCGGGCCGGTGCACGCGGGCGATCACGAACGTCGGCGAGGTGACGTCACCGCGTACGCCCAGGCCGGCGCCGATGCCGCGGACCAGCGCGGTCTTGCCGGCGCCGAGCGGGCCGGTGAGCACGACCAGGTCACCGGCGCGCAGGATGGCGGCGAGGTGCCGGCCGAAGTCTTCCGTATCCGAGACAGTGGGGAGCGTCGTCACGCGGTCAGCTTCTCCAGAAACGCGACCAGCACGGCGTTGACCTCGTCGGCGTGCTCCAGCATCACCACGTGCCCGCTGTCGGGCACCTGGACGAACTCGGCGTCCGGCACGTGCCGCAGGATCTCCTCGGAGTGGGTGACCGGCGTGATCATGTCCTTGTCGCCGACGATGACCAGCGCGGGCGCGGAGCGCAGCGCCTTGAGCGCCGGGTACCGGGCGTGGGTGTAGAGGGTGCGCAGGTAGCGGGCGACGGTCTCGGTGGAGGTGCGGGCGTTCATCTCCTCCACGTAGGAGACGAGCGCGGGGCTGGGCTTGGGGTCGCCGAAGCCGTACCGCCGGGTGAGCAGCCAGGCCAGGTCGGACGAGGCGTGCCGGGCCCGGTCGATCACGCCGCCGCTGAGCCGGGTGGCGCTGTTGACCAGCGGCATCAGCGGCGAGCCGGCCTTGGCGATCAGCGCGGGCAGCCCGAACTTCGTCTCCTCCAGCCGCCCGCCCGAGGTGGACATCAACACGGTCGCCACGACCCGGCCGCCGAAGTACTCCGGGTGCTGCTCGGCGAAGGCCATGATGGTCATGCCGCCCATCGAGTGGCCGATCAGCACGATCGGGCCCTCGGGCACGGTCTCGTCGAGCACCGTCCGGAGCGCCTCGCCGAGCGCGGGCAGCTCGTACTCGCCGGACTCCAGCTTTCCGGAGCGGCCGTGCCCGGGCTGGTCGTAGAAGACCATCCGGTAGTCGCCGCGGCGGGTCAGCTCCTTGCGCTGGAAGTGGAACGTGCCCATGTCGAGGGCGAAGCCGTGCACGAAGACGAGCGTCGGCTCCAGCGAGGTCATCGCGCCGGTCACCTCGGCGACGAACTCGGCGTCCAGCTCCACGCCGTCGGTCGGCTCGACGATCTCCACGTAGAGGTCGGTGCCGTCCGCGGTGGTGACGGTGAGCGCCTCGTCGTACGCGAGGTTGCCGAAGTCCTCGTCGTCGTAAGGGTCGTCGGACGCGCGCTTGGAGCGGCGCACCAGGGCACGCTCGGCCACCACACCGGCCGCCACGCCGACGGCGGCCACCCCCACGACCGCCCCGAGCAGCCCGGCGCGCTTGCGCATCGACCGGCTGGCCAGCCCTTCGCTCCGGCTCATGCGCGCTCTCCGTCGTACACGCGGGGCACCCGGACGCCGCCGAAGCGGGTCACGATCTCGTAGTTGATCGTGCCGACCGCCTCGGCCCAGTCGTCGGCGGTGGGCTCGCCACCGGCGCCGCTGCCGAAGAGGGTCGCCACGTCGCCGGCGGCCACCGGGTCGTCGCCGCAGTCGAGCACCACCTGGTCCATGCAGACCCGCCCGGCGATCCGCCGCACCTTGCCGCCGAGCTGGACGGGGCCGGAGTTGGAGGCGTGGCGGGGGACGCCGTCCGCGTACCCGAGGGGGACGACCGCGAGCGTGGTCTCCCGCCCGGTGCGGTACGTGTGGCCGTACGACACGCCCTGCCCGGCCGGCACCCGCTTGGTGAGCATGACCCGGGCGCGGGCGGTCATGGCCGGCCGCAGCCCGTGGCGCTCCCCGGCGATCGGCGAGAGCCCGTAGACCGCGATGCCCGGGCGGACCAGGTCGAAGTGGGCGTCGGGGCGGGTGAGGGTGGCGGCCGAGTTGGCGATGTGCTTGTAAGGGGCGTCCACCCCGAGGCGCTCGGCGGTCGCCACGCCCTCCCGGAAGGCGTCGAGCTGGCGGTCGATCGTCTCGTGGCCGGGCTCGTCCGCGTACACGAAATGGCTCCACACCCCGACGACCTCGACCAGCCCGTCGGCCTCGGCCTTCGCGGCGGCCTCGACCAGCGCCGGCCAGTCGGCCGGCGTCGCGCCGCCGCGCGCCAGGCCGGTGTCGATCTTCAGATGTACGCGCGCCGGGCGCCCGGCGACGCGCGCGGCGGTGATCATCTCGCCGAGCTGCGCGAGGCTGCCGGCGCCCAGGTCGATCCCGGCCGTGACACCCTCGTGCAGCGGCAGCCCGGGCGCGAACAGCCAGGCCAGCACCGGCGCGGTGATGCCGCCCCGGCGCAGCGTGAGCGCCTCGTCGAGCGTGCAGACGCCGAGCCAGCTCGCGCCCGACTCGAGGGCCGCCCGAGCCACCGGCAGCATGCCGTGCCCGTATGCGTCCGCCTTGACCACCGCCATGACTTCGGCGGTGGTGCCGGCGCGCAACAGGGCCACGTTGTCGCGTATCGCGTCCAGGTCGACGCGGACCTCGGCCTGCCACATGCGGATCAGCCTACTGGCCCGCCAGCCGGCGACATCCTGTACACACGTCAGAACGACGCGGGCACGACCTCGCGCAGCGCGGCGGCGACGTCGGGCGCGGTCACCGGGCCGCTCCGGGCGGCCGCCCGTCCGGCCAGCCCGTGCAGGTACGCGGCCGCGACCGCCGCCCGCTCCGGCGCGACCCGGGCGGCCAGCAGCGAGCCGAGCAGCCCGGCCAGCACGTCGCCGGTGCCGCCGGTGGCCAGCGCCGGCGTGCCGGTCGGGTTGGCCCAGGCGCGGCCGGCCGGTGTGGCGACGACCGTGCGGTCACCCTTGAGCAGCACGACCGCGTTCATCCAGGAGGCCAGCCGGAGCGCGGCGCCGACCCGGTCGTCGCCGGGCTCGCCACCGGCCAGGCGGGCGAACTCGCGGTCGTGCGGGGTCACCACGATCGGCGCGTCGCGCCCCCGCAGCTGGTCGGCCATCGAGCCGTCGACCAGCAGGGTCAGCGCGTCCGCGTCGAGCACGGCCGGGAGGGAGGTGGCCAGCACGGTACGCAGCTCGGTGGCGGCCGCCTCGTCGGTGCCCAGCCCGGAGCCGCAGACCCAGGCCTGCACCCGCCCCGCCTCGGCCACCCGCTGGGTCGCGATCACGGACGGGTGATGGCGCAGCACCTGGGTGGCGGCGCCGCCCGCGTACCGGACCATGCCCGCCGGGCCGGCCAGCGCACCGCCCACGGAGAGGACCGCCGCGCCCGGGTACATCGCCGAGCCGGTCGCGATGCCGACCACGCCCCGGGTGTACTTCTCCGAGGCGGCGTCCAGGCGGGGCCACCACTGCTCGATGTCCGGCCACTCCGGTACGGCCAGCGCGGCGTCCGCCCGCAGCCACGGCCCGAGCCCGATGTCGACCAGCTCGACCTCACCGGCGTACGGCGCGGCCGGCCCCACCACCAGCGCCGGCTTGAGGCAGCCGAACGTCACGGTCACGTCGGCCCGTACCGCCGGCCCGCTGAGCCCGCCGGTGTCGACCTCGACGCCGCTGGGGATGTCGACCGCCACGATCGTGGTGCCCCGGGCCCGTAGCAGCCGTACGGCGGCCTCGGCGGCGGGGCGCAGGCCACCCGAGCCACCCAGCCCGACGATGCCGTCGACGGCGAGATCCAGGTCGCGCGGGACCGCGTCGACGACCCGGCCGCCGGCTGCCCGGAGCGCCGCCAGCCCGCCCTGGTGTACCCGCTCCGGCACGAGCAGCAGCGCGGAGACGGCGACGCCCCGGCGGGCCAGGAACGCGCCGGCGTAGAGCGCGTCACCGCCGTTGTTGCCGGCGCCGGCGAGCAGCAGGACCCGGGAGCCGTACACGCCGCCCCGCTCGGCGAGCAGGAGCGCGCAGCGGCGGGCGAGCCCGGCCGCGGCCCGCCGCATGAGCGAGCCCTCGGGCACGGTGCGCATCAGCGCTTCCTCGGCCGCGCGCACGTCGCTGACCCGCCAGGCCCGCCTCATCGCCTGACCTTCGATCGGTCGCTCAGCGCCGCTGTGCGCGGCCGCCGCTTCTCCCGCTCCCTCACGAGGCAGCCACCTCTTCCGCCAGTCGCTCCGCTACCACCATGGCGGACGCGATCCCCCCGTCGTGCGACAACGACAGATGCCAGCGGGTGATCCCCCGCTCGGTGGCCACGGCGGCGACCGTGCCGGCGACGGTCAGCCAGGGGCGGCCGTCCGGGTCGGTCACGATCTCGCAGTCGTGCCAGCGCAACCCGACCGGCGCGCCCAGCGCCTTCGCCACCGCCTCCTTGGCCGCGAAGCGGGCGGCGAGCGACTCCGCCGAGCGCGGGTTGCCCGACGCCGTGTGCCGCTCCGCCTCGGTGAAGAGGCGGTCGGCCAGCAGCGGGGTGCGGGCCAGCGCGCCGGTGAACCGCTCGACCAGGACGACGTCGATGCCGACAGCCACGATCACGCCGCTAACCCTAGCGGCGGGAACTCACTCGACCGTGACGGACTTCGCGAGGTTGCGGGGCTGGTCGACGTCGTGGCCGCGGGCGGCGGCGATCTCGCAGGCGAGCACCTGCAACGGCACGGTGGTCACCAGCGGGGCGAGGAGCGTCGGCGTGCGGGGCACCCGGACCAGGTGATCCGCGTACGGCAGGACGGCGTCGTCGCCCTCCTCGGCGATCACGATGGTCTGCGCGCCGCGGGCCCGTACCTCCTGGATGTTGGAGACGATCTTGTCGTGGAGCACGCCCCGGCCGGCCGGCGAGGGCACCACGCACACCACCGGACAGCCCTCGTCGATCAACGCGATCGGGCCGTGCTTGAGCTCGCCGGCCGCGAAGCCCTCGGCGTGCATGTACGCCAGCTCCTTGAGCTTCAGCGCGCCCTCCAGGGCCACCGGGTAGCCCACGTGGCGGCCGATGAACAGCACGCTCTTCGCCTCGGCCAGCGACCGGGCCAGCGCGCGCACCGGCTCCATCGTGCCGAGGACCTCCTGCAGCTTGCCCGGCATCTCCTGGAGCTGGGCGACGACCGCGGCGACCTCGTCCGCGTACTTGATCCCGCGCACCTGGGCCAGGTGGAGCCCGACCAGGTAGCAGGCGACGAGCTGGGTCAGGAACGCCTTGGTCGAGGCGACCGCGATCTCCGGCCCGGCGTGCGTGTAGAGCACGGCGTCGGACTCGCGCGGGATCGTCGAGCCGTTGGTGTTGCAGATCGCGAGCACGCGCGCCTTTTGCTCCTTGGCGTGGCGCAGCGCCATCAGCGTGTCCATCGTCTCGCCGGACTGGCTGATCGCCACCACCAGCGTGGACCGGTCGAGCACCGGGTCGCGGTAGCGGAACTCGCTGGCCAGCTCGACCTCGCAGGGGATGCGGGTCCAGTGCTCGATCGCGTACTTGGCGACGAGGCCGGCGTGGTAGGCCGTGCCGCAGGCGACGATGAAGACCTTGTCGACGTCGCGCAGGTCCTGGTCGGTGAGGCGGACCTCGTCGAGGACGATCTCGCCGCTCTCGGTCAGGCGGCCGAGCAGCGTGTCGCCGACCGCCTGCGGCTGCTCGGCGATCTCCTTGAGCATGAAGTAGTCGTAGCCGCCCTTTTCCGCGGCGGAGGCGTCCCAGTCGATGTGAAAGTCCTTGCCGCTCGCGGGCTGGCCGGTGAAGTCGGTGATCTCGATGCCCTCGGGAGTGATCAGCACAACCTGGTCCTGCCCCAGCTCGACCGCCTCGCAGGTGTGCTCGATGAAGGCGGACACGTCGCTGGCCAGGTAATTCTCCCCCGAGCCGCGGCCCACCACCAGCGGCGAGTTGCGCCGGGCGCCGACCACCGCGCCGGGCACGGCCGAGTCGACGGCGAGCAGGGTGAACGCGCCCTCCAGCCGCTGGCAGACCCGGCGCATCGCGGCGGCCAGCCCTTCCGCGCTGGGCGCGCCCTCCAGGCCCAGCTCGGTGGCGAGCAGGTGGGCGGCGCACTCGGTGTCGGTGTCGCTGGCGAACTCGACGCCGTCGGCCTCCAGCTCGGCGCGGAGCTTGGCGAAGTTTTCGATGATGCCGTTGTGGATCACGGCGACGCGGCCGTCGCGGGACAGGTGCGGGTGGGCGTTACGGTCGGTGGGGCCGCCGTGGGTGGCCCAGCGGGTGTGCCCGATCGCGGTGCTGCCGTCGCCGATGCCGGCGGTGGGCGCCTCGGCCAGGCTCTTTTCCAGGTTGGCCAGCTTGCCGGCCCGCTTTTCGGTCAGGAGGCGGTCACCGGTCACCACGGCGACCCCCGCCGAGTCATACCCGCGGTATTCCAACCGGCGCAGCCCGTCCAGCACGATGCCCAACGCCGGCCGGGCACCGACGTAGCCCACGATTCCACACATGGTCCGCAGCGTAGCCCACTTTCGCTCACGATGCCTGCTCGAAAGCCCCGGTATCGCTCATCCGACATGAGCGTTTGCGGCAATCGGGGGAAGAATCGGACACCGGACTTGCCCAGCGGGGCAATCGTGGAACACCGTGACTCGCCGCAGTCTTCATCCGGGGGGATAACGCTCGATGACCTACCCGCCGCCGTACGAGCAGCAGCCCGGCGCCCAGCCGACCCAGCCGGTCTCGCCGCATCCGCCGTCCTCGTCGCCGCCGACCGCGCCGTACCCCTCGTACCTCGGCGCGCCCACGCCACCGCGCCGCTCCAACGGGCCGATCCTCGCCGTGGTGGTCGCGCTGGCCGTGCTGCTGGTGGGTGGCACCGTGACCGCCGGCGTGCTGCTGGTCAACCGGGGCGACGACCCGGGCCGGGTCACCGCCGACCCCACCCGGGACGCCGAGACGCCGCGGGTGGAGCGGACGACACCGGAGACGGAGCCCACCGGCGACGACGACGGCGGCTACGGCAACGAGGGCGGTGGCGGCAAGGTCGTGTACGAGGTCACCGGCGACGGCCCGGTGAGCATCGTCTACCTCAAGGAGGACGGTGTCACCCCGGAGCGAGCCAGCGACACCGACCTGCCCTGGCGCAAGGAGGTGACCATGACCGAGGACGCGGCCCTGGTCACGGTCACCGCCATCCGCAGCGGAGGCGGCAAGGGCACCATCCAGTGCCGGATCACGATCGACGGCGAGGAGGTGGCGAAGAAGGAGGCCAGCGGCACCTTCGCCACCGCCACGTGCACAAAATTGATCTTGTAGTCGCGCGGTTAGGCTGACCCGGTGACCACCATCGACAGCGATCCCGGCGTACGCCGCATGCGCTCCTTCGGCACCACGATCTTCGCCGAGATGTCCGCGCTGGCCGTACGCACCGGGGCGGTCAACCTGGGGCAGGGCTTCCCGGACACCGACGGTCCGGCCGAGATGCTGGCGGCGGCCGCCGAGGCGCTGCGCGGCGGGCACAACCAGTACCCACCCGGGCCCGGCATCCCCGCGCTGCGGGCCGCGGTCGCCCAGCACCAGCGGCGGTTCTGGGGCCTGGAGTACGACCCGGACGGCGAGGTGCTGATCACCGCCGGCGCGACCGAGGCCGTCGCGGCGGCGATCCTCGGGCTCTGCGAGCCGGGTGACGAGGTGGTCTGCTTCGAGCCCTACTACGACTCGTACGCGGCCTCGATCGCGCTCGCCGGCGCGGTGCGGCGCCCGGTCACCCTCCGCCCCGGGGCCGGTGACCGCCGGTCCGAGGAGCGGAGCGACGAGGGCGGCGGAAGCCGGCTGCCCGGGGCGGCCAGCGAGCGAAGCGAGCGCAGTCAGCAGAGCCCCGGGGCTGACGGGCGGTACGGCTTCGACCCGGCCGAACTGCGCGCGGCGTTCGGCCCGCGGACCCGGCTGGTGCTGCTCAACTCGCCGCACAACCCGACCGGCAAGGTCTTCACCCGGGCCGAGCTCACCCAGGTCGCCGAGCTGTGCCAGGAGTACGGCGCCTACGCGGTGACCGACGAGGTCTACGAGCACCTGGTCTTCTCCGATGCCAGCGATGCGCACATACCGCTCGCCACGCTGCCCGGCATGCGCGAGCGTACGGTCCGCATCTCCTCGGCCGGCAAGACGTTCTCCTGCACCGGCTGGAAGATCGGCTGGGCGAGCGGCCCGGCCGCGCTGGTGACGGCCGTGCTGCGGGTCAAGCAGTTCCTGACCTTCGTCAACGGCGCACCGCTCCAGCCCGCGGTCGCGGTGGCGCTGGGCCTGCCGGACAGCTACTACGAGGGCTTCCGGGCCGGGCTGGAGGCGCGGCGGGACCAGCTCATGGCCGGGCTGGCCGACGCCGGCTTCGGCGTGCTGCCGTCCGAGGGCACGTACTTCGTGACCACCGACATCACCCCGCTGGGCGGGACGGACGGGATGGAGTTCTGCCGCTCGCTGCCCCAACGCTGCGGGGTGGTGGCCGTGCCGACCGAGGTGTTCTACGACGACCCGGAGGCGGGCAAGCGGCTGGTCCGGTTCGCGTTCTGCAAGCGCCCCGAGGTGATCGACGAGGCGGCGGGGCTCGCCTCGCGTACCGCCGCGGCGATCCGCTCGGCCACCGACCGGGCGATCTCCACCGTGGCCGCCTCGACCATGACCCGTACCAGCGGCTCGGTGCCGGAGGGGCGCAGCAGCACCCGCCCGGTCTCGCCCAGCTCGGCCTCGGCCGCGGCGGTCGCCGCCAGCACCGCCGGCGCGCTGGCCCCCGCCGCACGGTCGCCGACCGGCACGTTGACCAGCACCTGGGGCAGCTTGGTGACCACGGAGGCGAGGTCGGCGAGCGAACGGCCGGTGGCGGCCATCCGGGACATGAGGTGCAGGCCGGTGAGGACGCCGTCGCCGGTCGTCGCGTACGCCGGCATCACGATGTGCCCGCTCTGCTCACCGCCGAGCGCGAGGGCCGAGGCGCGCAGCTCCTCCAGCACGTACCGGTCGCCGACCTTGGTCTCGACCAGCCGGATGTCCTCCCGCGACATGGCCAGGCGCAGGCCGAGGTTGCTCATCACGGTGGCGACCAGCGTGTCGGCGGTCAGCGCGCCGCTCTCCCGCATGGCCAGGGCGAGGATCGCCATGATCTCGTCGCCGTCGACCTCCACCCCGTCGGCCGTGACGGCCAGGCAGCGGTCGGCGTCGCCGTCGTGCGCGATACCCAGGGCGGCGCCGTGCTCCAGGACCGCGGCCTTGATCGGCTCCAGGTGGGTCGAGCCGCAGCCGTCGTTGATGTTGAGGCCGTCGGGCTCGGCGTGGATGGCGATCACCTCGGCGCCGGCCTCGCGGTAGGCCAGCGGCGCGACGTCGGAGGCCGCGCCGTTGGCGCAGTCGACCACGACCTTCAGCCCGTCGAGGCGGTGCGGCACGGTGCCGACCAGGTGCTGCACGTAGTGCTCGGCGCCGTCGAGAAGGTCGTGCACGCGGCCGACCCCGCCGCCGGTGGGACGGGCCCACGAGGCGCCAGCCGCGACGGCGGCCTCGATCTTGTGCTCGACGTCGTCGGGCAGCTTGTGCCCGCCCGCGGCGAAGAGCTTGATCCCGTTGTCGGGCATCGGGTTGTGCGAGGCGGAGAGCATCACGCCGAGGTCGGCCTTGGCCTCACCCACGAGGAAGGCCACGCCGGGCGTCGGGAGCACCCCGACCCGCACCACGTTGGCGCCGGCGCTGGCGAGGCCGGCCACCACGGCCGACTCGAGCATCTCGCCACTGGCCCGCGGGTCGCGGCCGACGACCGCGAGCGGCGGGTGGCTGCGGTCGGACTCAGCCAGCGTGCGGGCGGCGGCGACGGCCACCGCCATCGCGAGCTCAGGCGTGAGGTCGGCGTTGGCCCGCCCGCGTACGCCATCGGTGCCGAAGAGACGAGCCATGAGCCCCACTTTCGAGAGCAAACAGAACGGCCGGTGCCGCCCACTTTTCCACAGGGCGGCCCGGCCGTCTTTCAGCAGTACAAAACGCGTCAGCGCTTGGAGTACTGAGGAGCCTTACGGGCCTTCTTGAGACCGTACTTCTTGCTCTCCTTGACGCGGGCGTCACGGGTGAGGAAGCCGGCCTTCTTGAGCGCCGGGCGGTCGTCGATATCGTTGGCGCAGAGCGCGCGGGCGATGCCCAGCCGCAGCGCGCCGGCCTGGCCCGTGATGCCGCCGCCACGCAGGTTGGCGATGACGTCGAAGGCCTCGACCTTTTCGGCGGTCACCAGCGGCTCCTTGATGAGCTGCTGGTGCACCTTGCTCGGGAAGTACTCCTCGAGCTCGCGACCGTTGCAGGTGATCTTGCCGGTGCCGGGCACGATGCGCACCCGGACGATGGCCTCCTTGCGGCGGCCCACGGTCTGGATGGGACGGTCACCACGGGGCACGCGGGCGGCGGGCACCGGGGCGGTCTCGACGGCCGGCGGCGCCGGGGTCGGGACGATGGTGTCGGTCATGCTTGTTCCTTCGCCCGCGCTCACTGCGCGATCTGCTTGATCTCGAACGGCACCGGCTTCTGCGCGGCGTGCGGGTGCTCGGCGCCGGCGTAGACCTTCAGCTTCTTGATGAGCTTTCGACCCAGACGGTTGTGCGGCAGCATGCCCTTGACCGCCAGCTCGATGGCGCGCTCCGGGCGCTTGGTGAGCAGCTCGTCGTAGCCCACCTGCTTGAGACCACCCGGGTAGCCGGAGTGCCGGTAGGCGACCTTGGTGTGCCGCTTGTTGCCGGTCAGCGCGACCTTGCCAGCGTTGACGATCACCACGAAGTCACCGGTGTCGACGTGCGGCGCGAAGGTCGGCTTGTGCTTGCCGCGCAGCAGCGTGGCGGCGTGGGTCGCCAGACGGCCCAGCACGACGTCAGAGGCGTCGATGACGTGCCACTGACGCTCGATCTCACCCGGCTTCGGGCTGTACGTACGCACAGGTTTACCTTGTCTCGTCGTCGGTCTGGGGGCGCACGCCGAGGCCGCCGCTCACTGGCAGCGCGTCCGGCATTAGCACAACAGCAGGCAACGATACCCGGTCGCCCGTGTCCGATGCAAAACGGCCCCCAACCTCACAACGGCCGCCGCCGCCGTGGTGCGGCGCGCTTTACCGCCGGGGTACGCCGAGCGGAATCCTCCGGCAAAGTCGCGTCCGTAACTTCCCCGCCATGAGTACGACACTGACCCCCACCGTGGCCGCCGCCGCGGCTGCCCCGGCCGGTAAGGGCCGGTGGCTCACCCACTGGGAGCCGGAGAACGAGGAGTTCTGGGCCACCACCGGCCGCCGGGTCGCCCGGCGCAACCTGGTGTTCTCGATCTTCGCGGAGCACCTCGGCTTCTCCGTCTGGACCATCTGGAGCGTCGTGGTCGTAGCGCTCCCGCAGACCCTCTTCCCCTACTCCGTGGACCAGCGCTTCTGGCTGGTCGCGCTCCCCAACCTCATCGGCGCGCTGATGCGCATCCCGTACACGTTCGCGGTCACCCGCTTCGGCGGCCGCACCTGGACCATGATCAGCGCGCTCCTGCTGCTCATCCCGCTCGCCGGCCTCATGTACGCGGTGACCGCCCGGCCGCCGTACTGGGTGGTGCTGGTCTGCGCGGCCACGGCCGGCTTCGGCGGGGGCAACTTCGCCTCGTCCATGACCAACATCTCCTTCTTCTACCCGGAGCGGAAGAAGGGCACGGCACTCGGCCTCAACGCGGCCGGCGGCAACATCGGCATCAGCACGATGCAGCTGTTCGTACCCGTGGTGATCGCCGCCGGCCTGGTCTACGGCGGGCTGATGTGGGTGCCGCTCGTGCTGGCGGCCTCCGTCGGGGCGTACCTGTACATGAACAACCTCTCCGTGGCCAAGACGCCGTTCCGGGCCCAGTTCGCCACCGTCAGGCGGCCGCACACCTGGGTCATGTCCTTCCTGTACATCGGCACGTTCGGGTCGTTCCTCGGCTACTCGGCGGCGTTCCCGCTGGTGCTCAAGCTGCAGTTCCCGGACGCGCCGACCGCGCACTGGGGCGCGGCCACGATCACGCTCGCGTTCACCGGGCCGCTGATCGGCTCGCTGGCCCGGCCGTTCGGCGGCTGGCTCTCCGACCGGATCGGCGGGGCGCGGGTCACCGCCGCCTGCTTCACGCTCATGGCCCTCGGGTCGTACGGCGTGGTCACGGCCGCCGGCAGCAAGAACATGGGGCTGTTCCTCGCCTCGTTCTGGCTGCTCTTCACGGCGGCCGGCGCGGGCAACGGCTCGACCTACCGGATGATCCCGGCGATCTTCGCGGCGAAGTCGCCGGACCTGACCGTCGCCAAGCGCGAGTCGGCGGCGACCCTCGGCATCGCCGGCGCGGTCGGCGCGATGGGTGGCTTCTACCTGCCCCGCGCGATCAGCGACTCCTACACCGCGACCGGCGGCATCTCGACCGCTTTCACCTGGTTTGGCGTGATGTACGCCGCCTGCCTCGCCGTCACCTGGTGGTGCTACCTGCGCCGCCGCGTCCTGATCAGCCAGCTGCCGAGCCTGGCCCACGCGTCCATCTGACCCGCTCACCGATCTGGGGGTGTCGCCGCCGCGGCACCCCCAGATCCACAAACACAGAGACTTCGAGCTACCGCGACGCCCGCCGTGGTCCGGACCGTCGCTCCCGCGGCCTCACCCTCCGCGGTCCAACGACCCTGGCCCGGGCCGACGGCCCGGCACGCACGGTGCCCACGTCTCGCTCGCCAGCCCTCGCTCGACGCCACACAGTGGGCGATGTCCGGGACGTCGCCAGCCGTGCCCGCCGGTGAATGTAGATCTAGAACGTTTAGGGCTCTATATCAGCCCTAGATGTTCTAGATCTACTTCGATCCGGTCGTACGCGGCGGAGTTGACGGACAGCGGGCCCGGCCCTCCTCACACTGCCGCGGCGTTCGGGCCTGGACGGGCGGTAGGCGGTCCAGGCGTTGGGCTGGTCGCGCGGAGCCGGCAGCGGAGGCCGGGGAACTCGGCGAGCGCCAGCTCGCCGACGGCCGCAGCGGGGGCCCGCGGGAAAGCACCCCAAGAAAACGCTCCGCTGCGCTCCACGTTTCCCCGGGGACCCCGCGCATGCGGTCCGCAGCTGATGCGGGCCTGGGCAAATCCGCCTAAATCAGAGGTCCTGGATGATGCGGAGCGCGCGGGAGACGCGCTGCATGGTGTCGGTGTCGGCGTAGTCGACGCACTCGGTGAACCACTTCTTCATCGGCGACGAGAGGCGGTCGGGCATCACCACGTACTGGCCCATCGAGACGGCGAGCGGGGAGTCACGCAGCAGCTCCTCTTCCACCACCTCGGCGACGAGGACGATGGGCACGTCGGTGCTGTTGTAGACGTCTGAGCTGATCACCAGGCCCAGCCGCTCGCGGGCACCCTCGACGCGCCAGATCTCGCCCCTACGCAGCACGGAAGATCGCTGCGTCCACCATCGCCACCTCGCGCTCGTCGGCCAGCGCCGCGGCCTCCAGGTCGAAGCCGGCGCGCTGCACGGCGGCGGCGTGCGCGGCGAACACCTCGCGCAGCGCCTTTTCCCGGGCGGCCTGGTCCATCCAGGCGGAGAGCGTCAGGCCGTCGCGCTCGGCGAACCGTCGGGCCTCCTCGATCGTGTCGTCGGGGAACGACAGGGTCACCTTCTTGGTCATGCGCAAGAGCATACCCGCGGTATGACCAGCGGACCTCCGCACAGTAGGGCCTCCCGCACCTATCGCCGATGGGTACGCTCCCATCGATATCGGCCATGCCGGACGTAGCATGACGCGCGTCGCATAGGTCACTACAGCACCTCCAGCCATCACACAACCCATCGTGATGGGCAAAATTTCGGTGCTCGGTCAAGCCTTGACTGACTCCTCAGACAGTATTCGGCGCGGCTGGTGCGTGAAGCCGATCACCGTGCGAGATTTCGGTGGAACCGGCGTCAGGCCGACCGCCGCCCCGGGCACCACTACTACTCGCCGGGGCCGCGGTGACGCTCTCAAACACTTGCGAAGCACCGGAGGCAATGACTCATGGCTGCACTGGACACCGCCCTGAAAGACGCGATGAGCATCGAGGGCGCGATCGGCGCCGCACTCGTCGACTACTCCAGCGGCATGACCCTCGGCATCGCCGGCGGCTCCCCCGAACTGGACCTCGGCATGGCCGCGGCGGGCAACACCGACGTGGTCAGGGCGAAGATGCGCACGCTGGAGATGCTCAAGATCGAAGACTCGATCGAGGACGTCCTGATCACGCTGGACACCCAGTACCACCTGATCCGCCCGCTCAGCTCGCGTGCCGGCAAGGGCCTCTTCCTCTACCTCGCGCTGAACAAGTCGCGGGCCAACCTCGGCCTGGCGCGGCACCAGCTGCGCCTGATCGAGTCCTCGATCGAGATCTGACGCCGATGACCGACATCAGCATCAGCCAAGCCGTCACCAACGTGGTGAAGGACTTCCGGCAGACCGTGCCCGACTGCGTCGCCGCCGGCATCGTGGACATGTCGACCGGCATGCTCCTCGCCGTCGACACCGTCGACTCGCACCCCTCCGAGGTGCTCGACCTGCTCGCCGCCGCGACCTTCGACATGTTCCAGGGGCGCAACGTGGTGATGATCGAGGACATCTTCAAGAAGCGGCGCGGGATCGAGCGGTCCGGGCACTACTTCCGGGAGATCCTGGTCAACAGCGAAAACCTGGTGCACCTTTTCATGCGCAGCGCGGTGACGGAAGACATGGTGGCCGTCGTCGTGTGCCGGCGGACGGTCAACATCGGCATGCTGTTTGCCCAGGCCCGGCTGGTGATGCGGACCCTGGACACCAGCTTCGGTGGCTGATGCCTCGGCGGGGCGGCCGTAGGTCATGTCGATCGAGGACGTCATCTGGGGGGATGCGCTACGGATAACCGGCGCGCGTGCCGTGATCGTGACCGCCATCGACACCCGCAAGCCGCTGCGGACGGCGACCATCGAGGCGTTCCCCGATGGGGAGAGCATCGCGGAGATGGCCGCCGCCATGGCCGAGACGGCGGTGGAGTTGGTGCGGCTGACCGACGCGGACACGGCGATGGACGACCTGCTGGTGACCAGCCACCGCTGGTTTCACGTGCTGCGGATCGTCGACGGCGAGGGGCCCGGTGGGTGCGTCGCCCATCTGCTGCTCGACCGGCGGCAGGCCAACCTGGCGATGGCGCGCCGCGAGTTCCGGGAGCTGACCGTCGGGGTGGAACCGGCCGGTGGGCCCGTCCCGCAAGCGGCGGCACCGGCGGTGGAGCTGGCCGGCGCGCTGCCCCGGCGGACGCCCTCGGCGACCGGGCCGTGGGACCGCGGTACCTCGGGGGAGGATCCGGCGGCCGCCTGGTTCGGCGGGTTCGACGGGCACCCGTTCGCGGCGGACGGCCGGACGGTGGAGCGGGTGCGGGACGGCCTGCACCGGCTGGGCTGACACAGCTATTCACAGAGGGGGACAGGGATGGCGGAGACCTCCGAGGAGGAGGCGTACGGGGCGGCGTACGCCGAGATGGCGGCGCTGAAGCAGGCGGTCAGCGGCGTCGTCGGCTCGGTCATCGCCGGCGTGGACGGGCTGCTGCTCATCCACGACCTCAACAGCGGGCCGGAGCCGCACGACATCGCGGCGCTGGCCGCGGCGACGTTCGGCCTGGGCCGGCAGACCGGCTTGGCGCTGCGGCAGGGCCCGTTTCGGGAGTCGACGGTCCGCAGCCACCGCGGCTACTTCTCGGTGTACGCGGTCGGCGACTCCGCACTTCTCGCCGTGCTCGGCGGTGAGGGGCTCAACATCGCCCGCCTGCACCTGGAGGCCCGCCAGGTGACGGCGCGACTGATCACAATGCTGGACGTACACGTCGCCGCCCAGGCCCGCCTCTAGGGCAGTCCACCAGCGGTGATCAAGCCGCCACCTGTCCCTCTTCCGAGGAGTGGAGTGAACGCCTCTTAGCAGGCCCGAAACAATCGGGACCCGACTGCGAAACGGCCCGTCGGCACGCTTTCCGGCATGGCAGGCGCGGTGGAGAGTCTCGTGGTGACCCGGGAGGTCGCCACGCACTGTCCCTACTGCGCGCTTCAGTGTGGCATGACCCTCCGGGCGGCGCCGGAGGGTCGTGTCGAGGTGACGCCGCGCCAGTTTCCGACCAACCGCGGCGGCCTGTGCCAAAAGGGCTGGACCGCGGCCGAGCTGCTCGACCACCCCGACCGGCTGACCACACCGCTGGTCCGGGAGGGTGCCGAGCTCCGCCCGGCCACCTGGGCGGAGGCGCTCGACCGGGTCACCGAGGGCATCCGGGCCACCCAGTCGGCGCACGGGCGCGACGCGGTGGCGGTCTTCGGCGGCGGTGGCCTGACCAACGAAAAGGCGTACGCGCTGGGCAAGTTCGCGCGGGTCGCGCTCCGCACCAAAAACATCGACTACAACGGCCGCTTCTGCATGTCGTCGGCGGCCGCGGCGGGCATGCGGGCGTTCGGCGTCGACCGGGGGCTCCCCTTTCCCCTCGCCGACATCGGCAAGGCGGACACGCTGCTGCTCGTCGGGGCCAACGTGGCCGAGACGATGCCACCGTTCGCCCGATACCTCACCGAGCAGAAGGCGCGCGGCGGCACGCTGATCGTGGTCGACCCGCGGGCCACCGCGACCGCCCGGCAGGCCACGCTCCACCTGCAGCCCACGCCCGGCACCGACCTGGCACTGGCCAACGCGCTGCTGCACATCGCGCTCGGCGAGGGTTGGGCCGACGAGGCGTACGTCTCGGCTCGCACCAGCGGCTTCGACGAGGTGCGGCGCACCGTGGCGAGCTACTGGCCGGCCCGGGTGGAGCGGATGACCGGCGTGCCGGTCGCCGACCTGGAGGCGGCCGCCCGCGCGCTGGCCACCGCGGAGACGGCGATCATCCTGACCGCGCGCGGCGCCGAGCAGCACGCCAAGGGTGTCGACACGGTCACCGCGTTCATCAACCTGGCGCTCGCGCTCGGCCTGCCCGGACGGCCGGGGTCCGGCTACGGCTGCCTCACCGGCCAGGGCAACGGGCAGGGCGGGCGCGAGCACGGGCAAAAGGCCGACCAGCTCCCCGGCTACCGCAAGATCGACGACCCGGCCGCCCGCGCGCACGTCGCCGGCGTCTGGGGCGTCGACCCCGACGACCTGCCCGGTCCCGGCCCCTCGGCGTACGAGTTGCTGACCGGCGACGAGATGCGGGCGCTGCTGGTCTTCGGCTCCAACCCGGTCGTCTCGGCCCCCCGCGCGGCGCGCGTCGAGGCCCGCCTCAGGAGCCTCGACCTGCTGGTCGTCTCCGACTTCGTGCTCTCCGAGACCGCGGCGATCGCCGACGTGGTCCTGCCCACCGCCCAGTGGGCCGAGGAAGACGGCACGATGACCAACCTGGAGGGCCGGGTGCTGCGGCGCCACGCCTTCCGCGAGCCACCGCCAGATGTGAGGACGGATCTGGCGGTGATTGCCGAGCTGGCCTCCCGGCTCGGCGCCGGCACGCGGTTCACCACCGAGCCACGAGCCGTGTTCGAGGAGCTGCGGCGTGCTTCTGCCGGGGGCGCGGCGGACTACGCAGGCGTGACGTGGGAGCGGGTCGACGCTGAGGACGGCGTGTTCTGGCCGTGCCCATCGGTGGACCGGCCGGGTACGCCGCGGCTTTTCCTCGACACCTTCGCCACCCCGGACGGGCGGGCCCGGTTTCTGCCGGTCGAGCACCGGCCGGTCGCCGAGGAGGTCGACGCGGAGTTCCCGCTCTACCTCACCACCGGCCGGGTCCTCGCGCAGTACCAGTCGGGCGCGCAGACCCGGCGGATCGAGCCGCTGCGCCGCACGGCGCCGAGCGCGTTCGTGGAGCTCCACCCCGACCTGGCCGCCCGCCTCGGCATCGAGGCCGGCGACGAGGTCGTGGTCACCAGCCGGCGCGGTGAGATGCGGGCGCCCGCCCGCCTGACCGAGACGATCCGGCCGGACACCGTTTTCGCGCCGTTCCACTGGGGCGGCGCCGCCCGGGCCAACTCACTGACGAGCGATGCCCTCGACCCGACGTCTCGAATGCCGGAGTTCAAGGTGTGCGCAGTCAAGGTGCAAGCAGCATGAATGTCGTCGTCGTGGGCTACGGCATGGCCGGGTCCCGGCTCGCGGCCGAGCTACGCGACCGGGGTCCCCACATCAAGGTCACGGTGCTCGGCGCCGAGCCACACCGGGCGTACAACCGGATCATGCTGTCGAGCGTGCTCGCCGGCAAGGTCCGCGAGCGCGACGTGGAGATCACCGAGGCGGCCGGGCACGGCATCGACCTGCGCCCCGGCGTGGCGGTCACCGCGATCGACCGGGCCGCCCGGACGGTCACCACCGACGCCGGCGACCGCATCGAGTACCACCACCTGGTACTCGCCACCGGCAGCCGCGCGCTCATCCCGCCCCTGTCCGGCCTCGACCGCGAGCACCTGCCCGAGCGGGTCGCGGTGTTTCGCACGCTCGACGACTGCCGGCGCATCCTCGCCACCGCGTCGGGGGCGCGCACCGCGCTCGTACTCGGTGGGGGTCTTCTTGGTCTGGAGGCGGCGCGCGGGCTCGCGGCCCGCGGCATCGCCACCGAGGTCGTCCACGCGGTCGGCCACCTCATGGAGCGCCAGCTCGACCCGGCCGCCAGCGCGGTCCTGGTCCGCACCCTGTCCAGCCTCGGCATCGCCGCGCACCTCGACGCGATGGCCGCCTCGGTGGCCGCCGACGCCGACGGGGTGACGCTCGGCCTGGCCGACGGGCGCGAGCTCCGCGCCGACCTGCTCGTGGTGGCCTGCGGTGTGCGGCCGGAGACCGGGCTGGCCACCGACGCCGGGCTCGCCGTCGAGCGGGGTGTCGTGGTCGACGACCACATGCGCACCAGCGACCGCCACATCTCCGCGATCGGCGACTGCGCGCAGCACGAGGGCGTGGTGAGTGGCCTGGTGGCGCCAGCCTGGGAGCAGGCCCGGATCGTCGCGCGGGTGCTCGGCGGGGAGGACCCGTTCGCGAAGTACCGGCCGCTTCCGGTGGTCACGCGCCTCAAGGCCGCGGGCATCGACCTCGCCGCCATGGGTACCTCGGCACCGGTCGAGGGGGCCGAGGAGCTGAGCTTCGCCGACCCCGCTCGGGGCACCTACGCCAAGCTGACGATCGTCGGCGAACGGCTGACCGGCGCGATCATGCTCGGCGACAACCCGTCCGTCGGCGCGGTGATCCAGCTCTTCGACCGCGGCACGCCCGTACCGACCGACCGGCGCGCGCTGCTGCTCGGCCGGGCGATCGGCGTACCAGCCACGACGCAGGCGGAGTCGCCGGCGCTCATGCCCGACGCCGCCACGGTCTGCCAGTGCAACACCGTCAGCAAGGGAGCACTGGTGCGCTGCTGGCGCGCCGGTGCCCGGTCCGTCGACGACGTGGTCGCCGCGACCAGGGCCACGACCGGCTGCGGCACCTGCCGCGACGCGGTCGAGGGCATCGTCGATTGGCTATCCACAGTGGATTCTTCTGCGTCGGAGGTCGCCGCATGAAGCACCTCGTCGTCGTCGGCAACGGCATGGTCGGCCAGCGGTTCGTGGAGGCGCTGCGCTCGCGCGACACGAGCGGCGAGTGGCGGGTCACGGTGCTGGCCGAGGAGGGGCGCGCGGCGTACGACCGGGTGCGGCTCTCCGCGTTCTTCGACGGCGTCTCGGCCGAGGAGCTGAGCCTGCACACCGCCGACGACGGTGTCGACCTGCGGCTCGGCGAGCCGGTCGTCCGGGTCGACCGGGAGCGGCGGGTCGCGGTGACCGGCGGCGGCGAGTACCCGTACGACGCCCTGGTCTTCGCCACCGGCTCCTACCCGTTCGTGCCCCCGGTCGACGGCGCCGACCTGCGCGGTGTCTTCGTCTACCGCACGCTGGACGACCTGGAGGCGATCCGCGACCACGCGAAGGGGCGGCGCACCGGCGCGGTCATCGGCGGCGGCCTGCTCGGGCTGGAGGCGGCCAACGCGCTGCGGCTGCTGGGCCTGTCGACGCACGTGGTGGAGTTCGCGCCGCGGCTGATGCCGGTGCAGGTCGACGAGGCCGGCGGCGCCATGCTCCGGCGGTACGTCGAGGAGCTCGACGTCAAGGTGCACACCGGCACCGGCACGACGGCGATCCGGCCGCGCAACGACGGCGACTTCGGCCGGCAGGCCGACTCCAGAGGCTCTGTGTACGGGCTGGTCTTGTCTGACGGCTCGTGGATCCAGGCCGACGTCGTGGTGGTCGCGGCCGGCATCCGCCCCCGCGACGACGTGGCCCGCGCGGCCGGGCTCGACGTGGGCGAGCGCGGCGGCATCCTGGTCGACACCGCCTGCCGCACCTCCGACGAGCGGATCTGGGCGATCGGCGAGTGCGCGGCCGTCGAGGGGCGCTGCTACGGGCTGGTCGCACCCGGATACGCGATGGCCGAGGTGGTGGCCGACCGGCTGCTCGGCGGCCAGGCGACGTTCCCCGGCGCGGACATGTCGACCAAGCTCAAGCTGCTCGGCGTCGACGTCGCCTCGTTCGGCGACGCGCACGGCACCGCCGAGGGCTGCCTCGACGTCACGTTCACCGACCCGGCCACCCGCGTGTACGCGAAGCTGGTCCTCTCCGACGACGCCAAGACGCTGCTCGGCGGCGTACTCGTCGGCGACGCCTCGGCCTACCCGACCCTCCGGGCCAGCGTCGGCGGCCCGCTGCCCGGGCCGCCGCTCGCGCTGCTCGCCCCCGAGTCCGGCGGCATGGGCACCGGCGCGGGTATCGCCGCACTCCCCGGCAGCGCGCAGGTCTGCTCCTGCAACGCCGTGACCAAGGACCAGATCGTCGACGCGATCCACGAAGGCTGCACGGACGTACCGGCGATCAAGGCGTGCACCCGCGCGGGCACCAGCTGCGGCTCGTGCGTACCGATGCTCAAGCAGCTGCTGGCGATCTCCGGCGTGCAGATGTCCAAGGCGCTGTGCGAGCACTTCGACCACAGCCGGCAGGAGCTCTTCGAGATCGTCCGGGTGCGGGGCATCCGCACGTTCTCGCAGCTGGTGACCGAGCACGGGCGCGGGCGCGGCTGCGACATCTGCAAGCCGGCGGTCGCCTCGATCCTCGCCTCGCTGGGCAACGGCTACGTGCTCGACGGCGAGCAGGCCGCGCTGCAGGACACCAACGACCACTTCCTGGCCAACATCCAGCGCGACGGCACGTACTCGGTGGTGCCGCGCATCCCCGGCGGGGAGATCACGCCGGACAAGCTCATCGTGATCGGCGAGGTAGCCCGCGACTTCAACCTGTACACGAAGATCACGGGCGGCCAGCGGATCGACCTTTTCGGCGCGCGCGTGGAGCAGCTGCCGCAGATCTGGCGCCGGCTGGTCGACGCCGGGTTCGAGTCCGGCCACGCGTACGGCAAGGCACTGCGCACGGTCAAGTCCTGCGTCGGCTCCACCTGGTGCCGCTACGGGGTGCAGGACTCGGTCGGCCTGGCGGTAGCGCTGGAGCTGCGCTACCGCGGGCTGCGCGCGCCGCACAAAATCAAGTCGGCGGTCTCCGGGTGCGCCCGCGAGTGCGCCGAGGCGCGGAGCAAGGACTTCGGCATCATCGCCACCGACAAGGGCTGGAACCTCTACGTCGGTGGCAACGGCGGCTTCCGCCCGCGCCACGCCGACCTCTTCGCCAGCGATCTGTCCACAGAGGACCTGGTGCGGTACGTCGACCGGTTCCTCATGTTCTACATCCGCACCGCCGACCGGCTGCAGCGAACCGCCGCCTGGATCGAGGCGATGGAGGGCGGTCTCGACCACCTGCGCGCGGTGATCGTCGACGACTCGCTGGGCATCTGCGCGGAGCTCGACGCGGCCATGGCCCGCCACGTCGAGTCCTATGAGGACGAATGGCGGGCCACCGTCGAAGACCCGGAGCGGATGCGCCGGTTCACCTCCTTCGTCAACGCACCGGACACGCCCGACCCCTCGATCACCTTCGAGGTGGAGCGGGGGCAGCCGGTCCCGGCAATGGGCGAGCGCCGACCCGTGGTGCTCGGTCTACCGACCATGGGAGTACGCCAATGACGGACACTCTGACGGAGCGCTGGGAAGTGATCTGCCCGCAGCAGCGGGTGGAGCCCGAGCGGGGTGTGGCCGCGCTCGTCGGCGGGGCACAGGTCGCCATCTTCCGCACGTACGACGGCGGGCTCTTCGCGATCGACAACCGCGACCCGATCGCCGGCGCGAACGTGATGTCGCGCGGCATCGTCGGCAGCCGCGGCGACGCGCCGACGGTCGCGTCGCCGCTACACAAGCAGGTGTACGACCTGCGCACCGGCGAGTGCCTCGACGTGCCCGGCGTGGCGGTGCGCACCTACCCGGTGCGGGTGCGGGACGGCATGGTCGAAGTGGGCGCCGGCTGATGTCGGACGAACTCTCCGGCTTTACCGTCGGAGTGACCGCGGACCGGCGCCGCGACGAGCTGGCCGCCCTGCTCGAACGGCGCGGTGCCCGGGTCGTGCTCGCCCCGGCCCTGCGGATCGTGCCGCTCGCCGACGACACCGAGCTGCGCGCGGCCACCAGGGCCTGCCTGGAGCACCCGCCGGACGTGGTGATGGCCAACACCGGCATCGGCATGCGCGGCTGGCTGGAAGCGGCCGAGGGCTGGGGGCTGGCCGAGCCGCTCCGCTCGGTGCTCGGCCACGCGTACATCGTGGCCCGCGGCCCCAAGGCCCGCGGCGCCATCCGCGCGGCCGGGCTGCACGACGAGTGGTCGCCGGCCTCGGAGAGCTGCGACGAGGTGATCGAGCACCTGCAGCGCCGGGGCGTCGAGGGTCAGGTGGTGGCCATGCAGCTGCACGGCGAACGCCAGCCCGAATGCACCGCCGCGCTGGAGGCCGCTGGCGCGACCGTCATCGAGGTGCCCGTGTACCGCTGGGCGCCGCCCACCGATCCCGCCCCGCTGCACCGCCTGGTCGACCTGATCACCGGGCGGCTGGTCGACGCGGTCACGTTCACCTCGGCCCCCGCGGCGGGCGCTTTGCTGAGAGCCGCCGGCCCGAGCGGCGACGCGGTGCTGGACGCGCTCCGCTCGGACGTACTGGCCGCCTGTGTCGGCCCGGTCACCGCCGCCCCGCTGCGCCGCCACGGCGTACCGGTGGTGGCGCCCACCCGCGCGCGGCTGGGTGCCCTGGTCCGTACGATCGTCGACGAGCTGCCCCAGCGAGCGGTCAACCTGAAGGTGGCCGGCCACGTCCTCACCCTGCGCGGCCACGCGGCCGTGGTGGACGGCGAGCTGCGCCCGCTGGCGCCGGCACCGATGTCGGTGCTGCGCGCGCTGGCCGCGACCCCGGGCCGGGTGCTGTCCCGGGCGGCCCTGCTGCGCACCCTCCCCCGCGGCGCCGACGAGCACGCGGTGGAGATGGCCGTCGCCCGCCTCCGGGCCGGCCTGGGCGCGCCCGGCGTGGTGCAGACCGTGGTGAAGCGCGGCTACCGCCTCCCCGTCGACTAGGCCCTGTTTCAAAAGAATTGTCGAGGCGAGCCGAGGTCCAGGGAGGCTACGAGCCAGCCGACTAGCCGGCACGTCCGTACGGGCTTCGTGCTCGCGCGGCGCCGGCGACTCGGCAAGCTCGCCGGCAAGTCGGGCGCAAGGTCGCATACCGGTGTTGTATGCGGCCTTACGCCCGACGCCGCCGGTCGTCGTCTGGACCCGGCGCAGCCCGGCAAGGATTTTCGAAACAGGGCCTAGCCGGTCACGACGGCGCGCGACCAGGATGCTGGGGCGCGCGCCGCGTGCTGAGCCGGATCAGCCGACCGGGGTGGGGCGGCGACCGCCGCCACGCTCGGCGCGGAGGGTCATCATCGCGTGTTCAACGACGTTGACCAGCACGTGCTTGACCGAGTCGCGGTGCCGGGCGTCGCACAGCACGAGCGGCACGTGGGGTGCGATGGCCAGGGCCTCGCGGATCTCCTCCACCTCGTACTGCGGGGAGCCGTCGAAGACGTTCAGCGCCACCACGTACGGCAGGTGCCGGTTTTCGAAGTAGTCCAGCGGGGCGAAAGCGTCCGCGATACGGCGGGTGTCGACCAGGACGGCCGCGCCCACAGCGCCACGGATGATCTCGTCCCACATGAACCAGAAGCGGGTCTGGCCGGGCGTGCCGAAGAGGTACAGGATCAGGTCTTCGGCCATGGTGATACGGCCGAAGTCCATCGCCACCGTGGTGGTCTCCTTGCCCGGCACCTTCGAGGGATCGTCGATACCCACGCCGGCCGCGGTCATGACCGCTTCGGTGGTCAGCGGGGTGATCTCGGAAACCGCGCCTACGAGCGTCGTCTTGCCGACGCCGAAGCCTCCCGCGATCACGATCTTGGCAGACGTGATCCCTCGGTTTCGGCGCGCCCCTGCGGCGTTATAGCCTGCGAAGTCCACTCAGCACCCTCTCAAGCAGTTCCATCCGCTCCTCATAGGCTTCGACCGGAGCGGCACTGTGCAGCGTCAGCAAGCCCTCCGCCACCATGTCGGCGACGAGCACCCGGGCAACGCCCAACGGGAGCCGGGTATAGGCCGCTATCTCCGCCAGCGACTGCGCACGGTTTTCGCAGACGGTGGCGATGCGGTGCTTGTCGTGGCCCGCGAACCGTGACTCCTGCACGGCGGCCGGGTCCGCCACGAGCACCGCCTCCAGGGCGATGTCGCGGCGTGGTTCGGTGCGCCCACGGGTGACCGCGTACGGCCGGACCAGCGCACCTCTCGGGTCTTCTCGTGGTTGGTCCACCATGACGCGGTCACCTCCTTCCGTTGTCGTAGCGGCGGCACTGTCATTATCTACTTAGGACTAGCGGGTGACGGCCTCTCGGGTCGCCGGCGACAGGGCCGCACCGACCCGCTCGACGAGCAGCGCCATCTCGTACCCCACCTGACCCACGTCACAGCTGCGCGCGGCCAGTACGGCCATCGACGAGCCGTCGCTGATCGACATGAGGAAGAGGTAGCCGCTGTCCATCTCGATGACCGTCTGGAGCACCCCACCAGCGCTGAACATCCGCGAGGCGCCGTCGGTGAGGCTGACCACACCCGACGTGATCGCGGCGAGCTGGTCTGCCCGGTCGGCCGGCAGGTCCCGCGACGACGCGAGGAGCAGGCCGTCGGCCGACACCGCGACGACGTGGGCGATCCCGGCCACGCTGTCGGCGAAGTTGCTGAGCAGCCAACCCATGTCCTGCATCGCTGCTGGCCTCGTCATCAACTGGTCTCCTTGGTAGAGGTGCTCCCGTTTTCCTGCATGCCGGCCGAGCGGCCCCGCTGCACGCCCCGGTGGTACGCGGAGAGCAGGCCGCGGACCTCGTCGGGCGTACGGCGGGCGCGCTCGCGGGTGGTCGAGGTGTCGACCCCACCAGGCACGAGCTGAGCCTGCGGAACGCGCTTGGGCAGGCCGGAACGCGTCTTGCCGCCGTTCACCGGCTCAGCGGCCCGCTCAGCGCGCCGCCAGCCCTCGTCAGCGGCCGTACGCCAGCTGTCTTCGGCGGCGCTGCGCGGGCGCGGCACGGCACCCGCGCCGGAGTCGCCACCCTGGGTGGCGGCGGGCGGGACCACCGGCGGCGCGTACGCGGCCGGAGGCGGCGCGGCCGCGGGCGGCGGCGTACGGCTCGGGAGTGAACCACCCCCGCCGAGGCCGGAGCCGCCGCCGAGCCCGCCGTTGCCGAGGCTCGGGCCGGTGGAGAGTCCGGAGGACCCGCCGGAGAGTCCCGAGGAGCCGCCGGAGAGTCCGGAAGAGCCGCTGGAAAGCCCGGACGACCCGGGGTAGCCCGACGAGCCGCCGGAGAGGCTGGAGGCGGCCGGTGCGCTGGACGACGTGTAGCTGCCGGTCGAGCTCGCCGCGGCGCTGGGTGCGGCGGCGCTGGGGCTCACCGTGGAGAAGATCTGCGTCGACGCCTGGCCGTGCGACCGGAACCAGACCGCCTCCATCTCCCGGTAGATCGGAACCTCGCCGCCGTCGTCGGGGCGCGGCGAGACACCCGGTGAACCGGCGACCGGCCCGGCCGGCAGGCCGGAGGGGGGCAGCACGGCGGGCGTCATCGGGTGGGCGGTCGCCGGGATCGCGGCGTTCTGGCCGCGCTGCGGCAGCGACGCGGGCTGGACGGTCGGGTACGCCACCGTGGGCGAACCCATGCCCTGCGGCTGGCCCAGCGTGCCGCCGGCCGACTGGCCGACCGTCGGGAACGCGCTGGTCGCGGCCGTCGCGTTGACCGGTACCGCGGACGTGTCCCAGGACGGTGTCTGGCTGCTCGGCCAGGGGTCGGAGAGCGTGGCGGCCGAGGAGCGCGCGGCCGGCTGCGACGACCACCCGCCGGACACCGGTCCGGCCGCGGCCGGGCTGGTCTCCACCGCGAGCGGCGAGCGCGGGCGGGTGAGCACCTGCTCGCGGGTACGCGGCTTGGGCAGCACCACGATGCCGCTCGGCAGCGTCACCTGGGCCACCGTGCCGCCCTCGACGTTGGGGCGCAGCTCGACCCGGATGCCGTACCGGGAGGCGAGGCGACCGACGACCGCCAGACCCATCAGCCGGAACGCGGCCACGTCGACCGCGGGCGGCTGGCTGAGCCGGTGGTTGAGCGCCTCCAGCTGGTCTTCGGTGAGGCCCAGACCGCGGTCTTCGATCTGGATCAGCACGTAGTCGCGGATGCGCCGGGCGTCCGCGACGACCACCGTGTTGGGCGGCGAGAACCGGGTGGCGTTGTCGAGCAGCTCGGCGACGAGCCGGACCACGTCGTTGACCGCGTGCGCCGCGATCGAGATGTCGGTGTCGACGGTGCCGAACTCGATGCGGTTGTAGAGCTCCACCTCGGACTGGGCCGCGCGGAGCGCGTCGACCAGCAGCGCGTCGTCGCGCCGCGGCGCGGTGGAGTCGGCGCCCGCGAGCACCAGCAGGTTTTCGTCGTTGCGGCGCATTCGAGTGGCCAGGTGGTCCAGCTGGAAGAGCTGGGCCAGCCGCTTCGGGTCCTCCTCGCCGCGCTCGATCATGTCGAGCTCGCCGATCATGCGGTCGACCAGCGCCTGGCTTCGGCGGGCCAGGTTGAGGAACATCGCCGAGACGCTCGTCCGCAGCGCGGCCTGCTCGGCCGCGATCCGGACCGCCTCCCGGTGTACGACGTTGAACGCCTGGGCCACCTGACCGACCTCGTCGCGGTTGGGCAACCGGATCGCGTCGCGCACTTGTCGCACGATCTCGTCCGGCCCGCCCTCACCGATGCTGCGCACGTCGCGCAGCTGGGCGACGGCGTCGGGCAGGTCGCGGTTGGCCACCGCGAGCGCGCCTTCCCGGAGGCGGCGCAGCGAGCGGTTGAGCGAGCGGGCCAGGACCACGGCGAGCGCGACGGCGATGAAGAGCGTGATGAGCACGAGGATCGACTCGACGACCGCCTGGCGGACCACGGCCGCCCGGACGTCGTCGGCCTCGGTGAGCGCCCGCTCCTCCAGCTTGACCTCGGCGAAGCGCATGAGGTCGACCACCGCGCCGATCGAGCGCTGAGCGTCGACGGCCTGTGTGGCGCCGGGCCGCTGGCCGACGGTGCGGGTCACCTCCGCCTCGCTGGACTGGGCCAGGTTGACCGCGTCGCCGGTGACCGTGGCGTCCGCGATGGCCTGCTGCTCACTGCTCGCGACCAGCTCGAACGCCTGCTGCGCGGACTCCTGGCTGGTGAGCGTGCTGAGGAACGAGTTGAGCTGCTCCTGGCCCAGGGCCTCGCCGCTGATCAGGGCGGCGTAGACGACCGCCTCCTCCTCGGCCTTGGCCGCCTTGGCCTTGGCGAACGCGGCGACCGCGCGCAACTCTTCGGCCAGGTCACCCTCGCCGGCGAGCTGGCCGAGCACGTCGCCGTACGCCACGAGGTCGGTGAGGATGTTGCCGTAGCGGAGCACCGACTCGGCGACCGAGCGCTGCTGGCGGGCGAGCATGTCCTGGCGGGTGATGTTGAGCGTGGCCAGGTGCTCGTCGATCCGGGCGAGCCGGGCCTCGACCGAGCCGGGCACGTCGCCGATCGACTGCCGCTCGGCCGTGTACGCCGCGACCCGCTCGTCGGTGACGTTCACAGCCTGGTTGTAGAGGTCCTTGTAGTCGACCCTCTGCGCCCCCTGGGGCGGATCGGCCAGGTAGACCGCGGCGGCCATCCGCTCCTTGTGCAGATCCTGCGTCAACGCCGAGACGTTGGCGGACAGAGAGGTCAGATCGCGAATCAGGCTCGCGTCGAGGGCGTCGCGACCGACGTCGACCAGCCGGACCGTGGCGAGCGCGAGCACCGCCGCGACCGGCACGACGAGGATGAGCGCCAGCTTGGACCTGATCCGCGCGTCACGCAGGCGCGGAAACCAACGGCGCGCAGCACGGCGGGCCTGCGCACCTTTTTCGGGCAGGGTCGTAGGTCCCGTGCTCACGACATCGCCTCCGTCGTCGTCTCCGCGTGCGACCCGCTCGACCGACGCCTGGGTGCATCGGTTGGCGCCGCACGCGGCACGGCCGCGATTTCACCAGAAACGGCACCCACTTGGGAAGCCTCAGTCCGGCAGGAAACGGTCGCACCATCCCCAATACAAACTCCGCGCACTCCGCCCCTTCCCAGAAATGTGCCCCTGACCTGCACAAACAGCAGTCTGTAAGGCATTGATGTCAATAAAGTTAACGGGTGCAAACTTCTTCGCAAACCACTATGTGGGATAGCTGTCCCGTGGAACAGGTACTCTCCCGCTTGACCCTGGCGTCCGCCGTTGGCATGGTTTTCCAGGTTCGAACGACTGCGCGTTCACACCGTACGGCAGGCCGGTCCGCGTCGCTCCACAGGGGACGGACAGCGGTCTCCAGCCCTTAAAACACCAGCTCTGCTGGGCCGTCCACATGGAGGACCACATTGAGGCCCATACGCTCCGTGACGCTGTCTGCGCTCACCGCAGCCGCGCTGGTTCTGTCGGCGTCCGCCTGCCAATCGGGCGAGGACGCGGGAGACGTCGAGGAAGTCATCATCGGCGCCGACCTTGAGCTGTCCGGGCCCACAGCGGCCATCGGAGAGGCGTACCGGCGCGCTCTCGAGCTGAAAATCAGCCAGGTCAACGACTCCGGCATCCTCGGCAACCGAAAGCTCCGGCTGGACCCGAAGGACAACCGCTCCGACTCCAGCCGGTCCCTGACCAACGTGGGAGCGTTCGCAAACAACCCCAATGTCGCGGCGGTCGTCATGGGCACCTGCGCCGAGTGCGTCGAGCGGGTGGCGGAGACCGTCAAGGACCGGCGGGTACCCACCATCGCGCTGGCCCCGGCCGGCGGCGTCGTGGCACCGGTGAAGGACCGGCAGTGGGTCTTCAAGATCGGGCCGAACGCGGCCGACAACGCCGCCGCGCTCGCCCGCGAGATCAACGCCGCCAAGAAGAAGCGGGTCGGCCTGCTCTACACCAACGACCTGTACGGCAAGGAGGGCCTGGCCGCCATCCGCGGCGCGCTGGGCGAGTCGAACGTGACGGCCACGGCCGTCCGCCCCACCGACACCGACGTGAGCCAGGCGATGGAGACACTCCTGGCGGAAAGCGCCGAGCCGGTCGAGGCGATCGTCGTGTGGACGTTCGCCGAGCAGGCGGCGCTGGCGGCGGCGAGCGCGCAGCAGGCCGGCTTCAAGGGCCCGATCTACTTCGACGGGGCGGCCGCCGGCGACCTCTTCCTCGCCGGCCAGAAGGCCACCAACGGCGCCACGATGGTCTTCACCCAGACGATGGTCATCGACGACGTCATCGCCACCACGCCAGCCACGGCGGCCCGCAAGCAGTGGTTCCGTGACTACACCGCCAAGTACGGCAGCTACTACGGCTTCTCGTCCTTCGCCGCCGACGCGGTCCAGATGGTCGCCAACGCGTTGCAGCAAAGCTCCACGGTGAGCCGCGACAGCATCCGGTCCATTGTGGAGACGTCACAGTTCGACGGGTTGTCCGGGCCGATCCGGATCACCCCGGACAACCATTCCGGCCTGATGCCGCAGGCACTCACCGTGCTCGTGGCCCGCAACGGCCGCTGGCGGCTGGCCACCGGCTGAAAACCCATCTGGTACGGCGCCGGCACCGCCGGCGCCGTACCGGGCGATCCTTCGGGGTTCAGCGGTCGGTGGTGGCGCGCACCCACGGAAGCAGCAGGCGCTCCAGGCCGACCAGCAGGTAGTAGAACACGATCGTCGTGGCGGCGATCAGGACGAATGCGGCGAAGGCCGTCGCCGACATCCCCTGGCCCAGCGTCTGCACGATGATCGAGCCGAGGCCTGGCCGCTCCGCGTCACCGGCCTGGAACTCGCCGATGATCGCGCCCACCGCGGCCAGCGGCAGCGCCAGCTTGAGGCCGACGAAGACCTGCGGCAGCGCGGCGGGCAGCCGAACCTTGAGAAACATCTTGGCGCGCGACGCGTCGAGCGACCGCGCCATCTCGGCGAGCTCCGCCGGCGTACGGGTCAGCCCCGTCACCGTGGAGAGCACGACCGGGAAGAAACACATCACGAAAATCATGAACTGGATGGGCGGCTGGCCCCAGCCGAGCCAGGCGACCAGCATCGGCCCGAAGGCGATCTTCGGCACCGCGTTGACGGCCACCAGCAGCGGCGAGAACATCCGCTCCAGCAGCGCCGAGCTGGCCAGCACCAGTCCGATCAGGAAGCCGACGACCGAGGAGACGATGAAGCCCACCAGCGTCTCCAGGGAGGTCACCAGCATGCCCTCGAGGATGAACTCCCGATTGTCGAAGAAGCCGCGCACCACGTCCTGTGGCGGCGGCAGCACGACCGGGTGGGCCAGGCCGAACACGCTGGTGATGAGCCACCAGGTGAAGACCGTCACGGCGAAGCCGGCGATGGGATAGACGAAGACCGGCATCCGTATCTGGGACCGGTCGGCGACCGCGACGGGCGGCGCGGCGACGGACGTCTCGCTCATTTTGTCTGGCTCCTTGCGCGTCTGTTCGGGTGTGGTGGCCCGGCCGGCCACCACACCCGTCGCTCTCCTAGCGAATCAGACCTTCGGCAGCAGGTCGACGGAGATGATCTGCTCCGGCGTGATGCCCTGCGGGAGCTGACCCGCGCCCTGCAGGATCGCGATGCTCCGGGCCACCCGCTGGGTGTCGATCGTGCCAATCTTCTCGCCGCTGCCCGCGGAGCGGACGAACGAGGCCATCAGCTCGAGCTCGGCCTTGGCGGCCGCGGGGTTCGCCGTGTTGTCCTTGCTCTGCAGGATCTTCCCGGCCTCCTCCGGGTTGGCCAGCGAGTACTCCAAGCCCTTGAGCAGCGCCTGGGTGAACCGCTTGACCTCCTCCGGCTTCTCCTTGGCGTTCTTGGTCGAGGTGATCAGCACGTTGCCGTACAGGTCGGTCAGGTAGTCGCTGTACGGCAGGAAGGTCGGCGTCTTCTTGGTCACCGCCTCGATCGTCGGCCGGCCGACCACGAACTGGCCGATGCCGTCGACCTTGCCCGAGCCGAGCGTGGCGATCAGCGTCGCGGCCTCGCCGTCCTGCCACTTCACCTTGTTGTAATCGACGTTCGCCAGCTTCGCGTACGTCGGGAACAGGTTGCGCACGACGGAGCCGGGAGTGTCGGCGAGGGTCTTGCCCTCCAGGTCCTTCGGCGTGGTGATCTTCTTGTCCGACGTGGACGCGATGGCGGCCATCGTGCGCTGCTGGATCGCGGCGACCGCGGTGAAGTCCTTCGTGCCCTTGCCGAACGTGAGCAGGCCACCAGTCAGGTCGATCGGGGTGTAGTCGGCCTTACCGGAAACGATGGTGGTGATGTTTCCGCCGGTACCCTGACCTTTCTGGATAGTCACGTCAAAGCCGGCTTCACGGAAGAAACCCTTTTCAAGTGCGACCCAGCCATACGCGTCACGACCGAAGTTGCCGAACGACGTGAGGTACGTCACCTTTGCCAGTTCACCGCCGGAGCCGGCGTTGGTGGTGTCTTCAGGTTCGTCGGAGCTGCAACCGGTCACGACGGCCAGAGCCGTGGCCAGGGCGGCTACCGCGAACGTACGGGTAACCCTTCTCATGAACAGATTCCTTCCAACTGGAGGGGGCGTTGGAGCGACGGCGTCGAGATCGAGGGGTGACCACGAAGCCGGTCATGAATGTCGCGCCACAGCGTAGGCGAAAGCCCGGTTTGCGACGCAAGGCGTATCGGGTTACGAACCGATCCCGGCTGGGGTATCGCGGCGTAACAGGATCCGGCTAACCTGACCGCGACCAATCACCCCCATCACCTTGAGACAGGCGGTTACTGTGCGGGTCTGCGTCTTCACAGAGCCACACCGCGGCGCGACGTACGAGGATCAGCTGCGCCTCGCCCGGCTCGCCGAGGACGCCGGCTTCGAGGGCTACCTGCGCGCCGATCACTACCAGGCGATGGGGCTCGAGTCCGGGCTCCCCGGGCCCACCGACGCCTGGATCACGCTGGCCGGACTCGCCCGCGAGACGTCCCGCATCCGGCTCGGCACGCTGGTCACGTCGGTGACGTTCCGGCTGCCCGCACCGCTCGCGATCGCCGT
Source organism: Phytohabitans maris (assembly GCF_031085175.1). Classification (GTDB taxonomy): domain Bacteria; phylum Actinomycetota; class Actinomycetes; order Mycobacteriales; family Micromonosporaceae; genus Phytohabitans; species Phytohabitans maris. The sequence goes on from NZ_JAVHUY010000002.1 coordinate 125,923, forward strand.
GGCCCAGGTCGACCAGATGAGCGGCGGCCGCGTCGAGCTCGGCATGGGCACGGGGTGGTACCAGCGCGAGCACGTCTCGTACGGGATACCGTTCCCGCCCACCGGGGAGCGCTTCGACATGCTCGCCGAGCAGCTCGCGGTCATCACCGGGCTGTGGAGCACGCCGGTCGGGGAGCCGTTCAGCTTCAAGGGCGAGCACTACCAGCTCACCGACGCGCCCGCGCTGCCCAAGCCGGTGCAGGTGCCCGGGCCGCCGGTCATCGTGGGTGGCCGTGGCCCCAAGCGCACGCCCGAGATCGCCGCTCGGTACGCGGACGAGTTCAACATGCCGTTCAAGACGGTGGCCGAGACGAAGGGCGCGTTCGACCGCGTGCTCGCGGTCTGCGACCAGGTCGGGCGGGCCGAGTCCGGCAAGGCGCCGCTCGTGCTGTCGGCCGGCATCGTGGTCGCCATCGGCCGCACCGACGCGGAGGCCAAGCGGCGCGCGGCCCCTCTGCACGCGCCCAGCGCGCTCCCGCCGGAGGACCCGGTGGTCGGCTCGCCCGCGCAGCTCGTCGAGCGGATCGGCGAGTTCGCGGCGATCGGCGTCACCCGGGTGCACCTGCGGTTCATCGAGATCACCGACGTCGACCACCTTGACTTGGTGGCTTCCGAGGTGCTTCCACAGGTTGTCGCCCTCTGATCGCGGAGCGCGAAAATGACCATGGCGACGTGTGCCGCGGCAGAGCTTCCCGATAGCCTGGCGTCGGCGCAGTGGCGCCGCGCGAGCGGAGCGCCGACCAACGCAGCCCCGGTAGGGAGCACACGATGATTCGACTGGCCGGAGTTTCGCAGACGTTCCAGGCGCGTTCGGGCGCGGTGGAGGCGCTGCGAAACATCAACCTGACCGTCGCCGAGGGCGAGTTCATCGCGGTCATCGGCCGCTCCGGCTGCGGAAAGTCCACTTTGCTCCGGCTGATCGCCGGGCTCATCAAGCCGAGCGCGGGCGAGGTCGCGGTCGGCGGGGCCCAGGTCAGCAAGCCGCGCAAAGACATCGCGATGATGTTTCAGCGGCCGGCGCTGCTGCCGTGGCGCTCGGTCCTCGACAACGTGCTGCTCCCGGTGGAGATGTTTGGCTGGAAGCGGTCCGAGCACCGCGCCCGGGCCGAGGAGCTGCTCGACATGGTCGGGCTGGGCGGTTTCCACCGCAAGCAGCCGCACGAGCTCTCCGGCGGCATGCAGCAGCGGGTGGCGCTGTGCCGGGCGCTGATCCAGCGTCCCAAGGTGATGCTGATGGACGAGCCGTTCTCCGCCTTGGACGCGCTCACCCGCGAGGAGCTCTCGACCGAGCTGCAGCGGGTCCACATGGACCTCGGCGCCACCACGGTCTTCGTGACGCACTCGATCGACGAGGCCGTGCTGCTCGCCGACCGCGTCGTGGTGCTCAGCCCGCGCCCCGGCCGGCTCCGGCGGATCGTCGACGTCAACATCCCGCGCCCCCGCTCGCTGGGGCACAACGCATACCTGGAAGAGGTCGCCCGTTGCAGTGCCGAGCTGCACGAGCTGCTGCTCACGCCGGACGGTCCGCCCGGGGCTCCGGAGGCCCATCCGGTGCCGCCGCAGACCCAGCGTACGCGGCAGAAGGTTTGATTTCTTAAGGGACTTTCAGCGGGTTCTGGGAAGTCCGTCAAGCCACGACCGGCCGGGTAGCGAGGCGGGTCACGGAGCCGTAACGTGCCTGGCATGGCCATCCGTACGTGGAGCAGGGTGCTCCTCGCCGCGCTCGGCGTCGCCATGCTCGCCGCGGCCAGCCAGCTCGGCGTGGCCTTCGGCCTCGGCATCGTCCGGCTGAGCCGCACCTTCGCGGTCGACCAGGAAAACCAGTGGACCACGCAGATGGCCTGGGTGACCTGGTTCGCCATGGTGGCGGCCGTTGCCGGCGCGGTGGCGGCCGACCGGATGGCCCGGCGCCGCGGCTACGAGGGCGGCACCGGCTCCCGTATCGCGTACTCCGTCTTCGGCGGCATCGGCGCCGCGGTGCTGGTGCCGCTGTGCATGCAGCCGGCCCGCTTCGCGATCGTGCGCGCCACCGATCCGGTGCTGGTCATCGGCCTTTCCGCCGCGCTGGGCGCGGTGGCCGGGGTGCTCGTCGCGGTGGCCGCGCTGAGCCACCAGCCTCTGTTGTGGAACGTCGGCGCCGTCACCGCCGGCGCCTGGGTCCTGGCCCTGGCCTCGGTGGTCCCGTCGCTCGGCCCCGACGACCCGCTGCCCAACCTGCGCCTGGGCGTGCTCGACCTGCCCTCGTTCAGCACGGGCGCCGCACAGAGTTCGGCGGTCGTGACGATGCCGTTGCTGGCGCTCGCGCTGGGCGCCGCCACCGCCGGCCTCGGCCGCTGGCTGGGCCGGCCGCCGGTCACGATCGCCGCCTCCGGCATCGTCGGCCCGGCGATGCTCTGCCTGGCCTACCTGGTCGCCGGCCCGGGCAGCGAGACCGACAAGTTCCAGGCCGCGCCGTACTGGGGTGCCCTGGTCGCGGTCGGCGCCGGCACGCTGGGCTCGGTCCTGGCCACGGTCGCCCGCCGCCCGAGCCTTCGTCCCGCCACCCCGGCCGGGGAGCCGGGTGCGGCCCCGCAGGAGCAGACCCCACCTGCCCGGCCGCCCCGCGAGCCCGCCATCCAGCCGGTCTTCCGCGAGCCACCGACCGGCGAGTGGAGCGTCCCCCTGCCCCGGCACAGCGCGAAGCCGTCCACATCGGCCGCCGACGAGACGACCGACCCGCTGCCCACGATCGAGCCCTCGACCGGCCGGACCGGCAGTGCCTCGGGGGGTGGCGGCCTCTTCGACGAGCCGACCGCCGACCTCTCGCCACAGTCTCCGCCGCAGATCGCCCGCCCGAGCCCGTCGCCGGTGCGCCCGGCTCGCCGCCGGCCACCGAGCGGTCGCGACCCGGGGGCCGCCGGTGCCGCCACCGCCTTCTCCGCCGGCCGCCGCGCCGCCGGCTACTCCACGGGCGAGCTACCCGTCTACACGGACGACGACCGGCCCAGCGACCGCGCCGGGAGTGCGGGCGGTGACCGGGGCCGGCCGGCGGGCGGCGGCCCAGCGGGCGAGGAGCCCACCGACCGCAAGGCCCGCAAGCGCGGCAAGGAGACGCCCGCCGCCGAGGAGCCGACCGCGCGCCAGCGCCGGGGACTGTTCGGGCGCCGCCGCGCGGCCGACCCCGCCCCGGAGTCCCCGGAGCCGGCCGGCACTCTGGACGTCCCGACCCAGCGCGATCTCCCCACCCAGCGTGGCGACCAGCCCCGCCCCGAGCCCGCGCTCAAGCCCCGCGACGAGGAGTACGTCGACTGGGTGAGCGGCCTGTCCAGCCGCGACGCGGACCCCCACGACAAGCTCCGCTGACCCGCGACACCAGCCAGACAAAGCGCGAAGCGGGCCCCGGCCCGCGGCACCAGCCAGACAAAGCGCGAAGCGGGTCCCGGCCCGCGCGAGGCAGAACGCCGGGTCGCGGCGGCAGCCGGCAAAGAGCGAAGCGGGGCCGCCCCCAACCGCGGCCCCGCCCGGCGCGTCCCGCAAAGGCGCGCCTGTCGCGTCAAGGCTTGCGGGCCACCACCACGCCGTTGGCGCCCGGGGCGTCGAAGTGGACCACGTGCGGGTCCACAAAGCCCGCGTCGGTCAGCCAGTCCGTGTACTCGGTCTCCGAGTAGTTGCGCCCGCCCACCGTCTCCACCAGCATGTTCATGCCCATCAGCGCGGCCGAGGCCGGGCCGGTACGGTCGGCGTTGAGCAGCAGCTCCGAGATGACCACAGCACCGCCGGACGGCAGAGCGGCGTAGCTCTTGGCCAGCAGGTCGCGGTTGGTCGGCTCGTCCCAGTCGTGCAGGATCATGCTGAACAGCATCACGTCGTACCCGCTCGGCAGCCCCTCGTCGTGCAGGAAGTTGCCGGCCACGGTGTCGATCCGGTCGGTCAGCTGCGCCGCGGCGGCCTTCTCGGCGGCGATCGGTACGACGTGCGGCAGGTCGAAGACCGTGGCCCGCAGCGCCGGGTACCGCCGGCACAGCTCGATCGGGTACGCGCCGGAGCCGCCGCCCACGTCGAGCAGCCGCGAGTGCGCACCGAAGTCGTACGCCTCGCCGAGCGCCCGGGCGGTGAAGATGGACGTCGAGTACATCGCCTCCCAGAAGAGCGCGAGCAGCTGCGGGTCCTCGGTCTCGAACATCGACTCCTGGGTGTCCGGGTCCCAGGTCAGCGGGCGGTCGGTGCGCAGCGCGTCGCCGACCCGGTGCCAGGCCAGGTAGGTGCGCCGGTCGCAGTAGCGCACCTGGCCGCCGAAGTAGTACGGCTTGCCGGCGACCAGGAACTCCTCGGCCAGCGCCGAGTTGCGGTAGCCGTCGCCATCGCGCTCCAGCAGGCCGAGCGAGGCGCACGCGGCGAAGAGGAGGTCGGCCGGGCGCTCGGCGAGGCCCAGCTCGGCGGCGGCCTTCCCGACGGTGATGCTCTTGCCACCGGACAGCCGGGTGAACAGGTCGAGCTCCACGGCGGCGGCGAACGTCTTGAAGCTCCAGAAACCGGACACGAGGCGCATGAGGGGAGACGGCGTCAGCATTCGGACATGCTACAAAGTTCAACTAACGCCGTCAGCCCCAAGATTGTGAACTTTTCAGGTCGTCACGCCTGTGGCAGGTACACCCGGCCTCCGGCCTCGACGAACTCCTCCGACTTCTCCTTCATCCCCTTTTCCGCGTACGCCTTGAGCTCCTGCGTGATCTTCATGGAGCAGAACTTGGGGCCGCACATCGAGCAGAAGTGCGCGGTCTTGGCCGGCTGGGCGGGGAGCGTCTCGTCGTGGTACGCCCGCGCGGTCTCCGGGTCGAGCGCCAGGTTGAACTGGTCCTCCCAGCGAAACTCGAAGCGGGCCTTGGAGAGCGCGTCGTCCCACGACTGCGCGCCCGGGTGTCCCTTGGCGAGGTCGGCGGCGTGCGCGGCGATCTTGTACGCGATCACGCCGGCCTTCACGTCGTCGCGGTCCGGCAGGCCGAGGTGCTCCTTCGGCGTGACATAGCAGAGCATCGCCGTGCCGTACATGCCGATCATCGCGGCCCCGATCGCCGAGGTGATGTGGTCGTACGCCGGCGCGATGTCCGTGGTCAGCGGCCCGAGCGTGTAGAACGGCGCCTCGTGGCACACCTCCTGCTGGAGGTCCACGTTTTCCTTGATCTTGTGCATCGGCACGTGGCCGGGGCCCTCGATCATGACCTGCACGTCGTGCTCCCAGGCGATCGTCGTCAGCTCGCCCAGCGTGCGAAGCTCCGCGAACTGCGCCTCGTCGTTGGCGTCCGCGATCGAGCCGGGCCGCAGCCCGTCGCCGAGCGAGAACGTGACGTCGTAGCGGGAGAGGATCGCGCACAGCTCGGCGAAGTTGGTGTAGAGGAAGTTCTCCTCGTGGTGCGCCAGGCACCAGGCCGCCATGATCGAACCGCCCCGGGAGACGATGCCGGTGACCCGCTCCACGGCCAGCGGCACGTACCGCATGAGCACGCCCGCGTGCACCGTCATGTAGTCGACGCCCTGCTCGCACTGCTCGACGACGGTGTCCCGGAAGACCTCCCAGGAGAGCTTCACCGGGTCGCCGCCGACCTTCTCCAGCGCCTGGTAGATCGGGACGGTGCCGATCGGCACGGACGCGTTGCGGATGATCGCCTCGCGGGTCTCGTGGATCCGCTTGCCGGTCGACAGGTCCATCACGGTGTCCGCGCCCCACCGGGTGGCCCAGGTCAGCTTCTCCACCTCCTCGGCGACGGAGGAGGTGACCGCGGAGGTGCCGATGTTGGCGTTGACCTTCACCAGGAAGCGCCGTCCGATGATCATCGGCTCCGACTCGGGGTGGTTGACGTTCGCCGGCAGCACCGCCCGGCCGGCCGCGATCTCCTCGCGCACCAGCTCGGACGAGACGTCTTCGCGGATGGCCACGAACTCCATCTCCGGCGTCACCACCCCGGCGCGCGCGTAGGCGAGCTGGGTCGGGCGGGAGCCGGCCAGCGGCGTACCGGCACCCCGCACCGGCGCGACGTCGCCCCGCTCGGCGATCCACCGGCCGCGCATCGGGGGCAGCCCGACCTCCGGGTCCGAGCCGGGGCCGGACGTGTCGTAGAGCCGGACCGGCGGCTCACCACCGGTCAGGTCCACCTCGGCGAACGGCACCCGGATGTCCGGGCGGGAGCCCTCCACGTACACCTTGCGACGAGCTGACATCGTGCCTCCAAACCGAGCTAGATCGCTTTCCAGTCGAGGTGGTCGAGCGGCCCCGTGCCGCCGCCCAGCTTCCAGTCGCGGGCGCCGGCCAGCGCCCGCGCGACGTACTGCTTTCCGAACGCCAGCGCGTCCAGCACCGAGTCGCCCAGCGCCAGCCGCGCCGCGATCGCCGCGGAAAACGTGCAGCCCGTGCCGTGCGTGTTGTGGGTGAGGATCCGCGGGTAGCGCAGGAAGCGGGTGCCCGCCTCGGTCCACACCGCGTCGACCGCCTCGTCGCCGGCCACCATGTCGCCGCCGGTCACCACCACGAACTTCGGGCCGCCCGCCGCGAGCTGCCCGGCCGCGCCCGCCATGTCGGCCGGCGTGGTGACCGGCCAGCCGACCAGCGCCGAAGCCTCTTCGCGGTTGGGGGTGGCGACCAGCGCGTACGGCAGCAGCCGCTCGATCGCCCCGACCACGCCGAGGCGCCGCCCGCTGGACGAGGAGAGCACCGGGTCGACCACGAGGTTGGGGAGCAGCCCCGCCCGGGCCTTGGCCAGCACCGCCGCGCCGACCTCGGCGGTGGCGAGCATGCCGGTCTTGGTCGCGGCCGGCGGCAGGTCGTCGAGGAGGGAGTTGAGCTGGGCGCTGACGACGTTGCCCGGCAACGGGTAGACGTCCTGCACGCCCCGGGTGTTCTGGGCGGTCGCCGCGGTGACGACCGAGGTGCCGTACACGCGCAGCGCCGCGAAGACCTTGAGGTCGGCCTGGATGCCGGCGCCCCCGCCAGAGTCGGAGCCGGCGACGGTGAGCGCTATCGGAGGTGTCATGACCACACTCCACCCCGGCCAGCAGGGGTTTTGACGGACAGCGTCGCACTGAGCAGGTCACGGACCACCGCCGCCGGGTCGTCCGCCCGCATGACCGCGCCCATCACGGCCACCCCGGCGGCACCGGCGGCGAGGCAGCTGGCCGCGTTGCCGGGTGTGATCCCGCCGAGCGCGAGCAGCGGCACCGGCGAGCGGGAGACCAGCCGGGCCAGACCGCCGAGCCCGAGCGGCGGGCCGTACCCCGGCTTGGACGGCGTGGGAAAGACCGGCGACACCATCGCGTACCGCTCGCGGCTGAGCCGGGACAGCTCGGCCTCGTCGTGGCAGGAGCGGCCGACCAGCGGCAGGTCAGGGGGCGGATACGGACCGGCCGCCGGGAGGTGGACCGCGTCGCCGCCCAGCGGGTCCGGCCCGGCCACCACCAACAGACCGCCGACATCCGCGAGCACCGCGCGCAGGGCCTCCGCCAGCGCCGCGCGCTCGTCGGGGGGCATGTCCTTTTCCCTGAGTACGACGCATCGGGCCCCGCCCTCCACGGACGCCGCGACGGTCTCGGCGAGCGGCCGGCGCGCCGTCCGCCGGTCGGTGAGGACCACGACCCCCGACAACTCTGGCCTCACAGGTGCGGCCTGCCTTCGTCCGGGGTGGACGCGAGCGCGTGGAAGCGGCGCGGTATCCGCCCGGCGCGGGACGCCAACCGTCCCGCCTCGATCGCATGGCGGATCGCCGCGGCCATGCTCACCGGGTCGGCGGCCCGGGTGATCGCGCTCGCCACCATCACGGCGTCGCAGCCGAGCTCCATCGCGAGCGCGGCGTCCGAGGCGGTGCCGATGCCCGCGTCGAGGATCACCGGCAGGTCCACCGACTGGCGGATCAGCTGGATGTGGTGCGGGTTGGCGACGCCGAGCCCGGAGCCGATCGGCGAGCCGGCCGGCATCACACCCGCACAGCCGGCGTCGGCCAGGCGGCGGGCGAGGATGGGGTCGTCGGTCGTGTACGGCAGCACCTGAAACCCGTCCGCCACCAGCTCCTCGGCCGCCCGCAGCAGCTCCACCCCGTCGGGCAGCAGCGTGCGCTCGTCGCCGATCACCTCCAGCTTCACCCACGGCGTCTCGAACGCCTCGCGGGCCAGGTGGGCCACCTTCACCGCCTCGCGCGCGGTGTAGCAGCCGGCGGTGTTGGGCAGCACCCGTACGCCGCAGCGGTCGAGCATGTCGAGCAGCCCGCCGTTCATGGTCGCGGCCGCGTCGACCCGGCGCAGCGAGACCGTGACCAGCTCGCTGCCGCTCTCCTTGACCGCCCGCTCCAGGATGTCCAGATTGGACGCGCCGCCGGTGCCGAGGATCAGCCTCGACCGCAGCTCCACCCCACCGATCTTGAGCACGGCTAACCCCCTTGCGCCGCGGTCAGGACCTCGACCTGGTCGCCGTCGCGCAGCGCCGCGCCCGCCCAACCGGCCCGCGGCACCACCTCGCCGTTGACCGCGACCGCGACGCCCCGCGCGACCGACGTCACCACCCGCACCACGTCGGCGACGGTCGCCCCTTCGGGCAGCGCCCGCGGGTTGCCGTTGACGACCACCTTCATGCGAACCTCCCGGGCGCGAACGGTCCCAGCATCGGATCCGGCTCACCCGTCTCCACCAGGTCGGCGACCAGGTCGGCGGTGAGCGGGGTGAGCACGATCCCGTGGCGGTGGTGCCCGGTCGCCACGATCACGCCGTCGCCGAGGGGGCCGATCAGCGGCGCGTTGTCGGGCGTACCCGGGCGGTGGCCGGCGATCGCCTCGGCCAGCTCGTACTCGTAGATCTCCGGGACCAGGTCGGCGGCGGCGCGCAGCAGCTCCACCACCCCACCGGCGGTGACGTGCGCGTCAGCGCGCTCCTCCACGGTGGCCCCGACGACGACCTCGCCGTCGAGTCGCGGTACGAGATAGATGTGCCGGCCATCCGCGTACCCGCGAATGACGCGCGAGAAGCCCGGCGGCTGGTGGCCCGGCGCGCGGAGGCGGAGGATCTGGCCCTTGACCGGGCGGACCGGAAGGCCGGTCAGCGCGGCCGACCCGGTGCCGGCGGCGACGACCTTGACCCGCGCGGGCCCGGCCTCGCGGACCAGGCTCGCGCCCGCGGCGGTCGCGGCCGTCCGCAGCGCGGGGACCAGCCGGCGCGGGTTGACCTGGTGGTCGTCGGGCGCGTGCGCGCCGCCGCGCACGCGCGGCGAGAGGAGCGGCTCGCGGTCGCGCAGCTCCGTGGGGCGCAGCGGGGTGATCGGGAGTCCGAGACCCGTCTGGTACACCCGGAGGCGCTCCGCCTCGGCCAGGTCGTCCCCGGTCAGCGCGACGACGAGCGTGCCCTCGGCGCGGTAGCCGATCTCCTCGGCGCCCAGCTCGGCGGCGAAGGCCGGCCACCGCTTCGCGGACTCGACCAGCAGGGCGGTGAGCTGGGCCTCGCCGAAGTACGCCTCGGCGACCGGCCCGAGCATCCCGGCCGACGCGTGCCAGGCGCCGCGCAGCCCGTCGTCCACCACCTCCACGGCCATGCCCCGCGCGGCGCACCGCCACGCGATCGCCAGCCCGATGGGGCCGGCGCCGACGACGGTGACGTCCTTCATCGGAGGGCTTCCGCCAGTTCCTTGGTGGCCTTGGCCGGATCGGGCGCCTGGGAGAGCGCGCCGATCACCGCCACCCCGTGCGCGCCCGCCGCCCGCAGCTCGGGTATCCGCTCGGCCGTCACCCCGGCTATCGCGATCACGGGTACATCCACCGCGCCGGCCACGGCCGCAACCCCCTCGACGCCGATCGGTGGTGGGAGGCCGTCCTTGGTCGTGGTCGCGTACGCCGGACCGACGCCCAGGTAGCTCGCCCCCGCGTCGACGGCGGCCTTGGCGGTCACCGGCTCGCGCGCGGTCGCGCCGAGGATCGCGTACGGCCCGAGCACTCGCCGCGCCGCGTCGACCGGCAGGTCGAGCGCACCGACGTGACCCCCGTCGGCGCCGACCGCCAGCGCGATGTGCAGGCGGTCGTTGACCAAGCAGGTGGCCCGGGCTTCGGCACAGAGCGCCCTTACCCGCACGGCCAGCTCGTATGCCTCGCGGTCGGTGGCGCCGTCCTCGACCCTGACCTGCACGGCGAGGTGCGGGCCGGCGACGGCGAGGGCCGCCTCGACGACGGCGAGCGGCTCCCGCCCGGGACGGGTGTCGGTGATGAGATGAAGCCGGGGAAACGGCCGCATGCAGCACTCCTCCCTGCGCCGGCATTACCCGGATCAGGTTCGACGGTCGAGGGCTGCATGCCCCCCTCTCAGCCCGGTGCACCGGGCTCCCGTGGGTCACTCCTTCGGCGAGAGTACGACGCCGTTAACGCTCGCGTAAAGAGGCAGCTACTCAGATCACCGGCGGCGACCGAGCAACACGGCGGGGTCGATCTCGATCGGCACGATCGTGGGCGTGCGGTCGACCACCACCGGCAGCCGGTGCGTTTCGCCGGCCGGGTGCAGGGTGGTGTGCCACTCACCGTCGTCACCGAGCAGCCGCACCACGATCGCCGGCACCGGTCCGAAGTGCTCGCGCCACGAGCGCAGCTCCACCCGCCAGTAGCAGGGGATGCCAGCGCCGGCGTACAGCGCGGCCTTCTTCACCCGGTCGTCCGAGGCGTTGGAAGGCGAGACCACCTCGATCACGGTGTGCACGAGGTCGGCCGGAAAGCCACGCGGGTGCTCCGCGGGGTCGCCGGTGGTAACCAGGAGGTCGGGCACCGGGCCGTCGCCGCTGGGCAGGCGCACCGCCGCATTCGTAATCGCCTCGACCTCGACGGCGAGGTAGGACATGAGCCTCTCGCGCAGCCGGTCGGCGGCGAGGTTGTGCGCGGGTTCGGGGGGTGGGACCACGACGAGTGCGCCTTCCAGGACCTCATAGCGCAGCCCGGTGTCGGGCAACTCGAACAGGGTATCCACGGTGAACGGCGGCCGGGGCCACGCCTGCGGCACCGGCTCAACCTCCACTGGCATCGCCATGGCAGGTCACCTCCCGTCTCGCACGAGTATCCCACTGGAAGCGAACGGGTACGACCTGTGGGTGGATCCCGCTGTCTTCGGTTAGTCGACCGATACGGTGGTTTTGACGGTGGCCTGGTTCAAGTCGTCCAGGCGGATCGTGAGGGTCAGGTCCCACTTGCCGGGGTACGGGAAGGTGATCGCGCCGATTCCCTGGTTGCCGCGGATCGATACCACGTCGTTGGGGATGGGTGGGATGCCCTTCTCCGGCAGCGCCGCCGTCACCCGCCACTCGGCCACCTCGACCGGCTTACCCGCGGGCGTGTAGACGAACGCGTGCAGCGTATTGTTTTCGCCGATCTGCACCGGGAAGATCTCGAACTGCACGGAGAAGATCGGGCTGTTCAGCGTCGTGGAAAAGCCGACCGCCTCGGCGGCGGCCTGTGCCTCGATCTCCGCCGACCGGCCGGGCGTGGTCTGTACGAGCACCGAGCTGGCCGCCAGCACGACCGCCGCCAGCCCCAGCTCCGCCGCGACGAGCCGGCCCAGGCGGCCCCTGCGCGCGCGGCCCGCTCCCGCGGACGGCGATCCGTCCGCGCCGGCTCCGAAGGCGCGGCGCAGCACCAGGCGGCGGGAGAGGAACGCTACCGCCAGCACCACGCCGAGCAGGCCGGCCTTGGCGAGGATGAGCTGGCCGTACCGGGTGTCGAAGAGCGCGCCCAACCCGCCGATCTCGATGACCGCCTGGAGCACGCCGCCGAGCACCAGCCAGCACACCGCCACGGCGGCCCAGCGGGACCAGACCGGCAGGATCACGCCGACCACGCGTTGGTCGGCCCAGCCCCGCCGGAGTACGAAGCCGACCAGTACCACCAGGCCGCCCAGCCACACCGCCATGCTGGCCAGGTGGACCACGTCCGCGGCCGCCGACACGGGCGGCACCGGCGAGGCAGCGGCGTGCCCGGCGAGCGGCCAGGTCAGCAGCCCCAGCACGCCGAGCAGCAGCAGTGGCAGTGACGACCGCCGCACCGTGGCCGGGGGCGGTGGCACGGCGGGCGGGCTGGAAAGGACCGGCGGCCCGCCGGAGCCCACGAGCGTGCGGACCCGCGCCCGCGCCGGGACGGAGACGGAGGCGCGCACCGGTGGGCGTACCCGGAGCAGGGCCACGACCGCGACCAGCACGGCCAGCCGTACCCCCGTCCAGAGGCCGAACGGGCTCAGCGCCACGTCGCGCAGCTCCGCCACCGACACGTCGAGCGGGCCGGCGCCCGAGGTGTACGGCGCCTGCAGCCAGAACGAAGCCACGGTGCTCGCGCCCACCAGCCCCAGCCCGACCCGCACCAGCCGCATCGGGCCGCGGGTCGGGGCGCGGCGGGGCCAGAGCACCGAGAGGAAGAGCAGCGGGCCGACCACGAGGGTGAGCCCGACGTAGCCGGCGTACTTGGCGACCGGCAGCAGCGCGCCCACCGTCGGGTCGTCCTCCAGCGCGGACGGGGCGGTCTGCGACGGCGCGCCGACGGAGAACATGAAGCCGCCCGACAGCGGGTGCCCGTCGGCCGAGATGATCCGGTAGCTGACCAGGTACGTGCCGAGCGGGTGGTCGGCGACCCGCACGTCCAGCGAGAGCGTGCCGCCCGACGCCACCGGGTCACCCGTGCTGATCCGCTTACCGTCCGGGGCGATGACCTGCGTCTTGCCGGGGATCACGCCCACCGGCTCGTTGAACGTGAGCGTCACTCTGGTCGGCGACGAGCCGATCACCGAACCCTGCTCGGGTGTGGTCGACACGAGCGCCGCGTGCGCGCTGGCGGGTGCGGCGGGCACGAGCAGGGCCAGGCAGAGCCCGACCAGCAGTGCGCCCGCCCAACGCTTCATGCAAGAAGGTTCGGATTTCGCCGGTGGATGGTTCAATCCCAGACCGGCTCGGCGGACTCCTTCACCTCGCCGTCGCCACCGAAGACCACGAAGCGGTCGAACGACCGGGTGAACCACCGGTCGTGCGTGACCGCCACCACCGTGCCCTCGAACGCCGCGAGCCCCTCCTCCAGCGCCTCGGCCGAGGCCAGGTCGAGGTTGTCCGTGGGCTCGTCGAGCAGCAGCAGCGTCGCCCCGGAGAGCTCCAGCAGGAGTACCAGGAAGCGCGCCTGCTGGCCGCCGGAAAGCGTGCCGAACCGCTGGTCGCCCTGCCCGGCCAGGTCGTACCTGTTGAGCGCCTTCATCGCCGCGTGCCGGTCCATCCCGCTGCGATGGTCGTCGCCGCGCCACAGGATCTCGACGAGCGTCTTGCCGAGCAGCTCGGGATGGTCGTGCGTCTGCGAGAAATGGCCGGGACGGACCCGGGCGCCGAGCCGGGCCACGCCGGAGTGCACCACTGCGGACGGCGTGTCGAGAAGGCGCAGGAAGTGGGACTTGCCGGTGCCGTTGGCGCCGAGCACGGCCACCCGGTCGCCGTACCAGATCTCCAGGTCGAACGGGTAGGTGAGGCCGTCGAGCTCGAGCCGCTCGCACATGACGGCCCGCTTGCCGGTGCGCCCGCCGGCGAGCCGCATGCGGATGTCCTGGTCGCGCGGGGGCAGCGGCGGCGGCCCCGCCTCCTCGAACTTGCGCAGCCGGGTCTGCGCCGCCTGGTAGCGCGAGGCCATGGCGTCGTTGTACGCGGCCTTCTGCTTGTACATGAGCATCAGCTCGCGCAGCTTCTGGTGCTCCTCGTCCCAGCGCCGGCGCTGCTCCTCCAGCCGGTCGTGGCGGGCCGCCCGGGCCTCGTGCCAGGAGGCGAAGCCACCCGGGTGCACCCACGCGCTGCCACCCTCGACCGCGACGACCCGGTCGGCGGTACGGGCCAGCAGCTCGCGGTCGTGCGAGACGTACAGCACGGACTTGCTCGACTCGCGCAGCCGCTCCTCCAGCCACCGCTTGCCGGGCACGTCGAGGAAGTTGTCCGGCTCGTCGAGCAGCAGCACCTCGTCGGTGCCGCGGAGCAGCAGCTCCAAGGCGAAGCGCTTTTGCTGGCCGCCGGAGAGCGTACGCACCGGGCGGTCGCGTACCTCGTCCCAGGGCTTGCCGAGCACGAGCGTGGCCACGGTGTCGAAGAGCACCTCGGCGTCGTACCCGCCCGCCTCGCCCCAGGCGGCAAGCGCGTTCGCGTACGCGATCTGCTTGCGCTCGGTCGGGTCGTCGTGGACGGCGGTCTCGGCGGCGGCGAGCCGCTCGCCCGCGGCCCGCAGCGGCGGCGGGGCGAGCGAGAGAGCGAGCTCGCGCAGCAGGGTCTGATCACCGATCATGCCGATGAACTGCCGCATCACGCCGAGCCCGCCGGCCCGGGCGATCGCGCCGGTCGCCACCGGCAGGTCGCCGGCGACCATCCGCAGCAGCGTCGTCTTGCCGGCACCGTTGGGACCGACGAGCGCGATCTTGGCGCCCTCACCGACCCGGAACGAGACGTCGCGAAACAACTCCCGCCCGTCCGGCAGCGTGTGCCCGACACCGGCGACGTCCGCGTAACCCACGCCGGCATCTTCCCCGACGGGTGGCGTGGCGGTCACCCGACTTTTAAGACGCGGTACCCCTTCTGGCTGGCGTGCCGCTCGACCCGGCGCCCCTGCTCCTCCAGCCATTTCTGGAGCGAGTCACCGCCCAGATGGCGGGCCACGACCAGCCAGGCCACCCCGCCGGGCGCGAGGCGGGGCAGCCACCGGTCGAGCATCGCGTGCAGCTCCGCCTTGCCGACCCGGATCGGCGGGTTGGACCAGATCTCCGCGAACCGCACCTCCGCCGGCACCTCCTCGGGCGCGGCGACCCGGAGGTTGCCGGCGCCGAGGTGGGCCGCGTTCTCCGCGGCGAGCGCCCGGGCCCGCTCGTTGACGTCCACCGCGTAGACGGTCGCGCCCGGTGCGGACATCGCCAGCACGCAGGCGATGGGGCCATAGCCACAGCCCAGGTCGAGGAAGGGACCGGCGGCACCGGCCGCGGGTAGCGGGGCTTTGCGCAGGAGTACGGCGGTGCCGGGGTCGAGCCGGTCGGCGGAGAAGACACCGGCGGCGGTGACCAGCCCGTACTTCCGGCCGCCGGCGGTGAACTCCACGTCGCGGCGGCGCTCACTCACGCTCGGCTGGGCGCTGAAGTAATGCTCTCCGGTCACGCCGAGCATTCTCACACGCGGTCGTTTCGCGCCTGGAAGTTCCCTCTTAAGGGGAACTGTCCACCTATTGCCATAAATTGCGAAACATGGTCTATTAGTCTGTCCTGCATGGTTCAGCGGCGTTGGCACCGCTTCGCCGGTAGACACGCGCACACCGGACCCCGCCACGCCCGGCCCAGCGGCATCTCCGAGTTGCTGGCCCGGCCACAAAAGCGCACCTGGCAGGCGTTCACCACCGGGCTTGGGATCTTCGCGATGCTCGGCGTGTGCGGGCTGAGCTCGTTCTTCATCGTCGCGGACGAGCGGCAGGGGCGAGATGCCCAAGCGTCCGGGGCGCCACCGCAGGTCAGCGTGCTTCGCGACATCAGCTCCCGCGAGGTCGACCCGGAGCCGCTCACCCCGGCCGAGGTGTTTCCCGGCCCGGAGGTGGTGGTCGATCCGGCGCGCCCGGCGTACCGGGTGCTCGCCACCCGCGCCGACCGCCGCTGCGCCACCGCGGCGAGCGGCGACATCGGCGTGCTCCTCACCGACCTGGGCTGCGCGCAGGTGGTACGCGGGACGCTGCGCGCGCCGGCCGGCGGCTACCTGGTGACCGCCGGCATCTTCAACCTGGACGACGTCGCCGGCGCCGACTGGGCCCGCGAAAAGATCAAGTCCATGGTGGACGGCGAGCACGGCCGCTTCCAGGGGCTGCGTGCGGGCAAGGGCACCGAGGCGATCGTGCTCTCGTCGGCCCGGGTGGGGTGGCACGTGCGGGGCCACTTCCTCGTGTACTGCGTGACCGCTCGCGCCGACGGCCGGCCGATCCCGCCGGGCGACGCCGGGGCCGGGCAGATCCTCACCGACATGCTGGAGCTGTACCTGCGCGGGACCGTCCTGGAAAAGCGAGCGGTCGTCTCGCCCTCCCCGTGATCGAAGCTCCCCCCACGTCGCTAGAACGACTGGGGGGGGGCTTCGTTCCCGGGGGGACGGCTCAGCCCCGTAGCCGCCGGGTGAGTTCGGCGCGGCGGGCGTACTCCTCGGGATCCTCGGGATAGCCGACCGCGACCAGCGTGAGGCCGTGCGCCGGCGCGACGGTCACCCCGCTTTCCCGCTCGCGGCGGCTCAGCAGGCCAGCCGGCCAGTCGACCGGGCGGCGCCCGTCGCCGGCGGCCAGCAGCGCCCCTACCAGGCTGCGCACCATCGCCTGGCAGAACGCGTCCGCCTGCACGGTGGCGACCAGCGTCCCGTCCGGGTCACGCCGCCAGTCCAGGCGGCTGATCGCCCGGATCGTGGTGGCGTTCTCCTTGCGCTTGCAGTACGCCGCGAAGTCGTGCTCGCCCAGGAAGCCCTTCGCGGCGGCGTTGAGCGTGTCCACGTCGAGCGGGCGGGGCCAGGCGAGCGTGTCGTGGCGGCGCAGCGGCTCGGCGCCGTACGGCGCGTCGGTCACCCGGTACTCGTACCGGCGGAACGTCGCGGAAAAGCGGGCGTCGAAGTCATCCGGTACCTCCCGGACCGCACGCACCCGGGCGTCCGGCGGCATGACCGCGGCCAGCCGGCGTACCAGCGTCGGCGCCAGCCGGGCCCACGCCTCGTCGGGCAGGTCGACGTGGCACACCTGGCCGGTCGCGTGCACGCCCGCGTCGGTACGCCCGGCCACCGTGAGGCCGCTCGCGCCGTCCGGGCCGAAGAGCCGCGCCAGCGCCTCGGCGAGGACCCCGGCCACGGTGCGCCGCTCCGGCTGGGCGGCCCAGCCGGAGAAGCCCGTGCCGTCGTACGACACGTCCAGCCGTACCCGGGTCATCGCCCCTCCAAAAGCGCCAGGGCGCCCCTCACGTGGTGAGGGACGCCCTGGCCAACGTGCTTTGCGGTCAGTCCTTGACCTTGTCGTCGGCGCCCGGCGCGTCCGCGTCGGAGGCCTCCGGCGTGGCGTCGGTCTCGGCCTCGTCGTCCACCTTGGACGCCGGGGTCGGCTCGTCCTCGGCCGGCGCGAGCGCCTCGACCTTGTCCTGCTGGGCCGCGGCCTTTCGGGCCGTCTTCTTCGCGGCCTTGGCCGGCGGCGCGGCGACCACCAGCTCCTCGACCAGCTCGATGATCGCCATCGGCGCGGCGTCGCCCTTGCGCGGACCGGTCTTCACGATCCGGGTGTAGCCGCCGTTGCGGTTCGCGTACCGCGGCGCGATCTGGTCGAACAGCTCGAAGACCACGTCCTTGTCCCGGACCACGGTCAGCACGCGGCGCCGCGAGTGCAGGTCACCGCGCTTGGCCTTGGTGATCAGCTGCTCGGCGAGCGGCCGCAGCCGCCGGGCCTTGGTCTCGGTGGTGGTGATCTTTCCGTGCCGGAACAGCGACGTGGCCAGGTTGGCCAGCATCATCCGCTCGTGCGCGGGGCTACCGCCGAGGCGGGCGCCCTTCGTGGGCGTGGGCATCGTCTGGTGCTCCTCGTTCGTGCCGGCAGCCGGTTAGAGCTGCTCAGTCTCGCGGTAGTCGTCGGAGTCGTAGTCCACCTCGCCGAAGGAGTCCACGACGTGCGCCGGGTCGAAGTTCGGAGCCGAGTCCTTCAGCCCCAGACCCATCCCGGCGAGCTTCATCTTGACCTCGTCGATCGACTTCTGACCGAAGTTCCTTATATCGAGGAGGTCCGCCTCCGTACGGCCGATCAGCTCGCCGACGGTGTTGATGCCCTCGCGCTTGAGGCAGTTGTACGACCGGACGGTCAGGTCGAGCTCCTCGATCGGCAGCGCCAGGTCGGCAGCCAGCTGCGCGTCCTGCGGCGACGGGCCGATGTCGATGCCCTCGGCGGTCTCGTCCAGCTCGCGGGCCAGGCCGAAGAGCTCGACCAGGGTGGAGCCGGCGGAGGCCAGCGCGGTACGCGGGCCGATCGAGGCCTTGGTCTCGACATCGATGATCAACCGGTCGAAGTCGGTGCGCTGCTCGACACGGGTCGCCTCGACGCGGTACGTCACCTTGAGCACCGGCGAGTAGATCGAGTCGACCGGGATCCGGCCGATCTCGGCGCCGGCCTGCTTGTTTTGCGCGGCGGTGACGTAGCCGCGACCCCGCTCGACGGTCAGCTCCATGTCGAGCCGGCCCTTGGCGTTGAGGGTGGCGAGCTTGAGGTCCGGGTTGTGCACGGACACACCGGCCGGGGGCTGGATGTCACCGGCGGTGACGTCGCCCGGGCCCTGCTTGCGCAGGTACATGCTGACCGGCTCGTCGTGCTCGGAGCTGACGCACAGCTCCTTGACGTTCATGACGAGCTCGACCACGTCCTCCTTGACCCCGGGGATCGTGGTGAACTCGTGCAGCACGCCGTCGACCTTGATGGACGTCACGGCCGCGCCCGGGATGGACGACAGCAGCGTACGGCGCAGGGAGTTGCCGAGCGTGTAGCCGAAGCCGGGCTCGAGCGGCTCGATGGTGAACCGCGAACGGGTCTCGCTGATCGACTCCTCGGAAAGAGTCGGCCGCTGGGTGATGAGCACTGTGTTTTTTCCTTCGGTCGGGGCTGCCCGCTATTTGACAGCCGCCCACGTGGCGGCCGGCGCGCCAGGACGACGCGCCGGCCACGAGCTTTACTTCGAGTAAAGCTCGACGATCAGCTGCTCCTGGACCTGGGTGTCGATCACCTGCCGGGCCGGGAGGGTGTGCACAAGGATCTTCATCTGGCTGGGGATCGCCTCCAGCCACGCCGGAACGGTCTTGGAGCCGGCCTCGGCCTGGGCGACGATGAAGGGCGTCAGCTCCTTCGACTTGCCCCGGACCTCGACGATGTCGTGCTCCTTGACGCGGTACGACGGGACGTCGACCTTCTTGCCGTTGACCACGAAGTGGCCGTGCTTGACGAGCTGGCGGGCCATGTCGCGAGACTTGGCGTAGCCGGCCCGGTAGACGACGTTGTCGAGCCGCGACTCCAGGATCTGGAGCAGCACCTCACCGGTCTTGCCCGGCTTGTGCACGGCCTCGTCGTAGTAGCCACGGAACTGCTTCTCCAGCACGCCGTAGACGCGGCGGGCCTTCTGCTTTTCGCGGAGCTGGAGCAGGTACTCCCCCTCCTTGGTGCGGCCGCGGCCGTGCTGCCCGGGCGGGAACGGCCGGGACTCGAACGGGCACTTCGGACCGTCGCACTTGCTGCCCTTGAGGAACAGCTTCATCTTCTCCCGCCGGCAACGGCGGCAGTCAGCACCGGTGTAACGAGCCATCTCTCTTCGTTCTCCCTCAGACCCGGCGACGCTTCGGCGGACGGCACCCGTTGTGCGGCTGCGGCGTGACGTCGGCGATCTGGCCGACCTCGAGGCCGACGGCCTGCAGCGAACGGATGGCGGTCTCCCGGCCGGAGCCCGGACCCTTCACGAACACGTCGACCTTGCGCATGCCGTGCTCCATGGCCCGGCGGGCGGCCGCCTCGGCGGCCAGCTGCGCGGCGAACGGGGTCGACTTGCGGGAACCCTTGAAGCCCACCTGACCGGCGGACGCCCAGGAGATCACCGCACCGGTCGGGTCGGTGATCGAGACGATGGTGTTGTTGAAGGTGCTCTTGATGTGCGCCTGCCCGTGGGCGACGTTCTTGCGTTCCTTGCGCCGGACCTTCTTGACAGCGGCCCCGGTGCGAGCCTTCGGTGGCATAAGTCTTCTGCGCTCCTAGATGCTTCTCAAGATCAGCACCGCGCGGGGCCCTCCCGGCCCCGGGCGCGGCTTTACTTCTTGCCGGGCTTCTTCTTGCCGGCGACGGTCCGCTTCGGACCCTTGCGAGTGCGTGCGTTGGTGCGGGTCCGCTGCCCGCGGACCGGAAGCCCGCGGCGGTGGCGGATGCCGGCGTAGCAGCCGATCTCGACCTTGCGGCGGATATCTGCGGCGACCTCGCGGCGCAGGTCACCTTCGACCTTGAAGTTGGCCTCGATGTAGTCACGGAGCTGAACGAGCTCTTCGTCCGTGAGGTCCTTGGCGCGCTTGTCGGGGCTGATGCCGGTGGCGGTGAGCGCCTCGATGGCGCGGGTCCGACCGACCCCGAAGATGTAGGTGAGCGCGATCTCCATCCGCTTGTCGCGGGGGAGGTCGACGCCGACTAGACGTGCCATGTGCGGGCGTACTCCTCGTGGTTTCTCGCGGAGGTCTGTGCCCGTCCCACCCCGCCTGCCCAGACGGGCCCCGGCCTCCGACCGGGGGTCAGCCACGAGTCACGCCGATGATCGACGGATTCCGCGGCTGGGACGAGCGTCTTCTGTTGGGGGTGCGTCAGCCCTGGCGCTGCTTGTGGCGCGGGTCACTGCAAATGACCATGACCCGGCCGTGCCGGCGGATTACCCGGCACTTGTTGCAGATCCTCTTGACGCTCGGCTTGACCTTCACGGTTGGCATTCACTTTCAGCAGCGGAGGCTTCGGTCGGCGAAGTCACTTGTAGCGGTAGACGATGCGCCCGCGAGTGAGGTCGTACGGCGAGAGCTCCACGACGACCCGGTCCTCGGGCAGGATGCGGATGTAGTGCTGCCGCATCTTGCCACTGATGTGGGCCAACACCTTGTGGCCGTTGGCGAGCTCCACCCGAAACATCGCATTCGGGAGTGGCTCGATGACCCGGCCCTCGATCTCGATGGCCCCGTCCTTCTTGGGCATGTCCTCCGCTGTCCTGACGTCGGGTTCTTCGGACAGGCTCGCACCGTCTTACACGAGTGAAAGGGAAATCCACCCGCGCCAGCCGCGGCCCCGGGTGCCCACAGAAGCGCGGGGTGGGCATGCCGGAGTGGACGCTGCGCGCCAGCTAGTCAGTGTACGCCGCTTCACGTATCGACAGCAAACCGAGCCGCCCCCGCTCAGCGGTCGCGGCGGCGCCTGCGGTCTCGCCGGCGGGCCTGCTTGTCGGCCCAGCGCTGCGGCTCGCCACTGCTGAGCCCGCCGATGGTGGCCACGACCAGGATGACACCCCACGGACCCGCCACCCACATCGGCCAGAAGTACGCCAGGTCGGCGTTGGAGATGCTCACCAGGAGCCAGATCACCACGTTGATGCCGACGGCGGCGGCCCACGCGCCCCAGATCGTGGCGAGCCACCGGGGCACCGTGCCACGCTCCGGGGCAGCGGCGGCCGGCGGCGGGACCGGGGCAAGCTGGGAACGGCTCGCCGGCGCGACGCCCGGCAGGTCGGTCAGGAGGCGGTCGAGATCGGCGTACGTCTTCGCCCGGTAGGCCTCGGCGGCCCGCTCGTCGAACTCGTGGAGCTCCAGCCGCCCCTCGTTGAGCGCGGTGCGCAGCCGCTCGACCACGGCCTCCCGGTCGCTGTCGGCGGCGCGCATCCGGTCCCGCTGATCCATGCCTACGAGGATCCCACTCCCCGCCGCGCCCGGCTACGCCGCTTTACGCCGGAGCCGGCTCGCGGGCGGTCACGAGCTCGCCGAGCCGCTCGCGGCCGCCGTCCGGGGCGGTGAGCACCCAGACGCCGTCGTCGAGCAGCGCCATCGAGTGCTCGACGTGCGCGGCGACCGAGCCGTCCCGGGTCACCACGGTCCAGCCGTCGTCCAGCTCCTCCGTCTTGGGTGAGCCGATCGTGATCATCGGCTCGATGGCGAGCGCGAGCCCGGGTACCAGCCGCGGGCCCCGCCCCGGCCGGCCGTGGTTGAGCACGTGCGGGTCCTGGTGCATCTCGGTGCCGATGCCGTGGCCGCCGTAGCCGTCGACGATCCCGTACCGCCCGCCGGAGCGCCGGATGGTCGCCTCGATCGCGAACGAGATGTCGCTGAGCCGCCCCCGCCCCGAGGCGGCGCCCCGCGCGGCGGCGGCGATGCCGGCCCACATCGCGTCTTCGGCGACCGCGGCCATCCGGAGCAGCTCCGGCCGTACCGCACCGACCGGCACCGTGATCGCCGCGTCGCCGTGCCAGCCGTCGAGCACCGCGCCGCAGTCGATCGAGATCAGGTCGCCCTCGCGCAGCACCTGCCGCGGCGAGGGGATGGCGTGCACGATCTGCTCGTTGACCGAGGAGCAGATCGACGCCGGGTAGCCGTGGTAGCCCTTGAACGAGGGCACCGCGCCGGCATCCCGGATCACGGACTCGGCCAGCCGGTCGAGGTCGGCGGTGGAGACGCCGGGGGCGACCGCCTCGCGCATGCGGGCCAGGGCGGCGGCCACGACGAGGCCGGCGGCCCGCATCTTTTCGATCTGCGCGGGAGTCTTGATCTGGATCAGCTGGTGGCGCGGCATCCTTCGAGGCTAGCTGTCCATCCGGCGCCGCTCCGCCGGGGCCGCTCAGCCGCCGTACGACCGGAGGGCGTCGATGGCCCGGACGGTCACGTCTTCGACCGGGCCGGTGGCGTCGATGCCGACCAGCTTGTTTTGCGCGCCGTAGTAGTCGACCAGCGGAGCGGTCTTCTCCGCGTACTCCTCCAGGCGCTTGGCGATCGTCTCGGCCTTGTCGTCGTCGCGCTGGAAGAGCTGCCCACCGCACCGGTCGCAGACGCCCTCGCGGGAGGTCGGGTCGAACTCGACGTGCCAGATCTTGCCGCAACCCCGGCAGGTGCGCCGGCCGGAGAGCCGCCGGATCACCTCGTCGTCGTCGACCACGAGTTCCATGACGAGGTCGAGCGCCGTGCCGAGGTCGGCCAGCAGCTTGTCGAGCGCGTTGGCCTGGGGCACCGTGCGCGGGAAGCCGTCGAGCAGGAAGCCGTCGGCGGCGTCCGGCTCGGCCAGCCGCTCGCGGACCATGTTGATGGTCACCTCGTCGGGCACGAGCTGGCCAGCGTCCATGTACCGCCGTGCCTCCACACCCAGCGGCGTGCCCTGGGAGACGTTGGCACGGAAGATGTCCCCGGTCGAGATTTTGGGCACGGCCAGGTGGGCGGCGATGAACTCGGCCTGGGTCCCCTTACCCGCCCCTGGAGGACCGACCAGTACGAGGCGCATCTACCGCAGGAACCCTTCGTAGTTCCGCTGCATGAGTTGGCTCTCGATCTGCTTCACGGTCTCCAGACCCACACCGACCATGATGAGGACGGCGGTGCCACCGAACGGGAAGTTCTGGTACTGGCTGCTGTCCAGCCAGATGAAGAAGAAGTTCGGCAGGATCGAGATCAGGCCGAGGTACATGGCGCCGGGAAGGGTGATCCGGCTGAGGATGAAGTCCAGGTACTCGGCCGTGGGCTTGCCCGGACGGATACCCGGGACGAAGCCGCCGTACTTCTTCATGTTGTCCGCGACCTCGGTCGGGTTGAACGTGATCGACACGTAGAAGTACGTGAAGAAGATGATCAGGAAGAAGTAGACGACGATGTAGACCCAGTCGGCCGGGTTGGCCAGGTGGTTTTGCACCCACGCCTCGAACGAGTTGAGGTCGTTCGGGTCGCCGAACTGGAGGGCCAGCTGCGGCAGGTAGAGCAGCGACGACGCGAAGATGACCGGGATGACACCCGCCTGGTTGACCTTGAGCGGGATGTACGTCGAGGTGCCGCCGTACATGCGGCGACCGATCATGCGTTTCGCGTACTGCACTGGGATGCGGCGCTGTGCCTGCTCGATGAAGACCACCGCGGTGATGACCACGAGGACCAGCGCGAGCACGAGGAAGAACTTGCCCCAGCCCTGGCTCTCCTTGATCGTCCAACCCTCGGAGGGGAGCCGGGCGGCGATCGAGGTGAAGATCAGGACGGACATGCCGTTGCCGACGCCGCGGTCGGTGATCAGCTCGCCGAGCCACATCACCACACCGGTGCCGGCGGTCATCGTGACGACGAGCGCGACCAGCGTGATCCACATGGGCATCCCCGTGCCCTCGGGGATCAGCGGCCACTGGTCGCACTGGTTGTTGAAGAGCTGCCCGGACCGGGCCAGCGCCACGAACGCCGAGGCCTGCAGCACCGCCAGGCCCAGGGTCAGGTAGCGGGTGTACTGCGTGATCTTCGCCTGGCCGGCCTGACCCTCCTTGCGCAGCTGCTCCAGGCGCGGGATCACCACGGTGAGCAGCTGGAGGATGATCGACGCCGTGATGTACGGCATGATGCCGAGCGCGAAGACGGAGAGCGAGAGCAGCGCGCCACCGGAGAAGAGGTTGAGCAGCGTGAAGACGCCGGGCGTGCCCTCCTCCATCGCCTCGATACACCGCTGGGCGTTGCCGTACGACACACCAGGGCTGGGCAGTGTCGCGCCCAACCGGTAAATCGCCACGATACCTATCGTGAACAGCAGCTTCTTGCGCAGATCAGGCGTGCGGAACGCACTGAGAAACGCGGAGAGCAACGTCTTCCTCCTGCGCGAGGCGGCCGCCGGGTCGTGGCGGACGGGTTGGGCGTCGGGCGGTCACCCGACATCCATACTGGCAACGGACTCTAACAGTACGGTGTGAGTTCGGGCAGATGCGCCCGGGGACATACACGCTTCACTATATTGCCGGCGCGAACCCCGATGTACAACTGGGACGAAACGCCAGATACTAGACGTGGCGCCCGTCAGTCGCGAAGGCAACTGGCGGGCGCCACAGTTCGTTCTAGAGCTCGGTGACCGTGCCACCGGCAGCGGTGATCTTCTCCTTGGCCGACGCGCTGAACGCGTGCGCCGACACCTGGAGCTTCACGCCACCAAGTTCGCCCGTGCCGAGCACCTTCACCAGCTGGCCCTTGCGGACCGCGCCGGCGTTGGCCAGCTCGATGGGACCGACCTCCCCACCGTTCGGGAAGAGTTCGGCCAGCCGTTCCAGGTTGACCACCTGGAAGACGACCTTGAACCGGTTCTTGAAGCCCTTGAGCTTCGGCAGGCGCATGTGGATGGGCATCTGACCACCCTCGAACGCCGGCGAGATGTTCTTGCGGGCCTTGGAACCCTTCGTACCACGACCGGCGGTCTTGCCCTTGGAGCCCTCGCCGCGACCCACTCGGGTCTTTTCGGTCTTGGCGCCGGGAGCCGGCCGGAGGTGATGGACCTTGATCGTCATTACTCGACCTCCTCGACCTTCACCAGGTGGTTGACGGTGAAGATCATGCCCCGGATCTCCGGGCGGTCTTCCTTGACCACCACGTCGTTGATCCGCTTCAGCCCGAGCGAGCGCAGCGAGTCACGCTGGTTGCTCTTCGCGCCGATCTCGGACCGGACCTGGGTGACCTTCAGGCGTGCCACTACGCGGTCACCCCCGCCCGGGCCGCCAGCATGGCGGCGGGAGCGACGTCCTCGACCGGCAGGCCGCGGCGCGACGCGACGGCCTCGGGAGCCTCCAGGCTCTTCAGGGCCGCGACGGTGGCGTGCACGATGTTGATCGGGTTGGAGGACCCGAGGCTCTTGGAGAGCACGTCGTGGATGCCCGCGCACTCCAGCACCGCGCGCACCGGGCCGCCGGCGATGACGCCGGTACCGGCGGAGGCCGGCTTGAGCAGCACGA
This sequence comes from Phytohabitans maris, assembly GCF_031085175.1. GTDB lineage: Bacteria > Actinomycetota > Actinomycetes > Mycobacteriales > Micromonosporaceae > Phytohabitans > Phytohabitans maris. The sequence continues at coordinate 151,426 of NZ_JAVHUY010000002.1, forward strand.
CGCCCGCGGCGTCCTCACCCTGTACCGGGTGCGGGATGGTGGCGGCGATCCGTGGCACCTTGAAGAAGTGCTTCTTGGCCTCCTCGACGCCCTTGGCGATCGCCGCGGGCACCTCCTTGGCCTTGCCGTAGCCGACGCCGACGGTGCCGTCGCCGTCGCCCACCACGACCAGCGCGGTGAAGCTGAATCGACGGCCGCCCTTGACGACCTTGGCGACACGGTTGATCGTGACTACCCGCTCGAGGTGGGGGGTCTTCTCGACCGGCGCGTTGCCTTCGCCGCGGCCGCGACCGCGACCTTCGCGACGGCCGCCACCCTCGCTGCCGCCGGACCCGCCGCCTCGGCGCTGCTGACCTGGCATTGGTCTTTCCTTCCTAGAACTCGAGTCCGGCTTCGCGGGCGGCCGTCGCCAGAGCCGCGAGGCGCCCGGCGTACTTGTTGCCACCGCGGTCGAAGACGACCTTGGAGATACCCGCGGCCTTGGCGCGGTCGGCGAGCAGGGCGCCCACCTTGCCGGCGAGGGCGCTCTTGTCGCCCTCGCCACCCCGGATCGACGCGTCGAGGGTCGACGCCGACACGAGGGTGTGGCCCTTCGTGTCGTCGACGATCTGGGCGGTGATGTGCCGCAGCGAGCGGGTGACCACCAGGCGCGGGCGCTCGGTGGAGCCGAAGACGTTCTTCCGGACCCGGAAGTGCCGGCGCGCCCGCCCGACGGCGCGCTTCGCGGCCACGCCGCGGCGGCGCTTGAGCAGAGTGGCGCTCACCGTGTTCCTCCTTCGTTCGTGACTGCGGGGATCCGCTTCGCTACGCTCCTCGCACTCACTTCTTACCGGCCTTTCCAGCCTTACGGCGGATGACCTCGCCCTGGTACTTGATGCCCTTGCCCTTGTACGGCTCCGGCGGGCGGATCTTCCGGATGTTGGCGGCGATCTCGCCGACCTGCTGCTTGTCGATCCCGGCGACGTGGAAGAGCGTCGGGCGCTCCACCGTGAAGGTGATGCCCGCCGGGGCCGGCACCAGCACCGGGTGCGAGAACCCGAGAGCGAACTCCAGGTCCTTGCCCTTGGCGGTGACGCGGTAACCGGTGCCGTTGATCTCCAGGCTCTTCCGGTATCCCTCGGTGACGCCGACGATCATGTTGGCGACCAGGGTGCGGGAGAGGCCGTGCAGCTCCTTGGCGCGGCGCTCGTCGTTGGGCCGGTTGACGTGCAGGTTGCCGTCGTCTCCCCGCTCGGCCGTGATCGGCTCGGCGAGGGTGTGCGACAGCTCGCCCTTCGGGCCCTTGACCCGCACGGTACGGCCGTCGATGGTGACGTCGACACCCGTGGGAACGGGGATCGACTTACGTCCGATTCGCGACATGTCTACTTATCTCCCGTCACCAGACGTAGGCGAGGACTTCCCCGCCCACCCCTCGCTTGCGGGCCTGCCGGTCGGTGAGCAGCCCCTGAGACGTCGAGATGATCGCCACGCCCAGACCGCCGAGCACGCGCGGCAGCTCCGGCGACTTGGCGTACACCCGGAGGCCGGGCTTCGACACGCGCCGGATGCCGGCGAGGCTGCGCTCACGGCTGGTGCCGTACTTCAGCTCGACGATCAGTCGCTTGCCGACGGCGCCCTCCTCGGGCTCCTCGACCGTCCAGGAAGAGATGTAACCCTCGGACTTGAGGACCTCGGCGATGTTCGCCTTGATCTTCGAGTAGGGCATCGTCACCCGGTCGTGGTACGCCTGGTTGGCGTTGCGCAGACGCGTCAGCATGTCTGCGATCGGGTCGGTCATCGTCATCGGTTCAGATCAGCCTTTCTCGCCGGGGTTCCCGGGGCCATCGCCCGCGGGCCTACGGCGAAGAGAGTTGGTTACCAAGAAGCCTTGGACACGCCGGGCAGCTCACCGCGGTGGGCCATCTCCCGGATGCAGACGCGGCAGAGACCGAACTTGCGGTACACCGCCTTCGGCCGCCCGCACCGCTGGCAGCGGGTGTACGCGCGCACCGAGAACTTTGGCTTCTTGGCGGCCTTGAGGATCAGGGCCTTCTTCGCCATGTTGTCAGTTCTCCTTGAACGGGAAGCCCAGGAGCTTCAACAGCGCCCGGCCCTCGTCATCGGTCGTCGCGGTGGTGACCACCGTGATGTCCATGCCCCGGACCCGGTCGATCCGGTCCTGGTCGATCTCGTGGAACACCGACTGCTCGGTGAGCCCGAACGTGTAGTTGCCGTTGCCGTCGAGCTTGCGCGCGTCGAGGCCGCGGAAGTCACGGATACGCGGCAGCGCGATCGACAGCAGCCGGTCCAGGAACTCCCACATCCGGTCGCCGCGAAGCGTGACCTTGGCGCCGATCGGCATGCCCTCGCGGAGCTTGAACTGCGCGATCGACTTGGTCGCCCGGCGCACCTGCGGCTTCTGCCCGGTGATCGTGGCGAGGTCGCGGACCGCGCCGTCGATCAGCTTGGCGTCGCGGGCGGCGTCGCCGACACCCATGTTGACCACGATCTTCACGAGGCCCGGCACCTGCATCGGGTTGGCGTAGTTGAACTGTTCCTTCAGCTTCGCCACGATCTCGCTGCGGTACCGCTCCTTGAGGCGCGGCCTGATCTTGGTTTCGGTCGGAGCAGTCATCACAGGTCCTTACCGGTCCGGCGCGAGACGCGGACCTTCTGGCCGTTGTCGTCGAAGCGGTAGCCGACACGGGTCGGCTTGCCGTCCCCGTCGACGACCATCACGTTCGAGACGTGGATCGCCGCCTCCTGGGTGACGATGCCGCCGGTCTTGGCACCACGCTGGGTCGTACGGATGCGGGTGTGCTTCTTGACGCGGTTGACGCCCTCGACGATGACCTTGTTCTCCCGCGGCAGGGCCTGAATGACCTTGCCCCGGGCGCCCTTGTCCTTACCGGCGATGACCTCGACCGTGTCGCCCTTCTTAACCTTCACGGTTAGAGCACCTCCGGTGCGAGCGAAATGATCTTCATGAACCGCTTGTCCCGCAGCTCGCGGCCCACCGGGCCGAAGATGCGGGTGCCACGCGGGTCACCGCCGTCCTTGATGATCACAGCGGCGTTCTCGTCGAAGCGGATGTACGACCCGTCGGGCCGCCGCTTCTCCTTCGCGGTACGGACGACGACCGCCTTGACGACGTCGCCCTTCTTGACACCCGCGCCCGGGATCGCGTCCTTGACCGTGGCCACGATGACGTCGCCGATGCCGGCGTAGCGCCGACCCGAGCCGCCGAGCACGCGGATGCACAGGATCTCCCGGGCACCCGTGTTGTCGGCGACGCGCAGTCGCGACTCCTGCTGAATCACGTCTATCTCCTATGTCTGCCAGTTCTCCGGCGGCGAGCCCGCCGGAGCTTGGCGGAACGGTCGGCTACTACTTGCTACTTGGCCTTTTCGAGGATCTCCACGACCCGCCAGCGCTTGGTGGCGGACAGCGGGCGGGTCTCCATCAGCAGCACCCGGTCGCCGACGCCGCACGAGTTCTGCTCGTCGTGCGCCTTCAGCTTGCTGGTGCGCCGCAGCACCTTGCCGTACAGGGGGTGCTTGACCCGGTCCTCGACCTCGACGACGACGGTCTTGTCCATCTTGTCGCTGACGACCAGGCCCTCGCGGACCTTGCGCCGGGCCCGAGGCGCGGCTGTGGTCTCCGCCGCAGCGGAATTTTCACTCATGACGCAATCACCTCAGTCGGCGCGGCCGAGAGCCCCAGCTCGCGCTCGCGCATGATCGTGTAAATCCGGGCGATCTCCTTGCGGATGACCTGCAGGCGCTTGTTGTTGTCCAGCTGCCCGGTGGCGCTCTGCACGCGGAGGTTGAACAGCTCCGCCTTGGCCTCCCGCAGCTTCGCGATCAGCTCCTCGTCGGACTGCTCGCGCAGCTCGGCAGCCTTGGTGCCCGCTGCCATCAGACCTCACCCACTTCGCGCGTCACAATGCGGCACTTCATCGGGAGCTTGTGGATCGCGCGGCGCATGGCCTCGCGCGCGATCGCCTCGTTCGGGAACGACATCTCGAACAGGACCCGACCCGGCTTGATGTTGGCGATCCACCACTCCGGCGAACCCTTACCGGAACCCATCCGGGTTTCGGCCGGCTTCTTCGTCAGAGCCTGGTCCGGGAAGACCGTGATCCACACCTTGCCACCACGCTTGATGTGGCGGGTCATGGCGATACGGGCCGCCTCGATCTGCCGGTTGGTCACGTAGGCGGGCTCCAGTGCCTGGATACCGAACTCGCCGAAGACGACCCGGTTACCGCCCTTGCTCGCCCCGGAACGGGACGGGTGGTGCGGCTTGCGGAAGCCCTTCGGGGGCTTACGCGGCATCAGCATGTGTCAGCCCTCCTGCTGCTCACTGGCGGCGGCGGTGGCGGCCGGCGCGGCCTCCACGGGTGCGGACTGCGCCGCCGAAGCGGACTGCTCGGCAGCCGCCGCGGCCGCGGCACGGCCCGCCTCGGTGCCGCCGGCGGTCGTACCGGACGAGCCGGAACGGCCACGGCGCGGGCGCTCGGGACGGTCGCCCCGCTCACGGCGCGGGCGCCCCTGCGGTGCCTCGGCCGGAGCCTCGCGACCCGGTACGGCGTCGCCCTTGTAGATCCACACCTTCACGCCGATCCGGCCGAAGGTGGTGCGCGCCTCGAAGAAGCCGTACTCGATGTTGGCCCGCAGCGTGTGCAGCGGCACCCGGCCCTCGCGGTAGAACTCCGTACGGCTCATCTCGGCGCCGCCCAGGCGGCCCGAGACCTGCACCCGGATGCCCCGCACGATCGGGTTCTTCATCGCGGACTGCATCGCCTTGCGCATGGCCCGCCGGAAGCTGACCCGGCTGGACAGCTGCTCGGCCACGCCCTGCGCGACGAGCTGCGCGTCCGACTCGGGGCTCTTCACCTCGAGGATGTTGAGCTGCACCTGCTTGCCGGTGAGCTTTTCCAGCTCGCCGCGGATGCGGTCGGCCTCCGCGCCCTTGCGGCCGATGACGATGCCCGGCCGGGCGGTGTGGATGTCGACCCGTACCCGGTCACGGGTGCGCTCGATGTCCACCTTGGAGATACCGGCGCGCTCCAGGCCCTTGGACATCATCCGCCGGATCTTCACGTCCTCGGCGATGTAGTCCTTGTAGAGCTTGTCCGCGTACCAGCGGGACTTCCAGTCGGTGGAGATGCCGAGCCGGAACCCGTGCGGGTGAACCTTCTGACCCATTACTCGGTCCCTTCCTCGGCGGTCGTCTCCGCCTTCGTCTCAGCCGGCGCGGCCGCCTTCTTCGCGGGCGCTGCCTTCTTGGCCGCGGCCTTGCGCGGAGCCGCCGGCGCGACCGCCTCCACCGCGACGGTGATGTGGCAGGTGCGCTTGCGGATCCGGTACGCCCGGCCCTGCGCCCGCGGCTGGAACCGCTTGAGCGTCGGCCCCTCGTCGACGTACGCCTCGCTGACGAGCAGCGCGTCGGGGTCCAGCCGCTCGTTGTTCTCGGCGTTCGCGATCGCGCTGGCCAGCACCTTGTAGACCTGCTCGCTGGCCGCCTGCGGCGCGAACTTCAGCACCGTGAGCGCCTCCTGCGCGGGCAGACCGCGGACGAGGTTGACCACACGGCGCGCCTTCGTCGGCGAGATGCGCACGTGACGCGCAACCGCCCGCGCGCCCGGAAGCGCCGGAGCGTCGCCCTTAACTGGCATCGCTGTAACCCCTTGATCCTTTATCCGTAGTCCTGCCGCTTTACCGGCGCCGGCTCTTGCGGTCGTCCTTCTCGTGACCCTTGAACGTGCGGGTCAGCGCGAACTCGCCGAGCTTGTGCCCGACCATCGCCTCGGTGATGAACACCGGGACGTGCTTGCGACCGTCGTGCACCGCGATCGTGTGCCCGAGCATCTCGGGGATGATCGTCGAACGCCGCGACCAGGTCTTGATGACGTTCTTGGAGCCCTTGTCGTTTTGTGCCTCCACCTTCTTCACCAGGTGGTCGTCGACGAAGGGGCCCTTCTTGAGACTGCGTGGCATTGCTTACCTCTCGCTCACGACTGCGGGGCTCGCGCCCTCGCTCAGCGTCGGAGCGGCACGGTCCGCGCCGCTCACTCCTCGCGCTCGCATGGGGAACTAACCCCGCTTCCGGTTGGCGTAACGACGGCGAACGATCAGCCGGTCGCTCGGCAGACCCTTGCGGCGGGTGCGACCCTCCGGCTTGCCCTGGGGGTTGACCGGGTGGCGACCACCGGAGGTCTTACCCTCACCACCACCGTGCGGGTGGTCGACCGGGTTCATCGCGACACCGCGGACGGTCGGGCGCTTGCCCTTCCACCGCATCCGGCCGGCCTTACCCCAGTTGATGTTGGACTGGTCGGCGTTGCCGATCTCGCCGACGGTGGCGCGGCAGCGCACGTCGACGCGGCGGATCTCACCCGAGGGCATCCGGAGCGTCGCGTACGCGCCCTCGCGGCCGAGCAGCTGGATGCCGACGCCGGCCGAGCGGGCCAGCTTGGCGCCGCCGCCCGGGCGCAGCTCCACGCAGTGGATCTGGGTACCCACCGGGATGTTGCGTAGCGGCAGGTTGTTGCCCGGCTTGATGTCGGCACCCGGGCCGGACTCGACCCGGTCGCCCTGCTTGAGGTCCTTCGGCGCGACGATGTAGCGCTTCTCGCCGTCGGCGTAGTGCAGCAGCGCGATGCGCGCGGTGCGGTTGGGGTCGTACTCGATGTGCGCGACCTTCGCCGGTACGCCGTCCTTGTCGACCCGCTTGAAGTCGATCAGCCGGTACTGGCGCTTGTGCCCGCCGCCCTGGTGACGAGTGGTGATCTTTCCACTCGCGTTGCGGCCGCCCTTCTTGGGCAGCGGCACCAGAAGCGACTTCTCCGGCGTCGACCGGGTGATCTCGGCGAAGTCGGCGACGCTGGAGCCACGGCGGCCCGGCGACGTCGGCTTGTACTTACGAATCGGCATGATTTAAACAACCCCTCAGCTGACCGGGCCGCCGAAGGCCTCGATGCGGTCACCGTCAGCCAGCTTCACCAGCGCCCGCTTGGTGGCCTTGCGCTGCCCCCAGCCGGTGCGGGTGCGCTTGCGCTTGCCCTCGCGGTTGGCGGTGTTGACCGTCAGCACGCGGACGTTGAAGATCTGCTGGATAGCGATCTTGATCTGGGTCTTGTTGGCGTCCGGCCGGACCAGGAACGTGTACCAGTTCTGGTCCAGAACGCTGTAGCTCTTCTCGGACACGACCGGCGCGATGATGATGTCGCGCGGATCCGGGATGGTGGTCACTTGTCGGCCTCCGTCTCGTCCGCCGGCGTCCCGCCCAGGAACTCGGCGAGCGCGTCCTTGGTGAACACGACGTCGTCGGCGACCAGCACGTCGTACGTGTTGAGCTGGCCGGCCTCGATGAGATGCACGCCCTGGCCGCCGAGGTTGCGCAGCGACAGCCAGTTGAGCTCGTCGTCGGCGGTGAGCACGACCAGTACGCGCTTGCGCTCGGTCGCGGCGCGCAACGTCTTGAGCGCGGCCTTCGTCGACGGCGTCTCGCCGGTGACGAACGCCTCGACGACGTGCAGGCGACCCTCGCGGGCCCGGTCGGAGAGGGCGCCACGCAGCGCGGCGACCTTCATCTTCTTCGGGGTCCGCTGGCTGTAGTCGCGCGGCACCGGGCCGTGCACCACGCCACCGCCGGTGAACTGCGGCGCGCGGATCGAGCCCTGGCGGGCGCGGCCGGTGCCCTTCTGCTTGTAGGGCTTCTTGCCGCCGCCGGCGACCTCGCCGCGGGTCTTGGCCTTGTGCGTGCCTTGGCGGGCGGCCGCGAGCTGGGCCACCACGACCTGGTGCATCAGCGGGATGTTCGCCTGTACGTCGAACACCTCGGCGGGCAGCTCGACCGTGCCGGCCGTCGTGCCCTCGGGGGTCAGTACGCCAACCGTGGTCACTTCGCGGCACCGCCCTTCGACTTCGCCTTGGCCGCGGTGCGGACCAGCACGAGCGCGCCGGCCGGGCCGGGGATCGCGCCCTTCACCAGCAGCAGGTTGTTTTCCGGGTCGATCGCCTGCACCGTGAGGTTTTGCACGGTGTAGCGCACGCCGCCCATGCGACCGGCCATCCGGACGCCCTTGAAGACGCGACCGGGGGTCGCGCAGGCGCCGATCGAGCCGGGCGAGCGGTGCTTGCGCTCGACACCGTGGCTGGCGCGCAGGCCGTGGAAGCCGTGCCGCTTCATGACGCCGGCGAAGCCCTTGCCCTTGGTCTTGCCGGTGACGTCGATGGCGGTGCCCGCCTCGAACGCCTCGACGGTGACCTCCTGGCCGAGCTCGTACTCACTCGCGTCGGTCGTGCGCAGCTCGACGATGTGGCGCCGCGGCGCGGTGCCGGCCTTCTCGAAGTGACCGGTGCGCGGCTTGTTGACCTTGCGCGGGTCGACGGCGCCGAACGCCAGCTGCACCGCGGCGTACCCGTCCTTGTCGGCGGTCCGCACCTGGGTCACGACGCACGGGCCGGCCTGCACCACGGTCACCGGGACAACCCTGTTGTTGTCCCAGACCTGGGTCATGCCGAGCTTGGCGCCCAGGATGCCCTTCACTTGCCTGTCCATGAGTTCGCAGTCCCTACAGCTTGATCTCGATGTCGACGCCAGCCGGCAGGTCGAGGCGCATGAGCGAGTCGACCGTCTTGGGGGTCGGGTCGATGATGTCGATCAGACGCTTGTGCGTGCGCATCTCGAAGTGCTCGCGCGAGTCCTTGTACTTGTGCGGCGACCGGATCACGCAGTAGCGGTTGATCTCGGTCGGCAGCGGCACCGGGCCCGCGACCTGAGCACCGGTACGGGTCACCGTCTCCACGATCTTCCGAGCCGAGGAGTCGACGACCTCGTGGTCATAGGCCTTGAGCCGGATGCGGATCTTCTGTCCCGCCATGGTGGCTTCGTTTCCTTCTCTCGCGATGCCGCTGTGTTGCGGATGGCTGTCCATCCCTTGGCCGACCCCCGCGGTCGGGCGTGTCGCGCCTACGGGCCAGGCTCCGCCCCAAACCCTGGGGCCGATCCTGGTTGGTTGCGGGGGTCAAGGCACCGGGCGTGTCAACACACCCCCGGCCACCGCGCGGAAGTGGCTGGCCGCCTGGGCAGCCAGCCACCCCACAAAGCGCAACCTGACTAGTATGCCGTACTACCGCACGGCAGGTCTAATCGGGGTTACTCAGTTCACTTGATGATCTTGGTGACCTGGCCCGCACCGACGGTGCGGCCACCCTCGCGGATGGCGAAGCGCAGGCCCTGCTCCATGGCGATCGGCTGGATCAGCTTGACCGACATGGCGGTGTTGTCGCCGGGCATGACCATCTCGGTGCCCTCGGGCAGCGTGACGACGCCGGTGACGTCCGTGGTGCGGAAGTAGAACTGCGGCCGGTAGTTCTGGAAGAACGGGGTGTGCCGGCCACCCTCCTCCTTGGAGAGGATGTAGACCTGACCCTCGAACTCCGTGTGCGGAGTCGTGGTGCCGGGCTTCACGACCACCATGCCGCGCTCGACGTCCTCGCGCTTGATGCCGCGCAGCAGCAGGCCGACGTTCTCGCCCGCGCGGGCCTCGTCGAGCAGCTTGCGGAACATCTCGATACCGGTGCAGACCGTCTTCTGCGACTTCTCGCGGATACCGACGATCTCCACCTCCTCGTTCGGCTTGAGCACGCCGCGCTCGGCGCGACCGGTCACCACGGTGCCGCGGCCGGTGATCGTGAAGACGTCCTCGATCGGCATGAGGAACGGCTTCTCGATCTCACGCTCGGGCTGCGGGATCGCGGTGTCGACCGCGTTCATCAGCTCCATGAGCTTGTCGGTCCACTCCGGGTCGCCCTCGAGCGCGCGGAGCGCCGAGACGCGCACGACCGGCAGGTCGTCGCCCGGGTACTCCTGGGCCGAGAGCAGCTCGCGGACCTCGAGCTCGACGAGCTCGAGCAGCTCCTCGTCGTCGACCATGTCGCTCTTGTTGAGCGCCACGACGATGTACGGCACGCCGACCTGGCGGGCCAGGAGCACGTGCTCGCGGGTCTGCGGCATCGGACCGTCGGTCGCGGCGACCACCAGGATCGCGCCGTCCATCTGGGCGGCACCGGTGATCATGTTCTTGATGTAGTCGGCGTGACCAGGACAGTCGACGTGGGCGTAGTGCCGCGCCTCGGTCTGGTACTCGACGTGCGCGATCGAGATGGTGATACCGCGGGCCTTCTCCTCCGGCGCCTTGTCGATCTCGTCGAACGGCGTGTACGGGTTCAGGTCGGGCATCTTGTCGTGCAGGACCTTGGTGATGGCCGCGGTCAGCGTCGTCTTACCGTGGTCGATGTGACCAATGGTGCCGATGTTGACGTGCGGCTTAGTCCGCTCGAACTTCGCCTTCGCCACTGGTGTCCTCCTGTGGACTTCTTGGTTCGTACGCTTGGTCTTGCAACTGTGCGGCCATCAGGCCCGGTCTGGTGCGGTCCGACTACTCGCCCGTCGCCTCGGCTGAGCCAGCCTCGGCTCGGCCACGAACTCGTGCTCCTCGGTCGCTAGCGCTCCCTGCGGCGTTCACTCGCCCGTGGCTTTCGCGATGATTTCCTTGGCGACGTTGGCGGGCACCTCGGCGTAGGAGTCGAACTGCATGCTGTAGCTCGCCCGGCCCTGGGTCTTCGACCGCAGGTCGCCGACATAGCCGAACATCTCCGACAGGGGAACCAGGGCGCGGACGACGCGGGCACCCCCGCGCTCCTCCATCGCCTGGATGATGCCCCGGCGGGAGTTGAGGTCGCCGATGACGTCACCCATGTTCTCCTCGGGAGTGGTGACCTCAACGGCCATCATCGGCTCGAGCAGCGCCGGGTCGGCCTTACGGGCGGCCTCCTTGAGCACCATCGAGCCAGCGATCTTGAACGCCATCTCGGACGAGTCGACCTCGTGGTACTTCCCGTCCAACAGCGTCAGCTTGAGACCCACCAGCGGGTAGCCCGCCAGCACGCCGTACTGCATGGCGTCCTGCGCACCGGCGTCCACCGAAGGGATGAACTCCTTCGGGATACGGCCACCGGTCACCGAGTTCTGGAACTCGTACGTCGGGGAGTCGTTGTCCAGCGGCAGCGGCTCGAGGCTGACGATGACGCTGGCGTACTGGCCGGAACCACCGGTCTGCTTCTTGTGCGTGTACTCGACCTTCTCCACCTTGCGGCGGATGGTCTCGCGGTACGCCACCTGCGGCTTGCCGATGTTGGCCTCGACGTTGAACTCCCGGCGCATGCGGTCGACCAGGATGTCGAGGTGCAGCTCGCCCATGCCGGAGATGACCGTCTGACCGGTCTCCTCGTCGTTGGCGACGCGGAAGGTCGGGTCCTCCTCGGCCAGGCGCTGGATCGCGGTGCCCAGCTTCTCCTGGTCAGCCTTGGTCTTCGGCTCGATGGCGACCTGGATGACCGGCTCCGGGAACGTCATCGACTCCAGGATCACCGGGTTGGCCGGGTCGCACAGCGTGTCGCCGGTGGTGGTCTGCTTGAGACCCTGCACCGCGATGATGTCGCCGGCCTGCGCGCTGGCACGCTCTTCGCGCTTGTTGGCGTGCATCTGGTAGATCTTGCCGATCCGCTCCTTGCGGTCCTTGGTGGAGTTGATCACCTGGGAACCGGACTCGAGCTTGCCGGAGTAGACCCGCACGTAGGTCAGCTTGCCGAGGTGCTTGTCCGTCTGGATCTTGAAGGCCAGCGCGGAGAAGGGCTCGGTCACCGAGGGCTTGCGCTGCAGCGGCGTCTCGCCGTCGGTCGCCGTGCCCTCGATCGCCGGGATGTCCAGCGGCGACGGCAGGTAGTCGACGACGGCGTCGAGCATGGGCTGGATGCCCTTGTTCTTGAACGCCGAGCCGCAGAGCACCGGGTTGGCCTTCGAGGCGATGGTGGCCTTGCGGATGCCGGCCTTGATCTCCTCGACGGAGAGCTCCTCGCCCTCGAGGTACTTCTCCATCACCGTGTCGTCGACGTCCGCGAGCGTCTCGATGAGCTTCTCGCGCCACTCGGCGGCCTGGTCGGCGAGGTCGGCCGGGATCTCCTCGATCGCGTAGTCCTCGCCCTTCTGCGTCTCGCCGCGCCAGGTGAGCGCGCGCATCCCGATCAGGTCGACGACGCCGATGTGGTCGCCTTCGAGGCCGATCGGGATCTGCAGGACGAGCGGGGTGGCGTTGAGCCGGTCGATCATCATCTGCACGCAGCGGAAGAAGTCCGCGCCCGTGCGGTCGAGCTTGTTGACGAAGCACATCCGCGGTACTCGGTACTTGTCCGCCTGACGCCAGACGTTTTCGGTCTGCGGCTCGACACCGGCCACACCGTCGTACACGGCGACGGCACCGTCCAGGACGCGCAGCGACCGCTCGACCTCGACCGTGAAGTCGACGTGGCCGGGCGTGTCGATGATCTGGATGGTGTGGTCCTTCCACTCGCACTTGGTGGCGGCGGAGGTGATGGTGATACCGCGCTCCTGCTCCTGCTCCATCCAGTCCATGACGGCGGCGCCCTCGTGGACCTCGCCGATCTTGTACGTGATGCCGGTGTAGAACAGGATCCGTTCGGTCGTGGTTGTCTTACCGGCATCGATGTGCGCCATGATGCCGATGTTGCGGAGCTTGGCGAGCGCGTTGTCGGCGGCAGCCACGGTAATCCCTACTTCGTCGTCTCGTCGGGTGCTGGTCGTGCGACCAATTTTCGGCCTCCGCAGGCTCTCGGCCCTGTTGCGGCCTCGCGCGATGCTACGGCCGAAAAGGGTCGTTACCAGCGGTAGTGGGCGAAGGCCTTGTTGGACTCCGCCATCTTGTGGGTGTCCTCGCGCCGCTTCACCGAGGCGCCGAGGCCGTTGCTCGCGTCGAGCAGCTCGTTTTGCAGCCGCTCGATCATGGTCTTCTCCCGCCGGGCCTTCGAGTACTGCACCAGCCAGCGCAGGCCCAGGGTGGTCGCCCGGGACGGGCGCACCTCGACCGGCACCTGGTAGGTCGCGCCACCGACACGGCGGCTGCGGACCTCGAGGGTCGGCTTGACGTTGTCCATCGCGCGCTTGAGAGTCACGACCGGGTCGGTGCCGGTCTTCTCCCGGCAGCCCTCCAGGGCGCCGTACACGACACGCTCGGCGAGCTGGCGCTTGCCGCGCATCAGGATCTTGTTGACCAGCTGCGTGACCAGCGGGGAGTTGTACACCGGGTCGGCGATCAGCGGCCGGCGCGGCGCGGGGCCCTTACGCGGCATGTCAGCTCTTCTCCTTCTTCGCGCCGTAGCGGCTGCGCGCCTGCTTGCGGTTGCGGACGCCCTGGGTGTCCAGCGAACCGCGGACGATCTTGTAGCGCACGCCGGGGAGGTCCTTCACCCGGCCGCCACGCACGAGCACGATCGAGTGCTCCTGCAGGTTGTGGCCGACACCGGGGATGTAGGCGGTGACCTCGATCTGGCTGCTCAGCTTCACACGAGCGACCTTGCGCAGCGCCGAGTTCGGCTTCTTGGGGGTGGTGGTGTACACGCGGGTGCACACTCCGCGCCGCTGGGGGCTCCCCTTCAGCGCCGGGGTCTTGGTCTTGCTCGTCTTGGCCTGCCGGCCCTTGCGGACCAACTGCTGGATCGTGGGCACCGGGTTTCTCCGCTCCCTCTTCCTGTCGTGCGTGCCTTTGTCTGTGTGCCGTACCTCTTCGCCGGCCGGCCGCGGCCGACCTGGCGTTGTCGCCGGGTGGCCCTAGTCCTCCCGGCACCCGCGGTCGGGCGTGTCGTCCGGCACACGGTTGCGGCGCGCGCTGGCACGTGCACCGCGTTTGTCTCGTTGCCCGTGTCGCGGCCCACCATGATGGCGCACGCACGGATTGCCCGGGCACGCCCGGGCACGAGGGGAAAGAGTACCCACCGTGAGCGCACAGGTCAAAACGGGGGACCCGTCTTTGCCTTCTCACCCGCGGCGAACCACTCCAGTGCTCCAGTGTACCCGCTCTCCCGCGGGACTACTCCTGCCTACCGCGGTGGCCGCTGACGTTCACCGGCGGCCACCGGCCACCGGTCACCCGGCGCCGGCGAAAGCCGGCAGAAGGTTGGTGGCCGCCGCGCTAGACGCTCACCTGGATCAGCAGGGAAAGCCCGAGGCCGAGCAGCGTGAGCCCCAGCCCGACCGCGCCGCAGACCAGGCCGGAGATGGCCACACCACGACCGGTGAACCGGATCCCGGCGACCGCCCGCCGGATCTGCCGCATGCCGAGCACCCCCAGCACGACGCCGGCGCCCCCGGCGAGCACAGCGATCATGGCGAACGCGCCAGCGACCCACGCGCCCCAGCCAGCCGAGGCGCCGACGAGGCCGAAGCACCACACCACCAACGACACGGCGATCGAACCAATTCCCGCCACCAGCGAACCGATGGCCAGTCCGGACGTCGCCGGCGGCACATCGAGGTGAATGACCGCGAAGTTGGTGCCCGGGATCGCCTCCACCCGCTGCGGCGCCAGCCACGCCTCGCGCGGCGGTGGCTGTACCCCTGGGGTCCGCCCCCAGGACGCCGCCGCGGCCCCGGCCGGCTGCGGCATCGGGGCGGGGCGCGCACCGGGCGGCCAGCCCGCCGGCCATCTCCCCGGCGGCGGGACAGCGCCCGGCGCGGCTCCCGCCGGCCAGTGGGCGGCGCCCGGCGACCATGGCGCGGCTCCGGGCCGCGATGAGGCCGCTCCCGGCGGGGCGACACCATGTGGCAGGACAACTCCGGGCGGTGGCAGGGCCCCCGGCACGACCGCTCCTGGCAGCGGCACGCCTCCCGGCGGCAGCACTCCCGGCGCTGGGCCACCTCCCAGCGGCAGGGCCGCTCCCGGCGCTGGGCCACCTCCCGGCGGTGCGGCGGCTCCTGGCGGTGCGGCGGCTTCCGGCGCGGGGCCGGATTCCGGTGTTGGGGCGGCTTCCGGCACGGGGGTGGCTTCCGGCGCGGGGCCGGCCTCCGGCGCGGGGGTGGCCTCCGGCGCGGGGCCGTTGAAGGACGGGCCTGGATGTGGTGCCGCTGGCTCGGGTGGCTGGGGCGTCGCCTCGGGCGCGGCGCTCGGCGCCGCCTCGTCGGCGGGCCGCCAACCCGGCGTGTCCTGCGGCTCACTAGACGGCCCGGCCTGCGGCGGGCTGGCGACGTCGTCTGCCGGCGCTCGCTCCGCCGCTCCCGGCGGCGTCTCCCGTCGCGGGCCGGTGGAGTCGGCCGCTCCCCCGGACGGCTCGTTCCCCGCCCCCGAACGCTCCCCCGGCTGCGGGTCCGCGACGCCCTCCGCCGGCTCGGACCGCCACAGGCCCGCAGCCCCGATCGGGCGCCCGGCCTCCCCCATCGGCCGCCCGGCCGCGCCCAGCGCGGAGTCGGCCTCGCCGAGGGGCGAGGCCCCGGGCTCACCGGCCGGGGCGGGCGGATCCTCGGGCCGCGCCGGCCGCGGCACCTCGTCCGTCACTGCGCCCCCTCGCCTTCCACCCCGCCGGTCTCGACGGGCAGCGCCACGCGGGCCCGCCTCATGGCCCCGGCCGCCGGAAACACCGCCACGCTAGTCGATCCCGGGTGCGAAGTCGTGCCCCGCCGGCTGGCCGGCGAAGTCGACGACGCCGATCACCACCGCGACGACCAGCGACGTGGCGGCCAGCGCGACGCCGACCCAGGCCAGCTTTTCACCGCGGCGCAGCCAGGCCGAGCCGGTCAGATAACCCCCCGACCGGAACGCCTCGCGGCGCGCCTGCCCGGCCAGTGCGATCGCGATCGTGGCCGGCACCAGTCCACCCACGAACGGGCCGGTGACCAGCGCGACCAGCCCCAGGGCAAACACCGTGCCGGCCTTGGTGGAGCGCACCGGCTCGGGGTCGAGCGGATGGCGCAGGGCGGCCGGCGAAGTGGTCACGCAACCAGCCTACAAACCGGAAGCGCCCCGCACGTGGTGTGCGGGGCGCTTCGCGACGGACCAGGACTTACCGGTAAGACCCGAAGTCGAAGTCGTCCAGCGGCACGGCCTGCCCGCTGGCCGGCCCGAATCCGTAGTCGGTCTCGGGGTAGCCGGTCATCGAGTACACCTTGGCCTTCGCCTCCTCGGTGGGCTCCACCCGGATGTTGCGGTACCTGCTGATGCCGGTACCGGCCGGGATGAGCTTGCCGATGATGACGTTCTCCTTGAGGCCGATCAGCGAGTCGCTGCGCGCGTTGATCGCCGCGTCGGTCAGCACCCGGGTGGTCTCCTGGAAGGAGGCCGCCGAGAGCCAGGAGTCGGTCGCCAGCGAGGCCTTGGTGATACCCATGAGCACCGGACGACCGGCGGCGGGCTCGCCACCCTCCGACACGAGCCGGCGGTTTTCCGACTCGAAGACGGCCCGGTCGACCAGCACACCCGGCAGGAACTCGGTGGAACCCGAGTCGATCACCGTGACCCGCTTCAGCATCTGCCGAATGATGATCTCGATGTGCTTGTCGTGGATGAGCACACCCTGCGAGCGGTAGACCTCCTGGACCTCCTGGGTCAGGTGGACCTGCACCGCGCGCGGGCCGAGGATCCGCAGGAGCTCGTGCGGGTCGATCGTGCCCTCGGTGAGCTTTTCGCCGACCTCGACGTGGTCTCCGTCGTGCGCGCGCAGGCGCACGCGCTTGGAGATCTTGTCGTGGACGATCTCGTCGCTCCCGTCGTCGGGAACGATGATGATCTTCCGCGAACGCTCGCCGTCCTCGATCCGGATCCGGCCAGGCGTGTCGGCGATCGGCGCCTTGCCCTTGGGCACGCGCGCCTCGAAGATCTCCTGCACACGCGGCAGACCCTGCGTGATGTCCTCACCGGCGACACCACCGGTGTGGAACGTACGCATCGTCAGCTGGGTGCCGGGCTCACCGATCGACTGGGCGGCGATGATGCCGACCGCCTCGCCGACGTCCACGGTCTTGCCGGTCGGCAGCGAACGGCCGTAGCAGGCCGCGCAGACGCCCAGCTTGGACTCGCAGGTGAGCACGCTGCGGACGCGGACCGTCTCGACGCCGGCCGCGACCAGCTTGTCGACGACGATCGAGTTGAGGTCGGTGCCCCGCTCGGCGACCACCGTGCCGTCGGCACCCTTGACGTCGTCGGCCAGGGTGCGGGCGTGCACACCGGTCTCGGCGTGCTCGTGCACCACGAGCTGGCCGTTGATCGTCTCGCCTACCGCCATCGGGATCGCGCGGTCGGTGCCGCAGTCCTCCTCGCGGATGATCACGTCCTGCGACACGTCCACCAGACGCCGGGTCAGGTAACCCGAGTCGGCGGTACGCAGCGCGGTGTCGGCCAGACCCTTGCGGGCACCGTGGGTGGAGATGAAGTACTCCACCACGGAGAGGCCCTCGCGGTAGCTGGACTTGATCGGCCGCGGGATGATCTCACCCTTGGGGTTGGCCACCAGGCCACGGATCGCCGCGATCTGGCGGAGCTGGAGCAGGTTACCGCGGGCACCCGAGTTGATCATCTTCCACAGCGGGTTTTCCTGCGGCAGCGAGGTCTCCATCTCCTTGGCCACCTCGTTGGTGGCCTTGGTCCAGATCTCGATGAGCTCGCCGCGGCGCTCCTCGGCCGTCATCAGACCACGCTGGTACTGCTTGTCGATCCGGTCGGCTTCCTTCTCGTACCGCTCCATGATCTCCGGCTTGCGCGGCGGCGCGATGACGTCCTCCATGCCGATCGTCACGCCGGACCAGGTGGCCCAGTGGAAACCGGCCTCCTTGAGCGCGTCGAGCGTGGCGGCGAGGGCGACCTTCGGGAACCGCTCGGCGAGGTCGTTGACGATCGCCGAGAGCTGACCCTTGCGGATCTCGTAGTTCACGTACCGGTAGCCCTTGGGCAGGGTCTCGTTGAAGAGCGCCCGGCCCAGCGTGGTCTCGACGATGAGCGGCTCGCCCGGCGTCCACTCCTCGGGAGCGGTCCACTTGGGCTGGCCGGCACCGTTGTCGACCTCGACGACGTCGCGCAGCCGTACCTTGATCGGCGCCTGCAGGTCGAGCTCGCCGTTGTCGAAGGCCATCCGCGCCTCGGCGTCCGAGCTGAACTCCCGGCCCACACCCTGCGCCTCCGGCGTGAGGTGGGTCAGGTGGTACAGCCCGATGACCATGTCCTGGGTCGGCATGGTCACCGGCTTGCCGTCGGCCGGCTTGAGGATGTTGTTGGACGACAGCATCAGGATCCGCGCCTCGGCCTGGGCCTCGGCGGACAGCGGCACGTGCACCGCCATCTGGTCACCGTCGAAGTCCGCGTTGAACGCGGTGCAGACGAGCGGGTGGATCTGGATCGCCTTGCCCTCGACCAGCTGCGGCTCGAAGGCCTGGATGCCCAGGCGGTGCAGCGTCGGCGCCCGGTTGAGCAGCACCGGGTGCTCGCCGATGACCTCCTCCAGGACGTCCCACACGACCGGCCGCTGCCGCTCGACCATCCGCTTGGCGGACTTGATGTTTTGCGCGTGGTTGAGATCGACCAGGCGCTTCATCACGAACGGCTTGAAGAGCTCCAGCGCCATCTGCTTGGGCAGGCCGCACTGGTGCAGCTTCAGCTGCGGGCCGACGACGATCACGGAACGGCCGGAGTAGTCGACGCGCTTGCCGAGCAGGTTTTGCCGGAAGCGGCCCTGCTTGCCCTTGAGCATGTCGGACAGCGACTTCAGCGGCCGGTTGCCCGGACCGGTGACCGGACGGCCGCGGCGGCCGTTGTCGAACAGCGCGTCGACGGCCTCCTGCAGCATCCGCTTCTCGTTGTTGACGATGATCTCGGGCGCGCCCAGGTCGATCAGGCGCTTGAGCCGGTTGTTGCGGTTGATCACGCGGCGGTACAGGTCGTTGAGGTCGGAGGTCGCGAAGCGGCCACCGTCGAGCTGCACCATCGGACGCAGGTCCGGCGGGATCACCGGAACGCAGTCGAGCACCATACCGAGCGGCGAGTTGCGGGTGTTGAGGAACGCCGCCACGACCTTGAGCCGCTTGAGCGCCCGGATCTTCCGCTGGCCCTTGCCGGACCGGATGACCTCGCGCAGGTTTTCCGCCTCGGCGTCCAGGTCCATGTTTTCCAGCAGGGCCTTGATCGCCTCGGCGCCCATGCCGCCGTTGAAGTACTCGCCGAACCGGTCGCGCAGCTCCCGGTAGAGCAGCTCGTCGGTGACCAGCTGCTTGGGCTCCAGCTTGCGGAACGTGTCGAGCACCTCGTCGAGCCGGTCGATCTCGCGCTGCGCCCGGTCGCGGATCTGGCGCATCTCGCGCTCGCCGGACTCCTTGACCTTGCGCCGCACGTCGGCCTTGGCACCCTCCGCCTCGAGCTCGGCCAGGTCGGCCTCGAGCTTGGCGGCGCGCTTTTCGATCTCCGAGTCGCGGCTGTTTTCCGACTGCCGCTTCTCGGCGAGGATCTCGTTTTCGATCGTCGACATGTCGCGGTGGCGGGCCTCGGTGTCCACCCCGGTCACCACGTACGACGCGAAGTAGATGATCTTTTCGAGGTCCTTGGGCGCCAGGTCGAGCAGGTAGCCCAGGCGGCTCGGCACACCCTTGAAGTACCAGATGTGGGTGACCGAGGCGGCCAGCTCGATGTGGCCCATCCGCTCACGGCGGACCTTCGAGCGGGTCACCTCGACGCCGCAGCGCTCACAGATGATGCCCTTGAAGCGGACCCGCTTGTACTTGCCGCAGTAGCACTCCCAGTCCCGCTGCGGACCGAAGATCTTCTCGCAGAAGAGCCCGTCCTTTTCCGGCTTGAGCGTGCGGTAGTTGATCGTCTCAGGCTTCTTCACCTCGCCGTGCGACCACTGGCGGATGTCGTCAGCTGTCGCCAGGCCGATGCGCAACTCGTCGAAGAAGTTGACGTCGAGCAATTTATGTCCCTCGAGTCGTGTCGTATCTCTTGCCAGCTCATGGGGTGGGTCGGGGGTGAGGTGTCACCCCCGACCCGCCACCTCAGACTTCCTCGACGCTGCTTGGCTCACGCCGAGACAGGTCGATGCCCAGCTCCTCCGCGGCCCGGAAGACCTCGTCGTCGGTCTCCCGCATCTCCAGCGCCACGCCGTCGCTGCTCAGCACCTCGACGTTGAGGCACAGCGACTGGAGCTCCTTGAGGAGCACCTTGAACGACTCCGGGATGCCGGGCTCGGGGATGTTTTCGCCCTTGACGATGGCCTCGTAGACCTTCACGCGGCCGAGCACGTCGTCGGACTTGATCGTGAGCAGCTCCTGGAGGGCGTATGCCGCGCCGTACGCCTGCATCGCCCAGCACTCCATCTCACCGAAGCGCTGACCACCGAACTGCGCCTTACCACCCAGCGGCTGCTGCGTGATCATCGAGTACGGGCCGGTCGAGCGAGCGTGGATCTTGTCGTCGACCAGGTGGTTGAGCTTCAGGATGTAGATGTAGCCGACCGCGATCGGGTCCGGCAGCGGCTCACCGGAGCGGCCGTCGAACAGCTGGGCCTTGCCCGAACCGCCGACGAGCTGAACGCCGTCACGGTTGGGCAGGGAGCTGGCCAGCAGGCCGCTGATCTCCGCCTCCTTGGCGCCGTCGAAGACCGGCGTCGCCACGTTGGTGTCCGGCTCCGACGTGTCGGCGCCGATCGACTGGAGCGCCCGCTTCCACTCGGCGTCCTCGCCCTCGATCTTCCAGCCGGTCTTGGCCACCCACCCGAGGTGGGTCTCCAGGACCTGGCCGATGTTCATCCGGCTCGGCACACCCAGCGGGTTGAGCACGATGTCGACCGGCGTGCCGTCCTCCAGGAACGGCATGTCCTCGACCGGCAGGATCTTGGAGATGACGCCCTTGTTGCCGTGGCGGCCCGCGAGCTTGTCACCGTCCTGGATCTTGCGCTTCTGGGCCACGTAGACGCGGACCAGCTCGTTGACGCCCGGGGGCAGCTCGTCGCCGTCCTCGCGGGAGAAGGTGCGGACGCCGATGACCGTGCCGGTCTCGCCGTGCGGCACCTTCAGCGAGGTGTCCCGGACCTCACGCGCCTTCTCACCGAAGATCGCGCGAAGCAGCCGCTCCTCAGGGGTCAGCTCGGTCTCGCCCTTGGGCGTGACCTTGCCGACCAGGATGTCGCCGGGCACGACCTCCGCGCCGATCCGGATGATGCCACGCTCGTCGAGGTCGGCGAGCATTTCCTCGCTGACGTTCGGGATGTCGCGGGTGATCTCCTCCGGACCCAGCTTGGTGTCGCGGGCGTCGACCTCGTGCTCCTCGATGTGGATCGAGGTGAGCACGTCCTGCTGCACGAGGCGCTGCGACAGGATGATCGCGTCCTCGTAGTTGTGCCCCTCCCACGGCATGAACGCCACGAGCAGGTTGCGCCCGAGCGCCATCTCGCCCTCGTCGGTGCACGGGCCGTCGGCGATGACCTGGCCGGCCTCGACGCGGTCGCCCTCGAAGACGACCGGCTTCTGGTTGACGCAGGAGCCGGCGTTGGAGCGGCGGAACTTGTGCAGCAGGTAGGTGCGGCGGTGACCGTCGTCCTGGTGCACCGTCACGTAGTCGGCGCACAGGTCCTCGACCACGCCACCGACCTCGGCGACGACCACGTCACCGGCGTCGACGGCGGCCCGGTACTCCATGCCGGTGCCCACCAGCGGCGACTCGGCCTTGACCAGCGGCACCGCCTGGCGCTGCATGTTGGCGCCCATCAGCGCCCGGTTGGCGTCGTCGTGCTCGAGGAACGGGATCATGGCGGTCGCGACCGACACCATCTGGCGCGGCGAGACGTCCATGTAGTCGACCGAGGACGGCGGGACGAAGTCGACCTCGCCACCCTTTCGGCGGACCAGCACCCGGTCTTCGGCGAAGCTGCCGTCGGACTTGAGCGGGGCGTTGGCCTGGGCCTTGACGAACCGGTCCTCCTCGTCCGCCGTCAGGTAGTCGATCTGGTCGGTGACCCGACCGTTGTCCACCTTCCGGTACGGCGTCTCGATGAAGCCGAACGGGTTGACCCGCCCGAACGTGGAGAGCGCGCCGATCAGGCCGATGTTGGGACCTTCCGGGGTCTCGATCGGGCACATCCGGCCGTAGTGGGACGGGTGCACGTCGCGAACCTCGAAGCCGGCCCGCTCGCGGGACAGACCACCGGGGCCCAGCGCGGAGAGGCGCCGGCGGTGGGTCAGGCCCGCCAGGGGGTTGGTCTGGTCCATGAACTGGGACAGCTGCGACGTGCCGAAGAACTCCTTGATCGCCGCCACCACCGGACGGATGTTGATCAGGGTCTGCGGCGTGATCGCCTCGACATCCTGGGTGGTCATCCGCTCGCGGACGACCCGCTCCATCCGGGACAGGCCGACCCGGACCTGGTTTTGGATCAGCTCGCCCACCGTGCGCAGGCGCCGGTTGCCGAAGTGGTCGATGTCGTCGGCCTCGTACCCCTCCTCACCCGAGTGCAGGCGGCAGAGGTACTCGACCGTGGCGACGATGTCCTCGACGGTCAGCGTGCCCGTGGTGATCGGGATGTCGATTTCGAGCTTCTTGTTGAACTTGTAGCGCCCGACCTTGGCGACGTCGTACCGCTTCGAGTTGAAGAAGAGGTTGTCGAGCAGGGTCTGGGCGTTCTCCCGGGTCGGCGGCTCACCGGGCCGCAGCTTGCGGTAGATGTCGAGCAGCGCCTCGTCCTGGCCGGCGATGTGGTCCTTCTCCAGGGTGGTCATCATCAGCTCGGACCAGCCGAACCGCTCGCGGATCTGCTCGTTGGTCCAGCCGATGGCCTTGAGCAGGACCGTGACGGCCTGGCGGCGCTTGCGGTCGATGCGGACGCCGACGGTGTCGCGCTTGTCGATGTCGAACTCCAGCCAGGCACCCCGGCTCGGGATCACCTTGACGCTGGAGAGGTCGCGGTCGGACGTCTTGTCCGGCTGCTTGTCGAAGTAGACGCCCGGGGAGCGGACGAGCTGGCTGACGACCACACGCTCGGTGCCGTTGATGATGAACGTGCCCTTGGGGGTCATCATCGGGAAGTCACCCATGAACACCGTCTGGCTCTTGATCTCGCCAGTGGTGTTGTTGGTGAACTCCGCGGTCACGAAGAGCGGAGCGCAGTACGTCAGGTCCTTCTCCTTGCACTCCTCGATCGAGGCCTTGACCTCGTCGAAGCGGGGGGCGGAGAAGGAAAGGGACATGGTGCCCGAGAAGTCCTCAATCGGACTAATCTCGTCGAGGATTTCCGCGAGACCTGAGCGGGCGTGCGGGTCATCAGCCGACCGGCCCTGCCAGGCCTCGTTGCCAACCAGCCAGTCGAACGACTCGGTCTGGATGGCGAGGAGGTTGGGGACCTCAAGATGTTCGGTGATCCTGCCGAATGAAATCCGGCGGGGAGCAAATGCGCTCGACGTACGACTGGTCTTCGCAGGGCGGGAAGCTGCCAAGATGCGTCCTTCCGAGGACCGGTGCTGCAAAACGGCCGTTGCGCGCGCACCCCGACTGACCCCGATCCGGGCGGCCAGTTTCGGACAAACCGGGCAGGGCTAAAGTCGGAAGGCAGCGCAAACTAGCAGTGTAGCCGAACGGCTAACCGCTGTCCAGCCCACCATGGCAGCGCGACGCGGAACGCACCTCGTGGCACCTCACGGCGCCTCCAGGCCGCTCAGAACGCGGCACGCTAGCCCGGTGCCGGCCGGTCGGCTGCGCTGGTGATCTCACCAATGGTGGACCAACGCCGCCTTACCCCGCCGGTGGCCGTTGCAAGCGCGGAAGGACTTGCTGATGTCAGCGTGCCTGCCAGCAAACGCTGCGTCAAGGGTTCTGGCGCGGGTCGGACTACCGTGATCGCCGCCACGCCCGAAATTCCACTCTGGATGCATGAAATGGGCTCCCCGTCACCACCTTTTCGGGTAGCGGGGAGCCCACTGGAGAGCTCGCGCGGGACGCGCGCGGAGTCACACCTTACTTGAGGGTGACCTTGGCGCCCTCGGCCTCGAGCTTGGTCTTGGCCTTCTCGGCGTTCTCCTTGTTGGCCTTCTCCAGGACCGGCTTCGGCGCGGCCTCGACCAGGTCCTTGGCCTCCTTCAGGCCCAGGCCGGTCAGCTCGCGCACGACCTTGATGACCTGGATCTTCTTGCCACCGTCGGCCTCGAGGATGACGTCGAACTCGTCCTTCTCCTCCTCCACCGGAGCGGCGGCGGCGCCACCGGCCGGGCCGGCCGCGGCGACGGCCACCGGCGCGGCGGCCTGGACGTCGAACGTCTCCTCGAACTGCTTCACGAAGTCCGACAGCTCGATCAGCGTCATCTCCTTGAACGCGTCGAGCAGCTCGTCGGTGCTGAGCTTCGCCATGGTGTCTGGCGTCCTTCCTTGGTTTGTTTCGAATTTCCCGGGGTTGGTCGTCGCGTGCTACGCCCGCACCCAGGGAGCTGACTCGCCGCCTTACTGAGCGGCCTGTTCCTTCTCGCGCTTGTCCTGCAGAGCGGCCGCCAGACGAGCGGTCTTCGTCAGCGGGGCCTGGAGCACGGCCGCGGCCTTGCTCAGGTTCGCCTTCATGGCGCCGGCCAGCTTGGCCAGCAGCACTTCACGGGACTCGAGGTCGGCGAGCTTGTTGACCTCGTCAGCCGAGATCGCCCTGCCCTCGAACACGCCGCCCTTGATGATCAGAGCCGGGTTGGCCTTCGCGAACTCGCGCAGGCCCTTCGCCGCCTCCACCACATCGCCGGAGACGAAAGTGAGCGCGGTAGGACCGGAGAACAGCTTGTCGAGGCCGCTGATGCCCGCGTCCGTCGCGGCACGCTTGGCCAGGGTGTTCTTCGCGACCGAGTACGTCGCGGCCTGACCCAGCGAGCGCCGCAGCTGGGTGAGCTGCGCGACCGTGAGGCCGCGGTACTCGGTCAGCACGGTCGCCTCCGCCTTGCGGAAGTGCTCGGTGAGCTCGGCGACGGCCGTGGCCTTGTCGGCCCGAACCGGCTTGTCCGCCATGTCCCTCCTCTCGTTGCGCCTGGCTGGTGCACCCGGGCCCGGACAACGAAAACGCCCCGGCGCAGGGCGCACGGGGCGGGACATGCTGTCTCGCTGACTCGCACACCGCCCTGCGCGGGTCGCCCGTCGAACGGGACCTTCGACCGCGCCGGAGCGCGGTGACCAGCGGTCTTCGGGTGGTACTTCGCCGGTAAGGGTACGCGGTGGTGCCGTACCCGCCAAATCGAGGGCGGCGCGCTCCCCGACCGGGAAACGCGCCGCCTCTGGCGAAGAGGGATCAGGCCTCCGCGGTGGCCTCGGTGAGGCCGCGGGTCACGTTGGGGTCGACCGGCACGCCGGGGCCCATCGTGGTGGTGACGGTGACCTTCTTCAGGTACTTGCCCTTGGCCGCCGACGGCTTGGCCCGGAGGATCTCGTCGAGCACGGCGGCGTAGTTCTCCACCAGCTTCTGCTCCGTAAACGAAGCCTTGCCGATGATCAGGTGCAGGTTGGAGTGCTTGTCCACCCGGAAGGTGATCTTCCCGCCCTTGATGTCGGTGACGGCCTTGCTGACGTCCATGGTCACGGTGCCCGTCTTGGGGTTGGGCATCAGACCGCGCGGGCCCAGGATCCGCGCGATCCGACCGATCTTGGCCATCTGGTCCGGCGTGGCGATCGCCGCGTCGAAGTCCAGCCAGCCTTCCTGGATGCGGGCGACCAGCTCGTCGGTGCCCACCTCGTCAGCGCCCGCGGCCGCGGCCTCCTCGGCCTTGGCGCCCGCCGCGAAGACGATCACGCGGACCGTCTTGCCGGTGCCGTGCGGCAGGTTGACCGTGCCGCGGACCATCTGGTCGGCCTTGCGAGGGTCGACGCCGAGGCGCATCGCGACCTCGACCGTGGCGTCGAACTTGACCGTGCTGGTCTCCTTGGCGAGCTTGATCGCCTCGGAAGGGGTGTAGAGCTTCGACCGGTCGATCAGGTCGAGAGCCTTGCGGTAGCTCTTGCTGTGCGGCATATCTGCGTTTTCTCCTGTGGTCTCGGCGGGCCCGCGTGGGCCCTCCCACGAGTGCTCTGTCGTGCTCCCTTGACGGTCGCACTACTCCTTGACGGTGATGCCCATGGAACGGGCGGTGCCGGCGATGATCCGCTCGGCGTGGTCGAGGTCGTTGGCGTTCAGGTCCGCCATCTTCTTCTCGGCGATCTCGCGCAGCTGGGCGCGGCTGACCGAGCCGACCTTCTCGGTGTGCGGCGTGCCGGAGCCCTTCTGCACGCCGGCCGCCTTGATCAGCAGGCGCGCGGCGGGCGGGGTCTTCAGCACGAACGTGAAGGAGCGGTCCTCGTACACGCTGATCTCAGCCGGGACGATGTCGCCCCGCTGCGACTCGGTCTGCGCGTTGTAGGACTTGCAGAACTCCATGATGTTGACGCCGTGCTGGCCCAGCGCCGGACCGACCGGCGGCGCCGGCGTGGCCTGACCCGCCGGCAACTGCAGTGTGAACGTCTTGACGAGCTTTTTCTTCGGAGGCATGGCTCTTTCCTGGGCGTGGTGATGACGTGGATGACGGCCCGTGGAGGCGCGCACGGTCAAGCGCAGCCGACAGGCCGACGTTCAAGAGTACCGCGAAGGGGCCCGCCGCCATCCGGCGGGCCGCGACCACCGCTAGATCTTCGCGACCTGGTTGAAGTTGAGCTCGACCGGCGTCTCCCGGCCGAAGATCGACACCAGCACCTTGAGCTTTTGCTGATCGGCGTTGATCTCGCTGATCGTCGCCGGCAGCGAAGCGAAGGCACCGTCGGTGACGGTCACCGAGTCGCCGACCTCGAAGTCAAGCACCTTGACCTCCGGCTTGACCTTCTTCTGCTCGGTCTCGACCGCCGGCGCCAGCCACTTGAGCACCTCGTCGAGCGAGAGCGGCGCGGGGCGGTCGGCCCGGTCGGTCGCACCGACGAAGCCGGTCACGCCCGGCGTGTTGCGCACGCAGGAGTAGGACTCCGGGGTCAGCTCCATCCGCACCAGGATGTAGCCGGGGAAGACCTTGTTTTGCACCTGGAGGCGCTTGCCGTTTTTGACCTCGACCTCTTCGCGGGTCGGCACCTCGACCTGGAAGATGAAGTCCTCCATGTCGAGGCTCGTGATGCGGGTCTCGAGGTTGGTCTTGACCTTGTTTTCGTAGCCAGCGTAGGAGTGCACCACGTACCAGTCGCCGGGTGCGTAGCGCAGCTTTTGCCGCAGCTCGGCCACCGGGTCGTAGTCGCCGTCAGGTTCGGCGACCGGCGTGTACTCCGGCTCGCTGTCGGCCTCGACCGCCTCCGGCTCGGCGGCGGTCGCCACCGCGGACTGCTCGTCGGCCGCCGCAGCGGTCTCGTCGTACTCAGGCACGCTCGCTCACTTCCGTCTTTGTCTATTCCTGGTTGCCGAAGACGAACAACACGCCCTTGGCGAACCCGTAGTCGAGGCCGGCCACGATCGCCAACATGAAGGCGACGAACACGACCACGACCGCGGTGTAGGTCAACAGCTCCTTGCGGGTCGGCCAGATGACCTTACGGAGCTCGGCGACGACCTCGCGGAAGAACCGCACCAGCCGGCCGAAGATCCCCACCCGGGCGACGTCCTTCTTCGCCTTCGGCTTGTCGGCGGGCTCGGTCTTGCGGCGCTCACGGGTGGCCGTGCCGCCGCGCGAGACCGGCTGGTCCTCGTCGTCGTCGGCGTCATCGTCGACAGCGTCGTCGAACGACTCGTCGAGGTCGTCGAAGTCGTCGTCCGCGGGCTCTTCGCCACGCCGCTTGCTCTCGGCCACTTCGCCCTCCGTGGGGGGTGGGTTGACACTTTGCCCCACCGGTCCCGGAGACGAGCCGTGGCCAGCGAAGCCGGCGGGACCTGTCCCGGGGCCGGTCAGGCCTTAGGCGCAGGGGCGACAGGACTCGAACCTGCAACCTGCGGTTTTGGAGACCGCTGCGCTGCCAATTGCGCCACACCCCTGTGGAGGCAGCGATCCCACCCAAGGCACGCCCGGGCAGGGGTAGCTACCCCACGGCGCACCAGTGTACGGGTACGCCCCTGAGATTCCCAACCTGGCACCCGTCTACGCGCGCTGACGGTGAACGATCGCCCGGGCCTGGGAAAGCACCTTTTCGCCGTGGCAGGTCGCGGTGATGTCGATCTGGGTCAGCCCCTCCTCGGTCTCACCCTTGACCACGCCGCGAAACTCGATCTCCGTACCCTCGTCGTCGTCCGGCACCGGCACCGGCCGGCTGAACCGCACGCTGAAGTCGACCACCGCGTCGGCCGCGCCGGCCCAGGTGGTGACCGCCCGGCCGGCCAGCGCCATCGTGAGCATGCCGTGGGCGATCACGCCGGGCAGCCCCACCTTCGTGGCGAGCCGCTCGCTCCAGTGGATGACGTTGAAGTCGCCGGAGGCGCCCGCGTAGCGCACCAGGTCGGCCCGGGTGACCCGGTAGGTCTGTGTGGGCAGCTCTTCCATCTCAGCCCTCCCCGCGTACGACGAGCTTGGACCAGACGCTCACCACCGGCTCGCCGGCCGAGGTGCTGACGTCGGTACGGGTGGTCAGGAAGTCGTGCCCACCCCGGGACATGATCTCCTCGACGCTGTTGACGCAGACCAGCTCGTCACCGGCCACCACCGGCCGCTGGTACGCGAAGCGCTGGTCGCCGTGCACGACCCGGGTGTAGTCGACGCCGAGCGCCGGGTCGTCGACGATCTGGCGGCTCGCCTCCATGGTGATCAACACCGGAAAGGTGGGCGGCGCGACGACGTCCGGGTACCCGGCGGCGCGGGCGGCCTCCGGATCGAGGTGCAGCGGGTCGATCGCGCCGATGGCCTTCGCGAACTCGCGGATCTTCTCCCGGCCGACCTGGTAAGGAGGGGTCGGCGGGTAGGTCCGGCCGACGAAGGACTTGTCCAGTGGCATGCAGCGAACCTACCGTCCGCCGGTGCTCAGAAGCTTGCGCGGTCCTATACGCCGAACGCGCGGGGGGCGAATGCCCACCCGCGCGATCTCAGGCTCTCTGTGGCGTCAGCGCGTCTCGCGGTGCGCCGTGTGCTTGCCGCAACGCGGGCAGAACTTCTTCAGCTCGATGCGGTCCGGGTCGTTGCGACGGTTCTTACGCGTGATGTAGTTGCGCTCCTTGCACTCCACACACGCCATAGTGATCTTGGGACGGACGTCGGTCGCCTTGGCCACGGCAGAGTGCCTTCCTCGTCAACTGGGGTCTTCGCGCTTACCGGCGCACCAGAGTACCCGGACGTGCGAAGCGGACGCCAGTGGCGTCCGTTACGTGCGTAGCGGTGGCCGGACTTGAACCGGCGACACAGCGATTATGAGCCGCTTGCTCTGCCATCTGAGCTACACCGCCGAGGTGGGTCCAGGATGACCCGCTGAGCCCCCTTACGGAATCGAACCGTAGACCTTCTCCTTACCATGGAGACGCTCTGCCGACTGAGCTAAGGGGGCGCGTGCGCCTGGGTAAGAGTACACGTCACGCTTCCCCAGGCGAAATCGGGATACCCGTGTCGGGCTTGGGATTCAGGTCACCGCGCGGAGGCGGCGGACCTCGCCCAGAGGGGTCGGCTCGGCCTCGGTGCGGGCGCCAAACCACGCCTCCAGCCGCTCGTACGGCAAGGGGCGGCTGAAGAGGAAGCCCTGGCCGATCTCGC
The DNA here is from genome assembly GCF_031085175.1 of Phytohabitans maris. Lineage (GTDB taxonomy): Bacteria > Actinomycetota > Actinomycetes > Mycobacteriales > Micromonosporaceae > Phytohabitans > Phytohabitans maris. The sequence continues at coordinate 180,928 of NZ_JAVHUY010000002.1, forward strand.
AGCCCATCTCCTTGAGCAGGTCGAGCGTCAGCTCGCTCTCCACGCCCTCGGCGACCACCGTGAGGCCGAACTGCAGCGACAGCGCCACCACCGCCCGCACGATCGCCAGGTCGCCGGCGTCAGTCGCCATGCCCTGCACGAACGAGCGGTCGATCTTCACCTCGTGCACCGGCAGGCGGCGCAGATAAGACAGTGAGGAGTAGCCGGTGCCGAAGTCGTCGACCGAGAGCCGCACCCCGATCTCGCGGAGCCGCCGCAGCGTGGGTAACGGCCGGTCGGTGGGGCCGGTGACGCCGTCTTCCTTGATCTCGAACGTGACCCGCTCGGGCGACACCCCGTACTCCCGCAGGAGCGCCTCCACGCGACCGGGGAAACCGGGGTCGACCAGCGTACGCGGGGAGAGGTTGACCGCGACGGAGAGCGGGCGGTCGGCGTCGGCCCACTCCCGGCAACGCCGCAGCCCTTCCTTGAGCACCGCCTCGGTGAGCCGGCCGAGCTGGCCGGTGTGCTCGGCCACCGCCACGAAGTCTTCCGGCGAGACCGCACCGTGCGCCGGGTGCTCCCACCGGGCCAGGCACTCCACGCCCACCAGCCGCCGGTCGGTCAGCGTCACCTTGGGCTGGAAGTAGACCTCCAGCTCCTCGTTGTCGAGCGCGCGGCGCAGGTCGCCGGCGAGCTCCAGCCGGCGCACCGACCGCGACTCCAGGCCCGCGCTGAAGAGCTGCACACCCCCGGGCACCGACTTCGCGGTGGTCGCCGCCACGTCGGCCCGCTGCAGCAGCGTCGCGGGATCGGTCCCATGATCCGGGTGTACGACGACGCCGACGGCTGTGTCCACGTCGAGCGTGAGCGTGCCGAACATGATCGGGTCGCGCACCTGCTCGCGCAGCTCGGCGGCGAGCTGGGCGGCCGCCTCGATGCTCTCCGAGCGGAGCGTCACCACGAACTCGTCGCCGCCGACCCGCCCCACCAGCGCCGCGGGCGGCGCGAACGCGCGCAGCCGCCGGGCCACCTCGGCGAGCAGCTTGTCACCGGCCGCGTGGCCGAGCGACTCGTTGACGTCGCGCAGCCGGTCGACGTCGAAGAGGAGCACCGCGACCACCTCGCCGGGCGCCCGCACGACGACCGACTCCTCCAGCGCCTCGGTGATCCGCCGCCGGTTGGCGAGCGCGGTGAGCCCGTCGTGGTAGGCGTCGTAGCGCAGCCGGTCGACCAGCCGCGAGTTTTCCACCGCCACGCCGGCGTGTGCCGCGATCGTCTCCAGCATCCGCACGTCGGCACCGGTGAAGTTGCCCAGGTCGCCGAGGCGGTTGACCACCTCGAGCGTGCCGATCACCGCCGAGCCGGAGCGCAGCGGCGTGACGATGACGTCCTTGACCCCGCTGTCGCGCAGCGCGTCTCGCAGCCCGCCATCGGTCTCGAAGCGGGCGCCGACGGCGACCGTGCGGCCCCCCTCCTCCTGCGAGCGGGCGCGCACCGCGACCGGGGTCGGCGCCACGTCGAGCAGGCCGGAGTCGTCGACGCGGGCGGAGAGCATGACCTCCGGGTGGCGGCCCTGCGCCGGGAGCCAGAGCGTGGCGTACTCGGCTTGCATCATCGCCCGGACCCGCCCGAGGAGCGTGTCGGCGAGCGTGTCGCCGTGGCGGTCACCGCCGACGGCCTGGGTCAGCTCGTACAGATCGGTGAGCATGCGGTGCTGCTGGACGAAGCGCGCGTACGAGCGGTAGACCAGCGCGAGCACGGTGACCAGCACGACGAGCAGCACGACGGCCCACAGTGTCGCCGACAGCACGATGAGGATGACCAGCCCGATCGCCACGTTGACCGCGGTGGTCAGCAGGGTCGGGTTGGCGGTGCGGATGACCTCTCGCCCGGCCTGCGGGCCCTGCACCAGCGAGATCACGCCGATCACCGCGATGAGCGTCACAAGGACGTGGGTCGCGACGGCGGCGAACAGCACGCCCCAGGTGCTGGGACCGACGTCGTCCTGGATGGACGGCAGGGCGAGGAGCACGAGTCCGGCCAGCGAGGTGCCCGCCGCGTTCTTTGCGACGTTGAACCACAGCTTTACCGGGGCGCTGCGCCGCCGGATCTGCGCGATCAGGGTGCTCGCCGAGTAGGCCAGGACGACCATCAGCGGCGGGAGATAGAACAGGGCCAGGACCAACGGGATCTCGTTGATCGTGATGATGAAGCCTTGGCGGCGGATCACGAAATGGAAGACGGCGACCTCGGCACCGACGAACACCGCCAGCAGCAGCGCCGCCACGCCCCAGGTCTGGTAGACGGCGGGGTAGTGGATGCCGGGCGCCTCGGTCCAGTTGGTCTGGGCGAGCGCCAACGTCGCGGCCCAGATCGCAGCTAGCAGGCCCAGGGGACCTGTGATGAGCCAGCCTCGCTCGGCCGCACGTCCCGCTGATCTCCGACGCTTGGCCATCCCAGTCACGGCGCGGTGGTGCTGCCGGCTCCTGATGCGGGCGCGATGTCGACGACCGAGGAGACGGTCGGTGCACCCCAGTCGTAATCCAAGGTCGAGAAGCCGCCGGAAGCGGCGCGGGCCGGTATGCCCAACGCTGCCAGCGCCAGGACCAAGCCGGCGAGGCGGCTCAGCCAACGTGCACGCATCGAACGCTCCCGTCGGGGGGTAACCAGATGTAACTGCACGAACTTCGTGCTGAGCTGATCGTGCCACACCGAGCGGCGCCCGCACATCCTGATCGGCGGCTTAGAACCACACTGCGCGAAAAACATGGCTGAACGGCTGACCGGAAACTTAGCTGGACTTTAGGCGGCCCCACGTTCGTGCAAGATTTCACCGGCCGGCCGGCCCCGCCGATGCCCCACATCTGGTTGAGAAAGGGGCGATTTTCCCGCCTTCACGCAGAGCCATGGATGCTTTGTGTGAGATTTGTGGGCTGTGGCACTCCGTCGCCTTTGTCCACACTTGCTGAGGTCTTCCTCTTCGCCCACCTCGTCCCACCTTGCGCCAGCCCCGCCGCACGTCAGGCACCCACAGCCAGTGGATCTTGCGCCCGGACGGGACCCCGCCGGTCCGGGTTTCCCGGTCCGACGGTTGCATTTGCGTATTCGCTAGCGTTTATCAAACCTTATTTGGTGACCCACGAGTAAGCAACGACAATCATCGACGCATTTTGTGGCACCACTCTTCTGCCACTACGACATACGGCGCTGGAACGCGAATCCACCTCCCGATCCAGCAGTCGGCAGGCGATCCCACGACGCAATCACAAACCGCCGGGAGTAAGAACCGGGCTGAAGCTTTGTCCCAATCGATCCGAATGGCCGATGCGCTAATCAACCTAAAGAACGACCACTCACGGCGTCCCGCGACGTCCCTTTCGTCGAATTCGGTACGCACGACCGACCACCACTCAGCCGACCGTACCCCTGACGCCCGTCCAGCTACCGCCGGTGACCGGCGGTCCTACGTTGAGATCATGAACAATCCACGCCCACCACCAAAATCGTACGGACCGGCGTCGCCGCCCGGGCCGGCCCCGCCACCGCACGTCAGGGGCAGGTCAACGGCGACGATCCAGGGCCAGTTCTGCCTGGTGTCGATGAGCGTCGAGAACATCGGCGACAGCGCCCGGACCCTCGACGCCACCTCGCAGTACGCCTACGACGCCGCGGAGCGAAAGTTCGACGCGGACAGCCTGGCGAGCATGTACGCCAGCGACGACAACGATCTCTTTCTCAACGAGATCAACCCCGGCAACCGGGTCGACGCCGTGCTGGTCTTCGACGTGCCGAAGGAGACCAGCCTGACCAAGCTCGAGCTGCACGACTCGCCCTTCTCCGGCGGCGTCACCGTCGAGCTCAGCTGACACAGACCGGCCCCTGCCAGCAGCACGGCTGGTCAGGGGCCGATTTTTCCCTACGTGTGGCGGGTCCAGGATTCGAACCTGGGTAGCTTTCGCGACGGATTTACAGTCCGCTCCCATTGGCCGCTCGGGCAACCCGCCTAGGGCGTGCCGCCACGGTGATCGCGGCAGCGGAAGCAAGGATAGCGGTTGCGGTGGGCGGTCTCGCAACCGGGTACGGTCGGGGGGTCACTGGCCCCGGAACATCTTCATATCGGCACAAAGCAGGAGCATGACCTATGGCAGCCAACCCGTCGTTCGACGTCGTCAGCAAGGTCGACCGGCAGGAGGTCGACAACGCACTCCGGCAGGCGGAGAAGGAGCTCACCACGCGCTTCGACTTCCGCGGCACAGGCGCGCAGATCTCCTGGTCGGGTGAGGAGGCGGTCAGTCTCCAGGCGGAGACGGAGGATCGGGTCCGGGCGGCGCTCGAGGTGTTCAAGGACAAGTTGGTCAAGCGCAACATCTCGCTGAAGGCCCTGGACGCGGGCGAGCCGCGGACATCGGGTAAGACGTCGAAGATCGACTGCAAGATCGTCCAGGGGATCGACCAGGAGAAGGCGAAGGCGATCAGTAAGGCGATCCGCGACGAGGGGCCCAAGGGTGTGCAGGCGCAGATCCAGGGTGACCAGCTGCGGGTGACCGGCAAGAAGAAGGACGACCTTCAGGCCGTGATCAGCCTGCTCAAGTCGTCGGACTTCGGGATCGCGCTCCAGTTCACCAACTACCGGTAGCTTTCACCGACTACCGGTAGCTCAGGAGCCGCTGGTCGCGGCCAGCGCCTGGTCGATGCGGGCCGTCGCGCGGGCATCGGCTCGCGCGATCGAGCCGGACGGGAGGCCGGCCACCACGGCCGCTACGCCCACCGCGGCGCCGCCGAAGAGGAACGCCCACGGTACGCCGCCGGGCTGGTCGACGATCAGGCCGGAGACCGAGCCACCCACGGCGGTGAACGCGACCGCGACGGTGATGACCCAGGTGTATGCCTCGTTGAGCATGGTGGGCGGCGCGATGCGGCCCACCATGTTGTTTTCCAGCGTGAGGGCCGGCGCGATCGTGGCGCCGCCGGCGACCAGGGCGATGCCGAGCGCGATCGGGTGCGGCATGAGGGCGTACAGGGCGAACGTGGCCGCCAGCGCCCCGAGCAGCAGCGCGAACTGCCTCGCCTGGTTGCGCACCGGCGGCCGGGTGCCGAACCAGAAACCGCCGGTCGCGCTGCCCAGCGCCCAGAGCGCGAGCAGCAGGCCGCCGAGGCTGTCGCCGTCGCTGTGCCGGCTGGCGTACGCCGGCACGATCACGCCGGCAGCGCCGAACGCGGTGCCGAGGCCCGCCACGCAGACCAGCAGCGCCGGGAAGCCGCCGATCCGGAGCGGGCCGAGCCCGCGCGTGTGCTGCTCGGCGGGGTGCGGGCGCCAGCCACGCATCGCCTTGCCACGGGCGACGATCAGCGTGCCGACCAGGGTCAGGACGGCCGCCCCCACGATCGCGGCGGCCGGGCTGGCGAAGAGCACGAAGCCGGCGACCAGCAGCGGGCCGATCACGAAGACGAGTTCGAAGAGCGTGGTCTCCGCCGCCAGCGCCGCGCCGCGGACGTGGTGGCGGTCGCCGCCGGGCTCGGTGAGATCGTTCCAGGCGCCGCGGATGGCAGCGGTCAGCGGCGGGTACGTGGCGCCCGCCACCGCCGAGGCCGCGAAGATCACCGGCATCGTGTCCATCCGGCTGGCGAGCATCAGCGCGCCGAGCGCGACGGGGTGGGCGATGCCGGTCAGCAGGAGTACCGGCGAGGGGCCGATCCGGTCGGCGATGCGTCCCGCCACCGGGCTGAGGGCGGCGCCGGCCACGGCGTAGATGCCGCCCGCGATGGCGGCGGGGGTGTACCGGTCGGTGGCCTGCTGGACGAGGAGCAGCAGCGCCAGCGGCGTCATGCCGATGCCCAGCCGGGCGACGATGCCGACCACGAGGAGGACCGGAGCGCCGGGGATCCGCCAGACCGCCGAGTAATGGCGCAGCGCGGCCACAGCGCACCTCCCATGTAATGACCGACAGACCCATCCGACCCTAACCAAGATCCGCCGGCGGCGGCTACACGATTACGGGCCCGGGGTCGGTGACCCCGGGCCCGTACAGAGAGGTGCGGACTACCGCTGGAACTGGACCGGGCCGGAGTTGGCGGCCATCTGCTCCAAGCGGCGCACCCGCTCGGCCATCGGCGGGTGGGTGGAGAACAGCGACGCGATGCCGCCGCCCTTGAACGGGTTGTCGATCATCAGGTGGGCGGTGCTGGTGAGCTGGCCCTCCGCCGGGAGCGGCAGCCGCTGCGCGCCGTAGTGGATCTTGCGGAGCGCGGAGGCGAGCGCCAGCGGGTCGTTGGTCAGCCGCGCGCCGGAGGCGTCGGCCTGGTACTCGCGGCTCCGGCTGATCGCCAGCTGGATGACCGAGGCCGCGATCGGGCCGAGGATCACCATCAGCAGCAGCACGGCCGGGTTGACGCCATCGTCGTCGTCTCCGCCCAGCGGGAGGAACAGCGCGATGTTGGCGACGAACGTGATGATGGTCGCGAGCGCGCCGGCGACGCTGGAGATCAAGATGTCGCGGTTGTAGACGTGCGACAGCTCGTGGCCGATGACGCCGCGCAGCTCGCGGTAGTCGAGGATCTGGGTGATGCCCTGCGTCACCGCGACCGCCGCGTGACGCGGGTTACGCCCGGTGGCGAAGGCGTTGGGCTGCATCGTGGGGCTCACGTACAGCCGGGGCATCGGCTGGCCCGCCTGGGTCGAGAGCTCCCGCACCATCTGGTACAGAGCGGGGAACTCCGCCTCGCTGACCGGCTTGGCCCGCATCGACCGCAACGCGATCTTGTCGGACCAGAAGTAGCTGACGGCGTTGATGCCCAGCGCGATGATCACCGCGATGACCAGGCCGCCGCTGCCGCCGAACCAGTAGCCGAGGGCCAGCACGATACCGGAGAGCAGGCCGAGCAGAGCGGCCGTCTTGAGACCGTTCCAATGCCTGTGCACGATCACTCACTCCTTCAGGACCCGGGACCGGAGGGCCCGGCATCAGGCGTAACAACCTGATGCCCCTCCTATCATCCGCGCATTCCTGTGACCTTGCTGAGAGTCGGCCCAGGTCAGGAGAGGTCGAGCACCATCTGCGGAGCGAACCCCACCAATACCACCGCCAGCGTGGCCGCGCCCAGCGCCGCCGCCACCGCCCACGGCACCCGGGCGCGCACGCCGGCGGCGGGCGCGGGCCCGTAGAGGGCCGCGGCGACCCGCACGTAGTACGCGAGGCCGATCACCGCGTTGAGCGCGACCACCACGGCCAGCCAGCCGGCGCCGCCGTCGAGCAGCGAGCGCACCACCACGACCTTGGCGAAGAGCCCGGCCAGCCCCGGGGGCAGGCCGGCGAGGCCGACCAGCGCCAGCACCAGGGCGGCGCCGGCCCACGGGTGGGTGCGCGCGGCGCCGCGGTAGTCGGCGATCAGGCCGCCATCCTCGCCGGGGCGCAGCGCCACCACTGCGCCGAACGCGCCGATCTCCAAGAGGACATAAAAGACGGTGTACGCCACGGTGGCGGAAACGGCCACGGACAGCGCCTCGGCGGTGCGCCCCTCCGCCAGCATGAACCCGCCGAGCGGGGCCAGGATGTACCCCGCCTGGGCCACGGACGACCAGGCGAGCAGGCGCACCATGCGGGTCTGCCGGAGGGCGACCAGGTTGCCGACCGTCATCGTGAGCACGGCCAGCACCGCGAGGGCGGGACCGGCCAGGTCGAGCGCCGGGCGGAGGCCGTCGACGACCGCGTACAGGATCGCGATGACCCCGCCCAGCTTCGAGGCGGTGGAGAGGTAGGCGGCGATCGGGACGGGCGCGCCGTCGTACGTGGCCGGGGCCCACGCGTGGAACGGCACGGCGGCCACCTTGAACGCCAGCCCCGACAGCACCAGAACCACCGCCGCGCCGGTGAGCGGGAGGTCGGGCAGGCCGGTGGCGAGCGTGGCGAGGTGGACCCGACCGCTCACGGCGTACAGGAGGGCGGCGCCGAGCAGCGTCACCGCGGTCGCCACGACGCTGACCACGAAGAACGTGACCGCGCCCTCGGCGCTCGCCACGGTGCGGCGGCGGAGGCCGACCAGCGCGTACAGGGGGAGGGTGAGCGTCTCCAGCGCCACGATCAGCGTGATCAGGTCGCCGGCCGAGCCGAGCACCACACCGCCGGTCATCGAGCAGGCGAGCAGGAAGGCATACTCCCCCGGCGGGACGTCCCTGGTGGCGGCGGAGAGGCCGATCACGCCGAGAGTGAGCAGCGCGAAGAGGGCGGCGATCAGGGCAGAACGGTCGTTCGCGACAAAGGAGCAGGCATCGGGCACGCAGAACGTCTGGCGGTCGTCCCCCGACCCGATCCCGATGGCGCCCGCCGCGGTGGCGAGCGCCCCGAGCGCGGCCACCGCGAGCACCGCGGCGCGGCGGGCCAGGACGAGGTCGGTGAGCAGCACGAGTACGGCGGTGCCGGCGGCCAGGTAGGCGGGCAGCAGCGCGAGGTGGTCGACCGACTGCGTCACGACCGCACCGCCTCGACCAGCGCGCCGACCGGGTCACCGGCCATGCCGAGCACCAGCGCGGGCAGCAGGCCGACGACCAGCGCGAGCAGCACGAGCGGCGCCCAGGCGGCCACCTCGGCGCGGGCCAGGCCGGGCGGGTCGAGCGCGCCGGCGGCCGGGCCGTGGGTGACCCGGCGCAGGAGCCGGAGGAAGTACGCGGCGGTGAGCGCCCCGCCCACGGCCGCCACCGCGGCCAGCGTGGTCCAGAGTGGACCGCCCCTGTCCAGCGAGGCCACCACCGCGAACGCCTCGCCCCAGAAGCCGGCCAGCCCGGGCAGCCCGAGCGAGGCGATCGCGGCGAACGCGAGGATGCCGGCCAGCCAGGGCGACTGCTCGCGGAGGCCGCCGAGCTGGGCGAGCTCGCCGGTGTGCGCCCGCTCCTTGATCGCCCCAGCGAGGAAGAAGAGCAGGCCGGTGATCACGCCGTGCGCCACGTTGCCGATCAGCGCGGCCTGGATGCCGGTGGTGGTGAGCGTGGCGATGCCGAGCAGCACGAAGCCCATGTGGCCCACGCTGGAGTACGCGATCAGCCGCTTGAGCTCGGTCTGCGCCAGGCACACCAGCGAGCCCACCACGATCGCGGCGACCGCCAGGATGCCGAGCGCCGGCGCGGCCCACCGCGCGCCCTCCGGCGCCACGCCGACCGCGACCCGGATCAGGCCGTACGTGCCCATCTTCAGCAGTACGCCGGCCAGGATCACGCTGCCGACCGTGGGCGCCTGGGTGTGCGCGTCCGGCAGCCAGGTGTGCAGCGGCCACAGTGGACTCTTCACCGCGAACGCGATCGCCAGCAGGACGAACGCCGCGATCTGGGTGCCCCGCGACAGCTCACCGCCGCCGGTGAGCGCGACGATGTCCGCGGTGCCGGCCGAGACCACGACCGTGAAGACGCCGACGAGGAGCAGCACCGAGCCGAAGAGCGTGTACAGCACGAACTTGCGGGCGGCGTGTGCCCGGTCGTCGCCACCCCAGACCGCGATCACCGCGTACATGGGCAGGAGCACGACCTCGAAGAAGACGAAGAAGAGCACCAGGTCGAGCGCGAGGAACGTGCCGAGGATGCCCACCTCGATCACCAGCAGCAGCGCCACCAGCGTGTGCCCGCGCCCGGGTGCCAGCGCCCGCCACAGCGTGAACGCGCAGCAGAGCAGCGTGAGCAGGGCGGTGAGCACGACCAGGGGGTACGAGACGCCGTCGACGCCGAGGTGGAAGCGCAGGTCGAGGCCGGGCACCCAGCTGAGGTCGACCTCGTGCCAGGGGCGGACGGCGGAGGATCCGTAGGAGAACCAGGAGTCCTTGTAGAGCGGCAGGCTCAGCCCGAGCGCGGCCGCGGCCGCCACCGTCCCGGCGACCTGCCCGGCCTTCGTCGGCAGGAACGCGGCGAGCAGCGCGCCGGCGGCCGGCACCGCCAGCAGGGCGACCAGGAGCCACCTCACAGGATCACCCCCAGGGCGGCGAGCAGGACGGCGGCGGCGAGTACCGCGGTGGCGGCGCGCGGCAGGCCGCTGCGGTGTGCGGTGGCGAGGCGCCGGCCGAGGCCCACGGCGAGACGTCCGGTGCCCTCGACCGCCCCGTCGACCCCCGCCTCGTCGGCGAGCCGGATCCCGTGGGCCAGGGACCGCACCGGGCGTACCAGGAGGAGGTGCTGGACCTCGTCGAGCCAGAACGCGCGGGCGAAGGCCGGGACGGTCGGCACGCCGCGCCAACCCACGACGGCGCCGGCGGCCAGCAGCGCGACCGGGAGCAGCGCCCAGGCGTCGATGCTGGCCTCTTCGAGGCCGATGGCCTCGCGAAACGCCGGCCAGAAGACGGCCAGGCCGAGGAGGGCGCTGGGGACGGCGAGGAGGGCGATCGGCCAGCGCATGAGCGGCGGTGCTTCGTGGCCGTGGGCGTTGGCGGGCCCGAAGAACACGCCGCGCAGCAGGCGGGCGGCGTAGAGGGCGGTGATCGCGATGCCGGCCAGCGCGGCCAGCCAGACCAGCCACCCCACCCACTCAGGCGCCGGGCCGTGCGGGTGGTGGGCGGCGACGACGATGCTCTCCTTGCTCCAGAAGCCGGCGAGCGGCGGGAGGCCGGCGAGCGCGCCCAACCCGATCGCGAACGACCAGAACGTCACCGGCATGTCTCGCCGCAGCCCGCCCATCCGCGACATCAGGGTGCTGCCGACCGCGTGGATCACGCAGCCGGCGGCAAGGAAGAGCAGCGCCTTGAACGCGGCGTGGGTGAGCAGGTGGAAGAGCGCGGCGGAGGTGGAGCCGACCGCGAGCGCACCGGCCATGTAGCCGATCTGGGAGACGGTGGACCAGGCGAGTACCCGCTTGATGTCGTCTTGCGCGGTGGCGGCGAGCGCGCCGAGCAGCAGCGTGATCGCCGCCATGACGCCGAGGACGGCCAGGGCGGTGCCGGTGAAGAGCGGGTACAGCCGGGTCACGACGTAGATTCCGGCGGCCACCATCGTCGCGGCGTGGATGAGCGCGGAGATCGGGGTTGGGCCGGCCATCGCGTCGGGCAGCCAGGTGTGCAGCGGGAACTGGGCACTCTTGCCCGCCACGCCGGCGAGGAGCAGCAGGCCGGCGACGGTGAGCGTGGTGGCGCTGTAGTCGTGGGCGAGCACGCCGGCGATGCGGAACGTGCCCGCGCCGATGCCGAGCACCGCGATCCCGAGCAGGAAGCCGACGTCGCCGACCCGGGTGACGATGAACGCCTTGACCGCGGCGGCCGGGGCCTCGGGGAGGCGGCGGTCGTGGCCGATGAGGAGGTACGAGCAGATGCCCATCACCTCCCAGCCGACCAGCAACATGATCAGGTCACCGGCGACGACGACCAGCAGCATGGCGGCGGTGAAGAGGCTGACCTGGGCCGCGTACGGCGGGTAGCGGTCGTCGCCGGCGAGGTAGGCGATCGAGTAGACCTGCACGGCGAGGGCGACCACGCCGACCGCGACGGCGACGAGGATCGCGGGCTGGTCGACCCGCGCGCCGAAGGTGACGGTGAGGTCGCCGATGTCCAGCCATCTCTGGCTTTCGTCTGATTTATTCAGAAATGGAGCGATGGCGAGCGCGCCGCCCGCGCCGATGACCGCTACCGTGGCCGCCGCTCTTCTGGCTCGCAGGGGCAGCAGGAGACCGACGAGGGCGGCGGCGAACGGCACGGCCGGGAGGAGCACCCCCGGGATCACGCGTCGATCCTTTCCAGCGGTACCTCGTCGACGGCCACGCTCGCTCGCAGGCGGTACAGCTGGAGCACGATCGCCAGCCCCACGCCCACCTCGGCGGCGGCGATCACGATGACGAAGAGCGCGAAGACCTGGCCGGTGTGCGGCAGCGCGGCCCGTACGGTGGTGTCGGCGGTGACCAGGATCAGGTTGACCGCGTTGAGCATGAGCTCGACCGACATCAGCAGCAGCACCGCGTTACGGCGGCGCAGGACTCCGTAGACCCCGATGCCGAAGAGCAGGGCGGCCGTGACGTACGGGATGACCGGCCTCATCGGTCCGCCCCCGCGCCTCGCCGGTCCGCCCCTGCCCCTGCCCCTGCGTCTCGCCGGTCCGCACCTGCCCCCGGGTCTCGCCGGTCTGCCCCTGGCCACGCGTCTCGCCGGTCTGCCCCTATGTCTGGGCGCGAGATCACGATCGCCCCGACGAGCGCGGCGAGCAGGAGCACGGAGAGTACCTCGAACGGGAGCACCCAGGAGCCGAAGATGTCGCTGCCAAGCCGCTCGGCGGTGCCCGCCTCGGGCAGGTCCACTGTGGTCCACCGGAACGCGTCGACCAGCAACGCGGCCAGTCCCAGCCCGGCCCCGCCACCGACCAGCACGGCCGGCCAGCCGGGGCGGTCGAGGTCGTCGGAGGCGCCGATCGGGGCGCGAGTCAGCATCACCGCGAAGAGCAGCAGCACCACGACCGCGCCCACGTAGATCAGCACCTGCACCCAGGCCACGAGCTCGGCGGTGAGCACCAGGTAGAGGCCGGCCATCGCGCCGAGGCAGACCACCAGGTACAGGCCGGCGCGCACCAGGTGCTTGGTGGTCACCACGAGCAGCGCCGAGCCCACCGCCACGGCACCCAGCCCGAGCAGCAGCACGTCGGCGGCGGTCATGGGGTCTGCGCCTTCTTGGCCGCGGTCGCCTCTTCCTTGCTCGGCTCGCCGTTGGGGTCGTGCACGGGCGGCGGCGGCACGGTGGCCATCCACTCCCCGAGCCGTCCCTTGTCGTGGAGGAGGTCACGGATGTCGTACTCGGCGTACTCGAACTCGGGCGTCCAGTAGAGCGCGTCGAAGGGACAGGCTTCGATGCAGATCCCGCAGTACATGCAGAGCGAGAAGTCGATGTCGAAGCGGTCGAGCACGTTGCGCTGGCGGGCCCGGGCCGCGCCGGGCACGACCACCTCTTCCTTGTGCGAGTCGATGTAGATGCACCAGTCGGGGCACTCGCGGGCGCACAGCATGCAGACCGTGCAGTTCTCCTCCAGCAGCGCGATCACCCCGCGCGAGCGCGGCGGGAGGTCGGGCGCCACGTCCGGGTACTGCTGCGTGTGCGACCGGCGGGTCATCGTCTTGAGGGTGACGGCCAGCCCCTTCGCCAGCCCCTCGCCAGGCACGCCCATGCCGCATATCCTGCCCCGTCAGCCGCTGGGGCGCGAGCACCACAACAGATCGGCGTACCGTGAGGGCATGACCGCAGCACTCAGCGAAATCCACCCGCCGCCGGGCGGATGGACCACTGATGACCTGGATGCCCTGCCGGAGGACGGCTACCGCCGCGAGCTGATTGACGGGGTTCTTATCCTGTCGCCGTCCCCGACCGATATCCATCAGATCATCGCCGGGCGCTTGATGGTCACGCTTGAGGAAGGCTGTCCAGACGATCTCCAGGTCGCCCAGGGCGTCGAGGTGCGAGTGAGTAAACGCCGGTCGTTCATCCCGGACGTCCTGGTGACCACCGATGCGGCAGCTCAACGACGGACGTCAAAGTATGAGCCGCACGAGGTGGTGCTGGCCGTCGAGATCGTCTCCGATGGTTCGCAGACGATGGACCGCATCACCAAGCCAGCCCTCTACGCCCAAGCGGGCATCCCGTACTACTGGCGGATAGAGACCGAGAACGGCATCGTGGTCCACACCCACAAGATCGACTCCGCCGACGAGATCTACCAGCCGACGGGGCAGTTCACGGACGTCGTCAAGATCGACGAGCCGTGGCCGATCAGCCTACCGGTCAGCCGGATCACTCCTCGGCACTACCGGGCGGGGTGAACTCGACGCCGAGCTGCTGCAAGACCTGAAAGAGCTCGTTGACGCTCCAGACGTCACTGATCTTGCCGTCGCCGTCGAAGCGGAGGAACGTGGCGCCCGAGTAGCTGACCACCTCGCCGGTGGGTGGCACCGGGCCGAACCGGCCGGTCTGGGTGCCGGCGGCGCGCCAGTGGACGGCCGCGCGCTCACCGTCCACGAGCAGATCGACGATCTTGTAGCGCAGGTCCGGGAACGCCGCGCGGCGCTCACCGTGCCAGGCCAGCACGCCCTGCGGGCCGCTCTCGCCGAGGCCAGGGCAGTCAGAGGCGACCAGGTCGTACGCCGTTTCCACTTGGTTGCCGTTCCAGACGTCGGCAACGAACTGTCGTACCGCGGTGTCCACATCGACCACGGTCGCGCAGCTTACATGAGAACCTTGACAGCCGCGGTCAACACCAGCTGTGCCAGCGCGAGTGGCACGAGTACCAGCCAACACAGGCGCTGGAGCTGATCTTCGCGCAGCCGGGGGTACGAGACGCGGAGCCAAATGATCACAAAGGACACCGCGAAAACCTTGATCAGCGTCCACAGCCAGCCGAGGTAGTCGTCGCCGAACGGGCCCTGCCAGCCGCCCAGGAAGAGCACGGTCGTGAGGGCGGCGATGACCACGATGCCCACGTACTCGGCGAGGAGGAAGAACGCGAAGCGCAGGCCGGTGTACTCGGTCATGTATCCGAAGACGAGCTCGGAGTCGGCGATCGGCATGTCGAACGGCGGCCGCCGGATCTCGGCCACCCCGGCCACGAAGAAGACCACCATCGCGGGCGCCTGCCACAGCAGCCACCACGGCTCCCACGCCTCGACGATGCCGGGCAGCGAGAGGGTGCCGGCGGCCATCGCCACGCTGGCGGCGGCGAGCACCAGCGGCAGCTCGTACCCGAGGAGCTGGGCCGCGGCGCGGAGGCCGCCGAGCAGGCTGTACTTGTTGGCCGACGCCCAGCCGGACATCAGCACCGCCACCACGCCCACGCCGACCACGGCGAGTACGAAGAAGAGCCCGATGTCGAGCGGCTCGCCGACCAGGTCGCCGGGGCCGAGCGGGATGACGAGGAGGGCGAGCAGGTAGGGCACGAGGGCGACCACCGGCGCGAGCCGGAAGACCGGCCGGTCGGCGGCGCTCGGGGTGACGTCCTCCTTCTGCACGAACTTGACGCCGTCGGCGATCAGCTGGGCCCAGCCGTGGAAGGCACCCGCGTACATCGGGCCGAGCCGCCCCTGCATGTGGGCCATCACCTTGTGCTCGGCCTGGCCGACGAGCAGCGGCAGGGTGAGGAAGGCGACGACCACACCGGCGACCCGGATGATCAGCTCCAGCCAGAGCGGCATCAGCGGCCCTCCTCGCCGCCGGACCCCGGGCCGCCCTCGCCGCCAGACCCCGGGCCCGCCTCGCCACCGGACCGCGGACCGCGCGAGGCCCCGGACGCCGGGCCCTCGCCGCCGGACGCCCGGCCCGCCTCGCCACCGGAACCCGGGCCGCCTGAAGCACCGCCGGACGCCGGACCCGCCTCGCCACCGGATCGCGGACCGCGCGCGGCGCCGGACGCCGGGCCCGCCTCGCCGCCGGATCGCGGACTGCGCGAGACGCCGGACACCGGGCCGCGGGGGGCGCCGGACGCCGGGCCGCCTGAAGCGCCGCGGGCCGGGCCGGGCGCTGGAGGCGCCGGAGCGGGTCCCCACTCGCCGGGGGCGGGCACTCCCGGCGGGCGCATCGGGGCGCGCTTGCCGCCGCCGTGCCCGGACTCGCCCGGCTCCTTGGCGCCCGGCCACGGCTTGGCCACGCGGGACGCCAGCACGAACTCCTTGCGCAGCGGATGCCCCTCGAACTCCGGCGCCAGCAGCAGCGGCCGCAGCTCGCCGTGCCCGGGAAAGTCGATCCCGAACATCTCGTGCGTCTCCCGCTCGTGCCAGGCCGCGCCCGGGTAGACCGGCACGACCGACTCGACGGCCGGCGTGTCGCGGGGCACGCGGGTGCGGACGAGCACCCCGTGCCGCTGGCTCGTGGACCAGAGGTGGGCCACGACCGAGAAGCCCTCGTCGAGTTCGTCGACCGCGGAGAGCCAGTCGAAGAAGTCGAAGGCCAGCGTCGCGTCGTCGCGGGCGGCGAGCAGCGCCGCCGCCCAGGAGCGCGGGGGCACGTCGACGGTCGCGCGCGCGTAGGACTGGCCGCCGGAGACGGACGCCACGACGTCCGGGGCGGGCCCGAGCACCTCGACCAGCCGCGCACCGACCTCGTCCGGCGTCATGTTGGGCATTTTAGGGCTACCGGAGGCAGGAGCATGACCGTCGACCGTGCCGAGCCGGCCGGGCTACACGGTGGTCGTGGTGCTCACCGCGGCCGGGAGCAGGGAGTCGACCTCGGCGCTCGGCGGCGGCAGAGCACCGGGGCGGGCGCAGACGGCGGCCGCGGTCGCGCTGGCGTACCGCAACGCGCGGGTGACCGACTCCGGCGTCAGGTCACCGCCGAGATGCCCGAGCAGGCCGGTGGTGAAGGCATCCCCGGCGCCGACCGTGTCGGCCACCGTGACGGGCGGCGCGGCACAGACCGTCACGAGCCCATCGTGTACGGCGATCGCGCCCTCGCCGCCCCGGGTCACCACGACCAAGCGGGGACCCAGCGCCGCCCACCGCCGGGCCACCACGAGATCCGGCTCGCCCGGGCAGAGCCAGCGCAGGTCCTCGTCGCTCACCTTGACCACGTCCGCCGCCCGCACGATCTCCTCGACCCGGGCGAGCGCGCCGGCCCGCTCGCCGACGAGCGCGGGGCGGATGTTCGGGTCGTACGACACCAGCGCGCCGGCCCGTTTCGCCGCCTCGACCACCGCCAGGGCCGACGCGTCGCCGGGTGCGACCGCGGTGGCGAGGGAGCCGGTGTGCACGCAGTCGACGCCGGTGAGGTCGGGTTTGCCCTGGTACGCCCAGGTGAAGCGGAAGTCATAGGTGGCCCCGCCGGCCTTGTCCACCCGCGCGAACGCGACGCTGGTGGCCGGCGTCTCGACGAGCTCGCCGAGCGCGACACCGTACGCCTCCAGGTGGCCGCGGAGCAGCCCGCCGAACAGGTCGGTGCCCACCTCGCTGGCGAACCGCACCTCGTGCCCGCCGGCGGCCAGCCCGACCGCCACGTTGAGCGGGCTCCCGCCCGGCGTGGCGGCAAAACTCCACGAGCCGCCACGGCTGATCAGGTCGACCAGACTCTCCCCCACCACCAGGAACGCCACGAGCGTAAGGATAGGCACATGACCGCGACGCCATCGCTGCCCGTCATCGACATATCCGCGCCCGGTGACGGCCCGGTTCGGGAGATCGAGGCGGCCTGCCGCGACACCGGCTTCTTCTACGTCACCGGGCACGGGGTACCGCCCCGGCTGCTCGCCGAGCTCGACGCGGTGAGCCGGGCGTTCTTCGCGCTGCCCGAGGCGGAGAAGATGCGGATCTCGATGGAGCGCGGCGGCCGGGCGTGGCGCGGGTACTTTCCGGTGGGCGGCGAGCTGACCTCGGGCCGGCCGGACCTCAAGGAGGGTGTCTATTTCGGCACCGAGCTGCCCGACGACCACCCGCGGGTGCGCGCCGGGCTGCCGCTGCACGGGCACAACCTCTTCCCGGAACGGGTACCGGCGCTGCGCCCGGCCGTACTGTCCTACCTGGACGCGCTCACCGGCGTGGCCCAGGCGGTGCTGCGGCTGGTGGCCCGCGCCCTCGACCTGCCCGGCGACTACTTCGCGTCCGGCTACACGGCCGAGCCCACCGTCCTCTTCCGGATCTTCCACTACCCGCCGTCGCCGCCGGACAGCGACGACTGGGGTGTCGGCGAGCACACCGACTACGGCCTGCTCACGCTCCTGGCCCAGGACGGCAACGGCGGCCTGCAGGTGCGTACGCCGGGCGGCTGGATCGACGCGCCACCACTGGCCGGCACGTTCGTCTGCAACATCGGCGACATGCTGGAACGGCTCACCGACGGCTGGTACCGCTCGACACTGCACCGGGTGCGCAACGTGAGCGGCCGCGACCGCCTGTCGTACCCGTTCTTCTTCGATCCGGACTTCACCGCCGAGGTGCCGGCGCTCCCGGCGGCGGCCCGGACCACCGCGGCGGGCGAGCCTCGCTGGGACGGGGAGGATCCACGGGCGTTCGAGGGTACGTACGGCGACTACCTGCTGAGGAAGGTGTCGAAGGTGTTTCCGCAGCTCTCCGGCGAGGTGCTCTGAAGCCCCCGCTCGTGGGTGCCCAGTCGGCGCCGTCACGGCTGTCGACCGTCCACCCCAGCGCCGACGCGACTGCCAGCGCGGCGAAGAACCCGGCGAGTACCAGAAGGTCCATGGCTACAGGTCCCGCGACCAGATCTCTTCGACCATGTCGTGGCCGAAGGCCCGCGACTTCTTCTCCTCGTCGAGCGTGAAGCCCTGCCGCTGGTAGATGCGGTGTGCGTCGACGGTCGCGTCATACGTCCACAGCATGATCCGCTCGTAGCCGGCGCGGCGGGCGAAGCGCAGGCACTCCTCGACCAGCCGGCCACCCACGCCCATCCCCCGCGCGGCCGGCTCGACCAGCAGCAGCCGGAGCTGGGCGGTGGTGTCGTCGCGGCGCACGCAGAGCACGCAGCCGACCGGGGCGCCGTCGACCTCGGCGATCCACGCCGCCTCGCGCCGCGGGTCGTGGTCCGCCGCGTAGTCGGCGACGACGCGGGCCACCAGCGCCTCGAAGGACTCGTCCCACCCGAACTCGCGCGCGTAGATCGCGCCGTGCCGCTGCACGACCCAGCCCAGGTCGCCCGGGGCCGGCGGGCGGAGGACCACCATGCCGGCCGGCGCCTGCCCGCCGAGCAGCGCGCGGATCGTGCCCATCGCGCCGAGCAGCCGCCGCTGGTCGACCTCGCCCAGACCGCCGATCAGCTCGGCGATCTCGGCGTCGCTGCGGCGGTCGAGGTCGGCCTGCAGGTCGCGGCCGGCGCCGGTCAGCTCGATCACCTGCCGCCGGGCGTCCGCCGCCGATCGGGAGCGCCGCACCAGGCCGTCGGCCTCGAACCGGGCCAGGATGCGGCTCAGGTAGCCGGCGTCGAGGCCGAGCACGCGGCGCAGGTCGACCACCTCGGCGGCGGCGCCGTGCGCGAGCTCGAAGAGGACCCGCGCCTCGGTCAGCGTGTATGGCGAGCTCAGCAGCCCCTCCTGGAGCACGCCGATCACGCCGGTGTAGAAGCGGTTGAACGCGCGCACATCCGCCACCGGGTCGCTCATTGCCCACCTCAACTAATCCTTTGACTCCGTCAACTATCTCGTGGTCCTGCGCCGAGCGCAAGAGGCGTCGAGAATGACCCGCATGCGGGCAGTCACCGTCACCCCGGGCACCAAGGACTCGCTGCGACTCGTCGACGACGCACCAGAGCCCCTCGAGGAGGAGGGGCCGGTGCTGGTCGAGGCGCTGGCCGTCGGCGTCTGTGCCACCGACCGCGAGATCATCGCGGCGGAGTACGGCGAAGCGCCGCCCGGCGACGAGATGCTGATCCTCGGCCACGAGTCGCTGGGGCGGGTGCTGGAGGACCCGACCGGCACGTTCCAGGCGGGCGACCTGGTCGCCGGCATCGTCCGCCACCCCG
Organism: Phytohabitans maris; assembly: GCF_031085175.1. Classification (GTDB taxonomy): domain Bacteria; phylum Actinomycetota; class Actinomycetes; order Mycobacteriales; family Micromonosporaceae; genus Phytohabitans; species Phytohabitans maris. The sequence continues at coordinate 200,296 of NZ_JAVHUY010000002.1, forward strand.
ACCCGGTGCCCTGCCCCAACTGCGCGGTCGGCGAGTGGGACATGTGCCGCAACGGGCTGTACACCGAGTGCGGGATCAAGGCGCGGCACGGGTTCGCCCGCGAGCGGTGGCGGGTCGAGCCGGACTTCGCGGTGCCGCTCGACCCGGCCCTCTCCGAGGTCGGCGTGCTGCTCGAACCGACCAGCATCGTGGCCAAGGCCTGGGAGCACATCGCCGCGGTGGGTGCCCGCGCGCACTGGGAGCCGCAGAGCGTACTGGTCACCGGCGCCGGCCCGATCGGCCTGCTCGCCGCCCTGCTCGCCACCCAGCGGGGGCTGACCGTGCACATCCTCGATCGGGCCACGGACGGGCCGAAGCCGGCGCTCGCCGCCCGGCTCGGCGCGACGTACCACACCGGGCAGGTCAAGGATCTCGACTTCGAGCCGGACGTCGTCGTGGAGTGCACCGGGGCGCCGCCGGTGGTGGTGCAGGTGATCGACAAGGTCGGGCGGGACGGCGTGGTGTGCCTGACCGGCGTCTCGGCGATCGGCGGGCAGGTCGCCATCGACGCCGGCGCGCTGGCCCGGGCCGTCGTGCTGGAAAACAACGTGGTCTTCGGCTCGGTCAACGCCAACCACCGCCACTGGCAGGCGGCCGCCGACGCGCTGTGCGACGCCGACCGCGGCTGGCTGGGCGACCTGATCACGCGCCGCGTCCCGGTGGACGGCTACGCCGAGGCGTACGCCCCCCGGGACGGGGACATCAAGGTGGTTCTAGGGTTCTAGAACGATCTTGCCGACCACCGCGCGGTCGTCAAGCATCCGCAGCGCCTTGGGCGCCTCGGCCAGCGGCAGCCGGGCGGCCACCCGCGGCTGGAGCTCGCCCGCGCGGAGCAGGCCGATGACCGTGGCGAGGTCCTCGTCGAAGTGGTTGCGGTGGTTGATCGAGTAGAACCGGCCGCGCCGGCCGTTGGGCAGCAGTGACCACCAGAGCAGGCGCCCCATCGTGCTCACGTACGGCGCCATCCGCCAGCCGGTGTCGTCGAGGGTGGCGGCGCTGCCGTACACGATCAGGACGCCGCCGCGGCCGAGCATCGCCCACGACCGCTTGAGGCCGGGGCCGGCGGCGTGGTCGAAGACGGCCGCCACCCCACCGGGCGCGTGCTGGCGCACCTTCTCCACCAGCAGCGGGTCGCGGTAGTCGAGCGGGATCGCGCCCATCTCCCGCACCTGGTCGTGCTTGCCGGGCGAGGCGGTGCCGATCACCCGCGCGCCGGCCCGCAGGGCGAGCCGGACCAGCAGCGTCCCCACGCCGCCGGCCGCGCCGTGCACCAGCACCGTCTGGCCGGCGGCCACCTTGGCCACGCGATGGACCATCTGGTACGCCGTGACACCGTTCGTGACCAGCGCGACGACCTCGGCGGCATCCAGGTCCGGGGGAACGGGCACCAGGTGCGCGGCGGGCAGCACCACCCGCTCGGCCCACGCACCGGTGCGGGTCATCCCGGCGACCCGGCCGCCGAGCGCGACGCCCGGTCCGGCCGCCTCCACCTCGCCGACCAGGTCGTAACCGGGGACGAACGGAAACTTCGGCTGGGCGTAGTAGCGCCCGCGCAGCATCTGCACCTCGGCGAACGCGACGCCGGTCGCCTCCACTTTGACCCGCACCTGGCCGGGGCCGGGCTCGGGCAGGTCGCGCTCGGCGAACTCCAGCACCTCGGGACCGCCGGCGTGGGGCATGACCACCTGAGTCGTCTTCATAGTTAGATCCTCTCCCTAGAGTTAGAAGATGTTGAGTTAGTTAGAAGCTCTAACTCAGGTTAGACTCTCGTACGTGGAAACCGCAACCCGCCGGGAGAGACTCCGAGCACAGACCCGCGAGGAGGCGAAGGCGGCGGCCCTACGGCAGATCGCCGCCGCCGGGCCGCACTCGCTGTCGCTGAACGCCATCGGCAAGGAGCTCGGGATGACCGGGCCGGCCCTCTACCGGTACTTCGACGGGCGGGACGGGCTGCTCACCGAGCTGATCAGCGACGGGTACCACGATCTGGCGGACGCGGTCGAGGCGGCCGGCGAGGCGGCGGCGGGGGCGGAGCCGGCCGACCGGATCCGGGCGCTCGCGCGGGCGTTCCGGAATTGGGCGATCGCCCAGCCACACCGGTACCTGCTGCTGTTCGGCACGCCGGTTCCCGGGTATCAGGCACCGGCGCACACGATCGAGGCGGCGACCCGGACGCTGCAGGCGTTCCTCGAGCCGATCGCGGCGCTCGGTCCGGGCTCGCGGGCGGCGGTGCTGGAGGAGCAGCTCGCGGCGGGCCTGGCCGACCGGAGCCCGGACCACCCGTGGTCGGGGCCGGTGCTGCGGCTCGGCGTGAGCGGCTGGACCCGCATGCACGGCGTGGTCAGCCTGGAGGTGGAGGGGCACTTCGGCCCGATGGGGTTCGATCCCGGCCTCCTCTTCGAGGCCGAGATCGAATCGTTGATCGAGGAAGCGGCCTCCTCGTGATCGAAGCTCCCGTCAAGTCGTTCTAGCGACTTGGGAGGAGCTTCGATCACGAGGAGAGGGCAGCTCAGAGGCCGGGTAGCTTCCCGTTGCGGAAGAGGTCCACGAAGATCTGGTGGTCCTGGCGGGCCCGGATGCCGTACTCGTGGGCGAAGTCGACCAGGTGCGCCACGAACCCCTCGGGGTCGCGGTCGACCGCCGCCACGATCGTCTCCTCCGTGGAGAAGTCGACCAGGTCGTGGCTGGACTCGTCGTCCGCGACCGAGTGCATGCGGGCCACCGCGCGGCCGAGGTCGGTCACCACGCCGGCCAGCTCGTCCGGCTCGTTCACGTCGGACCAGTCCAGGTCCGCGGCGTACGGCGACACCTCCGCGACCAGCTGGCCCACACCCTGCAGCTCGGTGAAGCCCAGCCAGGGGTCGGCGTGCGCCTGGAGTGCCCGCTGCGACTCGGCCGTACGGTGCCCCTGGTGCCGGAAGTAGCCACGCACCTTCTCGTCGGCGATGTGGCGGGCGACGGCGGGCACCTGGGCCTGCTTCATGTAGATGACGACGTCGTTCTCCAGCGCCTGGGTGTGCCCTTCGAGCAGCAGGTTGTACGAGGGCAGCCCCGCCGACCCGATGCCCACGCCCTTGCGCAGCACCACGTCCTTGATGTGCGCGGCGACCGGCCGCTGGGCCGCGGTGGCCTCGGGGAGCGTGGTGAGGTACCGCTCGAACGCGGCCACCACCGTCGCCCGCGTCTCGGCGTCGATCTCGTACACCCCGTCGCCGAGCGAAAACCGCCGCTCGTAGTTGTCGATCGTCGTCTGCTCCTTGAGCAGGTCGACCCGCGTGTTGAGGCGCGCCTGCTGGAGCACGGTGCGCAGGACGCCGTCCGCGTTCTCCAGCGTGATCGAGCCGATCGCGTCGTCACCCCCGGCGGCGATCGCGCGCAGCTCGGTGAGGTACGCGCTGGCGAACCGGGTCACCAGGTCGCTGATCACCGCGTCGGAGAGCGCCTTGGCGTACCCGATGAGGGCCACGCTCGCCGAGAAGCGCTTGAGGTCCCACGAGAACGGCCCGACGTACGCCTCGTCGAAGTCGTTGACGTTGAAGACGAGCTGCCCCGACGAGTTCATGTAGGTGCCGAAGTTTTCCGCGTGCAGGTCACCGTGGATCCACACGCGGCTGGTCCACTCGTCCAGAAACCGCTGGTCGGCGAAGTCGCCGGTCATGTCCGCGTAGAAGAGGGCGGCACTGCCGCGGTAGAACGCGAACGGGGAGGCGGCCATCTTCCGAAACTTCCGCCGGAACGCCGCCGGGTCCAGCGCCATAAGCTCGCCGAACTCCGCCAGCAGCACGTCGACGATCTTGGCGGGACGCTGATCATTGCTCATAGATCCGCAGGCTAGACCCGTCCCGCCAGCCCGGTTACCGCCGCAGGTGGGCGTCACCCGTTACGACGTACTTGGTGGAGGTCAGCTCGGGCAGGCCCATCGGACCGCGGGCGTGCAGCTTCTGGGTGGAGATGCCGATCTCGGCGCCGAAGCCGAACTCGCCGCCGTCGGTAAACCGGGTCGAGGCGTTGACCATCACCGCGGCCGCGTCCACCTGCGCCACGAACTCGCGGGAGGCCGCCACCGACTCGGTGACGATGGCTTCGGTGTGCTGCGTGCCGTACCGGCGGATGTGCCGCACCGCGTCCCGCAGCGAGTCGACGACGGCGGCCGAGATGTCCGCGGACAGGTACTCGGTGGCGAAGTCCTCCTCGGTCGCCGGCACCACCGCGGAGGAGTGGGCGGCGACCCGGGCGTCGCCGTGGACCGTGACGCCGGCCTCGGCGAACGCCGCCAGCATCCGGGGCAGGAACGCGTCCGCGACCGCGGCGTGCACCAGCAGCGACTCGGCGGTGTTGCAGGTGGAGAGGCGCTGGGTCTTGCTGTTCAGCACGATGGCGAGCGCCTTGTCGAGGTCGGCTGCCGCGTCCACGTACACGTGGCAGTTGCCCACGCCGGTCTCGATGACCGGGACCGTCGACTCCTCGACCACCGCCTTGATCAGCGATGCGCCGCCCCGGGGGATGAGGACGTCGACCAGGCCCCGGGCGCGCATCAGCTCCTTGACCGAGTCGCGGGTGGTGGCGTCGAGCAGTTGCACGGCGTCGGCGGGCAGGCCGACGCCCTCGACGGCGTCGCGGAGGACGGCGGTGAGCGCGGCGTTGGAGCGGGCGGCGGACGACGAGCCGCGCAGCAGCGCGGCGTTGCCGGACTTGAGGCAGATGCCGGCCGCGTCGACGGTGACGTTGGGGCGGCCCTCGTAGACGATGCCGACCACGCCGAACGGCACGCGGATCTGCCGCAGCTCAAGGCCGTTGGGGAGGGTGGAGCCGCGCACGACCTCGCCCACCGGGTCGGGCAGGGCGGCCATCTGGCGCAGCGCGTCGGCCATGGCGGCGACCCGCCCCTCGGTGAGGGAGAGGCGATCGACCATGGCCGCGGTCAGGCCACCTTCGCGGGCCGCTGCCACGTCCGCGGCGTTGGCGGTCAAGACCTCGGCGGTACGGGCCACCAGCGCGTCGGCCATCGCCAGCAGCGCGGCGTCCTTTGTGGCCCGGGTGGCGGTGCCCAGCGCGGTGGCCGCCTCGCGGGCCCGCTGTGCCTGCTCGTTGACGCTCATCGAAACTCTCACCTTCTACAGCAGGACCAGGTCGTCGCGGTGGACAACTTCACGCTCGTAGGCCGGGCCGAGCGCCGCGGCGAGTTCCACAGTGGAGCGGCCGAGCAGCGAGGGGAGCTCGACCGCGTCGTAGTTGACCAGCCCGCGGGCGACCGGCGCGCCCGACGAGTCGACCAGGTCGACCGGGTCGCCGGCGGTGAACGCACCGTCGACCGCGGTGATGCCGGCGGGCAGCAGCGACTTGCGCCGGGCCACGACGGCCTGCACCGCGCCCGGGTCGAGGTGCAGCCGGCCGCGCGGCGAGGTGGCGTGGGCCAGCCAGAAGAGGCGGGCGGTCGGCCGCTGCCGTACCGGATGGAAGAGCGTGCCCACCTCCTCGCCGGCCAGGGCCGCGGGGGCGAGCGGGGCGGCGGTCAGGACCACCGGGATGCCGAATCCGGTGGCGATCCGCGCGGCCTCGACCTTCGTGATCATGCCGCCGGTGCCCACGCCGGCCTTGCCGGGGCGGCCCAGCGTGATGCCGTCGAGGTCGGCCTCGGCGCGCACGTCGCTGACCTTGCGGGTGTCCGGCCGGGCCGGGTCGCCGGTGTAGAGGGCGTCGACGTCGGTGAGGAGCACGAGCAGGTCGGCGTGGACCAGCGCGGCGACGAGCGCGGCCAGCCGGTCGTTGTCGCCGAAGCGGATCTCCTCGGTGGCGACCGTGTCGTTTTCGTTGACGATCGGCACGGCCCGCAGGTCGAGGAGCTTGCGCAGCGTTCGGTACGCGTTGCGGTAGTGCACGCGCCGGGTCACGTCGTCGACGGTCAGCAGCACCTGGCCGACGACGAGGCCGTGCCGGTCGAAGCTGGCCGCGTACCGCCCGATGAGCAGCCCCTGCCCCACGCTCGCCGCCGCCTGCTGGGTGGCCAGGTCGCGCGGTCGCCGCGGGATGGCGAGCGGGGCGAGGCCGGCGGCGATGGCGCCCGAGGAGACGAGCACGACCTCGCGGCCGCCGGCGCAGAGCCCGGCGAGCACGTCGGTGAGGGCGTCGACGCGCGCGGTGTCCAGCCCTCCCGCCGCCGTGGTCAGCGACGACGAGCCGATCTTGACGACGACGCGCCGGGCTGAGGTTACTGCTTCGCGCACCCAACCATTCTGCATAGGCTGTCGTTCCATGGCGCGTTGGTGTCAACCGTGACCCCGGAGGAGTACGTCGAGGAGGTGCTGGCCCTCGTCGAGCGGATACCACCGGGGCGGGTGATGTCGTACGGGGCGATCGCCGACTACCTGGCTGACCGCTCCGGCCGCTCCTCCGCCCGCCTGGTCGGCTCGATCATGGCCCGGTACGGCGGCCCGGTCCCGTGGCACCGCGTAGTCAACAACGCCGGCCGCGTAGTCCCCGGCCACGAGCTCGAGGCCATGGCCCGACTGATCGCCGAAGCCACCCCCCTCCACAACGGCCGGGTGGACATGAAGCGCGCGGCTTGGTCCCCCACCCCACGCGGTTGATCAGGGAGTTGGTGGGGAGACACGCCGCGCGCCACGCCCACCAAGTCCCTGATCAACCGCTTGGGACGGCTAGGCAACCGCGCCTACGCCGCCGCGGCGGGGGTCGCCGGCGGCGCCCGCCAGGCCGACCGCGCTGACGCCGCCGAAGTAGTGGTTCTTGTCGGGCCAGCGGTTGACGTCGTAGCCGGCCTGGGTCAGAGCGGCCAGCTCGTCCTCGGGGTAGCCGAGCTCGGCGTGCACCGTGTCGTCCACCACGTGGAAACGCGGCCTCGCGATCGCGGCCGGCATGTCCAGGCCGTCGACCAGCACGCCGAGCAGGGTGTCGACCAGGGCGGTACGGATGCGTGAGGCGCCCGCGGAGCCGGCGGCGACCACCAGCGCACCGCTGCCGTCGACCACCACGAGCGGGCACATCATCGACTGCATGCGGCGCCCCGGCTCCAGGTCCGGCGTGATCAGTTCGCCCTCGCCGAGCATGGAGTTGAGGTTGATGCCGAGGCCGGGCAGCCACACGCCGGCGCCGATGCCCAGCGTGGTGGTGATCACACAGGCGTCGCCCTCGTGGTCGACCACCGAGATGTTGGTGGTGTCGCCGAGCCGCTGGCGGCCCCAGGTGCGCAGCGCGCCGGCCACCGCCACCGCGCGCGAGGGGCGGGGCATCGCGGCCAGGTCGGCGGGGAGCGCGGCGAGCGTGTCGATGGTGCCGTTGAGGTCGTGCCGGGCGTACACGTGGGCACCGTTGACCAGTGCGTGCCCCACCTCCAGCTCCAGCACCCGGTACGCGGCCAGGTCCTCCGGGCCGAGCGCGCCGCCGGCCGCCCGTACGGTGTCGACCATCAGGTGGCCGAGCCGGCCGGTGTAGAAGGTCGCCGGCCCCTCCTCGGCGAGGATGCCGAGCGCGCGGTCGAGCCCCGGGTGGTGCAGCAGCTCGCCGCCCTGGAGCAGTTCGCCGCCGGGCGCGTAGATGGCGGCGCCCTCGCCGGGCAGCAGCGCGGGCGCGACCGAGACCAGGGTTCGGGCCTGCGCGGCGGGGAGCACGACCCCGCTGCTGGCCAGCGTGATCGCCGGCTCCACGACCCGCTGCCAGGGCAGCCGGCCCCAGCGCCGGTGCACCTCGCCGCAGCCGGCCGGTACGCCGGGCACGCCGACGCTGGCGCCGCCGATCGAGTACGTCTGCGGCACGCCGCCGAAGACGACCTCGATCGGCACCATCGGCCCCGGGACGGTGTCTCCGTCGAGCCCTGGCACCGAGCAGAAGAAGTCCAGACACGTCACGGTCTGTGTCGAGGCGTCGTAATAGGTGGCGAAGCCGCCCCCGCCGATCCCGGTCAGGATGCTCTCGCTCGTCGCGGTGGCGAGCACGGCCGCCACCGCGGCGTCGGCCGCCGAGCCACCCGCGGCGAGGATGCGCAGCCCGACCTCGGCCGTGGCCGGGTGACCTGCGGCTACGCCAGCGGGCACGGGCATCGCCTCCGCTCGGGGCGGGGTGGCGACCGCAGTCGCCGTCGGGACACCAATACTCACGCGCCGCAGCGTAGAACCATCTACCGCCGCGTGCGGGCCGATGGCTAACATCCCCGGCCATGAGCGAGCGCAGCGAGCGAATGATCAGGCTCAGCGCCGCTAGAGCCTCGTGGCCGCCCGCAGCGAAGCGAGGACGGCGATGAGTGCCGGGCTGCCCCGGAGGGTGCACATCGGGTACGCGTCGGGGTCGCTGGCCACCGGCACTTTCGGGACGGTGCCGGGGCTGCTGTTACTTCCGTACCTCACCGACACGATGGGGGTCGCGGCAGGGTTCGCCGGGCTCCTGGTGCTCGTTCCGAAGGCGTGGGATGTGCTCGTCAACCCCGTGGCCGGACGGATATCCGATAGGTGGGGCGGGCGGCGCCCGTACCTCCTGGGGGGTGGTTTTGCCCTCGCCCTGCTCTTCGCGGCGATCTTCGCCGCGCCGGCCGGGACCGGCGCTGGCGCCGCGGCCTATGTCGCGGTGGCCTTCCTGGCGTCCGCGACGGCCTATGCCTTCTTCCAGGTGCCGTATGTGGCGATGCCCGCGGAGATCACCGACGGGTACGCCGAGCGGACCCGCCTGATGACCTGGCGGGTGGCGTTCCTGGCGCTGGCGATCCTGGTCTCCGGCGCGATCGCGCCGCTGGTGGTGAACGCCGGCGGCGACGGCATCCCGGGGCACCGGTGGATGGGGCTCTTCTGCGCCGCGCTGATCGTGCTCGGCGCGGTCGGCGCGTACGCGGGCACCCGTGGCGCCCCCACGAGCCCGGTGCGGGAGAGCGAGCCGAGCCTGCGCGCCCAGCTGCGGGTGGCGGCCGGCAATCGGCCGTTCCGGCTGCTGCTGGCCTGCTTCGTGGTCCAGGCGGCGGGGATCGGCACGATGCTCGCCGGCGTGAAGTACTTCGCCGACCACGTGATCGAACGGCCGGACGACGGCCCGACCGTGCTCTTCGCCTGCTTCGTGGGGCCGGCGCTGCTGGTGATGCCGGTGTGGCGGCGGGTGGGCGCGCGGGCCGGCAAGCCGCGCGCGTTCGGGTGGGCCTCGCTGATCTTCTCCGCCGCCGCGCTCGCGCTGGTGGCCGCGCCCGCGCTGCCACCCATCGCCGTCTACCTGCTGGTGGCCGCGATCGGCTGCGGCTACGCCGGCGAGCAGGTCTTCGCACTCTCCATGCTGCCGGACTGCATCGCCTACGACACCGCACGCACCGGCCGCCGGCAAGCCGGCGTCTTCACCGGCCTCTGGACGGCCGGGGAGACACTCGGCCTCGCGCTCGGACCCGGGATCTACGCGGTGGTCCTGCAAATCTTCGGGTACGTCTCGTCGGCGAGCGGCGAAGCGGCGGCGCAGGACGGCACGGCGCGGCTGGGCGTGCTGCTCGGCTTCACGGTGCTCCCCGCCGTGGTGGTGGGGGCGGCGCTGCTCCTCATGCGCGGATACGACCTGACCGAGGAGCGTCTGTACGGTGATCGGCATGTCGTTGCCGAAGGACGGCCTGCCGGCTGAGCAGGTGCTCGACGAGATCCGGGCCTTGCGGGCGGCCGACCGCCCGACGCACGGCGGGCGCCTCTTCGCGTACGTCTACGACCCGGGACTCGACGGCCTCGACGAGCTGGCCATGTCGGCGTACGCCCTCGCCGCGCACGTCAACGGCCTCGACCCGACCGCGTTCCCGTCCCTGCTGGCGATGGAGAACACGCTGGTCGGCGCCGCGGCCACGCTGCTGGGCGGCGGCCCGGACACGGTCGGAAACGTGACCAGCGGCGGCACCGAGTCGCTGATGCTGGCGGTGAAGGCGGCCCGCGACGGCGCACCGGGAGTCGAGCGGCCGCGCATGGTGGTGCCGGTGACCGGGCACGCCGCGTTCACGAAGGCGGCGCACTACCTCGGCGTGGCGCTCGACCTCGTACCCGCTTCGCCATCCACATTGCGCCCGGCGGCCGAGGACGTCGCGGCGGCGATCGGGCCGGACACGGTGCTGGTCGCCTGCTCCGCGCCGGCGTACGCGCACGGCGTCGTGGACCCGGTGGCGGAGATCGCGGCCGTGGCGTCGGCGGCCGGCGTACGGTGCCACGTGGACGCCTGCTTCGGCGGCTGGACCCTCCCCTACCTGCGGCGGCTCGGTGTGGACGTACCGCCGTTCGACCTCTCGGTGCCCGGGGTCACGTCGATCTCGGTCGACCTGCACAAGTACGCGTACACGCCGAAGGGTGTGTCGGTGCTGCTGCACCGGGACGCCGAGCTGCGCCGGCCGCAGTACTTCGCGTACGCCGGGTGGCCCGGCTACACGATGGTCAACCCGGTGATCTCGTCCACCCGCTCGGGCGGCCCGATCGCCGCCGCGTACGCGGTGCTGCGCCACATCGGCGACAGCGGCTACCTCGCGCTCGCGTCCCGCACGCTGGAGGCGGTACGTTCGCTGGCTCTCGCCGTCTCCGGCGTGGAGGGACTGCGGCTGCTCGCACCACTGGAGTCCACGGTGGTCTGCTTCACCGCCGACTCGTTCGACGTCTTCGTGCTGGCCGACGAGCTCGCCGCGCGGGGGTGGCACACCCAGCCCCAGTTCGCGTACGGCGAGCTGCCGGCCAGCATCCACCTGAGCGTGACCGCCTCGGTGGCACCCCGGGTCGCCGAGTTCGGCCCCGACCTGGCGGCGGCGGCCCAGGCGGCGCGGGCGGCCGGTCCGGTGTCGCTGCCCTCCGTTTCGCTGGACACGCCACTGCCCGAGCTACTGGCCGCGCTCGGCTTCGGCGCCGGGCTGCCGGACCGCATGGCCCCGGTGAACGCGCTGCTCAACGCGGCCCCGCCGGAGGTACGCGAGGCGCTGCTGGTCGACTTCCTCGGCCACCTGCAGCGTCCCGCGCTCTGAGCCCAGCGCAGGTCGCGCGGGCTGTGGTTGACTTGTGTCGTGCAGTTGCCAGGAGTGCTCGGCGAGCCGATCCGCTTCGTGCTCAACTGGGGTCGGCGCTACTCGCTGTGGGTCTTCAACTTCGGCCTGGCCTGCTGCGCCATCGAGTTCATCGCGACCAGCATGGGCCGGCACGACTTCATCCGGCTCGGTGTGATCCCGTTCGCGCACGGCCCCCGCCAAGCCGACCTCATGGTGGTCTCCGGCACGGTCACCGACAAGATGGCACCGGCGATCAAGCGCCTCTACGACCAGATGCCCGAGCCCAAGTACGTGATCTCCTTCGGCGCCTGCTCCAACTGCGGCGGCCCGTACTGGGACTCCTACTCGGTCACCAAGGGCGTCGACCAGATCATCCCCGTCGACGTGTACGTGCCCGGCTGCCCACCCCGCCCCGAGGCGCTGCTGCACGGCATCCTCCGCCTCCAGGAAAAGATCGCCGGCGAGCAGTCCGGCATCGGCGGCGTGGCCCGGCCGGACCCGCTCGCCGCCCCGGAGGCCGAGGCGCTGACCGCACCCCTGGTCACGGCGCCGCCGTCAGAGCACCGGGTGGTCGTACCCGACAACATCGACTGGCACCGCGGCGTCGCGGCGCCACAGCCTCCCCCGCTCCGCCCCGACGGCCGCCTGCCGGTCCACGAGATCACCGGCGACCGCGCCGGGGCGGGCGCCCCGTTCGGCGACGACCGCGAGTTGCCCCTGCCGCCGGACAAGCTCGACTACCAGCACCCCCACCCCGAAGACCGCGACTGACTCCCTCCCGCCGACGATCTATTTCAGACTTTGGGCTACCGCGATGTTCGCCGTGGTCTGGACCGTTGCGCGGGGGTCCCCGGGGAAACGTGGAGCGTTTCTTGGGGTGCGTTCCCGCGGCCTCACCCTCCGCTCCTGGTCACGGTCACCCCGCCTGCCGCGCCGCCGGAACCGCTCCGGCCGCGTGCGCGGCCCGCGCTGGGGCGGTCGATGCGCACGCGAAGCTACCGAGCTACCCCGTCCATGCGTCCGGCCCCGACCCGGAGGACCGGGCCTTGATCGACATCGACCCCGGCTGGCCTCTGAGTAGATCGTGGTACTCAGGTGCCCCTCCAGGGGCCTCCGAGTACCACGATCTGCACCTCCAGCCGACATCAGAGCGCCGATCAAGGGACAGCGGCCACCATTGATCAAGGGCCTGGGGTTACCGGTGTGCCCTCTTCACGCCCAGCGTGATCAACACCAGTTGTGAAGACTCAAATCTTGAAGATTCTCTCAGCGGATGGCGCGGATGGCGGCGAGCGTGGTGTGGACGTCGAAGGCCGAGCCGTCGTCGCTGGGCCAGCCGCCGTCGCTGCGCTGGGTCTCGGCCAGCCGGCGGCGGGCGGCGGTCAGCAGCCACTCGTCCACCGCGATCCCGACGCGGCGCAGGGTCGACGCCATCGACGCCACGTCGGCGGGGCTCATCTGGCCCAGCCGGTCGCCGAGCATGATCTGGATGCGGGCGGACTCGTAGAACATGTCCTGCCGGTGCAGCACCGCGGCGCTCAGCCACGCGCTCGCCAGGAACGACTTCCACGAGCCGTCCGCGCCGATGTGCGCGGCGATCGCCTGGGCTGCCGGTCTGAGCAGGGCGCCGTACTGGCCGCCGCCCCAGCCGGCGTCCAGATCGGAGACGGTGAGCCAGAAGGCGGCGTTCGCGGTCAGATAGAGCCTGGCCTCGGGGTCGCCGGGCGTGGCCCACGACGGTGCCTCGCCGGCCAGCGAGTCGTCTTCCTCCCACATGCTGTTGTGCTGGCGGCCGGCGAGCCAGTCCAACCCGCGGCGGGCCGCCGGGCGGCCGAGCGCGCCGAGGTCGTCAAGCTCGGCCAGCCGGAAGCAGGTGGCGTCGACCGACGCCACCTCGGCGCCCCACGTGGCCGGCCAACCGCCGTCGGGCGCCTGGCCGATCTCCGCGGTGGCGAGGATGTCTTCGGTCGGGATGGCACCGGTGCGCAGGTACGACAGACGGGCGCGATCCACGGCGTCCCCGTGGGCCACCACGAACCCGATCGCGCCGTCCATGTCGACCACGGGCGAAACCATACCGGCGGGCTTGGGGTCACGCCTCGGTAGGACAGCCCCGAAGACCAGGTCAGTAGGCCGGTAGCGAAGGGTCGACCTGCTTGATCCAGGAGAGCACGCCGCCCTGTACGTGCACCGCGTCCTTGAAGCCCGCCGCCTTGAGCGCGGCCAACGCCTCGGCCGACCGGACACCCGACTTGCAGTGCAGCACGATCTGCTGGTCCTGCGGGAAGCGGGACAGCGCCTCGCCGGAGAGGATGTCGCCCTTAGGGATCAGCGTGGCGCCGGGGATGCGCACGATCTGGTACTCGGCGGGCTCACGGACGTCGACCAGGAAGAGGTCCTTGCCGGAGTCCTGCCAGTCCTTGAGCTCGCGGGCCGTGATCGTGGAGTCGACCGCCGCCTCCTGGGCCTCGACCGACACCGCGCCGCAGAAGTCCTCGTAGTCTTCCAGCAGGTCGGTGACCGTCGGGTTGTCGCCGCAGAGCGCGCAGTTGGGGTCCTTGCGGACCTTGATCTTCCGGTACGACATCTCCAGCGCGTCGTAGACCATCAGGCCGCCCACCAGCGGGTCGCCGACGCCGGTCAGCACCTTGATCGCCTCGGTGACCTGGATGGAGCCGATCGACGCGCAGAGCACGCCGAGCACGCCGCCCTCGGCGCAGGAGGGGACCATGCCGGGCGGCGGGGGCTCCGGGTAGAGGCAGCGGTAGCAGGGGCCGTGCTCGGCCCAGAAGACCGACGCCTGGCCGTCGAAGCGGTAGATCGAACCCCACACGTACGGCTTGCCGAGCAGCACGGCCGCGTCGTTGACCATGTAGCGGGTGGCGAAGTTGTCGGTGCCGTCGACGATCAGGTCGTACTGCGAGAAGATCTCCCGCACGTTGTCCCGGTCGAGCGACGTGTTGTGGATGACCACGTTGACGTACGGGTTGATCTCGCGGACCGACTCGGCCGCCGACTCCGCCTTCGGGCGGCCGACGTCCGACTGGCCGTGGATGATCTGGCGCTGCAGGTTGGACTCGTCGACCGTGTCGAAGTCGATGATGCCGAGCGTGCCCACGCCAGCGGCCGCCAGGTACATCAGGGCGGGCGAACCGAGGCCACCGGCGCCCACACAGAGCACTTTCGCGTTCTTCAGTCGCTTTTGCCCGTCCATCGCGACGTCCGGGATGATCAGGTGGCGAGAATAGCGGCGGATCTCGTCGACGGACAGCTCGGCGGCGGGCTCGACGAGCGGGGGCAGCGACACGGTGGACTCCCCGGAGGCTAAGAGAGAGCGCTAACCGCACCATTGTTGCTCGCTGGTGACGGGACGGGGCAATGACGTGGCACACGGCCCACAACGCGGGATCAGGGAATGTCCGGGCCCTCAGGGCAGCGCCGCGCCCGCTTAGGGCATCGCCGGGCCCGAATATCTGCGGCCGGCCAAGTACGGCCACGCGTACGCCAGGCAGCCCTTGAGCCCGAGCGTCTGCTGCTGCATCACCGGAGCGGGCGCGCCGGGCGCCGGGCAGCCCTCGTGGCCGTGGCCGAGCTGGTGCCCGACCTCGTGGTTGATCGCGTACGCCCGGTAGGTCGAGACCGGTGCCCCGTAGTCGGGTACCGCGTTGAGCCAGCGGCCGAGGTTGATGACGACCTGGCCGGGGAGGCGGCACGAGGTGTACCGCTCGGTGGCCAGTCCACCCCGCGCGCACATCCGCTCCGAGGTGGCCGGCGTGGCCAGGTAGATCGTGAACTCGGCGGTCGCGCCCTTGGGCACCCGCTGGAGCCGGAAGCTCTTGGCCGCCACCCAGCTGCGCGGGTCGCCGAGGATCGCGTCCACCTCGGCCGCGAACATGGTGCCGTCCTGCCCGCTCCCGTCCTCGACCGCGACCCGGAAGCGGCGCAGCGTGCCGGCCGTGCCGAGCACCCGCCCACCCTTCGAGACCTCGGCGAACGACCCTTTGCCCCGCTCCGGTACCGCCACCGCGGCCACCGGTTGCGATGCCACCGGGGACGGCGACGCGGCCTGGGTGGGCGAGGGCGCGGGCGACGAGGGAACGGCCGACGGGGTCGGCGGCAGCGACGGGGACCCGGCTGGGGCCGGGACCGGGGAGAGCGACGGCGGGTGCGCGGCCGGCGCGGACGTCGCCAGGGTGGGAGACGCGTCCGGCGCCGCCGCGGGGACGAGCGCGGGCTGGTAGCGGACCGCGTCGACCACGACCAGGCCGGTGCCGGCGAGCAGGAGGACAAGCAGGGCGGTACGCCGCCGCCGGTGCCACATCCGCTCCTCCGCGGCGGTCCGCCCCGCGGCCGCCTCGGCCTCCGGCCGCCCGCGGCGAGGCGTGGAGGTACGCGAGGCGCGTGCCGCTGGCGGAACGGGGGCACGAGGTACGCGCGTCGTCATGGTCCACTCAGCGTGCCAGTGCTCATGCAAAGAGCTATCAAGGCACGCCGGCTTGTCCAGATTTATGCCGCCATTTCCCGGAAGGTTACTTCAGCGGGCCGGCATAACGGTGGCCGCTCACGAAGGGCCACGGGTTGGCCGTGCAGCCCTTGAGGCCGAGCGTCTGCTGCATCATCACCGGCGCCGGCCGCCCCCGCCCCGGGCACAGCTCGTGCCGGTGTCCCAACTGGTGCCCGACCTCGTGGTTGACCACGTAGTCGCGGTACAGCGAGAGCGGCACCTCGGCCGCCACGAAATGGTCGACCGAGAGGCGCCACCGGTCCAGGTTGATGATCACGCCGCCGCCGACCCGGCAGGAGGTGTACGGCCGGCCGCGCACCGTGATGTCGACCCCGCCCGCCCCGCACATCCGGCCGGCGGTCTCCCGGGTGGCCAAGTGGATCGTGAAGTTGTAGGGCCCGCCGCGGGGCACCCGCTGCATGCGCAGCCCGCCGGCGGTCCAGCTCCGGGCGTGGCCGAGCGCCGCGTCGACCACCGCCCCGAACTCGTCGATGTCTTCCCCCGCGCCCCGCTCCACCGCCACCCGGTACCGCAGGAGGGTGCCGGAGCGCCCGCGGACCGGGCCGGCCGTCGCCGCGTACTCGAAAATGCCACTCCCCCTGGTCGGCACCGGCCCGGGGAGCCGCAGCACCGCCGGCGCCGGCCTGGGTGAGGCCGACGGAGATGGCGGCGGGGATGGCTGCGACGGTGATGGCGTCGGCGGCAGCGGGACGGCCAGCGTCTCGGTGGCGGGCGGCGGCACCGGTGCGGCCGGCGAGAGGTCGACGGGTAACACCCCGAGCGCCAGCAGCGCGAGACCCGCCAGCGCGGCGGTCCCGGCGACCACGCCCAGGGCGCGACTCACGCCGGCGCCACCCGCGGATTCGTGCGGCGCGCCGGGCGGACCGCCCGGCTCAGCCGGGGAGCGCGGGCGGTGGGGTGGTGGATCTCGTCCAGGAGCGCGACCGCCGCCCGGGCCACCACCCGGGGCACCTCCATCTGGGCCACGTGCCCGACCTGGTCGAGGATGAGCAGCCGGCTGTCCGGGACGGCCCGGGCCACCGCCGGCGCCACCCGGATGTCGACGAGCTGGTCCTGGCGGCCGCCGATCACGAGGGTGGGTGCGCTGATCCGGGCGGCGATCCGCCACAGCGAGCCGTCGCCCGGCAGGTACGCCCGCAGGAAGCTGGAGACCAGCCCGCGCAGCGAGCGCAGGTAGGCCGGGATGTAGTGGTCGAGCTCGTACCGGATGCGGATCTCCTCGATCGCCTCCAGCCGCCGCCGCTCGCTCACCCGGGTGGGGTCGGCGAAGCAGGTGGCGATGATCTGGTTGGCCATGTCTTCCGGCGTGATCCGGGACAGGAAGCGCATCGCGAGCCGGTCGCCGCGCGGGATGGCGAGCAGCGGCAGCACCCGGCTCTGGCTGGAGCGGCGCGGGTCCAGGAACGGCATGGCCGGCGAGACCAGGGTCAGCGACCGTACGAGGTCGGGGCGGGTGCCGGCCACACGTACCGAGATCGCCCCGCCGAGCGAGTTGCCGAACAGGTGCACCGGGCCGCGGCCGGAGTGCTCGATCCACCGGATCACCCGGTCGGCGAAGGAGGCGACCGTGTAGCTGCGGGCCGGCTCGCTGCGCCCGAAGCCCGGCAGGTCGATCGCCTGCCCGTCGAGGCGGTTGGCGAGCAGGCCGGCGAGGTCGGTCCAGTTTGTCGAGGAGCCGCCGAGGCCGTGCACGTAGAGCGCGGGCTCGGCACCGGGCGCGGTGGCCGGCGTCTCGCGCACGAACACGCTGGAGCCGTCGAGCATCTCCGACCGGCCCGGCCAGGGCGGCGCCTCCCGGTCCGCCGGGAAAATGTCATCCGCTCCGAGCAGCGCACGCTTCATCGATCAATGATGCCCCGGCCGGGGCGGAAGATGCCGCTCCTTACGCGAGCAATGCCTCCAAACGGCGGTTTACGGCGTTGAGTGTCGCACGTACGACAGCTTGCCGCGGGTCGCCCGCCACCAGCGCGGAACCGGCGAGCTGCTCGACCCAGCCGCCGCAGACCAGCAGCACCACGACGACCGCTACCTCGCAGCTGCCGAACGGCACCACGGCCGCGTGCTCGACGAAGCACTTGCCCCGGTCGCCCACCTGCTCGGCGGTGCTCAGCAGGTCGTCGACCGCGGCCGCACCGGCCTCGGCGCAGAGGCGCAACACGTACGCGTCGACGGCCGGGCCGTTGGCCCGCCCGATGGCCCGCCGCTCCTCGGCCGCGAGCTTGACCTCGACGGTGGCGTCCAGCCCGAACGTGCTGACCTGCACCTCGTCGATCACGATGCGGGGGCCGGGCTTGCCCGGCGGCAACGGGCGCGGCGGCGCGGGCTCGACGGGAGCGCTCTGACCCAACGGGCTCTCCTCCCGCGCCCGGCGGGCCCGGCGGCGCGGCGTCTCGGGGGCCGGCCGCCGCTGCTCGGCGACCGGGCCGCCTTGCTGGGCGGGCAGGTACGACCCGGCCGGTGCCGGGAAGGAGCCGGTGGCCGTGGGCTCGGTGCGGGCGCGGGCCGGCTGGGCCGCGGTGGACGGCTCCTTGGGCGCGGCGGCGAGCCCCATCCGGTCTTGGAGGAGGCGGGCGACGATGCGGCTGACCTCGGCCGGGTCGGCGCCGTCGGCGAGGTCGAGGCGGAGGCTGTGCGCCCCGGCCTCGGTGGTGCGCAGCGAGGCGTCCTGCACACCCTCCACCCCGCGCACGGCCGCCAGGATCGCCTGCACGTCGAAGCCCTCGGGGCGCTCCCGCGGCTGCACGTCGTCGCGGCGCAAGTGGCTCCAGATCCGGGTGAGGTCAGGTCCGTCAGCGGGGGACTCGGCGGGCGGCTCGGGCGCGGTGGGCACGTCCGGCTCGGCCGGTACCCGCTGCGGGAGCGCGTCCGGCTCCGGTGTTCGCGGGGGTGGTGGCGGCGCGACCTGGCTGGTGGTGGTCGCCGGGCCCGGTGGCGCCGGTGGCGCGGCCTGGGGCGACGGGCCGGTGCGCGGGTCGCTGGCCAGGTCGGTGGGGCGCCCCGCCGTACGCGGCTCGGCCGGCGGCGGCTCCGGTGCCCGCTCCGGCTGCGGCCACTCCTGTGCCCAGGTGGCGGCCGGGCGGGCCGGCGCCGGGGACGCGGAACGGACCGGTGGCGCCGGGCGGCTCGGTGCCGGCGGGGACACCGGCCGCTCGTAGAGCGAGGTATCGTAGCCGGGCCGCTCGTACGACGGCTGGGGGCGGAACCCGGGCGGCACGTCGGCGGCGGCCGCGGACTTGCCCGCGTCGCGCGCCTCCCGCCACTGCTGGGGCGTCATCGGGGCGCCGGCCTGCGACCGGGAGGCGGTCGGGCCGAACGACGGCCGGGGCGGCACGACCGGCGGCACGCTGGGCGCCTGCGGCGGCTGGCCGGGGGCGGCGCTCTCCGGTGGCGGCGCCGGCCGGCGGGTCGGCAGGGCGTCGGCACCGTGGCGGGCCACCTCGGCGCCGTGGCGGGGTCCCTCCGGCTGGGGCGGGTGCGCCGCCTGGACCGGCGGGGCGGGCCGGTCGACGGCGATCGGCGGGACCGGGGTCACCTCGGACATGCCGGCGACCCGGGCGGCGTCCTCCAGATCCCCCTCGTACGGGTACGGCGGGGCGCTCGACGGCACGCGCAGGGCGACCGGCGTGGAGTCGGCGCCGTTGACCGAGGGGTGCGGCTGGGCCTGCTGCGGTGGCTGCTGCTGGGGGGCGGGGCTGAGCGGGGCGAGCAGGTCGGCGTAGCGCGGGGCGTCGGCCCAGCCGTGCCCCGACCCGCCGTCGGCCGGGCCGTTGCGCCAGGTCGGCTGCACCGGCTCGGGGGCGGGCTCCAGCGCGGCGCCGGCGTTCGACCAGACCGCGTCGACCGCCGCCCAGCCGTTGAGCCGGGCCTGACCAGCGCCGTCAGCCTTACCGCCGCGGTCGGCGCGCTCACCGTGCGGAACTGCGCCGTTGCCGTTGCCTCCCGGCGTGACGCCACCGCCTTGCCCTGTTTCGTCCACCGTGCGCTCCTCGGTTGCCCTCGCTGAGGCTACCGTGTGCTGACAGCAGCGATAAGCCGCAACGTCAGGCTAGTTCGCCGGTAGGTCGATGTTTACCGATCCGTCGGATTGGCCGAAAGTCTTAGGGTGATACGTGAAAGTCGAGGTGACGGCATGGCCGTAGGGTCGGGAAGCGCGCCGGCGACGGGGCGGCCCACGCGCCTGCCGCGTTCCGCGCGTCGCAAGCAGCTCCTGGAGGCGGCGCAGGAGGTCTTCGTGGCGCAGGGGTACCACGCGGCCGCGATGGACGACATCGCGGAGCGGGCGGGTGTCTCCAAGCCCGTCCTCTACCAGCACTTCCCCGGAAAGCTTGAGCTCTACCTGGCGCTGCTCGACACGCACTGCGACGCGATCGTGGCCAAGGTGCAGAGCGCGATGTCCGCCACCAACGACAACAAGGAGCGGGTGCGCGGCGCCGTCCAGGCGTACTTCGACTTCGTCGACCACGAGAGCGAGGCGTTCCGGCTGGTCTTCGAGTCCGACCTGCGCAACGAGCCGGCCGTACGGGAGCGGGTCGAGCGGGTGGAGAGCGGCTGCATCGCCGCCATCACCGACACGATCATCTCGGACACCGGCGTGAGCCGGGCGCGGGCCGAGCTGCTGGCGTCCGGGCTGGTGGGTGCGGCTGAGACGGCCGCGCAGTTCTGGCTGGCCGCCGGCCGCCAGGTGCCAAAGGCGGAGGCCGAGGCCCTCGTGGCGGCGCTCAACTGGCGGGGCATCGGCAGCTTCCCGCTCCAGGGCGAGCCCGCCTGACCCGCTCCGCGGGCCGCGAGCGCAGCGCTCAAGCACAGCGAGCCGCGCGGACCGCAAGCACCGCGCTCCGCGGACCGCAAGCACCGCGCTCCGCGCAGGGTGCGAGCGCAGCGCTCCGCGCAGGGCTTAATGCGAGCCGCGAGGCGCGGCGAGATTCCCGCGCGGCGGTCGGATACCGTTGCACCGGCGGAGCATCCGCCGCGATAGAGGAGGGTCACGTGGAGGTCAAGATCGGCGTGCAGTACGCACCGCGCGAGCTCGTGATCGAGAGCGCGCAGACGCCGACCGAGGTGGAAAAGATCGTGACCGACGCGATCGAGTCCGACGGCGGTGTGCTGTCGCTGCAGGACGAAAAGGGCCGGCGGATCATCGTGCCGGTCTCCAAGGTGGCGTACGTCGAGATCGCCGAGGCGTCTCCGCGCCCGGTCGGTTTCACGGCCCGCTGAGCGGCCGCTCCACGGCCACGCCCGCTCACGCTTGAAGTTGATCAGGGAGTTGGTGGGCGTGCCGCCCGGCGCGTCACTCCATTAGGTCCCTGATCAACCCCAAAGGCGCTAGTTGTTGAGGCCGACCGCCGCCATCCGTGCGGTGTGGGCGGCGGTCAGGCGCTTCAGGAGCGCCTGCACACCCGCCTGGTCCTTCGAGCCCTCCACGATCAGGACGGTAAGCGCGATCCGCTCCCCGGCCATCCGCTGGGCCTGGGAGAGCCCCTCACCCACCAGGCGGCGGGCCCACATCGAGAGCCGGTTGGCCACCTTGGGGTCGGCGGCGATCGCGGCCCGGATCTCCCCCGCGGCAAACTCGTTGTACTGCGAGTCGTGCAGCACCTCGAGCACCAGGTCGCGGTCTTCCGGCACGAGAAACGCGGCGACCTCGCGGAAGAAGTCGTCGGCGATGCCGTCCCACACGTACGCCTTCGTGAGCGCCTCCAGCCAGTCTCTCGGCTCGGTCAGCTCGTGGTACTCCTGCAGGGGCGCCACGTACGGCGTCATGGCCGCGTCCGGGTCGGCGCCGAGCTCGGAGAGGCGCCCGGCGAGGCGGCGGTAGTTGACGATCTCCACGGCGGCCATCTCGCTGAGCACCGCCCGGCGCCGCAGGTCGGGGGCGAGACGGGCGTCGGCGGCCATCCGGTCGAAGGCCAGCAGCTCGGCGTACGCCACCATGCCGAGCAGCTCGACGACGGCGGAGCCCGGCTGGGAGACCTCGGACACGCCCTGGGAGACTTCTGTCACGCCCGCAGGCTACTCGCCCCGACCCCCTTCGCGGTGCCAGCGGTCACCCGGATCCGGGCCCGGTGGACACATTCTGAGCATGGTCCGTCCACGTCAGGTAGCATTGCGCAAGTTGCCGCTGGCCAGAGATCGTTCCTTCCCCAGCCAGCGGCGCGCGTGCGGCCCGCGATCGCATCGATTACCGCGATCGCGCGTGGCCCGCGCCAGACCGGATGAGCGCCCTAGGACGAGACGGGGCGCACCACGAGAGGGCACCCCTAAAACTCCATGAGCGAGATCGAAGAAGAGACAATCACCCGAGCCCCGGTCCGCCCCGACAGCCCGACCTTCGCTGATCTGGGCGTCCGCCCGGAGACCGTCGAGGCGCTGTCGAATGTCGGCATCACCAGGGCTTTCGCCATCCAGGAGTACGCGCTGCCGATTGCGCTGCGCGGCTCCGACCTGATCGGCCAGGCGCCCACCGGCACCGGCAAGACGCTGGGCTTCGGCGTGCCGCTGCTCGAGCGGGTCTTCGCGCCCGCCGAGGGCAGCGACGGCCTGCCCCAGGCGCTGGTCGTCGTCCCCACGCGTGAGCTGGGCCTCCAGGTGGCCAAGGACATCGCGGCCGCCGGGCGCACCCGGGGCGTGCGGGTGCTGCCGATCTACGGCGGCGTGGCGTACGAGCCGCAGGTCGACGCGCTCCGCGCCGGCGTCGAGATCCTGGTCGGCACGCCCGGCCGCCTGCTCGACCTGACCAAGCAGAAGAAGCTCCGCCTCGACCGCGTGCACGCGCTCGTGCTCGACGAGGCCGACCGCATGCTCGACCTGGGCTTCCTCGACGACGTCGAAAAGATCCTGGCGATGCTGCCGGAAGACCGCCAGACCATGCTCTTCTCGGCCACGATGCCCGACCCGATCGTCACGCTGGCCCGGCGCTTCCTGCGCCACCCGGTCGCGATCCACGCCGGCCACAGCGTCGAGACCGGCGCGTCGCCGCTGACCAAGCAGGTCGCCTACCGCACCCACCCGATGAACAAGATCGAGGTGCTCTCCCGCATCCTCCAGTCGGAGGGGCGGGGGCTCACGATGATCTTCACCCGCACCAAGCGGGCCGCCGACCGGGTCGCCGAAGACCTCGACTTCCGCGGCTTCGCCGCCGCCGCCGTCCACGGTGACCTGGGGCAGGGGGCGCGCGAGCGGGCACTGCGGGCGTTCCGGGCCGGCAAGATCGACGTACTCGTCGCCACCGACGTCGCCGCCCGCGGCCTGGACGTCTCCGGCGTCACCCACGTGGTCAACTACGACTGCCCGGAAGACCCGGACACCTACACCCACCGCATCGGGCGCACCGGCCGGGCCGGCGCCAGCGGTGTGGCCGTGACGTTCGTCGACTGGGAAGACATGCCCCGGTGGCGGCTGATCGACAAGTCGCTGGGCATCGAGATGCCCGAGCCGCCGGAGACCTATCACACCTCCCCGTGGCTCTACACCGACCTCGACATCCCCACCGACGTGTCGGGCACCCTGCCCACCGCCGACCGCACCCGGGCCGGCCTCGCGGCCGAAGCCGAGGAAGACCTGGGCGGCCGGGGACGTGGTCGCCGCCGCGGCCAGCCCGCGGCCCGCGGGAGGTCCCGCTCCCGCTCTGGTACGGGCGACGGGCGCGAGCCCACCGGCGATCCGTCCGAGTCCGGAGAGCCGACCGGCCCTCGCCGCCAACGCCGGCGCCGCCGGGCTGGCGAGGTCGTCGCGGGCGTGGAGCAGCAGGAGGCCACGGCCGCCGAGCCCGCCGCGACCACCGTCGAGGTGCCCGCCGCCGCCAAGCCGCGCCGCCGTCGCCGCCGCCGCGGAGGTGGTGGCACCGCCGCCGACACCGCGGACGGCGCCTGACCCACGCGGGTACCCACCCAGATCGCGAAGCTGAAGGAGCCCCTCCGCCAAGCTGGCGGAGGGGCTCCCGGCCCCGGTGCGCTGCGGGTCACACCGGGGAGCCGTGGGTCAGCTGACCGTGCAGGGGGCCAGGGCGTCGAGACCCACGGGACGCGCGTCGATGCGGCCGATGGCGGTCGCGATCCGGTTGATCGTGGCGACGCGCTTGCTCTCCAGCGGTCCGAGGATCGCGTTCTGCACGAAGTTCGGGCCACCCTGGCCCACCGTGCTCACCAGCCGGGCGTTCGCCTCGGCGATCTGGGTCTCCAGGAGCGCGAGGTTGCGGTCGACCTCGGCCTGCGCGCCGGCCGGTACCGCCGGAAGCTCGCTCTCGACGTCCGGGCAGGTGATCGTGCCGACCTCGCCGGCCGGCGGCTCCTCCTGCGCGGGTGGCTCTTCGGCGGGCGGCTCCTCCGCCGGCGGCTCACCCGCCGGGGCCTCCGGATCCTCGGCCGCACCGCCGCCACCGCCGGCGGCGAGCGTGCAGGTGGCGAGGGACTCCAGCCCCTGCGGCCGCGTACCCTGCCGGCCGATCGAGATCGCGATCCGGTCGATGGTGGCGACGCGCTTGTCCTTCAGCGGCCCGAGGATCGCGTTCTGCACGAAGTTCGGGCCGCCCTCGCCCTGGCTGGTGGCGAGGCGGCGGTTCGCCTCGTCGATCTGGGTGTTCAGCAGCGCGAGGTTTCGTGACACCTCGGCCTGCGCGGACGCCGGTACGCCGCTCAGCTTGTCGCCCACCGTGGGGCAGTCGACGGTCGGTGCGGCCGACTCGCCACCGGCGGCGGCGACACCGATGCCCGTGCCGAAGAGGGCGAGCGCCACACCCGCGGTGATGGCGATCTTCGTGCGGCGGCTGATCTCTCTGCTCCTGGACATGCGCGTGCACTCTCCTGTGCGGTGTGGAGAAGCGCCGTCCGATGACTGAGTGCCATCCGCTTCGCACGTCATTACGTTGGGAGTGCTCCCAAGGGTTCAACCGAAGATCCACGGATAGGCTTTTCAACCATGGTGCGCCCGCTCGACGACGCGCTCGCCGAGGTGCGGGCGCTGCTGCTGGACCCGGGGCTCACCCGGGCCGTCGCCGCCGGCCGGCGCCGGGGCCAGGTCCCGTCGGTGGTCCGCGCGGAGGTCCGCCCGGTCACCCTCAAGGGCGGCACCCGGTTGCAGATCGTGACCAGCGACGGCGCTCGCCCGCACACCCGCAACGTGGCGCCCGGCCCCGAGGCCGGTGCGGCGGTCGACGCGCTGCTGGCCGAGCCGTTCGGCAACTGGCACGTGGAGACCGCCGAGGCGACCGTGCAGCTACGGGTGACCAAGAAGGGCGAGGCCCAGGTGCACCGGGCGGCGGCCGAGCGCTCCGCCGAGCCGGGCGCGCACGACCGGGCCAAGGAGTACCTGCTCGACCCCGGCGACCCGCTCTTCGACGAGATCGGCGGCAGCGCGGCCAAGCGGCGGCAGGTGGACGCGTTCCTGCGCGCGCTCGCCGCCTCCGTCACCCCTCTACCGGAGCGGCTGCGCGTGGTCGACCTGGGCTGCGGCAACGCGTACCTCACGTTCGCCGCGTACCGCTACCTCGCCGGGCAGGGCGTCGACGTCGAGGTGGTCGGGGTGGACGTGCGCGAGGACCAGCGCCGCCGCAACACCGAGCTGGCCGAGCGGCTGGGCTGCGCCGACCGCGTACGGTTCGTGGCTGGCACGATCGCCGACGCCGAGATCGGACCGCCGCCCGACCTGGTGCTGGCGCTGCACGCCTGCGACACCGCCACCGACGAGGCGCTCGCCCGGGCCGTCAAGTGGGAGGCGCGGTGGGTGCTCGCCGCCCCGTGCTGCCACCACGACATCGCCGCGCAGCTGCGGGGGCGGGCGGCCGTCGAGCCGTACCCGCTGCTCACCCGGCAGGGGATCCTCCGCGAGCGCTTCGCGGACGTCCTCACCGACGCGCTGCGGGCGGGTCTGCTCCGGCTTGAGGGGTACAGGGTCGAGGTGGTCGAGTTTGTCGACTCCCGCCACACGCCGCGCAACCTGCTGCTGCGGGCGCGCCGCACGGGTACGCCGCCGACGGCGGAGCAACGGGAGGAGTACACCCGGATGGTGGACGAGTGGGGCGTGACGCCGGCGCTGCAGCGACTGCTCACACCCGCAGGGTGAACTCGGCGGTGCGCACCGTGCCGGCGACCTGGAAGTCGAAGTACATCCGGTAGCGCCCCGGGCTCGGCACGGCGAGCCAAAACTTCACCGCGCCGCCCACGAGCTCGGGCTCGGGGTGGACGTGCACGTAGCCGAGGTCGCCCTCGCGGAGCACCACCAGGTGGCCGTACGCGCCGAGGTAGCGCTCCAGCGTGGCGGCCGGCGCGACGGTGAAGAGCAGCGGCTGGACGGCGGCGG
The DNA here is from genome assembly GCF_031085175.1 of Phytohabitans maris. Taxonomy (GTDB): domain Bacteria; phylum Actinomycetota; class Actinomycetes; order Mycobacteriales; family Micromonosporaceae; genus Phytohabitans; species Phytohabitans maris. The sequence continues at coordinate 226,134 of NZ_JAVHUY010000002.1, forward strand.
TCTGCGGCGTGCCCTGGTAGCCGACCGTGAAGCCGTCGACGGTCGCTTGGGTCGCGGCCTCCGGGAGGGCGCGGGGCGTGTAGTCGCCGCGCACGGTGAGGTCGGTGCCGAGCGTGACGGCGCTCTGGCCGGTGGGGGCGTTGGCGGTGAAGTCCGCGTACGCCCGCCAGACGCCCGGCTCGCCCAGCGTGAGCGGCACGCTCCACCGGCCGTCCGGCGCCATGGTCGGATGGAGGTGCTGGTAGCCGGTCAGGTCGCGGCGCACCACGATCAGGTGCAGTGGCTTGTCGTGCACGATCGCGAAGTCGGTGACCGGCCGCTGCCCGCTGTCGACGATCCGGAAGGCGAGCTCACCGGCCCGGCCCGGGGTGAAGGTGGTGGCCTCCGGCACCAGCGTGTACCCGTTCGCGCTGATCTCCAGGCCGCCCGCGGCGGCCCCGCTCCCGCCCCCGGTCGAGTGGGTGTGCGCCCCGGTGCCGGGTGAATGGGTGTGGTCGGCGGTGGCGGTCGGCGCCGCGACGGCCGCGGTGGGCCGGGCCGTGTCTCCGCCGGTCAGCCGGCCGAGCCCGAAGCCACCGATCACCGCGACAACCAACCCGGCGACGATGAAGGCGACCCGGCTGTTGTTCACGCGTACCAGTATTGCGGTTCGATGTGATCCAATGCCTCTGGCGTATTTCGCCCCATTTGCCGGCCGCCGCTTCCTCCCCGCTGCCCGTGATCAAAGCTCCCTTGAAGTCGTTCTAGCGACTTGGAGGGAGCTTTGATCATGGGCGGGCACCCTGCTAGCCGCTCACGGCCAGTGCCAGCGGGAGGACCAGCGGGGCGCCGGCCAGGCGGAGCTGGCGGGCGGCCATCGTCATCGTCCAGCCGGAGTCGACCAGGTCGTCGACGAGCAGCACCGGACCGTCGAGTGTGGCCAGCCGCGCGGCCAGGTCGTCCGGCGGGGCGAACGCACCGTGCAGCGCGCGCACCCGCTGGGCGCTGTTTCCCCGCGCCCCACCAGCGTCGCCGGCCGGCGGGAGCAGGCCGAGCAGCGGCAGCCGGCCGACCGTCGCGATGTGCTCGGCCAGGCCGCGAACCAGCTCCGGATGCCGGCGCGAGCCGATCGCCACGATGCCGACCGGGCGGGCCGGCCACGGGTCGTCGCCGCGGGCCCAGGTCTTGAGCACCTCCACCACCGCGCCGGCGACGTCGGCGGGGAGCGGGGCGTCGGGCGAGTCGGCGCTGGCGACGGTGCGCAGCCGCGAGCCCCAGCCGAGGTCGGAGAGGCGCCCGACCGCGCGCCCGCCCGCCGCCTGCTCGCCCGGCGGGATCTTGCCGCGCAGGGAGACGCCGACCTGCTCCAGGCCGGTGGGCCAGAGCTTCTTCGGCGGGATCTCGACGCCCGCCCGCCCCAGGAACGCCTGCGCCGCTCTCATCGCGGCTTCGGAGACCGCCGTGTCGTACCGCCGGCCGGCGCAGTTGTCGCACCGTCCACAGGGGACCGCACCGGGGTCGTCGAGGCACCGGCGCAGGAACTCCATCCGGCACTCACCGGTGGCCGTGTAGTCGCGCATCGACTGCTGCTCGGCCGTACGCGCCTCGGCGACGCGGCGCAGCCTGGTCGCGTCGTACGTCCACGGGTCGCCGGTCGCGAGCCAGCCCCCGCGCACCCGGCGCACCGCACCGTCGACGTCGAGCACCTTGAGCATCAGCTCCAGCCGGGTGCGTCGCAGATCGACGATCGGCTCCAGCGCGGGCGTCGAGAGTGGACGGTCGGTGGAGAGGGCGGCCAGCACGGCGCGCACCTGGTCTTCCGGCGGAAACGCGAGCGAGGCGAAGTAGCGCCAGATCGCCGCGTCCTCCGGGCCGGGCAGCAGCAGTACCTCCGCCTGCTCGACCGCCCGGCCCGCGCGCCCCACCTGCTGGTAGTACGCGATCGGCGAGGGCGGCGCGCCCAGGTGGACCACGAAGCCGAGGTCGGGCTTGTCGAAGCCCATGCCCAGCGCCGACGTGGCCACCAGCGCCTTGACCTTGTTGTCCAGCAGGTCCTGCTCGGCCGAGCGGCGGTCGGCGTCGTCGGACTGCCCGGTGTACGACGCGACCGCGTACCCCCGGGAGCGGAGGAACTCGGCCGTCTCGCCCGCCGCCGCGACCGTGAGCGTGTAGACGATCCCCGAGCCGGGGAGCCGGTCGAGGTGGTCGGCGAGCCAGGCGAGGCGGTGTGCCGGCGTACCGAGGTCGAGCACGGCCAGGCGCAGCGAGTCGCGGTCGAGCGCCCCGCGCAGCACGAGCGCGTCGCCAAGCTGCTCGGCCACGTCGGCGGTGACCCGGGCGTTGGCGGTAGCGGTGGTGGCCAGTACCGGCGTGCGCTCGGGCAGCCCGGCCAGGAACGTGCGCAGCCGCCGGTAGTCGGGCCGGAAGTCGTGCCCCCAGTCGGATACGCAGTGTGCCTCGTCGACCACGAGCAGCCCGGTGGTCGCGGCCAACCGGGGCAGTACCGAGTCACGGAAGTCGGGGTTGTTGAGCCGCTCGGGGCTGATCAGCAGCACGTCGACCGCGCCGGAACGGATCTCGTCGGTGATCTGGTCCCACTCGTCGAGGTTGGCCGAGTTGATCGTGCGGGCGTGGATGCCGGCCCGGGCCGCCGCCTCGACCTGGTTGCGCATCAGCGCCAGCAGCGGCGACACGATGACGGTGGGACCGGTGGTGCCCTGCTGGCGCAGGAGCGCTGTGGCCACGAAGTACACCGCGGACTTGCCCCACCCGGTGCGCTGCACACAGAGCACCCGCCGCCTCCCGGCGACCAGCGCCTCGATCGCCCGCCACTGGTCGTCGCGCAGCTTGGCGTGATCGCCGGCCAGGCGCTGGAGGATGGCTTCCGCTCGTTCCCGCATCGCCCCTTCCTATCAGCCGCACCCGACACCGGCAGCCCGCCGCACGCCGATCAAGGCCCACCGCCCGGTCAAGGATGGGCGTGCTCGGCCGGCGTCCGGGTGGGCAGGCCGCGTAGCAGCACGTCGAGGAAGAGGTCGAAGCGCGGCTCGGTCGGCCCCATGTCGTGCGGGGCCTGCCGCGCGCCGAGCCACTGCACGACGCCGAGCCCGAAGACCAGCCAGCTCTGCTGCGCCATCGCGGGCGTCGCCCCGGCGGCCCGGAACGCCTCGATCACCCGGTCGCGCAGCCGCCCGAAGGACTCCGGGTTGTGCCGGTGCGGCCGGGCCACGTGTGCCGCGTACCCCGGCACCGCGAGGAACTCGTCGTGCATCGCCCAGGCGAGCCGGGCCAGCCAGTCTCGCCAGCCCTCGGCGGTCGGGGTGGTCGTGGGGAGGATGCGCTCGACCATCACCTCGCTGATCAGGTCGAACAGCTCGTCGCGGTCGGCGACCCACCGGTACAGCGCCGAGTGGGACACCTCCAGCCGGGCGGCGAGGTCGCGCATGGTCAGCGTGCCGAGGTCGGACTCCAGCGCGGCGGACACGATCAGCTCGCGGCTGAGCCGGGCCGGCCGGCCGAGCTTTGATCGCTGGTCAGGCATCCCGGCGAGCCTAATCCACCACAGAGATAGTGACCGGTGGTCACAAATGCTGTTAGGGTCACCTTACCTAGTCCGTCCGAGGTGAGGACCGATGTGTTGATCGCCGCTGTCACGACCGCCGCGCTGGCCACCGGCACCCGTCGCCAGGCCACCCCGACCCTGCTGCTGGCCGCCCTCGCGGTCGCGGTCTGCCAGACCATCGTGGTCGCCGCGCTACCCGTCTTCGGCCGCGAGCTCGGCGTCAGCGCCACCGCGGCGACCTGGCTGCTGACCGCGTTCATGCTGGCCGCGGCGGTGGCCACGCCGATCGCGGGCCGCCTCGGCGACCTGTACGGCCACCGCCGCGTCCTGGTCGCCGGCCTCCTCGCGCTAGCCGCCGGCAGCCTGCTGGCCGCCCTCAGCGACCACGCCGGCTCGTTCACCGGCCTGCTGGTCGGCCGGGCCGTCCAGGGGCTCTCCGCCGGAGTGTTTCCCGTGACGTTCGGCCTGGCCCGGCTCACGGCACCGGCGGAGAAGCTGAACGGGCTGGTCGCCGCCCTGAGCGCGATGTTCGGGATGGGCGGCGCGGTTGGCATGGTCGTCGCGGGCCCGATCGTCGCCGTGAGCGGTACCGCGTGGCTCTTTTGGCTCGGTCTTGTCCTCGCGGGGGCCGCGCTCGCCGGCGCGGCCGGCCTCCCCGCGGGGCGGCCGGCCACCTCGCGCCAGGGACGGCCGGACCTCCTCGGCGCCACGTTGCTCTCCGGGACGCTGGTCGCCCTGCTGCTCGGCATCAGCCAGGGACGCGCGTGGGGCTGGGGCTCGGCGGCAACCGTGTCGACGTTCGCGGGCTGCCTCCTGCTCGGCGCCGCGTTCGTCGCGGTCGAGATGCGGACCGCCGTGCCGATCGTCGACATGCGGCTGCTGCGCCGGCCCGCGCTGGTCGGCACCAACATCGCCACCGTGGTGATCAGCGTCGGCATGTTCGCCGCGGTCACCGTCATCCCGCGGTACTCGCAGACGCCCACCGCGGCCGGCTACGGGTTTGGCGACAGCCCGGCCGAGACCGGCCTGCTCATCGCCCCCACCGCGGTACTGATGGTGGTCGCCGCGCCGGTGGCGGCCCGCCTGTCCCGGCGTACCGGCGGGCGAGCGACGTTCCAGCTGGGCGCCGCGCTCGCCGTGGCCGGGCTCGGCCTGCTCGCGTTCGCGCACAGCCAGCCGTGGCACTTCTACCTGGCCGGGGCGGTCCTCGGCGCGGCGTACGGCTTCGCGTTCGCCTCGCTCGGCGCGCTCGTCATCGGCGCGGTCGACCACACGCAGACCGGTGCGGCCTCCGGCGTCAACACGATCCTCCGCACGATCGGCGGCGCCCTCGGCGCGCAGCTCGCCGCGGTGGTGCTGGCCAGCTCCGCCCGGCCGCCGTCCGCGTTGCCCACGGAGTCCGGGTACGTCGCGGCCTTTCTCGCCTCGGCCGCTGTCGCCGCGCTCGCGTTCGTGGCCGCCCTGACGATCCGCCGACCGGTTCACTACTCTGAGTAGAATCCGCCGCTTTGATCAGCAGAAGACGACAATAATGCGTTCTTTCCGGACAGGTCGGGTGGCACATAGCGTTGAGGCTGTGAGCGGCGGACGGCGCACCATGATGCGTACGGCCGTGGTGGGCCTCGGGCTCGTCGGGCTGGCGCTGACCGTGCCCACGTTCGCGGCGGTCACCGGCGCTGCGGTCACCGGCGCAGAAAAGCCGCCGGCCGCCGACAGGCAGCCGGCCGCCGCCCCAGCCGGGCAGGCCAAGAAGTGCTGCCTCGTTCAGCTGGACGGGCCCGCCCGCACCGTGACCGCCGGCGGCGCGCCCGCCCGCTTCGAGCTGGTCGTGAGCCACTCCGCCAGGGGCTGCACGCAGACCCGGCGCACCATCGCAGTACGGCTGGAGGGCCTCGCCCCCGAGCACGTCCGGCTCGAACGGGTGGTGGCCGGGCAGGCGCTCGCCCTGCACGGCACCCCGGCCGCGGCCAGCACGGTCGAGGTGGTCGACCCGCTCGTCGACTCGAAGCTGATCTGCGGCGCGGACACCGAGGTGGCGGCGAGCTACCGGATCGCGTTCCTGGACGGCGCGCCGCCCGGGCAGGCCGAGCTCGTCGTCTCGGCGCATGCGGTCAACGGAAGGCTGCTCGACAGCGCCCGCGCGACGACCGTGGTGGTCGGGCCGGTCAGCACGACCGCGCCGCCGCCGCAGAGCACGCCGCCGGCGCCACCGGCCACCGAAGCTCCGGCGGAGACCGCCGCGCCGCCGGTCCAGGAGGAGCCCGAACCACCCTCGGCGGCCCAGCCGCCAGCCGCTGCCCGCCCGCCCCTCGACCCCAGCGCCGAGGCCAACCCGCTCTCGACCACGCTGCTGACGTCGAGCATCGTCTTCGCGCTCTCGGCGATGCTGCTGCTCGGCGTGCTGTGGCGGCTGCGCCGCCCCCGGCCCGAGGCGTCGCCGCGGCATGCGGCATCCACGGGGCACGAACCGCAGACCGCGACGCTCCCGCCCGGGGTGGGCGCGGAGCTGGCCATGCTCACCGAAGACCCCATGAGGCCAGGGTCGTGATCAAGGCTCCCCCGACGTCGTTGGAACGACTTCAAGGGAGCCTTGATCACAGACGAAAGGGCGGAAGCTACTTCGCGAAGCCCACCCGGGCGGCCACGGCCGTGTCCGGGTGGTCGCTGAAGACGCCGTCCAGGCCCAGGCCGTAGAAGAGCGCGAACTCGGCGAAGATGTCACCGCGCGCGTTCGGGTCGGTGCCGATCCGGAAGTCGGCCGGGAGGAACTGGTTTTCCGCCCGGAAGGTCCACGCGTGCACGATCAGGTCGTTACGGTGCGCGTCGCGGATCAGCGTGGTCGGCGCGAGGAGCTTGCCGGTGGCGTCGCGCGGCACGATGAGGTTCTTCTCCACGCCCACACCGTCGGCGTACCGGCTGATCCACTTCAGACCCTCGGGCTTGACCAGGTCGGCGTAGGTGCGCGGGTCGTTCGCCACGACGAAGTCGTACGGCTTGCCGGAGGAGTTGATCAGCTGGGCGAGCTTGACGTCGATCAACTTGTCGAGCTTGCGGAGGTTGGCCGTCTCGAAGGACTGGACGATCACCGCGTCCTTCTTCTCGGTGAGCCGGTTGCGCTTGAGGATCCGGACCAGCGGCTCCTCCAGCGGCAGCCCGATGCCCTGGAAGTACGTCGGGTGCTTGGTCTCCGGGTACACGCCGATCGTCCGGCCGTGCCGGCGGCTCTCGGCCCGGGCCAGGTCGATGACCTCCTGGAAGGTCGGGATCTCGAGCGTGCCGTCGAACGCGGTGTTCGTCGGGCGCACCTGCGGCAGCCGCTCCTTGGCCCGCAGCGTCTTCAGCTCGGCCAGCGTGAAGTCCTCGGTGAACCACCCGGTCACCGCCACGCCGTCGATCGTCTTGGTCGCCTTGCGGCTGGCAAACTCGGGCTTGGTGGAGACGTCCGTGGTGCCGGAGATCTCGTTTTCGTGGCGCGCCACCAGGACACCGTCCTTGGTGGAGACCAGGTCGGGCTCGATGTAGTCGGCTCCGGCCGCGATCGCCAGCCGGTACGCCTCGAGCGTGTGCTCGGGGCGGTAGCCGCTGGCTCCGCGGTGTCCGATGACGGTCGGCTCTTCGTCGCGGTGTGCGACGGCGCCGGAAGGTACGGCAACGATGGCCGCCAGCATAGCGCCGGCCAAGACCACTACTGGAAGTTTGGTTCGCACGGCCAGAGTCAAGCCGCCCTGGACGAAGGCAGACTTTCCAATGATCGGCCGTGATATGAACATGCCTGATGCGCCGGACCCTGCAGCACCCCGCTCGGATCGTGCCGCTCGCGTTCCTGGGCGTGATCGCGATCGGCACCGTCCTGCTCCTGCTGCCCGTCTCCACCCGCGGGCCGGGGTCGGCGTCGTTCATGACCGCGCTCTTCACCGCGGCCTCGGCGATCTGCACGACCGGACTGTCCCCGGTGGACGCGGCCACCTACTGGTCGGACTTCGGGCACGTCATGATCGCGCTGCTCACCCAGGTGGGCGGCTACGGCATCGCCACGATGGCGACGCTGCTCGGCCTGCTCGTCTCCCAGCGCCTGGGCCTGCGCAGCCGGCTGATGGCGCGGGCCGAGACGAGCTCCGGCCTGGCCCTCGGCGAGGTACGCACGGTGCTCGTGCTCGCCGCGGTCGTGATGCTCGCCAGCGAGGCGGTGATCGCGACGATCGTGGCCGGCCGGCTCTGGCTCGCGTACGACATGCCGCTGGGGTCGGCCATCTGGGAGGGTGTGTTCAACGCGATACAGGCGTTCAACAACTCGGGTTTCTCGCTGCGCAGTGACGGCCTCTTCGGGTTCGTCGGCGACTGGTGGATTTGCGTGCCGCTGGCGCTCGGCGTGATCATCGGTGGCCTGGGCGTGCCCGTGCTGTACGAGCTCTTCCACGAGCTGCGCCGCCCGTCCGCCTGGTCGACACATACCCGGCTGACCGTGTGGGGTTCGCTGGTGCTGCTGGCGGCGGGCTTCGCGACCGTGCTGGTCTTCGAGTGGACCAACCCCGGCACCCTCGGTCCGCTCAGCGTCACGCAGAAGATCCTGGCCGCCTTCGTACAGGGCACGATCCCCCGTTCCGGTGGCTTCAACACGGTCGACTACGGCGCGATGGACGCCGACACGACCACGCTCATCACCGGCCTGATGTTCATCGGCGGCGGCAGCGCGAGCACCGCCGGCGGCGTCAAGGTCACCACGTTCTTCCTGCTCGCGTACGTGATCTGGACCGAGGTGCGGGGCGAGCGCGACGTCGTGGTCGGCCGCCGTCGGATCGCCGAGGCCACCCAGCGGCAGGCGACCTCGGTCGCCCTTCTCGGCGTGGCGACGGTCGCCGCCGGTACCTCGGGGCTGCTCGCTCTCAGCGAGGGTGTTTCGATGGACCGGGCCCTGTTCGAGGTGACGTCGGCGTTCAGCACCGCGGGCATCACCGTCGGCCTGACCCCCGAGCTGTCCAGACCGGGACAGCTCGTGCTGATCGTGTTGATGTTCATCGGCCGGGTGGGGCCGATCGCGGTCGCCGCGGCGCTCGCGCTCAACACCCGCCACCGGCTGTACCGATACCCGGAGGAGCGACCCATCGTTGGCTGAGAAGACCAAGGCGCCGACCGCGTACGAAAACGTGGCGGTGATCGGCCTCGGCCGCTTCGGCGGTCAGGTGGCCGAGTCGCTGACCCGGCTCGGTCACGAGGTGCTCGGCGTCGACGAGGACCCCAACCTGGTGCAGCAGTGGTCCGACCGGCTCACCCACGTCGTACAGGCTGACGCCACCGACGAGGAGGTGCTGCGGCAGATCGGCATGACCGAGTTCGCCCGGGCGGTCGTCGGCATCGGCACCGACATCGAGGCGAGCGTGCTGACCGTACTGGCGCTGACCGAGATCGGCGTGCGCGAGATCTGGGCAAAGGCGATCTCGGTAAAGCACGGCAAGATCCTGCGCTCGGTCGGCGCCCACCACGTCATTTACCCCGAAGCGACGATGGGCGAGCGGGTGGCCCACCTGATCACCAGCCGCATGCTCGACTTCATCGAGCTGGACGACGACTTCGCCATCGCCAAGACCCGCGCCCCGCGCCAAGCGGTCGGCCGCACGCTGGCCGAGGTCGCCCTCCGCACGAAGTACGGCGTCACGGTGGTCGGGGTCAAGACGCACGGCGCCGACTTCATCTACGCCACGCCCGACACCGTCGTACCCAGCTCGGCGGTGCTCATCGTGGCCGGCACCACCGAGCAGGTGCAGCGCTTCGCCGCCACGACGTAGCCACCAATGAGCTACCGCGACGTCCGCGGCGGTCCGGACCGTTGCGGTCTACAGCTGCTGCGGACCGGGGCAAGATCCCGTCTGAAGAAACGTCGAACCCCTTGTGCGGGTGATCGCGGTATTTAGGTGCCCCTCCGGGGGCACTCATGTACCACGATCTGATCCTGCGGCTGATCTCGGGCGCCGATCAAGGGAAAGGGGCGGCCTAGCGCGGAGCGCCCGGGTGGTGGCGCGGTGCGGGGTTGGGGTTGTGGACCGCGCCTACGCGCCGGTCGACCCCAGGCTGCGGAATTGGCGGGCGACTACCAACGAAGCCGCGCTCGCCATCGCGCTAAGTGCCGAAACGCGGGCCGAAGCAAGCTCATCGCCAGCCGTGAAGCTTCGCCAGACGGTGCATAAAGATGGCCCTCACCCGAGCCACCGGGGAGGGCCATCAGTGCACCTGAAGCTCGCCCGCGTCAACAGACAATCCGTCAGGTTATTTGGTGCGGGCCCGGCGGCTTCGCCTTAGCCGTGCCCAGGCCGCCAGTATGGCACGCGCCCCCCGGGCAGGGAAAACCCACGGCAATTCCCGTACGCGAGCGATCAGAAATCAGCCCCGCTTTGAATTCGAAACCAGCGCCGACAAGCACATCGGATAAGGCACCACCGGGTAACGAATGGCCACTTGGCTTCTCTCATCAAATCGTTGGCACCAAGGCGACCGGATCGATTTTGGCACCTTCGCGACCAGCCCTTGGCGGCTCACACCCAAGCAAGCGCAGCGTTGGGCACCCTATGCCAAACCCGGTTTGCCTTGGGGTGGTCCCCCCAATCGGCGCGCGTAGGAGGCAAAATTGCAAAGGCGGGCCGAAAGTTGCGCAGGCGACGATTGGTGGGTCACTATGACTGTCGCGCCACACGCTTCCCGCATCTTTCGCCGTCGACGCTTCGGAAGCCACTCCGCGGCTGGATACCACGGGATGACCGATGTGTAGGAGGCCGTGCGGCGTTCGTAGTCCCGCGTCAACCGAAAATCCGGAGGGAGGTGAGGTGGATATGAGCGCGGAGCTTGATGTACGGGTTCGGATCACCAGGACGATCCTGGTCCCGGCCGTCATCCTGATCATTCTGATCATCGTGACGGTTCGGTCCGGCTGGACGCCCGGCTGATCTCGCGCCAGCGCCCGCCGGGGTTTTCCTCGCCTCGGCGGGCGTCACGGACCGGAGTCTGCCGGGCCAACGGCTTGCCGACCACCCCGAGCCGGCGCGGGTGTGGACGCTCACGTCACCCCCTCGCCGCGCGGACAACAACCCGCGCTGACCACCCCAAGACGCGGACGGCAGCCGATGTGCTCTGCCTGACGCGGCGCCGCGTCAGGCAGAAGCACCTACGGGCGGCGCCGCCGCCATGCGAACGCCAGTCCGGCACCCAACGCGCTGAGGCACACACCGGCGCTGGTCGCGAGGACGGCCCAGTAGGGAGCCTGCGCGCCCAGGCCGGCAGCGGCCGGTCCCGTCGCGAGCAACGCCGCTCCGACGCAGATGAGCAGGTAGGTCACGGCGTCGTCGAGCGACTGGTTGGCCTTGAGGCGCAGCCCGAGCCGCCGTTGCTCCAGGTCGGCGTTGAGCGTGAGCTGGTTGGGCTCGGGCGCCCGGACGAAGGTGGGATCGTTCGGACTGTAGCTGTTCGGCTCCCGGGTGAGGTCAATCGACCGGGCGACCTGTCGCTTCCGGGATGTCATCTTGCACCTCGCTCACTGGTTGCTTGCCGGATGTTGAGCGCTCCGGTTCGGGGGTGCCCGGGAGTGTCGGATGCGACCGAAGACCTGACAAACACAGTACGAAAGGCTGTTGTTGTGCAGCTCGTGACTGCTCTTTAGTCACAGTACCTGCACTCGGGCCGGTTGCCTCTAGACGCCGGTCGGCCACGTGGTGAGCAAGTTGCCAACGGCGAATGCGGTCGGCAAGTCAGCCCGACAGCCGCCCTGGCCAGGTCCTTAGGAGATCCGGAAGCCCAGCCGGCTAGGCAGGACAGGGGCGATTTGCCGGATTCGCCAGAGCATCTCGGTCGATGGGGTGACACGAATCACTCCGCCCGTCGCGGCATGTCCCCATCAAGTCGGGCGAGGTTCCGCCTAGCTGGGACTTGACGATCGCTGCGCGCTGGTCGATGGTGGAGTCATGACCGATACATACATCGCTCAGACGATGGGCATCAGCCATTCGTATCATGTCGCTAGCGGCCCCCTGGGCTATGGTGGGCCGTAGCGGTACAAGCTACATGCGAACGCCATGTCAGGTCAGGATGGTCCGCGTACGATGGTGATCGCAGGCACGGATGGCAGGCGCCGGCGCCCCCAGCCCCAGGTGCTGGGTGCCACCGCGTCCGTGTCTCTTTGGCGCCACGGAGGAGTGTGTCCCGAATGGATACCAACAAGAATCGTGCTGTCGCCGTGCGGGAGCAGACCGAGGAAAAGACAGTAGAGCCCGAGACGACCCCGCCGTCCGTGCCTCCGACGGCCGCCAGTGGTAGCCCAGGGGGTCTGGTCCGGGTAACAGTCAACCTGACGCCGAAGTCGGCGGACGCGCTGGAGGCGATCAGCGGCGCGACCGGTCTGTCGAAGACCGATGTGATCAACCGGTCGTTGCAGGTCTACCAGCTGGTCGAGGAGCTGCTCGACCGGGGTGGCGGCAGCATTCTCATCAAGCACCCGAGTGGCGAGCTGGAGCGGGTCTACATCCTGTGAGGATCGGGCGTCTCGCTCTGTCGCCGCACGTGGATATCGGCGAGCGCGGTTAATTCGGCCGGCGGCAGGTCGACGTCGCGCCGGTCCGACGCATTTGTGGATTCCGCGGTGGATGCGGACTCCGTGCCAAATGCGATTCTCGCGTCGGCGTGGTGCGTAGGCATCTGCTCCGACAAGTCCAGCCTGTCGCCTATCATGCCGTGACCCCTCTAGACATGCTGACTCGCCAAAGTCTGCCAGGAACGCCCTTGGAGCAGCTGATCCGTTTGGCGCCACCTCGCGTAACGTTCGGGTGGGGTGCCCAAGTCGGCCGGTGGATTAACGGCGCCCTCGTGTCAGATTGGCGTCAGTCATGACCGGGGCGACGTGATGTACGGCTCAATAGCCGGCCGTCGCTTCGCCCATTAAAATCCGCCTGTGTCCGCATACCTGGAGCGTCTTTTCTCGCTGGATGGGCGCGTGGCGGTCGTGACCGGTGGCAGCTCGGGGATCGGCCGCGCGATCGCGGAGGCCCTCGGTCGCGCGGGCGCCAAGGTGGTGCTGGTCGCGCGGCGCGAGGCGCCGCTGGCCGCGGTCGTCGCCGAGCTCGCCGCCGTCGGGGTGGAGGCGGCGGCGGTCTGCGCCGACCTCGGCGACCGCCAGGCACTGCGGGCGGCGGCCGAGGCGGCCGCCGGGTGGTACGGCGAGCCCGACATCCTGGTCAACTCCGCCGCCATCAACCGGCGCCCGCACCTGTCCGACCTCACCGAAGACGACTGGGACGCGACGATCTCCGCCAACCTCGCCGCGCCCTTCCTGCTCGGCCAGCGCTTCGGCCCGCCGATGGCGGCCCGGGGCTGGGGCCGGATCATCAACATCGCCTCCCAGCAGTCGGTACGGGCGTACGGCAACAGCGGTGCGTACGGGGCGGCGAAGGCGGGGCTGGCCGGGCTGACCCGCGCGCAGGCCGAGGCGTGGTCGCGGCACGGCGTCACGTCCAACGCGATCGCGCCCGGCATCGTGCGCACGCCGCTGACCGCGGAGTTCTTCGCCGACCCGGCGCGGGTGGCGTCGGCGGCCGCCCGCACGATGGTGGGGCGCAATGGCGAGCTGGGCGACTTCGCGGGTGCGGCGGTGTTTCTGGCGAGCGCGTCGAGCGGATACGTGACCGGCCAGACACTCTTCGTGGACGGCGGCTTCTCCGTCGCGTGATCGGTCCGTCCTATACCACAGCGGTGCCTTAATTCTGAGGCTCGTGTGACTAGCGGGGCTGCTGGTTCCGGTAGGCTCTCGCACCGTGCTTCGTCGTCCGCTAGCGGTGCTGCTCGGTCTGGTCCTGGCTTGGATCGCCACGGGGCCCGCGGCGGCAGCGCCAAACACCGACGACGAGGGCGCCTCCAAGACCCTCCGGGTGCAGTTGGAGGCAGCCAACAAGGGGCACATCGAGGCCAAGGCCAAGCTCGCCAATTCTAAAAAGCACCAGCTCGAGCTCAACCTCCAGCTGCGCAAGGTCCAAGAGCAGCTGGCCGTGGTCAGCGGCGAGGTGGCCGTGCTCGCCGCGGAGTCCTACCGGGTCGGCCGGCTCACGCCGATCAACATGATGCTCAACAGCGCCACGCCCAACGAGTTCCTGCAGCGGGCCTCCGGCCTCGAGCTGCTGGCCCAGCGCGACGGCGCGGCGATGCGCCGGCTCACCGAGGCGCGCGAAGAGGTCGCGCGCACCAAGGCCGCGATCGACAACGAGGTCCGCGAGCAGGCCAAGCAGGTCGCCATCATGGCCGCGAAGAAGAAGGACCTGGAGAAGGCGCTCGGCATCGGTACGGCCGGCGGTTTCGTCGACGCCAGCTCGCCGCTCGCCCAGCCGGCGCCGCGCAACTCCGACGGTTCCTGGCCGAGCGAAAAGTGCATCGTCGACGACCCGACCACGAGCGGCTGCATCACCGCGCGCACGCTGCACGCGTACAACCAGGCGCGGGCGGCCGGCTTCAAGCGGTACACGTCCTGCAAGCGCAGCGGGGGCGGTGGTGAGCATCCGTTGGGCCGGGCATGTGACTTCTCGTCAGCGGAGTCGACCTTCAAAGACAGTGACGCGACCGGTGACGACCGCACATATGGCAACCGGTTGGCCGCGTTTTTCGTGAAGAACGCCGACCGTCTGGGCGTGCTCTACGTGATCTGGTTCCGGCAGATCTGGTCGCCGGCGTCGGGCTGGAGGGCGTACAGCGGGAGTGGTAGTGCGGCGGCACGGCACACGAATCACGTGCACCTCTCGATAATCTGATTACCCTTTCTCCTTGATGGAGACAATTCCGCAGACCACCACACCCCTGCCGCCCAAGCTCGCGGCCGCACTCGTCTTCCTGGCGAGCGGCGCCGTCCTCGTGCTGGAGACGGTCGCGTTACGCCTCGTGGGGCCGTACGTCGGCGTGACCCTCCAGGTGACCAGCGCGGTCATCGGCGTCGCGCTGGGCGCCATCGCCTACGGGGCGTGGCTGGGCGGCTACCTCGCCGACCGGCAGGACCCGCGCCGCCTCCTCGCTCCGGCGCTGGTGCTCGCCGCGATCGCCACGGCCGTGACGCTGCCGGTCGTACGGTGGGCCGGCGAGGGGCTGCGCGGCAGCGCCGACACCGGCATCATCCTGCTCACCGCGCTGGCCGTCTTCCTTCCCGCCGCGCTGCTCTCCGGCGTCAGCCCGCTGGTGGTCAAGCTCCAGCTCGGCGACCTGCGGCGCACCGGCCAGGTGGTCGGCAAGCTGTCCAGCATCGGCACGCTGGGCGGCATCACGGCCACGCTGGTCACCGGCTTCGTGCTGGTCGCCGCCCTGCCCACCACCGTGATCATCCTGGGGCTGGCCGGGCTGCTCGGCGCGATCGGCATCGGCCTCGGGGTGTACCTGCACCGCCGGGACCCCGTGCCGAGCCCGCCCCGCGCCCGCGCGCTGCTCGCCGCGGTCGGGCTGGCCGGCGCCGGACTCTCCACTGTGGCGCCCAACCCCTGCGACGTCGAGACGGCGTACCACTGCGCGACGGTCGTCGAGGACCCGGCCTACCCGTTCGGCCGCACCCTGATGCTCAACTCGGCCCGCCACTCGTACGTCGACCTGGGCAACCCGGAGCACCTGGAGTTCGCGTACACCCAGTGGATCGCTGCGGTCGCCGACAAGATGGCGCCGGAGGGCAGGCCGCTCGACGCGCTGCATCTGGGCGGCGGCGGGTTCACGATGCCGCGCTACCTCAACGCCACCCGCCCGGGCGGCACCAACGAGGTGTACGAGATCGACGGCGGGCTCGTCGACCTGGCCCGCGACGAGCTGGGGCTACGCACCGGCCCCGACCTCACGCCGGTGGTCGGTGACGCCCGCGTGCTGCTCACCGCCCGCCCCGCGGCGAGCGTTGACTTCGTGGTGGGCGACGCGTTCGGCCACCTGGTGGTCCCCTGGCACCTCGCCACCCGGGAGATGGCCGAGCAGATCCACCGCACGCTGCGTCCCGGCGGCGTGTACACGCAAAACGTGATCGACTACCCGCCGCTGCGCTTCATCCGCGCCGAGATGGCGACCGTCGCCGAAGTCTTCCCGCACGTCGCGCTGATCGCCCCGCCCAACGCGCTGGCCGGCAACCAGGGCGCCAACTTCGTGATCGTCGCCTCCGACCGGCCGCTGCCCCTCGACGCGATCCACGCCCAGCTCGTCAGCGCCTCGCTGGAACCGGTCACGCTTCTTTCCGGCGCCCAGCTGAAGGAGTTCGTGGCGGACGCGCGGGTGCTGACCGACGACTTCGCACCGGTCGACCAACTCCTTGCCGGACCGTGACCGTTCCCAGGTGTAGCCGCTGACGGGCGGGGCAATTGATTTGGCATGACGGTGCTGGGAGGGCGGTACCGCCTTGTTGAACGGCTCGGCGCGGGCGGCATGGCGGTGGTCTGGCGGGCGTACGACGAAGTGCTCGACCGACCGGTCGCCGTAAAGGTGCTCGCGCCCCGGCTCGCCGCCGACCCCCACCGCCGCCGGCAGCTGCGCGCCGAGGCGCAGGCGGCCGGAAAGCTCTGCCACCCGCACATCACGAACGTGTACGACTACGGCGAGCGGGACGAGTCCCCGTACGTGGTCATGGAGCTGATCGACGGGCAGTCGATGGCGACGGCGCTCGACCGCGATGGCCCCCTGCCCTGGCCGGAGGCGGTCAAGGCGTGCGGCGAGGTGGCGTCCGCGCTCGCCGTCGCGCACGCGCACGGCGTCGTGCACCGCGACGTGAAGCCCTCCAACGTCATGCTCACCGCCGCCGGGGCGAAGGTGGTCGACTTCGGCATCTCCGCGCTGGTCGGCGCGAGCGACGCGACACCCGACGGCAGCCTTCTCGGCACTCCCGCGTACCTCGCGCCGGAGCGGCTGGAGGGTGGGCAGGTCTCGCCGGCCACCGACGTGTACGCGCTGGGCCTGCTCCTCTACCGCGCGCTCACCGGGCACCTGCCGTGGGAGGCGGCCACCACGACGCAGATGCTCCGCGCCCACCGGTACAGCGACCCCGGCCCGCTGCCACCCGTCGAAGGGCTGCCCGAGGCGGTCGCCCTGCTCTGCCGGCGGTGCCTGGCCAAGCGGCCGGAGAACCGGCCGAGCAGCGCGGAGGCGGCGGGCGTGCTGGCGTCGTTCTCGTCGCCCTCGTGGGTCCCGGTCGCCACACCGGCCCCACCGGCACGCGGGCGCCAGTGGACCGGCGCGGCACTGGCCGCGGCCGCGCTGCTCGCCGTCGTCGGAGGGCTGTGGGTCCACGGCAGCAGGAGCCCATCGGGTACGGCCGGCGCGGGCGCCGCCGCCGCCGCGGTGGTACTGCCCGAGGCCTCGACCCGGCCCGCGCTGGCCTGCTCGGTGGCGTACGCGCTGAAGCGGGACTCCGGTCGCGAGTTCCACGCTGACCTGACCGTCACGAACGCCGGTGGGCAGCCGGTCGACGGGTGGCGGCTGACCTTCGCGTTCCCGGGCGACCAGCGGCTCGTCGGCGCCCGCTCGGTGAAGTTCGCGCAGGCCGGCCGCGACGTGGTGATCGAACCGTCGGGCCAGCGGGCGATCGCGGCCGGCGACTCGGTGGCGATGGGCCTGACCGGCCGGTACGAGAAGGGGAATCCGCTACCCACCGCGTTCGCGGTGGACGGCACCGAGTGCGAGGCGTTGGTCTCCGGCGCCCCGCCGGCGCCAGCCAGCCCCGGCTCGGGCCCCGGCTCGGGCTCCGGCGCGTCCGACGGCGACAACTCCGGCAAGGGCAACGGCAAATCAGGAAAGGGCAACGGCGACGAAGAGAACGACTAAAGACCTCTCGGGTCGGGTCACGGTTCGGGCCGCCTGGGTGATCGTGGTATCTGGGTGCCCCTATCGGGGCACTGAAATACCATGATCTGCGCCTGGGTCGATCTCGGAAGGTGGTCGCCTCCGCAGGAGGGCTCGGACCACCCGGACGGGGAGCGGTGCCGCAGGCGGGCCGGGTCGTTCGGCCGGGGTGGGGTGGGTTGTGAACCGCGGAGGGCGAGGCCGCGGAAACGCAGCCGCGCAACGGTCTGGACCACCAGCGGACGTCGCGGTAGCTCGGGTCCGCGTCAGCTGAGCAGGGTGGCGTGGACGCGGCGCCAGGTGGCCTCGTTGGCGGCGGCGAGCAGGCCGTGGCCGTCGCCGGTCAGGTCGTACGGCGAGCCGTCCAGCCGGTGCACGACGCCGCCGGCCTCCTGGACCAGCAGCGTGCCGGGCATGTGGTCCCACGGGAGCGTGCGCCAGAAGAGCACGAAGTCTTGGGCGCCGGTGACGATGTCGACGTACTCGCGGCCGGCGCAGTGCAGGCCCGGCAGCACCTCGTCGATGGCCGACAGGCCGCGCTGGACGCGGGCCTTGATGTCGGCGGGGAGGAAGCGGCTCAGTGCGGCCCCGCGCAGCGGGCCGGAGGCACCGTCGGGCAGGGTGGCGCGGGTGCCGTCGACGTACGTGCCGGAGCCCGCCTCGGCCACCGCGAGCGTGCCGGCCAGCGGGTCGAGGATCCAGGCCGCGATCGGCGCACCGCCGCGGACCAGGCCGGCCATGATGGCGAACGGGCCGTGGCCGGCCGCGAAGTTGCCGGTGCCGTCGATCGGGTCGACGATCCAGACCGAGCCCGGCTCGTGGAGCAGCTCCAGCAGGGACGGGTCGGCGGCGACGCCCTCCTCGCCCACCACGAGCGAGTCCGGCAGGAGCGCGCGGAGGCCGTTGGCGATCAGCGTCTCGGCCCGCCGGTCGGCGACCGTGACCACCTCGCCGGGCGCCTTCTCCTCGACGTCGCCCTCGGCCAGGTGCTGAAAGGAGGGCAGCACCACGGTGGCCGCCGCCTCGCGCAGCAGCTGCCCGACCGAGTCGATCAGGTCAGCCACGAGGCGGCAGCTTCACCACGCTGACGAAGAACTCGTCGATCTGGCGGACCACGGCGATGAACCGGTCGAAGTCGACCGGCTTGGTGACGTACGCGTTCGCGTGCAGCTCGTAGCTGCGCAGGATGTCTTCGTCGGCCTGCGAGGTGGTGAGGACGACCACCGGGATGCGGCCGAGCTTTTCGTCCTTCTTGATCTCGGCGAGCACCTCGCGGCCGTCGCGGCGGGGCAGGTTGAGGTCGAGCAGGATGAGGTCCGGCGGGACGGCGTCCTTGTACTCCCCCTGGCGGCGCAGGTAGGCGAGGGCGGCGTCGCCGTCGGTGACCACGGTGAGCTTGTTGCGGAGCTTGTGCTCCTCGAATGCCTCCTGCGTCATCAGGACGTCGCCCGGATCGTCTTCGACCAAGAGGACCTCGATCGGGCTCCTCCCGTCGGCGGGGACCGTCACGCGTTCACCTCGCTGTCTCGCACCGGCTCATTCTCGCCCGCCGGCTCATCCTCCCTCCCGGCAAGCACCGGGAGCGTGAACCTGATCACCGTACCCTCGTCGACGTCCGGCGCGACCCAGATCCGGCCGCCATGGTATTCGACGATCTTCTTTGCGATGGCGAGGCCGATGCCGGTGCCCGGGTACGAATCCTTGGCGTGCAGCCGCTGAAAGATCACGAAAATCTTGTCGGCGAACTCCTGCTCGACGCCGATCCCGTTGTCGCGGCAGCTGATCTCCCACTCGTCGTCGACCCGCACCGCGGAGATGTGCACGCGAGGCGGGCGGTCGGGGTGGCGAAACTTCATCGAGTTGCTCACCAGGTTGGCCAGCAGCGTGGTCAGCAGCGCCTGCTCGCCCAGCACGGTGGGGAGCTCGTCCCAGGTCAGCTCCCCGCCGGCGTAGTTGCGGGCGGACTCGGTCTGGCTCGCCACGTCGGCCATCAGCACGTTGAGGTCGACCTCGGTAAAGCCAGCGGTCATCCGCCCGATCCGGGAGAACGCGAGCAGGTCGTTGATCAGGCGCTGCATCCGCTGCGCGCCGTCGACCGCGAACGCGATGTACTGGTCGGCGCGCTCGTCGAGCTGGCCCGCGTACCGCCGCTGGAGCAGCTGGCAGAAGCTGGCCACCTTGCGCAGCGGCTCCTGGAGGTCGTGCGAGGCCACGTACGCGAACTGCTCCAGGTCGCGGTTGGAGCGCATCAGCTCCTCGGCTTGGCTCTGGAGCTGGCCGTTGACCCACTCGACCCGCTCCCGCGCCTCGCGTACCTCGGCGAGGTCGGCGGCGATCTTCCGGCGCATGCCCTCGACGTCGACGGCCAGCGTGGCGAGCTCAGGCGGGCCGGTGGTCTCGATCGGGTGGTCGTACTGGCCGCCGGCCACCGCCCGGACCTGCTCGGCGAGGCCGGTCAACGGCTCGATCACCATCCGGCGCAGCGAGACCAGCAGCGCGACCCCGGCCAGCAGCACGATCAGGGTGGCCGCGATGAGCAGTACGACCAGGAGGTTGCTGCTGCTCTTGGCCTGATCGGCCGTCTCGTTGCGAAATACCCGGATCTCGGCCTGCAGCGCCTCCACCGTGGCCCGGAGCTGGTCGAACTGCTGGCGGGACGCGTCGTTGACGAGCGCCTGGCCGGCCGCCGCGCCCTGGCTCCGGACCGTCGCGATCACCGGCTCGGCGACGTCACGCCGCCAGGCGGAGGCGCCCTCGGTCACCCGCTGCAGGCGATCCCGGATGCCTTGCTCGTCTTCGACCAGGGCAAGCATGGCGTCGGTCAGCCGGCGCTCCTCGGCGATCCCGTTCGTGTACGGCTGGAGGTCCTGCTCGTTGCCGTTGAGCGCGAAGCCCCGCACCGACGTCTCCTGGTCGACCAGGGCGGTGAGCAGCGCCTCCGACTCGGTGCGCAGCGGGGTGGCGCGGTTGGCCAGCGTGTCGACCTGCGAGCGGGTGGCCGCGGCGGTGCCCGAGGCGGCGATCGCGACCAGCGCCAGCATCCCGCCGACCACGGCACAGAGTGCGGTCACCCGCTGCCGCAGGCTCCAGGATCGCTTCACCGTCCGGCGCCCCTCGAGATCAGCAGCATCGCGACGTCGTCGGCGAGCGGGCCGTCGTTGGCGTCCTCGGCCCGCCCGATCAGCCACTGCGGCAGGGCGCGCAGGTCGACGTCGCGCGCCTCCCGCTCGCCGAGCAGCGCGCACAGGCCACTCACGTCGAGCCGCTCGTTGCCGCGCCCCACCCGCCCTTCGATGAGGCCGTCCGTGTACATCAACAGGGACCAGTCCTCACCGTCGAACTCCAGGTCGTAGGGGCGGGGCGGCCGGGGCTGCACGCCGAGCAGCAGCCCGTGCGGCGCCGGCACCGGCCGTACCTTGCCGCCGGAGAGCAGCAGCGGTGGCGGGTGGCCGGCCAGCCGGAAGGTCGCCCGGTTGCCGGGGAGGTCGAGCGTCACGGCGGCGACGGTCGCGAAGATCTCGCGGGCCTTGCGCTCGCTCATCAGCACCTGCTCCAGCGCCGGCAGCACCGCGTCTTCGGGGACGCCGGCGAGGATCAGGGCCCGCCAGGCCACCCGGAGCTCGACGCCGAGCGCCGCCTCGTCGGCACCGTGGCCGCACACGTCGCCGACGATCAGGTGCAGCCGATGGTCCGCCTGCACCACGTCGTAGAAGTCGCCGCCGATGACGGCGGCATGCCGGCCCGGCTGGTAGAAGGGGTGGGTCTGGACCAGGTCGGTGGTCATCAACGGCTGGGGCAGCAGGCCGCGCTCCAGCCGGGCCGACTCCTCCGCGCGAAGCTCCACCTCGCGCAGCCGCCGGGCGTTTTCGTCGGCCCGCTTGCGCTCCACCGCGTAGCGCAGCGCGCGGGTCAGCAGCACCCCGTCGACCTGGCCCTTGAGCAGGTAGTCCTGTGCGCCCTCGGCGACCGCGCCGACGCCGAGGTGCTCGTCCTGGCGGCCGGTCAGCACGACGACCGCCGCGTGCACGGCCATCATCAGCACCTGGCGGAGCCCGTCGAGCCCCTGCGCGTCGGGCAGGCCGAGATCGAGCAGGACGCAGTCGACGCCGGCCACCCGCTCGCGCGCGTCGGTGAGGCTGCTGGCCACCACGAGGTCGACCTTGGCGTCGGCCTCGGCGAGCAGCTCGCCGACGAGGAACGCGTCGGCCTCGTCGTCTTCCACGAGGAGCACGCGCAGCCGCTCGCCGCTGGGCATGCTGGCACCCGGATCGGCCCCTCCGTACGGATATGCCCGCGGAGGCACGACGGTCATCGCGCGCCTCCGCGGGAGCGCGGCGATGACACCCGTGCGACAGACATGCCAACACGCTAGGCCACGTGTGGCAGTACCGGCGACCCGCCGTGCCCCAGGATGCCAGGGCGGCGTTCCGGCCGCATGATGTCAGCCATGGTCGTGGATCTCGAACGCCCCGCGGACCGCGCTCTCACCCGCCCCCGCCGCCGCGGTCTGTCCGCGCTCGCGGCCGTCGCCGCGCTGGTCGCGGTCGGCGCGATCACCTTGCTCGACCTCCGGCCGCCGGAGCCCCGCCCCGCGGACGCGCCGGCGGCGGAGTTCAGCGCCGGTCGGGCGTACCCGCATGTGGCGGCGCTCGGCGCGCATACGCACGTGGCCGGCAGCGCCGCGAACGACCGTAACCGCGAGCGGATCGAGGCGACGCTCCGCGATCTCGGCCTGTCCCCGGCGGTACAGGACACGGTGGGCACCGAGGCGGGGCAGCTCTCCGGCGGCTCGGGCGGCGCGACGTTCGCCCGGGTGCGCAACGTGGTGGCCACGCTACCCGGCACCGACTCGACGGGCCGGGTCTTCCTGGTCGCCCACTACGACTCGGTACAGGTGGGGCCGGGCGGCAACGACGACGGCGCGGGCGTGGCCACGATCCTGGAGGTGGCGCGGGCGCTGACCAGCGGGCCGCGCCCCCGCAACGACGTGGTGTTCGTGCTGACCGACGCCGAGGAGGCGTGCCTCTGCGGCGCCTCGGCGTTCGTCTCGGCGCACCCGCTCGCCGCGAACGGTGGCGTGGTCCTCAACCTCGAAGCGCGCGGCAGCGGCGGCCCGGTCATCACGTTCGAGACGTCCCGCCGCAACGCCGGGCTGGTGAACGCCTTCGGGCGGGCCGCGCCGCACCCGGTGGGCACGTCGTTCGCGGTCGAGGTGTACCGGCTGCTGCCCAACGACACCGACTTCACCCCGTTTCTCGACAAGGGTTTCGCCGGCCTCAACTCCGCGTACATCGACGGCGCGGCCGTCTACCACACCCCGCTGGACACGCCCGCCACGATGGACCGGGCGAGCCTGCAGCAGCACGGCGACAACGCGCTGGCGCTGGCCCGCGAGTTCGGCCGGGTCGATCTGTCCACTGTGGAGGCCAGTGGCGACGCCACCTACTTCCCGGTCCCCGGCGGCCTGGCCCGCTACCCGGGCTGGCTGACCTGGCCGCTGGCGCTCGCCGCGCTGGTCGCGACCGCCGCGCTGGCCTGGCTCGCCCGCCGCCGCGGCCGCACCACCTGGCCGCGGGTGGTCGCCGGGCTCGGGCTGGGACTCGTGCCGGTGCTGCTCGCGCCGGTGCTGGCCCAACTGCTGTGGGCGCTGCTCGCCGCGATCCGGCCGGGATACACCGAGATGATCGACCCATACCGCCCGCTGTGGTTCCGGCTCGCGGTGATCTCACTCTCCGCGGCGGTCCTTTTCACCTGGTACGCGTTGCTGCGTCGCCGCCTCGGTCCGGCGGCTCTGGCCATCGGCGGTCTCGGCTGGCTTGTGGTGTTCGGCCTGGCGCTGGCGTTCGTGGCGCCCGGCGGCTCGTACCTGGCCGCGCTCCCCGCCCTCGCCGCCGCTCTGGCTGGGATCCTCGCGCTCGCCGTCCCGCGGATCGCGGTCGTGGCGGTCACCGCCGGCGCCGCCGTGGCCACCGTGATCCTGGTACCCACGGTCACGCTCCTCTTTCCCGCGCTGGGGTTGGCGATGGGCGCGGTGGGTGCCCTCTTCGCGGTACTGCTCGGGCTCGCCGCGCTGCCCGTGGTCGACCTGCTCTTCGCCGAAGCCGGCGGGCAGCGGGCGCTGGCCGCGATGCTGGCCCGGCGCCACGCGATCTACCCGGGGCTGGCCGGCGCGCTGGCCGCGGTCGCGTTCACGGTGACGGGGTTCTCGGCGAACGGCTTCGACGCGGAGCACCCCTCGCCGACCCACCTCATGTACGCGCTGGACGCCGGCACCGGCAAGGCGACCTGGCTCAGCCTGGAGCGCGGCGAGCAGGAGTGGACGTCGCGGTACGTCTCCGGCGAGCCCGCGCCCCTGCCCGACTTTCCCGCCCTGGGCGACGGCGAGTTTCGCACCGGGCCGGCGCAGGCGGCCGCGCTGCCAGCGCCCACAGTGGACGTTCAGCCGCTCACCAGCGCGCCGGGCGAGCGGCACCTGCGCCTGCGCGTCCGGCCGCAGCGTCCGGTACGGCTGCTGTCTTTGCACGTGGACGCCGCGACCGCGACGGTCGTCTCGGCCCGGGTCGCCGGCCAGGCCGCGCCGGTGGGCCGGGAGGGCGAACGCTGGTCCTTCGGCATGGTCTTCCACGCCCCGCCGCCGGAGGGCGTCGAGGTGGAGCTGGTGCTGCGGCCGTCCGGCGGCCCGGCGGGCCAGGTGAGCCTGCGGGTGATGGACGGCAGCGACGGGCTGAGCGGCCTGCCGGGCTACCGCCCCCGCCCGCCGGACGTGGGGATCGCCGGATCCCACACCAGCGAGCTGGTGGCGGTAGCCACGACAGTCCCTATCTAGCCCTCGTCGTTGTGCGCTCTAGCCCTCGTCGTTGTCCCCGCTCTAGCCCTCGTCGTTGTCCCCGCTCTAGCCCTCGTCGTTGTCCCCGCTCTAGCCCTCGTCGTTGTCCGCGATGAACGCGGAGATCCAGGCCAGCGGCGAGTTCCAGTTGATGGTCAGCTCGTTCGTCGACCACGACTCGATGTCGTCGATGTAGCAGAACTGCGGGGCGCACCCCTGCAGCTTCTGCTGTGCGACCGGGTCCTGGATGGACGAGTTCGGGCCGCCGGAGAGCGTGCCCACCGGCGGGTTGGGCAGGTCGGGGTTGAGCTGCCGGGCGTACCAGCGGCTGTGCTGGTTCTTCGAGGCCACCTCGCCGTACCCGGTCACGTAGGACTGGTTGAGCGCGTTGCGGCCGAGGATGTAGTCCATCCCTTGGAGCACGCCGTCGAGGTAGCGCTCCTTGCCCGTCAGGTCGTACGCGGTCGCGATGACCGCCAGGTTGTTGATGACGAGGTTGTTGGAGCCCCAGTCGTACACGTTGTCGCTCGGCGCGTACGGGATGCCGTACGGGTGCGCCTTCTGCGTCGCCAGGTACTTCTCGGCGCCCTGCACCACCGAGGCCCGCACGCGGTGCCGGTCGGGCAGGTGGTTGGGGCGGGTGGCCAGGTCGAGCCGGCCGAGCTGGGCGGTGTTGCCCCAGTCGAAGCCGCGCTCGCGCCAGACGTCGGCGGTGTGGTGTGGCGAGGCGAGCACGAAGTCCTTGAACTCGCGGGCACCGGTCGTGATGTACAGCTCGGCGGCCGCCCAGTAGAACTCGTCGCTGACGTCCGGGTCGCTGTAGGTACCACCGCCGTTGCCGTCGGCCGGGTCGGCGATGAGGTCCGGGTGGGCCTTGGCCGCGGCCCACGCGGTCTTCGCGGCCGCGAGGTTGCGCAGGGCGAACGCCCGGTCGTACGGCCAGTAGACGCGCGCCGCCTGTGCCGCGGTGGCGGCCAGGTTGAGCGTCGCCGCGGTCGACGGCGGGTGCAGCTCGCGCAGGCGGTCGTCGAGGTGCGGCAGCAGCGGCAGCCCGGTCCAGGTCTGATCGTGGATCTTGTGGTGGGCCATGCCGGCGAGCGGCTCGCCGGCCGGCACCTGCATGCTCAGCAGGAACTCCTGCTCCCAGCGCGCCTCGTCGAGGATGTCCGGCACCCGGTTGCGGCTCTCCGGGATGCCCAGCGTGCCGTCGCGCAGGGTCCACGGCTCGCGGGAGCGCTCGTACTCGCCGAGCAGCTGCCACACCGAGATGCCACCGTTCACCACGTACTTGCCGTGGTCGCCGGCGTCGTACCAGCCGCCGGAGACGTCCAGCGTGTAGTCGCAGACGCCGGGCTGGCAGGGCACGTTGGTGTCACCCTGGTTGGGCGCGACGCCGACGTGGCCGGCCGGGCGGCCGTAGCCGGGGCGCAGGCTGTCGAGGATCTCGATCCCGCTGCGCTGCGTGTAGTAGAACTTCAGCGCGTCGGTGCGCAGCTTCTCCCAGAAGCCCGCACCGATGTCGAACGGGTGGCTGGTCTCCCCGTCCGCCACGATCGTGTAGCCGGTGCCCGCCCTGGTGTAGCGGCTGAAGTCGAGGCTGTGCACGTTCTGCCCCGAGGAGGCGTCCACCCCGCGCGGCGTGGTACGCCCGGAGGCGACCACCTTGCCGGACGCGCTCTTCAGCTGCCACGGCAGGGCCGCCGTGGCGTCGGTGACGAGGGTGGCGTTCTTGGGACCCTTGGGCAGGTAGCCGACCTGGTTGACCCGCACCCGCGGCCCGGTGTCCGGCTCGTACGGCTCCTGCACCGCTCCGCCGGTCAGCGAGATGTTGTCGACGCAGAAGCGCCACGGGTCCGCGCTGCCGCCGATCTGGAAGGCCACCTGCGCGTTCGGCAGATCCACGGGCGAGGTGAACGTGTACGTGTACTGGTTACCGGAGACACTCAGCTCCGGGTTGGCGCTCAGGTACTGCGTCCACGGGTCGACCGGCAGCTGGATGAGCGCCTTGGCCACCTTGGCGGGGGTGGCGGTGGCGAAGAAGGTGTATGCGTAGGTCTCCCCGCTGACCAGCGGCACGTTGTCCTGCCCGATGATCACGTCCCACGGGTTGACGGTGCCGCCCGGTACGTCGGCGCAGAGCTGGCCGCCGCTCGAGTCGAGGGCGATGTTGGCAGTCCCCCACCAGGGGGCATGCCCGTTGTCGAAGGTGCCGTTGACGATCTGCTCGGGCCCCTCAGCGGACGCGGAGGAGGCCGTGGCGCCTGTGACGCCGCCGGTGGCGAGCAAGGTGCCCGTAACGGCGATGGCGAGCCGTCCGATGGGTCTGGTCACGTTGATCCTTCCCGATGGGTGGGGCATCGGTGGGTGGGAGCGCTCCCAACCATCCGCCCATGTTGTCAACGCGTTTCAGACGTGTCAATGGACCGATCTCCCGACCCAATACCACTAACCCTAAGTCGATCAAGGACCAAACCCGTCGACGCGCGGCGATCGTGGTATTTCAGTGCCCCTCCGAGGGCACCCAGATACCACGATCTCAACGATCACCGCCCCAGGCTCGTCCCACGATCTGCCGCGACACCCCCGAAAGGTCGATCCGGCGGTGGTCATCCCGGGTCGAACGCCGCAGCAGTGGGCAATGTCGGGGACTTTGCCCACTGCAAGGCGGCCGCAACGAGCATGTCCCCGACATTGCCCACTCACCCGGTGGCCGTCAGGCCGCCCTTTTCGAGGACACCCTCCTCGCGGCCGCAGGCCCCGAGGCTGTCGGCGCGGACCCACGCACCGCCGACCAGCGGGGGCCTGTCAAACGTGGACGGTGAGGCTGCGGGAGTCAGACCTGCTGACCGGTCATGATCGGTGCGACATGGCGCCGCGAAAACAGATCGGTCTCGGAGGTGAAGGCGGCGCGGAGCGATGCGGCACTGTCGAACGCCGCAGCACGGGCATGAATCAGCGGGCTATTTCCACCTGAAGTGGACGAAGAGGCGGCCGAAGTTCTTGGAGTCCTTTTCCACGCGGTGGTACAGCTCCTTGATCTCCTTCTGATCCAGAAACCGCAGGACGCGCTTCTTCAGCTGACCCGAGCCCTTACCCGGGATGATCTCGACCAGGGTGGCCTTCTTCGCCACGGCCTCGTCGATGATGCCGCGCAGCGCGCGGTCGATGTCATGGCCACGGTTGAAGATGTCGTGCAGGTCCAGCTTCAGCTTCATCGCGCCCGATACTAGCGAGCAGCGGGCTTTGGAGAACGCGTGCGCTCAGGTCAGGTCGGCTGGCGAGAGGCCGAGCAGGTCACGCAGGCCGGCCTGGCCGTCGGGGGTGACCCGTACGGCGCGTTGGGTGCCGATGCGCACCAGCCAGCCCCGCTCGTGCAGGCGCCGGCACAAAGCCGCACCGGCCGCGCCGGCGAGGTGGGGGCGGCGTTCGGTCCAGTCGAGGCAGGCGCGCACCAGCGGTCGACGGCCGCCGCCCAGCGTGGCGCCGACCTCGGTCTCCAGCCAGGCTCGGCCGCGTTCGGTCAGCGCGAAGCCCGCCTCGGCCTCCAGCAGGCCACGTGCGGACATCGCCTCCGTCACCCGTACGCCCAGCCGTCCGGCGAGGTGGTCGTAGCAGGTGCGGGCGCGTGCCATCGCCTCGCTGGCGACCGCGCCGCGCAAGGACTGGTGCGGTGCCGGCGAGCCCGCGTCCGCGTACCCGGAGATCTCTTCGATGAGCTCAGCCACCCTGGGCGTGGCCAGGCGCACGTAGCGGTGGCGGCCCTGGTGTTCCTCGGCCAGGAGGCCGCCGGCGACGAGGAGGGTGAGGTGTTCGCTGGCGGTGGATGCGGCGACGCCCGCGTAGCGGGCAAGCTCGCCCGCCGTCCAGGCGCGGCCGTCGAGCAGCGCCAGGCAGAACGTGGCCCGCGTGCCGTCGGCGAGCAGCCCGGCGAGCCTGGCCAGGGGTGGCGTCATGGGCCCCATCATGCGCGCCGGAGGCTTCGGCGGGCACCGAAGGCATGGAACGGCCGCCGCGCGGTAACTAACACCTGACGATGATCGAGCAGAACGAACCGGGCGGCATCGCCGGCTGGGCCACCGGACTGATGGAGACCCTGGGCGCGCCCGGCGCGGGGCTCGCCGTCGCGCTGGAGAACCTCTTCCCGCCGCTGCCCAGCGAGTTGATCCTGCCGCTGGCCGGGTTCACCGCGAGCCAGGGCGAGATCAGCCTGGTCGCCGCGATCGTGTGGACCACGCTCGGCTCGCTCACCGGCGCGCTCATCCTCTACTGGCTCGGCGCGCTGCTCGGCCGCGACCGCATGCGGGCGATCGCCATGCGCGTGCCGCTGATCGAGGTTTCGGACGTCGATCGCAGCGAAGCGTGGTTTGGGCGGCATGGTGCCAAGGCGGTGTTCTTCGGGCGGATGTTGCCGGTGTTCCGGAGCTTCATCTCCATCCCGGCGGGGATCGAGCGGCTGCCGCTGGCGACGTTCGCGCTGCTCACCACGCTGGGCAGCGCCATCTGGAACACGGTCTTCATCCTCGCCGGCTACCTGCTCGGAGAGAACTGGCACGTGGTCGAGCGCTACGCCGGCTGGTTCCAGTTGGGGGTGGCCGGCGCCGTCGTGGTCGCGGTGGGATGGTTCGTCACCGTCCGCATCCGAAGGATCAAGAGCCGAGATACCTGAGTACGGCTAGCACGCGCCGGCTGTATCCGGTGACGTGAGACAGGTCGAGCTTGTCGAAGATCGCGTTGACGTGCTTCTCGACCGCGCTCTGTGACACGTGCAGCTGCCCGGCGATCGTGGCGTTGGTGTGGCCCTGCGCCATGTGGTCGAGCACGGTGCGCTCCCGCTCGGTGAGGCGCCCGATCGGGTCGGTGTGCGTCGTGCGGGCCAGCAGCTGCCGCACCACCTCCGGGTCGAACGCGGCTCCCCCACCGCCCACCCGCACCAGCGCGTCGAGGAACTCCCCCACCTGCGCGACCCGGTCCTTGAGCAGGTAGCCGACCCCCTCAGGCTGGCCGGTGAGCAGGTCGACGGCGTAGCGCTTCTCCACGTACTGGGACAGCACCAGCACACCCACGCCCGGCCAGCGCTCGCGGATCCGGAGCGCGGCGCGGAGGCCCTCGTCGGTGTGGGTGGGCGGCATGCGTACGTCGACCACCACCACGTCCGGCTGGTCGGCGGCGACGGCGGCGAGGAGCGCGTCACCGTCGCCCACCGCGGCCACCACCTCGTGCCCCTCCTCGGCGAGCAGCCGCACCAGGCCCTCGCGCAGGAGGGTGGAGTCTTCGGCGAGCGTCACGCGCACGGCAGCTCCGCCACGATCACGGTCGGCCCGCCCGCCGGACTGTCCACAGTAAACTCCCCGTCCAGCGCGGCCACCCGCCTAGCCAGGCCGGACAGGCCGCTCCCGCTCGGGTCGGCGCCGCCCACGCCGTCGTCCTGTACCCGGACGGTCAGCTTGTCAGCGCGCGCGACGTCCACGGTCACCTCCTGGGCGTAGGCGTGCTTGGCCGCGTTTGTGACGGCCTCGGAGACCACGAAGTACGCGGCCGTCTCGACCGCGGTGGGCGGCCGCTCGTCCAGCTCGTAGCGGAGCCGTACCGGGATACCGGCCCGCTCGGCCACGCGCAGCAGCGCCTCGTGCAGGCCGAGGTTGTCCAGCGCCGCCGGGTACGCCCGCCACGCCACGTCACGCAGCTCGTCGAGGATCTGCTGGGTCTCCTCGTGCGCCTGGGCGACCAGCTCGGTACTGCCCGGCGCCCGGCGAGCCCGGCCGAGCAGCATGCCGAGCGCGACGAGACGCTGCTGTACACCGTCGTGGAGGTCGCGTTCGATCCGGCGGCGTTCGGTGTCGACGGCCGCGACCACCCCGGCCCGGCTGGTGGAGAGCTCGGTGATCCGCCGCTCCAGCGCCTCACGCCGGCTAGGGCCGAGAAATCGCCGGGCCAGGTGCCGCTCGATCGCCGCGATCCCGGCGAACCCCTGCACGCAGAGAAACAAGCCCACCGCGCCAAGCAGGACCTGGGCCACCGCCAGGAGCAGCGTGCTCCGGCCGACGAGCAGGTCGCGGACCCAGACGACGCCGACCGCCGCGCCGTAGAGGAA
This sequence comes from Phytohabitans maris, assembly GCF_031085175.1. Lineage (GTDB taxonomy): Bacteria > Actinomycetota > Actinomycetes > Mycobacteriales > Micromonosporaceae > Phytohabitans > Phytohabitans maris. Next base: position 256,404 of record NZ_JAVHUY010000002.1, read on the forward strand.
CAGCAGCAGGACCAGCCCGCCCAGCAGGCCGACCGCCCAGCGCAGCACGAGGTACTCCACCGCGCGGGCGCCGGTGTAGTCGCTGGCGTTCTCCGCACGCAGGAACGCGGCGAGCCGCCACCGCTCCACCTCGGCGAGGTTGCGGGCACCGGCCTGGATCCGCTGCACCGCCGCCCGGCGAGCGCGCGGCTGCGGCCAGGCCGGGACGAGGATGATGCCGGCCCAGATCAGGTAGACGAGCTCGACGAGCCCGGTGACGGCGCCGAGCAGCACGCCGACACCCACCCGTACCCACGTCCAGACCACAAGGCGAGGCTAGCGTTGCGGTTTTCCCCAGGTCGTTTTCTGGGGTTTCTCGCTTCGCGGCGCGCCCCCTTCCTTTGCGGGTGCGGGCCGCTTTGCGGCGCGCCCCCTTCCTTTGCGGGTGCGGGCCGCTTTGCGGCGCGCCCCTTTCGCGGCGCGGGCCGCTCTTATGGCCTCTTATGGCAGTGAGACCGCGACAAGCTCGACCGGGCTCTCCTCACCCGCGTTGGCCAGCACCTCCGCGACGTCGACCCAGTTGAGCCCGCCCAGCCCCGCCCCGATCCGGGGAACGCCGAGCCGCGGCAACCCACGGCTGGCCGCGTCGGAGAGCGCCGTCCGGATGCTGGTGTCGATCGCGTCGAGGGTGGCCGGTGGGCGCGGGATCGGCTGGGTGGCCAGGTTGTAGACGACCACGTCGGGCGCCTCCCAGACGAGGATGTCGCCGAGTTGGAAGTCGCCCTTCTGGCAGAGCTGGCGATACTCCTCGTACATGTCGGGAAACCGCCGCCGAAACTCCGCCGCGATGCCCGCCCCCATCGCCCCGGCACAGTTACAGCCGTGCCCGACCGCCGGCAGGCCGAGCTGGAAGAGATCGCCGGTCACCATGGTGAACGTCATGCCGCAGAGTCTGCCCGCCGCGCGGGTGGCCGTGTGAGGGGGCGCGACGCGTGGGTGAAGAATGTGCCCATGACTCCGGACAATGAGCTCGATCCCGGGCAGATGCTCGCAGACGTACTCGACGGTGTCGCAGCCCTGGCCGAGAGAGAGGACGCGCTCGACGCGGAACTGGCCGGCGCGACGGTACTGGCCACCGTGTCCACCTTCGGCGAGGACGTCGTACCCCTGCTCGTCAAGGAGCTCATCCCTCAGGTCGAGAGCCGCCCGAACCGTGGCGCGCTGGCGCTGCTGCTGTCGATCGGCTCGGTGGCGTCCGGGACGCAGGACCAGATCGCCAGCGCCGCGGCAGCCGCCGCCGAACGCGTCGCGGCCGCGGGCGTACCCAAGCCGCGGTGGGCCGCCGAGCTGTCCGAGCCGCTCCGGGCCGGTGACCGCGTACGGCTGAAGGACCGCGCGGGGACGCTGTCGGTGCTGGTCGCCTCGTTCGAGCGGGCCGGTCGCCGGCACGCCTTCCTCGTCACCGTCGACCACCAGGACTGCGGCGCCGCTTCGGACATCTTCTTCGTGGACGCCGACGATCTACCCGAGATGCTGGACGAGCTCCGCGCAGACGGCATGGTCGCCGGGACCCAGGCGGTCGATCCGGCCGAATTCCGCTGGTACGTCGAGGACGCGCTGGGCGCACGGGCCGTACACGACGGGGAGGATCCCGACACCATCCTCGTCGAGGGGCTGGATCCCGACCTGTCCGAGGAGGACGACGAGGACGAGGCTGGACCGCCGTACCAGATCCTGGCGGCGCTGGTGCGGACCAGGCTGACCGCCCTGCCACCGGCGCGCAAGCCGGCCGGCGCACGCGAGCACCACGAGGCAGGCCCCGCGGACGGTTTCCTGTCGCTGCTACAACGACCGGCGCGGGCGAAGCTGCCCACCAAGCGCAAGAAGTCGGATGGCCCAGCCCCGATCTACCAGATCAAGATCGGATTGCAGGGCGCCAAGCCACCCATCTGGCGGCGCCTGCTCGTACCGGCGGACGTGAGCCTGGCCAGCCTGCACCACGCGATCCAGCTCTCGTTCGGCTGGGAAGACAGCCATTTGCACGTCTTCGACACGCCGTACGGCGACTTCGGAATCGCGAACCGGGAGCTCGGGCACCGGGCCGAAAAGCCCGTCACGCTGGAGCAGGTTGCACCCCAAGCCAAGGACAAAATCCGATACGTGTACGACTTCGGCGACGACTGGGTGCACGACATCCTGGTGGAGAAGGTGCTCGACCGGGATCCCACACTGACGTACCCCCGCTGTGTGGGCGGCCGCCGGGCAGCTCCACCAGACGACTGCGGCGGCATCTGGGGCTACGAGGAGCTGGTGGAGATCCTCGGTGACCCGAGCCACCCCGACCACGAGGAGCGGCTGGAGTGGCTGGGATGGGACGACGCGGCACACTTCGACCCGGCCGCCTTCGACCCGGACGAGGTAAACCAGGCGTTCACGAAGGCACGGTGACATCGACCGGCGGGCAATGGCGCGCTAACGCAGGAGACCTGGACGAGATCGCGACGGCGCTGTCGGACCAGGACAGCTACGAGCACCGGTACCTGGTAAACAGGAAAACCGGTGAAATCGTCTTCTGGACCGTCAGCGACGAACAGGCCCAGCGAAGACTGGCGCGCCATCCGCGGCCGTGGCGCGTTCCGGCACTTCAGGGACGAGCTACATGAGGAGTACCCGGACCTGCTGCCGGTCTGGAACGCCTTCCGGGAGAGCCGCGCTCAACGACGGGCCGTCGAGTAGCTGGTCGACCGCCACCTAGTGCGGTGGCCCCAACGTTCACCGGGTGACCGGCGGCCTTCGGCCGCTGGTCACCCGGGCCCGGCGAAGCCGGCAAAAGGTTAGTGGCCCACCGCACTGACTAGTCAGCGACGAGGCGGCGGAGCGCTACTTCGCCGCCCACCCCGAACCCACGCTGCCCTGACCACGGTGGGCGCGACCGGCAAGCGTGCCCCCGGCAAGATTCGAACTTGCGACACACGGTTTAGGAAACCGTTGCTCTATCCCCTGAGCTACGAGGGCGCGGCTCCCCAGGGTACCTGCCAGCGGTTGCTGGCGGGCGCCGGGGAGCGCCGATGGCCGCCGACCGTCCCAACGGCGACCGGCGGAGCACAAACCGATCGCACAGCCCGGCATGATCTTGGTGTGTGCCGGTCGTCGCTGATCATCACCGACGGGCGCCGGCCGGCGCTGATCTCCATTGCTGCCACATCCGAGCACACATGTAAAACCGCTGCTCTTGGGTCGAGCGCGCGCCGTGGCGCGCCAGGCCAGCTCAGCCGGCGAACGAGGCGCACGTTTCGCTGGCGCGGTCAGCGCGGCCCGCCTTCGTAGACGCCAACGGCTGGCTGGGGTCACCACCCGGAACAACAGCCCGGGGCCTGGAAGACTTCGTCCTACGGGCAGCCGGGTGGTGACCGCACCTATCGACGCCTCACTTTCCCCGCAAGGTCAAGTTGCCCGCTGCGCTCGGTCCGGGCGGCCTCGGCGGCTCTGGCGGACAACGGCAGCTGTCACCTATTGACAGCAGCAGTCGCCACCAAGATCCTCGGCAGTACCAAGCCGGCTTCCCGGGAGTACGGCCTGCCGGCCGTCGTCGGCGTCGCGCGGGCGACCCGCCCGATCCGTGACGGCCAGCGCATTCGCTGGTACGGGACCGACGGCTTCGTCGAGCTCCTGCCGTAGGCCGCCCGCTTCGGGTTCAGTGCAGGTCGGGTTCGCCCTCGGCGGCGAGTTCGCCGAGCACGCTGAAGCCGCCGTCGACCACGCCGTTCGGGTCGTCGGTGTCCTCGACAACGACGGCTTCGATCGGTTCCTCGTCCAGAAGCTGAGGGTACTTTTCCAGCAGGAACCGGCGCCGGTACGCCATTTCGGCGGTGTCGACGATTCCCTCCAGAGTGGTCCAGTTGAGGGTGCCGCCGACCAGGATTCCGGCTACCGGCACGACCTTGCCGAGGCCCTTCTTGGTGAGAGTGTGGCCGACCGCTTCCGCGAACCGTCCGGCGATCCGGGCGACAACCGAGTCGTTCAGAACCTTCCACGTCTTACCGCGGACGAGTGCCTGGGTGAGGCGCGAGATGTCGGCGAAGGCGGCGTTCTTCGCGCCGACGGACGCGGCCGTCCCGGCGTTGACGACGGACAGCACGAAGAGCTTCTCGGCTGGTTCTTCGGGGTCGTAGCCGTACAGCAGCGAGACATGGCCGACCGCGCGGGACGCGAGTCCGATGACGATGGCGGCGTCGCCGGCGAAAGCGCTGACGATGGCGCCTCCCGACGGCGCCGCCGCCGCGCCGCCAGAGACCGCGGTGACCAGTTCGCCTCCCGAGATCACCAGTCCCGCACCCATCCCCGAGACCGCGGCGGTAGCCGGGTAGTACCAGCTCAAGGCCCGTCCGCGGACCGCGTGGATCTGCTCGAGGTCGAGGCGCCGTAGGTCGGAGAGCGTGGTGACGTCGTGCCCGCGCTTCTGGTGGAGTTGCACTACCCGCTTGGGCGAGAGCCCCGCCCGTGAAATCCTCGCCACCGTTCGCTGCATTGAGCCCAGCGCACTGCCACTCCAGTTCGCCGCGCTGACGGGGAGGACGCCTGCCGCCTTGCGAGCCCCGGTGCCGATGGCGCTCGCACCCTTGGCGGCGATGCCGCGCCCCCGCGACACGACTGATTGGGCTCCCGGGTGGTTTTCCAGGTACGTCGCCGCACGCCGGCCCAGTGCCGCGACACCGTTTGACACGCCCTCGCCGGCGCTGCGCAACGCGGCCGACAACGGCCGGCCCTTGAACCGCTGAATGTCACGCCACGCCGCTAGCTCGTACTCGGAGGGTTCTGCCATGTCTCCCACGTTAGGGCCCGAACCGCCGCTTCATGAACAGGTGGGCGGCCGAGTTGGCGTTGGCCCGATCGGCTCAAACCAAGCGGCGCAGAGCTATGAATCGAGCCAGCCTTGTCCCATCCACCGAATCGCGGCCCTTGACATGATCACGTGCGCGGATTTGCCGCCGATCCTGCATTGCTGAATGTGGACGGCGAGCATGAGCAGTCACCCGCGCGCGAGCATCAACGGACTGGATTCCAGGGACAACGAATCACGGTCCTGGGCGCGGTTGCGCTCCCCGCGCTCGGCGCCGCGCTGGCGGTCGGCTCCGACCCGCCGGCCGCAGAAGAGTGTGCCGAGCGTCGCGCGCTGTCGGAGCAGACGCCGGCGTCGCTTTCCTGATGGAGTGGCGCGGGTGCCGGAATGTCCGCTCCGAGCGGCTGTCCCCGTATCGACCGAACGGGGCGTGTACCTCACCGCGCGCACCGGCCGATCGGCAGTGACCTTGATCTGACAGCAGTCCGTTCGGTGTGGCCGTTACCGTGACCGGCCTCCCCAGTAGTGGCGGCTGCCTTATTCGGCACGGTTCGGGGCTGGCCGCCGCCGCCAGGTTGACCCTGCCGTAGGAATCGTGCATTGGAGTGCGCCGTGTCCTATCCGCCGCCCATCAACCCAGGCCCGCCTGAGCCACAGCCATACGAGCCAGCGCCCGTCAGCCCAGGCCCGCAGCAGCCATACGAGCCGGCGCACTTCGCGCCGCCGCCGGCGCCCAAGAAGAGCAACGCTGGTCTGATCATCGGCGTCGCCGTGGCGGTGGTGGCTGTTGCCTTCGGTGCCTTGCTCGTGGTCCGCACAACCGGTGCCGTCCCGGCGGGCGTGCCGCTCGTAGGCAAGGACACCGGCATCGCGGCGTGCGAGGCGATCGCCGAGGACAACGAACTGGCCGGCAACAGCCCGGACGAGACGCTGATCGTCGAGGAGTACAAGCGGGTACGGAAGATGTTTTCCGATTCCCGGCACGATGCGATCCGCGACAACGGCGTGAAGATCATTGACATCGTCTGGCAGATGCGGGATATGAAGGACGAGGACGCGCTGGCGGCGCTGGCGGCGCTGCCACTGGTGGGCACGATGATGGAGGCGTACGCGGGCCTCGCCGGCGGCTGCGCTGAGCACGGCATCACGATCCCGCCAATCACCTCGGGTACCTGACATGACCGATGCTGCCCAGCCTCCGGCCGAGCCCTCCTGGACGGATATGGCCAACCCGACACCGCCAAGGCAGCGGCGCCGCGGACTGCTCGCCGGGGTGGCAGTCGCCGTACTGGTCGTGGCCGCCCTCGGTATCGGCGCTGTACTGGGCCAAGCGGACAGCGACGAGCCGGCGGCCACGTCGGTCGCGGCCTCGCCGAGGTCCAGCTGTTCGGCATACAGCGTGGACGCGAACACCGGCGCGGTCGTGTGCAAGGCGCCCGGCGCCGCGGATGTCATCAACCAGGCTCCGAGCCCCGTACCGTCGAGTGCGTCCCCGCTTCGGGCGCCGGTCATTCTCGAATGCCGCCTGGGAGACGACCTGCTGGCCACGTCGTCCCTTGAAGTGCCGACCGACGCCAAGGGCCGGCCCGACTTCACCGAGGTCTGGCAGGTAAAGCCCAAGAAGTACTCCTGCGACGCCGGCATCATCATCCCGGAGACACCGCTGGAGAAGGCCGCGCATGCGACCTCGAAGTACGACGACCTGGATATTGGCACGCTGTACACCATCTGCGCAGAGGTCGACCCGACCGACCCGTACGCGGAGACCGGCTTCAAAGCGAGCCCAGAGCAGATTCGCGAGATCAACGCAGCGCTCACCCTGTGTTCCAACCACCCACTCGCCGGCAAGTGGCGCAAGTCTGTGCAACGCGGCAAGGTCGACGCGGACCTCGAAGCGCAGGGCCGGATCTTCGGCGCCGGCACCTTCCTGGTTGGCAAGGAAATCAAGGCGGGCACCTACGTCACGACCGACGTGGACGGATGCTACTGGGAACGTCAGAACCGCAACGGCATCATCGACAACAACTTCATCACGGCCGCCCGCCGAGTGCAGGTGACCATCCGATCTACCGACTACGCGTTCCACTCGGAGCGCTGTGGGGAGTGGCGACCGGCGTAGCTCGAGGACCTACGAGTCCGTCGCTGGTCCTGACCACGCAGTGGCTTCGTGTGAGTGTGGCTGTGGGCAAACAGGAAAACGGGCCCGTCCAGGTCACACCTGGACGGGCCCGTTTTGTTCGCTGCGCCCACGCCTGCCGCTGGTGCTCTGAACGCGAAGCGTCTCAGGCGGTCTTGTCACGTCGTTGTTTGATTTTGTTGGCGACGGCGTCGGCGGCTTCGTGGTGGAGGCGTTTGACGACGCTGGTGTAGGTGTCGAGGGTGAGTGTGGTGGTGCTGTGGCCGAGTTGTTCGGAGACGACCTTGATGTCGATGCCGGCGTCGAGGGCCATGGTGGCGGCGCCGTGGCGCAGGTCGTGCAGCCGGATCGGTGGCAGCCCGGCTTTGCGCAGCAGCCGGCGGAAGCGTTGGGTGACCAGGTTGGGATGCCAGGCCCGGCCGTCGGGGCGGACGAAGAACAGACCGGTGTCCGGCCAGTCGGCACCGGCGGCCAGTTTCCAGGCGGCGCGGCGGGCCTTGTAGGCGGTGAGAACCTTGACGGTGTCGTCGTCGAGGACGAGGTCCCGGTTCCCGGCCTCGCTCTTCGGGGGTTTCTGTCGGGTGGTCCGGCCGTGGGTGGCGATCTGGTTGTTGATCGTCACCTCCTTCTTGCCAAGGCGGACTTCGGCGTCGAGCAGGCCGCAGGCTTCGCCACGGCGGGGTCCGCGGTAGGCCATGAAGTGGTACATGGGATGCAGGTCCGGGTCGTGTTCGGCGGCGTACTCCAGGAACTGGGCGAGCAGGTCGTCGGTCCACACCATGACCGGGCCGGGCACCTGCCCGGTTTCCTTCCAGCGGGCGATGCGTTCGGGCTCCCACACGATCGGCCGGGTCCGCCCGCCTGGGGTTTTGACGAGGGTGGCCGGGTTGGTGATCCCGGCGATGACCTCTTCGGCGAGGGCGTCGTTGATCGCCTTGCGCAGGGTGGCGCGGATGCCGTGGCGGGTGGCCGGCCCGGTCAGGCGAACCCCACGAACGCTCGCCCGACGGTGTGGGTCGTCGCTGGCCTTCGCCGCGCGGATCTCGTCGTTGCGGGCCTCGATCGCGGTGAACATGGCCTTGATGTGGCGGGCCTTCAGCTTGTCCAGCCGGATGTCGCCGAGGTGCGGGATCAGGTGGACCCGGACATGCGACTCGTACCCGCGGATCGTGTTCTCGTCGATCTTCAGGCCGGCGAGCCACTCGGTGAGGTAGGCGGCCACGGTCGGGGCTTCGGCCAAGGCGGCGTTGGCGCGTAGCCGCAGCCGGATGGTGTCCAGGTCGGGCAGCGGCTGCTTGGCTTTGACGGCGGCCTGCATGAGGTCCGCGATTTCGGTGCGGCGGTCCCGGTCGCGGCCGGCGAGCGCGATCAGCTGGCGGGCATGGTCGAGTTCGTCGGCTGCGGCGCGGTAGCCCTCGAAGCTGCCGCGGCGTAGCTGCCGCCGCCCGCCGGTGGCGGTGACGGGAAGTTCGAGCTGGTACTGCCAAAGGCCGTGGTCCGGGCTCCAGGTGCCGTTCGGGCGGCGTAGTTTCGGGCAGGTGTTGCCCAGCAGTTTGCGGCTGTCCGGGTCGCGGCAGCCGCAGCGTTTGGAGATGGATCCTTCCGACATCGAGCTTTCTCCTGGTTCAGGATGGGGCTGGCGCTGCCCCTGGTGGGGCAGCGGATTTATCGATTGACATCCACGCGCGCCTCGCCGAGACGATCAAGTCGCCAGGCACTGGCAGGCGTGCACCCGACCGCTCGCCGGACGTTCAGGGTGGTTGGTCGGGTTCGGGCTCAAGGTGGAGGGCGGCGATGATGGGCTGGACCGGTACCCGGTACTGGGTGCCGGCGCGGATGACCGGTACGGGGAACTGGCCGCGTTTGGCCAGGAGGTAGGCGGTGCTCATCGCGAGGCCGAAGATCTGCGCCGCGGTGTGCAGGTCGGTGAACGCGCCGAGGGCGCGGACCGCCTCCGCCGTCCAGACCGGCCCGCCGCCGGTCTGGTGATCGCCACGCCGTGCGGTGCGGCTTCGTCGGTTGTTGCTCACCATGGGCTCCGTGCGGTCTGGTCGAGGTTGAGGTTCGTCGTGGGGCTCTGCCCAGCCGAAGGCCTGGTGGTCGAACGTCGATGTCGCTGCTGTGGTTCGCAGACAGGCGACGCTCAGCCTGACGGCGGGCGGGTGTACAGGGCTGCGCTCTCCGGGGCTCTGCCCGCCGTCCACAGCTGATAGGGGCGACACGCCTGGAGCGGCTTCGAGTCCGGGCCGCTGCCGACCGGTGGGCCCGAGAATCCGGGTGTCGACACGGCTCGGGCCTGTCCGCGTGGTTGGCGGACAGGCCCCGGGGGTGCGGGGTGTTACGGCTGGCGAGTGTAGCTGTATTCGCCGTTGACTATGGCTTCTTCGCCTGGGCGTTCGGGGTCGTGGATGGGGTGTGGGGCCAGGTTCTGGGCGTCGAGGAAGAACGCGTCGTCGTTGGGGTGCACGACCTGCTCGGTGGTCGGGAGCTGGTGCAAGGCGATCCGTTCGCTCCCGCCGGCGGGCTGCCACACGCTGTCGGCGGGGTGGCCGGCGTCGGGGTGGGTGGTGGCGACGGTCAGCTGGCGCAGGTTGAGCCGGGCCAACTTCCTGTGCAGGTCCTGCTCCCGCTGTGGGTCGGTGGTGCGGAACAGCAGCGTGGCCAGCCCGGTCCGCTCGGCGATGGCCGGGTAGTGGTGGACCCGGCCGGCCAGTGCGGCGGCGGAGGTGTCGCCGGGGTCGGGTTCGAGCCAGAAGCCGTGCTGCTGGCCCTGGTGGGCGTACGCGCCGTGCCACGCCTGGCGCCGTTCCGGGGTGGTGACGGCGTGGCAGGTGCGCGGTGACCACCACTCCCGCAGGTCGGTGTGCGCGGTGGTGCGGGCGTGGGCGGCGAGGTCGACGAAGAACTGGTTGGTCTCCATCACCAGCTCCAGATCGCTGCTGGTGCGCAGCCGCTCGCGGCGGCGGTAGGTGCGGGCCGGGCTGGGGCTCGGGCCGGCCGGGGCGGAAGTGATGTCCGCGCCGAGCGGGCCCAGGCACCACACCGTGACGATGTCGCCGGTGCGGGTGATGGTGCCGAAGCGGTCGAGCCAGCCACGGCGGGCCAGGATCCGCAGCCGCCGCTCCGCCACCTGCTGGTCGGGGCGGAAGCCGAGGACGGTGAGCTGGGCGGTGGTCAGGACCTGGTGTTCGGCGATCATCATGACCGCCCACAGGTCCTGCCTGGTGAACCGGCGCACCGACTCGCGGAGCAGCTCCGGTGGGATGGGTTTGGGTGAGGGGACGGTGAACGGGTACGGGTAGGTGGTCGTCACGACCAATACCTCCAGAAAGGCTGCCGCAGACGCGGCAAGGGACAAAGACAGGCCCACCCAGCGCGGCGTCAAGGCCGTGGGGCGGGCATTGGTGCCGGAACAGACAGCTGCCGCCAGCCCCTCGGGCGGGGCGGCGGCAGGCGTACACGCCGGGGTTCGGCGCGAGCTAGAGGATTGCGGTGGCTTGACCCGTGAGGCGCGGGATGGCGGTGGCAAGGTCGGCCAGGGTGAGCAGCCCGGCATGCCGGTGCAGCCACCACACCCGCCCGGCCGGGCCCGCCTCGCTGGTGGTGTCCTCGCGGACGCCGGTGGCCACCGGCACCCGCACGCCCTCGATCTCAGTCAGGAGCTGGTGCAGGTGCACCGCCCGCTCGGCGTTGGTGAGCCAGAACAGCACCGGCCAGGATGCCCCACCCCGCTCGGCGAGGGTGGTGTAGCCGACCAGTTTGTGGCCCAGTTCGGTGATCGGCTCGAAGCCGGTGTCGTACTCCAGGAAGAACGGCACCAGCGCGTCGCCGGCCTGCCAGATGCCGTGCCCGTCCGGGTGGATCGGCATCGTGTGCGTGAGCAATTCCATCGCGTCTTCCTCGATCGCGAACGCGGACGGCTGGCTGCAGCGGGACTCCGGCCACCACCGCAGTAGTGCGTGGTCGGGGTGGGTGCGGGCGTGGCCGGCCAAGTCGGTGAAGAACCCGTTCACGCCCAGCCGGTGCCCGATCGTCCGGGTCGAGGTCCACCTGCGGCGGCGGGCCTTGCCGTAGCCGGGGCGCGGTGGCGGTTCGTCGCGTTGGGCGGCGATGACCTCGGCGCCGAGTTGGTCGATGACGTAGTGGTACGGGAACGAGCCGCCGTCCAGCTTGAACGGACGGAACCGGTCCACCACCCCAATCGCGACAAGGCGGGTCAGGCGGCGCTGGGCGAAATCCAGCGACGGGAACAGGGCATGGGCGATCTGGAAGCTGGTCAACACGCCGTGGTCGACCAGCCATTCCAACAGGGTCAGGTCGCGGGCGGTCAGGACCGACTGCACGCGCAGGACACGATCAGACATCAGCGAATTCCATTTCTTGGTTAGCTGCGCGGGGATATTTTTAAGCCGCCTTGGGGAGACCCTGACAAGGGTCTTTATGAGCAGCGCCGGAATCTGTCACAGCCCCGTGTGCTGCACCGACAGAAAAGAAGAGGTCCGTGTCGGGGTCAGTCTCAAGACCGACCCGGAAAGCGACGGCAACACTGACGGCAGCACCGACCCCAACCGGACCGCCACCAGCCGGCACCACCGACCGGGGCCTCGGGCACGGCGCCAGCCGGCGTAACGGCAGCCGCGGGCACAGCGCCGGCACACGCTGGCGACGGGCGCGGCGCCACAGCGTTGCCGCGGCCAGCGGCACTGTCGCCCGAAGTGCCGCCAACCCCGAAACGCCAGCACCGGCACAGCAAACGCCGGCAGTGCCGGAGTGCCGGCACCGCCGAAACTGCCGAAGTGCCGGCATTGCCGGCGCGGGCAACCGGCGCTGGCGTGATGTGCCGGCACGTGCCATCCGTTGTGCCGGCAATGCCGGCACAACGATCGCCGCTGGCCCCACATCCCCCAGGGCTCGCCCGAGTTCGACGTCACCGACGCTGGCGGACACCGTGCCAGCGCCACCGCCGGACCAGTCGCCGTCCGCACGTGGCGGCGTCGGATGCCCGCCCGTGCCGACCGAGCCTCACCCCGGCCGGCAAGTGCCGGTCGTCGGCCGTTGTCGCCTACACCCACCAACCGGGGTTTGTCAGACGAGGCGAACACTCCCCAATCTGACAGCGATCTGACAAGCCGCGACCCCGCATCGGCGGATACCCCTGTCAGACACGGAGCGTATCTGACAGGGCCGCCACGACTCTGACAGGGCAGCTCATGGCCCTCCAGCCACTACAAACTCATTACAGATCGTAATGTATGTTCGAACGTACGCCGGACCGCGCGGCCACTTGCTCGCCCGGTGCGTGCGGCCGCTGTCAGATCGCGGTGATCGTTTGTCAGATCCGGCCGCCGCACCCACCAACGCCCCCGAGAACCGCCGACATGGATCTGACAGGGCAGGAAGAGCGGCACGAAACATAGTGCAACTTCGATTCAGAAGATCGCTTTCCTGTCAGACGAGTGTGGTATGGGGTCGCCCCCGACGCGACCGCTTAGCGTGGCCGCACGCCGGGCCACCACCCCGCTGCCACTCGTCGCGGCGGGCGCCGGCCCCACACCAGCGGCGCGCCAGACCCGGCACTGCCGGCAGAACGCAAGTGCCGAACAACAGCGGCTCCCGCCGGCACAAACCCCGGCAAGTGCCGGACCGCGCCCGCCGCGGCAGGTTCCGCTGCCATAGCGGAGCGGCGGACGGATCCGGCGGACGGATCTCTGTGCCGGTTCCGGCATTCGTGGCTGTACTTGGGCGGCATCGGCATTTCACCACGGCATCCGCATTACGGTTTAATAGGGCGGCTCAGACTTTCAGACGGAGCCGGCAAAGCGTGCATGCGCATACCAGCGATGGCGAGCGCCGGCACCCGTCCGCCGATCTGACAACGCAGCTCATCCGCCGTCTGCCGGACCAGGATCGCCGTGCGGGCGCGGTCCAGACCGAACGCAGCCTAGCTGACAGCCCTATCCTTGCCGCTGCACGGCCGAGAAACACAGCGCTGCTACATCGCGTCCGGTGGCTGCCAGCAGATCGGAGCCAACAAACCTCAGAAGCCGAGCAGCCCGGTTGTGAAAGAACAGCCTGCCCGTCATCAAGGCAAACGGCCTGTCAGACGGCTGTCAGATCGGGAAGTGTTCGCCACGCCTGACAAACCCCGGTTGGTTGATGAGGACGTGATGTACGGATACGAACAGGGCGAGCCCGGTGGGGAGACCCGACAAGGGTCTTTCTGAGCAACTCCGGAATTGTCAAGGCCGGGTTGTCCTGCACCGACAGACGAGACCGGGTCCGCGTCGGGGCAGGTTCAGACCGACTCGGAAAGGGACCGCAACACTGGCGGCTGCACCGACCCAACCGCGACCACCGCCATCCAGTTCGAACCTGAGAGCCAGTCGACGCCGACCGGGATACCGCCGGCCATCACGTCAAGCCGCACGTCGACCGCCGGCGCCGGGAGCCGCCCGGTTTCATGCCTGAGCAGACGGCCGTAAGCCGCTCCGTTGTCCTCGCGCCCGGTCCGAGAGGGAGAACCGGTGGGTTGCAGGCGGTTCTCGCTCATGGTGCGGCGTCGCGCCGTGCTGGGCTACCTACATCTACCAATCGCGGTTTGGCAGAGCTGACGAACACTCCCCCGCTCTGCCAGCCCTCTGCCAGCGCCGCTTTGTCCATATTGATACCGATCCTGCGGACGCCATCGCCGCAGTGGTGGCCGCGGACGTCTGCCAGAGGCGCGGGAGTGCCTGTCAGATCGCTACCCTGTCGGGCCCGCCTCTAACAAACCGGCCCTGGCCTGCACTGTCAGAGTTCGGCCAACGCCGGGCCACGGGAGCTCGCGCCGTGCCGCAGCGACAACACCGCGCGCCCGGCGTCGGCGCGGCGCGACCGCGCTGGCGGCTCGCGTCAACCGCGGTGAGCGTGACGCAGCGTATCTGTCACTGGATGCGGCCGGCGCGCCGGCACTACGGACACGGGGCCTGCGCCAGTAGGTCAGCGGCGTGTCATGTCATCGGCGGCGTGACATGACACGCCGGCGCCGGACATGTCATCACCAAGCGGCGTGTCCGGCGCTGTCATGCCATGCCAATGACATCGCGGTGTCCGCTGCCCGCGCCGGTGCCGCCAAGGGTTGTCATTGCCGGCGTGCCGGCATCGCCGGCACGGCTGTCGGCGCTGACACGGCAGCCTTGGAAGAGCCGTGGAAGAGTCGCCGACCGCACCGTGACAGACGCCGCGCCAGCATGGCCGGCGCCGTGACAGAGGGCCGCCGGCGGGCCTCTGTCACGGCTATCACAGTGCAGGTCAGCGCTGTTTGACAGAGCCGGACACAGCTATAACAGTCGATGTCAGGCGGTGGCTGCTGATGTCACGTGACACGGCTGGCAGAGCGCGGACACCGGCTTTGACCTGCGTTGTCATAGCTGGCAGAGGCGCGTGGCGCAGTGGGGTGACAAACGCCGCCGCACCGGTGGCAGCGTGTCATCCGCCCGTTGGGGTCATTGGAGCTTTGACATGACCATGTCCGACACCCCGCACTGGCCAACCTCGGCGCTGCACGCCGCGGACACGGCGTTCGCCGCCCTGACATGCGAACCCGACCCGCTGACCCTCGACTGCGACAGCCTCGGCGCAGGCCTGGACCTACCGCCCGGACAACTGCCCCTGCCCACACTGCGTGACTGACTCGCCGGACATCCCCACGATCACCACGCCCGCCAGGCGGTATGGCGAGAACTGATCCTGCGCGCCCGCCTTTGCGGCCCGCAGTGGGTCATCGCCGCGGTTGGGATGGCCATGCCGCTGCTGATGCGGGTGGCCCGCGAGGCGTGCGAGGGCTTCCACGGCGACACCACGGACGTCGACGCGCAGATCCTCACCGGCTTCCTCGACGCGCTCCGCAACCGGATCGACCTGGACCGCGACGACCCGTACATCAAACTGCACGACGCCACGCACCAGGCCGGCCGACGCCACGCACGCCTCTGCCAGCACCCCACGTCATCTCGACCGCCGCCGGCTCTCCCACAACGCCCACCGAACTCTCACATCGACCCGGCCCACGCTCCCGCCGCCGTGGCCCGTGTCCGCGGCGAGCGACGTGTTCCCGTTGACCTACCGTGCCAATGCGGGCAAATCGGCGCTGACAGAGGCTGGCAGAGGGTTGGAAGAGCGGGGAGTGTTCGTCAGCTCTTCCAAACCGCGATTGGTATATGAGGGACTCGACAGTGGCCACCACGCCTTTCGGGTCTCACCCGCCGAACATGACGCACGCGGCAGCCGCCTGGCCCTGTGCGACCTCACCGCCCGAGTCCCGCGCCATGGTCTACACCTGCTGGGTATCGCCACACGCGATCGAATGTGACGACCTGGTAGGGCTAGAGATGCGTGGCCGCGGCCAGGAACGCCAGTTCGTCGGCGCAGAGCGCGATGGCGCGGGAGATGGATCGGGCGGAATGCCCGACGTCACGCTCGCGGCGCAGCAGAATAGCGCCGCTACCAGTGCTGGCGTGTTGCAGCGCCGCGGCGAACTTGCGGGCGTGCAGCGGATCCACCCGGGTGTCGCCGTCGAACACGGTGAACAGCACTGCCGGATACGGCGCACCCTCACGCACGTGGTGGTAGGGCGAATAGCCCAGCAGCCACCCGAATTGCTCGGGATCCTCGGCGGTGCCGTACTCGCCGGCCCAGGTCGGGCCAAGCCCGAACCGCTCGTAGCGCACCATGTCCAACAGCGGCGCCGAGCACACCACCGCTGCGTACGCCTCGGGCCGCTGCGTCAGCGCCGTCCCGACGAGCAGGCCACCGTTGGAGCCACCCATGATTGCGAGCAGCTCCGGCGATGTGACTGCGTTGTCGACGAGCCAGTCGGCGGCCGCGTGGAAGTCGTCGAACACGTTCTGCTTGCCGGCCAGCATCCCGGCGCGGTGCCACTGCTCGCCCTCCTCGCCGCCGCCGCGCACGTTCGCCACCGCCCACACGCCGCCGGCCTCCACCCACGCGGCGGCCGTCGCGGAGAAGTACGGCGTCTGCGAGACGTTGAAGCCGCCGTAGCCGTACAGCACCGCCGGGCGTGGGCCGGCGGGCAGGTCGGCGCGGGAGAGAAGAAACATCCGGACTGCGGTGCCGTCCTTCGACGCGTACTCGGCCTGGCGCGTGGCAAGCGCGGGCATGGTGACCGCGCCCGGCGGCCGAGCCCACACCGTGACGCCGCCATCGCGGCCGTCGAAGCGGTACACCGTGGATTGTGAGGTGAAGTCGGTGTAGGTGAACCATGCCTCGCAGCCGCCGTCGCGACGATCCCGCAGGTCGACCACGCTGCCCATACCGGGCAGCGCCACCGAGCCGCGACGTTCACCGCTGACCAGATCATGCACAGCCAGCTCGCTTACCGCATGTCGGGTGTGGGCCACCAGCAGCGCCGGCGGGTCCAGCCCGACGCCGTCCAGGAACGCGAAACCACCCAGGACCGCCTCCGGGTCCTCCGGGATCAGATCCCGCCAGGACGAGTACGAGAACTCGTCGGTTGGGACGACACACAGCCGGCCGCGCGGCGCATCCCGGTCCGTCCACACATACAGCCGCCCGTTCCGGAACTCCGGAGCGGTGACGGCGTCCACGCCCTCCTGCAGCACCCGCAGGTCCGGCGCCTCGGCCAGCGACGCGGCCAGATCGGCGATCCACACGTCGTTACGCGGGTCGGTACCCTGCCACGCGGTCACCACGAGCCACCGCCCGTTGGCCGACACGTCCGCGTAGAAGTACCGACCACGCGGCGCGCCCTCCCCCGCGATCAGCACATCCTCAGCCGGGTCGCTGCCCACCCGGTGCAGGTACACCCGCCGGTGCAGCCGCGGGTCGTCGCCGTCCACCGAGCCCGGGCCGAGGTAGCGGGTGTAATAGAAGGACTCCCCGCCGGGCAACCACGCGACCGCGGAAAAGCGCACCCGGTCGATCGGCCCCTCGATCAGCGCACCGGACGCTACGTCGACCACCCACAGCTCGGAATCCTCGTCGCCACCCGTCGAGCACGTGTACGCCAGCCGGGTGCCGTCCGGCGACGGGCACCAGTAGTCGAGCGTGGTCGTGCCGGACAGGTCAATCTCCATCGGATCCACCAGCACCCGCTCGGCGCCGCCCGGCTCTACGGCGAGCAGCACCGCGTGCTCCTGGTCCCCGCGGCGGCGCAGGAAGAACCCGCGAGGACCCCGCCACACCGGCGCGGACACCATGCCCACCGACAACAGCTCCGCCAACCTGCCACGCAAATGCTCCCGCGCCGGCCACGCCGCCCGGTGAGCCTCGAACAACTCGTCCTGCGCGGCCGACCAAGCGGCCGTTCGCGGATCGTCCACGTCCTCCAGCCACCGGTACGGATCGGCCACCGGATGCCCGTGCAACTCCTCAACCAGGTCCAGGCGCTCCGCGAAGGGATAGCGGACCGCAGCGCGCTCGACGGCATCAACCATGCGCTCAAGGATGACCGACCCCACGCCGGATCGACCGCACATGGCCTGGCTCGACCACTCGCACGGTGCGCGGTGTAGCAGCAGCCGGCCGGTCCTGTGGTTCAGCCCGGAAAGCAAAGTCGTTCAATCGCGGATGGAGAAGATACACAATGCGGCCGCTCTGGGCCGCCTGCCGCGGGCGGTGCACACTGGAACTCGTGGCGGCGATGGATTACTCAGGTTTGCCCTCACGCCGGTACCTGGTTGATCGGTTCCCGAACCGGCGGGCGGTAGCCGACCTGGTCCAAACCGCAGCGCGCTCACCCGATGGGCACGGGGATGACACGGTCGCGGATGCTCCCACCGATGGACTGGTGCGGGCCGCCTGGTATCTGGCCTACTACCAGGACATCCTGCACAAGCTTGACCGCACCGACAAAAGCGGACTGCCGAAACGCACTGGCCCGCGACCTGGAATGGCCGTTCCAGGGCGGCACGTTCGCTGCCGCCCTTCCGCTCATCCACGACCTGTTCGCGGCCTACCAACGGCACGCCCGAGGACAACTGCGACGCCTGACGCCGGTCGTCGGTGCGGTGGAACTGGTGCCCAAGCAGGCGTACACCGACCTCATCGCCGGCCGCACCTTGGTGGAGATCAAGACCGGACACATGGACGTCGACAGCATCATCGGAGCGATCGACCAGGTCCTCCGATACGTCCTGCTCGACACCACCGAAACGCGGCAGCTCACCCACATCGCCATCTACCTCGCCCGTGCCGGACTGCTCTACCACCAGCCGTTGCCATCGTGGCTCGCGGACCTGTCCGACGAGGCCTCCAGCCTCACATAGCAACATCGGCTGCCCCGCCCGAGTCCACACACCCCTGACCCCGCTGTTGGCACGCGACGCGAGCGACAGCGTCGAGGATTCGTCCCGTTCAAGGAATGACGACGATTGTCACCGGCACGTTGAGGCGATGCCGGATGTGCCGGTAGGCGCGGACGAGGGCGACGCGAGCGAACCCGTGGTCGAGTTCGACCTGGCCCGATACAAGTTCACCGACGAGTTCGACGCCGCGGCTGAGCTGGACGGCCGGTTCGACCTACTGGAGATGGACCCCTTCAAGTTCGAACACCTGATCAGGCAGCTGTTCGAGAAGATTGGCATGAAGTCCTGGGTCACCCAGGCATCCCGCGACGACGGAGTAGACGGCGTCGCCGTACACGAAGACCCCATCCTCGGCGGCGTCTGCGTCATCCAGGCCAAACGCTACAAGCGCGTCGTCGAAGCCGACGCCGTACGCGCACTCTGGGGCGCCATGGAAGACAAACACGCCACCAAGGGAATCCTGGTCACCACCTCCTGGTTCGGCAGCTCCAGCCGCCAGTTCGCCGCCCGACACCAGGAACGGCTACGACTCATCGAAGGCGCCGAACTCAAACACCTGCTCGCCGAACACCTCGGCCTCGACATCCGCATCGGCCTCAACCGACCACCACCACGACGACGGTCCTGACCCGGTTACGCCGGATGTCCCACCTACCCACCCTTCCGGCGCGGGTTCGGATGCCGCCGTGACTGAACCTTGATGGGGTGGGACATCAGCAGCATCTTCGTCGGGCAGTGCACTGTCCTATGTGGTGGGTCGAGCATCCGCGAGGTTCGTTGGACACAACGATCTGGGCTGGGTGACCACCGACGTCAGTGGGGACTGCTGATCAGAAGGTGTAAAGCCTTGCCTCCCACCGCTACGGCAAAACGATGGCGACCATGTCGGTCACGTCCTTGGCGCAGCCCCAGGACAGGGTTACTCCCGCTCCACCGTGCCCGTAGTTGTGGATCACTGTTGTGCCGTTGACGACCGTCGTCTCCAGGCGTACCCGCGGCCGTGTGGGGCGCAGGCCGACTCGGTGGCCCAGAACCTCCACGTCGCGTAACCGTGGGTCGACATCGGCGCAGCGGGCAACGATCGCCGCCGCGACCTCCGGATCTGGCTGCACGTTCCAGTCGTCTGGGGTGGCGAGCCCGCCGAGGACAACTGCGTCACCGTGTGGGTAGATGTGAAGCAGCTCCTCAGACATGCCTGTGTCTTCGGAGAAGAACTCGGTGATGCCCGGGTTCTCCACGACCACGAGTTGGCCCCGAACAGGCGTGAGGGCCGTGTCGGGTACGAGATCGCGAGCGCCGATCCCCGCGCAATTGACGACGACTGGGCTGGCGGCGGCCGCCTCGTCAAGCGTCTCGATTCGCCGGTTGTCGATGACCACGCTAGCGCTGGTGAGGCGCTGCCGGAGGTATGCCAGGTAGGTAGGCATGTCGACCAGCGGGGCGACGAACCGCCAGCCGGTCGCGAACCCCTTCGGCAGCTCGCCGTCCTGGCACATGCGGAAGCCGTCGAGCTGGTCCGCCCACTCCGGCGGGCTCACCGGCGTGCGGGATGCCTCGATTCCGGGCACGAGACGGACGCTGGTCCCGGGTTGGCGGGCCAAGGCGCGGAGCTCCTCCAGCGTCGTACGGCTCCACACGCGGACCCTGTCGAGCGGCTCGACCAGGTATGGCCCCCACATGGCGCCGCCGGCGAAGGAGGTGGTGGCCTCGAGCGGGTCGGCGGCCCAGATCCGCACGCGCAGCCCGGCTTCGGCGAGACATATGGCGGTGGTCAGGCCGGACACGCCGGCGCCGATCACCAGCACGTCAAGGTCGTCGGTCCGCACAGCCCGACCGTACTGTCAGGTCGGCTGCTGAGCGAGCGCGGCTTCCAGGTCTGGCAGAAGGTCCGCGACGGTCTGGTTGCGGTTGCGGCGGCGTAGGTCGTGGGTGAGCTGCGTCAGCAGGGCGACGCTGCGCGGTGAGCGGACTGTGCCGAGCCTTGGCAGGGCGAGCCGTACCACGTTGGCAGCGTCGTCGAGCCTGCCGTGCGCGGTGTAGCCGAGTGCGAGCCAGGCACCTTCGTACAGGGCGCGGCGCTGGGATGGTTCGGTGGCTGGGCGAGCGTACGCGCCGGTCCGTAGCAGCGCTTCGCCCTTGCGCAGCAGTGCCCGGCCGTCGCGGTTGGCGGCCATCCGGCGTCCGGAGAGGATCATCGCGTATCCGGCCTGGCAGTCGAGGTGGTTCGGCGTCAGGTAGTACATCCAAGCGGGGTCCTGGTCCCGGCGCCGGCTGGCCAACTGATCCTGTGCGTCATGCCAGGCCCGTTCGCACTCGGCCGCTCTGCCTGCCGCGGCGTAGGCGAACGCCAGCCGGGACGTGACCGACGCCTGCACGCTCGCGGCGCCGTGGTTGGCGACTCGGCGGGCCGCCTCTGCGAGGGCTACGCCGTCCATGCCGTCACCGAAAGAGGCCGCCTGAAAGGCGAGGTCGGCGAGGATGTGTGCCTCCATCGACCGGTAGCCGGCGTCGTGCGCGGCGCGCAGCCCGGTGAGCAGGTATCGCTGTGCCAGGCCAGGCTGTGCGGCATCCAGTGCTTTCCAGCCGGCGAGCTGGGCGAGGTCGGCCAGGGCGACCAGCAGGCGACGGGTGATGGAGTCGGTGTGCCCGCCGTCGCGCAACACGAGGAGCACCGCGCGGACCTGGGCGCCGACATAGCCGAGGCCGGCCGCCCCGCCTCGCTCGTCGTCCAGCGTCTGCAGGCGCGGGACGGTGGCCTCGATCTGGTCGACCAACGGATCGTCTGGCGATGTTGGAGGAACGGCGGCTGAGGCGGGCATCTGCGTCGCGAGGTAGATGCTTACCGCCTGAGCCAGCGTGGCGCCGGAGACGGAGAGGAACATCCGACGATCCACAAGCCCTCCCAGCAGCCAATCCTCGGCGACCTGCATCGTGGTCGCCAGCGTCCATGGCCCATCTACGCCGGCATTTGCCGGCAAGACCAGAGTCGCATCGTCGGCACCAGGATGTCCGGGCCAAAGGTCCCGGACCGTGACCACCCGGCCCAGGCGCCGGGAGATGGCGTACGCGGTCAGCGCCGGCAACGGCGGACGTGGGACGCCGCCAGCGTCCCGCCAGTGATACGGCGCGGTCTGCGCGACAGTGCCCGGCCCAAACAACCGGTTGAGCTCACGCGCGAGCGCGCGTGGGGTCAGGCCGGCCTTGGCCAGGTGGGCGGCGAGGGCCGAATTGATGCCCTGGTTCGTTCGACGGGACACGCCCTCCACTCACCTCCCCCGCACAACCAGTGCCTAGACGGTAGCGGAACGTACCAATCGAGCACGAGGTCGACGTTGACGAATTTGACGCTTCGATCACCTCCCATCAACTGCCGACGGGGCGATGTCCTTGAAGGCATCAGTCACCGCCGGCGCAGTGCGCCGCCCAATCTGGACGGAAACCCCGATGCGTAGCTCAGCGATGACCCCGGCTCCGGCACCGTGGGAGTGGGAGTTCGACTGGCATCTGACGAACCGGTGCAACTTCTTCTGCGAGTACTGCCACCCGCAGATCCGGTACGTGCTGAACCGCAAGCACCTCGACGAGCCTGACCCGGGCCTGGTCGTGCGGCGCTTCGACGACCTCGGCAAGGTGTGCCTGGTTCACATGTCCGGTGGCGAGCCGTTCATGTTTCCCGGCTTTGTCTCGCTGTGCGAAGGGCTGGCACGGGGGCACTTCATCAGCATCAACACCAACCTGGCCTCGAACGACGTGGAGGAGTTCGCACGGCGTGTACCAGCCAGTCGGGTTGCGAAGGTCGTCGCCGCGATCCATATGCCTGAGCGGGAGCGGCTCGGCGAGGAGCTGACAGCGTACGCGCGGAACTATCTCGCACTCCGCACCGCAGGCTTCGATGCGACCGCGTTGTACGTGCTCTACCCGCCGTTGCTCGACCGGTTTGCCGACGACCTGGACCAGCTCCGGGCGTTGGGCGTCGACCACGTGCGGGCGAAGGTGTTCAAGGGCGTCCACCAGGGGCGGCGTTATCCAGAGGGATACACCGAGCAGGAGAAGGCGTTGATCCTGGCCAACTCCGGTGAGTACGTGTTCAACCGGCCGTACCTGGACGGCGTGCTGTCGTTCCGCGGTCAGCCGTGCACCGCGGGCGTCTCTTCGTTCAAGGTCACCGTGACCGGCGAGGTCCGGCGCTGCGCCTCGGTGCCCACCAGCTACGGAAACCTCTACGACGGCACGTTCCGGCCATCTGCCGTCGATGCGCCGTGTCCGGCCAAACGGGTGCTGGTCCTCTCGCAATGCCTGTCCTACCTGGTTGACCCGCCGAAGTACGCAGGCCAGGCAACTGATCTCGAAGACGAGTAGGAGCGTCCAATGAGGATTGTCGTTCGCCAGGCGTGCGTCGGCCCGGACCGGGCGCCGTTCGATGTGGCGGAGCGCAAGGGGATCGGCCACCCGGACAGCTTGGCCGACCTCGTCGCCGACACGTTCTCCCAGCGGTACGCGGCCTGGTGCCTGCGGCAGTTCGGCGTTGTGCCGAACCACTGGGTGGACAAGGTCAATCTGGTCGGCGCGGTCGCCGAGGTCGCCTTCGGCGGCTTCGCCATCCACAAGCCGATCGACTGTTACCTGTTCGGGAAGATCACGGACGGCGTGGGTTCGACCGCGATCCCGGTCGACGCGCTGTTCCATGAATCGGTTGTCGAGGTACTGCCCGCCGCGCTCGGCGACAGCAGCGTGGTCGACCACCTGCGCCTGCATGTCAACAACACCAGGGGCATAGCGGTCGACCACGATCCGCAGTTCTACCTTCCGGAGGCTGCGGGAAGCCTTGCCGAGGTACTGGCCCGGGAGTCCGTCGCCAATGACACGGTGATCTGCGTTGCCGGTGGCCGGCGCGGCCTCGCCGCCGACCTGGCCGTGCGGCTGGAGCAGCGCATCACCGGAGCTGAGTTCCGCGGTATGTTTCCGGCGGTTGGGACCGACGTGAAAGTCATGGTCGTACGGGTCGGTGCCGACCTGGACATCACCGTCGCGGTGCCTGTTCACCCTGAAGCGGTCGGCTCCTTCGACGCTTATCGGACTTGCCTCGCCGAGGTGCAGACCGCGCTTTCTGGCGACCTCAAGGCCATGTTGGACGGTGAACCGCGGGCAAGTGCGGTCGCGGCAGCGGCGCTCCACCTCAACACCAAGGACGCCCCGGGACGGGGGTACCTCGCCCCGTTCGGCACGTCGCTCGGCAAGGGTGACTGCGGGGCTGTGGGGCGGGGCAACCGGTACAGCGGCGTGATCGAGCCATTGCGTCCCGCCAGTTGCGAGGCACCGGCGGGCAAGAACCCCGTCCACCACGTAGGCAAGATCTACACTGCCGTGGCCGCTGAGGTTGCACGGCATGTCATGGCCGAGACCTCTATGTACGCGGAGGTCACGATCGCGGCCCGGAACGGCGGCGCGCTGGGCGAGCCGGCGTTCGTCCTCGTCGCACTGGACCACCTACCCGGCACGGCCATCACCGCCGAGGTTGAGCGGATCGTGCGGCGCCACATTGCCGGCGCGGCCGATTTCGCGGAGCGATTCCTGGCGACCGACGCCGTCGCCCGCTTCCGTGATGGTGGTGACCAATGAGGGCGGCGTTCCTGTCCCCAGTGCACCGACGGCACATCGCGACGCTGCGGAGCTCGCCCGCCGCCATCGATGAGGAAGGGCTGCGTATCGGTGGCCAGTACGTCATGTTCTTCGCCGAGGCGAAGCTCATGCGACAGCACGCCCTCCGTCTGGTCGCCGGCGTAGCCAAGCCGGAGGTGCTGGAGGTCGGCCTCGGTTTGGGTGTGTTCGCCGCACAACTGGCCAGCATGAGCGTCGGCTCGTACACCGCGATCGAACCGCACGAAGACCTCGCACACCTCGCGGAGCGGCGCGTACTCCACGAACTCGGTAAGGCAACTGTCATCACCGAACCGTGGCAGGTCACGAACCTTCCGGCGGATGCCTATGACGCGATCATGTACGACACATGGCCGCCGGACGGCCACGCCGACAGCGACTTCGCCGCCTTCGTGGAGCACGTCGCCGTCCCCTGTCTTCGCCCCGGCGGCAGGTTCAGCTTCTTTCACAGCGGCAGCGCCATCAACGACAGCCGTCGTCAGGTACTCGATCGCCACTTCGCCGGGTGGACGGCGCACCCGTACACCATGCCGGCGGAGCAGACCCCAGTGCACTGGACGAAGCCCACTCGGGATTTCCTGATCCCGATCGCTGTCAAGGGAGGCAAGTGACATGGCGATACCGACGCTCATCGACCGCCTCGCTGAGGAGGGTTACATCGTCCTGCCAGACCTCATACCGACCAGCACGCTCCAACGACTGCGTGTCGAAGCCGATGCCGTCCTTACCTGCCTCCTCGACCAGATGGAAGTCGCCAGGACCACCGATCCCCGGGTGACCTGGTGGCGCCTGGCAACCGGACGCATGTACGTGCTGAAGGTCAAACCCGTCCTCGACCTCGCCCCGATGGCAGCGGGTGTTGCCGCCTGCGACGTGCTGCGCGGTCTGATGGCTGAGCTGCTCGGCGGGCGGCCTCAGCTCATGGAGGACAAGTTCATGTACAAGCAGGAGGTCGATGTCCTCGCCCGATGGGCGACGCTGCCCGTGCTCGGTGAGGAGGTGTGCAAGCACACCGACGCGGCCTACTTCGCCGCCCGCGGGTTCAGCCGGGTCCTGACGGTGGCCGTGTGCCTCGACGACTGTACGGAGGCGACCGGGGCGCTGCGGGTCTGGCCAGGAACCCACCGCCAAGCCATCGAACACATTCCGACGGCTAACCAGGGACCCGTAGTCCCCGACGACGTGGCGCCCGACCGCGCCGCCGTCCTCCTCGAGGCCTTCGCCGGCGCGGTGATGATTTGGGATTCGGCACTGGTCCACGCCAGCGGGCCGAACACCACCAGCCGCCCGCGACGACTGCTCGTCCTCGGGTACACCTGCTCGACCGAGCGGTGAGTACGCCATGCGGATCCTGCTGCTGGGCGGTACCAGATTCGTCGGCCGGCACATCGTCACCGAATGCCTTACCCGAGGGGACGACGTGACCGTGCTGTACCGGGCGCAGTCACCGTCACCGTTCGTCGGCCTGCTCCGCCACGTCGTCACCGACCGCCGCGCACCAACGCCCGAAGCCGCGACAGTGCTCGCCGAGCCGTGGGACGCCGTCATCGACACCAGCGCCAGTGACCTGGATGATCTGCAGGCCACGACCGCGCTCCTGAGCGACGTCGCGACGTACGTGATGCTGTCGACGTGCGGCGTCTACAGCCGCAATCGCCAGCGTGGAGAAGAGATCACGGAGCTGTCACCGACCGTCCAGGCCAGGCCAACCGACCCGGTCCGCGCGTCGGCAACCCGCAAGCTGCGCTGCGAACGATTCCTGCAGCGCTGGTTCGAGAGGAGCGGCGTACCGCTGCTGATCGCACGACTGGGCCTCATCGTCGGCGCCTACGACTACAGCGACCGACTGGCGTACTGGCTGGAGCGCGCCCTGCGCGGCGGCGACACGCTCGTGCCGATGGGTCCAGACCAGCCCGTACAGCTCATCGACGTGGTTGACGTGGCTCGGTTCCTCCGCACTGCGATTGACCAGGCTGTCGCAGGCGTGGTCAACCTCGCGGGATGCCGTATCAGCGCGCTGGACATGGTGGACGCCGTCTTCAACTGCACCGATGGCGGCGCCATACCGAGGTGGGTGGGCGAGGACTTCGCCCTCGCCAACGGCCTACGCCCCTGGACGCAGGTGCCGTTGTGGCTGCCCGCGCACAGCCCCGAGCGGGCCCTGATGTGTGTCAGCAGCGACCGAGCCGTACAGGCCGGCCTGGTCCGGGCTCCCCTCGTCGATACGGTGACTGCCTGCCTCGCTTGGCAAACCGTGCGGCGGGGTTGGTCGCAGCAGTGGCTGGATCGCACTCGCGAGCTTCAGATCCTCCAACAATGGCGCGGATGAGTCGCCATGCTGCCATACGCGCAACCGCCGCCGTACCACTCCCAGTGGGGCGAGGACCGCTGGCTGGCCGAGCGCTACGAGATCCCCACCGGCGGGGTCTTCGTCGACGTCGGCGCGGGCGACGGCGTCCGCGGCAGCAACAGCCTCTACTTCGAGAACCTCGGCTGGCGCGGGCTGTGCGTGGACCCCGAACCCCGCAACCACCAGCTGCTGCGCCGGCGGCGCTGCACCGTCGAGACGTGCGCGGTCTCCGCCACACCGGGCCTGCGGCCATTCGGCATGTACGCGTACAAACCATCGTGGTCTGGCCTTGCTCGACACGGCGCCAACTACCGCGACGTCCTCGTTACGTGCCGCCGCCTCGACGACCTCCTCGTCCAATACGGCATTACCGAGATCGGTCTGCTCAGCATCGACGTCGAGGGCACCGAACTCGACGTGTGGGACTCGTTCAACGACGCCGTCCACCACCCCGCGATCGTCATCATCGAGTACGACGACTCCCATCCCGACCGGTGCGAGTCGACAATCAAGGGGCGGCTCGGCGACAACATGTACAGGGTCGTGCACCGGACGCCGGCCAACCTCATCCTGCAACGGGTCGATCGGCGTTGGCGGAGGAAGCGTGCCTGACCTCGACAACCAGATCAGCCGGCATCTGCCGGATCGGAAGATCATTGTCATATGTGGACGCGAGGACGACGCCGAGGCATGGCGGGACCTCCTCGGCAACGCACGCTGCCTGGCCGTGCCCCTCGACGCGGTCCCGCAGCAGGAACGACCGGAACCGCTCGCCGGGGCCTCGGGACATCTGGTCTGGCAGCACAGCATCATCGCCGGCCTGGAGGGCGACGGTTGGCTCCGACGAGAGGCCGACCGGTTCGACCCAGACGGACACGCCCTGCTGCTCATCCCCGACCCGCTCGACCCGCCCCGGGCGGGCGACCGCCCCCGGCTGGGGCGACGCCATCCGACCTGGCGCGTGTTCGAAGACAAGACCGTGGTCGACACCCTCTGGGATCTGCTCGGTGTGCCGCGAGCGACATCCGTGGTTGCCGACAGCAGGCAGGATCTCGCTACGCTCGGACCCCTTGTTGACCACGGCGCCGGGGTCGTGTGCGCCACCCAACCACCAGCCGATGTGTCCGCGGCGGGCGGCGACGGGCTCTGGTGGTGGCGCGCCGAGAGCCCTCGGCGCAAGCGGCTGGGCGGGCGGACGCGGCTGCGGCTCATGCCACTTCTGGAAGGACGACCGGTCCGGCTACACGGGCTGATCTTCCGCTCAAGCGTCCTCGCCTTCCCACCGATGGACATCGTGTCGCTGCCACGCTTGGACCACGGCACCTTCCTGCTCGCGGGCGCCGTCCCCGCCACGCACTCGTGCACTTCGGAACTTGCGGAGCTCACCGGTCGCATCGGCACTCAGCTCCGCGCCACGCTCAGCTACCGGGGCGCGTTCTCCGTGGACGGCATCCTCACCGTCGACGGTTTTCGCCCGACAGACTTCAACCCTCGGCTCACCTCCGCGATAGAGGCAGCGCCGTCCGCGCAGCGCGTGCGGCTGCACGCGGCGAACCTCCTCCTCCGCGAGGGGATCGACCTGGATGTCACCACCGTGGAGCCACTCGTCGGCCAGCTTTTCGGAACCCGACAGACATTCACGCTGTACGGGGCCGCAGCAACCGCCAAGGACAATGCGTCACGCCGGATCGGCCTGCGCTGGCAAGAGACGCGGCTGGTTGCCGCCGAGAGCGCCCCGGAGGAACACGGGCACATCAGTATCGCGACGTCGTTACGAGGGTGGCTGGTCACGGCCAACCTTGCGGCCCCTCACCTGCCCGCCGCCAGTCCGCTCGCAGTCCTGGCGCCGCAGGTGTTCCGGCTCTGCGACGAGCACCTCGGCACCGATTTCGGCCATCTCATTGCCCCGTTTGGCATCGAACGCGCCACACTCCTGCTGGCGAAGCGTGCGTCAGCGCCCCTGAGTCTCAGCCGAGCCGATCCAGCGCAGCACGCAGTCGCGCCAGCGTCCGGTCGCGTCCCAAGACGTCCAGCGACTCGAACAGCGGCAGACCCACGCTGCGACCGGTGACGGCCACCCGTACCGGCGCCTGCGCCTTGCCCAGCTTCAAACCCTGCTCGACGCCGATCGCCTCGAGCGTGGCCTTCAAGGCGTCGGCACGCCACTCGGCCGTCTCGTACGCGGCCACGGCCGCCGTCAGCAGCGGCCGGGCGGTCGCGGCCATCATCACCTTGGCCCATGCCACTTCGTCAAGCGCGGGCTCCGAGAGGAACAGGAAGTCCACCATCGGTACGACCTCGGAGAGCAGCGCGACGCGGGTCTGCGCCAGCTCGGCGACCGCCGCGAACGCGTCCTCGTCGTACTGCTCCGCCGGCCACGGCGCGGACTCGCCGCGCAGCCACGGCTGACACGCCTGAATGAACGCCTCGACCGGCAGGGCACGGATGTAGTCGCCGTTGAAGGCCCGCAGCTTCGTCACGTCGAAGAACGCCGGTGACGGGTTCACCTCCTCCAGCCGAAACTCCGTCACGATGTCATCCCAGGGCACGATCTCCCGGTCGCCGGACGGTGCCCAGCCGAGCAGCATCAGGTAGTTCCGCATCGCGTCGGCGAGATAGCCCTCGGCGCGGAAGTCCTCCAGCGCCACCCGGTCGCGACGCTTGGACAGCTTCTGACGCTTCTCGTTTACCAGGATCGGGGCGTGTGCCCAGATTGGCGGCTGCGCTCCGAGGGCCTCCCACAGCAACTGCTGCTTCGGCGCGTTCGGAAGATGCTCCTCGGCCCGGATCACGTGCGTGATCCCCATGACCATGTCGTCCACGACGTTGGCGAGCAGAAACACCGGCGACCCGTCGCCCCGCGCGATCACGAAATCCTCGATCAACGCGTTCTCGAACGTCGGCTTCCCCCGAACAAGATCAACAACTGTCGTCACGCCTTCGTCGGGGGTCCGGAACCGCACCGCCCTACCCTCGCCGGCCGACAGGCTCCGGTCTCGGCAGAACCCGTCATACCCCTTGTGTGAGCTGCCAGTACGGGCCACCACCTGCTCGCGCGAGCAGTCGCAGTAGTACGCCAGCCCCGCTGCCAGCAGCCGCGAGATCGCGTCCTGGTGGTGGGAGGCGTAGTCGGACTGGAACAGCGGCCCTTCATACTCCTCCGGGCCGGCTCCCAGCCAGGCCATCGCATCCAGGATCCCCTGTACCCACTCGGGCCGGTTTCGCGCAGCGTCCGTGTCTTCGATCCGCAGCACCATCGCCCCGCCCGACTGCCGGGCCAACACCCAGTTGAACAGCAGCGAGCGGGCGTTGCCGACGTGGAACATCCCCGTCGGCGAGGGCGCGAAACGAACACGAATTCCTGGCTTGTCCACGGTTGTAGCCTACTGGTCTGCCACTAATGATCAACGACTGCCTGGGTCGTATGGAGCGGGCTACTGCCGGAAGGGAATTCACGTCGGGGCCGGTTCGGCACGTCGCGCGGCAAGGATAGATCCGGCGATGATGGCGACTAAGCCGGCGATGGCAGTGATGCTGATGGGCTCGTCCAGGAATACGGCACCGAATGCGACGGCGAATGCCGGCGAGAGGTAAAAAGCGAGTGCGGCCCGTGCCGGTCCGGTTTGGGCGATAAGCGTATAGAACATCACGAGCGTGACCCCGGTACAGACGACGCCGAGTACAGCAAGGGCGGCGACCGCAGACAGCTGTGGTGGCTGGGCGGGGATGCTGAACAGGGCGGGGACCGCGAGCGCGGTCGTGGTAACGAGCATCGCGGAGGTCGCGACGCCGAGCGGTGGAGCGTCGGCGTGCCGCTTGTGGATCATGATCGAGCCAGTTGCGTAACCAACGGCGGCGACGGACACCAGCACACCGCCGACGACGGCCTCAGCACCGCCGCTGAGGTCGACACCGAACAGTAGAAGGAGACCGACGAGTCCGAGGGTGACACCGACAACACCGGCAAGGCCCTGCGGCCGTTCGTCAGGGGCGTACCGGACGGCGAGCAGCGCCACGAAAAGGGGCTGGGCGCCGATCAGGATGCCGGCGATGCCTGCCGAGACGTATTCCTGCCCGAACGTAAGCAGGAGCAGGGGGATCGTGGACTGCACCAGCGCCGTCTCGATAATCGCGCGGGGATGCTTCCACAGCCGGCGGAGCGCGCCACGGCGAATCGCTAGGGGCGTGAGTAGGGCCGCGGCGAGCACGACCCGGCCCAGGACGACGACCACCGGCGACAGGCCGCGAAGGGCGACCTCGATGAGCGGGTAGACCGCACCCCACAGCGCGGCGAGGACGAGCAGTTGAGCCCAGGCGCGGCGGGTCATTGGCCGCGGACCGGGTTGGGGTGGGGCACCCCATCAGTTAAGCAGCACCTGCCGGTGCAGATCCCGAACGCTCTCGAGGTGCGCCCACGGCATCAGGTCGACAAGCAGCTCACGTAGCCGTCTTCGGTTGCGTTCGGACTGGGTACGGCGGGCCAGGACGTCGGCCTGCGCTGCGAGATGGCAGGCCTCCTCGATCTGCCGGAGTTGGACGTGGACCTGCGCGAGGTCGATCAGAGTGCCGGAACGTTCCCGGACGAACGTGGACGGCAAGAGTTCGAGCGCCTCGTTCAGGGCTGTGGCCGCGTTGGCCGGTTGTCGAAGCCGCATCAGGCAGCGCCCTTTGAGCCGCGCGGCGTGGCAGTCGGCGTTGAAGAAGGCGAGCCAGCTTGGCGTGTTGTCGGCAGTGACGCCGTCGAAACGCCGCTCGGCGACGGCGAGCGCGGCGCTTCCCGGCCGCCGCTCGCCGAGTAAGCCGTGGGCCTCGCCGACCGCCTCATAGATCCACGAGGTCACCGCGGGTGGGACGTCTCGTGCGGCCATTTCCTTCGCCGTGTCCAGGACCCGCAGGGCCGCGCCGCCGTCGCCGGCGTGCAGGTGGACGTAGCTGATGACGCCGAGGGTGTACGCGTGTAACGCTCGGTCGTTGATCTTCTCGGCTACGGACAGAGCGAGCCGGCAGTGCCCGAGTGCCTGCTCGTAGCCTTGCCCGTCGATGGCAAGCCAACCCGCGAGCTGGGCGGCGTCGCCGACCGCCTGCATGAGGCGGCGCTGGGTGTGCTTGCTCGTGGCGCGGTCGCTGACCTGCAGCATCCGGCGCAGGTGCCCGGCCAGGTCCGTGGTGACGCGGCGGGAGCCGGACCGATAATCCGCCTGACGGTAGGTATCGGTCAGCGCCTCGAAGCCGTCAACCGTCTCGGAGGTGACCGCCCTGATGCCGCTCGCCGCGATGAGATTGGCCGGAGGCGGGCCGACGTCGACTTGCGCATTCTCCGTGGGCTCCGTGTCAAGCTCGACCGAGTTGGCCGGGTCGAGGCGGCTGTAGTCCTCGCCGTCCAGCAGTTCGCCGGCGCTGCAGCGGTACAGGTAGGCGAGTTTGTTGAGCGTGTCCGGCGACGGCGTCCTGCCTCCCGGGGCTGGCCAGATCTCCCAGTATGAGATCGTCTTGGCGGTCTTCGGCGTGGTGGGGTCAGGCCACTGGGCATTCCAACGTTCTGCGACATCGGCCTGGGTCAGGCCGTGCGCGAGCCGGTACGCGACGCGGGAATTGAGGCCATAGCGCTCCCGCCACAGGACCGCGATTTGCCGATAGCTGCGGCCCGCCGCGCGAAGCCGTTCGGCTTCGTGGCGGTAACTACGCAGACTTCTGGCCATCCCCACCCTCACGATGCCGGCCGTCAATTACCCGTTGACCGTACCGGCCAACACGTAGATGACGGAACCGTGTACCCGGTTGCTCCCCGCTTGGCGGGGAGCAACCACCCTTCGATTCCCCTTGGGATGGGGTCGATCAATGGTTGGGACGGGTCGAAGCTGGTTCCCGGCAATGGCGATCGAACGTCCACCCACGTTTACCTAATGGAGGTTGGCGGTGCCGAGTAGGAAAGACGAATCTGTGCCGTCGTTGCGGGCGCGGTTGTTGGGTGAGCGGTTGCGGGTTTTGCGGGTGGGTCGGGGTTTGACGTTGCGGTATGTGTCGGCGTGTGTGGGTGTGGATTTTAGTGCGGCTCGGTTGTTGGAGTACGGGCTGTGGCGGGCGCATTACACGCAGGTTTTGGCGTTGGCTGATCTGTATTGCGTGTACGAGTCGGGCGAACGCGATTTTCTGTTGCGGTTGGCACGGGATGTGTTCCGGCTGCCGGCCTGGGAAGGCGATTTCAACGCCCCCGTACTGGATGTGTCGATGTTGGACGCCTTGTGGCTGGAATCGATGGCGGAAAGGATCCGCTGCTACGACGCGGTGTTGATACCCGACCTGCTGCGCATACCCGAATACGCCGAAGCGGTCGTCCGCCGCGAACACGAAACGCAGGCGGCGCAGGCGGAACTGACCTGGCGTACCGGGATGTACGGCCGCCGGCAACGGGACGTGTTCGACCGCCGCCCGCTGGTCGACGTGGAGGCGGTGGTCGCCGAGGCGGCGCTACGCCGTCCGGTCGGCGCCCCGGACGCGGTCTGGCGAGCCCAACTCGAACACCTCGCCAAGGATGGTGACGGCGGCGGCTCGGTCCAGCTACGGGTCCTACCCACGACGGCCGCCTACCTGCCGGGAATGGGTGCCGGCTCGTTCACCGTGTTCGACCTGCCGGCCTCATTCGTCCCCGCGATCGCCTGCCGTCCGAGCCCGCACCTAGACGGTGTGGCCGTGCACGAGGGCCAAGCCGGCCACTGGTATGCCGACGCATTCAACCGGCTACAGGAGGCGGCGTTACCGGCCGCCGACTCGGCCCAGCTGATCACCGACCTGGCCGCGGATATCTGAAATCACGGATATATGAACGTTTCGATGAGCAGAAGGGGAAGGGGTCGCAGGATGCCGACCGATCGCAAACAGTTCCTGCAAACGGTTCGGGCCCAGTATCTGGGCAGCCGGATGCGTCAGCTGCGCGAAGAGCGCGGGCTGACCTTGAAGTACATCGCCGCCTACCTGGGAGTGGAGTTCTCCACCCTCGCCCGGTACGAGCGGGCCGAGTGGCCGTTTCGCCGCGACCACGTCATCGCCCTACTGGACGTCTACGGCGTCTACGACGACGCCACGCGGACTGCGCTGGTCGACATGGCGCACCAGGCATGGCGGATCAACCAATGGGTACCAGCCGCCAACCAGCCCGACAACGCCCACAGCGGCGACGCCCGTGGTAGGGGTGGTGGGACGGTGGTTGATGACTGGTGGGTGCAGCAGCGGGCCGAAGAACTGTGCATCTACGCCAACCTCACCATCCCCCAAGTGGTCCAGGCCCGCGACTACGCCACCGCGATCATCGCCCACACCGTGCCACAGCAGCCACTGGTCGACAAACTCGTCCGCCAACTGGTCGAACGGCAACAGGCCCTGGAAGTAGACCGCAAACCGGAGACCCGACTGGAAATCCTGCTCGAAGAACCCGTCCTACACCGCCCCGTCGGTGGCCGACTGGTCCTACAAGCCCAGCTGCAACATTTGGCCCGGCTACTCGAACGACCCCACATCAACGTACGGATACTGCCCACCCGGATCGGCTGGCACCCCGGCCTGCACGGCGCGTTCACCCTCTGCACCATGCAACGCCCCTACCCACCCGTCGCCCTGGTCCACCACCTCGACGGCCATCTGATGATCGAAGCCGACGCCGCCCAACGCTACAAAACCGCGTTCGACAAACTCCGCGAACTCTCGCTGAGCCCAGCCGAGTCAGCCGCCCTGATCGCCACCACCGCCGAAGAAACATAACCCCCGCACGCCGGCAGCCCCACCTGTGTGAACAAACACCCGAGAAATTGGAGCCCTTGATGCAGATCATTCCGTTCGACCCTGAGACGTCCCGCACCGCCATCACCGTCGGCGCGCAGCGGATCGCCGCCTACGCCGACAAACACGCCATCACCATCGACCCCACCCAGTGCGAAGACCTCGCCGAACTACTGTTCGGCGACTACCGCGCCTTCCTAGCCGGCCTCACCCACGCCACCGGAACCCACCACAGCGCCAGCCGCGACACAGACAGCCACAACCGATAACCACCCAGCCTGCCGCCCACCCAGCAACCTGCCAGCCCTCCGGGCGGGCGGCAGGCCCCCACCTTGACCTGAATCACGCTCCGACAAGTCACGATTGGCGGTAACAGTCTTGCCGAACGAATCGACCACTATCGACCGTGCAGCGGCGTTGCGGGCGGCGCTGGCCGACCGGCTGTGCGCCGACGGGAAGATCACTAGCCCGGCCGTCGAGGCGGCGTTCCGGACGGTGGCCCGTGAGCACTTCCTCCCGGTGGAGGTTTCCCTCGAGATCGCCTACGGCGTGGACAACCCGGTGGTGACCAAGCGCGACAAGGATGGGGTGGCGGTCTCGTCGGTGTCCGCGGCCTACATTCAGGCGCGGATGCTGGAGCAGGCCGAACTGCGGCCCGGGATGACCGTGCTGGAGATCGGCTCCGGTGGGCTGAACGCGGCACTGATCGCCGAGGTCGTCGGCCCGCACGGCCGGGTCGTCAGCGTGGACATCGACCACGAAGTCACCGACCTGGCTGAGGTCCTGCTACGCAGTGCCGGCTACGCCGACCGCGTCACCGTGCTGCAGGCCGACGCGTGGCGCGGCGTGCCCGACGAGGGACCGTTCGACGCGACCATCGTCACCGTGGGAACGGGGGACATCGCTCCCGCTTGGCTGGACCAGCTGACCGCCGACGGCGTCCTCGTGCTCCCGCTCATCATGAACGGAATCACCCGCACGATCGGCTTTCGCCGCGACGATGACCACCTGGCCAGCACCTCGACCGAGCTGGCCGGATTCGTGCCACTGCGCGGTGCCGGCCGGCAGGTGGTGCGGCTGACCGTCCTCCAAGACGCCAACGGCTGGCAGGTGACGCTGCAGTTCGACGCACACGTCCCAGCAGACCTCGGCCAGCTCCACGACGTCCTCGCCGCGCCACGAACCGAGATCTGGTCCCGGGTGACCGTCCCGCACCAGACATCGTTCGCCGACCTGCACCTGTGGCTGGCCTGGTTCCTGCCCGGCTTCTGCCTACTATCGGCCGACGACGGCACCGAACTGGCCGGCGAACACGGCTCCTGGTTCCCATACGCGGTCGTATGCGGTGCCGCGTTCGCGTACCTGGTGGCCCGCCCCACCCCGGACGGCGACGGCGTCGAGCTGGGCGCCCGCGCCTACGGGGCGGACGGCGACCTGGCTGCGGGCACGATGGTGGAACAGATCCAGGCATGGGACCGCGACGGCCGGCACACCACGCCCACATTCGGCTACTGGCCCGCCGACAGCGACCACTCGCAGATCCCCGCCGGCACCTCCGTCCTGGACAAGACACACGGCGTCGTCACGATCCGCTGGCCGGAGCGCTACTGAGCCGCGCAGCTCGACCACTGTTTCGAACCCGCGTGTCGACAACCACCGCCAGGCGAGCAAGCAGCAGGAGACCGGTTCTTCCTGCGCGATGGCCGGCTGCACATGCACACCACGGTGCGCAGCAACGACATCTGGCTCGCCCTGCCCTACGACCTCTTCACCGCGACCCTGCTGCACGAGCTGATGGCCGGCTGGCTCGGCGTCGAGCTCGGCGCCTACCACCACCACGTCGACTCCCCGCACCTCTACGCCAAGCACACCGACGCCGCCGCCCTACCCACCCAGCCATCACCGGCCATGGCGGCGTTGGCTGCCCCGCACGACCGGCTCACCGACTTCCATTCGGACAGCGTGCTGATGGCCACGTCGGCGGCGAAGATCACCAGGTAGGTGTGTTTGGTGCTGGGCTCGGTGTCGGCGTCGGCGAGCGCGGCGAGTTGGTCGCGCAGCTGCCCGGCGTCGACCTCGGTGCAGGTATGCCCGGCTTCGCCGAGGGCGGCCACCAGGTCGTCGACGATGGCGTCCGCTGCGGCGGCGAAGCTGGCCAGCACGAACCGTACGGTGCCGGGCTCGTGCTGGCGGGACAGGCCGAGCGCCGCAGCGTGCAGCACGTCGGCGCCGACCGGTGTGGTGCCCAGAACGGCGAGGTGCCGGCCGGGAGTGGCGTCCAGTCCGAACCCGACAGTGGGCAGGCCGACCTCGACGGCCCGGCCGACGATGGCCTGCCGGCGGCGTACCTGTGGTGTGAACGCGGCGTACACCGGGTCGTCGTGGAGGTGGTGTTCGGCATAGCCGGCGAAGACGGCAGGGGGCGCGTCACCGGGTGGGCGGGCGTTCCACAACCGGTGCCGCTGTGCGGCGACCGCGGCGGGCTGCGCGTCCGGGAACCGCACGAGCTGGTTGGCGGTGGCGACGCCGCCCGCAGTGTTGATGATCGCGGTGCCGACGGTGAGGGCGTCGGCGGCGTTGTTGCCGACGTCCAGCACACCTCCGCCGCCAGCCAGGGCGACCCGCAGCGGGAACTGGCCAAAGATCGACTCACCCTTGGTGAACAGCGCCTCGACGCCGGCGATCGTCTGGGACGCCAGGATGAGGTGGATGCCGTACGAGCGGCCCTTGCGGGCCAGCTCCTCCAGCACGGCGGCGGCACCGCGGGCGATGGCGTCGTTGCCGGCGAACAGCACCTGGAACTCGTCGATGACCGCGAGTAGACGGGGCATCGCCACATCCGGTCGCCCCCGCCCGCAGGTCGGCCACCCGGGTCACGCCAGCGCGCTTGAGCTCAGTGGCCCGCCGGCCCATCTCGCGCGACAGCGCCCGCAGTACGGCCAGGCCGTACTCGCGGTCGGACTCGATGCCGACGGTGCGGGCGTGCGGTATCCATGAGGCGTCCATCTCGGTGGGGGTGAACTCGGCGAACGACACGCCTTCCTTGAAGTCCAGCAGGTACATCCCCAACTCGTCCGGGGAGTACCGCGAGGCCAGCCCGTAGAGCACGTCGAGCAGGAACACTGTCTTGCCCGAGCCGGTGCGCCCGCCCACCAGCCAGTGCGGGGTGGCGTCGTCCAGGGCCAGCTCGCACCAGGCCCGGCCCTCGCGTCCCACGACCGTGCGCAGGCCGGCCACCGATGACTCCTGCCAGATCTCCGCGGGCAGCAACGCGTTGAAACCCAGCGCGGACGACCGTTTGGCGGTGGCGACCAGGCGCTGGCAGACGGACTCGATCAGGCCGTCGGTCGGGCCCTCATCCAGCCGCACCGGAACCGCGAGGCCGGTGCCGTCCTCGCTGAACACCGGCCGGCCCGGCGGATCGGACAGCGTGAACAACTCGCTCGCCGCGGCGAGTCGAAAGGTGTTGTCGAGCTGGGGTGGCTGGTTGAACCCGCCAACCCCGGCCGGCGGATACCCGGCCAGGAGCAGGTGTACCCGCGATGCCGGACCAGCGTGCGCCAGCGCCGCCAGCCGCGACAGTTCGGAGCTGCCCGCACCGGCAGGCAGCGCGGCGCAGGCCACGATCAGGTAGGGCAACTCGGCCGTGCCCGCCTGCGCCTCGGCGATCTGCTCTTCTGCCTCGCCCAGCATGGTCCGCAGCCCATCCAGGTCGGTGGCCGGATGCGCCCACGCCTCGGCGTCCATCAAGGACCGGAACGGGGCGAACACCGCGCCGAGGGTGCCGCCGTCGACCGGCAGCACCCGCACCGCCCCATCGGGCAATGCCGCCACCGCACGAAGCAGCAAGCCACGCACCCATTGGGCCACCCGCCGGTCCCGGGCATCCACGTCGATCGCCAAATGCCCGGCGCCGAGAAACGGCACCACCACGCTGAACGCCGAATCCGGCAAGGTCACGCCATCGCCAATCCGCACCAGCGCGGGCCGTCCCACCTGGCCGTCGAGGCCAAGGTTACGACGCGACGGCTGGGGGCCAAGTCGACAGCCCCACCAGCTCGCGGCCACGCTCGCCGTCAAGTCGTGCAGCCGCCCCGCGATCTCGCGCTGCTGGGCGGCCGAGTTCTCCGCGGAGGAGCCCTCTGACAGACGGGCGGACATAGCGGCGCGGGCAGCCTCCACATGGGTCAACGCCTCGCGGTGCAGCGCGACCGCACGCGCAAACACCGACACCGCCGAGCGCACCGTGAAACCCCCAGGCCTTCCGCAGCGACCCGTTCGGCGCACACAGTATCGGAGGCGTCACCCCGAATCGATATGCGAAGATCTTTGTCTATGGGTCTCGCTATTGTTCAGCGCGTCCTCCGCGCTTGCCGAGCCAATCCACTCGGGCTTGTCACCCACCTTGTACGGCAACGGTCGTAGGGGACGCCACCGGCCGGTTCGGGTCGTGAGGGTCGTGCTGCTGGGGATGGACGGTCGGCATGTCCAGCACGGTACGCAAGGGTCTGACATTGCGGGCCGCGCTGGCGACGGACCGCCGCCCAGAACGCCATTCTGGGAGGTGACGTCACCCGAGGCGCCATAGCCGACGCGTATCGCGACGACGACTCGAAGGAGCGCGACGGGCAGGATCCCCGGCGGCCGGCTGGTGCTCGGCGTGTCCGCTCGACGCGCCGCCAGCCCGCCCGCCGCCGGCTGGGAGTTGGTGTCGTCGAGCGATCGAGGTACGACGGACAGCAGCAGTCCGCTCCGCCAGTCCGCGTTCGGGAGGGTGTCGATGTCAACGGCCGGCCCTAACGACATGAGGCGCCCGCCGCGTCGACGAGCGTGGCCGAGGCTTCCCGCCGGGAGTCCCCGCTCGCCCTCAGGGATCCTGCAGGTCCTCTATGCAACGACTTGTTCAGGATGGGCTCCAATCGTCAAGCCGCCTCGACGCGGTACTACCTTGAGCTGATGAGCGCGAACAGCTTGGGGTTGGGCCGATGAGCGAACGACAACGTGGACCAGGCGCCCATCGGCGGCCGCCCCCACTGAGCGCGGCGGTCTCGGCTCAGATGAGCAGGATGCGGCGGGTATCAACAAGGCCGGAACTCCTCGTCCGTCAGGAGTTGCATCGACGCGGGCTGCGGTTCCGCATCAACCACCGAACCCTGCCGGGGCGTCCGGACATCGCGTTCACCCGCGCACGACTGGCCATCTTCATCGATGGATGTTTCTGGCATCAGTGTCCTGAGCACGGCGTGATGCCCAAGAACAACCGGGAGTGGTGGCAGGCCAAACTGCGTCGCAACATCGAACGGGACGAGGAGAAGGACGCCGAGCTCAGCCAGCTGGGATGGGAGGTGCTGCGGTTCTGGGAGCACGAGGACCCAGTGACGGTGGCGGTGGAAATAGAACGAGTGTGGCGGGAACGGCGCGACGCGCCGGCAGACGGGGCAAGATCACGACGTGGTTTGTGACATCCTGGTCGTCACGAACGACGTGACGGAGGTGAAGGATGCCCGGCAAGGCGTGGTTCCAGGTGGCGCCCTCGGCGGCGAGATTGACCGGATCGCTGCGTGACATCGGCTACGACTTCCCGACCGCGGTAGCTGACATCGTGGACAACAGCGTGGCCGCGGGTGCGACCCGCGTCGAGGTGATGATCGAATTCGATGGCGCGGACTCGCGTGTGTTCATCGCCGATGACGGGCATGGCATGTCGCCGACCGCGCTACTTGAGGGCCTACGGTTGGGCACCCGACGCACCTACGACAGCGGGGAGCTGGGTCGCTACGGCCTCGGTCTTAAGACCGCCTCCCTGTCACAATGCCGATCCGTTGCCGTGATCAGTCGCAGCACGCCAACCGTAGTACGCACCAGTGCCCGTGTGCTCGATCTGGATCTCGTCGAGGAGTGGGACGAGTGGATCGTGGTCGACCCGGGCGCCGACTCGGACGTGGCCCGAGCGAAGCGGTGGCTGGCCGAGGGCACCGGCACTGTCGTACTGTGGCGCAATCTGGATCGCGTCCTTCCTGAGAAACGGCCAGATGGAGGCTGGGCCCGCCGGCGACTCGAGGCGCTCGCGGCGAAGGCAGCCGAGCATCTGGGCATCGTCTTCCATCGGTTCCTAGAGGGCACCGATGGCCGGGCGCCACTGGTAATCACCGTGAACGGCCAGAAGGTAAGGGCATGGAACCCGTTCGCACCGGACGAGCAGTCAACGACGGAGCTGCCCGTTCAACGGTTCGAGATCATGATCGGGGAGGGGTCCGGCCACGTTGGGTTACGCCGATACGTCCTGCCCTCCCGGGACCGGTTCTCCTCCCCTGCGGAATTCGACCGCATGTCCGGGCCGTTGAACTGGAACCGACAGCAGGGCCTGTATGTGTACCGGGCCGACCGGCTAGTGCAGTGGGGCGGCTGGAATGGCATCCGGGGCATTGACGAGCACACGAAACTGGCGCGGGCGGCACTGGACTTCGGCACTGATCTGGACTCTGCGTTCAACATCAATGTGGCGAAAATGAGAGTTTCGCTGTCGGCGCAGCTGCGGCAGATGCTCGAGGCGCCGGTCAACGAGCTTTGCGTACACGCCAACGCCGCCTACCGCCGTACCGAGCGTGGCACCTCCAAACCGGTGCCGCAGGACCTGGGTGCCCCGCCGGAGGTGCGAGCTGCGTCCCGGGCCGCCGCTACCGCGGGTCTGGCACTGCGGTCAGCGGCGATGCAGGCTGGGGAGTGGGCGGCGTGGTTACGGATCGCAGCCGTCCTGCGCGAGCAGGCCCCCGACGTGGTCGAGACGCTGGGCCTGACTGACTGAGCCTGCCAGAAGCGCCGTCAGAACAGGCGTTGTGGGTCAGCCATCGACTTGGCGCACAGCTTGTGCAGGGGGCAGGCGTCGCACACAGGCTCCACCGGGCGGCACAGGCTGTTGGCCAACTCCACAAGCCCCAAGTGCGCGCGTCGGGCGTCGGCGTCATCGCCGATCATCCTCGCGATCTCCAGCCTCCCGTCGGTCAGCCGGTTGCGTCGGTCGACCGGGTTGCCGCTGAACCGAGCCGCCACCCGCAGCACTCCTTTGGTCGCGAGCACCGGCTCCTCGGAGTCCTCGTCGTCCCCGGCGGGGATGACGAGGACCGCCAGGTCGGCGACCGCCTCCGTCAGGCCCGGGACCTTCCGCAACGCGTCGTCGTCCCGTAGCTGCTGCGGGTGGTCGGCCAGCCGTGCGGCGATCTCCAGGATGGTTCCGGCGCGGGCTGTGCGCGACGCCCACCGGCTCACTTCGACGAGGGTGGCTTCGTTCAACGCTGTGTCCTGTGGCTGCCGCCACTGGCGCACCACTGGCCATATGAACCGCACCAGGTCGGCCGGTGACCGGTCCAGCAATATCTCCCCCTGGATCACCTGCCAGCGGGTCTCGGCCCGCAACCAGGGGATCCCCCGTACCTCGCGGCTGTCGAACCAGCCGGCCAACAGGGCCGCCACGTCACGGGTGAAATGGGTGGCCGGACGCGGATCCTCCAGAGCCCGACGCACGGCCTGGCCGAGGTGTTCACCGAGCATGGGCGGCACCGCGTTGCCGATCTGGCGGAACGCGGCCGACGGCGGCCCGGCAAAACGGAACCAATCCGGGAAGGTCTGCAACCGAGCGGCCTCCCGCACGGTCAGGGTGCGGTTCTGCTCCGGGTGGATGTACCAGTAACCGTCCTTGGCGATGTGCGCGGTGATGGTGCGCGACAGATTGTCCTTGTCCAATCGCTTGTACTTGTCGTCGAAGATGTCGTCCCTGTACCGCTTCACGTCTTCGGGAAGGTCGCGGTAGCTGGTGGTGGCATCCATCGCCTCGAACGCGCGTGCGTCGTCCTCCCGCACGGGGCGAGTTATGTGGTCGAACACCTTGTGCTCGTCGGCGGCGGGCACTCCCCGCCGCATACGCTGCTGGAACTCGCCGACCGGCTTGTCGTAGTCGGCCCAACCCTCGGCGCCGCCTTTCGGCCGCCAGCCACCTTCGACAGGGGGAAGGTCCCCGATGGCGTTCCAGACGAACACCTTGTCCGGCTGCTCCGGGGGCCACTCGAACGCGGTCCCGTCTCGAAGGGCGACCAGAATGAGCCTCTGCCGGAACTGCGGCACGCCATAGCGGAAGGTCTCCACCACCCGCTCCTCGACCGCGTACCCGAGCGACTCCAGCTCGTGGACCATGGTACGGAGGATGAACATCTCCTTGTCCAACGCCATGTCGGGCACGTTTTCCATGATCACCGCTTGGGGTCGGGCGGTGCGCGCCACCTCCAAGAAGGATCGCCACAGGTC
This sequence comes from Phytohabitans maris, assembly GCF_031085175.1. Taxonomy (GTDB): domain Bacteria; phylum Actinomycetota; class Actinomycetes; order Mycobacteriales; family Micromonosporaceae; genus Phytohabitans; species Phytohabitans maris. Next base: position 298,763 of record NZ_JAVHUY010000002.1, read on the forward strand.
CCGACGCTCGTCGTACGGATCACGCAAACCCTTGCGTACGCGGTGCCGGATCTTGGACCGGCCAGCCTTGGAGAACGGCTGGCAGGGCGGGCCACCCACCAGGAGCTCAACGCCGGCGGCGGTCACCAGCTCGGCGACCTGCCGGACCCGGTCGGGGTCACCAAGGTCCCAGTTCACGGTCAACCCGCCGTGGTGGTGCCGGTGGGTCTCCACCGCCTCCACATCGTGGTCCACTGCGAAGACCACCTGGTAGCTGGCGGCTTCCAGCCCCAGACTCAGGCCGCCAGCACCGCTGAACAGGTCGGCAGCCAGAGGGCGACCCTTCGCGCGGGCCGCCGCAGCGTAGGCCGCCAGATCGCTGGGATCGGCCAAGGCCTCCGGGTGAGGCGTCAGACGTACGAACGGACCCCTGACGAGTCGCACGCCGTATCCCTTGCGACGCGGAGGATCTGCCGGGTGGGGATCAGGACTCGTCACGATCACGCACGTTACCGCCGCGTGGGCTGCCATGTGTACCGCCACACGGACATCACCGGTACCTGTGGTACCAGCACCTTATTGTCATCAGTCCGCCAGACAAATACTCTCAGCGCCATCCATTCGGACCTCCGACCCGGCCCGGAGGGCTGGACCCGCAGAACCATCGGACAGGTCGACGCTGATTCGAGTGTTGATCTTAAGAGCAGACGTGAGAGGTCGATCACTTACATATACTCTGGCTATCCGTCCCTTCCGCCATTAGTCGTGCAAACCCCTTTCTACCTCGTCCTGTGCACCGCGTCAGCGGAAGCGGCGACATCCAGTCGCCGACGTACAGTGCGGGGTGTGCGCCAGATGGAGCCGACACCACGTTGAGCTACGACATCGCCAACCCCGATCCTGCCGGAACGATCATGTCGCTGAGATCGTTCGGGTACAGCGTCGAAGCGGCCATCGCTGATCTTGTGGACAACAGCATCTCCGCCGGCGCCCGGCACATCGACGTGTTCTTTACATGGGACGGCCCTGGATCATGGGTGGCGGTGACGGACGACGGCAGAGGGATGACCGCCGAGGAACTGCTGACGGCCATGACCGTTGCAGCCAGGGGATCTTTTGAGGTCCGACGACGCGAAGATCTTGGCCGGTTCGGCATGGGGCTCAAGAGTGCCTCGTTTTCCCAGGCTGGTCGCCTGACTGTTGCCAGTCTGAGCGGGAGCGATCCCGAAGCCGTACGCACGTGGGATCTGTCGGTAGTCGCAAACACGGGTGAGTGGCGACTGTTGCACGGCAGTGACGAGGCTACGGCGGCGCTGCTGCGGCGGCTGCGTCCGACCGGTGCGGCCGGCACAGCGGTGGTGTGGCGCAACCTGCACCGTTTCGCGCTGACCGGTTTGACCGCCAACGACACCCGCACACAGAAGCAGTTCTATGCCGAGGCGGCACGGGTGGAGGATCACCTTGGCATGGTGTTCGCCCGGTTCCTGACCGGCAGAAACCGCCTCAGCATCGCGGTGAACGGAAACGCGGTCAGGCCGTGGGATCCGTTTCTGGCCGCTCACCCGTCGGTGCAGCGGCTGCCCGTCGAGGAGGTGCCGGTCGGTGCGCACACCGTGCGGATTGAGGCGTTCGTGTTGCCGCATCCACGCCGGCTCAGCGACGAGGATCTGGGACGCGCCGCTGGACCAGCCGGCTGGCTGGACCAGCAGGGCTTTTATGTGTACCGAAGAGACCGCCTCATCCTCGCCGGCGACTGGTTGGGTATCCGAGGGCTGCGCCGCGACGAGCGCTACAACTTGGCGCGGGTTGCGGTCGATGTGCCGGCGGAGGCAGACGCGGACTGGGCGGTGGATGTCCGCAAGTCCACGGCAGTACCGCCGATAGGGGTCCGCCGCCATCTGCTTCGGATCGGCACGGCCGCCCGCAGCAGAGCAGCCGAGGTGCTAAGCCACCGCGGACGTATCGCCGCCCGCGAGCACGGCGCCGAGTTCATCTACGCCTGGCGCGTGGACAAGACCAACGGACGGATCAGGTGTCGGATCAACCGGGAGCACCCCCTCGTACAGGAAGTGTTCCGCGGTGGTCCGGACGCCACGGTGGACGCCAGGGCCCTCGTACGGCTACTGGAGGAGACGGTACCGGTCGCCGCGCTACGGATCATGCACGACATGGACACCGCCGACGACCCAGAGCCGTTCCTCGGTGCTGCTCCCAAGGAGGTAACCGAGGTGGCGGACCGTATCTACAACGCCTTCGTCAGCCAGGGACGCACCCCACGCGAGGCGCGGGAACGCCTCGCAATCATGCCTCCCTTCGATCAGCTCGACGGATTCTGGCAGCAGTGATGAACGCAGAACCCTACAGGACCGTCGAGTTCCGACCTGGAGAACGCCATGACCGCACCCCGGCCTGACCACGACAACACGCTCCAACAGGCAGTCCGTCTGGTCCTCGCGGCGCTGCCTCAGGACCGGCAGGCCACGCCGGCGGAGATCGACTCCAATCTGGACCTCGTGTGCGCAATGCAACAGGCCCGCGGGCAGGCCCTTGACCGTGAGGAACTCTCCCGTGAGATCCAGGCGCGCGTGGCCGTGTGGCAGGACGACTCCGTCGGCCTGACCAACGAGGTCGGCCACCTCGAATGGTTGACGGATGCGAAGGTGGACCGGAGCTGGGAGTTCTGGGACCTCTACCGCAGGTACCTCGAGGATGTCAAGACAATGCCTCCACGGGTGGTGAGAAGGCTGGATCAGAGCACCGACCGAATCCTCCGTCAGCTGGAAGACCCCCGACGCCCCGGCCGGTGGCGCCGCCAAGGACTCGTCGTCGGTCAGGTTCAGTCGGGCAAGACCGGCAACTACATCGGACTAGCCGCCAAGGCAGCGGATGCAGGATACAAACTGATCGTCATCCTCGCAGGCGTCCACAACAGCCTGCGCAGCCAGACCCAGTTGAGGATCGACGAGGGTCTGCTGGGCTTCGACACCCAGTACCAGCAACGCTATGACCAGGCCACCAACAGCGCCCGCATTGGCGTCGGCGCGATGCCCGGCGTCAAGCGACTGAAGATAGCCTCCCTGACCAACAGCGCCGAAAACGGCGACTTCCGACGCCAAGTCGCCAGCAACCTCAACCTGCCGATCGGTGACTATCCCGTCGTCCTTGTAATCAAGAAGCATCGCAGCATTCTCGAGTACGTCCGCAAGTGGATGATCGAGGTGGAGGGTGAGGCCGCCGCCGGCAGCACGAACAAGATCGTCCGAGACGTTCCGCTTCTGGTGATCGACGACGAAGCTGACCACGCCTCTGTGGACACCACCAGGGAGGCCGACACCGAGCCGTCCGCCATCAACAAAGCGATTCGGCATCTGCTCAACAGCTTCGACAAGGCCGCATACGTCGGCTACACGGCCACCCCGTTCGCCAACATCTACATCAGCCCGTCCGCCGATCACGATGTGTTCGGCATCGACCTGTTCCCGGACAGCTTCATCGAAAGCCTGCCCGCTCCGTCAAACTATCTTGGCCCTGAACGGGTGTTCGGTCTGCGGGCCGATGACCCCGAGGAGGCGGGGGTCGAGCAGCTTCCGATCTCCCGGTCCATCGAGGACAACGCCGCGTGGATGCCGAACCGGCACAAGAAAGAATGGGTGCCGCCGGATCAGCTACCCACCTCGCTACAGGAAGCCGTCGGCTCCTTCATACTCACCTGCGCGGCCCGCCGCGCCCGCGGACAGGACCGAGAACATAACTCCATGCTCGTCCACGTCACCCGCTTTCAGGCCGTGCAGAACCTGATCCGCGAGCAGCTCGACGAGTACGTCGGCTTGGTGCGCGACAGGTTACGTGACGGCATGGGCGCACAGGCGGACCAAGTCCTGCGCGAGCTGCGTGAACTGTGGGAACGCGACTTCGTACCGACCACCAACGACTTTCCGTCCGGTGAAGCGCCGCGGGTGGGATGGGACGAGGTCGCGCGGGAGCTTCGGCCGGCGCTGCAGAAGATCCAGGTGCGGGCGATCAACGGCACGTCACGTGACGCGTTGGAATACTACGAACACCGGCGAACGGGCGTATCCGTGATCGCGGTCGGGGGCGACAAGCTGTCCCGGGGGCTGACCCTGGAGGGACTCAGTGTGAGCTACTACCTACGGACGTCCACAGCCTACGACACATTGCTGCAGATGGGCCGATGGTTCGGATACCGTCCTGTGTACGAGGATCTGTGTCGCCTCTACACCACGCCGGATCTGCGTCGCGCCTACGTGGAAATCACTGCTGCGGACAACGAGCTGCGCCGCGACTTCGAGGAGATGGCAGCTCTCGGCGAGACCCCGGAGACCTTCGGACTGCGGGTCCGGTCATCGTCGGTCGGTCTGGCCGTCACCGCGGCCAACAAGATGCGCCGCGGGATCACTGTGCGGCTCAGCTACTCCGGCGAGCTGCCGGAGACCACCATCTTCGACCTGGGCGGCGACGCGCTGCGACGCAACCTCCACAACCTCGACACGTTCGTGACCGCACTCGACCAGCGCTATGCAGGCGTCCCCGACGGTGACAGCACCGTGTGGCGCGATGTAAGTCCGTCGGACGTAATTGAGGGCTTTCTGGACGGATACGCGCCAGCCCGCGGCTCCTACCGCGTGCGGCCGGCGTTCATCGCACAGTACATCCGCCTGTGCGTGGCCAAGCAGGAACTCTCCCGGTGGACCGTGCGACTGGTTGGAACACCCAAGGGCACGCCGACGAAGATCGGGAGTCGCGTGGTGGGACTCGTTACGCGTAGGCCCAGCCAGGACATCAGCGAAGACCGCTACACAATCCGGCGCGTGTTGAGCCCTGCCGACGAGAGCAGGGATCTCACCGAACAACAGCGCCAAGAGGCCTTGAACGGGACCAAGGTCGTCCGTCGCCAGAAGTCCGAGAGAACGAACAAGGAGTACAAGGATCCACAGGTACCGACCGGTCAGCCGCTGCGCCACGTGCGTACGGCGGACCAGCCGCTGCTGCTGATCTATCCGCTGCAGCATCCTGAGCGCGCTGACGGCACGCCAGTCGTGGGATTCGCGATCAGCTTTCCGTTCTCTGAACATCCCACGGAGACTGAATACGTCGTCAACGAAATCTGGGCACAGCAGGAGATCGACGACTTCGACGACGGGGACAGCGACACATGACTGTCAGCGAAGACGACTGGACGCAGCTCGAGGCGGAACAGCACTCCACTGGCGTGGTGATGCGTAGGCTGTTCCCTCGCTCCACCCAGGACATCTTCTTGGCGGTGCAGCAACCCTCCGGACGACGGATGCTCGTGCTGCGTGTACCCAGCTCCGCCGCCGAGGCCCAGGTCCGTAGGGGAGCACTTCCATCCACCCGAGGGCTCGCGCTGCAGTTCGTTCCGGCGGATACGGGACGACGTGACCTTCAGGTGGTGCTGATAGCGGACGACCGGCGTGAGGTGTTCAACCCGCTGATCAGCGACATGGCAGCCACTGCCGAGACTGAGGCCGACCCCGCCGAAGCCCTACATCGGGCTGTCGAGCGCTTCGAATACTGGCGGCAGCTGCTTCAGTCCATAGCCGACACCGGTCTCAGCCCCGAGGCCCGTCGGGGCCTGTACGGAGAACTGACCGTTCTTCGCGACCATTTCCTGCCCAATCTGCCTGCTGGCGAGGCGGTGCAGACGTGGACCGGACCTACCGGCGCCAACCAGGACTTCCAAACCCGGTCGGCCGCCATCGAGGTCAAGACCGGCACCGCGACCGAGCCGCAGAGCATCGTCATTGCCAACGAACGCCAACTCGATGACACCGGTGCCGGACAACTGCTGCTGGCCCATCTGTCTCTCGACGAGCGCCGCGGAGGTGCTGGCGAAACCCTCCCCCTCATCATCGATGCCATCCGCGCTGCGGTAACCAGCGCAGAATCGCGGAGCATCCTGGATGACCGGCTCGCCCGTGTCGGCTATCTGACGAGTCAGAGACACCTGTACGAGGAGCCCCGCTATACCATCCGGAAGATCCAATTTTGGCGCGTCACCGGTCAATTTCCTCGCATCGTGGAAGCGGACCTCCGCCCCGGTGTCGGCCACTGCCGCTACCGCATCAGCACCACGGGACTCGATCAGTACCGTGTTTCCGCCGAACAGGTCGCCTGCATCGTGAAGGGGGAGGCATGACCAACCTGGACCTCGACTCGTACACCCGGGAACTCGTCGCCGACGTGTTGGCCACCGCCGAGGCGGAAAACGCCACCGCCCCAGACATCTTCACGCGACGGGTGCTCGACGAACTGGAACAGGCCGGAGAGGTCGAGAACACCTTCACCGCCTACCATCGCGCACTCGGAGTCGAGGTCAGCGGCTACGGATCCAACGAGTCCCTGGAAAGTCTAGACCTGTTCGTCACCCATTTCAGCCTGCGCCCCACCGACGAACGACTCACCCGCACCCAGGCCGAAACGCTGTTCAAGCGGCTGGCCACCTTCTTGCGCCGCTGCCGGGACGGCCTCGCCCGCGACCTGGACGACTCCAACGACGTACGCGACATGTGCATCGCGGTGCAGAAGGCGCTGGCCGAAGCTCCGCAGATCCGCCTGTTCCTGCTCACCGACACCGTCAGCGCGGTCTCCACGCTGCCGCCGTCCGATCTCGACGGTCTCACCGTGACGCACCATGTCTGGGACCTCGCGCGACTGCACCGGCTAGCGACCTCCGGCACGCTCAGCGAACCCATCGCAGTGGACTTCGACCCGCCACTGCCCTGCCTGGCAACCAGCCGCGATGCCGACCAGGACTACGCGGTATTCCTCGCGATCGTGCCCGCCGGCACTCTCGCCGACCTCTACGGACGCCACGGGACCCGCCTGCTCGAACTCAACGTTCGTTCCTTCCTGCAGACCAAGGGAGGCGTAAACCGTGGCATCCGTGACACCCTTCTGCACAGTCCGGACCGGTTCCTCGCCTACAACAACGGCATCACCGCCACCGCGTCACGCGTCGAGTTCGCCCGTCTGCCCGATGGCGGCCAAGCGGTCAGCCGCATCCACGACCTGCAGATCGTTAACGGTGGCCAGACCACCGCATCCATCCACTACGCCCACACCCGGGACAAGGCCGACCTGAGCAAGGTCCACGTGCAGATGAAGCTCACGGTCGTTGCCCCCGACCGGCTTCAGGAGATTGTTCCGGAGATTTCCAAGTACTCCAACACCCAGAACAAGGTCACAGTCGTCGACTTCAGCTCCAACCATCCCTGGCACGTCGCCGTCGAAAAGGTCACCCGATCCCTGTGGGCGCCCGCAGCCGATGGCAGCGGACAGGAGACGCGCTGGTTCTACGAACGCGCCCGCGGCCAGTACACGGACGCGCTCGCTCGCGAACGCACGCCGACAAACCAGAAGCGGTTCAAAGCTCTGCATCCGCTGAGTCAGAAGTTCACCAAAGCCGACGCCGCCAAGTACGCTCATTGCTGGGCCGGCCTTCCCCACCTGGTCAGCAGGGGGGCCGAGAAGAACTTCCGCGAGTTTATGATGCGCATGGGCGAGGAGCCGCCCAGTGTCGATGTCAGCTACTGCCAGCGGCTCATCGCCAAGGCGATCCTCTTCAAAGCCACTGACAAGATAGTCGCTGCACGCGACTTCGGCGGATACAAGATCAATACGACTGCCTACACCGTGGCCCGACTCGTTGAGGCCACAGGCCGCCGCATCGACCTCGACCTCATCTGGCGTGAACAGCGTCTCACCCCGGCCCTGACCGAAGCGATCGACAGCCTCTGCGCTCCGGTCCGGGAAGTCATCGTCAACCCACTGCGCGGCGGTACCAACGTCGGGGAGTGGGCCAAGCGCCCCGACTGCTGGGAAACCGCCGTGGGTATCTCGTGGACTGTCCCCGGCAGCCTCATCGCCGAGCTGACCGAGCAGCCCGTTGAGGACAGCGCCGGTCCAGCGGCGGACGAGGCGAGCAGGGGCGATGTCGCCACGATCATGTCGATCCCGGCAGCGGAATGGTTCGGCGTTGCTCGATGGGCGAAGGAGACGCAGAACCTCCAACCGTGGCAGCGACAGCTCGCCGATGCCGTCGGTCGGTACGTCAACAATGGCTGGACCGTCACCGACAAGCAGGCAGCACAGGCTCTGCGGCTGATGGCCGAAGCGGAAAGGCTCGGATTCCGTCGGTCGGCGTGACACCGCATCGACAGGGCAGCAAGCACCGCGGTCCAACGAAAGGGAGGACACCGTGGCGGACCAGATGAGCGACCTTCCCCCGGATGCCTACCACGATGCACCGTGGATCCAGGTGCTGCCCTGGCTGTCAGCGTATGACCCCGAGGCCGCACCGGAACTCAGTGTTGCGGTGCCCTCGCCGGACTGGTGGCTGACCGAATCCCCCGCAGTCACCACGATGGCGGTGGACCACGACGAGCTGTGCCGGCGTCTCGCGCGAACGTTCATCGTCCGCCATGCCGACTTGGACTTCGACGCCGGGTTCCCCACATTGCCTACTCGTCTACCAGTCGCCGCTCTCCGCGCCGACGCCAGCGCCCGTACCGTGTTTCAACGCCTGCAGGCTCGCGCGGTCGCGGATCTCGCCCCGCTGTCCGTACAAGCTCTCTACGACATCCGCGGCACAGGACAGGGCACAGTCGAAGAGATCGTCGCCGCACTCGTTTCGGCGGCTATCGTCCGACCCGCGGCACAAGGGGCATCAGTACACGACGAACTCGCTGCACCGAATCCGCCTCTCCCACCTGCCCACGTCCAACTGCTGGAAGACCTCGGGAAGATCGCCGCTTGGCGACATCTGCGCAACTCCGCCGGCCTTCCGCTGTTAAAGATCACCGTCGAGGACGCCGCTCCCGAACCGATCCAGGAGGCCGCACAACGGGTCAGCTTCCTCACCGCAGCCGACATTACACCCGCGATCGCATCCCCGGACCCGGTCCTGGACCTAGTCGCTCAGCTGTCCCAGCTTGATGACGTCCAGATGACGCTGCTGCGCGAACGGCTCCTGGCAAGAACCCCCAGAGCATCGTCAGAGCTCGCCGGTCACCTGCAGCTCGACAATGAGCAAGTCCACCAGCTTGAGATCCGGACCAAGAGTCTTCTTTCCGACGCCTTCGGCTTCGGTACAACCATCGGGAACCTTCTGGCAAGCCTCCGTGTGGAGATTCAGCCGGTTGCGGCCCTGCAGCGTCTCACCGATCTGCACCCCGAGCTCACACGCGATGTGCCGGGCTTCGACGTACCGCTCTGGCTTGTCCTCGATCGCCTCGACGACTATTTCGAGGTCACCGACGGCTGGGCCGCCGCCCCCGACGTCGACGCCGCTAGAGACCGGACCAGAACGATCCTGGACGACCTCGGCACCGAACACGGCGTCGTCCACCTAGTCGCCCTGCAAAAGGCGACCAACATGCCGGCCGAGGAACTCCGCTCCTGGCTAACGTACTGCCGCTACCCCTTGGCCAACGGGCAGGTCCTCACACGTATCAGTTCCATAGCGGACCACGCCGCAGGATTGATCGCCGCTCATGGTGTGGCGCTTCCCCTCGTAGATCTGCACCGGCAGGTGTGTCCGGGAATCCACGTGAACACCCTCGCCGAACATTTGGCTGGCGATGAGCGCTTTGTCAACACCGAGGCGTCGCGGTGGGGACTGTCCAGCTGGCAGTACGACGAGGAAGCCACCATCCGCCGACAGATCGACTTGGCGCTCGACTCCGGCTTGGGCCAGATCGCGATCGACGCCCTCGTACAGTCGATCAGCGAGCGATTCGACGTCTCCCCGGGCAACGTCCGTGCCTACGCCACAACAGGCGACTACCAGATTGTCGGCGGCCTGGTACAGCGGCAGCAACGGGCAACGCCCCCACCCAGGCACCCGTCCGAGACCCGACGACTGTACAAGCCCACTGAAGCATGGACCTACCGTCTGACTGTGACCCGCGACCACCTGCGCGGCTCCGGGTTCCCTGTGCCCGCCGGCGTCGCCGGCGTCGTCGGATGCCGTCCCGGTGATGTCGTGGAACTCGACTCTCCTCTCGGCGTGCAGCACATCCGGTGGACCGGTCGGCAGCCTTCCTGTGGCACCATCAAACGGTTCCTCGACAGCCTCAATGCGCAAGAAGGACAGGTCGCGTTTCTGGAGTTCCCGCCCAACGGCGGGTTCAACGTGCGATTGTCAGCTCAGCTGCCCGATCGCGCTGCGCCCCTGCAGCGTGCTCTGGCGCTGACTGGTGCGGAGCCAGCCCAAGATCCCGACGCCGTGACCGCCCAACTGGCCGGGTCGCTTGGCCTGCCCCTCGACGCCAAGCCACGACGCATCCTCAGCACCTTCCAACGAAGGGGCGACGACGACATCGCGGAGTTGCTTGAACGAGCATGGACAAGGGCATCGGCAACCGCCGACCACGCGCAGGCTCTCGTCAATGACCGACCAGGCGTGAGCGATTCCAAGACGCAGTCCGTAAGCCCTCCACCAACCACCGCGCAAATTGGACTCGGGGCAACCCGCTTGTCCGCCTCCAACACTCCCCAGCAAATTGAGACTGTGAACGCCGTCGAAGAGCGGCCAGCGCCTCATCCCGGCGATCAGGACGACAACGCCGGCGGCCAGGTCGGGTGGGTGCCCGTCCCAGAGGGATACCGCAGCGTTGGTTGGATCAGGATCATCGAGGCGGAAGCAGCCGCCGAGGCGTACCGGATCCGTACCGACGTACCCGTCCGAGAACACGGAACGATCACAGGCTGGGCCCGCTACCACGACGGCGACACTGCCGAAGCCCGCAAGTTTCATGCCAACGTGCTGGTCGTGCGGACCCGTTCGGCCGGAGAACGCTTTGTGTGCTGGATCCGGGAACATGAAGCCGCGGGCATCATCCAGGCTGACCGGCGGGGTTCAACCGTACCGCTCAGCGAACCAGGTGGAGGATGGGTCGGCCGCGTCGAGTACTTTCCCCCGAGCAGCGAGGCGGCCAAACGCTACCGGAGCACAACCCGCCTGCTTCGCATCCGTAGCGCACGCCAACACGACCCTTCCTGGACGGATGCCTGACCCGCGCCACGACAAAGCTGAACCAAAGGACCACGGGCTCGGCCGCGTACGACGCAAAGGCCTGATCCCCAAGCCGCGCGTGATGTGACCGTCAACGCCCGCCGGCGAGTTGTCTGGGCTCGACCTGCCGCCTCAAATCGATCATCGCCGTGCCCGTTCCAGCACCTCCTCCTCGGTCAACGCGTCGCGGTGTTGGCTCAGGCATAGCGGCGTCCCGATCCGGCTGAACGGGCTACCTTCGGTGGCCGCATAGAAGACGCCGGGATCGAGCTTGGCGACGTTGTCCAGGGTGCTACCGCGCGCCTGCGCCATCTGCTCCGCCGCGGCCAGTTGGGCTGGTGCGGTCAGCCGACCGATGAACTGATTTGCGGTGTTGCCCAGGACGCTGTTGTGCAGTCCCTTCGGCATCTGCGTCGCGAGCAGCATGCCGAGTCCGTACTTGCGTATCTGGGCGATCAGCATGCGAGTGCTCTCAGTGCTCGGCGTCGCGGCCCCGGCCGGGACGAAGATCTGCGCTTCGTCCATGACAAACAGCCCACCGAGAGACCGGTCCCGCACCGGGTTGGCTCGAAAGTGCGCGAACAACGCCATCTGCAGGCGGCTCACGAAACTCCGGCGGGCTTCGTCGGATAACCCGATCATGCTAATCACAGATACCCGAGCGGTCCTGCCCTTGGACGGAGCCAACAGCACCGCAGGATCGACTGGGGAGCCGCCCTCCCCGAAGAGTGGGTCCGTGTCGGTCGCCGCCTCCAGCGTGGCCGCCATTTCGCTGGCGAGCCTTGCACCGGACCGAGGGTTGCCTATTCCGTCCGGTAGTTCGGCGAGAACGTCCAAGAACCCGGAGAAGCTGTGGCCGCCGTCGGACACGTAGTGATCGAGCGCCCGGGTCAGAATGGACAACTGCTGGACGTTGCGTGGCGATCTGCCGATTACTCTCGCTTGAGCCGCGAGGTCTCGGACGGTGGCGTCGAGCAGCCGCCGGTAGTCGTCCGGGTCGTCACGCACCAGCCCGAAGTCTGGAAGCGGGTGGAACGAGATCGGTCGCCCGTTCCGCATACCAGGTGTCCATACCACCACCTCGGTATGTGCGAAGTAACGGTTGGCCTGCTCCTGTTGGTCGGCGGTCCACTGCTCCGGTTGTACCGGCCATGGGTCGCCGAGACTGGCAAGATCCTCATTCGGGTCAAGCACGATCGCGGACACGCCACGCAGAGCACACTGCTCAACGATGCTCTTGACCAGCACCGTCTTGCCCGAGCCTGAACTGCCTATGACAATGCTGTGTTTGCGCAGTGCAGCGAGCTCGATGGCGAACGGCCGACGCCCGCGGTGGGTCACGCCGACGACGATATCGTCATCCGGCCGCGCCGCAGTCGAGCGTGCGACCGCGGTCGCCGCGGTACTCGTCGCCGGACGGTTGACCCCGATCCCGCCGATCAACTCGGCGAATATCTCCAACTTGCTGGCCGGTCGTTCCGACCGTAGCCAGTCCTGCAAGCCGGGTGGGTGTTGTTCGAGCATTACGCGCAAGGCGGAAAGTGTCCGTATGTCGGCGGCGTTGATTACCCGATCTATACCGCCTCGCCGCTGGAAGTCCGCCTTCATATCGGCAGTCTTGGGCCCGCCTGGGAAGTCGGTGTTGCGGATGAGCAGGAGGTGGCGATTCGGCTGCCCAACAGCCAAGCCGGAAGCAATCATCGCCTTTGCCAGCCGAGTCTGAAACGCCCGCGCATGGGATGCCGCGATCGTTCGGAACGACCAATGGATTTCCTGCTCGGTGTCGTCCTCGACTGTGTAGCGCAGCCGAGCGTGCAACTCCGCGGAGGGTCCGAAGTCCTCGTCGACGGCGAACCGGTGGGGGTCGCCATTCAGTTCGTGCACGACACTGCGCAGGCCAGCACCTATGAGGGGCGGCATGGTCCGGTCCTCGACAGATTCGAGCAGGGGCTCTTCGTGAGCTGCGGCACGCAACCGTTCAAAGGTCTCGGTGAGCTCGGCGAAGTCGACACCCGGCGGCGGTTCTGTGGACTCCGCGACTGTGGTGGCCTTCTTTGGAGGCGCAGCCACGGGGTTGCCCAGGGTCACCAGCTCGACGACCTGTCGGTTGGCGAGGCATGCGGTCACGTGATCGGCGACTCGCATGAGCAGCCGCCGGGCAGTAAACCTGTGTGGGGCCTCTCGTAGCGCCGACTCGGCAATCGGCCAGGTCGGATAGTCCGGAGTGAAGCCAACCTCGGTGTAGCGGGGACCGAATCGCCGGCCGACGATCGCGGCTGCCGTCGCAGTGTCAGGGATCGCGCCGAGCTCAGGCAGCAGGTCGAAGCGTTCCCTCGCAGAGACCAGTGATGACTGGGTGACAATCTTCCACGTGTCGACCTGACATGCGACGACGAGCAGCGTCCGCCGGCTCTCCTCCCGCAGCTCCATGAGGGTCGTCGCGATGTCGTCGCGAATCCTACGTGCGCTCGCGGTTTCGTTCGTCTTTCGTGCCGAACCGAGGACGGTCCTCGACTCGTGTACAAGGCCGTCGAGCTGGTCGAAGGCGAAGACAATCGGACCACCGAGCGCGATCAGACGAGTCAAGTCGCGCAGGACGAACTGGGCGGGACGCGGACCGGCGATGCCCCAGACGCCACGTGCGTCGTCGTGGCTCTCCGGGCGAGCGAAGTAGGCGCGCCCAATCTCCACTGCCGATCCGGACGACGCGGTGAGCACCAGGGCGCGTGCGGTGTCCGCGGCCTGGATGCCGACTTCCCGGTCGAGGAGACGCAATCCTGCGATGAAGGCGTCCACATGCTCACGGTGGAGAACACCTCGGCCGACCACGGACCGTTCGGTCGCCGGGTCAAGCTTCATGGCCTCGACCAGTGACGTCAACAGCCGATTCAACTGATCTCGGGCGCCGGGTGCTGGATGCAGCAGTCCGTTGAAGATGTCCTCAACCGCCGCCAGCCAGACGGAGTAGCCGGCCACCGGCTTCATCGGGAAGAAGTATCCGTATCTTGCCTGGATCTGCTCACGAAGCCAGCTGAGCAAATGGGTCTTGCCCGAGCCGCGCTCGCCCCGGACGACCGAAGCGAGCGGGTGGCCCCCTCGGGTAAGGACATCCAGCGATCTGAGCAACCTGCGGGTTACCTCCGGATGCAGGCCGTCAACGTGGTAGGCGGGCAGTGTCCACATCTCGTCACGGGTTGGTGCCCAGTCAGCGAGGTCGAGCGACTCCAGCGCTTCCAGCTGGCCAGTCATGCCGGACCAATGCGCAACAGATGGCGCAGCTCGCCACCGATCTCTACGGCCGCCCGCCGGTCGTCGTCGGTGAGTTTACGCTGATCCAGCTCGGCCTTCAGATGTACGTCTGGCAGCTCGATCATCCGGTCCAGCTCGTCATCGATGACGACGCCATCGAACCACTCCCGAAGCTTGGCCAACCGAACATACTGGCCCGGGCGCCGGACCGTCAGCTCGGTATACACGGCGCGAATCCATTTCTCGATGTCGGGCTGAAAGACATCCTCCAACTCCCGACCGTCACGCGCCAGATAGGAACCGAGGCCCGCGAGGACTGCGTAGACCACACCGGAGGGGAACTTCGCCTCTGGGAGGCGTCCCGCAGGTAGCGCACCGAGGCACCAGTCTCGGCCTGCTTTGGTGATCGAATGGACATTGGTCCCGCCCCGCTTGACGCTGATCATGTAGCCCTTCCTCTTGAGACGGCGATGGGTCGGCGCCTCGACCTCTAGGCCGGCAAACCCGCGGAGCTCCCGGTTGGTCGCTGGGCGTCCCAGCGCGAGGAGAGCGAACATCGTCATCTGGTCTCTGTTGTCAAGTTCCTCGGCCACAGGCCACCCCCTGGATCACTCAGTCGATGACGTCGAAGCCCTCGGCCGGCACCAATTCGATCCGGCCGCTCGTACTGGACAGCTCGCCGGCGATGCGGACCAGTCGGCGTTCATGGTGTGCGGCGCTCGCACGTTCGTACGTCGTCTCGTTCGGTAGCCGGACCCAGACCTTTCGGCGCCTTGCGGGTCCGGATGTGGTCTGCAGCTCACCGCGCACGCTGATACGCCAGCGCTCGTCGCTTCCGGCACCGTTGTGCAGCGTCTCGATCACACCGGAGACCGTCGCCTGTCCGGACGCGTCGAGGTGGCGCAGGTATTCGGCTGCCGCTTGCAGCAATGCTCCGGAGCCGGCCGGAAACCGCAGGACCCGAGCGCCCACTTCGACGGGCACGGCGCGACCCCAGCGAAACCCGATCTCAAACGGCTGCTCCTGGCCGATACCACTCAGATCGCTGAGTGCTCGACACAGATTCGCTGAAACACCGGCGATAACCGCGTCGCCGAACGCCGCCGGCCGATTCGCCGAGACCGCCGTCTGAGCGGCTGCGACGGCTTCGTGCATCTGACCGAGCACCGCGCGCCCTGACAAGTCACCTGGCAACGCGATGGTGGCGGACAGCCGGACTTCGACCACGTAGCTACCGGCTCGAGAAGGCCCAAACTCGGCGATCTTCAACAGATCGGACACGGCGCCAGGAGAGCGACCCGCGAAGGTGAAATGTGGACCTTGCATCACGGTCCGGGTAGCAATGGCCAGCAGATCGCGTACGCCTTGGACAGTCTGAAACCCGGCGGCGACCGACGTGTACCCAACCGCGTGTCCGGCAGGAAACGTCCGCACGTACTGGGTGTCAAGGTCGGGGTGAGCGATCTCCTCGGCGATTTCCCGAACCGGGCGATCCTCCAGAACCGACAGGCAGCGCAGGATCTCGTCGACCCGGGCCCGCGCGTCCCCGAGGCCGTCACGCGCGGGAACAAGGATCTCGAAGTCGCCGGGGTGGCTCCAGATGCCGGCACCGTTCCAGTCCCTGGGTGCGCGGCGCCACCCCGTCTCTGCGAGATACGTGGTGATGTCGGCGACGCGCAACGTGTTGGCCATTGGGGTCACCAATCCGTCGGAGACTCGGTCAGCCTCCGCAGGGCTTGGGCGGTCAGGACGTTGACCATCGGCACGACCACTGGACGGGTGCGTCGCCTATCTGGCTGAGCGATCTGCTGTTCGGACCGGAGCGAGACGTAGTAGCCGAGGTGGCGGAGCAGAATTCCCTCAGGCCGAGACGCGGCATAGTCGGCCGAACGTGCCGGCACACAGATGAGGAAGAGATAGCGCGGCACGCTGAAATCCGGCCCTGCGAGCTGGTTGAACTGCCATTCGTCGAGCCCTCGGTAGTGCAGGCTGCCGGCCGGTCCAGTGGGCTTCGACCAGGTCTTAACCTGCGCTTCGATCATCGGCGAAAACACCCGGCCATATCGGCCCGTCGCACGGAAACCCAGATCGACCCCGTCGACGTCGATATCTTCCTTGAGCACTACGAGACCGGCGGCAGAGGCGAGCACCCGGACGTAGTCCTCGCCGAACTTGCCCTGATGCTGCTTGGCGTCCAGCATCCATCCTCCCGCGCTGCCAACCATGAGCCAGCGGTAGTCGGAAGCCTACGTCCGGCATTGGCCATTGTCAGTATTGAGGCTGAGTAGTCAACCCGACTCGACCAATCCTGGCGATCTTGGCCGCGATCAGGTAGGCCCGAGACCGGGCTGACGGCGGTTCGCTCAGAAGATCACTGTGGATTGGCGCGGACTCAGACCCCTAAGCCTAGCTAGCGACTGAGGGCCCACGGGGACGCCGAACTTGCCAGCCCGTTGGAGATCGGCACACCACGATGCGGTCGATGTGATCCTCGAGGGATGACCGCTGCGACAGCTTCGGCCGCAGCATGGGCGAGTTGTGGCGGCACGCTGGTGTACGGTGTTCGCGTTGAGGCAGGCGCAACCCGAGGTCATCGACGACCAGTCCCCCTGGTGCTGATCAATGGCCACACTCTCGTCGAGCAGGTGGTCCGGATGGCAGCCGCCGATCACGACAACGATCTTGGCCCGCTACTGCTCGCGGCCGCGGGCGGGTACGAGACCGCCGTGACTCATCGCCGGCCCTGAGGAGATCCTCTTCGGGTGACCGGGCATCCAGGCGCGCCGACAAGTGGCGAGCACCTCAAGGCACACGGACGAACGGTCAGGCAGCCTTGAAGACCGTGTCCAGGTGCCACTCGAGGAACTCTCGGTTCGGTCTGTCGGCACGCCGCTCGGGCACGGCTATGAGCTGACCGGCACGGGCGTAGAACTGTTCCCCGTTGCCAAACTCCGCGCGCAGCCGCGGGCTGACCAGCAGCCGATGCTTCGGATCCACGCCCAGGTACCCGCGGTCGTAGAGCGTGTGCACATCCGAGCGCAGCAGCAGACCGTTGTCCAGCCGGTGCTCGCCACCCTCCGGTAGCGGTCGGATATGAGCGGCCTGAAGGACCGGCCTGATCCTGCCGCCGGTGACCGCGCAACGGTGGTGGTAGGCGCTGAGGACGACGGCTTGGAACGATTGCTGTCCCAGCCGTTGTGGCGTCAGGCGCGCATCCCCGTACACCGGCCCAGGGCGATGCCATGGCATACCGAGATCAACCTCGACCGGGCCGCCGACCAGACGGGCCAGCAACTCGGCAAAGTAGCCCTCGTACGAACGCACAGCCAGGTCGTAGCCCTTGCCCTGCACGACGTTCGGCGCGAACTCGGGCGGAGGGTCAGCCAACGCGTCCTGGGAGAAGAAGACGACGTCGCGGACGAAGACGCATCCGATCACCGGGTCCTCGTGGGGGTGAATCGGCACCCGCCGGTACCGGCCGACCCTAGCGCGCAATCGTTCGAGGCTGTTCACACCGTTTGCTTCGGCGAACAGTTCCCACGCCGTCGAGATCGGCAACTGTGCGAAGCCGCTGTAGAAGCCGCCTCCGACGACCCGGTTGTCCGGGTAGTGGGTCTTGAAGAAGAACGGCTCACCGGGAGTCAAGACCCGGAACTCGCGTCCGCCTCCGGGCCGCCAGAAGTTGACCTCGGCGAGGGACGGCCGAGCGGCCAGGAACCGGTACCAGTCGCCGTCCGTGACCCCGACATAGGCCTTCACGCCGGCAGTCTGCACCACGCAACGTCAGTACGCCAGCACCTCGCTGCGAGCCTTCCGTCCAGCCAGGCAACATGACCCGAAGCGGCAAGGACTCACGCTGGTCAGGCCGCGCGTACGTCTTCACCACGCTCCCCAAGCCTGCGGCGGATATACCTGCGGCTTCCTTCTTCGGTGTGTGCATTCGCTCTGTGCGATAGCCGCCGCAGCGCGGGGGTTGGTGCAATCCGCCCGGGACGATCTGGGTCACGCAGTGGAGTTGCCCGTCCCTGGTTTTGAGCCCAAGACGATGTCCTGCGTCCATCCGCCGCGGCCGCTCGCGGATCGCTTTGGACATTTGTCCGCGTAGCACCGCCAGTACCATGTCCCGTTTCGCCGCCGGCGAAGGTCGACCTTATTGAGGCCGCAGGCGCCGCAGGGCGGCTGGCGGGCGAATTCGTTGGCGTGCTCATGTTCGAGCAGCTTTCGGGCGAAATTCGCGCCCCGCATCGTCACCATCACTTCACGGGTCCAGCGCTGCGAGAGCACATTTTGGCTGCCCAGCAGTACGGTCCGCTCGTCGATGATCACGATCTTCTGGTGCATGACGTTGACCTCGACGACGGTCTGAAGGACCGATCGGATGTCCGCCAGGAACTTCTGGTGCTCGGGCTCACGCTGCACCTTGTCGCCGGGATCGCGGACGAAGAGGGTGACGTGGACGCCGCGGTCGACGGCGTCGCGCAGCATGGGCAGGACGGATTTGACGCGAGTGGTGGTCCACGGCGCCCACAGCCAGATGGAGCGTCGTGCGGATGCTAGGTGCTCGGCGAAGGCGTCGTAGAACGTCCGCTCGTCGTGGATGTCCGCTATACGGACATGTTGGGACAGCAGGTCGGCGAGTTCCCCTGTAAAGGTTCCAGCAAGCCTGGCCAGATCGTCGTCGGGTGCCGTCGTGGGCGTGACCAGCCGGTTGGCGCGGACAACTCGGACCCGCTGCTCCTGGACGAGCTGGGCGATTTGGCCGAGGGGCGTCCCGGGCGGTGAGGACTGGATCCTCTTTCGGCTTCCGATGAGATAGAGCCGATGCTGCGTGCGGGTGATGGCGACGTTGAACAATCGGGCGCCGGTTCGCTGGAAGGTGTCCCCGCTGCGCCTGGCCTCGGCCATCCAGCGGCTGTCGTACTCGTCTTCGACCAGGTCGAATATGACGATCGGGAACTCCCGTCCCTGGAACCGGTTGTTGCGCGGCGTTCGTGATGAGGATGACGGCGACGTTGGAGGTGAGTATGAACGATGCGGGTTGGTGCTCACGCTGCCGCGGCGATGCTCACGGTGCCGGTGACGTCGGTCGATGTCGGCTGTTCGGGTTTGTGGACAGACTCGTCCCCTGCTGTGGCCGTGTTGATCAGATCGGAGTCAGTAGCCGCCCGCGGGTGAACGCGCCGATCAACGTCCATGCCTCGGCGTGTCGGACGTACCGGCGACGCCAAGCGGCCACTGCCGCGCCGAACGCGGCCAGCGCATCGCCGAGGTCGGTGGGCTGCGCGGCCAGGTCGGCCAGCACCTCGGGGGCCAGCAAGGCGGCGTGCCGTACAGCCTGGTGGCGCAGCCAGGCCAGGTGGTGGCCGCGAGCGGCGCGCAGCCAGCGGCGCACGGTGGCTGGTGGGCGGTCAAGGTCAGCGGCGATCCGCCGCCAGCCGCGCCCTCGGGCTTTGGCCACCAGGGCGGCGCCGATCACCTGCGCGGCATCGGCTCGGCGCGGCACCAGGGTGCCGGGCAGCAACACCTGCGTGGCGCGGCAGCCGGTGCAGCGGGCCCGGCGTGGTCGGACCAGGGTGGTGGAGCCGTCGAGCTGGCGGACCCGGCGGCTGGTTGCATGCGCCCAGGGTCGTAACCGCCCGCCGCAGTGCGGGCAGGCCAACCGGCCGGTGGCCAGGTCGGCGTCGACCTGGCCGGGGTCGGCCACGATGATCACGCTGGGGTACTCCCACCACGAGTAGACAGCCTTGCCTACCACACCCGGGACAGCCAAGGGGTCAACTCGTGTTGGCCACCATCGCCACCATCCGTCTACAAGGGATAGTCGAGACGCCCGGCCGACCCCGTCACCATGAGCAGCAACCGGACGAGACAGATCCGACGGGCACCGCGCGTCGCACCCATTCGGCGCTGTTCGTGTTCACCGTGCCGCCGCAGACCGGCCTGTTCGACCGAGTTCCTCGTGCTCGCCACGAGCGACGTCGCATGCTCATCTCCAACGCCGGACAACACCGGTGGGCGGTGCCGACTTCGGTCACCATGGTTGTTCCGGTCTCGTGGTCCCGCAACGCCTCCAGGGTCGCCTCGACCTGAAGGCCGTATGGCGTGACTATGCCGGTGCGTTCACCTCGCGCCTGGTGGTAGTCGGCCAGCACCCGCGCGAGCAGTGCCCCGGCCGGCCACCATCCCTTGATTGGCCCGTCGGGCCGGACCCGGGCGATCTCGCCGAGTTCGTCGACGTCGATGAGCAGGATCTCCGGGTCATTCTCGGCATGTGGCCGGATCGAGTCACCTGACTTGAGGCGACCGTCGTAGGCGACCGTGTTGGCCAGCCCCATGATCTCTGGCCCGAAGCGGTGCTGGAGGTATAGCGGGGTGCAGCCGGGATGCCGATCGGCGTCATCTGCCGAGGCGATCCGGCAGTGTGCGAACACGTCCGGGATCAACCACCTCTGCACGTCCAGCCGATCCGTCGTCCTGACCTCCTTGTTGTCCAGGACCGCGCCAAGCTGCATGAAGTCGCCGAAGAGGACCGCGGCCCGGGCGGCGCGGGACACCGCGAGCAGCACCTCGGGGAGGTTGGCTGCGCCGACCTCGTCTACCAGAACGACGTCGTACGGCCCATCCATGAGGGGCTTGCTGGTCCGTAGCCGAGCGAGCGTGGTCGCGACCAGGCGGGCGCTGCCGATGATCTCACCTTCAGCGTCCCGACTCAGGCGCGTGTACTGCTCTTGCACCTTGGTGTACTGCTGTTCAAGCCGCCCCCAGTCACTCGCGGATGCGCTTACCCGGGTACGGAGTACGCGTGCTTTGGCATCGAGGGTGAGCAGCCCGCGCAGGTTCGCGTCCTCGACGAGCGTGCGTTGCGCCTGGGTCGGTGTCTCGGCCTCCGCAGCGAGCAGGCGCTGCTGCGACCCGTCGAGTGCGTTCTCGGCCGCGCCGACCATCACAGCCAGCCGCTCCAACTCCCGCTGCGCATCACGCAACGCCACCTCCGCCTGCTGGAGATCTGGACGGTTGCAGCCCGCTGAGTCGGTCAATTGCCGGATGCGTTCTTCGGCCTGCCGCCGTTGTCGGGCGACGAGCTCCCTTGCCTCACGCGCCCTCAGATGGGCTTTCTCCGCCTGCGCCCGGGCTTGCTCTTGATCAATGGACAGCTTCCTCAACCGCCCACGATCCCTCAGCCGCGAGAATCTACGCGTACCAGTCAGGTTTCTGATCTCTGTGTTGATGAGATCAGTCGCGTGATCGGCACGGAGTGCCTGAGCGGCCTGCCCGTCGGCGGCCGCCTCCAGTTCGGTCAGGCCCTCGTGCAGGCGGTCGATCTCCCGATACGCCCGGCGAGCCGGTTCGAGCGCTTGCCAGCTCCGTTCGGCAGCGGCACGACGCCCGTAGGCATCCGTCATCTGGGTCCGCGCAAGCCGAAGTGCCTCACGCGCTTGCGATGCTTCGGCTGCCAACCGAGGTATCGAGGCCGAGGTGGCCATGGCACGCCGTGCGACGTGGTAGGCGTCCGCGTCGAAGCCGGCCAGAGCGCTCTCAAGCTGGGCCAGCTCCTCGCGCTCCATGCGGATGCGCACCAAATGCCGCTCGATTCGGTCGCGTTCCCGTTTCACGGACTCCAACCGCTCTTCGACCAGGACCGGCAGGCAAACATCGGGATGTGCGAGCACCTCCGGATGGTGGGGCGGACCGACCCGCAGAAGCGTGCCGCGCCGGTGCCGCCGACTCTTCACCGCGCCGAGCAGTGCGTTATCAACGGCGATGTTGGTCGCTGAGACCAGCAAGACACGTTTCCCATTCCGTACCAGAGTGTCGATCGCCTCGGTCAAAACCCGGGTCTTGCCGGTCCCGGGCGGACCCCACACGAGATGTACGCCACGGCCCAGACACGCCGAGTAGGCGGCGTCTTGCGCCCCCGTGAAGCCGTTGACGTGCTGGCTGTTGCCTGGTGCTGAGGTGAGCCGCCCGGCGGCGAGGTCATGCGCCAAGCCTGCGTCGTTCAGCCCGGCGATGCCTTCCTTGAGCTTCACGAGCAAATGCGTAGGCGACTGCCTGCTCTGCCAGAGTTCCGGCTCATCCAGCTCGACGAACTCTGGAGCCCGGAACCGGACTATCTCGCCGTCCTGCACGGCCTCCAGCAATGCGTAGGAAGGCCCAGCCTCGGGTCCTGCCGGTCCGGCCAGCCGAAGCGCCTCCACCTGATCGATCCCGGTGAATCGCGAACCGCGCAGATCCACCGAGTACCACCCCGGCTTCGTCGCGCGCGCACGCCCGATCCGCAGCGATCTGCCGACCCGGCTTGGTCCGCCCTCAGCGTTGATCCAGAAATCGAGCGCACTGCCCACAAAGTCACGCCAGTCCGGCAAGACCGACCCCCAACGCGTCCAGCAAGCATCAGCGAGATCACCGTTTGCAACTATCTGAATACTAACGGTTCTGGATCTGACCTGGGGCTCGAGCGACTCCGTGACCAGCACTGCGGGTGAAACTCGTAGCCTTGGTCGACGTCGTTGAACTCTCTGGTGTGCTCCTCGCCGGTGTCGACGACCTTCCAGGTCACCCTGTAGGCAATCGGGACTCCGTCGATCTCCCACCTGCCGGTCGCGGCGTTCCACTGCTTCTCGCCCACAGGTCCTCCTCGGCCGGTCGTGAGGGATCCAGCGACAGGGCCGTCTTCCGCCCAGTAGCAGGGCCCTCCGGGCCTCGTAGACTGGCCAATACGCGGAGTTCCTCGGCGCATCCAGGCTGAGAACGCCCGCCGAGGCGCACGGTTCCGGTCGGTCCGTGCAGGACGTGGTCGAGCCGATTCATGACGCCGTGATGACGGCACTGCGCACGGCCTCTTGAAACCCACCCACCTACTTGCCGTGGCCGCCCGGGGCGCAGTTGGACCAGGTGGTGCCCCGCCTCGGCGGCGAGGCGGGTAGTCGTGTTGGTGGTAGCCGAGCGCGGTGGCGACGATCGGGGCGGGCAGGTCGAGAACGTGCTGGCGGATCGCCGCAGCGCGGGCCGCGCATGGCCCCCGGGACCGAAAGGCGAGCCGTTGGTCCGACAGCAGCTCCACCCGGTGAACCGGGCCGCCTGCGACCGTGGTCAGATCCGTAGTCGGAAGTCCTCGATGCGTTGTCGGACGAGCTCTGCGGGGTCGCCGCCGGCGCGGTGGGTGAGCAGCATCTGGTGGTAGTCGTCGTCTCCGAGGCCGATGATGAGCTTGTTGTAGAGCAGCCATTGTTCGCGGCTTGTCCACCGTGCGTCCTGGGCAAGGCCGATACGGGTGAGCAGCATGCCGACCAAGCCGGTGCCGTGGTGGCTGAGGTAGTTCGCCAGCTGCAGCACCTGTTCCTTCTTGATGGGGGCGCTGTAGTTCTTGGCCTCGGCGACGATGAAGTCACCGCGGTAGTGCAGGCGAAGAAAGCCCCAAAAAGTGTCAGCCGGCGCGTAGTTGGGCAGCACGAGGTCTCGGCGGTTGACGCCGTTCTCGTTGCTGCTTTGCGGGATGACCGTGTTCAGCGGTGGCACGAACAGCAGATTGAGCACGTCTTCGGCGAACTGCTCGAAGGCCGACGCGCCGCCCTTGCCCTTCGGGATCGCGATCAGGCGGCGTCGCAGTTCGTCGGCAGGCTCGCGCTCGGCGGGTCGTTCCTCCTCCGGGACGGCCAAGAACGCTGGTGTGGTCACGCCAACCCTGCGGGCCATGCGCTGCAGGCGTTCTCCGTCCCATATCTCTACGCCAGCGTCCTGGACCTTCGCATGACGCTGGGGCAACAGAACGCCCGGGAAGGCAAGAACGAGTCGTGGTTGATGTTGTGGGCCGTGATGCTGCTGATACGCCGTGCCCGCTGCCCGAAGCTGCTCGACAAGTTGTTGTAGCCGGTGAGTGGTCTGCGGCGTCTGGGACTTCGCCTCGACCAGCAGCGGCCGGCTCTCGAACTTTGCCACGAAGTCAGCGTCGATATCAGCCGATCCAGGCGTGCCCCGCTCGGCCTCGATATCGGAGACGCCAGGCCACGCAGCGAGAAGGTCGCGCATGAATTGGATGAACAGCCATCCGTTTCTGGCAGCGCTCCGTTCCTCCATCACGCCGACTCCTCACGCTTCGTCTCCACGCCGGTGATCGCTTCATTGCGACCTGTTTCGGTATCTCGGCCAGCCGGAAGCCGGCAGCATGCCCGTGGATCTCGCTGACCGACACAGGGCAGTAGAGTACCGCCCGCCCGGCACGGACAGGTTTGTCGACAAATTGTCAAGCTGCTACGGGTCTCGACGCTCAGCGATTCGCAGGCCTGGGCTCAGGCGCTACGCCTGCGCGGGAGCGGCCGAACACCCGGCTGACACGCCGTTCAGCGACCGGAATCTCGGGATAGCTCAACCGATCGGCTGCGATCCCACTGTCACGGCCCCGCCTGGCTTCCACGCCAGCCACGTCTTGGCCGGATTCGTTGCCTACGGCCGGCTGGGACCTCCGTTGCCCGGTCGCCGAGCGTGGAGCAGGCCAAGCCACACAACGGCCCCGGCCGACGCTCAGCCTTCCGCAGCAGGTAGCTTTCGGCACGGGTGATCAGCGGCGTAACGGGTGACGCCCAGCATTCCCCCCGTTGGACCACTGGATCACCCAGCCACTATCCATAAGGGACACTATGGTGCGTTCACAGTTCGAGAGTCGGGCGTCATGAACGTTCCGGCATTGTCGGCAGGAGGTTCGCACGTAGCCTTTGGGTGGTATGTACCATTCTGGCGGTTCGCCCAGAAGAGGCGATAGCCGCAAGTCACACGCAATGGGTGCCTTTTGAGGATGAGCCCGATCGACCAACGGGTAGGCGTCCGGGGTACACCGAGATCGCAGTCTGTGGGACGAAGCTGGACGTCGCGTCGCACTCGGCGCAGCCGAGCGGCCCGTAGGTGCGCCAAGCGCCGATGCTGCAAGCGGTGTCATTCAGCAGCAGACGCCGCCAGGTCCGATGACGCACCTCCGAGCGTCGGAACAATCGATGCTCTGCCGAGTGCTACGCGAGCGCTCGAGAAGGATCAGCTTTTCAGCTCGGCCACGGCTTGGGCTACGGCATCCGCCACGGCTGGGCCAAGCGTCGGGTCCTTTTGGTCCGCAAGACCTAGGAAGACGTTCTGCTGCCCGGATTCAGCGTCCTCCAGCGCTACGCGGAGCTTTATCCGGGCTCGCCGCTTGTCCCGCCCATCATTCGGCCAGCCGTCGATGATCTCCATTGCCCGTGGTAGCACCCGCGTCGCGTCAGGAACGACGAGATGGTCCGGTCCGCTCGGAAATCGCTGTTGGTTCAGGTCGATCCCGTTACGGAACGCGATGTTGTCCAGCTTGGCCGCACTGAAGTCGTTCCCACGAAACTCCAGCTCCTCTTTGGGGTTGGGCACCATGCCCTCGTATCGCAGCACCTTGCCGATGAAGATCGCGTCCTTCAGGGTACCGGAGAATATGCAGTCGATGAACTCGCCACCGCCTTGACAGTGGAGACCGTCCACCAGTACGTCACGGAAGGAGCAACGGACAAAGGTTGCCCGGCCGGAGCGCATGTGCTTCAGCCGCGCCTTGTCGAACATGCAGTCGATGTACTCGCTGTACTCGCCGCCTGCGCCGAAGGTGCCGCCTTGGGCGACCCGGATGCCGCTGAAGTCGCAGCGGGTGAACCTACTCCCGGCGACCGCGAGGTACCGGATACGGCGGAGTGCGAAGTCAGCCTCGGTCAGGTCAACACCTTCCAGTGTCAGCTCCTCGCCGGCGGATCCTGCTGGTCGTCGCGGTGCCACACGTCCTCCCGTGGCCGGACTTAGCGTGGGCGGCCAGGCAGCCGCCCTGGGCGAGGATAGAACACGTACGTCGCTGTCCGGTAGGCGGGATTCGGGCGCCTCCAGTGCTCCAGGAAGCCTGGTCTGGTGGTCAACTCGACTCGTACGCCTGTCTTCTTGTCCAACCAGTCAGGGTTATGTGAGCGGAAGGTTTGGAAGCGCGTGCCGTGCGTTACTTCAAGGTCGTCTGCCACTGCGTTGTGCAAAGCGGTACCTAGCCACCGTCGCGACTTCTTGAAGTCGCCATCCTCGATCTCTTGGTAGTACTGCTCTTGCTCTTTTGGACCGAGGTTCTCCTGAATGAGCCTGTCCCAGCCCTTGGCTAGTTGCCGGTCTACGGCCTCGCGTACAAGGTTTCGGGATTCGGTTCGTTTGGCGTATCCGGGTCGCTCCGGGGTGTCCGGTCCGAAGACCTCGGGAGTGTTGATGCCGACGACGGTGGCGATCGATGCGAAGTATTTGATCGCCTCGATGCAGTTCGGGACCCGGTCGCAGAATTCTTTGTCGATGACGGTCTGGTATTGCAGGTATAGGTCTTGTGGCAGGTCAGCGGGGTCGCCGGTCGCCGACTCTTTCAGGTAGGCTTTCCACTTCTTCTTGGCCTCGGCCTCGGCGTCGTAGTATTCGCGGATCCACTCAACGCGTTGTTTTTCCTGTGGTGAGAGTGGCTTGGGCCGGTTGTCGACGATCTTTGAGCTGCCGTCCGGCTGTGGGATCGCCTTGACTAGGCCGTAGTCGTCGCCGATCAGTACGCGTCCGTCTGGGTCGCTGAACGTGATGGGGTTGTTGTTGGCGTAGACGTAAGCGTTCCATTGCTGGGGATCGTTCAGGTCCTGGACCGGATCGACCGAGATGAACCGGCCGACCTGCGGGTCGTACTCACGCGCGTCCAGGTGAGTGAGACCGGTGTTGTCGGCGGTGCCGCCGACGAATCCTTCGCTGTTGGGCCAGGTGACGGTTGAACCGCGGGGTGCGCCGAACGGGGTCTGCCGGCGGAGGATCGCCTGCTGGGTGGTCGCGTCGACGGCCGTTGTCGCGGTGCCCTGGTGGTCCATGGAGAGCCAGGTCAACCCGACGCCGGTGCGGGAGGCGATCGGCATGTCGCCGAAGGTGTAGTAGCGGGTGGCGGTCTTGGCGCCGGTGCTGGTGGTGTAGCGGATTTCCTGGCCGGGCAGGTAGAGGGTCTTGCCGGTGGGGTCGCGGCGGATCAGCCGGTTGCCGTCGGCGCCGTATATGTAGGTGGTGACGCCGGTGGTGTCGGTGCTTGTCGCCAGCCGGTCTTCGGAGTCCCAGGTGAGCGTCTGGGTGCCTGCCGATGGTGTGGGTCTGGTGAGGGTGTTGCCGGCGGCGTCGTAGGTGTAGGACGCGGTCGTGGTGGTGCTTCCGACGGTGGTTGTCGTGCCGGTAAGGGCGTGCGGCCGCTCGGCTCCGTCAGCCGGGTAGTGGTAGCTGGTGGTCTTGTCGGCTCCGCCAGGGGTCGTGGCGTAGTCGGTCTGGGTCTTGCGGTTGCCGTTCTTTTCGTATGCCCACGCTTGCCAGTAGCGGGCCGGCCCGCCGAGTCCAGCGGTGGTGGGGTTGGCCGCGCAGTCGCCGGAGGACGGTGTCCATGCCTGGGTCATGCGACGCAGGTGGTCGTACTGGTAGCACTGGGTATCGCCGGCGGCGACGTCGTCGATCTTCTCGATGTTGCCCGCGTCGTCGTAGCCGTACTGGGTGTTGTTGAGCGTGAAGGGAGAGATGGTCTCGCGGTCGGTGCGGACGCCGGTGAGCCGGCCCGTGGCGAGATCGTGGGTAAAGTACCGGTAGACGCGAGTGCCGAGGCCGGAGAACTTGCCGGTGTACAGGGTGAGCTGGTTGACTTGGCCGAGTTCGTTGTACGCGGTGGCCGAGACGTAGCTGAGCGCCGCGCCCTGGTATGTGCTGGACGAGTGGGTCGCCAGGCCGGTGATCTCGTCGTAGTGGTACTGGACGGATTCCAGCGGCAGGTCAGCTACTGCGGGATAGTCCTGCGAACGGGCGCTGCCGTCGACGTTGTAGTCGGAGCCGAAGGCGTAGGTGCCGCCAAGTCCGGTCTCGGTCGCCGGGATGACGATCTCTTGGCTGGTGGGTCGGTAGGCGTCGTCGTACTCGGTGATCCGGGAGGTGTAGTTGGCGGTGCCAACGAACCGTACCGCCTGGGTGAGGTACCCCTTGGCGATGGTGTCGTAGGTCCAGCGGGCGCGAGTGCCCACGCCCGATTCGGCGACGGAGGTGCGGCGGCCCAGGGCGTCGTATCCGTAGATGAGCTTCTTGCCCCTGGCGTCGGTGGCTGACGATTCGCGACCGGCGTCGTCGTAGGTGCTGATCGTGGTGCCCTTGTCCGGATCGGTGGCGGTGACCTGGTGGCCGCGCAGGTTGTACGTGTAGGTCCATGCGTTGCCGGACGCGTCGGTGACCTTCGCGAGCTTGCCCTTGCGATTGAACGTGTACGTGGTGGCGTCGAAGGCACCGGTCGGGGTGGCGGCCTCGTACTGGCGGATGGCGACGGTGCGCCCGAGGGCGTCGGTGATCGTGGATGTCGCCGTGCCGCCGTCCGGTGGTGTGATGTCGGTGCGGTCGCCGCCGTAGGCGGTGGTGGTGCGCCAGCGTTCGATGGTGTTTGGCTGGAAGATGGAGGCGATGACCCGGCCGGCGCCGTCGTAGACGGTTCGTGTCTGGTTGGGCACGTCCTGCCGGTCGGTGGCCGTGTCCAGCTGTGCCGACGGCGGCACGCTGTTGAAGTAGGCTCCGTGCTCGCGCGACTTTCGGCCCGCAGTGTCGTAGAAGACGTCCGTCAGGAGGCGACCGCCTGACACGGAGGGGACCTGGGTCTGGCGTTGTCGTAGCAGGCCGTCGTAGAGCGTGTAGCTGGTCACGTATCGTGCGGCGGCGTTGAGCTTGCTGGTGACGACGACGCTCGGGACGGTGTTGCTGATCTGGTACGCGAACGTGGTGTTGGCCGTCTGGGTGTTCTTGTCCCGGCCGGGGAGCCAGACGTGGGTGAGCCGGCCGAGGGCGTCGTATGCCAGGTCCGTGCGTTTGTCGTTGGCGTCCAGTGTGGAGGTCGCCAGCCCCCATGCGGGGTTCACGGTCGTGATGACGCGGTGGTTGAGCGCGTTGGTGACGGTGGTCTGCGTGACCAGGCCGCTTTCTGCTGGCAGGTAGTCGGTCCTGGTGAGGTTGTCCAGGGCGTCGCGTGATGCGGTGACGCGGCCGCTGGAGTCGTATTCGGCGGTGCTGATGATGTCGTACGTGGTGGTGCCAGCGGTCCAGCCCACCATCGCCTCGGTGGTGGTGGCGAGTCCGCGATCCGGGGCGGTGCCGTAGGGCTTGCCGTCGAACGAGATCCGGGAGTCGGATATCACGTCGTCCGCGGTGAGCGTGGCGGGGTTCGCCGCGGCGGTGCAGCTCACCGAGTAGGACTCGTTTCTGTGAGGTACGTTCATCAGCCAGACGTCGCGGTTACGCGGCTCGAACGTGCTCTTGGCGCATGTCTCGTCGCCGGGT
This sequence comes from Phytohabitans maris, assembly GCF_031085175.1. Classification (GTDB taxonomy): domain Bacteria; phylum Actinomycetota; class Actinomycetes; order Mycobacteriales; family Micromonosporaceae; genus Phytohabitans; species Phytohabitans maris. Next base: position 328,389 of record NZ_JAVHUY010000002.1, read on the forward strand.
GTGCCGGCGTCCCCGGAGTCGTCGACCGCGATCACCATGCCAAGGGCGTCCATCGTGTTGCGCAGCGATCGCACGCGGGGCGCGCGTCCACCGTCGAGGGTCGTCCGCTCGTGGGTTGCCAGCGTGCCGGTGAACCGGGCCTCCACGAGGTCGCCGTTGACGGTCCGCGTTGCGGTGGGCGCTGACCGCCACGGCTCGACGACCTGCTTGGATACGACGGGCCCGTTCGCGTCGGCGCCGTTGTGGACGGTTGTCTCACGGGCCATGCCCGCATACGCGTCCTCGTCGTTGACCGTCGGGACTCCCGTGCCCGTGACCGGCACGTTGCGCGTGCCGGACGCCGCGCGGTCGCCGTGCATGCCACGGAAGTACGTGTTCTCGGTGTACGTGCGCTCGCCGCCGTCGCCGGTGGTGACACCGACCTTCGCGTATCCGCGCCAGCCCGACCAGGTCTTGTCGTTCTTCTCGATGAGGCCGTCGTCGTCGCTGTAGTGCCACGCCGGGTCGCCGAGGTAGCTGTACGTGTGCCGGACGGGCGGGCTGCCCTTGGGCTCTACGCCGCCGGTGTGGTCCTCTTCGTCGATGGTGTGCACGACGTACTTGTGGAAGTAATCGGTGACCGGGTCCTGGTAGCCCTCCGGTGTCCAGCGCACGGGATAGCAGCGCAGCGTGTTAGAGGCCGGAGAGGACGGCATCCGGCTGCCCGCGGCGCAGTCCTCCGGGTAGTAGTTCACGTTGATCGTGCCGCCGGACTCGTAGCGAATCTCGTCGATCCGCATCCATCTCATCGCGGCGGCGAAGTCTCCGGTGACGTCTACCCGGTTTCGTAGCTGGAGGTGGGAGAACTCCACGTCCGGCACGCTTGCCGCAGTGCCGACCAGTCCCTGGTGTGAGAGCCTTGACAGCCACAGTCCGGCCCGCGTGCCGTCGCCGGGGTCGGGGAAGGTGTGGGTGAGCGTCCACCGCTCGACGTCGTCGTACTGGGAGCCGTCCCAGATCCGGGTCGTGATCGAGGCGAGCCGCTTGGTCGACCAGAAGGTCGGGCTGTAGGTCTCGCATGTCGAGCCTGTGCACTCCTGGTCCCAGGGAGTGTCCGGCCAGTGCACCTCGTCGTGTGTTGCACAGCTCGACAGGCACCGGTTGGCCGCGGCGAAGTCGACGCGGGCCGGCGCGGTGGCGGTGAAGGTGCTGTCCACCTCCGTGACCTTGTTGTACCGCGTGCCGTATTCGACGTGGTCTAGGTAGCCGTCGCGGATGTAGCTGACGCCCTCGTTGTTCTCGAAGTCGTGCGCGTACTTGTTCGTCTCGGTCCTGTACCAGTACGACGCGGAGTTGCCGTGCACGTCGACGACGTAGTCGAGGTTCCACCGCCACGCCTGGGTGCAGCCGGAGTTGTCGAAGTCGGCCGCGTTGCACGGCTCGTTCGGGTGGTTGCCGAAGACCGGCGCGGTCCATGTCGAGTTGGTCACCGGCTTGTTGGCGCTCCAGCCGGGCAGTTTGTGCTTGCCGAACCAGTACTGAGTGCCGTCGGGCTTGGTGACGATCCAGTACTCCCCGTTGCGGGCGCCATTGTCCGCCCCGGTCAGCCGCTGGATACGCGTACCGTCGTCGTTGCGCAGGTGCCACCGGCCTTCGGTGGCGTTGAAGATCAGTTCACCGGAGCTGCCGGCCAGCGAGATGGTGGCGTTGTCCGTGGCCCAGCACTGCTCACCGGTCTCGTCGGTGTTGTTCGCCCCGCCTTCGGTGTCCTCCGCGCAGCTTTCGTACCGGCGCTCGATGAACCCGCCCGTGGTGGTCTCGAATCCCTCACCCACCCAGGACGGCTGGTTGTTGGAGGCCGCGTGCCGGCCGTCCACCGACTGGGACGAGTAGGACAGCCCGACGGTCGGTGCCACCGCTCCAGGGGCTGGCGGGATCCGCATGGGGTACGACCAGGTGAAGTCGCCGGAGCTGCCGCCCGCGGTCCAGGTCGACGAGGCCTGCAGCGACGTGGCAGTGAGGTCGCCGGCCTGGCCGGACGGCGCCGCCGCCAGAGCTATCAGCGTGGAAGGGCTCATCGGCACCTCGGCCGTGACGGTGCCAGCGGCCGGGTCGTTGCGGGTGGGCAGCGGCTCGCCCGCGCATCCTCGCCGGTGCGGTGCCCTCAGCGCGCACTCGGGCAACCGCACGAGACGCAGGCGTGAGGCCCAGTCACCGCCGTACGCCGTCTTGAATCGTCCATAGTCAACGGTGAGATCGACAGCCCCGCCCCCTGCCTTTCCGTCGGCACGGCTGGCCCGGAGCAACACGCCCGTCACCCCGGCCCTGCCGGTCGCCGCGCGATCGAGCACCTCGATCTGGACGCTCGCGGGCACCTCGACGGACCTGGCCTGGCCACGTGCCGGAGCAGTTACCCGCACGGGTAGTGTTCCGGCACGCGCCGGGGCCGACTTGGCTGCGGTCGTCGTCGGCACGGTCGCGCTTCCCGGCTCGGGCCACACCGGCGCCGGTTTGACGCCCGGGTCCGGCGCTGTGCGGCGCGGGAGTGAAGCGGACGGAATCCCGGTCACCGGCACCGATCGGGGCGGCTCGGCGGCGAGCGGCGTGTACTGCGGCGGCGCCGGTTCGGCCTGTGCTGGTAACGCCGCCAAGCCCAGGACGACCACCACCGTGGTGGCGGCGGCGAGCGTGCGGTGGGCACGCCGACGGGTACGCACGTTCACCGGTACCTCCGAGACGTCTGGGGCTTCGCGGGGTCAGGACGTGGGTGGGGTGATGCGGATGCCGGTGCCGGGGCGTAGGACCGGCTGGCGGTAGGTGTATTGCAGTGCGATGGTGCCGTCGGCGTTTTCGATGCCGATGGTGGCGCCGCCGCCGAGTTCGAGGTAGGTGCCGTCGATGTCGGCGTAGGCGAATCGGAAGCCGCCGGTCTCGTCGAGGATCAGTTGGAATGTGACGCGGGTGGTTGGGTCTTCGTAGGAGTGGACGTTGCGCCATTCGACGATGTACTGCCGGTTCGGTGCGGTGCCTGCGGTGGCGGTGCGGATGCTGGCGTTGGTGTCGACGACCCAGTCGTGCCAGAAGGGGTATATGGCGGCGTTCGGTTCCTCTGGTCCTTCTGGTGAGGGGATGGGCCAGGCGTCGGAGGAGGGTTCGCCGGGGTCGATGAAGGCGACCAGGCCGTTGGTGTCGACCCATCCGGTGTTGTACGACTGCCCGTACAGGGTGACCGGGAACGGCAGGGAGACCTGGCCGTACGCTTCGTCGCCGGTCAGTGGTAGGACGGTGCCGCCGATGGGTGTGTATGGCACGGCCTGTTCGGCGAGGGTGTATCCGGCGCCGCTGGCCGTGACGCCGGCGGGGAAGTCGGCGTCGATCTGCGTGTTGGTGCCGACGGTGATCTGGGTGACCTTGGAGCCTCGGCAGTTACCGGACGGGAGTGTCGCGACGACCGCGTAGGTGCCGGCGGGCAGGTTCGGGAACTCGTAGCCGCCGTCCGCGCCGGTGGTCGCGCTTTGGCCGGACACGGCGACGGTGGCGCCGGGGACCGGGCTGTCCTGGCAGGTGACCGTGCCGCTGACGGTGCCGGCGCCCGGTGGGGTGGGGGTGAAGGAGACGCCCTGGCCGGAGGCGAGCCACGTCTCTTTGAAGAGGTACTGGAAGCCGATGGTGCCGGAGGCGTTCTCGATGCCGACCATGGCGCCGGAGCCGCGTTCCAGCCCGCTGGTGGCGGTGATGTCGGCGTAGGCGAAGGTGATGGCGCCGTTCTCGTGGAAGATGACCTCGAACGTGGCGCGTGCGGTGGGGTCCTCGAAGTGGTGGACGTTGCGCCACTCCACCACCCACTGCCGGTTCGGGGTGGTGCCGGAGACCTTGGTGGCGATGCGGGCTTGGGAGTCGACCACCCAGTCGTCCCAGTGGACGTAGACCGCGGCGTTGGGCACGCCCTCGGCCGCCGGTGACGGGATGGGGCTGGGGATGGAGCCGATCCAGCCGAAGAAGGTCGGGTCCTTGAAGCTGACCAGGCCGTTGGCGCTGATCCACGCCGAGGTGTAGGTGTTGCCGTAGAGCTTGACCGGGAAGGGCGGGTTCTTCTGCCACACGGTCTCGTCGCCGGTCCAGCCCTCGGTGATGTCACCGGGGACGAACGTCTGCGGCCCGGCCGCGCACTCGTAGCCGAACTCGTCGCCGTCGAGCATGAGCGACAGGTCCACATCGGAGGTTCCGCCGGGGTGGTTGATCGTCTGCTTGGCGTACTGGCCGGCGCACCGGTTGTCGCCGGTGGACGCGGCCAGGGTGTACTCGCCGACCGGCAGGCCGGTGAGCTGGAAGCCGCCGTCGGCGCCGGTGGTGGCGGTGCGCCCGCCCGGGTTGAGCGTGACCGTGGCCCCGGATACCGGCATACCGGTGACGGCGGTGGTCAGAGTGCCGCTCACCGTTCCCGCCGGTGCCGGTGTGTAGACGATGGACGAGTTGGACAGGAATGTCGCCTCGTGGAAGGAGTACAGGGCGGCCACGGTTCCGGAGGCGTTCTCCAAGCCGATGGTGGCGGCGCCGCCCTGCTGGGTCGGTGAGGTCATCCCGGGGCCGTAGTGGAACGCGATCCGCCCGTCCTCGTGGAAGATCACCTCGAAGGTGACCCGCTCCGCGCTGCTGGGGCGGAAGCCGACGTTGCGCCATTCCACGGCAAACGAGCGGTTGGGCGCGGCCCCCTGGGTCAGGGTCAGCACGCTCGCGGGGGCGTCCACCTGGAAGTCGTCCCAGAACGGTGCCACCACCGCGTTGGGCGCGGCCGCGGTGGGCATCGTCGGGTTGGCGTAGGTGTCCGGGAGGCCGGAGACGTCGCCGAAGCTGACCATCCCGTTCGTGTGTACCCATCCGGTGGTGTATTGGCGGCCGTGGAAGGTGATGGGGAACGGCATGGTGACCTGGGTCGCCGCGTCGTCACCGGTGAGCGGGAGCACGGTCGTGGCGGGCACGAAGCTCGCCGCGCCGGTGGCGCAGGCATAGCCCAGGCCGCCGTGGTCGGGGCCCAGCTGGAGGTTGCGCACGGTGTCGCCGGCCAGTTCGACCTGGGCACGGGCCATGCTGCGGCATCGTCCTCCGACGGTGGAGGTGACGGTGTAGCTGTCGGCGACCAGGTCGTCGAACCGCCACGCGCCGCCGGCCCCGGTCGTGGTGGTCAGGCCGGACGGGTCGAGCGTCACCGTTGCCCCGACCACGGGTGTCCCGGAGGCGTTGACCAGCGTGCCGGACAGGTCGTACACGTCGATCGGGCTCTGCGCCTCCGGGTGGTCGAACACGACGGCCCGCCCGCTGGTCAGCGCGGCCTGGTTGCGGGAGAAGGTGAACCCGTCCTCGCCGGCTGGTGCCTCGATGCCGACCGCCGCCTCAATGCCGCGTTCGGCGTCGTTGTCGAGGCTGTCGTAGTTGGTCGTGACGGTGCCGTCCGGGGCCAGGGTCACCTCGAACGACAGCCGCTGCGTGGTGGAGTCCTTGCGGTGCACGTTGCGCCACTCCACGGTGAACCGGGCGGCCTCGCCGGTGCCGGTGGCGGCGGTGCGCACGCTTGACTGCGCGTCCACGACCAGGTCGTCCCAGAACGGGGCTACGACGGCGTTCGGCTCGGCCGGCGCGGGCAGCGTCGTGCCGTCGTACGGGTGGGAGCCGCCGGGATCGGTGAACGAGAGCATGCCGTTGGTGTCCACCCACGCGCTGCGGTAGCTGGCGCCGTAGAACGGGAACGCGAACGGAATGCCCACCTGTGCCACCGCGTCGTCACCGGCCAGCGCGAGCACGGTGTCGTTCACCGGGCTGAACGCGGTGTTCTGCGTGGCGCAGGTGTAGCCGAGCCCGTCGGTGACCGGGGTCAGCATCAGATCCAGCAGCGTGTCACCGCTGATCTCGACGCCGGGCAGGACGGCCACCAGGCCGCAGGCGCCACCATATGCGGCCCGCACCGTGTACGTACCGGCGGAGAAGCCGCTGACCGTGTACGAACCGTCGGCCACGGCGGCCGCTGACCGTCCAGTCGACTCCACCGTCACCACAGCCCCAGGCAGCGGGTTGAAGTCGGCATCGGTGACGAACCCCGACAGCGTGGCCGGAGCCACCACCCTCAGCTGAGCCACCTGGTAGGTCGGCGACTGCCGGCCACTGCCGTCGACCGCGACCGCGTACACGCTGACCGTGCCGGGATCCGCTGTCGGCAACGGGATTGTCACCGTTGCACCCGGGTTCGTCGCAGTCCCGATCTGGTTCAGGGCAGTGGACCCGATGCTGTACTTGTAGGACGTGACGTTCGTGTCGCCGCCCGCCCCGATGACCGCGGTGGCGGCGGTCCCGACCGGCACGCTGTCGCCGCCGGGCAGGGTGATCGACGGCGGCAGCGGCAACGCCAGCGCAAGAAGCTGAGCGGCCGGCACTGCATAGTTGTAGAGGCGCACCTCGTCAACCGAGCCGGTGAAGAAGCTGTCGGCGCCGCCGTTCCACATACGTCGGCCGATGGTGAGCACCCCGGAGGTGTTGAACGCGCTCGGCAGTGTCGCGGTCGACGACTGAAGCTGACCGTTGACGTAGATCTTCATCTGCCTGGTGGAGACGTCGAAGACGCCGGCCAGGTGCGTCCACCTACCCGCGGCCGCTGTCGCGTCGGAGTACGCGTGGTACAGACCGCTGCTGTCCGAATCGGCATCGGTCATGCTGAACCGCCACTTGTTCACGTCGCCGTGGTAGGCCAGCATGAACGGCGAGCGGCGGGTGGCATCCGCCGCCACCGCCGTGCGGATACCCGTCACACCCGTCGTGCTGGGCACCCGCACCCAAGCCGTCACAGTGAAGCTGGAGTCGGTACGCACCTGGATCGGCACCTCGGTGTCCGGGTGGGGCGTCATCACCGGACCACCCGTCAACGCCTGCGCGGAACCGTTGAAGTCCAGCGCCTTGCCCACGCCGGATCGCCCCGGCGTACGGGTCACGCCCGCCGAGGGCGTGACCGTGTTGCCGTGACCGGTGGCGTCGGCGGCGTTCCCGCTCGCCTCGTCGAACATCCAGTGCGCCGCCGGCCCCGCACCCGCCTTCACCTTGAACGTGTACGGCACAGCGCTCGGCGTGTACCAGCCCGCCCGGTCCCTGGCCCACACATACATCGTGTGCACACCGTCCCGCACCGGAGTGAACGTGACCGTGGCGGTATGCGCCGCCGTCGCGGTCACCTGGGTGGCGGCTGAGGGCTGCACGCTGTCGTCCAGCGACCAGGCATACCCGACGACCTCGCTGGCCCCAGCCGACGGCGGCGAGAACTCGAACTCGCCCGCCAGGCCCACCCCTCCGCGCGCCGGTGTCGTCGGTGAGTCCTCCGGATAGTCCGCGGACGTCACGTCGGACGGCGCCCCCGGCGCTGTGACGTCCACAGTGAACTCGCAGGTCGCCGACCAGGCCCCACTCGAGTGAGCGTCCGCGGTCCGCGCCTGCCACACGTACGTTCCACCGTCGGCGAGCCGACCGGCAGGCACCGTCGCGGCCACCGACGTGTTGTTGCCCGCGGCCTTCGAGACCTTGTTCGTCTCGCTCCGCGACCCACCCGACGGCCACCAGTAGAACGACGTCGTGAGGCCCTGGTCGCCGTCCGGGTCGCTCTGCTTGCCGGCCAGCGCCGGCGTGAGCGTACGCACATACGGCCGGGCCGTGCCGGTCGCGCAGTCCTTGGCGTCCGAGAACCGGCTGCCCGGCGCGTTCGGCGGCGTGTTGTACGTGATCGCAAGCTTCGGTGAGGAATGGTTGAACCGCTTCCACTGGTTCTTGCTGCCCTCGTCGAGCGCGCGCAACCCCACGGTCAGCGTGGTCCACTTGCCAGCCGCGGCCTTGGTCACCATCGACTTCACGTTGAACTCGACCGTGCCCGTGCCGGCACAACCATGCGCGGCGCCGACCTTGCGGTTGGCGGCGGTCTGCGCGGTCTGGTCGCCGTACCACGTCGGCTGCCTGTTCCACGTCGTACCCGACGAGATGGCGCCGGTCAGCCACAGCTTGGCATTCGACTTCGGGCTGCACGTCCAGGCATGCCGCTGCTCGATCCGAAACTCGGCAGCCAGGATCTGCTTGCCCCGCACCTTCGTGGTGTCCATCCGAAACAGCGACCGGACAATGTGGTCGGCGCAGCCCGAGCAGTCCTCGGTCCGCCCCGCACCCGCCGAGCCGTACGTCGACCCATTCTGCAAAGCGGACGAGTTCTGCCAGAAGGAACTCGACGGCGACTTGCTCCACACCGACGTCCACGCACTACCCGACAGACTCGCAGTCCACGACGGGTCGATGAAGATTGGCAGCCTCGCCGCCGGGTCGGCCAGGATCTTCTGATCCGGCGTAATGATCAGGCCGCCGTTCTCCACCCGCACCGGCATCACAGCCAACCGCCGCCCGTCCCGCGCCGAGATCCCCGGCGGCTCAGCGCCGGTCCCCTTCGGCTGGGCGCGCTGCGCGGTCACACCCTTGTCCGGCGCCTCCACCGAGGAGTCCCACATCAAGGGCGCCGGAGCCGAGAACACCTCCCGACCTTCCTCGTCGCGGGCCACGAGGCCGCCACCCTCAGCCGTGCGCACGCTCACCCCACGCGTGGCCAAACCAAACCGGAGCGAGGCCAGTCTCGGGTTGGCCGCAGCCTCCCGGGTGCGCACCACCAGAACCTCAGAGAAGCCGGCCGCCTGGGCGGTCACCCGCAGGTCCACACCGGGCAGCACATCAGGATAGGTGGCGGTACTCCCCATAACCTTCGGCGCCGGCAGACGACCCGGCCACGTCATCCCAAGCTCACGGTCACCCCGCGCAACCCGGGCCAGCCGCCCGTCACCACCAGCCGAGAACACGACCGGCACAGCCGCAGCCCGCGGCACGATCCCCTCCGGACCAACCTTAAGGGTCGTATCGACCGGCACCCACGACCCGCCCCTACGCACCCGGACCGGCTCGATGCTCTCCTCAAGCGTCTCCGAGCCGTCCGGGTTCAAAAACGTCTGCGAGAACTCGGTCCGCCCGTCCAGAACCTCCACCCGACGCCCACACCGCGCCGCCATCTCCCGCGCCGCACCTATCTGCGACTGCGCGTCCACACAGGAAGCCACCACCGGAGCAGCCACCGCCGGCTCCAGCGGCAGGACCACCAGCATCGACGCGACGAGGACGAGAACCGACAGGAAAGACAGACGAGCCAGCCGTCCAAAAACGACAGAAACCTGCCAAACGCCACGGCCACCAGGCACAACGTCCTCCCCAGACGATAACCATGCGCAGTCGAGGCATCCCACTCCGTAGTGGAGATTGATGTCAATATTCAAGAGGAGGAATCAGCACCTGACCCAAGGACACACAACAACGACCTCAACGCCAGCTTTCCGACCTCCACACAAAAGATCACCCTCACCACCACGAAAGCCGCCCGACGGCACGCGTGGCCGCCAAGAACAGACCGGCCTGGCCGCTGGCCAACCACGGGCCGGCCAGCACACGAACTCACCGGCGACCAAGGAGCAACACGATCAAGCCGTAGGCGCGACGTCCCCCATACTCGACGTTGCGGATGATGTGCGCCTCGTCGGTGGACCGAACTGGATCTCCACCTCCTATCGGGTGGGCTCGTCCGGATCTACCAGGAGCAGGTCCAGCCGGCCGGGACGCGGTTGCCGCCGCTCCGCTTGTCTCAACACCAGATCGCCCCAACCCGATCAGGCTCGGATCCTCGGCGATCAGGCTGTCGTGAAGCAGACGGCTCGACGACGGTTTCCTATGCCCTGGTAAAGCTGAGCGTGCGGTAGCCGGGGTCTCCTATTGAGTTCTGGGAGTGAGCCGTCCGGCAGACTCATGGTGGGGTAGGTAGCCGCCGGCGGACGAGCACTTTGTGCTCCTGGACGTGGGGTCCTGATGAAAGATGGTGCCGCTGCCGGTCGGTGTGGAGAGTTGATCGCTGATGGGATGTCGTGCCCGCCTGTTGTGGCGTGAGCACTGCTTCATTAGGTCCCTGATGGTTCTGCGCCTGGCTGCCTGTGGTGGCCGGTTCGAGAGGTGGGAGACGCGTTGCTGTTCGTGGGAGATGACTGGGCTCAGGACCACCACGATGTTGAGGTGATGGACGTGTCCGGCCGCCGGCTGGCCAAGGCGCGGCTGCCTGAGGGCGTGGCGGGCATGGCCAGGTTGCACGCGACGAACGGGCCCGCCGGCCCCGACCGGGCCGGCTTCGCCCGGCCTGGGGCCAGCCCTGGCCACCGCTATGGGCGATCGTCCGGGAGAAACCAAGGTAGCGGTGGTCGCCGGTGCAGATCAGCCGGTGGCTGCGCCTGGAGTTCGTCGACCGGCCGGAGTTGTGGGTGTCCCACGAGACGATCTACCAAGCGATGGGTATGCGGGCCTCGACCGCCAGCCGCAGTTCTGTTCACCACTTTCCCGCGCATGGAGGGCTCGTCATGACGGCCCGTCGTGAGAGGCGCGGCAGTGAACTCGACGAGTTCGTGCAAGCGATCATCGACGGGGCGGCGGCGCTGACGCAGGAACAACGCACCGCGTTGGCGGCCGCCCTGAACTCCGGCGCCGGGACGGCTCTACCATCTTGCACCGCGCAGGACGAGCCGCGACCGAGTGACCGACGCCCTGACCCGGCGAGCGTTTCGAAGTCACGCGGAAAGCGGCCGCCGACACCGACATCGGGGACCCACGCTCCGACCAGTCCAGACCAACCCCCGGCCAACCGCGGACGAACCACCCACGCCTGCGCTACCTTCGACCGGTCGCACCAGGCGCAAGAGACCGGTGGCGCCGATCGAGCTCACGCTCGAGGTCGAAACCGTCTCTGGACCCGAAGCCAAAAGCCTCGCCCGCACCCAGTACGAAGCCATCAGGGAAGCGCTGCCGTGGGCCCATGACAATCAATCCCACCTCAAACCGCCCACGACGAGATGACATAGCGACCATGGAAGTACGTCCATCAGACCACGCGCCTGCGGTGTAGGCGTCGCCCGGCCACTTCTCTCCAGGCTCACCGCAGTTGCCGCCATCGACTTGCTATTTCGACCTGATCGATCTTGGCTGAGCTTGAAACCGGTCGTCCACGGGCAGTGGCTCACCGTCCTACACCGTCCAGGTCTCGGCCAGCCGGAGCACCTCGGCGACCATCCCGCTCACCACATCCGCCGGATGCCGCTCGTCGACCCTCGGTTCCTCACACGACCGAACACTAGGCCCGACCCCGGAGATCTAGAGCTCCTTCATGATCCTGTGGAGAAGGTCGGCTGTCCGCTGCGATGGCTCGGCCTCGTGCGCCAGCTGCCGCATCACGCTGAGGTACGTGTCGACGTCACTCGCACGGTCGAGGTAGATCGCACCGGTGGCGTGCTCGATGTACACGACATCTGGCATGTCCGGCTCCGGGAAGCCCAGGATGGTGAACGAGCCGATGAGAGCCGAATGCACGCCGGTGCGAAACGGAAGCACATGGAGCCGGATGTTGGGTCGTGTCGACGCCTCGATCAGGGCGGCTATCTGCGCACGCATGAGCGCCGCGCCTCCGATGGCTCGCCGCAACACCGCCTCGTCGAGGACCGCCCGCAGCCGTAGCCCGTCCGCGGCGGCAAGTCTTTGCTGGCGGGTCATGCGCACGTCGACGCGGCGCTCGAGATCGAAGGAGTCGTCGGCGTCGGCGTCTCCACCCTGGACGACAGCGCGGGCATAGTCCCTGGTCTGAAGGAGCCCGGGAATGAGCTGTGTCTCATATGTGTCGATATGATCGGCCGCCGCCTCCAGGCCGAGGAACGACGAGAACCAGTACGGGAGGATGTCGGTGTACTCGTGCCACCACCCTGGACTGTTGGCTTGACGCACCAAAGACAGGATCGCCGCGCGGTCGGTGCCGTCGACGACGTTGTACAAGGTCAGCAGGTCGGCAACGTCTCTCTCCTTGAAGCCCACGCGCCCGAGCTCCAGCCGGCTGATCTTCGACTCGGACGCGCGGATCTCCCACCCGGCCTGCTCGCGGCTGATGCCATTGGCTTCGCGCAGCCTGCGCAGCTGCGCGCCGAGAATCATCCGTAGTGCCGTCGGGCCACCGAAGCGGGCATCGGGCGGCGAGGTCATCGATCCGTCCTTCGGCTGATCGGCCCGATGTGGCGCATCGCGGTCATCCGCCAGAGATACCACTGCCGCCCGCTCGCTCGACGGGCCGGTGTCCCTCGACGGTGTCAGGGGGTCGCTCTCGGCGGGCGGTGCCGTAGGTCAGGAACCGCCGGACGATATCTCCGGCGAGAGTGACGAAGGCGGTGCCGCCCATGACGGCCAGACTCGACTGGCCCAGTATCGCCGCGCAGATGGAGAACGCCATCAAGAGGCCCTCTACCGCCAGCAAGCCGAGGATCACGGTAAGCGTGGGCCCGTCTTCGGCCGGCTGCTGGCGTGTGTCACGCGTGCTCCCGCCCCGCTGGCGAGAGAGACGGCCCTGTCTCGATCCGACCACGCCGCCATCGTGCTTGTGCACGCAAGCAAATGCAAGCGAGCATCTGCACGTGCAGATGCTCATGTGCAAAGGGATATAAGGGGTAGATGGTGCTCAACCGGTCGATGTCGATCCAGGCGGCAAACTCGCTACGGACGATCGCCTTCGACGCGTGATCGCACCAGGCGGGCCCAGCGCTCCAGCTCCAGCAGCGCCCGGATCGGCCGCGGAACGTCCGCTCATAGCCGCTGGTCGTGGGCGGTGGCGGCAGCGCCGACCGCTTGACCGGCCGCGCTCGTGCCGCGAGCCCCGTGCCGCATAGCGCGACGGTGATCGGAGCGGGGAGGGGCGCGGTCATGTGCGGACGTTTTACGCGTTGTACGCTGGCCGTGTGACCGAGCGGGAGTACGGCTGGACGGAGGCCGGTAAGGCGAGCGGCACGGCACGGCGTGTCCGAGCGGGAGGCGATCGAGGCGCTGTTCTCGACCCAGCGGATCGAGAACCACGTCGGGACGCCGCTGCTGGCGGTGGCTGGCTTGGCCGATTCGGCTCGGGTGATCGTGGTGTTGTGCGAGCGGGTTGGCGAGGTCAACAGCTACGCCATCCTGGCGGTGCGACCGGCTACGCCTGAAGAGGTCAGCAGTGGATGGAGGGGACACGATGACAGTGCACCGGGACCCGCGAACGATGAGCCGGGAAGAGCTAGTGGCCTACTTCGACAGCGGCGGGGACATCTCGGAGCTGTTGCGCGATGCTGCCGTCGGTCCGGACCTCGGTCCGGCGCCGAACCCGGAGAGCGTACCGATGATCGTGACCGGAGTACGGCTCTCCACGGCCGCCGTTCAGCGTTTGGACGAGCTGGCGGGCAACGACAAGGCGGGACGCTCAGGGTTGATCCGTCAGGCGATCGACGAGTTCCTGGCCAGGCATACACCTGAGGCTGCCTGAACAGCGGCAGGTCCTTGCCTTGGCGCAACACGTTCTCTGCCGCTGCGTGGCCGGCCCCACCGGCGCGGACCTGCCCGATGTGCAAGCACGCTCGCGGCGATGGGTGCTGCCGCTCCATTGGGAACGCCGCGTCACGTTCGCGGAAATGAGCAAAAGTGCGAGCATCGCGGGAACCGACCCGTTGACAGTTGAGTTCAGAGCCGCTCGACGCGGCCCAGGGCAGCAGGCCGGTGTAGGCCGGCCGTCGAGGTTCAGCGCCAGTGCCAGTGCCGCCTCCATGATCACCGGGCGAGCCTGCCTAGCTCTGAACGCGGAGTCGGCCACCGGCCGGAATACCCGTTGGCCGAGTTGTGCAGCGGTGTCTCCTTGCTGATCGCTACCCGGCTGACCGTCCACCTGCCGTCGAGGGCCTACGGAGCTCGCCAGCGCTCCGCGTATATTCGGCGACAGAATCGAATATATGAAGACGGTGATCGACTTGAACGACGAGCCGCTGGACCTAGCCGCCAAGGAGTTGGGCACCAGGACGAAGAAGAACACCGCCCACGCCGCGCTGGATTTCGGGGGCGACCGCCTCCGCCTCATCGGACACCTGCTCGACGCCCCCTGCGCGCTGGGCGTGGGTCCGGACATCGCGGATCGGGAGGTCGTGCGGCAGGCCCGCCGTTGACCGTTCCCGTCGGTCCGGGTCACGTCTATCTCATAGATGCCTCCGCACACACCAGGATCGTGCATCCATCGATCCGCAAGGTCATCGCGGGCTCATTGTTGACCACGCCGCAGCCTACTGGGCTAGTCGCCGCGCTCATCTCGCCCGCAGATCACACACATCACCCATCTGACAAGATGGACTGAACTTGTTCCAACGCGGGTTCCAACGCGGTCTGACTTACCAAATATGGACCGCGTGGGTCTACCTCGCAATGTGGGCCAGGGACGGAGCGTTCGTCGCACTATTGTCACGATCGCTCCATATCGAGGCGTACTGCAGCCGCCACGATCACCTGGTGGCTAGCAAGCCAGCCAGCCCGACAGAGCCTTCGGGCCGCGGTCCCCCCAATCGGCACTACGACGTCGGTACGTATCGCACCGCGTACGGATCAAGCCCCATAACGCGGTCAGATGGACGTCAGCACCCAACTCGTGGTGGGCTGGCCTCTCGTGAGGGCCCTGGCGGGTTGCGTCTCATGCCCCATCGCTGGGCGGCCCCAGGGACGCCGCCTCCCGGTGCGGGCACGTCGAGACGCCGCCAATGTGATCGTCGTGGAATGGCCGCAGCGACGGCTTCGGCCGCGGCCTGGGCGAGTTCCGGCAGCACGCTCGTGTACGTGTCCGCGGTCAGTTTCATGGTCGAGTGGCCGAGGGTGGCCTGGACGACCTTGAGGTCGACGCCGGCGGCCAGGGCGAGGGTGGCGGCGCCGTGCCGCAGGTCGTGCAGCCGCACCGGCGGCAAGCCCGCGTCGGCGACCAGCCGGCGAAAGCGGCGGCTGACCGCGTCCGGGTGCCAGGGCTGCCCGTCCTCGCGGACGAAGAACAGCCCACCGCCGCGAGTGGACGGTCGGTGAACGCGGTAGCCGCGCAGCACCGCGACGGTGCCGGCGTCGAGAGCGACGACGCGGTTGCCGGCGCCGCTCTTCGGCGGCTTGCGCTGCAGCACACGACCGGCGGTGGTGACCTGCTGGGTGACAGCGAGCTCGGCCCGGTCGAGCAGGGCGTCGGCCTCGCGCAGGCCGACGGCCTCGCCGCGGCGCAGGCCGGTATGGGCGACCAGGTGCAGCAACGGATACAGGTCGCGGTCGTATCTGGCGACGTGGTCCAGGAAGACCCCGGTCTGCTCCGGTGTCCACACCATCACCGGGCCGGGCACCTCGCCGGTATCCTGCCAGCGGTCCACCCGCGGCTGCGTCCACACCAGCGGCCGGGCCAGCCGCGCCGGCCGCAGCCGGATGACGGTGGCCGGGTTGGTCGGGATCAGGCCGTCGGCGACCGCGTCGTTGAGCGCGACGCGCAGCACCGCCCGGATCCGGTGGCAGGTGCCCGGGCCGGTGACCCGCCGGCCGCGCACCGAATCCCGTACCGCAGGGTGGGTGGAGCGGCGAGCGGCGCGGACCTGCTCATTGGCGGCCTCGATGGCAGCGAACATGCCGCGAATGTCGTCGAGCCGGAGCCGGTCCAGCGCGACCTCGCCGAGATGTGGAACCAGGTGGGCGTGGATCAGGCTGGAATAGGTACGGCGGGTGTTCTCGTCCACCAACCGGTGGGCCAGCCAGCGGTCCAGGTACACCGCCACCGTGGTCGACCCGCCGAGCGCCCGGCGGGCCCCCAGCCGGCGACGGACCGCCTCCACCGGCGGCAGCGGCCGGCAATGCCGGGCGGCCAGGATCAGCCCAGCGACCTCCGCGGTCGCGGTCGCATCACCGGCGGCCAGGTCGAGCAGGCCGCGGGCGTGGTCGCGGGCGGCGAGCGCGGCGCGGCGGCTGGGATAGCCGCCGCGGCGGACCTGCCGGCGCCGGCCGGCCGGGTCGGGCGGCAGCTCAAGCCGGTAGTGCCAGCGACCGTGTCCCGGATTCCACGCCCCGCTCGGCCGGCGCAGCCGCGGGCACGCCCCGACGGTCCGACAGCTACAGCGTTTGAAGAAGTACTGCGAGCCTGCCCTGATCTGCATCGCCCACCCCCGTGCGGACGCCGACCGGCGTGCATGGCGGCGGCCACGATCACCGGGGCCCGGTTGGCCCGATCGTCGCACCCCCGGCCGGGCCAGTGCGGCGGCATCCAGGGAATCGGCGAACGACGACGCGGTCGCCGACCGGCGAGCACGTTCCGCGCACGCTGGGGCCGCCCCACCAGCCGGGATGGCATCCATACGGCATAGATGACCGTCCAAATTTGGATCTTGGCCGACATTTCGCCAGCAGTGGAGCCCAGCACGCCAACACCAGCGCCGAATCGTCGGAGCAGGAAGGGCGGCAACCGCAGGTCAACGGCTTGCGTTCGAGGCCTCGGCAGCGGTTTAGGAACGGACAAAACGGATAAAATGGACACGCTGGAGGCGCCCACCACACCCTGCCCCGCTCACTGTCGGGCGGGATATGGTGCTGTGGCTCGTTCCCGCCTGCGCGAAGTCGGCGCGTCAACGACTGCCGGCTGTTGCCGACGAGCGCTGGCGGCCGCAGCCCGTCCCAGCACGGCCCCCCGGCCGAGCACAGCCCGATCGTACGATGTCCGGCGAAAGCTGGAGCGTTCGTCGCGGGTTCCACGCCCCGCTCGGCCGGCGCAGCAGCGCGCACGTCCCGGCGGTCCGGCAACCGCACCGCCTGAAGAAGTACTGCGAGCCTGCTCTGATCACGAGAAGCCCGTTACCTTGCGTGCGTCGCCTTCAGGATGGGTCCGATTGGTGTCGCCGACATTCTCGAACAGCTCAAGGAGATGATCTACAGCGCCCTTGCCCGCCGGCGAAACGGAGGTTGCAGCGATTTGAGCTGGCGCGTGAGGGCGGATCACTTCGATGCATTCGGCAAAGGCTCGGTCGCCGGTCACGAAATAGTCGTAGTCGACTAGATAGGTGGCAATTTGGTTGTCTACCGGCGTTCCAGGGGTCACCTTGCGAAGGGACTGAACCTCCCCCATAGCCCACCGGAGCCATTCACGGGGCAGGCGTTCTTTTGCACATTCTCGAGTCCAAAAGGTGATCCACTGGGGACGTTCGGAGCGGATACGGTTGAGCTGAAGCCATGGCTCCAACCAGTCGAGGGAGGTCTGACTAGGTCGTAGAATCAACTCCTGCCACCAATTCGCCTCGCTGTGACCGCGCCACGCCTCGAAGGGCTCACCATCCCAACCAGGAACCCTACGCAGATACCAGGATCGCGCGGTGTCCAGCCGAAGTCCTTCTATCCTGTGTCCTAGCTCGCGAGCGGTGCTTCGCGCAGCCTTCGCCTCATTGCGAGCGCGATCGAGCTTTCCATAATCGACCGCAGATACAATCCTCGCCATCTTATCCGTCTGATGCCGCACACGCCGCCAGAAGCCGCTGCGCCAGTCGTTTCTATTTTGATGCCAGTTGCGCGTCTCTGGTCGTGCTACAAGCCACTCGGGACGGAGCCTTGTGATCTCCTCGCGAAGCTCCTCGGCCTCAACGAACGCCTCCGGCATTGGGCGCAGCCAGGCGTTACGCGTAAGGGCCTTCGCTAGGCGCCGCCTCAAATGAATGTCGGACATCCGTAGGCATTCGTAAACCACAGCAGGACACGCGACCAGGTCAACATCAGCGGTCTTGGCTGCTTTACGGATCACTTCGACGGCGTCCGCGTCCACCACATACCGCCATATGTTTGTGTCGGGAAGGACCGCGACGGACCTCATTGCAGCATCCTGGCACATCTGAGAGGAGACGACCTCACGTCGGCTACATCACGATGTTGCGGGAACCTCTGCACAGCGGCCCAGACGATATCGCCGCGGGGCGGTCGGTCACCTCGACCTAGCCGTGCACCGCACCGTACAAGACGCCGTCCGGCTGTCTTGACGCTGTCCATACTGGATCACACGCCCGCGCCGCGACGCTCTTGAGCGGAGCCCGCGTAGCCCTGAGGGCACCGCACACCAACCGGTAGTGACATCCGAGCCGGACGTAATCCGGACGCCGCACGGGTTACGGGGCGCCGCCGCGACATCCGAGGAACCGATGACGTCGGCGACCGGCGCGCCGCCCACCGAGCACGAAACGACCACACATTGCCCGATCAACGCGTCGGACGGGGGAGAAACCACAGGATACGGGCGTGCCTCAGCTGGGGAGCGAGCGATTAGGGATAGAACGAAAGGGACAATGCGGACTCCCGCCTGCCGAGCGATCGGGCCGCCGCTGCCGCCCCGCCTATTGTCGGGCAAGATGTGACGCCGTGGCTCGTTCCCGCTCCACGAAGTCCGCGTCGACCTCGACCGCAACGCTGCGTCAGTTCCTGCTGCGCCAGGATCCGGGTTGGCTGGTCGATCAGCTCCTGCAGATCGCCGAGGATGACCCCCTGGTCGCGGCCCACCTGCAGGCTGCCTCCGGCGCTGACCGGACCGGCCTGGTTGACCTGTCCGGCCTGCGGCGCGAGCTCGCTTCGGCGATCCAGCCTTCCTGGTACGTCGAGTACGGCGCGGTCGCCGGCTACGCCCACGGGATCGATCGGGTGCTGGACGAGGTACAGAGGCTGATCGACGAAGGATTCCCGGAGGCGGCGATCGAGGCCGCCGAATACGCGCTGACGTTGTTGGAAGATGCGCTCGGGCAGGTCGACGACTCCGACGGGGAGATGGGCTCGCTGGCCGCGCGGGCCCAGGAGATCCATCTGGCAGCGTGCGAGCAGGCGCGGCCGGATGCGGTGGAGTTGGGCGAGCGGCTGGCCAGGTGGGCGCTGCGCAGTGATTGGGAGATCTTTCTCGACAGCGCTCGCGCATATGCCGACCTGCTCGGTGAGCCCGGCCTGGCCCGGTTTGAAGCGGTAGTCGACGAACAGTGGTTGACGCTGCGTCAGCTGAAGCCGGGAGACGACAAGCGGTGGGACGACAACCGGTTCCGGCCGACGCATCTGAAGGAGATGCTGGCCGCCCGGCGGGGGGTGGACGCGCTGGTCGAGGTGATCGCCCATGACCTGGCCTCGTCGTACCAGTTCTGGCGGGCCGCCCAAACTCTGGCCGAGGTGGGTCGGGTCGAGGACGCACTGGGCTGGCTGGAGCGCGGGCAGGCGTCCTTCCCCGACAGCCCGGACGGGCGGCTGTCGGAACTCGCCGCTGACCTGCATGCGCGGGCAGGTCGCCCGCAGGCGGCAACCGACATCGCCTGGCAGCAGTTCACCGACCGGCCCAGCCTGCCCGGCTACCAGCGCCTGCGCGAATTCGCTGTCGCCGCGGGAGTCTGGGCCGAGCGCCGGGAGGCCGCCCTTGCCGTCCTGCGGAACCAACCGACGGCCACCACACTGACGGCACGCCCAAGTTGGGCTGAACCACCCGGCCATTCCACGCTGGTCGAGGTCCTGATGTGGGAAGGCGACATCGACGCGGCGTGGCAGGCTGCCCAGCACGGCGGCTGCACCCGACCATTGTGGCTGGAGTTGGCCCGCGCCCGTGGCAGGCAAGATCCAGGCGACGCGATGCCGATCCTGCGCCGCGAGGTCCTCACCGCGATCGACGGCGGTAAGCGGCCGGCGTACCACCAGGCCGCCAAACTGGCCAAGGAACTCCGCGGCTACGCCACCCGCGCCGGACGCCCTGACGAGGCCGACGAATGGATCCGCCAGGTACGCGCCGCCAACGCCCGCCGCCGCGCGCTACAGGACGAGTTCAACAATGCCGGGCTCCCGCACTGACCAACCTGCCATCTGGATAGTCACCGGTCCCCGACGGCGAAATCACCACGGTAGCAGGAGGGCTGCTCGACGGCCGCATTCCTATCCCCTGGTGAAGCTGAGCGCGCGGTAGCCGGGCATGCGGCGTTGTAGCGAGGCGGCGAGGATCGGGGTTGCCCGGTCGTGGTAGTCGTGGACCTCGGCGACATCCTTGCCGGGCGCGGCCCGTATCACCCGCCCGGCGCACTGGATGAGCAGCCCGTCGAAGGAGACCGGAGCCGCAAGGAACAGCGTGTCGAGCGCTGGAGCGTCGAAGCCCTCACCGATGAACGGCGTGGTACCGATGACGAGCACACCTTCGCCGGCCTTGGCCTCGGCGAGGCGGTTCACCGCGGCTCGCCGGTCGCTTGCAGACATTCCGCCCTGCAGCACAAGCGCCTCATGTCCGCGCGCGGCCAGCAAGGACGCGAGAGCTTCCACGTGCGCGACCCGGCGGGTGAGCACGAGGCAGTTACGCCCACGGCTCAGTGCGGCATTCACATCGGTGACAATCTGGGTGTTGCGTGCTTCGTCCACGACGAGAGCGCCGTGCAATGCGGCGAGCGCCGCCGGAGACGACAGGTCGACGCCGTCGGAGCGGAACTCGGTCTCGTGGACGTACAGCACCCGTCGAGGTCCTGCGTCCGTCGCCCAAGCGTCCACGAGGGTACCCGGATCGTCCTGGGTCATCGTGTGCCGGACCGGTCCGATCTGCCAGGTGACGAGTTCGCCGAGACCGTCACGCCGCACCGGCGTGGCCGTGAGCCCCAGCCAGAATTGCGCGCCGATCCGCCTGACCGAATGATCGTACGCGGCGGCCGCGAGATGGTGGCACTCGTCGACGACGATATGCCCGTATCCCGCCGTGAGCTCATCGACATCGTGGCGCCTGGCCAGGGAGGGCAGCATCGCGATGTCGACGACTCCGCTGAGCTTGCGCCTCCCCCCGCCGACCTGCCCGGGCCGGATGCCCAGGAACTGTTCGATCCGGGTGCGCCACTGTTCGGCCAAGGCTTTGCGGTCGACAAGCACCAGGGTCGAGGTGCCGCGCTCGGCGACCACGGCGCAGGCCATCACCGTCTTCCCGGATCCAGGCGGGGCAACGAGCACGCCGTCGTCATGCGCCAGCAGTGCGCTGACTGCGGCGCCCTGCTTGGTATCGAGGTCTGCCATGAACGCGACATCGATCTCGCGGCCAGGGTTTCGCATGTCCGTGACAGCAAGACGCGATCCGGCCCGCTCGACGATCCCGGCGACCGCATGGCGCAGGCCACGCGGCAGCACCAGGCGATCGTCGACGGTCAAGTCGTATCCACGCACGAACCGAGGAGTGTCCCAGGTCGACTTACGCAGCCGCTGCAGCTCATAGAACTTCGGATTCGCCATGGAGGCCGCATGCTTGAACGTCGACAGCGCGGCCGCAGTCAGCTGAGATGCATCCACACTCAGCCCGGCACCAAGCTCCGCATACACCACCGCGGGCAGCGGCGGGTGCACCCGAGTCGCGTCCGACCTGCTCATCGTGGCGACCTCGCCGCCCACTAGCGCCCGCTTCGCCCGCCGGGCCACCTGTGCCGCGTCCCCCGGGCTGAGCCGGTCCAGGGTCGACAGAAATGCCCACTGGTCCTCGTACGGCTCGAGCGTCGCGAGGTCCAGAAACAGCGTCAGCCCGTCCCTGCGGCGCCGGCCTTGCAGCGGCGCGGCGATGAGGTTACCGAAGCCGCCCTCGGGCATCACGTCCTGGTTCGGGAACAGGCGGTCATAGGAGCGCAGGTCCATCGATCCACGCAGCACCATCGCCTCGTGCACCAGCGCCGTGCCGACGGAACGTGCCACGGCGGCCGGGACCGGATCGGTGAAGAACACCCACACGTGCGCGCCGCGCCCCGACTGCGAAATCTCCAACGCCGCCGGCACGCCGCTGGCCCGGGCTGCCTTGCTGTACCCGAGCGCGTCGAGCATCGCGGCCGGGCCATCGAAGTCCGCGACTAGGAAGTGACACGTGTTGTCGCTGTGCAGCGGGTAAAGCCCCATGAACACGTCGCCCACAAGATGGGCGGCAACCACGTCCGCAGTGAGCGGAAGGTAGGCGGCCCGTTTCCGGTCCATCCCCTTCCGCCACCCACCAGCCACCGCCGGCATCCATCCACTCACCCCAGCACGGGTGTTCTCCCATCGCACCGCGTACACGTCGGTCCGTGCCCGGAACCGGTCGGTGTACAACGCCAGCTTGTCCTCGACAGGCGACGACATCGCAACCAACCCCGGTGGCGCAACGGCTGCAGAGAGCTGCTCCGGCGCCGGAGCCGTGCCCTGACCACGCAAATCCAGCAGACGCGACAGGCGGATGTTCTCCGCACGCAACCGCTCCAACTCGCGACGGAGTCGAGCGACCTCGCTCTCCGTCACGACATCAACGGGACCCACGGGCGAATCGTCGCACGGCTCGCTACAGCTGGCCGGTCACGCATGGCATCCGTCCAACAAGATGAGCCGAGGTTCGCTCGCGGTCGGTCGAAGACGCCCCGGTCGCGCGGGCGAGCCTCGCCGAACTCGCCTCCATACCGACGCCGGCTGGTTGAGAACACGCACGAGAGCAGCATGGGTCGGTGACCCCTGACCGCTGCGTTTTGAGCGCGTTGTGGCGCTATGACGGGCAGTCCGCTCGAGGTGTCAACCATCAGGGGACAGTGCCCCGCGGTGCGATCCACGCGTGCGGTTGGCCGGTGGTGGCAGCGATGTGCTCGAAGTCGGCGTCGTAGTGGAGGATCACCGCACCGTGGTGCTCTGCGACCGCGGCGGTCAACAGATCGATCACGCCTGCCGCGCGGTGGTGTCCGCGGGCAGCCATCCGGAGCTGAACATCACGGGCCCGATCAGCGATCACCTCGCTAACCGGCAGCACGACGTACAGTGCTTTGCGACGCTGGGCGATCGCGCGCACGTCGGCGAGGTCGCGACCGGAGTAACCAGCCTCCAGGTCAACCGTCACGCAGGTCGCCGCAGCACGATCGACGATGAGCCCAGCGATGACGTTGCGGATCGCCGGATGCCCGATCCTGGCATGCGCCGACGTGTCGATGAGATAGAGCTGCCCCGGACCGACCGGAACGGTCACCGACGGGCCTGCCGCATGACCTCCGGATCAGCGATATCCGGACCCACGCCCAACGCGTAGGGATCATCGAGTAGCTGCTCGATGCGGCGGCGCCGGTTGGCTACGAACTCCAACGCGGCGTTGACGGTGTCCTTCTTCGTCGTGGTGCCCAACTCCTTGGCGGCAAGCTCCAGCGCCTCGTCGTCCAAGTCGATCATCGTCTTCATATATCCAAGCCTACTGCCACGCATATACACGGAGCAACATCCCGAATAGGTCGGAAGCAAACTAGTGTCCGTGACCTCGGTATGGCTGGGTCCCGGGGGCCGAACGAGCGGCATCCGCGCATTGGACAACACTGGCGACCGACGCGCCGACCACCGAGCACACAACGACCACACATGGACCGATCAGCGGACGCAGAACGAGAAGAACCCGCAGGTCACAGGCCGGCAGCGACTGTGGGAGCTGGGTTTAGGAAACCTGGCGGCCGCGGTCCTGCGGGCGCCTCCCCGGAGGCGCCCGCCCAAGCCGCTGGTCGCCCATCCATCGCGGCCGCGTGTCCGCCTCCCGGGCCGCCGGGTGATGGACTACGAGCTCGTGTGGCCGGGCAGTGCGGATGTGACCGCGCCTATCGAGGCCCGACACTCCGGAACGTCACGTCGTCGCCCATTGCGCCCACCGGCAGGCAGGAGTCGCCTGCGCCTCCGCGGCCGTAGGCGCTGAGGATCCCGACCGTTCCAGCCATCTCGGTCGCGCGTTGCTTGCCCGTGGCCGTCTTCGCCACGAGGCGTTCCAGCAGGGCGAACATGACCTGCGCCGACGCGCGGGCGGCGAACTGCCTGTAGCGGTCGTCTGTCCTGGTGTCGGCGTGGTCCATCACACCCTTGGCGACCAGCCAGGCAAGTCCCCGGTCATGGGCGACGGTCGCGATGGTGGCGGCCTCCATCTCGACGGCGCTGACCATCCGCATGCCCATCGCCTTCAGCCGGCTCCAGACGTCGGGGTCGGCGACGACGGCGCTGCCGCTGGCCATGGGGGCGGCGAGCACGCGAAATGGAAGCTGCCGCGGCCCGTCGACGTCGTCGTAGAGCCGCCGCCGCACGAGGTCGGACCCGTCGCTGGTCAGCGCGGCCTCGCCGGTCGGCTCGCGCCGGATCAGACCTTGTTCCTCAAGCTGCGCGAGGCGCCGCTGCCAGGTACCGCTTGGGAAGTAGGCGTCGCGCGCGGGGTGGCTGCGCGGTTGCCGCCCGCGGTGTAGCTGTTCGAGAAACCAGAGCAAGGCCTCGTCCTCGCTGGCGTCGCCGTAGCTGGCCAGACCGCTGGGGTCGAAGTCCTGCACGGCGCGCAGCCAGCGGGGCTCCAGCCGGTACTGCCGGTGATCGCCCTCGAACCCGGCGGCCGACCGCTTGCCCTCGTCCCATTCGTAGACGGGTTCACCGACCACGACGTCACCCAGCGCCGTGTCCGCGGGGTTACCGGCGCAGACGCCACACATGGCCAGCAACGCCGGACGCAGCCGATCGACCAGCGACGCGGCGAACGGTCCCGTAGCGCGACCGCCCATCTGCGTCGGCCGGGCCAACGCCATCGTGAATCGAACCCTCCCGTCGACGCGGTACTCGCCCCAAAGGAACGGTGGGACATCGCCCGGGTCGCGCTCCTCCCACCGGAGCACTCCCGGACCCGCCGGAGCCATCGCCAGGCCAGCCGCCTTGGCCGCGTCGAACTCCTCCGGCAGTGCCGCAACGACGAGCACATCGACGCGGTCCACGCTTGACCGGTAGTGATTCACCACGCTCTCGCGGAGGGCGCGGGGAGCCAGGCCGTCGAAGCTGGTCCGACGCCACCGTTCCGTGTCGGCTATACGCAAGATAGTGAGCCAGTTGTCCATCGGGACCCCCTGATGTTTCGCGGACCTTTCGCGGATGGAACCCATGTGAGCAGCACAAACGTGATCCGATCGAGGTTGTGGAACGATCCCGCACGACCTCGAAGGGGTCCGTTCGGGGGATCATGGCGCTCAACTCCGGGGATGGCTTTCCGGATAGGCGGTTCGTACGCTGTTCCCGAACGTTCGACGTCATCCCTCAGACAGCATCGAGGCGTTCGCAAGGGGGTTGAGCCATCTGGCAATCGTCAGTGCTGCCGATCTTGCGAACGCCCAGGACTGGACGGCGTTCGGGAGGCTCCTCAATCGGCTGAAGATCGATCAGGCTATGTCGTTCACGGCCATTCAGCAGCGGGCCAAACGTCTCAAACTTCCACGCGATCTCCCGCCGGCGACGCTGAGCCCGGTGATGAAGGGCAGGCGCCCGGCGAAGGAGGTGCTGACCTGCCTACTGAAGGTCTTCGAGGTGCCTCAGGCCGACCAGGTGACGTGGGAGGAGACCTGGAACCGGCTCGCCGAGGCGCAGCCGCCCGGCCCGATACCGCGCTTCGACGAGGTATCGCCCCGCCAGTTGGGGATCCACGCGGCCATCACCGCCGACGACAGCTTTGGTGACCTGCCCGAGTACGTGAGTCGTGACTTCGACGATGACCTGCGGAAACACATTTCCGCGGGCATCGAGCGGGGTTGCTTCGTCCTCCTGGTCGGCCGATCGTCATCGGGCAAGACACGATCGCTGTACGAGGCCGTCCGCGTGGTCGCTCCAAACTGGCCAGTTGTGCAGCCGGCCGGCACCGGTGAGATCGTCGAGCTGCTGGACGGCCCACGGCAAAGGACCATCGTCTGGCTCGATGAAATGCACCGCTTCTTCGGTGCCGACCCTCGGCTGACCAAAGAGCACATCATCCGGCTGCTCCAGTTCCCCGCGATCGTGGTCGCGACCCTGTGGCCCGACGACTACCTGAAGCGAAAGACGCCCCGCGGCCTCGGCGCGCCCGCGGAGGTCGAAAACGATCGCCGCCTCCTCGAACTCGCCGAGGTCGTGAGCGTGCCGGACGTCCTGTCGGGGTCGGAGCAGGCGGAGGCCGAGCGCGTCGCGGAGACCGACACTCGGATCCGGCTCGCGCTCGATGTCAAGGACGCCGGCCTCACTCAGGTGCTGGCCGCCGGACCCGACCTGCTGCACCGGTGGGAACAGGCACCGGATCCCTACGCCAAAGCCGTCATCAGCTTTGCCGCCGACGCGCGGCGGCTCGGGGTCCTGTCGCCGATCGCCCAGAACGCGTTCGAGTCGGCGATCGGCGGTTATCTGACCTCCTCGCAGCGCGTCGATCGGCCGCGGCAGTGGCTGGCGGATGCGCTGGCTTTCGGTAGGCAGGAGCTCCACGGTGCGGTGTCGGCCCTGGCTCCGGTCGACGACGGCGAGGCCGGGTTGCTGGCCGGCTACGTCGTGGCCGACTACGTGGCCCAGCACATCCGGCGCACCGAGTGCCCTCCGCGCAGTGCGTGGGAGACGCTGATCTCCACCGCTGACGATGCGGAGGACCTCCGTCGTCTCGCCGCTGCGGCGAACGCGCGGATGCGCTATTGCCACGAAGAAGAGGCGTTGCGCCGGCTCTTTGACCTCCATGGCATGGGAGCTGTCGAACTCGCGGATGTGCTTTTCCGGAGGGGACGCGAGCGGGAGGCCGCCGACCTGCTGCGGCGATACCTGCGTGACGTTCCGGATGATCGGTCAGCTGCCCACCGGCTTGACCACATCGTCACGCTTGCCCAGCGCATCGACGAAATGCGCGCTGCCTCGGACGGCGACCTCGAGGCTGGCTGGCGCCTGGCCGAGATGTTCGTCGACGGCGGCGAAGCCGACGCGCTGCGGGCGAGGGCCGACGCCGGCAGCCTCCTCGCCGAGGAAGACCTCGCCGCGCTGCTGGCGGAGCGTGGAGCGGTCGATGAACTACGTGAGCGGGCCGATCGAGGCAAGCAACCGGCCGCCAATTCCTTGGCCGAACTACTGGCGACGCACGGCCGGGTCGACGCGCTCCAGGCGCGCGCCGATGCCGGTGACGAGGCCGCCGCTCGCCAACTGGCCAAGCTCCTCGCCTCGGACACGACCGTCGACGGCGGCGCCATCCAGACCCAGCTCGCCTTCTTGCGACGCCGGATCAGCAGCGGAGACGAGGCGGCGGCCCGGCAGCTCACCGCGCTCCTCTTCGACCTGCGAAACGAGGCCGAGCTCAGGCGCGAGGTCGACGCGGGCACCTTTCAGGCCGCCGAGCGGTTCGTGGCGTTGCTCAACGCCACCGAGAACGTCGATCGCACGCTCGTCAACCATCTCCGCGCGCACGGTCTCGACGCGGACGGCGTTCCATATACGCCGCGCGAGGCGTGACAGGAGACGCGATCACGATGATGCGCAACGGAGAGGCCGCCTGGCACGATCAACTGGCCAAGGTTCCACTCGATCGGGTAGTCCACTTCTCGGGCGCCTCGGCCGCGGATATCGTCGCGACCGTCGCTCGGTTCGGCGATCTCCCGGCGGCCGTCGTGGTGGCGCCGTCGGCGACCGGCTCGGTGGCTGTTTTCGTGGCAGAGGTGCTCGATGCCCTTGACGCGGTCGCACGACAGCTCCTCCCCGGATGGCTTCCGGAGGCGGATGAACTCGACGGTCCGCAAGGCGCCGCGCTGGCCGCCATCCGGGCCGTGGCGACCGAGCGTGCGCGGGTCGCGGGCTATTCCAGCGCGTTCCTGACCGACCTGGCGGAACGCGCGCTGACCGGCCGCCCTTCGCGTGCGCGGCTACGGCCCGAGGTCCGGGCCGCGGGGCTTGCCCGCACCGTCGCGGAGGGATTCCAGCGCGACCGGTTGGTGCTGGCGATACCTACCGGGACGAAGCCTGGGCCGATCCCGGCCGCCAACATCGTGGTAGCGGCCTCGGAGTGGCTCGCCGATCGCGGCCGGCTGGGGGTGTGGCTCACCGGCGCCGAGTCACCCAACCCCGAGCGCGTCGGCACCGTCCACCTTCGGCCGGTGCCGCAGAAGACCGACGCGGCGTCGACGCCGGCCGAGGCCGGGCCCGAACTCGGACGGCCGCATCCGCGTAGCGGCGTCGAGGCCGCTCTCGAGGCGGTGCTGGCGCGACGGGAGTGGGCGTACGGCCGGATCTGGAATGGAACGTATCGACCAACATTGATAAGGAGCCCGATTCGGCCCGACCTGCTCTGGCCCGCCGAGCGTGTGGTGGTGGAGCTGGACGGGCTGGAGCATTGCCGGCCCGAGCAGTACGACGCCGATCGGGTGCGCGACGTGCAGTTGCAGCTGGACGGCTACGCCGTTCTCAGGTTCACCAACGCGCGAGTGATGCACGACATCCAGGCGGTAGCGGCGCAGATCGAACACCTCATTCGGACGCGCAGACATGACATGGCGAAAGGAACCGCATAGTGGCTGACAACCTCACCCCGTCCGAAAGCGCGCTGCTCATCGTCTTGATGGCGGAGGCGCGGGAGATTTCCAACCCTGATCTGGAGAAGCGCTACCGGATAACGTTGACGGGCGCGAGCCGCGAGAAGCTCAACAGAGCCGGCTACGTCAAGAGCTCGAAGGTGGGCCGGTCCTTCGTCCACGTGCTGGACGACAAGGGTTGGGATCGCATACACCAAGAGCTCAACTTCGACAGTCCGCGGTCCAGGGCGTTGGGCGCAGCGTTGAGCGCGTTGCACGACAACCTCCGAAACCGGGTGTTGAAGGGGGGCGCCTATCAGAGATTCGGCGAGATGTTCTCCCGCATGGCCCCGGTGCCCCATGAGGACGTCGCAGTGCCCGATGACGACGACCTCGACGCGCGGATTCGCAAGGTCTACGACTCGCTGACACCACACTCCGGTGCCTGGCTCAAGCACACGGACGTTCGCCGAAAACTCGCCGACGTGCCCAGCGAGGCGCTCGACGCGGCCTTCCGGCTGCTGAGCCAGGCGGAAGACGTGGAAATGATGCCCGAGTCCAACCAGAAGACGCTCACCGACGAGGACCGCCGCAATGCGGTGCGGGTCGGCGGGCAGGACACGCACCTGATTGCCATCGGAACGCGATGAACGAAGACGAACGCAAAGCACTGGCGGCGCTCAGGTTCGACTGGGCGCCGGTACCCGATGACGTCTGGCGGCCGTCGCCGTTCCATGTCGAAGGGCTGCACCAAGGCGTCGTCAACGATGTCCTCGCGGGCATGGCCGACGCGAAAGCGAGCAAGGACGCCAGCCCGCTCGGCCTCGTGTTGAAGGGCCGGCGCGGCTCAGGTAAGACACACCTGCTCGGCTGGGTTCGCCAGCAGATCCAGGACCAGGGCGGCTACTTCTTCCTGGTGAGCCTGCTCGATGCCAAGGGATTCTGGGACAGTGTCCTGGCCTCGATGCTGGAAGGGCTTTTCCGGAGCGTGCCGGGTAGTGACACCCAGCTGCGATTGTTCCTGCGGCGCCTTTCGTCGGTGGTTGGCGCACCGCGATCGGCGCGACGAGCCGTCATGGGCGAGACCGAGCTGACCCCGGCCGCGCTGGACGCCTTCGTCCTCGGCCTGGCCGACTACGACCGGCTGGTCGCGCGCGAGTGCGATGACACCGCCCGCGCGCTCGCCCTCTCCGCCTCGGATGACGTCGCCCATCGCGACCTCGCGGAAAACTACTTCAGCTCGGAGCCGGAGGCCGAGCCCGGGGAGCGCGCCCAGTGGCGCATGCGGCGTAAGCCGCGGACCGCGCAGGAGATCGTCCGCGAACTGTCCAAGCTGCTCGCGCTGACCGGCCCCACCGTGATGGCCGTCGACCAGATCGACACGCTGATCTCACAGTCGTCGGTGGTGTCGCACGACGGCCAGCAGCCCGAACCGTTCAACACCGACGACTGGGCGCAGTTGCTGGTCCTCGAGCAGATCGCGCACGGGTTGATGGCGCTGCGCCAAGACACCCGCCGGACGCTGACCCTCGTGGCTTGCATTCCACCGTCCTGGATGCTCATTAAAAACAGAGCGACCGACACCGTGCGCGACCGCTTCCGCGAACCCGAGGAGATGCTGACGATCCGGGATCCGGCCGTCGCGCGGAGCCTCATCGAGAAGCGGTTCGCCCACAGCTTCCGGCAGGTCCGGTTCTCGCCGCCCTATCCGTCGTGGCCGATCCGTCCCGAGGCGTTCGGCACCGCTGCCAAGTTCACCCCCCGGCAGTTGCTCATCGAAATCGACGCGCACGTCCGCGACTGCCTGCTCAACAACCAGGTCCGAGAGCTCAAGCACCTGGGCGAACCGCCAAGCAGCGAGCCGAGTGCGGCGGCACTCGTCCCCACGAGCATCACGGACGACGTACGCAAGCAGTTTGACGAACGCTTCAGCGAACTGAAGGGCGAAGCCGACGTCGTGACACCGCTCGACCCAGCCCGTGAAGACACCGTCGTTCCGGGTCTGCTTTCGGCCGGGCTGACGGCATGGATCATCGAACAAGGAGGGACCGACGAAACCTTCAACCAGGACGGTCCGCCGAGCGCCAAACCCGCACTCCACGCCCGGCTCCGGCGCACCCTCAACGAGGGCACGGAGGACCAGGCGCACTGGTCCTTTCGGGCAATCAGCAGCAGGCACCACGGCGTGGCCGCGCTGCACCGCATCAAGCGAGCGGTGACGGCGGCAGGTGTCGAATACCAGGTGCCGAAGCGCAGACTCTACTTCCTGCGCAATGGCGCGTGGAGCGGTCCCAAGACATTGAGTGTCATCGAGGAACTGAAGTCCAAGAACACGACGACGCTGGCTTTCGAAGAGTCTGATCTCCGTACGTTGGCCGCGCTCAAGGTCATGCTCGACGAAGCGGCCGTCGACCTCCCCGCGTGGTTGATGCAGCGGCGACCGGCCAGCGAAATCCAGATCTTCCGCCAGGCCATGGCGGTTCCATCGGAGCCGACGACGTCGAAGGCGACCGAGCCGCCGTCGAATGAGTCGCCGGCCGTCACCGAGCCAACCCCCTCAAGCCAGACGACCGGCGAATCACCGCAAGCCGTGCCGATGCTGACGGTGGGCCACGACTACACGACCGGCGAGCCGGTCCGCCTCGCCCTTGAGTCCTTGCGCAAGCACGTCGCGATCTTCGCCGGCTCGGGCTCGGGCAAGACCGTGCTGATCCGGCGCCTGGTCGAGGAGTGCGCGCTCCACGGCGTTTCCGCCATCGTGCTCGATCCCAACAACGACCTGGCCAGGCTCGGCGACCCGTGGCCGTCGCCGCCGAAGGCATGGGGCGACGGCGACGCGGGCAAAGCCGCCGACTACATCGCCGGCTCCGAGGTCATGGTATGGACGCCGAGGCGGGAAACCGGGCGACCGCTGAGCTTCCAGCCGTTGCCAGACTTCAAGAGCGTCCTCGACGACCCGGACGAGTTCAACGAAGCGGTCGACTCGGCGGTGGCCGCGCTGATCCCGCGGGCACGGCTCGACAGTCGGGCCACAAAGGCGCACCTCGGCCTCGCCGTCCTGCGACGCGCGGTGGACCACTACGGTCGGCGCGGCGGCAGCACATTGCGCGGCCTGATCGAGACGCTTTCCGACCTTCCGGACGGGGTGAGTGGGCTCGAAGAAGCCGACAAGATTGCCAGCGGCCTGGCCCAGACACTCACGGCGTCAATCGACAACGACCCGATGTTCGGCGGCGACGGCACACCCTTGGACCCGGCCGTCCTGCTGACACCGTCGGCCGGAAAGCGCGCGCGTATCTCGGTGATCAGCCTGGTCGGACTCCCCTCCGACGACATGCGCCAGAGCTTCGTCAACCAACTGGAGATGGCCCTCTTCGCCTACATCAAGAAGCACCCGGCCGGAGATCGGCCGCTGCTCGGCCTGTTTGTGATGGACGAAGCCCAGACACTCGCACCATCCGGAACCATGACGGCGTGCACGCAGAGCACCCTTGCTCTGGCCTCCCAGGCGCGCAAGTACGGCCTCGGGCTGGTATTCGCCACCCAGGCGCCGAAAGGACTGCACAACCGCATTCCAGGCAACGCGGCCACCCAGTTCTACGGCCTACTGAACAGCCCGATCCAGATCGAAGCCGCGCGGGAAATGGCGAAGGCGAAGGGCGGAGACGTCCCGGACGTCTCGCGGCTGAGCACCGGCGAGTTCTACGTCGCGGCCGAGGGCGAGGCCCCGCGAAAGGTGCGAACGCCGCTGTGCCTCAGCCACCACCCGAAGAGCCCGCTGACGACCGAGGAGGTCATCGAGCGCGCCCGTGCCCGCTAGAGGGCTTTCGAATTCCGAAGCACCGCCGGCCGGGTGGTCGGTGAAGCCGAGCGGCAGTGCGTAGTCCACCGACAGCGCCGAACGTGCTGGCCGTCGCCCCGAGCAGGCGCCCGTTCCGGTACAGGGAGAGCTGCCGAGAGGCGTCGTCGTACCAGTCGAGGATGCCCACCGCGCTGGTCCGTTTCCGGTTGCATCGCGTTTCGCCTTTCCGGCACTCCCGGGCATAGTGGTGCGATGGCCCACCGCTCTCGGGTCCAGCTGGCAGTGCTGCTGGCGGCCGTCATACTCCTCACCATCGGTGTCGCTCGTTGGCAGACCCGGCCGGGCGCCGCGACCCAGCCGGCGGCCGTGACCAGCGCCTGCGCCGGACACCCGCTCACCGCCACCCGCCAGCTGCGCGGCATGTGGCTGACCACGGTGAGCAACGTCGACTGGCCCAGCCGCCCCGGCCTGCCCGAAGACCAGGTCAAGGCGGAGTACCGGGAGTGGCTCGACCTGGCCCAGCGGCGCGGCCACAACGCGGTCTTCGTGCACGTACGGCCGGCCGGCGACGCGTTCTGGCAGTCCGACTACGCGCCGTGGTCCTACTACCTGACCGGGCGGCGGGACGGGCAGGGTCCGGGGTGGGACCCGATGGCGTTCATGATCTCCGAGGCGCACGCCCGCAACCTGGAGTTCCACGCCTGGTTCAACCCGTACAAGGCGAGCCAGTCCGGCGTGTTCGCCGAGCTGCCGGGCAACCATCCCCTCCGCGCGCACCCGGACTGGGCGGTGGCCTACCCGGCGAAGGGCAAGGGCAGCCGGCTGTACTACAACCCCGGCATCCCGGAGGCGCGAAAGTTCGTGGAGGACTCGATCCTCGACGCGGTCAACCGGTACGACCTCGACGGCGTGCACTTCGACGACTTCTTCTACCCGTACCCCCAGGGACGCGAGGACTTCGCCGACGAGGCCACGTTCAAGGCGCGGGGGCGGGGCATCGCCAGCAAGGCCGACTGGCGGCGCGACAACGTCAACCTGCTGGTCCGCGAGACGAACGAGCGGATCAAGGCGGCCAAGCCGTGGGTGAAGTTCGGCATCAGCCCGTTCGGCATCTGGCGCAACGCGTCGACCGACCCGCTCGGCTCGCCCACCCGCGGGCTGCAGAGCTACGACGCGATCTACGCGGACACCCGGCTCTGGGTGCGGGAACGCTGGGTCGACTACATCGTGCCGCAGCTCTACTGGCACATCGGCTTCGCGGTCGCCGACTACGCCAAGCTGCTGCCCTGGTGGTCAGAGCTGGTGGCGAACAGCCCGGTGCAGCTCTACGTGGGCCAGGCCGACTACCGCGTCGGGCAGAAGGGCGCGTGGAGCAACCCGGGCGAGCTCGACAAGCAGCTCGCGCTCAACCGCAAGTACCGGGTGACCGGCAGCGTCCACTTCAGCGCGCGGCAGGTGAAGGCCGACCGGCTCGGCGCCGTGTCGCGGTACGCGGCTGCCCACTACGCCGAGCCCGCGCTCGTACCGGCGATGCCGCACCTGCCCGCGAAACGGCCGCCCACGCCCGAGGTCGAGGCGGATCGCGTGGACGGCGCCGTACGGCTGCGCTGGGAAGGGGACGCGACCAGCTACGCGGTCTACCGGGTCGACGGCGACGCGGCGAGGCTGGTCGGCACCACGCGCGGTACCACCTGGGTGGACACCACGAAGAGCGAGGCGCCGCACACCTACTGCGTCACCGGACTCGATCGATTGTGGAACGAAGGCAGCGCGAGCGAACCGCGCGTCGTCGCGTAGACACGCTTTGCAATCCATCACCGAACGTCGCTGTCTTCTGACCCTTTTTCTCGTACTTTTGCCTGGTCAGAGCGTTACTGAAGGCCGCTGTAGATCCGGTAAGCTTTCCGGCGGTCTGCCGCGCGACGGTGCCCCCACGGCGCCGGCGGCACACCGCCGCCTAATCGCCCGCACGGGCGAGTCGGGGAACCAGGTAACTGGGGTGAATCCGCGCGCAGCGGTAGGGGTCCTTCCGTCCCGAACCCGTCAGCTAACCCGGCCGGCGGCCGATGGGAGGACTGTGCATGACGGCATCCGTACGCCGCCGGCGGTGGTCGCTGGTCGTAGCCCTGGTCGCCGCGGCGGCCGCGTTGCTTTCCGGGGTGGCCTTCGGGCCGGGTGGAGCGGCCGCCGCGCCGAAGCCCAACCCCGGCAACGAGGGAAGCACACCGCTGCTGCGGGACGTGCTCTCCGAGACGAGCAAGGGGTACATCGACGCCCGCAACGCGGTCACCAAGTCGCGTAACCGGCAGCTCCAGCTCCAGCTCGAACTGCAGAAGGCCGACGAGACGGTCAAGGCGATGGAGCCCGAGATCCAGCTCGTGGTCGCCGCCTCGTACCGCAACGGCCGCATCGGGCCGATGAGCATGCTGCTCAACAGCTCCTCCCCCGACGACCTCCTGCAGCGGGCGGCCGCCCTCGACCTGCTCGCCGCCCGCGACAACGCCAAGCTCGCCAAGCTCAACGCCGCCCTCGACCAGGCCACCCGCGCCAAGGCGGCGATCGACGCGGAGCTCAAGGAGGAGCAGAAGCAGCTCGCCATCATGGCCAAGCAGAAGTCCGAGGCGGAAAAGGCACTGAAGCTGGTCGGCGGCAAGGCGACCGGCGGCTTCGTGAGCGCCACCTCGCCGGTGGCCCGGCCGGCGCCACGCAACAGCGACGGCGGGTTCTCCTCGCAGGGCTGCACCGCCGACGACCCGACGACCGGCCGCTGCATCACGCCGCGCACGCTGCACATGCTCAAGGAGACCCAGCGGCTCGGCTTCAACCGCTTCGTCAGCTGCTACCGGC
The DNA here is from genome assembly GCF_031085175.1 of Phytohabitans maris. Classification (GTDB taxonomy): domain Bacteria; phylum Actinomycetota; class Actinomycetes; order Mycobacteriales; family Micromonosporaceae; genus Phytohabitans; species Phytohabitans maris. The sequence goes on from NZ_JAVHUY010000002.1 coordinate 363,237, forward strand.
CCGGCGGCCCGTACGAGCACCCCAAGGGGCGCGCCTGCGACTGGTCCGCCGAAAAGAACGGCTTCGGCGGCGACGCGGCCGGCTCCGACAAGCTCTACGGCAACAACCTCGCCGCCTTCTTCGTCCGCAACGCCGACCGGCTCGGCATCATGTACGTAATCTGGTACCGCCAGTTCTGGTCACCCGCGAACGGCTGGCAGTCCTACAGCGGCGCCGGCGGCGACCCGTCCAGCGACCACACCAACCACGTACACATATCGATGCTGTAGCACGCCCGATTCGAGATAGAAATTCGAGCTACCGCGATGTCCGCGGTGGTCCGGACCGTTGCTCCCGCGGCCTCACCCCGCGCGGTCGGCGATCTCACCCCGGCCCCTGCGGGGAGCCGGCGCCACATCTGATACGGACCGGGGCAGACCCCGCTCGACAGCGGACCGTCCCAGCAGATCGTGGTACCAATCCGCCCGCCCGAGGGCACCTGCGTACCACGATCTCGACCACGGCCGGTGTTGATCGCGGCCCGGCCCGCCTGGGCCGGTCGACGGCCTGACGCTCGTGGGCGTGCCAGCTCACGAGCTTGGTCGAACTCGCGTGAGTGGCGGCGAGCGCCAGCTCGCCGCCGGCCGCAGCGGTGCCCGCGGGAGCATGCGGTCCGCAGCTGGCGCGGGCCGGGGCAAAGCTGCCTGGCCCGATTTGGAAAGCGCTCCAGAGGGTGCGAAAAAGCCCCGCGCGACCGCGCGGGGCTTTCGGTCGTGGTGCCTACTGGTCGGGCATCCGGCGGGCCGGGGCCCGGCCGAAGGGCTGGCGCGGCGGCGGGCCGACCGGGGCCAGCGCGGGGATGGTCAGGGTCAGCGGGCTGTCGCTGGTGACCGTGACGTGCTCCCCGTGGTGGAGCAGGTCGAGCTTGGCGCCCTCGCCGCCGTTGCGCAGCGAGTAGGTCACCTCGTCCGGCTGGACGCTGACCCGCAGCCGGAGCCCGCGCCAGAGCAGCGAGAACTCCATGTGGTTGATCCGGCTGGGCAGGCGCGGCGCGAACGACAGGTTGCCGCCGTGGTCGCGCATGCCGCCGAGTCCCGCCACCACGGCCAGCCAGGCGCCGGCGAGCGCGGCGATGTGCAGGCCCTCGCGGGTGTTGTTGTGGATGTCGTGCAGGTCCATCAGCGCGGCTTCGCCGAGGTAGTCGTGGGCCAGCTCTAGATGGCCCACCTCGGCGGCCATGACCGCCTGGGTGCAGGTCGACAGCGACGAGTCGCGCACGGTGCGCTGCTCGTAGTAGGCGAAGTTGCGCGCCTTCTGCTCGGGCGTGAACGCGTCACCCCGCCAGTGCATGGCCAGCACCAGGTCGGCCTGCTTGAGGACCTGCTTGCGGTACAGGTCGAAGTACGGGTAGTTGAGCAGCAGCGGGTAGCCGCTGGGCGGGGTGGCCGCGAAGTCCCACTCCTGGAGCCGGGTGAACTCCTCGCACTGCTGGTGTACGCCGAGCTCCTTGTCGTACGGGACGTGCATCGCCGCGGCCGCGTCGCGCCAGGACGCCGCCTCCTCCTCGTCGACGCCGAGCCGGCGGGCCTGCTCCGGGTGGCGCAGGGCGGCGTCGGCGGCGCCGATGAGGTTCTTTTGGGCCATCAGGTTGGTGTAGATGTTGTCGTTGACGACCGCGGTGTACTCGTCGGGGCCGGTGACGCCGTCGATGTGGAAGACCCCATGCCGGTCGTGGTGGCCCAGCGAGCGCCACAGCCGCGCGGTGTCGACCAGCAGCTCCAGCCCGACCTCGCGCTCGAAGTCGAGGTCGCCGCTGGCCACCACGTACCGCTGGACCGCGTCGGCGATGTCGGCGCCGATGTGGAAGGCCGCGGTGCCGGCCGGCCAGTAGCCGGAGCACTCGTGCCCGCGGACGGTGCGCCACGGGAAGGCGGCGCCCTTGAGCCCGAGCGTCTGCGCCCGCTCCCGGGCCAGGTCGAGCGTGGCGTGCCGCCACCGCAGCCCGTGCGTGACCGCCTCCGGCTGCGTGTACGTCAGCACGGGCAGCACGAACGTCTCGGTGTCCCAGAAGACGTGCCCGTCGTACCCGGGGCCGGTGAGGCCCTTGGCCGCGATCGGCCGCATCTCCGCACGGGCGCCGGCCTGCAGCACGTGGAAGAGCGCGAAGCGCACCGCCTGCTGCACCTCGGGGTCGCCCTCCAGCCGCACGTCGGCGGCGTCCCAGAAGGCGTCGAGGTACTTGCGCTGCTCGCGGACCAGCCCGTCCCAGCCGGAGAACTTGGCCGAGGCGACCGCCGCCCCGACCTGGTCGCGCAGCGCCGGGAACGAGCGGCGGCTGGACCAGCCGTACGCGAGGATCTTGACCACGCGCAGCTTTTCGCCCGGCTTGAGCACGGTCGCGACCGTGGTGCGGGCGAAGTCCGGGTAGGCCTCGGTGCTGACCGACGTGCGCTCCGGCCCGTCGATCTCGTGCTCCATCGCGGCGGCCATGCGCAGGCCGCTCTTCTTGGTGCGGTGGATCAACAGCCCGCCCGCGGCGGTCGCCAGGTGCTCCTCGGCCTTGAGCGGGGCCTTGAGCACGGCGGCGACCCGGGGGTCTTTGCGGGTGGGCGGCAGCTCCTCGTTGGCCACGAGCTCGGACTGCACGATCAGGCGCAGCGGCCGGTCGTCGGCCACCTCCACCTCGTAGCAGATCGCGGCGACCGCGCGCTGCGTGAAGGAGACCAGGCGGGTGCTGTGGACGCGCACCGCCCGCCCGGCCGGCGAGACCCACTCGACCGTACGGTCGAGCGTGCCCGTCTGGAGGTCGAGGACGCGCTGGTGGGTGCGCACCTCGCCGTATCGGACGTCGAAGGGCTCGTCGTCGACCAGCAGGCGGATGAGCTTGCCGTTCGTGACGTTTACGACCGTCTGTCCGGACTCGGGGAAGCCGTAGCCGGCCTCCGCGTAGGGCAGGGGTCGCAACTCGTAGAACGAGTTGAGATAAGTGCCCGGCAACCCGTGCGGTTCACCCTCGTCAAGGTTACCGCGGAGTCCAATGTGGCCATTGGACAGCGCGAAGACCGACTCAGACTGAGCCAGCACATCAAGGTCGAGCCGGGTCTCCCGGACGTGCCAGGGCTCTACCGGGTAAGCCCGCTCACGGATCATGGATTCTCCAGCAAGTCACTGAGGTCGCGCACGACGACGTGGGCGCCGTGCTTGTATAGCGCGTCGGTTTGACCGACCCGGTCGACCCCGACGACGAAGCCGAAATCGCCAGCGCGGCCGGCCTCCACACCGGCCAGGGCGTCTTCGAAAACGGCCGCAGCCGACGGCGCGACGCCGAGCAGCTTAGCTGCGTCGAGGAACGTATCGGGGTGCGGCTTGCCGCGTAGATTGTCGCGTCGGGCGACGGTGCCGTCGACGACCACTTCGACCTCGTCGATGAGGCCAGTAACGGTCAGAATATCGCGGCAATTGGCGCTTGCGGAGACCACAGCGCGACGCAATCCTGACTCGCGGACCGCCTTGAGATAGGCGACCGAACCCTCGTAGACCTCCACCCCGTCTTCGCGGATGTGGCGCAGCAGCAGCTGGTTCTTACGGTTGCCGATGCCGTTGACGGTCTCGACGCTCGGCGGGTCGTCCGGGCTGCCCTCGGGGAGCGTGATCCCCCGCGAGCCGAGGAAGGTGCGCACGCCGTCCGCCCGCGGCCGGCCGTCGACGAACCTGTTGTAGTCGTCACCGGGATCAAACGGACGAAACGGCTCACCCGTACGCTCGGCACGGTCGCGCAGGTAGGCGTCGAAGGTCTCCTTCCACGCGGCGTTATGCACCTTCGCGGTCTGCGTCAGCACACCGTCGAGATCGAACAAACAGGCGGTAACGCCATCGGGGAGTCCCAACACTCGGACAGAGTAACCGCTACGAGTCTGATGAAACTGCCGGCTCACCCGTGGCTTTTGTGGTGACTGTGAGTACCTGGGCGGGCCGACTTTTCGGGGGGTCCCACCTCGATTACTTGCGAGTAACATCGCCCGTATGTCCATCGACGCGGAGTCTGTCGGCGCCGGGATGCTCCAGGCGGTGCCGTTCGCCCGTACTCTCGGCTTCGAGTTTCTCGAGGCCGCAGCCGACGTTTCCCAGGCCGCATCCGGCGGCGACGTTCCCGAGGCCGCGCCCGGTGGCGACGGCGGTGTCCGCGCGGTCGTCCGCCTGCCCGACTCGCCGGCGACGCACAACCACGTCGGCGGCCCGCACGCCGGCGCCATCTTCACGCTGGGCGAGACGGCGTCCGGCGCGGTGGTGCTGGCGGCCTTCAGCCACCTGCTCGACCGGGCGGTGCCGCTGGCGGTGCGGGCCGACATCGCGTACAAGCGGCTGGCGCTCGGCGCGGTCCGCGCCACCGCCCGCCTGGGCCGCCCGGCCGCGGAGGTCGCCGCCGAGCTCGCGGCCGGTACGCGCCCGGAGTTTCCGGTGCTCGTCGAAATCGCCACGGAAGACGGCGAGACCACGGCCGAGATGACGGTGATCTGGACCCTGCGGCCGCAGCGCTGAGTACCGTGCAGGCGTGACCGACCCGCTGGAAAAGGCGCGGCAGATCGCCGACGACGTGCTCTTCCCCGCCGCGCTGGCGGTCGACGCCACCGGTGTCATCCCGTCCGGCCACCTCGACCTGCTGGCCGAGGCGGGCTTCTACGGCATGGCGGCCGAGGAGGTGGCTCCTGCCGGCCAGGCCGCGGCGGCCCGGGTCGTCGAGACGCTGGCTGGGGGCTGCCTGGCCACCACGTTCGTGTGGATGCAGCACCACGGTGCCGTGCGGGCGGTGGCCGGCAGCGGGCGCCCCGATCTGATCGAGGAGTGGCTCGACCCGCTGTGCCGCGGCGAGCGCCGGTCCGGCGTGGCGCTGGGCGCGCTCCGGCCCGGCCCGCCGTCGGTACGGGCCACGCGGGTCGGCGGCGGCTACCGCCTGGACGGCGCCTCCCCGTGGGTCACCGGCTGGGGCATGATCGACGTCCTGCACACCGCCGCCCGCGACGAGTCGGATACGGCGATCTGGGCGCTGGTGGACGCCGTGCCCGGGCCGACGCTGGGCGTACGGCCGCTGGAGCTGGTCGCCGCGAACGCGAGCGCCACGGTCGAGGTCACCTTCGACGGCCACCACGTACCGGCTGAGCGGGTCACCGCCACGCTGCCGTACGCCGAGTGGGGCGCCCGGGACGCCGCCGGGCTGCGGATGAACGGCTCGTTCGCCCTCGGCGTGGCCGAGCGCGCGATCCGCCTGCTCGATCCCGGCCCGTACGCGTTGACCGCGGAACTCGACGCGTGCCGGGCCGCGCTGGACGCCGCGACCCCCGAGTCCCTCCCGGTGGCCCGGGCGGCCGCCTCCGAACTGGCGATGCGGGCGGCCACCACGCTGACGGTCGCGGCGGGCGCGCGGTCGGTGCTACGCGACCACCACGCGCAGCGCCTGGTCCGGGAGGCGACGTTTCTGCTGGTGTTCGGCTCCCGCCCGCCGATCAAGTCAGCCCTGCTCAAGCTCGTCTCCCACCAGCGCGCGACGCCCGCCTGACTCGCCGGCGGGCGCCGCGGCGGGTGCCAGCCGGCGCCGCACGGAGCCGGCGGCGCCGCACAAGCCAGCCGGCGCCGGCCGGCGCCGCACGGAGGCGGCCGGCGCCACACGGGGTCAGAACAGGCCGGCGATCGTCTTCAGGATCTCGGCGTAGAAGTTGCCCTCGATGCTGCGAAACAGTGCGAACTCCTGCCCGGGGCTGCCGAAGAACGGCCGCAGCGTCCAGGCCAGCTGGGTGCCGACGAAGCCGAAGAGCAGGATCCAGATGTACAGCAGGGTCATGCTCGCCGGGCGCTGGCCGTCACGGACCGGGCGCGGCGAGGTGGGGCGGCTGACCGCGAAGGGGACCCGGGCGCCCGGGTCCCAAGCGGCGGCGGGGAGCGGCGCACTGACCACAGTGGACGCCGCACCGCCGTTGACGGCGGCCGGGGCGGTGGCGGGCACCGCCGGGACCGGCACCGCTTCCGCCTCCGCCGGCACGGCGGCGGGGACAGCGGGCGCCGCGGCGGGTGCCAGCAGGCCGTGCTCGTTGAGCACCTGCATGCCGCCGGTCAGGAAGCGGAGACCCACCAGCGCCGACAGCGTCAGGATCGCCACGTTGAGCAGTTTGAAGAAGCCGTAGTCGGGCGCGGTGATGAGGAAGAAGAGGCTGATGGGCGCGAACGCCACGGCCAGCATCGCGGTGACCGTGATGGCCACCATGACCATCGCGAGCGCCTGCCGCACGGACAGTCGCGCGCCGAAGACCAGGTTGAACAGGTAAAGCGTGGGGAGGCAGATCGCCAGCGTGACGAGGAAGAGCAGCGGCAGCTTTACCGCCGAGGTCAACGCCATCAGGACACTGTGGAACGCCCCGAGCACGGCGCCATACAGCGCCAAGGCGATGGCGGAGCTGGCCAGCATGTGGGTGGTCAGCTGGCCAAGCTCCCGCTCGTCAACGATCTGCTGCCAGATGCTCTGGCGATCGCGCAGGATGCGCTCGATCACGAGCAATCCGGAACCGTTAGCGGACATCCGCTGACGGTAGGGCACCGGGTGTGACTAGCGCCACCCCACGTCGATGCGATCGCCGCGCTCGTCGAAGAAGTGCAGCGCGTCCATCCGTACCGAAATGGCCAGCGGATGCCCCGCGGACACCGCCGGGTACGGCGCGAGCCGCACGGCGAGCTCGGCCGGGCGCCGGTGGTGGCGTCCGGGGTCGCTCAGCACGCTGGTGCGGTTGCCCTGCCCGGTGGCGGGCTCGGGCCGACCCGCCTCGCCCGCCGCGCGCCCGGTGAGCCGCTGCATCACGTGGCCGAAGCGGCGCAGCCGGCTGCCGCCGTTGGCCCCCTCGGCGTCGGTGACCGGTCCGCCAAGGTCGTCGACGAGGATCGCGGTGGCTCCGATGTCGAGGAACGCCAGCGACTCGTGCCCGTGGTGCTCCAGGTATCGGATGCGCCCCTGCAGTACGTCGCCCGGCGTGCCCGGGGCCACCGGCGTGAGCGCCTCGGCCCGCATGCCGACCACGATCCGCTCGCCGTGGTAGTGCGCCACGGCCCGCGCCCGGATGTCGTCCCACGGCAGGTAGAGGGCCTGCTCGCCGAGGTTGAGCGCGACGTACCGGTCGAGGTGCACGTAGACCGACGCCTCCAGCAGGTTCATCCGGGGGCTGCCGAGGAAGGCGGCGACGTAGAGGGTCGCCGGTCGCCCGTACACCTGGGTGGGGGTGCCCACGTCCTGGAGCACGCCCTTGCGCATGATGGCGACGCGGTCGGCCATGGTCAGCGCCTCGGCCTGGTCGTGCGTCACGTAGATCGTGCTGACGCCCAGCTCGCGCACCAGCCCGGAGATCTCCGCCCGCAGCTCGGCGCGGAGGCCACTGTCTAGATTGGACAGCGGCTCGTCCATCAGGAAGAGGCCCGGTCGCCGCACGATCGCCCGGCCCATCGCCACCCGCTGGCGCTGGCCGCCGGAGAGCTGGCTGGGCTTTCGGGAGAGCACGTCGCCGATGCCGAGAGCGCTCGCCACGTCGGCCACCCGCTCGCCGCGCGGCTGCTGGTCGACACCGGAGAGACGTAGAGGAAATCCAATATTTTCCCCAACAGTCATGTGGGGATATAGGGCGAAATCTTGGAATACCATGGCGATCCGCCGATCGCGCGGCGGAAGGTCGTTGGCCAGCTCGCCATCGAGCAATATCGCTCCCGTGGTCGGGTCTTCCAGCCCGGCGACCATGCGGAGCACGGTCGACTTGCCGCAGCCCGACGGGCCCAGGAGCACCATGAACTCACCGTCGTTGACGTCGAGACTGACGTTGTCGACGGCGACTGTGCCATCTGGAAATACCTTGGTGACATCCTTGAGCGCGACGGTGGTCACCGTCACCTCCCCGCAGCTTCGTTGCCGGCCCCCGAATAGGTAACTGTGACGAGCGTTACGGCTTCAGCCCATCGGGTAAACGTTCCATGTTCGTGCTGTGACAGGGTGATTACTGCCCAGTTCAGGCGAGATTTTCGGTACCCACGGCTATGGGCGACGAAACCGGCAGGAAAGTGGCGTCAGCGACCGGCCGCGCCGTAGCTCCAGGTGCGCCACGCATCGACGACCACTAACGCCACAAGATACCCGCCGAGCATCGCGAACGCAGCCGTGGCCGCCCCGGCGAACGCGCAGACCACCAGCACGACTAGCCGGCCGTCCCAGCCCAGCCCCAGCCGGTGCAGCGGCGGCCCCTCGATCCGCTTTTCCAGGCGGGTGGTGAAGTCGCCGTGGTGCAGCGCGAGCGCGGCCAGCAGCAGGAAGACGACCGGGAGCGGGACCTCGTACGCCAAGCCGGCGGCGACCACGAAGAGCATCTCGGCCGTACGCAGCGCCGCCGGCACGAGCCAGTCCAGCGGGCCGTCGTGCGGGTGCCCTGCGCCGAGCGCCGCGGCGAACACCAGTACGAGGAGCGCCACGACGGCCAGATCACTCCCGCTGGAACGGGCCACGAGCAGCGCCGCCGCCGCGCCGGCCACCGCGAGCAGGGCCGCGGCCAGCGGCTGCACCGACCAGCGACGCAGCAGGTGGGCGGCGGCACCGTCGTCCCGGTACAGCGTGGGGTCGGCCGAGGCGAAGACCGGCACCCGCATCGAGAGGGTGCGGGCGGTGCGCAGGACCAGCGTGTAGCCGGCGGAGAGCGCCGCGCACACCAGCACCGCCAGGAGCGCCACCCACTGGTCGAAGAGCGCGACGCAGACCGCGATCACCGCCCACCGGACGCCGGCCGGGAAGAGCGCGGTCTGCTTGAGCCAGTACGCCGGTGAGCCCTGGTCGGACTGCACCCGGTGGGAGAGCCGGCCGAGCCGCCCCGTGGCGGGGGTGGCCCGGGTGGCGGCCTCGTCGTGCAAGGCGAGGTACCACGTGTCGGTCTGCTGCCGGACCGCGATGAGCAGCAGGACGCCGACGGCGACCGCCCACCCGTCACCGTGCGCGCCCGCCGCGAGCCCGGCGTAGACGGCGGCCTCCTTCGCCCGGTCGGCCATCGTGTCGAGCCACCCGCCGAACGGGCTGAACCGCCGCGTGTAGCGCGCGAGCTGGCCATCGACCCGGTCGAGCACGAAGCCGAGGTAGAGCAGCACCGCGCCGAGCAGCAGCGCCGGGCGGCCACCGGTCCAGAAGAGCAGCGCCGCGAGGACCGCGAGCGCGACCGAGGCGGCGGTGACCGTGTTGGGGCCGAGACCGACCCGGGCCGCCCAGCCGGTGAGGCGCGGTGACCAGGAGCTGACCAGGTACGTCGCGACGATGTCGTCCCGCTCCCGCACGGCCAACCGCAGCTCCACCTCGTCCGGGTGGATCTCGGCGATCGTCGCCTGGGCGGCCGCGCGGGCCACGCCGTCACGGGCCCGGGCCGCGACGAGCTGCCGCACCCGCTGGCTGAAGACCGTGACGCCGACGCCGCGGAGGGCGGCCGGCAGGGAGTCGAGGCCGACGCCGACCCCGCCGCGCGCGGCGGCCATCAGGTCGGGCAGGGCGGGCGGGTCGACCCGAAGGGCGCCGCCGAAGGCCGCATTGGGCTCGCCCGGCACCAGCCGGCCACGCTCCTCGCGGATCCGCTCGCCGCGCGAGCCGGCCGCCACGTCGACCACCAGGGCGACCGTCGAGCCGGCCGGATTGGTGGCCAGGTGGCGGAGCACCGCGGTGTGCGCGACCAGGTCGTCCGAGCAGATCAGCAGCGGCTCGTCGGCCGCGCTCGCCATGCCGGCGAGGCCCGCGAGGTCGGGAACGGCCACGACTTTGTCCACGCCGGCGGCGCGCAACTGCTCCGAGATGGGCCCGGCGGTCAGCTCCAGCCCGGATGTGACGATGACACCCAACATCGATGAACGCCGTCCCTACCCCAGGATTGACGCCGCACAGGCTAGCAGCTTGGGCCCGGTTCAAGAGATCTGCCGAGGCGAGCCGGAGTCCAGGTGGCGGTCGCCGCCTGGGCCCGCGCGGCCCGGCAAGGGTTTGTGAACGTCAGGGAAAGCCCTCAGTGTGTTTTCAGGGGGAGGTCGGTGGCGTTACCGAGGCGGGCGGCGCGCGGCGCTCATACCGTGGATCCATGAGGACGAAACTCGTACGACCCCGGGACAATCGGATGATCGCCGGCGTCTGCGCAGGCCTCGGCCGCCGCTTCGGCATCTCGCCGAACGCGATGCGCCTGATCTTCCTGCTCTCCTGCCTGCTCCCCGGCCCCCAGTTCGTGATCTACATCGCGCTGTGGATCATCATGCCGAACGAGGAGCGCTACGCCACGACGTACTAATGCCACTCAGCCCAAGTCGATCCCCGGGTAAGCCCGTCCTGGACGAGAGGCCGGTAGACGCAACGGCGATCCTGGCATTTCAGTGCCCCTCCGAGGGCACCTGGATACCACGATCTCAACAACGCCGTCCGGTGATCGCGGATGGGTCTGCCGGGCAACGGCCTGACGGCTCCCGAGTGTGCCCAGCTCACAGGGCCTTGACCGAATCAGCGTGACCGGACCACCGCGGACGTCGCGGTAGCTCGAATCTTGAAATGGATCTTCTAGGCGCTGGCCACTAACGTTCACCGGGTGACCGGCGGCCTTCGGCCGCTGGTCACCCGGCGCCGGCGAAGCCGGCAAAGGTTGGTGGCCACCGCACGAGGGAGGCTTCGCCTCGGACCGCCCAGACGGGTGATTGGCCTGGTGGGGCCGCTCGCGGTGGTCGCATCCTCGCATCCACGGATGTGGTTGCGGGAGGTGCACGGTCAT
>NZ_JAVHUY010000020.1 GCF_031085175.1 Phytohabitans maris
GGTCAGCATCCGTGACGTGGCCAGCCACGCCGGGGTATCCGTCGGCACCGTCTCCAACGTCCTCAACCGCCCCGACATCGTCGCCCCCACCACCCGCACCCGCGTCCTGGCCGCCATCACCGAACTCGGCTTCGTCCCCAACGACGCCGCCCGCCAACTACGCCGCGGCAAAGGCCGCACCCTCGGCCTCGTCGTCCTCGACGTCGCCAACCCCTTCTTCACCGACGTCGCCAAAGGCGTCGAAGACACCACCGGCGCCGCCGGCATGGCCGTCATCTTCTGCAACAGCGACGGCAACCTCACCAAAGAAAACGCCTACCTCGACCTCCTCGAAGAACAACGCGTCCAAGGCGTCCTCATCACCCCCATCCACGACGCCAGCACACGCCTCCACCAACTCCGCGACCGCGGCGTGCTCGTGGTCCTGCTCGACCGGCGGTCGCGGCAGCCCGACATCTGTTCGGTCTCCGTGGACGACCGGCTCGGTGGCGAGCTCGCCATGCGCCACCTGGTCGAAAGTGGACACCGCCGGATCGCGTTCGTCGGCGGACCACACCGCCTCGAACAAGTCCACGACCGCTACCACGGCGCCATCCAAGCCCTCACCGACGCCGGACTCACCGAAGAAGAACACCTACGCCGGTACGACACACCAGCCCTCACCGTCACCGCCGGACGAGACGCCGCCGCCCGCATCCTCGGCCAACCCAAAAACACCCGCGCCACCGCCATCTTCTGCGCCAACGACCTCCTCGCCCTCGGCGCCCTGCAAGTCCTCACCCGCCAACAAATCCGCGTACCCCACGACATCGCCCTCGTCGGCTACGACGACATCGAATTCGCCGCCGCCGCAGCCGTACCCCTCTCCTCCGTCCGCCAACCCCGCCAACGCCTCGGCCAAACCGCCGCCGAACTCCTCCTCGACGAAGCCAACAACCCCCAAACCCACCAACACCACCAAGTCATCTTCGAACCCGAACTCGTCGTACGAGAGTCGAGCCAGCGGATCGTCGCCGAGACGTGAGCCGGCCGGACGTCCACGACGGGACGGTCCGGCCGGATCGTTTCACGAGTGGTCAGTAGCCCGGCGCCCAGAGAGCCCAGCCGCCGGTGACCTCGTAGCAGGAGTAGTAGTTCCAGAGCCGGCCGACGCCCTGCTGGCCGACGTGGTGGCAGGACTCCGCGCTGGGGTAGACACCCACCACCCCGGCGCTCGCCGGTGCCGCCACCGCGCCCCCGAAGGCCGCCGCGACCACGGCCACGATCGCCAGCCTGTACAGCGCTCGCTTCATCGTTTCTCCCATCCAGGAGTTCGCATGGATTAACGTTTAAGGAAGTTAACAGATCCAGGCGTACCGCCAGAAGCGAAGCGCGTAAACCCGCAACTGCGTCGCCGTGCGTACGCCCGATGCCGCTCTGGAGCCGACGCCCCGGACGGCGGCCGGGGACACGATTTCCCTATCGAGGGCGAACGGCAAAGGAGATCGTGATGATGGCAGAGCTGGCGAGCTACGCGGCGTACGCCCACCCGGGCCCGGGCTGGGACGGCGACGGCTGGGACGGGCCCGGCTGGTGGGTGCTCGTGCCCATCGCCTTCTGGGTGGTCGTGCTCTCCGCCGTGGGCTACCTGATCTACCGGTTCTCCCCGCGGCGGGCCGCGCGTACGGCGGCCGAGCGCACGCTGGCCGAGCGGTTCGCGCGTGGCGAGATCGACGCCGAGGAGCTGGAGCAGCGGCGGTCCGTGCTGCGCGGCAAGGGCTGAGCTGCGGGACCAGGGGCGGGACGGCACGCGCCGTCCCGCCCGCGCCCGCGCCGGATGTCCATCTGGCGACATGTCGCCTTTGCGCGCGCACGGAGGTAGTGACCCTCGCGCGCACCCGACCACAGACTCACGCCATGGTTCGTATCGCGCGCCGGACGCTGGCCACCGTCACCGGGGTCCTGGTCGCTGTCACCTCGCCGGCCGCACTGGCCAGGCCGGTCGCGGCGGCACCACTCGGGACGCCGGCGGAAGGCGCGGCCACCGCCGCAACGGGGACGTCCCGGGTCACCCTGATCACCGGCGACGTCGTAGACCTCGCACCCGCCGGTGGCGGCCGGTACGCGGCGTCGGTACGGCCCGGTCCGGGGCGCGAACGGATCACGTTCCACACCGTGGAGGCGGACGGTGGGCTGCGGCTGCTCCCCAGCGACGCCGCGCCCTACGTCTCCGCCGGCGTGATCGACCCCGACCTCTTCGACATCGAGGAACTCGTCGCCGACGGGTACGCCGACGCGTCGACCGGCAGCCTGCCGCTGATCGTCCGGTACGCCGGCGGGCGGGCACCCGCGGTCAGCGCGTTCTCCAGCGCCCGGTCGGTACACCCGCTGCCGAGCGTGGGCGGCGCGGCCGTCGCGGCCGACAAGGGTTCGCTCGGCGAGCTGTGGCGGTCGGTCACCGCCACGCCCGCCGCGGCCCGGACGCCCACCGCGGCGCTCGGCGGCGGCCTCGCCGGCATCTGGCTCGACGGCCGGGTGCGCGCCAGCCTCGACCGGAGCGTCCCGCAGATCGGGGCGCCGGCCGCGTGGCAGGCCGGGTACGACGGCAGCGGTGTCGACGTCGCGGTCCTCGACACCGGTGTCGACGCGGCGCACCCGGACCTGGCCGGCAAGGTCGTGGAGCAGCGAAACTTCAGCGACGCCACCGACGCGACCGACCACTTCGGACACGGTACGCACGTCGCGGCCACGATCGCCGGCACCGGCGCGGCCTCCGGCGGCAGCCGCAAGGGCGTGGCCCCCGGCGCCGACCTGCTCGCCGGAAAGGTGCTCAACGACGCCGGCGTCGGCTACGACTCCTGGATCATCGCCGGGATGGAGTGGGCGGTCGCCCAGGGCGCCGAGGTGGTCAACCTGAGCCTGGGCGGCGACGCGACCGACGGCACCGACCCACTCAGCGAGGCGGTCAACCGGCTCACCGCCGAGCACGGCACGCTCTTCGTAGTAGCTGCCGGCAACACCGGCCAGAGCCTGGACGTGGGTACGCCGGCCGCCGCCACCGCCGCGCTCGCCGTGGGCGCGGTGGACCGGGACGAGAGCCTCGCCTACTTCTCGAGCCGGGGCCCGCGCCTCGGCGACGAGGCGGTGAAGCCCGAGATCACCGCGCCCGGCGTCGGCATCGTCGCCGCCCGGGCCGCCGGCACCGGCCTGGACACGCCGGTGGACGACAACTACACCGCCGCCTCCGGTACTTCGATGGCCACGCCGCACGTGGCCGGGGCGGCCGCGCTGCTCGCCCAGGCCCGGCCCGGCTGGCAGGCGGCGCAGCTCAAGGACGCGCTGGTGAGTACCGCTCGGGGCAACCCCGCCATCGCGGTGGACGCGCAGGGCGGCGGCCGGGTCGACGTGGCCCGCGCGGTGAGCCAGGGCGTGTACGGCACGGCGACCGCCAACCTCGGCGTGCACCGCGAGCCGGCCACCGGTACCCGCGAGCAGAAGCTGCTGTACACGAACGCCACGGCCGCCCCGGTGACCCTCGACCTCGCGGTCGACGTGGCCGGCTCGACCGCGTTCACGCTCTCCGCCAAGCAGGTCACCGTCCAGCCTGGACAGTCGGCGACCGTGCCGCTCACGCTGGACGCGGCGAAGCTGAGCCGGGGACGGCACACCGGCCAGGTGACCGCGACCGGGCCCGGCGGGGTGCTGGTGCGCACGGTGGTCGGCGCGACGCTGGAGCCGCCGATCCACAAGGTCACGTTTCGGGCGGTCGACCGGCGCGGCGAGAAGGCCTCGGTCCCGGTGATCCTGCTCTTCGGCGACGAGCAGCGCAAGGACCGGTCCGGCTACATCATGCCGTGGGACGAGGGCAAGGCCGTCGAGGTGTACGAGGGTACGTACGTCATGAACGCCCTCGTCGAGGACGGCGGCCCCCTCGACGAGCAGGCCACCTTCATCACCAACCCGGAGCTGCGGGTCACCGGTGACCTGGAGATCCTGCTGGACGCGCGGACCGGCACCCCGATCCGGATCGAGACGCCGAAGCCGGCCGAGCAGCAGAGCGTCATCAGCTACTACGAGCGGCGGGTACACGCGAACGGGCGATCCACCGCGCACGGCGTCATGCACTTCAGCACCGTCCAGCAGGTCAACGTCACGCCGACGAGGCGACCCTCGGCCGGCCAGTACGAGTTCTCCTCCCGCTGGCAACTCGTCGCGCCGATGGTGCGGATCAAGGTGCCCGGCGTCGCCGGCCCGCTCGACGTCAACCTGCTGCACCGCTCCCCCGTGTACGACGGCACCCGCCGGTACCGCCTCGTGCTCTTCGACAAAGCGCTCTCCGACAAGGGTTCGGTGCGCGGCGCCGCCGCGCTGATCGTCGGCGCGGAGGACCGGTCGGAGCAGGAGCAGATCGGGGCGGCGGCCGAGGCGGGCGCGGCGGTGGCCATCATCGTGCGTACCCCGGACATGCCGGCCTGGACCGTCTGGCGGCCGACCGGCGACCGGGAGCCGATCCCCTCGCTGGTCGTCGCGAACGACGACGGCCAGCGGTTGCTCAAGGCCGCCGCCGGCCGCCCCACCATCGACCTCACCCTCCAGGCCTCCAGCCCCTACCTGTACGACGTCATCCACGTGGAACGGGGCCGGGTGCCGGAGCGGATCGTGCACCGGGTGACCCGCGACAACACCGTGCGGATCACGTCGGAGTACGGGGAGAACGGCGGCTTCGGCTGGGCCAAGGAGCAGCGCTTCGGCTGGCGGCCGTGGCAGGAGTACGCCTGGAACGACACGCAGCGGTTCGTACAGACGCCCAAGGTGCGCGAGGAGTGGGTGTCGGCGGGTGACTCCGTCTGGCAGCACCGCGTGCACTACTACTACACCTGGGACGACATGAACCCCATCGGCGGAGGAATGACCGAGGTGCCGCGGAGCTACGCGGCGCGCAGCACGCGAACGGAGGGGTGGTTTACGCCGGTCGTCCGCCCCGCCGCCGTACCGGGCATGGTCTCCGCCCGTACGGCCGACACGCTCGCGTTGTGGGTACCCGAGTTCGTCGACGCGACCCGCGGCCACTTCCAGGTGGCCGACGGCGACCCGGTGACCGCCAAGCTGTGGCGGGACGGCAAGCTCCTCGCCGACCTGCCCGACGCCCGCCGGGACGTGGCGACGAGCGCCGAGCGGGCCGGGTACCGGCTGGAGCTGACCACCGAGCGGAGCGGCGAGGAGTGGCAGTGGGCCACCCGCACCGAGACGGCGTGGGAGTTTCGCTCCGGGCGCCCGGCGGCCGGGCGCACCGAGCCGCTGCCGCTGCTCCAGATCGGGTACGCCGTACCGGCCGACCTCAGCGGCTACGTCTCCGGCCGGCACCCGCACCTGATCGGGCTGACCCTGTGGCACCAGGAAGGGCTGCGCGAGCCGCGCGGCACCACGCTGCGGGCCGAGGTGTCGCTCGACGAGGGCGCGACCTGGCTCCGGGTGCCGGTGATCCGGAACGGCGACGGCTACCGCGCCCTGGTACCGGCCGGCACGGGCAGCGTCTCACTCCGGGTGCACGCCAGCGACGCGGCGGGCAACACGGTGACCCAGACGGTGATCCGCGCCTACGGCCTCCACTAGCCCGGTGATCGAAGCTCCCGTCAAGTCGCTAGAGCGACGTGGAGGGAGCTTCGATCACCGGCGGGTCGCTAGAGCCAGCCGCGCCGGGCGGCTTGGAAGGCCAGGCCGGGCCGTGTGTCGACGCCGGCGAGCGCCATCAGGCGGTCCAGGCGGCGCTGCACCGTACGGCGGCTCACCCCCATCTGGGAGGCGATCGACTTGTCCGGTACGCCGGCCACGAGCAGCGACAGCACGAACCGCTCGGACTCGTCCGGCAGGTCCGGCACCTCGTCCGGCAGCCCGCCGTCGATCCGCACCGGCGTGGCCACGTCCCAGTGGCTCTCGAAGAGCGCGATCAGCGCGTCGAGCAGCTGGCTGCGCCCGATGATCGCGGCCGACGGCTCGCCGATGTCACCCTCGTCGCCGCGGATGAGCGGGCAGATCGCGGTCGTCCGGTCCGCGACGGCCAGCCGCACCGGCAGCGTACGCAGGCTGCGCGCCTCCTCGCCGCGGCGCACGCCCTCGGCGACGTTGGCCTGCATGCCCGGCTCCATCAGCAACGCCCGTTCGTAGATCACCTGGTAGTGGACGCCCCGGTCGAGCGCGTCGAACTCCTCGGTGTTGTCGGCGCTCTCCATCGCCACCGCGTTCGCCCGGCAGAGCCAGAGCATCTCGGTCCTGGCCGTGTCCTGGAGCCGGCGGATCCGCTCCCGCAGCGCCGCCGCCCCGACCACCACCTCCACGAGCTGGTCCGCGTGCCGGCGGCGGGCGCTGGTCAGGTACTCCTCGCTGAGCGCCGCCAGCCCGCGCCGCGCCTCTTCCAGCGACTCCTGCCGGCGCAGCAGCTCGGTGCCGAGCGCCGGCTCGGGCGGCAGCGGGCGGTACATGTCCGCGCCGTCCGCCGCCACCAACCCCCGGTCACCGAGCCCTTTCAGCAGCCGCAGCACGTCCTCCGACGCGAGCGACATCCGTTCCGCCACCTCGTCCGCGCGGGCCGTGCCGAGGCGCACCAGCAGCCGGTACGCCCACTCCTCCTCCGCCCCGAGCAGAGCCTCCCCGTTTCGCATGTCTTAACGATGCACCCGACCCCAGAGATTGATCAATGATCGCGTCGGCATCCCCTATCCCGTGATCTGAGAGAGCCAACCATCGTTTCGGCAGATCATGGTATTTAGGTGCCCCGCAGGGGGCACTGGAATACCACGATCGCCGTACGCCGACCGGGCGTCGCGGCAGCTGACGATCGTGTCGCAACCCGGTCATTCGTTGTGCAGTACCTCGGCGATCGTGACCCGGGCGGCCGACCTCGCCGGCATCAGCGCGCCCACCGCGGCGATCGCCACGCCGGCCAGGGCGAGCAGGGCCAGTATGGGCAGCTTGTAGACGTCGAGGACGGAGGCGGGGAAGCCGACCTGGGCGGCGTCGGCCATCGCCGGCAGCACCACGCGGTGGGCGGCCACGCCGATCGGGATGCCGAGCAGGCCGCCCAGCGCGCCGAGCGCCGCCATCGAGGTCACCACCATCACGACGACCTGGCCGGGGGTCATCCCGATCGACTTGAGCATGCCCAGGTCGCGGCGGCGTTCGCGGGTGCTGAGCACGGCCGTGTTGAAGACGCCGAGCGCGGCCACCACGGCCAGCATCAGCGTCAGCAACGTGACGGTCACCAGCACGATCCAGACGAACTGCTCCGCGCCCTCGGGCGGCACCGCCACCAGGTTCGGCGCGGCCTTCGTCACCTCGGCCATGTACGCCTGCGGGTCGGTACCCTCGGCCAGCTGCACCTCGAAGCGGTCGAGGACCGCGTCCGGCGCGACGAGCGCGGCGGTGGACCAGTCCGCGACGATCGTCTCGGTCTCGTTGTAGAGCACCATGCCGACGATCCGCACCGGTACCGGACCCTGGCCCGCCTCGATCGTGAAGGTGTCCCCTATGGACAGTCCACGCTGGACGAGAAAGCGCTTGGCCACCGCCACCTCACCCGGCCCGGACGGCCACCGTCCATCGAGGACCTGCTGGCCAAGGGGGCCGGTGTCTCCCTTGTAGAGCCTCAGCATCGTCTGCTCGTTGTTGCCGACCTGGCGTACCGGCACGTCGGCGCTGCCGAGCACGTAGCGGGTGCCGGGCACCGACCGCAGCAGCGCCTCGTCACCCGGCGAGCCGCCACGCGGGCCACCGGCGGGAAACACCTCCACCTGCACCGCACCCGAGCGCGCCTCGGCCCGCTGGTACCGGTTCAGCGAGTCGCCCAGCCCGATCGCCAGCGTCACGCTCGTCACGCCGAGCACCACCGCGGCCATCGTCAGCGCGCTGCGCGCCGGCCGGGCGAAGGGCAGGCCGAGGCCGAGGCTCACCGCGCGGGGCAGCCGGGTGCCGCTGAGCCAGCGCTGCGCCCGCAGGCCGCGCCCGGCGTGCTGCGCGCTCCCGGCGCTGATCGCCTCGGCCGCCGGCAGCCGCCGGGCCCGCAGCGCCGGCACGAGGGCGGAGAGGGCGACCATCAGCGGTACGCCGAGCAGCGCCGCGACGCTCACCCAGGCCGGTACGCCGATCCCCGCGCTGCCCAGGTTGCGAAACGCCTGGGACAGCAGCGGCCGGGCCAGCACGTTGCCCAGCACCGTGCCGAGCGCGCACCCGGCGACCGCGGGCACCGAGACCATCGTCAGGTACACGACGAGCACCTGGGTCGGGGTGAAGCCGAGCGCCTTGAGCACGCCGATGTGCCGGAAACCGGCGACCACGGCGCCGCTGACCACGTTCGCCACGATGAGGATCGCGACGGCGAGGCCGAGCAGGCCGAACGCGACCAGGAACGTCACGTACGTCGCCGCCTCGCGGGCCGCCTCGTTCCGGAGCACCAGGTACGAGGTCGAGCCGAGCCGAGCCTGCGCCGGTACCCCCTTGGTCACCTCGGCCTGGCCCGCCTCGACCTGCGCGGTGGTGCCCGCGGCGGCGAACCGGTACAGCATCTGGGTCGCCGTCGGTCCCAGCGTGGCCATCTGCTCCGGGCTGACCCAGGCGTCCGCCGAGCGGCTCATGCTGAACGCCCGCCCGACCACGGTCAGCGTGCCGCCCTCGGGGGTCGTGACCTGGTCGCCGATGCGGAAGAAGAAGCCCTGGCCGACCGGGTTCTGGTTGACCACGATCTCGCCGGGCGCGGTCGCCCAGCGCCCGTCCCACACGTTGAGGCGGTCCACCGGCCCCTCGGGGTCGGCCCGCCCGACCACGGTGAGCGGCTGGGCCCGCGGCCGGCCCAGGGCGCCGAGCTCCACCGTGGCCTGCGGGAACGGCCCGGCCACCGCCTCGACCCCGGACCACCCGGCGGCCGCGGTGAGCTGCGCGTCGGTCGCCTTCGCCCGGTCGTACGTGACGGCGAGGTGCGCGCCGAGCTGCCGGGCGTACGCCTGGTCGAACGGGCCGGACGAGACGGCGAGCAGCCCGAGCGCCACCACGATCATCGTGGTGGAGACGCCGACGACGATGCCCACGACGGCGGTCTGCAGCCGGCGGCGGCGTACCGCGGCCCGCGCCGCCAGCCACACGGCGCTCATGAAGTGCGCTCCAGGGTGCGTTCGCGGGCGACCCGGCCGTCGACGATCTCGATCACGCGGCTGGCGCAGCGGGTGGCGAGCCGCTCGTCGTGGGTGACCATCAGCAGCGTCTGGCCGATCTGGTTGAGGTCGAGCAGCAGGTCCATCACCTGCTCGCCGACCCGGCTGTCCAGCGCGCCGGTGGGCTCGTCGGCGAGCAGCAGGGCGGGCCGGTTCATCAGTGCCCGGGCCACCGCCACCCGCTGCCGCTCGCCGCCGCTGAGCTGCGCCGGGTACGTGTTGCGCCGCCCCGCGATGCCCAGCTCGTCGAGCAGCTCCAGCGCACGGCGGCGGGCGTGCGGCGCGGCCACGCCGGCGAGCTGGGCGGCGAGCGCCACGTTGTCGAGGGCGGGCAGGTCGTCGATGAGGTTGAAGAACTGGAAGATCATCCCGATCCGGCGGCGGCGAAAGAGCGCCAGCCCCTTCTCGTCCAGCCGTCCCAGGTCGTCACCGTGCACGACGACCGAGCCGCCGGTCGGCCGGTCCAGCCCGGCGATGACGTTGAGCAGGGTCGACTTGCCGCTGCCCGAGGGGCCCATCACGGCGACCGCCTCGCCGGCCCGGACCTCCAGCGAGACCCCGTCGAGGGCGATCGCGTCGCCGTACTCCTTGCGGACGCCGGAGAGCTGGACGACCGCCGGCTCGTTCGCTTCGTCACTCATAGTCATAGAGAGTGGCCCGCCGGGCACCGGTCGGGCATCGGCTCGCGGTGGTAACTCCCGGCGCGTCTCATCCCGGGGATGTAGGCGCTGCCTCCCCGGGATGATGTGCTGGCCGGTGGCCGCCTGAGAGAGTGGTTCCCATGGTGGGTTGGCTGGTCGCGGCGGTGGCGGCGCTGGTCGCCGCGCTGCTCGCGGTGCGGCTGGTCCGCACCCGGCGTGCCTTCACCCGGGCGCTGGAGGAGCGCGGCTGGCTGCTGGAGCGGGAGCGGGAGGCGGCCGCCCGTGGCGCGGTCGACGCCGAGCGCGCCCGGATCGCCCGCGAGCTGCACGACATCGTCAGCCACAACGTGAGCCTCATGGTGGTCCAGGCCGGCGCCGCCCGCCAGGTGGTCGACGCCGACGCCGACGAGGCCACCGCGGCGCTGCGGGCGGTGGAGAGCGCCGGCCGCGACACGATGACCGAGCTGCGCCACCTGCTCGGCGTGCTCGCCCCGTCGGCCGGCGGCGAAGACGAGGTCGACCTCGCGCCGCAGCCCAGCCTGAGCCAGCTCAGCCCGCTGGTCGACCGCATCGCGTTCGCCGGGCTGCCGGTGGAGGTCCGCATCTCCGGCGAGCCTCGGCCGCTGCCGTCCGGCGTCGACCTGACCGCCTACCGGATCATCCAGGAGGCCCTCACCAACGCCCTCAAGCACGGCGACGGCGTCAAGGCCGAGGTCACCGTCCGCTACGCGGAGAAGTACCTGCGCGTCGAGGTGCTCAACACCGGACCGAGCGTCCTCTCCGGCAGCAGCCCACGACCGCCCGGCAACCCCGGCGAGGGGCGCGGCCTGCTCGGCCTGCGCCAGCGGGTCGCGGTCTTCGGCGGCGACCTCGACGCGCGGCGCCGGCTGGGTGGTGGGTTTCGGGTCCGCGCCAAAATCCCTCTGGAACGCCCGTGAGCACGGCCCCGCCCCGGGTGGTCATCGCCGACGACCAGGCCTTGGTACGCAGCGGCTTCCGCATGATCCTGACGGCCGGCGGCATCGAGGTGGTAGGCGAGGCGGCCGACGGCGCGGAGGCGGTCGCCGCGGTCCGCCGGCTCCGCCCGGACGTCACGCTGATGGACATCCGCATGCCCGGCATGGACGGCCTGGAGGCCACCCGCCGGGTGCTGGAGCAGGCGCCGGAGTGCCGCGTGCTGATGCTGACCACGTTCGACCTCGACCGGTACGTGTACGCCGCACTGGCCGCCGGCGCCAGCGGCTTCCTCCTCAAGGACGTGACGCCCGAGCACCTGGTCGCCGCCGTACGCCTGGTCGACACCGGCGACGCCCTGCTGGCCCCGTCGATCACCCGCCGCCTGGTGGAACGCTTCGCCGCTCCCGACGCCTCCGCCCCACCCGCCCTCCACCGCGACCTCGCCGGGCTGACGCCGCGTGAGCGGGAGGTGCTCACGCTGATGGGGCGCGGCCTGTCGAACGGGGAGATCGCCGCCGCGCTCACCCTGAGCGAAGCCACCGTCAAGACCCACGCCGCGCACATCTTCGGCAAGCTGAGCCTGCGCGACCGCGCCCAGGCGGTGGTGCTCGCCTACGAGACCGGCCTGGTCAAGCCCGGCACCTGACCGCACCGCACCCACCCCACCCCACGTCTGTGATCGAAGCTCCCGTCAAGTCGTTCTAGCGACTTGGGGGGAGCTTCGATCACAGGCCATCACCTCGCTAGGCCGGTCTCGTAGGCAACGACCACGAGCTGGGCCCGGTCGCGGGCGCCGAGCTTGACCATCGCGCGGCTCACATGGGTACGGGCGGTGGCCGGGCTGAGCGTCAGCTCGGCGGCGATCTCCTCGTTGCTCAGCCCGCGCCCCACCAGCGCGACCACCTCGCGCTCCCGCTGGGTGAGTACGGCCAGCCGGTGCTCGGCCGCGTGCCGGGCGCTCCGCGCGGCGGTGAACTGGCCGATCAGCCGCCGGGTGATCCGCGGCGCGAGCAGTGCCTCGCCGGCGGCGACCACCCGGATCGCGTGCAGCAGCTCGGCCGGCCCGGCGTCCTTGAGCAGGAAGCCGCTCGCCCCCGCCTCCAGCGCGTCGAAGACGTACTCGTCGGTGTCGTACGTGGTCAGGATCAGCACCCGCGTCCGCTCCAGCCCGGGCGTGGCGGCGATCTGCGCGGTGGCCTTGATGCCGTCGAGCTTGGGCATGCGGATGTCCATCAGCACCACGTCGGGCCGGTGCGCGCGGGCCAGGTCCACCGCCTCCCGCCCGTCCGCCGCCTCGCCCACCACGGTGATGTCGTCTTCGAGGTCGAGCAGCATCGTGAAGCCGGTGCGCACGAGCACCTGGTCGTCGGCGACCAGGACCCGGATCACGCGGACCCCACCAGCGGCAGCCGCGCGTACACCTCGAATCCGCCGCCGGACCGCGGCCCGGCGGTGAGGTCGCCACCGAGCAGGGCGCAGCGCTCCCGCATGCCCTCGATGCCGCGGCCGGCGCCGCCCCCGCCGTCGCAGCCGCTGCCGTCGTCGGTGACCCGGATCCGCAGTTCGGAGGGGTCGTACGCGACCTCGACAGTGACCCGCGCCGGCCCGGCGTGCCGGATCACGTTGGTGATCGACTCCTGGAGGATGCGGTATGCCGCCTGGTCGACCGCGGAGGCCAGCTCGCGCGGCGGCGCCGCCACCTCCACCTTGACGTCGAGGCCGGCCTCCCGGGCCAGCCCGGCCAGCTCCTCGATCCGGTCCAGGCCCGGCGCGGGGGCGCGGCCGTCGCCGGCGTCCCGCAGTACCCCGAGCGTGGCGCGCAGCTCGCGCAGCGCCCGCGCGCTGGTCCGCTCGATCGTGTGCAGCGTCTCCCGTACCTGCTCGGGCCGCTTGTCGAGCACGTGCGCGGTGACCCCGGCCTGTACGTTGATCACGGCGATCGCGTGTGCCACGGTGTCGTGGACCTCGCGGGCGATGTGCAGCCGCTCGGCGTCCACCCGGCGGCGCGCCTCCTCCTCGCGGGTGCGCTCGGCCCGTTCCGCCCGCTCCTGCGCCTCGGTGGCGAGCACCCGGCGCATGCGCATCGACTCGCCGAGCACCGCGGCCATGATGGCGGTCCCGATCCGGAACGCCAGCCAGCCGATCCCGTCGCCCGGCGGGTACATGATCGCGGCGAGCAACCAGCCCGCGACGAGCACGCCGAGGCCGGCCCGCACGATCCACGGCCGGCGCCCGTCGCCGTACGCGGTGACCGTGTAGACCGCGACGAAGACGCCGATCCAGTTAGGGCCGTCCGGATAGCCGGAGCCGTAGTACATGACGCTGGTCGCGACCTCGAACGCGAACACGGGCACCGGCCACCGCCGCCGCACCGCGAGGCTCAGCCCGCTGAGCACCAGCAGGATGGCGTGCAGGTAGATGCCGACCGGGCTCAGCCGGTCGAACGCCTCCTGGGCGCCGACCTGCTGGGTGCCCTGCACCTGCAGGAACGCGACGAACGCGGCGAGCAGCAGGTCCTGCGCCCACACCGGCAGGCGCAGCCGGGGGTCAAGCGCGGCCATGGCGCGATCGTATCCGCCGTTCCGGTCCACCAGATCCGCCTTGGGGCGTAGGCGCATACGTCAGCCTGCGTACGGCTGGCGGCCGCCCGGCCGTGCGGTGACGTAGGGCGATGCCGCTGACGGGCAGACGTGCCGGCGCGCCCCGGCCCGCAGGATCAGCGGTGACGAAAGGAGTACGCCATGCGCAGGGTCTTCGTGGTCCTCTCCGGCCTGCTGTTCCTCGCCATCCTGGCGCAGTTCTACTTCGCCGCGGTGGGCGCCTTCGACCGGCCGCAGGACGACGACTCGTTCGCGCTCCACAGCACCACCGGCATGATGATCATCCCGCTCCTCTCCATCCTCACCACGCTCGCCGCCGCGCTCGCCCGGGCGCCCGGCCGGCTCATCGGGATGTCGCTCGCCCCGCTCGGGCTCGTGGTGGTGCAGGTGCTCATCATCGTCGTCGGCAACGCCATCTCCGGCGGCTCGGACGAGGAGACCGGCGCGGCCGGGCTCTTCGTCTTCGGCCTGCACGCGGTCAACGCACTCCTCGTCATGGGCGCCGCCGGCGCGGTGCTCCGCCGGGCGAGGGCGTTCGCCGCCGATACCTCCACTGTAGACACTCCACAGCCGACGGTTACGCCGGCGGCATGAGTACCGCACAGCTCATCGCGCTCGACCTGCTGGCCACGCTGCTCGCCGCGGCCGGCTGGGTGGGCGCGGGTGTCGCGGCGGCGGCCCGGCACGCCCGAGCCGCGCTCGCCCTCCTGGTGGTCGCGGTCGTGGTGACCCTGGCACGGGTCACGACCTCCGTCGCACTCGCCACCGGCGGCTGGTGGTTCGCGCAGGACCGCGTGGTCCTGACCGGGCCGCTGCTGGGCGTGGCCGGGCTCGCCGCCGTCCTCGTCGCCGGCCCGCGCCTGCTCTACGCGGTGCGGGCCGGCACGCCGGGCAACTCACCCACCGCCGTGGTCCCGCTGCTCGTCGCCGGGTACGCGGGCGCGGCCGGCCTGCTCTTCCCGCTCCTCGTCGGGTACCCGGCGACCTGGGGGGACGTGCTCGTGACGGTGGCGCTGGTCGGGGTGGCCGGCCTGGTGACCTGGCGGGTGGCCGGCTCGGGTCCACCACTGTGGACATTCCTGCCGGTGCTCGCGATGGGGCTGGCCGGCGTCGGGGCCGGGTTCGCAACGGGGGCGGACCTCGACGCCGGCGGCGGCCCCACCGCCCACCACCCGGCCGGGCACGGCGTCTCCGTGACCGACCTGCGCGGCCCGACCACACCGACGCCGGGCGGGCAGGTGCGGCGGTACGAGTTCACGGCGCGCACGACGACCATCCAGGTGGGTGGGCGGGCGGTCGAGGCGTGGGGGTACGACGGCCAGGTGCCCGGCCCGCCGATCACGGCCCGCCAGGGCGACCTCGTCGAGGTGACGCTCCACAACGCGGACATCACGCGCGGCGTGACACTGCACTGGCACGGCTACGACGTGCCGGCCGGCGAGGACGGCGCACCCGGCCTGACCCAGGACGCCGTGCCGCCCGGCGGGGAGTTCGTCTACCGCTTCCGGGCCGACCAGGTGGGCACCTACTGGTACCACACCCACCAGGCCTCCGACGTGGGCGTGAAGATGGGCCTCTACGGCACGCTCGTGGTCGGTCCGCCCGCGGCGGGTGTCGACGTGACGCTGCCGGTGCACACGTTCGGCGCCACGACCGTGGTCGGCCCGGTCGACCCGCCGGCGGCCGCACCCGGCACGCCCGTGCGGCTGCGCCTGGTCAACACCGACGGGGTACCGCACCGGTTCGCGCTCACCGGCACGGCGTACCGGCTGGTGGCGATCGACGGCAGCGACCTCAACGAGCCCGGCGAGCTACGCGAGGCGACGCTGCGCCTGCCCGCCGGCGGCCGGTACGACCTGTCGTTCACGATGCCCGCCGCCCCGGTGACCCTCTTCGTCGACGGCGATCCGGGGCCGCGGCTGGGCGCGGGTGGTGGCACGCCGCCGCCCGCGCCGGAAGGCTGGCCGGAGCTGGACATCACCGGGTACGGCACGCCGGCGGCCACCCCGTTCGGCCCGGAGAGCGACTTCGACCGCGGCTTCACACTGGTGCTCGACCGCGGCATCGCGCTCGTGGACGGCACCCCCCGGTACGCGTACACGGTCAACGGCCGCGCGTTCCCGAACATACCGGCGCAGCTCGTGCGCGAAGGCGACCTGGTGGAGGTGACGGTGGCCAACCGCGGCTTCGACACCCACCCCTGGCACCTGCACGGCCACCGGGTACTGGTCCTGGAGCGCAACGGCCACCGGGTGACCGGCAGTCCACTGTGGCTGGACACGTTCGACGTACAGCCGGGCGAGGTCTGGCGGGTCGCCTTCGAGGCCGGCAACCCGGGCGAGTGGATGAACCACTGCCACAACCTCGCGCACGCCGCGCTGGGCATGGCCCTCCACCTCCGCTACGACGGCGTGACCACCCCCTATCACGGCGCCCACGGCGGCTAGCCGGGGTGGGCTTGTGCCGCGGGCCCGGCAGCGGGGGCCGGGGCAGTCGGCGAGCACCAGCGAGCCGCCGGCCTCCGCGGTGCCCGCGGGAGCAAACGGTCCGCCGCTGCCGCGGACCGGGGCACATCTGCCGCGCCCCCGATGCGAAGAGCTTCCTGGTCAGCGCGCCTCGCCGGCCGCGGGCGGGTTTAATCGGGGCGTGAGCTTCGAGGCTGTGATCCGGGAGCAGGCGCCGCAGGTGCTGGGCGTGCTGGTCCGGCGGTACGGGCAGTTCGACGCGTGCGAGGACGCGGTGCAGGAGGCGCTGCTGGCGGCCGCTTTGCAGTGGCGCGAAGAGGGCGTTCCGGACAACCCGCGCGCCTGGCTGCTGACCGTCGCCACCCGGCGGCTGACCGACCAGTTTCGCAGCGAGAGCGCGCGCCGCCGCCGCGAGGAGAACCTCGTGGTCATGGCGCCGGCCGGCGACCTCGTCGCCCCGCCCGCCGACGAGGAGCGCGCCCCGGACCGGGACGACACGCTGACGCTGCTCTTCCTCTGCTGCCACCCGGCGCTCACGCCGGCGTCGCAGATCGCGCTCACCCTCCGCGCGGTCGGCGGCCTCACGACCGCCGAGATCGCGCACGCCTTCCTGGTACCGGAGGCGACGATGGCCCAGCGGGTGAGCCGGGCCAAGCAGCGGATCAAGGCGGCCGGCAGCACGTTTCAGCTGCCGCCTCCGGAGGAGCGGGAGGAACGGCTGCAGGCGGTGCTGCACGTGCTGTACCTCGTCTTCAACGAGGGGTACACCGCGACCTCCGGCGCCCAGCTGCACCGGGTCGAGCTGACCGCGGAGGCGATCCGGCTGGCCCGCGGGGTGCACGCGCTGCTTCCCGACGACGGCGAGGTGGCCGGCCTGCTGGCGCTGATGCTGCTCGTCGACGCCCGCCGCCCCGCCCGCACCGGCCCGGGCGGCGACCTGATCCCCCTGGCCGAGCAGGACCGCGCGCTGTGGAACGCCGGGTACGTCAAGGAGGGGGTCGCCCTGGTCACCCGCACGCTGGCCCGCGCGCCGCTCGGCCCGTACCAGCTTCAGGCGGCGATCGCCGCGGTGCACGACGAGGCGCCGCGCGCGGAGGAGACCGACTGGCCGCAGATCCTCGCCCTCTACGACCTGCTCGCCGGCGTGTCGGACAACCCGATGGTCACCCTCAACCGGGCGGTGGCGGTCGCGATGGTACGCGGCCCGGCGGCCGGCATCGACGAACTGTCTACCTTGGACAAAGACGAGCGGATCGCCAGCCACCACCGGCTCGACGCGGTGCGGGCGCACTTCCAGGAGCTGGCCGGCGACCTGGCGGCGGCCCGGGCCAGCTACCAGCGGGCGGCCAAGCGCACCAACAGCCTGCCCGAGCAGCGCTACCTCCAGGCCCGCGCCGCCCGCTTGGCCTGACGCCCCGTCACCCTTTGGGCGACCTGGTGCGCCCGGCGGCCCGCTCCTCGATCGACGGTCACCGGCCGGCTCGGCAGGCGGCACCAGGGTCAGATCTTCGTGAGGGTCCAGATCAGGCCGTCGGTGTCGGTGTCGCCCTTGAGGATCAGGGTCGAGCCCTGGCAGGTGTAGGCGCCGGCGCCCAGGATCGGGTCGGTCTCGATGGCCTGCCCGCTCTGCTCGGCCGCGTCGTCGATGTAGTCGCCGATCGGCGCGTTGTCCAGCAGCCGGGCCTGCACCGGCTTGCTCAGCTCCAGCGTCAGCCGCAGGGCGCTCCAGTCGATCTGCCCCACCGGCTCCCAGATGCCTTCCTCGGCCGCCGAACCCGATGCGCTGGGAGACGGCGCCGCGCTTGCCGAGCCGGTCGGGGCCGGTGGAGTGCCGGGTGTGGCCGGCGACGCGGTCGACCGGGTGCTCGCCTTGATCGTGGCGGTGCCCTGCCCGCCGTACGTGGCCGCGCCCGCGACCGCGTTACCGGCCACCTCGGCGGTGAACGACAGCGGCTCCATGCCGTTGAAGTCGGCCCGCACCTGCCCGTTCGGGCTGATCGTGAGCGTGGCGCCGCTGCCGCCGGAGATGCTGCCGCTGGCGGCGGCGCTGGCCGCGTGGCCGCTGACCTGGGTGGTGCGCCAGGTGCCGACCATGCAGCCGGACGCCGTACCGCTGACGGTCGGCGCGGGCGCGGCCGAAGTCGTGGTGTCGGGCGTGGGTCCGGACGCGCCCGGCTCGGTGCCGGCACACCCGCCCGCGGCGAGGCCGAGGCCGGCCAGGGTCAGGACCGCGACCGTCGAGACGCGCATGATTCCTCCACAGGGGACATGAACATGTCGGTCGATGCGCGTACCTTGCTACCCGCCCGCGCCGCGCCGGAAACAACCTCCCGCTCACACGCTGTCCCGAGAGAAGACCGTCCCTGATCCGACCGAGACGAGGTGTAGCGCCGAGTGCCCGCGCATGCGAACATCGATTGACGTTTGCTTGGCCCGCAGTCCCTATCAGGACGGATTCATGGCGCAAACACTCTTCGGCCCTCTAGGACACGAGCCAGAACCCAAGCCGGACGGCGATATCCGGCGGCGCCTGACGGTGCTTGTGACTGTAAAGGCGGCTCCAAATCCGTCCGAAAAGTACGGTGAGACGGTCTGCGTGGCAGGAATACACGCGGACCTTGTCCGTCGCGGGTGGGTTCGGCTGTACCCGATCAACTTTCGGGATCTTCCCTCAGAGGAGTCATTCCCCAAGTATCAGTTCATTACGCTTGAAGCTTTCCCGGCGAGGAATGATCAACGCCGCGAGAGCTGGCGGCCGGTCCTCTCGTCCTCGTCCGGGGCGAGACACTGAAGCCGTGGAAGCCACGTCAGAGCTGGTTGGATGAGTACGTCGAGGACTCGATGTGTCGGCTCAACGCCGACGCTCGGACCCGTTCGGACGCCAAATCGTTGGCACTGATCCGACCCCGGGAGGTCTACCGACTCCAGATAGAGCGCCATCCAGGCTGGACGCGAGATGAGCAACGAAAGATCGACCAGTACGTCCGCCAGATGGACCTGCTCAACCCCCGAGACAAAAAGCCCCTCCAGGCCCCTCGGTTCCGAGCGCGCTACCAGTACCGGTGCCACGAGGCTGGTTGCAAGGGACACGAGCAAGGCTTGTTGGACTGGGAGTTTGTGGCACTACAACGGAATCTGGTAGGTCGGACGGACGACGAGGTTCGGGCGCAATTGGAGGCGAGGTTTCTGACGATGATGTTCGACGCTGCCCGGGCACCCGCGTTCTACGTCGGCAATCAAGCAAAGCGGGCACATGTGTTTAGCGTGCTCGGGATCTACTACCCACAGCGGTGATGGTCCTCTCGGCAATCTCGGCCAGCACAACGTCCCTGTGACAGCGGGCTTGATCGGCCTCGAAGCAGAGGACTGCTATCAGTTCCTCACGGGATCGAGCGGCAAGGCTATCAAGCGTCTGGACCGCCGCAGGGAGACGCAACATGTCGGCATAGATCCTCCGCGCCTGGTCGAGTTGGTCGCGGTCACCAGCGAATCCCGCTCGATTCACCTTCGGGTTGCCGAGCTCGGGGCGATGCTCGTATCCAATACCCACCTCGGACAGTGCTCTGCTCAGGGCGGTCTTGCTGAATCCGGGCTTACGGGATATGGGTGTCAGTCGTACATCCACCAGACGCCCTACGCCGTCGGCCAAGAGCCCATCGACGAACTCCGTCAGCGTCCGACTCTCATAGCCGACACCCACGATGCCAGCTGCGCTGGTGATCATTGCGCCCCCCTTCTACGCCGCTCAGCCGTATTGCACCATATCGCCCGACGGTCACGGCGCCAGCTTCGGTCCGCGCGGAAGACCTTCTCGTTCGTGCATGTAAGCGCCGCGGTGGGTACCGCATGCTCCGGCTCGCGGGCGTCCGCCGTTTCCCAGCCGGGTTCCTGTTGCTCAGGTACAAGCTGGCGCAATGAAGTTCAACAGGGGGTCGCGGAGGGCTTGCGGGTCGCGCAGCACGCCGTGGTCCTGGCCCTCGACGGTCAGGTAGCTGGCACCCGGGATCGCTTCGGCGACCGCCTGGGCGGCAGCGGGCAGCCAGGCCGGGCTGGCGCCGCCGGCCATCGTGAGCGTGGGGACGGCGACGGTCGCCAGGCGGTCGACGGGGACGGCCAGGTCGGGGCCGCAGACCGCGACGTCGTACGGGAGTGTGTGGGCGAGCCGCGCCAGGAACGGCCAGGCCGGGCCGGCCCGCAGGCCGTCGACCGTCTCGGCGGGCACCGATGCCTCCTCGGTGAGGAAGAGGTGGACGGCGTCGTCGCGGCGTTCCTCGGCGATCAGGGTGCGGATCCGCTCGGCGGTGCCCTCGGCCGGCAGCGGGCGCAGTCCACCCACGACGAACGGGGGCTCGTAGACGGCGAGCCGCTCGACCGGCAGCCCCCGTACGGCCGCCTCCAGCGCGAGGACGCCGCCCGAGGAGTGGCCGAAGAGGCTGGCCCGGCCGCCGGCCACCGCGATGAGCGCGGCCAGGTCTTCGATCTCGGGCCGCACCGCGAACGCGTCCGCGTTGTCGCCGCTGCCGCCCCGGCCGCGCCGGTCGTACGCGATGGCGGTGACCCGGGACGCGAGCGTGGCGGCGAGCGCGGCGACGGACGTACGGTCGTCCAGGGCGCCGCCGACGAGGATCACCGGCGGGCCGTCACCGGTCACCTCGTACGCGATGGGCGTGCCGTCGGCCGAGGCCACGGTTTGCGGGGTTTTGCTCATCGGTCCTCCTCGGCAACGGCGTGCCGGTACTCGACAGGGTCGCTTGGCGGGTTTGTAGGGTGTGGGCGTCAGTCCCTGGCCACCCGGTCAGGGTGATATACCCAAATGTGGAGGACCTGTGGCTGTCAGTGCGGATCTCGCGAAGCTCCTCGACAAGGCGTTCGAGGACAAGACCCTCGCCGAGCTCGTGGATGCCCCGGTGGCTGCTCTCTCGGGCGTGAGCGAGGGCGACGCGCAGCTTCTGAAGAGCGCCTTCAACATCACCACGATCGGCGACCTCGGTCGCAGCAAGTACTTCAAGGCCGCCCAGGCGCTGGTCAACCTCGCCGACGGCAGCAAGTAAGGCTCATCAGTCCACTCCGGCGTACTCCTCGCGCGCGAGCGCGGCCAGCGTTTCCAGGGCGCCGGCGAGCACGGGGAGGGGCGGGGCCGCGAGGGCGAGGCGCACCGCGTTGGGCGAGTGCGCCGGACCCACGGCGAACGCCGCCGCCGGGGTGACCGCGATGCCGTGGCGGGCCGCGGCGGCCACGAAGGTCTCCGCCCGCCACGGCTCCGGCAGCTCCCACCAGCAGTGATAGGCGTGCGGGTCGGCGCGCAACGCGTACCCGCCGAGGATCTTGCCGGCGATCAGCTGGCGCTCCGCCGCGTCGCGCCGCTTGGCGCGGACCAGGCCGGCGGTCGTGCCGTCGGCCATCCAGCCGGTCGCGGCGGCGAGCGCGAACCCGCCGGCCGCCCACCCGCCGGAACGCAGCGCGGCGGCCACCCGGTCCCGGACGGCGCCCGGCGGCGTGACCAGGAAGCCCAGCGTGAGGCCGGGCGACAGCCGCTTCGACAGGCTCTCGACCACAAGGGTCCGCGCGGGCGCGGCGGCCGCCAGCGGGGCGGGCTCGTCGCGCAGGAACGAATACACCGCGTCCTCGATCGCGAAGATCTCCAGCTCGTCCAGCACGGCGGCCAGCGCGGCGCGGCGGGCCGGCGGCATCGTCACGCCGAGCGGGTTGTGCAGCGTGGGCTGGACGTAGACGGCGCGCACGCGGGCCTCGCGCAGCGCCTCCGGCACCAGGCCGTCGGGGTCCATCGGCAGCGGAACGAGCGTGACGCCGAGCCGCGCGGCGATGCCCTTGACCACCGGGTACGTCAGCGCCTCCACGCCCAGCCGCGCGCCGACCGGCACCAGCGCGGACACCGCCGCGGCGATCGCCTGCCGGCCGTTGCCGGCGAAGAGGACGCGCTCCGGGTCGGGCGTCCAGCCGGCGCGGGTGAGCACCTGCGCGGCCGCCTCGCGGGCGCCGGGCGGGCCGGTGACCGTGGCCGGGGCGAGCGCGGGCCCGAGCGCGTCCGGGCGGAGCAGCCGCTCCAGCCCCGGTGCGAGCAGCGCGGGCTGCTCGGGCGGCACGGGGAAGTTGAGCTCCAGGTCGACCCGGGCGCCGGCCGGCTCGGCCAGCGGCGGGTGGGCCGGCGGCGCGGCGGCGCGGACGAACGTGCCCCGCCCCACCTCGCCGGTGGCCAGGCCGCGGCGGACCAGCTCGCCGTAGACGCGGGCGGCGGTGGAGGGGGCGATGCCCCGGGACCGGGCGAACGCCCGCTGCGGCGGCAGCCGGTCGCCGGGGCGCAGCCGCCCGGCCGCGATGTCGCCGGCCAGCGCCTCGGCGATCAACCGGTAGTCGTCCACGGCCACCTCCGGAACATTGCACCGAGCGCAATGCAAGCATTGCACTCGGCTATTGCACCACATAGCCTCGACGGATGGCTACGGCGACCATCGGGGACATCACCATCGGGTACGAGGACGAGGGCGCCGGCGACACGCTGGTGCTGGTGCACGGGCACCCGTTCGACCGGAGCATGTGGCGGCCGCAGGTCGCGCGCCTCAGCCGGGCCGGCTGGCGGGTGATCGCCCCCGACCTGCGCGGATACGGCGAGAGCACGGTCGTGCCCGGCAAGACCACATTGGACGTCTTCGCCCGCGACGTCGCCGGGCTGCTCGACCGGCTGGGCGTCGAGCGGTTCGTCCTCGGTGGACTGTCGATGGGCGGCCAGGTCGTGCTGGAGTGCCACCGCCTCTTCGCGCACCGGCTGCGCGGGCTGGTGCTCGCCGACACCTCGGCGCCGGCCGACACCCCCGCGATGCGCGGGTGGCGCCGGAGCACCGCCGAGCGGCTGCTGCGCGAGGGCATGGGTCCGTACGCGGAGGAGGTGCTGCACAAGATGGTGTCCCGAAGCGCTCCGCCCGAGGTGGCCGCGCACGTGCTGGGCATGATGCGCGGCACCGACCCCGCGGGGGCGGCGGCCGCGCTGCGCGGGCGGGCCGAGCGGCCGGACTACGTCGCGATGCTCGCCGGGGTGGCGGTGCCCGCGCTGGTCGTGGTCGGCGCGGACGACGAGTTCACGCCGCTGGCCGACGCGCGGCTGATGAGTGACGCGCTCCCGGACGCCACGCTCGTCGTGGTCGAGGGCGCGGCGCACATGCCCAATCTCGAGCGCCCCGCCGACTTCGACGGGGCGCTCCAGGCGTTCCTCAAAGCGCTGTGAAGAACGCGTTTGTCAAAGCGCTCTGGAGAACTCGTTCTCAAAGCGCTGTGAAGAACTCGCGCACGTCCGCGACCAGCAGGTCGGGGGCCTCCAGGGCGGCGAAGTGGCCGCCGCGGTCGTACTCGGCCCAGTGCCTGATCGTGTGCGCCGCCTCGGCGAAGCGGCGGATCGCCACGTCGGTGGTGAAGACGGCCACCCCGGTCGGCACCGGCGAGACGCCACGCGGGGCCCACATCGCGGCGTCGTGGAAGCGCTCGTAGTACGAGTTCGCCGACGAGCGGGCGGTGTTGGTGAGCCAGTAGATCATCACGTTGGTGAGCAGCCGGTCCCGGTCGACCGCCTCCTCGGGCAGCTTGGCGGCCGGATCGGTCCACTCGTGAAACTTCTCCACGATCCAGGCGAGCTGGCCGGTGGGCGAGTCGGTGAGCGCGTACGCGAGCGTCTGCGGCCGGGTGCCCTGGATCTGCATGTACCCGCTCATGTCGTCCTGGAAGCGCTGAAACAGCGCCATCCGCTGCTGTTCGCGTTCGGTCAGCGAGGCCGCCTCGCCGGTCGGAAACGTGACGAGCGCGTTCACGTGTACGCCGATCACCTTCTCCGGCGCGAGGCGCCCCATCTCCGGCGCCACGAAGGCACCCACGTCACCGCCCTGCACGCCGTACCGCTCGTAGCCGAGCCGCGCCATCAGCTCGGTGAGCGCCTTCGCCACCCGCCCGTCCGTCCAGCCCGCCTCGGCGATCGGGCCGGAGAAGCCGTGCCCGGGGAGCGAGGGGATGACCAGGTGGAACGCGGCGGCCGGGTCACCGCCGTGCGCGGCCGGGTCGGTCAGCGGCCCGATCACGTCGAGGAACTCCACCACCGACCCCGGCCACCCGTGGATCAGCATCAGCGGCGTGGCGCCCTCGACCGCCGAGCGGACGTGCAGGAAGTGCAGGCGGGTGCCGTCGATCTCGGTGGTGAACTGCGGGATCTCGTTGAGCCGTGCCTCGTGCGCGCGCCAGTCGTACCCGTGGCGCCAGTGGTCGGCCAGCTCCTTCAGGTACGCCACCGGCACGCCCCGGGTCCAGCCGACGCCGGGCAGCTCGTCCGGCCAGCGGGTGGCGTCGAGGCGGCGGCGCAGGTCGTCGAGGTCGGCCTGGGGTACGTCGATGCGAAAGCTCTCGATGCTCGTCATGCACATCACGCTAGGAGCCGGTTAGGTCAAGTTCGGTCCTAGCCTTCGTGGCAGTCTGAAGCGCATGTGGGAGACGTCGGCACGGCTGCTCAAGCTCCTGTCCCTGCTGCAAAATCGGCGCGACTGGTCCGGCGCGGAGCTCGCCGAGCGGCTCGGCGTGACCGCGCGCACGGTGCGGCGCGACGTCGACCGGCTGCGCGGCCTCGGCTACCCGGTGCACGCGGCGCCCGGCATCGCCGGCTACCGCCTGGGTCCGGGCGCCGCGCTCCCCCCGCTGCTGCTCGACGACGAGGAGGCGGTCGCCGTCGCGGTCGGCCTCCGCACGGCCGCCGGCGGGTCCGTGGCCGGGATCGAGGAGACGTCGGTACGCGCGCTCGCCAAGCTGGAGCAGGTGCTCCCGTCCCGCCTCCGGCACCGGGTCAACGCGCTGCAGAGCGTCACGGTCCCGCTGACCGCCGGTGGCGCGACGGTCGACCCGGCGACGCTGACCGCGATCGCGGCCGCCTGCCGGGACAGCCACCGGCTCCGCTTCGACTACCGGCAGCCGGACGGCGTGGAGAGCCGGCGGGACGTGGAGCCGTACCGGCTGGTCCACACCGGACGCCGCTGGTACCTGGTC
The DNA here is from genome assembly GCF_031085175.1 of Phytohabitans maris. Classification (GTDB taxonomy): domain Bacteria; phylum Actinomycetota; class Actinomycetes; order Mycobacteriales; family Micromonosporaceae; genus Phytohabitans; species Phytohabitans maris. The sequence continues at coordinate 24,876 of NZ_JAVHUY010000020.1, forward strand.
GCGTGGGACACCGGGCGGGCGGACTGGCGCACGTTCCGGGTGGACCGGCTCACCCCGCGCATCCCCACCGGCCCCCGCTTCCAGCCGCGCGACCTGCCCGCCGACGCGGCCGCGTACGTGTCCCGCTCGGTCTCCTCCGCGCCGTACCGCTACCAGGCCCGGATCCTGATGCACGCGCCGCTGGCGGTCGTCGCGGAGGTGGCGTCGCCCACGGCGGGACGGCTGGAGCCGGTCGACGAGCACAGCTGTGTACTGCACACCGGCGGCAACTCGCTCGACGAGATGGCGATCTATATAGGACTGAAGGGGATCGACTTCGAGGTGCTGGAACCGCCGGAGCTCGTGGAACACATCCGGGCGCTGGCCCAGCGACTCGCGAGAGCCAGCGGGTGATCGGTTCACCACTGATCGTGTTTGTCATGTCCTTCATCCGCGAAAGGCGCCAATACGGCGCCTTTCGATCTCCCCCTGGCCCGCCCTAGCGTGGCGTCTGGAGATTTGGGTCCCGGGGCCTGCGCCGCCCGACGCGAGGAGCGGAGCGACGAGAGAGGGCGGCGCAAGCTGCGGGTCCCAAGCGAGCGGAGCGAGCGCAGCCAGCAGGGTCTCTAGGGGGTGAGAAAGCGTGTGGCGTTTCGCGGGCCGGTTGAGCCTGGTGCTCGGCCTCCTCGTCGTGTCCACCGCCGTGGTCGCCGCGCCGGCGTCCGCGGCACAGGGCGTCACCGTGCGGATCTCCGAGGTCACCGGGCGGTTCGAGGCGGGCGCGACGCCGGCCCAGATGACCGTGGTGGCCACCAAGCGCACCCGTGAGTGCATCAAGGTGCGCTGGTCGCTGGTGCTGCGCGTGGAAGACATGAGCCTCGACCAGATCACCGTCGACCGGCGCGAGGAGGACGGCTCGTTTCCGGTCGAGTTCCAGGACAACGGCGCCGAGGGGCGGCTGACCGACGAGCGGCTCGACCCCGGCACGCTCTGCCGCAACCGCACGGTGACCGCGCGATACACGATCGCGTTCGACGACGACGCCAGCGGCGGGCGGGTGACGCTCCGCGCGGAGGCGTTCGACGCGCGCAACGAGTTCCTGGAGAGCGACACCGCCACCCGCAACGTCCAGGGCGACGAGTCGCCCTCACCCTCACCCACCCCCGCCCAGGAGGAGACCGTCGAGCCGACCGAGGAGGCCGAGGCGCCGATCGCCGGCGGCGGCATCGGCGAGCCGACCACGCCGGCCGCGGGCACCGGCGGTTCCGGTCTGCTCCCGGTGGGCCTGGCGGTCGGCGGGATGATGGTCTTCCTCGGCCTGACGCTGCTGCTGCGGGCGCGGAGCAAGCTGCTGCGCGGCCAGCCCGCCGGTCGCCCCGGCATCCGCGGCACCTGGCAGAGCAACGCCGCGCGCACCATCCGGGAACGCCGCTGACCCGCCGGTTGACCTCAACTCCTGGCCGCCAGACTACGTATGTAGGGCAGAATCGAGCCATTGCTCGGCCGTGAGGGAGGAAGACCTAATGACGGAGTTGGCGCGCATCGGGGTCACGGGGCTGGCGGTCATGGGCCGCAACCTCGCCCGAAACCTGGCGCGGCACGGCCATCCGGTGGCGGTGCACAACCGCTCGTACGGCCGGACCAAGGAGCTGGTCGAGGAGTTCGGCCACGAGGGCACCTTCCTGCCGGCGGAGACCGCGGAGCAGTTCGTGGCGAGCCTGGAGCGCCCGCGCCGCCTTGTGATCATGGTCAAGGCCGGTGGGCCCACCGACGCCGTGATCGACGAGTTCGCACCGCTGCTCGAGCCGGGCGACATGATCGTCGACGGTGGCAACGCGCACTTCGCCGACACCCGCCGCCGCGAGCAGGCGTTGCGCGAGCGCGGGCTGCACTTCGTCGGCACCGGCATCTCCGGTGGCGAGGAGGGCGCGCTGCACGGGCCCAGCATCATGCCCGGCGGCTCCGCCGAGTCGTACGAGGCACTCGGCCCGCTGCTGGAAGACATCTCGGCGAAGGTCGACGGCACGCCCTGCTGCACCCACGTCGGCCCGGACGGCGCCGGACACTTCGTGAAGATGGTGCACAACGGCATCGAGTACGCGGACATGCAGCTCATCGCCGAGGCGTACGACCTGCTGCGCCGGGGCGCCGGCCGGCAGCCCGCCGAGATCGCCGACATCTTCCGCGGGTGGAACGAGGGGCGGCTCGGGTCGTACCTCATCGAGATCACGTCCGAGGTGCTCGCGCACACCGACGCGGCCACCGGCAAGCCGTTCGTCGACGTGGTGCTCGACCAGGCCGAGCAGAAGGGGACCGGCCGCTGGACCGTGCAGATCGCGCTCGACCTGGGCGTACCGGTCAGCGGCATCGCCGAGGCGGTCTTCGCCCGCTCGCTCTCCGGCGACGCCGACCTGCGCTCCGCCGCCCGCGGGCTGCCCGGCCCGGTGCCGACCGGCGCCTCCGACGTGCTGGTCGACGACGTGGAGCAGGCGCTGTACGCGTCGAAGATCGTCGCCTACGCGCAGGGCTTCAACCAGATCCAGGCCGGCAGCGCGGAGTACAACTGGAACATCGACGCGGGCGCCATGGCCACCATCTGGCGGGGCGGCTGCATCATCCGGGCCAAGTTCCTCGACCGCATCAAGGCGGCGTACGACGGCGACCCCGGCCTCCCCTCGCTGCTCGTGGACGACCACTTCCAGGAAGCCGTACGGGGTGCGCAGGACGCCTGGCGGCGGGTCGTGGCGACGGCGACGACGATGGGCATCCCGGTGCCCGGCTTCTCGTCCGCGCTGGCGTACTACGACGGCCTGCGCGCCGAGCGGCTGCCCGCCGCGCTCGTGCAGGGGCAGCGCGACTTCTTCGGCGCGCACACCTACCGCCGGGTCGACCGCGAGGGCAGCTTCCACGTGCTGTGGGGCGGCGACCGCGGCGAGGTCACTGCCTGATCCGAAACGTTGCGGGTGGCGGGTCCCACGGCGGGACCCGCCACCCGCCGTATCAGGAGTCGATCTCGCCCTGTGCCTTTTGGCACGCGGTGGTCGCCTGGCGCAGCGCGGTCTCCAGCGCGGCCTCGTTGTTGGAGTCGGCCGCGTCGACCGCCTCGACGAAGCGGCGCATGCAGGGCAGTAGCACGTCGCGCTCCTTGGTGACCTTGTCGAGCGACTCCTTGTTCTTCGTCAGCTCGTCGTTGGCCGTCTTGAGGTCCGCCTCCAGCTTGGTGATCCGGTCGGAGTTGGCCTTGATGGTGTCGTCGCGCTCGGCGACCTGGCTGTTGAGCCTGTCGCGGGTGTCGCCGAGCTGGCTGCTCTTGGCCACGTAGAGCCCGGTCATCACGCCGGCCAGCAGGAAGAGCGCGACCGCCGCCACGACCGCCACCAGCATCGGTGCCCGCCCGGCCGGCGGCTGCTGCTGTCCATAAGGGACACTGGCCGGCTGCGGCGCGCCGGAGACCGCGTACGGCGGGGGGCTCGACGCAGGCCAGCTCCCGGTCGGCTGGGACGGCGGCGGGTAGCCAGGGTAGGCCGGCGACTGCGGCGGGTACTGCTGCGGGTCTTCCGGCGGGTACCCGGGGTGGGTCATCGCACTTCCTCCTGAGGGGCTGGACTCGGGCTCGGCTAGCAGACCCGAAACTTGGTGCAGGCGGTCTGGATCGGGGTGGCCAGCCCGATCCCTTCGGAATCCCGGGCCTTGAGGCTGGCGATGCCCACCACCTGCTTCGCGGTGTTGACCACGGGGCCGCCCGAGTTGCCGGGATTGATCGAGGCGTCGAACTGGATGAGGTCTCCGGCGCCGGCCTCACCCTTGCGCAGCGCGCTCACCACGCCCACGGTGACGCTGTCGGTCAGGCCGAGGGGCGAGCCGACCACGACGATCTGCTGCCCCGACTGGACCGGCTCGGTAGACGTGGCGAGCCCGGCGAACTCGAACGGCGCCGACAGCACCGCGATGTCGTTGGCCTGGTCGACGTCGGTCACCGTGGCGCTGTAGGTCTCGCTGTCGCGCTCCAGCTGCACCCGGTTGCCACCGCGTCCCCAGACCTCCTGCACCACGTGGTACGCGGTCAGCAGGCGGCTGGTGCCCGAGCTGGGGCTGCCGACGGCGAACGCGGTGCCGGTGACCTTGCCCGCGGTGATCCGGAAGACGCTGGGCAGCACCGCAGCGGCCACCGCCTGCGGGTCGAAGACCTTGCCGGCCTGCTCGCCGAGCTGGGTGACCTGCCCCTCCAGGCTGTCGAGCCGCTGGTCGTCGCCGGCCTGCACGCGGTCGGCGTCGGCACGGGCCCGGTCGAGGTCGCCGCGCAGGTCGCTGATCTGGCGGGCCTGGACGATCGCGACCGCGCCGAGCACGAGGGTGAACACGACCGCCACCACGGCCAGCACGAAGCCCGCCCGGCGCGGCCTGGGCGGGGCCGGCGCACCGGAGACCGCCACGCCGGAGACCGGTGCCGGCATGGGGGGCGGACCCATCGGCGGCGGCGGACCCATCGCCGGCGATGGGCTCATTGCCGGCGACGGACCCATCGGCGGGGGCGGGCCCATCGGCGGCGGCGGATGGGCGGGCGGAAGATGGACGGGTGCGGGCTGCTGGGCGGGCACGGGCTGGGGCTGGGGTGCGGGTGCTCCACCCTGGGCCGGCAACGGGATCCGGCCGGTCGGCTCGTCGGAGCCCGGGCCACCTCCCCCGGGGCCGTGCGCAGTGGTCACCGGTCAAGGATCGCATCGCGGCGCAAGCTCGCCCATATCACCGCCATATCAATAGGGCGGGGTAGCGTCGGCCAGGTGAACCACCCAACGAAAACGCTCCGCTCCGCTCCACGTTTCCGCCGGGGCCCGGGGTGATCCGGGTGTTGCTCGCCGACGACGAGGCGATGATCCGGGCCGGGGTGAAGGCCATCCTCGCCGCCGACCCCGAGATCGAGGTCGTGGCCGAGGCCGGCGACGGCCGCGAGGCGGTCGACCTCGCGCTGGCCCACCGCCCGCAGGTGGCGCTGCTGGACATCCGCCCTGACCCGGCTGGGCGTGCGCAACAGGGTGCAGGCGGCGATCATCGCGTACGAGGCGGGGCTGGTCGCAGCAGCCGAGTGACGAGCTCCATCAGCAGGCCCGCGGCCACGGCGATCGTCACCGCCAGGGTGGGCGCGCGGCTGCCGACCAGTTCGAGCTGGAAGAAGTCCTGCAGGAACGGCACCACCAACACCACCGCGAACGCGCCGCCCATCCCGGCCACCAGGAGGATCCGCCACCACGTGTACGGCCGGGCGATGATCGCCAGTGCCCAGAGCGCGACGAGGAAGAGCGTGAGCGTGGCGGCCGAGGTCTCGGCGTCCAGGTTGCCGTCGTAGACGGAGCGTGCCGTCAGGTACGACGCGAACGTGGCGGCCGCCGCGAGCAGCCCGGCCGGTACCGCGAACCGCAGCACCCGCCCGACGAAGCCGCCCTGGGCCCGCTCGGTGTTCGGCGCGAGCGCGAGGAAGAACGCCGGGATGCCGATCGTCAGCGACCCGATGAGCGTGAGGTGGCGGGGCAGGAACGGGTACGGCACCTGGCTCAGCACCACGATGACGGCGAGCAGCACCGAGTACACGGTCTTGGTGAGGAAGAGGTTGGCGACCCGCTCGATGTTGCCGATCACCCGCCGCCCCTCGGCCACCACCGACGGGAGCGCGGCGAAACTGTTGTCCAGCAACACGATCTGAGCCACCGCACGGGTCGCCGGGCTGCCCGAGCCCATCGCCACGCCGATGTCGGCGTCCTTGAGCGCGAGTACGTCGTTGACCCCGTCGCCGGTCATCGCGACCGTGTGGCCGCGGGACTGGAGCGCGGCCACGATCTCCCGCTTCTGCCGCGGCCCCACCCGCCCGAAGACGGTGCCCGCCTCGACCGCGTCGGCCAGCGCCGCCGGGTCGTCCTCGGGGAGGGTACGGGCGTCCACCGGCCGGTCGGCGCCGGGCAGGTCGAGCGACTGCGCCACCGCGCCGACCGAGACCGGGTTGTCACCCGAGATCACCTTGACCGCGACGCCCTGGTCCGCGAAGTAGCGCAGGGTCTCGGACGCGTCCGCGCGCAGCCGCTGGGCGAGCACGACGAGCGCGACCGGCCCGTCCTCGCCGGCCAGCAGCAGCACCCGCAGCCCGCGTGCCCCGTACTCGTCGGCCTCGGCGAGGGCCGGGTGCCCGGCGGGCAGGAGTACGTCGGGGGCACCGATCCGCCAGGTCGCCGTGCTCCCGTCGGGCGCGGTGAGCGTGGCCCCGCTCCACCGCCGCGCGGAGGAGAACGGCGTCCGCTCGCCGATCGTCCACTGTGGTAGCTCAGGGTACGTGGCGGCGATCGCCCGCATGCTCGGGTTGGGGCGCTCGTCCGCGGCGGCGAGCGCGCCGAGCACCCCCTCGACCGGGGCGTCGGGCCCCAGCCGGCGTACCTCGTCGACCGTCATCTCCGCGTCGGTGAGCGTGCCGGTCTTGTCGAGCGCGACCACGCTCACCCGGGCCAGGCCCTCGATCGCCGGCAGCTCCTGCACGAGCGTGTTGCGCCGGCCGAGCCGGATCACGCCGACCGCGAACGCCACCGAGGTGAGCAGCACCAGCCCCTCGGGCACCATCGGCACCAGGCCGCCGACCATGCGGCGTACCGCTTCGGGCAGGTCGTCGCGGTTGACCAGGAGCTGGCTCGCCACGAGCGCCAGCCCGGTCGGGATGATCATCCAGGTGACCACCCGCAGGATCGTGTTGATGCCGTTGCGCAGCTTCGAGTCGACGAGCGTGAAGCGGCTGGCCTCCTCGGCGAGCTGGGCCGCGTACGCCTCGTGCCCCACCTTGGTCGCCGTGAAGGAGCCGGCGCCGGAGACCACGAAGCTGCCGGAGAGCACCTGGTCGCCCGGCTCCTTGACGACCGGGTCCGCCTCGCCGGTGAGCAGCGACTCGTCCACCTCCAGGTGGTCGGCCTCGGCGACCACCCCGTCCACGACGATCTTGTCGCCGGCGCCGAGCTCGATCAGGTCGTCGAGCACGATCTCCGAGGCGTCCACCTCGACCGCCTCGCCGTCGCGGCGTACCACGGGGCGGGCCGCGCCGACGATCGCCAGCCGGTCAAGCGTTCGCTTGGCGCGCAGCTCCTGGATGACGCCGATCAGCGTGTTGGCGATGATCACGCCGCCGAAGAGCGCGTCCTGGATCGGCCCGACCGCCAGGATCATGATCAGGAGTACGCCGATGATCGCGTTGATCCGGGTGAAGAGGTTGGCCCGGACGATCTCGCCCACGCTCCGGCTGGACCGCGCCGGGACGTCGTTGACCTGGCCGGCCGCGATCCGCTCGGCCACCTCGGGTGCGGTCAGCCCCGTCTCCACGCGCAACATGGCCCAACCGTAGATCGCCCGCGGGGCCGGCCGCCCCGGCCTAACGTCGTCCGGTGGCCCTGACTTTAGACAGGGTTTGACCGGCGGCAAGCAGGGCTAACGTCGAGGCTGTGCGGCGTACGGCGACCGACATCCTGCTCTGGGTGGTGCTCGCCGTGCCCGTCGTGCTCGCCTGGCCGGGCCACAACGCGTACCCGTTGTGGCTGCTCCTGCTCTCGATCGCCGCGCTCGGCGCGGCGGTGGGGGTGAGCCGGCGCTACCCGCTCGCGTCGCTCTTCGTCGTGGTCGCGCTCACCGCCGTGGACGGCAACTTCTCGTTCTCCCTGCCGGTGGTGAGCTACCTGGTCGGCCGGCGCATGGCGAGCGTGCTCCCGGCCGCGATCGGGTTCCTGGCGATCGTGGCGGTCGCCACACCGTACGTGCTGGTCGACGCCGGCTTCTTCGTCTGGACCCAGATGGCCGGCGTCCTGGTGTACGCGGGGCTCTTCCCCTGGCTCGTCGGCCGCTACCGGCGGCAGCAGCAGGACCTGGTCGCCGCCGGATGGGAGCACGCCGAGCAGCTCGAACGCGAGCAGCGGATGGCCGCCGACCAGGTACGGCTGCGCGAGCGGACCCGGATCGCCGAGGACATGCACGACTCGCTCGGCCACGAGCTGAGCCTCATCGCGCTCCGAGCCGGCGCGCTGGAGCTCGACCCCGACCTGGACGAGCGGCACCGGGACGCCGCTGGCGAGCTGCGGGCCAGCGCCGGCGCGGCCACCGAGCGGCTGCGCGAGATCATCGGCGTACTCCGCGACCAGACCGAGCCGGCCCCGGTCCGACCGGTCGACGAGGACATCGCCGAGCTGGTCCGCCGGGCCAAGGACTCGGGCATGGCCGTCGACCTCGCCTACGAGGGGGAGATCGGCCCGCTGCCGCCGATGGTCGACCGGGCCGCGTACCGGGTCGTCCAGGAAGCGCTGACCAACGCCAACAAGCACGCCCCCGGCGCCGCCGTCACCGTCCGGATCCGGCGCGGCGAGACGGCGGCGACGGTCACCGTCCGCAACGCGGCGCCGCCCGCCGGCCCGCTGCCCGCGCCCGTGCCGGGGCGGCGCGGCCTGGTCGGGATGACCGAGCGGGTACGGCTGGCCGGCGGCACGCTCAGCGCCGCGCGGCCGCCCAGCGGCGGGTTCGAGGTGGTGGCCCGCCTGCCCTACGCGGCCGCACCCGCACCGCCTACACCGGAGACCTCGACCGACCGGCGGCGGCTCGTGCAGCGGCAGGCCCGGCGCGGGCTGATCGCGGCGTTCGCGGTGCCGGTGGCGCTGGGCGCGGTGGTGGGCGGGACGGCGCTGGCCTACTACGCCTACGTGACGGCCAACTCGGTGCTGCCGCCCGCCGAGTACGCCCCCGGCTCAGCGTCGGCATGGACCGGGCTGCGGTCGAGCGGGTGCTGCCGGACCGGGAGTGGCTGGACGCCCCGGCCCGGGACGGCGGCCCGGGCGACTGCCGCTACTACCGCTCCAACGGCGACCTGCTGCGCGCACGGCTCGACATCTACCGCCTCTGCTTCGCGGACGGCCGCCTGATCACGAAGGACACGATCTCCTCCACGGCGTGACCGGCCCGAGCCCGGGAACTGTCCCGTGTCTGACAGGTCCGCGCCGGGCGGCGACACGGGGCGCCCTTGCCCTCGGCGTCGCCAGCCCGGCCGGAGATTGGAAGGAGCGGGGGCTGGAGGCAGCTTGGCAGGCTTTGCGAGAGCCCGCCGCTCCTGTCACATGAGCATGGCTTGTGCGAGTCGCAATTGCAAGCGACTCAACATGATCACTCATGGTACGTTTCGGCCGCCGGGCTTGGATCCACGCCGCCGCGGCCGCATGTTCAAATGTGTCGTATCCCGGAGCGGGAGGAGGAGTCGTGGACGGCACGAGCCCGACCGTCCAGCGGCGCCGGCTCGGACTCGCTTTGCGCACATTGCGGCAGGAGCGGGGGCTGACCGGTGAGCAGGCCGGCGAGCGGGTAGAACGCTCCGCGTCGTGGATCTCCCGTGTGGAGGGTGGCCGGATCGGCATCCGCGGCCGGGATCTGCGCGACCTCCTCGATCTGTACCACGTGGACGATGCCGCCCGCCGCACCGAGCTGCTCTCGCTCGCCGAAAAGGGGCGTGCGCGCAGCTGGTGGAGCGAGTTCAGCGGGGCGATCTCCGAGGCGTACGCCACGTTCATCGGCTTCGAAGACGAGGCGACCCGCTTCGAGTCGTACGAGCCGATGGTCGTGCCCGGCCTGCTCCAGCTCGAGTCGTACGCCCGGGCGCTGGTCGAGAGCGGCCTGCCCCGGCTCAGCCCGAGCCAGGTGGAAGACCGGATCCAGGTGCGGCTGCGCCGGCAGGAGGTGCTCCGCAAGCCCGATCCCCTGCACCTCTCGCTCATCCTCCAGGAGAGCGTGCTGCGCCAGCGGGTGGGTGGCGCCGAGATCATGCGCGACCAGCTGGGCCACCTGATCGATGCGGCCGGCCTGCCAAACGTGGACCTGCGGATCCTCCTCGACGAGCACACGAGCCCGATCGGCAGCTTCCATCACTTCGTATTGATCTATCTGGAATCCGATACACCCGAGACGGTGTACGTCGAAGACTTCGCCGGGGGGCGATTTGAACGGACCGGTAGCATCCGTCCGTACCAAGAAACGTTCGAGCGTTTTAACCGTCTTGCACTCGATCCAGGCGAGTCGATAACTAAGATCGAACTCGCCATGCAAGAAACAGCCCCCTAGGAATGTGAGAACAACTCTGTGTTGACGGACTCTTGGCGCAAGAGCTCGCGCAGCTACAACAACGGCGACTGCGTGGAAGCGCGCCGCCACGCCGCCACCGTCGAGATGCGAGACAGCAAGGACCGCGGTGGGCCGGTGCTCGGCTTCCCGCAGGACCGCTGGCAGGAGTTTCTGGACGGCGTCCAGCTCGGCGAGTTCGACCGCACGTAGCCCCATGGGTCAAGGGAGTGCGGCCGGTCGCCGCACTCCCGCGCGTCGTTCAGGCGTCCCGTTTCCGCAGCACCGCATAGCCGGCCGCGAGGACCGTGCCGGTCCAGGCCACCTGCCCGCGGACCGGCACCGCCCGCGGCGTGGACCGGATCGCGCCGGTCGAGTACTCCGCGGTGATCACCAGCATGGCCAGCGCGAACTGGGCGAGCGACACGTCGAGCAGCGCAGCGCACCCACTGTCCGAAGTGGAGTCTTCAGCTCGGCGTACGGCTTGCCGTTGACGAGCGCGGTGCCCGCGGTGGGCCGGTCGAGTCCGAGGATCATGCGGATGGTGGTCGACTTGCCCGAGCCGTTCGGCCCGAGAAACCCGGTCACCCGGCCCGGCGCGATCCGCAGCGAGATGTCGTGCGCAGGGCACGATCGTCACCCGCATCCCCTGACTCTCGTCAGGAGCCGGCCCCGCTTATCCGCCCTTTGCCCTGCGTGCGTACGGTGCGGCGGCTACGGTGAGGCTGAGGCGCTCCGCCTCGGGCACCGCGCGAGCGCCGCCGCCCACCGGCCCCGGCCACGCGGCCGGAGGGAAGTCGTCCACCGGCCTCGTCGATGCGGCCGGAGGAAGGAGAGCACCATGAACACCGCTCGCGACATCATGCACCCGGGAGCCGAGTGCATCGGCGAAAACGACACGCTGGAGAGCGCCGCCCGCATGATGCGGCAACTCCGCGTGGGCGCGCTGCCCATCTGCGGCAACGACGATCGGCTGCACGGCATCATCACCGACCGCGACATCGTGGTGCGGTGCGTCGCCGAGGGCGGCGACCCGCGCACGATGACCGCGCGCGAGATGGCGCAGGGCACCCCGATCTGGGTCGACGTGGACGCCGACCAGGACGAGGTGCTGCGCCTGATGGAGAGCAACAAGATCCGTCGCCTGCCGGTGATGGAGGAGCAGCGCATCGTCGGCATGATCAGCGAGGCCGACCTCGCCGTACACCTCGACGAGCACCGCATGCACCAGTTCGCCGAGAGCATCTACTCGGCCCAGCCCAACAGCTGACCACTCGCCCGATCGGGGGCACCCACGCGGGCGCCCCCGATCCCGCCCGGCCCCGCGCCCCACGCCCCGCGCCCAGCCGGTGATCGTGGTATTTGAGTGCCCCTCTGGGGGCAGCTAAGTACCACGATCTGATTCCGCGACGCCGCCTCGCTCGCCTGCGCGGCCCAGCCGTTTACAAAGCTCAGCGTCCGTCCGCAGCCGCCGGCCGTCCCGGGATGGATCGTCTCGATCAACGAGCGAGAAGCGGGGCGCAGGGGCGCGTGCCTGATCAGGCGGGCGGGGCGGCGACCAGGATGGTCGCCTCGGCGCCGGCGAGGCGGATCGGGTGGTGGGCGAGGATCGGCCAGGCGGGCGGTGGGGCTTCGCGCACGAGGGCGACCAGGCGGCCGCCGGGGCTGAGGACGCGGCGAAGCTCGGTCCAGAGGCGGGACGGGCCTTGGGCGATCCGCCCGCGGGCGGCGACCTGGCGGTCCCAGGGCGGGTTGACCAGGATGCGGTCGACGCTGGCCGTATGCAGCGGGAGGGCGCCGGCGTCGGCGTGGATCCAGCGGGCGCCGAGCCCGTCCGCGTTGCTGCCCGCGGCCCGCAGCGCGGTCGTGTCGGCGTCCGCGCCGAGCAGGTGGGCACCGGTGCCGGCCGCCTCGATCAGGAGGGTACCGGCGCCGCAGCACGGGTCGAGCAGCACGTGGCCGGGTTCGACGGCGGCCAGCCGTACCATCGCGGCGGCCACCGGCGGGTGCAGCGTGCCGGGTACGCTCGCCCGCTTGTAGTCGCGGCGGTGGCTGGGGCGGTCGCCCGGGCGTACGGCCACGGTGGCCCGCTTGCCCTCGATCGTCACCCGCCACGAGGTGGTACCGGGTGGTGGGCGCAGACCGCCGCGGCGCGAGTGGTACGGCACGCCGAGCGCTCTCGACAGGTGTGTGCCGAGGGCGTCCTCGACGTCGTACCGGCCGAAGCGGCGCGCTCCCACCACCGTGGCGGAGACGTCGAGGGGACGGCGCGGCGCCCAGGAGATGTCGCCCAGCTCCCCGAGCCGGCGCAGGTCTTCTTTCGTGTGGCCGATGCCGTGGATGACGGCGGCCACGAGCAGTACGTCGTCGGCGGTGGGCAGGGCGTGGATCACGGCGGCCGGATCCGGCGAGGTGAAGTGCACCTCGCGGTGGCCGATCAGGTCGACGTGACCGAGGCCGCGTGCGCGGATCTCGTCGGCGACCAGGGTCTCCATGCCTCGCACCGTCCGCGCCAGGAGGCGCGCGTGCATCGTTCTTCTCCCGCGGCAGGACCCGGGACGGCGCGGCGCCGCCCCGCATCACCAGCGGTGGGTGGGCCCGCGACCCGCCGGTGGGGTCAGCGGGCGAGGAAGAAGAACGTCACACGATCAGACTAGCGGCACCGGAAAGCGATATTTCTCAGTCCTCCACGGCCACGAGCGCCACCACCGGCACGGTCGGCTTCTGGGAGCCGCTCGCCGGCTCGATCGTGACGCCGAGGTTTTCCATGCCCCGGATGTCTTCGACCAGCTTTGTCGCCCCGCCCTCGCCGGCCGGGAGGACACCGCGCGAGTTGGCCGCGCCGCCGGCGATGGACCAGAGCTGGTACGCGCGGTCGGCGCCGGGCGGCCGGGCGCCGGAGAGCATGACCACACCCTCGTCGCGGCTCTCCGAGAGCACCATCGTGATCTGCCCGCCGCCGGTGACCGCACCGGTGCGCAGCCGCGCGTCGGAGGCGGCGAGCACCGCCTCGATCCGGGCCGACTCGGCGCGCAGGGCCTCGGCGGTCGCGCGCTCGTCCCGTACCCGCTGCTCTTGGGCCACATAGGAGACCGTGCCCGTGCCCGCGGCCAGGACCACGGCGGCGGCCGCGGCCACGACCACCGACCTGCGCCGCCAGCCGCCGGCGGCGGGTGCGGCAGCGCGGGCCGGGCGGTCCGGGCGGCCGGGAGGCAGCTGGCGGGTCTGGCGGATCTCGGCGAGCACGTTGTCGCGCAGGCGGGGCGGGGGCACCGACCAGGCGCCGTCGGCCAGCCGCGCGGCGGTCTCCCGCAGCTCGGCGACCTCGTGCGCGCAGGACTCGCACTCGGCCAGGTGGCGGGCGAAGGCGGCCCGCTCGATGTCGGAGAGGGCGTGCAGCGCGTACGCCCCGGCGAGCGCGTGGACGTCCGTCGTCATGCTGTCACCTCCACGCCCAGGCAGTCGCGCAGCCGGATGAGCCCGTCCCGCATGCGCGTCTTGATGGTCGGCAGCGCGGTGCCGAGCAGCTCGGCGACCTCGCGGTACGTGTAGCCGCCGTAGTAGGCCAGCGTGATCGCCTCGCGCTGCAGCCCGGTGAGCGTCTGGATGCAGCGCCGCACCTGCTGCTGCTCCAGGTGGGTGGTGGCCTGGTCGACCACCTCGTCGTACGGCGTCTCGCTCTGCCCGGCCGCCAGCCGGCGGGCCCGCTCGGCGCCGGCCTGTTCGGAGCGGACCCGGTCGACGGCGCGGCGGTGGGCGATCGTGAAGATCCAGGCGGTGGCCGAGCCGCGCGCCGGGTCGAAACGGCTGGCGGTGCGCCACACCTCGACGAGCACCTCCTGCGCCACCTCCTCGGCCTGCGCCGGGTCGCGGACGACGCGCCGGGCCAGGCCGTACACCCGCGCGGCCACCAGGTCGTAGAGGCGGGTGAACGCGGCCTCGTCGCCCCGGGCGACCGCGCGCAGCAGCTCGTTGGCCTCCGCGGTGGGGTCCGGCGGCGGCGTGGGCACGGCCGACAGGTGCTCCGCCCGACGCGTCCCGTCGTTGGCACCGTCGCTCATGACCGTCCTCGCTTCGCTGCGGGCGGCGGCCATGAGGCTCCAGTCGCACTGTGCCCGTCGATTCGCTCGCTCATAAATGCCAGCCCCGCTCATCGCCTGCGCACCCATGTCGGTACTTCGGAGCCGTACGGTACCCGGATTGGTCGATCGATTGTTACCGACCTGTTTCCGGTGCATCCATATCGTCCCCTCAGCTTGTGCACTGCCCCTCTGGAGGGTGGACGCGGCCGTAAGACTCGCGGAAACTATGCCGGAACTCCCTGTAGTGCGAAACTCCCAGCCGCCCCTCAATCCCCCCAACCCCCGAGGACCGCTCATGGCCGAGCCGATCCTGGTGGTCGATGTCGGCACGTCGGCCACCCGCGTGGCATTGGTCGTCGGTGACCAGTCCGGGCTCCTGCGCGAGCCGGGCACCGGCAGCCTGGTGTGGCCGTCCTCGGTGTGCCTCGACGACGGCGGCTACCTGGTCGGCACCGCTGCCGAGCGGCGCAAGCGGGCCATCCCCCGGCGCTACATCGACGGCCCGCGGCGGGCGGTCGACGCGCAGGCCTCGATGTGGCTGGAGGGGCGGGAGGTCACCGGCGGCGAGGCGCTGGGTGCCTACCTGACGGTCGTGCGCGCCGAGGCCCGGCAGCAGTTCGGCGCTGACGTCGACCGCGTGACGCTCACCACACCCGCGGCGTACCTGCCCGGCGACCCGCGCGGCGACGTGCTGATCGCGGCCGGCGAGGCGGCGGGTTTCTCCGATGTGGAGCTGCTGTCGAGCGCGGTGGCGGTGGCGGTCGACCCGGAGACCGGCGGCGGGCTGCCCGGCGGCGCGCTCGTGCTGACCTGCGTGCTCGGCGCCACGTGGACGGTCTCGCTGGTGCAGGTGCGCGGCAACCACACCGTCCAGCTCGCCCAGGAGACCTCGGCCGCCGGTCACGACCTCGACGCCCTGCTGATCAACGATCTCCGTTCCGAGGGGCGCGCCTGGCTGGAGCCGCTGCTGGCCGCGCCGGGCGACGCCGGCCTGCGGGCCTACTACGAGGCGATCGACTTCGTGCGCCGGCTCAAGCACCAGCTCGCCGACGCCGAAGAGGTCGCCGACCACCTCACGCCGATCACCCCGCCCTACCGGCTGACCCGGGAGTGGCTGGCGGCGTTCGCCGAGCCGGTGCTGCGGTGGCTGGCCACCAGCTGCCACGCGGTGCTCGCCGCCGCCGGCGCCACCCCGGCCGACCTGGGCGCCGTCGTGCTCGCCGGTGGCGGCGCGCGGCTGCCGATGGCCGAGCCGACCCTCCGTGCGGCGCTCGGCCATCCCGTGCGCCGGGCGGCCGAGCCGGAGCTGGCGGCGGCCCGTGGCGCGGCCCGCTGGTCGGTCGGCGCGCTCAGCCGCGCGGTGCCGGCCGAGCGGCCGAGCTGGCGGATCGAGCCGGTCGCCTGGGACGTCCCGGGCGGCCGGGGCGAGCTGGTGCGGTGGCTGGTGCCCGAGGGCGAGCCGTACCCGGCCGGTGCCGTCGTGGCCCGGGTGCGGGTGCCCGACGACCGGGTGTTCGACCTCGTCGCGCCCCAGGCGGGCACCCTGCTCGCCCACCGCGCCACCCCCGGCCAGCAGGTCGGTCCGGTGCTGGTCGCCTCGGCCGCCAAGACGCCCAAGGCGCTCGCCGAGCACCCGCCCCCGCTCGAGCACCGGCTGGAGGTCGCCGGCTCGTGGCTGCTCACCCCCGACCGCAAGCGGCTGGTCGAGTGCGACGGCGCCGGGCGATACGTGCGCTACCGCGCGGTCGGCGACACCGCGGTGATCGGCGAGTTCGTTCCCGAGGCGAGCGGCGCGGCCCCGGTCGGCGGCCGGGTGTTCGTGGGTCCGGACGGGCGGCTCTGCCTGGTCGCCTGGGACTCGGAGAGCTGGTTTTCGGTCTGGGACGTCGACACGGGCAAGCTGGTGACCCGCTTCCGCGACCCGGCCGGCGCCTCCGACGTCCGGGTCAACGAGATCGAGTGGCGGCTGGCCACCGAGGCCGAGGGCAAGGCGGTGGGGCGCTACCGGCGCTCCACGTTCACGATCTGGGACCTGCGCACCGGCGGCCGGGTCGACAAGGTCACCGACGAGGCGTGGATCCGCCGCCACCCCGACTACTCCGGGCGCAGCCGCACCCAGGGCTTCGGCGCCACGGTCGCCAGCCCCGACGGGCAGTTGCGCGCCGCGATGGCGGAGGCCGGCGCCGGCTCGTGGGTGCTGCTGGTCCACGACATCGCGACCGAGCAGGAGGTGTTCCGGGCCCGCGAGTCACCGGACCGGCGGGCGCTGGTCGGGTTCAGCGCCGACGGGCGGCACCTGCTGGCCAACTGGGAGTCCGAGGGCAGGAGCCTGGTCGATGTCTGGCACGTCTGAGTCCCCGCCCTCGTCCCGGCCGCGCGACACGCCCGTGCTCGTGGTCGACTTCGGCACCACGACCTCGGCCGCGACCGTGGTCGCCGGCGAGGAGGCGTGGCCGGTGCCCGAGCCGGTGACCGGGGCCGCCACCTGGCCGTCCGCCGTCTTCTGGGACGGGCAGCAGATGCTCGTCGGCGCGCTGGCCGAGCGGCGCAAGCGCTCCGAGCCCGAGTCGTTCGCCGCCGAGTTCAAGCGGGGCCTGGCGGCCGACTCGTCGGTGGTGCTCGGCCGCCGGAGGTTTCGCCCGGTCGAGCAGGTCGTCGCGCTGCTCGCGGCGGTCCGCGCCGAGGCCGAGCGCCTGCACGGCGCCGCGATCAGCCGCGTGCTGATCACCGTGCCCGCCGGCTACGGCCCGAGCGACCCGCGCCGCGCCCGCATGATCGCCGCCGCCGAGGCCGCCGGCCTCGACACCGTCGAGCTGCTGCCCGAGCCGGTCGCCGCCGCGTTC
This sequence comes from Phytohabitans maris, assembly GCF_031085175.1. Lineage (GTDB taxonomy): Bacteria > Actinomycetota > Actinomycetes > Mycobacteriales > Micromonosporaceae > Phytohabitans > Phytohabitans maris. The sequence continues at coordinate 41,890 of NZ_JAVHUY010000020.1, forward strand.
GCGCCGATGGCCGGCCCGCCCTTCGCCCCCGGCGACCTCGTCCTCGTGTACGACCTGGGTGGCGGCTCCTTCGACGCCGCGCTCGTGCGCATCGGCGAGCGGTGGCACGAGGTGCTCGGCCACGCCACGCTCGACGACTGCGGCGGCCGCGACCTCGACGCGCTGCTCGCCGGCCGCATCCACGCCGACGGGCAGGAGTGGCTCGCCCCGCTGCTCTCCTCCGCCGCCGCGAGCCCGTCCGACCCGGCGACGCTGCGGCTGGGCATGGCCGTCACCGACTTCGCCCGGCGCCTCAAGCACCAGCTCAGCGCCGCCCCCGCGGTCGAAGACTTCTTCCTGCCCAACGCCCCTGCCTACCGGCTCACCCAGGCCGACCTGCGGGCGCTCGCCGCGCCGCTGCTCGGCCGCACGGTCGCCTGCTGCACCGACCTGCTCGCCCGCGTGGGCGTGCCGCCACACCAGGTCGCGGCGATCCTCACCGTGGGCGGCGGGTCGCGCATGCCCGCGGTGGGCGAGCTCCTCCAGCAGGCGCTGCGCCTCCCGCTCCACAAGGTCGAAGACCCAGACCTCGCCGTGGTACGCGGTGCGGCTCGCTGGCTCCCCCACAGCGGCCCGCGCCGGGTGCCCGCCGCCACCTCGCCCGAGCCGTCGATCCCGCTGTCGTTCGCCATCCCGGGCGGCTCGGCCCGGCTGCTGCGCTGGCTGGTCGCGCCCGGCCAGGCGTACGTGGCGGGCGTGCCACTGGCCCGCGTCCGCCTCCCCGGCGGCGCCCTGTGGGACCTGACCGCCCGCGTGCCCGGCACCCTGGACCGGCTGCTGGCGGCTCCCGGCTCCGAGGTAACCGCCCACGAGTGGCTGGCCCTGGCCCGCCCGTAGACGCTCGGTGCCCACGGGCCCGCGACGGTCTGGACCACCGCGGACGTCGCGGTAGCTCAATCTTTGGGTTGAGGGATCCTGGGGGTCAGGCGCCGGTGCAGGCGGCCCGCAGCGCGCTACGGGCAGCGTCCGGTGTGGACGGTGCGGGCGTCGAGCCAGTAGAGGTCGTCGCGGAGGCCGAGCCAGGCGGTGTCGGCCGAGTCGAGGAGCCGGTCCCAGGCGTCCAGGTCGGCGGGGTCCAGCAGGCCGGCGGGGCGCAGGTGGTCGACCCGGTGGGTCAGCTTGTCGAGCACGCGGTTGACCTCGGCGTCGGTGAGCGGCAGTTCGCGCTCGAAGAGCGTCGTGCGGGCGGTCACGCCGGTGAGGCCGGCGCGGCGCAGGCACTCGCTCCAGCCGTACGGCATGCGCACCGAGCCGGGCAGGCTGGCGCGCATCGCCGCAAACCAGCGGTCCTGCGCGGCGTCCAGCCGGACCTCCAGGCCGGGCTCGCCCACGCCGAGGTCCCACGGCAGGTGGCGGGCGGGCAGGCCGCCTTCGGCGAGCGCCAGCCGGCCGCCGGGGCCGAGCAGGCCGACCAGCGCGTTCACCGCGGCCTGCTGGTCGCCCGCGTGGTGTACCGACGCGGACGCCCACACCAGGTCGGCCGGCTCGCCGAGCGCGGCGCGCAGGTCGGTGAGGTCACCGTCGAGGTCGGCGGCGACGAACTCCAGGTGCGGTGCGCGCTCCTTCGCCGCTTCCAGGATCGCCGGCTCGCCGTCCACGCCGACCGCCCGCCCCTGCGCGCCCAGGGCGGTCGCCAGCGCCCGGGTCATGCCGGCGCCGCCACAGCCCACATCGACGGCGAGCCGGTCGTCCGGGCGGACCAGTGCGGCGGCCGTCGCCGCGTACCAGCCGGCCTCTTCGCCCGCGATGCGACCGAGATGAGCGGTTTGTTCCGACCAGACCACCGTGTACGGATCTTCACTCGTCACCGGCCCATTGTGTCGTCTCCTGCCGCGGCAGGAGGCCAGCACGTCCGTCCGGGGCCTACTGTTCGAATGTGGTGACCCAGTGGATCGGCCGGCTCTTCGACGAGCGGGCCTGGCCGGCGCGCCTGACGCTGCTGCTCGTGTTGACCGTCGGCTATCTGGTGCTGCTGCGCGCCCCCGCACCGCCGCCGACCATGGCCGACTGGGTGATCGCCCTCGCCGCCGTGGGGCTGAGCGCGGGCGGCGGGCGGTGGCCGCTGGCGACCTCCGTCGCGCAGTCCGGGCTGCTCATGCTGGCGTACGAGGTGGGCAACAACGCCGCCGTCGTCGTGAAGATCGCGGCGGCCGTCGCCCTCTTCGAGCTCGCCATGCGCCGCTCCGGCTGGCAGGTGCTGGTCGGCGCGCTCGCTCCGGCGACCGTCTACGTCCTGCACCCGAGCGACGGCCTGCCCTCCCTGCTGTACCGGGCCGCGGTCATGGTCGGCGCGCCGGTGCTGATCGGCGCGTACATCCGCTCGGTGCGCCAGACCGCCGCCCAGGCGCAGCAGCGGGTGGCCGAGGAGCAGCGGCGCCGCCTCTCCGAGACGCGGGCCGCGCGGGCCACCGAGCGTACGGCGATCGCCCGCGAGCTGCACGACGTCGTCGCCCACCACGTCGCCTCGATCGTGCTGCGGGTCGGCGTCGCGCGGCACGTGCTGCCGACCGACGACCCCAGCGTGCGCGAGGTGCTCGACGACGTTCACGGCAGCGGCACCGCCACGCTGTCGGCCCTGCGCCGGCTGGTCACCGTGCTGCGCGACCCGGAGGTGGGCGACACCCCGCCGTTCGTGGAGCCGGGCGAGCTGCACGCCGCGCTCGACGAGGTGGTGCAGCGCGGCCGCCAGGTGGGGCTCGACATCGCGTCCTCGGTCGACCCCGCGGTGGGTGGGCTCGATCCGGTACGCGGGCTCGCCGTCCTGCGCCTCACCCAGGAGGGCCTCACGAACGTGGCGAAGCACGCCGGTACCGCCGCCCACGCCGAGGTCTCCATGCGCCTCACGCCCGACGACGCGGTGCTGCTGGAGATCGTCGACGACGGTGGCGCCAGCCCGCCGGCCCTCCCCACCGCCGGCGGCGCCCCCGGCCACGGGCTGGTCGGCATGCGGGAGCGGGTCGAGCTGCTCGGCGGCTCGCTGTCGGTGGGACGCGCGGGGCGGGGGTGGCGCCTGTCGGCCCTGCTCCCCTCGGCCACGCCACCGGTCACCGCCCGCACCACGAAGACCTGCCACCAGAAGCCGGCACCGGTGGAGGCCCGAGCGTGATCCGGGTGCTGCTCGCCGACGACCAGCACCTGGTCCGCGCCGGGCTGCGCATGCTCTGCGCCGCGGCACCCGACCTGGAGGTGGTGGGCGAGGCCGACAACGGCGCCGACGCCGTACGCCTCGCCGACCAGGTGCTGCCCGACGTCATCCTGATGGACCTGCGGATGCCGGGCGTCGACGGCATCACCGCCACCGCACGGGTCCTCGCCGCCCGCCCGGCCGTACGGGTGGTCGTGCTCACCACGTTCGACGACGACGACCACCTCTACCCGGCCCTGGCCGCCGGCGCCTGCGGCTTCCTGGTCAAGGACGCCGCCCCCGAGGACCTGCTGGACGGGGTGCGCCGGGCGGCCGCGGGCGACTCTCCGTTCAGCCCGGCCGTGCTGCGCCGCCTCGTCGCGTCCGCGGTGCACAGCCGTTCCGCGCCCGCGTACCCGGCCCGGCCGGACTTCGGGCTCACACCGCGGGAGACCGAGGTGCTCGCCCTGGTCGGCGAGGGCCTGTCGAACGGCGAGATCGCGGAGCGCCTCCACCTCGGGGTCACCACGGTGAAGACGCACATCGCGAGCCTCATGACCAAGACCGGGACACCCAACCGGGTACGCCTGGCGGTGCTGGCCGTCCAATCAGGAGTGACGGCTTAGCCGGTGATCGAAGCTCCCTTCACGTCGCTAGAACGGCATGAAGGGAGCTTCGATCACGGGGGGGGGCGAAGGTCACGGGCGGGAGGCGGGGGCGAGGGTTACGGGCGGGGGGCCTGCAGCAGGCGGAAGAGGAGCAGCCACTGCTCCGGCCACACGTGACCGACCACAGTGGATGCCTCCAGCCGCGCCGCCCGGAAGGCCCCGTCCACCCGGCGAGCTGGGTACCGCCGGCGCAGTGAGGCGTGCAGCGAGCCGCCCACGCCGCCGAAGCCGAGGTCCACAAAGGACTGGTAGGCGGCCATCCGCCCGGCGGGCACGAGCGGCACCGGTCGCCGTTCCAGCCGCAGGATGCCGGAGTCGACGCGGGGCACCGGCCGGAAGGCCCGCCGCGGGATGCGCCCGGACAGTCCCCAGTGGAACTCCGGCCACGTCGACACGGTCAGCCGGCTCCACCGTCCATAGTCGCCGGTGCGCTTGCGCGCGTACTCCAGCTGGGTCACCAGCGTCGCCGCGGTGAGCGCAGGCGCCCGCAGGCACCACTGCACGATGGGTGCGGTGAGCGCGTACGGGATGTTGCCCACCACCGCGAACGGCTCGCGGGGCGCCCGGGCGGTCAGGAAGTCCTGGTGCCGTACGGCCACGTTCTCCGGTACCGCCAGGGTGGTGGCGAGAGCGGGGTCGACCTCGTACGCCACGACCCGCCCGGCCACCTTGGCCAGCCGCCGGGTGAGCCGCCCGTCGCCGGCGCCCACCTCCAGTACCAGGTCGCCGCGGCCCGGATCGGCGGCCCGTACCACGCGGTCCAGCTCGTCCGGGTCGTGCAGGAACGTCTGCGACAGCACGCGGCGGCTGCGGTCGCGCTCGTTGTGGATTCGTTGGGTATTGCGGCTTGATCGGGTGTTGTGCGCCACTGCCGGCGTCCTCTCCCACCGGCCCACGAGCGGGCCGGCATACGCGGACAGGCCGGCGCGAAGGCTTGAGCGCGCGCGAAAGCGAGGCCTGTCCGAGACGATTCGGGGACTCGGAGGGCCCTGGAAGAGAACGCGGAGTGGGTGTGCGGCGTCAGCCCAGGGCCGGACGCACCGGCCGGGGCCTGACAACCGAGGTGAGACCCCACGCACCCGTCCGGGCGGGGGTCATGTTGGTCAGGGCGTGTGCCATGGCGACAACGCTAGCGCGATCGCGACGCGAGGTGTATCGGATTTCCGCCAGCCCGCTCCTGTCCTGCATGAGAGAACCTCACCAACCGGCGCCGAAGCAGACCAGCGGCGCCAGGTCCTCCTCGGCCTTCGCCGCGCTCTCGATGGCGGCCGCCAGCGCGGCGGCCGGTGACTGCCCGTCTCGCAGCGCCGCGTGGTGGGCCGGACCGACCTGGTAAGCGACCGCGTCGGCGATCCGCGCGACGCCGGCCACGACACTCCCCGCGCCGCCGTGCAGCAGCGCGGCGGTCATCCCCAGCGTCTCCTCGCCCGGTCGCGGCCGGGCGAGGCCCAGCTCGCACGCCGACAGCACGATGTGCGCCGGCAGCCGCGGCAGCTGGTGCAGCTCGTGGCCGAAGAGCGGCCCGTCCGCCAGCTCCAGGTGTGAGAAGAGCGGGTTGTCCGGCTCGTGCACGCCGTGCGCGGCCACGTGCAGTACGTCGGCGGAGCGCACCGCGTCCCGTACCCCGGCGGTGGTGGACTCCGTCGGCGACCGCGCCGACCACACCTCCGCGACCAGCCGCACCTCCTCCGCGGCCCGGGCCACCCGCGGCCCCGCGGCCAGCGCCAGCGTGGGCCGCGACGGCAGCACGGCCCGGTCACGGGCGGCCAGCCACGCGGTCGCGGACGGCACGACCGCCAGCGGGCGCCCGCGCAGCGCCGGCAGGAGCGTCCACGGTACGGCCACGAGCCCGGCCGCCGGCGCCAGCAGCAGCGGGCCCTCGGCGAGGTGCCGGCGCAGCGGGTGCCACAGCAGCTCGTCGAGGCGGTGCAGGGAGCGGCGGCTGGCCGCGCGCACGCTGACCCGCATCGGCTCGGGCAGGTTGAGCGTGGCGAGCGCGTCGAGGTCGGCACGGACCCGGTGCAGCAGCTCGACGGCGGGCGCCGCCGGGCCGAGGTCGATCAACGCGCGGCGGCGCGGCCCGGCCACGAGCGCGTGCAGCCGGCCGCCGGAGAGCAGGTGCGCCACGTACGTCGCGTCGGCCACGCCCAGCCTGTCCTGCACGTCGCCGAGCGGGGCGGGCGCGAGTGTCTGCCCCGGCCCCGGCGTGTACCAGGAGCGCTGCCGGATCAGCCGCTCGAGCTGGGCGCAGCGGGCGCGCAGACCGGGTGCGGGCTGGCCGGCGAGCACGGCGCCGCGCAGCTCGACGCGGAGGTGACGCAGCTCCTCCAGCATCGAGGCGGCCTCCGGATCGGCCGGCGGCACCACCGGCGGCAGCCGGGTGGAGAGCGCCCGGGCCCGCTCGGCCCAGCCGAAGACGGTCGCCGGCCGGCCGGAGGCCAGCGCGCGGGCGAGCCCCTGCTCGGCGAGGTGACGGCCGTGGCCGCTCACCGCGGTCTGCAGGTCGAGGCTGCCGAACGAGGCCTGGTAGCGGTGCAGGTCGGCCAGCGCCGCCCGCAGCTCGGCGTCGGCCCGCCCCGGCTCCCCTTCGGCGTCAGCGAGCCCGGCGCGCACCGAGCGGGCGGCCAGCCGGGTGGCGATCGGGTCGTCGCGGCGCAGCCGGATCGCACCGCCGGCCGCCGCCCGGATCCCCTCGACGCTCCCTTGTGGACGGACGGCGAGCAGCGCCGCCACACCGGTCAGCGTGGCCCGGCGCGCGTCGTCGTCGAGGCCGGCCGCGGCGAGCCCGGTGGCGACCCGGGCGGCGTCTTCGGCCGCGCCCCGCACCCGCTGCCCCCGCCCGACCGCCGCCGCGACGGCCACGTGCTCGGCGAGCAGCGCCCAGGCGTCGGCGCCGCGGGCCACGAAACGGCGCCGGGCCCGCTCGGCCAGGCGCCGCGCGTCGGCGTAGCGCTCTTCGAGCAGGGCGACCTGGGCCCGGGCCAGCTCCGCCTCGGCCTGGTCCTGCGGCGCCTTGGCCCCGCGGAAGAGCTCGACGGCGTGCGCGAGGTCGTCGTCCGCCTCGCGCCACAGGCCGGCGGCGAGCAGCACCTGGGCGCGGTCGATGTGGCAGACCGCCGCGTACGTCGGGGACTCGCCGGCCAGCGTGGCCCACACCGCGTCCATCTCGCGCAGCGCCTGCGGCAACGCGCCGGACAGCAGCGACAGGTAGCCGAGGTTGTGTGACGCCTTGGCGGCCAGCATGCCCAGCTCGTGCCGGCCGGCGACCTCGACGCAGCGGCGAAAGTCGGCGCGGGCCGCGGCCAGCACGCCGCGCTGCATGTGCAGGATGCCGCGGTTGAGCAGGGGGCGGCAGATGTCTTCCGGCACCGACTCGTCGAGCAGGCCCACCGCCGCGTCGAGCGCCGCGAGCGCGTCACCCGACCGGCCGGCCCGCATGTAGAGCAGGCCGCGCTGCGCGGCGACCATGCCCCGTAGCCGCTGCGGCAGGTCGGGCACCTCGTCGGCCTCGGCGAGCAGGCGCAGCCCCGCGTCGAGGCTGCGCGCCTCGGCCTGGTGGTAGGCGAGGCTGATCAGGATCCGGGCGCGCAGCTCGGGGTCGGGGCCGCTGCCCAGCGCGGCCCGCAGCAGCCGCCGAGCCGCGGCGTGCCGTCCGTGCTCGGTCTCCCGAACGGACTGGGCGTGCAGCTCGGCGGCACTGGCGACGGACACGCCCCATCATGGCACGGCGGCCCGCGACCCCGTCTCGACCGATACTCCAGCGGCGGCGCTCCGTTTGCCGCCGCCACCCGTTACGGCTGCGGCCGCAGCGCCTCGATCGCCCGCTGCATCCGCTTGACCGGGTCGCTCTCGGTCATCAGCAGCGAACCCACACCGTTGGACGCGATCAGCGCCTTGGCGATCCGGCCGGCGAGGATCGGCGCCGCGAACGAGGTGCCGCTGGAGATCGCGAACCCGCCGCCGAAGTCGTCCGGGTCGATGTTTTCCCGGCTCCGCCCGTGGAACGGGTCGGGGTACGCCGCGCCGGCGCCCATCGCGTGGTCGAACCTCGGCATCGTGCTCACCACAGCGGCACCCGGCTCCCAGTGGCGCACCCACGAGCCGGTGTTGCTGAAGAGCGCGATCGAGCCGTTGGGGTTGAGCGCGCCCACGCTGGAGACCGGTACGGCCGGCGCGTCGACGCCCTGCGGCGGCTCGGCGTACGCCGCGGGGAACATCGGCCGCGCGGTGGCGTCGTTGCCGGCGGCGGCCACCACCGCGACGCCGAGCTCGGCGAGCTCGCGGACCTCCTCGTAGAGCAGCGACATGTACGCGTCGTCGTCCGGCGACTCGTGGTAGAAGCCCAGCGAGAGCGAGATCACGTCGATCGCCTGGCCGCCCGCCTCCCCCGCGGCGGCCTTGCGGGCCAGCTCGCGAAGCGTCTGGAGCGCCGCGAGCAGCTCGGACTCGACGATCACGCCGTCGGAGTGGATCACCCGTACCGGGAGGATGTCGGCGTCCGGGCAGGCCTGCCGGACCAGGCCGCAGATGAACGTGCCGTGCCCGGCGAGCGGGTCGCGCATCCCGTCGAGCGGGCCGGTCACGTCGCCCGTCGTGTCCAGCGCGGTGCCGTCGTCGCCGACGAGCGCGCTGATCGGGTCGAGCAGCCCTTCGGCGAACCAGGGGTGGTCGCCGCAACCGGTGTCGAGCACGGCCACCACCGGCCGCCGCGGGGTCACCGTCGCCTGGCGCAGCGGGGTCGGCAGGACCAGGTTGACCGGCTGGGTGGCGCCGAAACCGAGCATCCCGTACTGCGCGATCGGCCCGCCGAACGCCGAGTGGAACGGGAAGGCGGAGTGGAACGGGAACGCCGAATGGAACGGGAACGCGGAGTGGAACGGGAAGGCCGAGTGGAACGGGCTCCCCGTGATCGGCGAGCTCGTCGCGAACATGAGGTGGTCGAGGCCGAGGCCCAGAGCGCGCGAACGGGCCGCGTCCTTCGACCGGGCCGCCTGCAGCACCCGCCACGCGTCGGGAGTGGCCGGGCCACCGTTGCCGGGTGAGACGCGCACGCAGCGGCCGCCCGCGGGCGGGTCGTCGAGCTGGAGCTGGAGCCCGGCACCGACCTCGTTGAAGAGGCGCCGGTGGTCACCTCCGCCCGGGCGCATCAGCAGCCGGTTGGCGACGTAGACAGTGGACTGGAGCCGCTGGTCGGGCAGCACCTGGGCCGAGACGGGATCGAGCGCTCGGGCGCCGTGTGCTGCCAGGAGACCGGCCGGCGGTGTCGGGACGTGCTTGTCTGCGGTGGCCACGATGAAACTCCCCACGAAAAGAGGTCTGGGGCTAAAGCTGGACCGGCGGCGTCACCACCGGGCGGTGCAGGGGTACCGTCGCCCCGGACGTCGGATGGATCATGATTTGCACCAGGCCGGACGGCACCTCCGCGAAGGCGAACCGCCCGTCGACGTCGGCCTGGGTCTCGTGCACACCTCGCGGGGTGCGCAGCTCGACCCGAAGGGCCCCGCCTGGTGCGATCCAACCGTCGATCCGGTGCCGCTGCGGTCCCGAATCCGACACGGTCACCATCACAGTGAGGCTTTCCGCCGAAAAGGTGACCGTCGACGCGGTCTCCGGGCCACGCGCGCCGACCGGCTGGAGGGTCTCCTGCAGCCGCATGAGCTCGAATTCCAAGTCTTCCAGCCCCAGCGTGAAGAGCACGCGGTCGGCGAGGTCAGCCGGCGGCGGGTCCAACGTGTCGTACATATCGTGGACCGCACGCAACAGCGTCAGGTCGTCAGTCACGCCGGTCACTCCACTCCGGATCGGCGGCCAGCAGGCCGCGTAGCTTTTCGAGGCAGCGCCCGCGGGTCGGCCCGATGCTGCCCACCGCGATCCCCAACTCGGTGGAGAGGGAGGCGTAGTCCGGCCGGTCTTCGAACGCGATCACGCGCAGCAGCCGCTGGCAACGCTCGGACAACTCCGCGATGTGGCGCCACAGTGTCCGCGCGGTGCGCTCGGCGAGCACGGTGCCGTCCGGCCCACCGACCGGGGGCAGGGCGGCGTCGAGCGTCTGCGGCTCGGCCACGTCTACCCGCTTGCCGGCCCGGGCCGTGCGCCACGCCTCGCGGCGCGCGGTGGTGGTCGTCCACCGGAGCACCGCCTGCGGGTCACGCACCGAGTCCACATTGCGCACCAACGCGAGCCAGGTCGTCTGCACCACGTCTTCGGCCGACTCGCGATCGAGCCCATATGCCCGGACAAGATGCCACAACACCGGCGTCAACAGCCGAACCAGGCGGTCGAGTGCCGCCCGGTCACCGGCCCGCCACGCGGCGAACTCCCGCGCGGCCACTTCCCAGGAGGCCGCTCCGACCCCGGTGTCGTCAGAGGTCGCCGACGTCATCGCACCCCCCTCCCATCCGATCCCCGCCGCCAAGGCCGGGCCTGACCTGCACACTCACACACTGCGCCATCGTAGGTGCGTTTCGATATCACCGAAGCGACAGTGCGTCGCGCACAAGGGAGGAGGTGATCAAAGTCGCGCTGATACGTACCCACGAAAGAATTTTTCGGCGTATCACGGGCGCCGCTCGGTGCTCCTGTATCCGGACTTCACAGAGCCGTGCCGGCGCATGGGGGTGCGCCGCGCGGCCCGCTCCCCCTCTGGGGCTGGGGGGAGGGACGGCGGGGGTGCTTCCCGGGGGGATGCACCCCCGCTGCGTTCCTCTCCGGGCCCGGGCGCGGCGCCACGGCCGCGTCAGGCGGTCACAGCTCGGCGAGCGAACGGCGGATCGGCACCGGCTCCGGCCAGGGGCGGGTGACGTCCTCGGCGACCGAGGAGCCGACGATCGGGATCACCCGGTTGACCCGGGTGGCGCGGAGCGTGCGGCGGACCACCGCGTTCGGATTGCAGATGACCAGCTGCCCGCCCCGGGCGCGGGTGCGCAGATGCACCGCGACCAGCGCCCGGACCCCCGCGGCGGACAGAAAGCCGACTTCCCCCAGATCGACCCGCAGCGGCGCCGGCGTGGCCGGCAAGGCCCACAGCACCGCCCGGAACTCGTCCACGTTCGCGATGTCGATCTCACCGGCGACGCGTACGTCGATCCCCCTCGCGCCGACGGTGACCTCGGCTTTCAACTGGTGTTGCGGTTCCCCCATGCCTTCGAGCCTAGGTAGGCGTCCGGCCCGCGACGACCTACCGGAAGTGGAATGTCACGCCCACCGGCTACGACCAAAGTCGTAGAGGATCACTCGGTCCCGGGGCGGACGATGCCCGATTCATACCTGACACCGGCTACTTGCCTGATACCGGTTACTTGTCCGGGCCCACGATCTCGTCCAGCAGGCCGTACTCCTTGGCCTGCTCGGCGGTGAGCATCCGGCCGGCGGAGAGGTCGTCTTCGATCCGGCTACGCGGCTGCCCGGTGGTGGTCGCGATCCGCACCGCCAGCTCCTCCAGCTCGCGCAGGTACTGCCCCGCGGCGGCGGCCACCTCGTCGGCGGTACCGCTCACCGCCGCCGCCCGCGGCTCGCTGAGCCGGATGCGCGCGTGCCGGTACGCCAGCCGCCGTTCCGCCGCCGCGAGCAGGCCCACCGCGGCGCCGCCGGTGAGGCTGGTGACCACCGCGTGCACCGGCGCGCCCATCGAGTCGATCACGTCGATCAGCCCGAACGCGGCGGCCAGGTCGCCGTCGGGCGTGGCCAGCTGCAACCGCACCGGCTCGCTGCCGAGCGCGTCGAGCGTCATCAGCGCGGCGGCCGCCCGGGTCGCCGCGCCGTCGTCGAGCCGCCCGGTGAGCACGACCATCCGCTGGTCGAAGAGGCGCTCCTGGAGCCACGGCGGCACGCCCTCGCTGGCCGGCAGCTCGGGCGGGAGCGGCGGCTGCCCCGGCGAGCCGGGACCGAGCGGCGGGCGCCACGGCCGGAGCGGATCGTGTCGCAGGTCCATGAGGGGCCTCCCTGGAAGCGGTGCCCGGTGCGGTCGCCGGGTGCGTCGCTTGCCGCGACCGTAACCCCTCAGGCCACCGCGACCGGCCGCTTTTCGCGCAGGGCGATATCCCCCGCCTCGAGTACGGCCACCACCTCGCGCCCGAACCCGGCGTCGCACGGCTCCTGCCCGCCCGCGAGCAGCCGGTCGACCGCCGCGCCGAACGCGGAGACCGCGCTCCCCTCCGGTACCGGCATCGAGGCGACGCCGTGCTCGCCGTAGAAGTCGGTGTCCCGCAGCATCGCCCCGGCCGGCGCGTCGAGCGTCAGGGAGGCGGTCGTCACGGCACCGCCGGCGTGCCGCAGCGTCAGGTGGGTGGTGGCCCGGGGCCCGCCCACCGCGCTGACCTCGGCGACCGGGCCGAGCACCGGCAGCAGTACCGAGAGCACGTGCGGGCCGATGTCCCACAGCGCGCCCCGCTCGCGGCGCCAGGGCGAGGCGCCGTACGGGTTGCCGGGCTGGAAGATCGAGGCGAACTGGGTCACCCGGGCCCCCAGCCACCCGCCGGTCGCCGCGGTCTCCTCGACGAACCGCACGATGTTGTCGCGGAAGCGGTTGGTGAAGAAGACGACCGAGGAGAGGCCGCGCTCGCGTACCGCCGCCACGATCCGGTCCGCCGCCGCGGTGTCCATCGCGATCGGCTTGTCCAGCAGCAGGTGCTTGCCCGCCGTGGCGGCCCGTACGGCGAGGTCGGCCTGGACGTCCGGGGGCAGCGCGATCGACACGGCGTCCACTTCGGACAGCAGGGCGTCCAGGTCGGTGTACGGGGTCGCGCCGTACCGCCCGGCGAGCGCCGCCGCCTTCGCCCCGTCACGGCCCCACACCGCGACCAGGTCCACGCCGGGGTGCGCGCCCAGCGCCGCGCCCTGCGTCTCCGCCGCCCAGTGACCCGTGCCGAGCAGCCCAAATCTCATTCCCACGCAGGTCACCCTAGGCGGCGGGGTGCCCGGCCGGACCGGCAGGTCAGCGCTTGCGCCGCTTCTTCTTCCGCCCCTCGCCCTTGCCGGCGAACCGCTGCGTGACCAGCAGCGCCTCGTGCGCCTCCGCCGCGGCGGCCATCGCCTCACCGGACATCGCCCGCGAATCGGCCTCGGCGGCCCACAGCGCCTCGGCGGCCTGCCGGGCAAACAGCGCGGCCCGCTCGTAGGCCCGCCGCGCGGCCAGCTCCTCCGCCCGGAGGTGGTCGGCCCGCCGCTCGCGCTCCTCCTGCTCCGGATCCCAGTCGCCGGCCCGGCGCCACACCTCGCGCAGCTCGTCGACGGAGAGGTCACCGCGCCGGTACGCGGAGAGGGCGGCCCGGGAGACGTCCCGCTGCCGGTCGCCGTCGGCCCCCTCGACGTCGCCGGCCACGACCAGCTCCAGGTCGACCGTCGGAACGGCGTCACGCTCGTCCCGCGCCGCCTGCGCCTCCTGCCAGGCGGCCTGGAACGCCGCACCGGCCGCCTCCTGCGCCTGCCAGGCCTCCTCGCGGGTCTCCTCCGCCGCCGCCAGCCGCTCCCGTGCCTCGATCGCGGCCGCCGCGGCCCGCCCGGCGATGGCGTGCGTGTGACCGGCGTGGGCGGCCAGCGCGCGGGCGGCGGCGCGCAGCTTTGCCGGATCGGGGCGGGGCTGCCGGCGCGGCCGCTCGGCGATCGCGGCCAGGACCACAAGGCCGAACACGACGCAGCCAGCGACCACCAACAGAGCGGAGACGGCGGTCAACTCCACGAGGGCCTCCCCGGTGACCATCGACCAACGTCAACTATAGGCGTCACGTGACTGATCCGTCACCGCACAATCGGTCCGACGTTGGCGCCGTTGGCGTCCCCAGCCCTACTACGTGAATTAGTAGAGTGTCCGCGTGAACGACTCCCTCGGGGCCATCGTCATCGTCGCGGCACTCGTGGTCGCGCTGCTGTGCCTCGTCGCGGCGATCCGCAACCGGCCGCCGGACCTCAGCCACTACGTGGGCACGGCGCTCGTCGAGGTGGCGGCGCTCGTGCTGACCGTGGTCGCCGTGATCGCGATGATCGGCGGCGACCGCCCCACCGAGGTGGGCACGTTCGTGGGCTACCTCTTCACGTTCCTCGCGCTGCCGCCGGTCGCGATCGCGCTGGCCCGCTTGGAGCCGACCCGGTGGGGCTCGGTGATCCTGACCGTAGCCCTGCTCGTGATGCCCGTGCTCGTCGCACGGCTCAACCAGATCTGGGAGGCCACCGGTGCGTGACCGGCTCAACTCGGGGCCCGGCCTGGTCCTCGTGATCGTGTACGGGATCTTCGCGCTCTCCGCCGGTGCCCGCGCCACCGTGCAGATCGCCACCAAGTTCGACGAGGCGCCCGAGGCTTACCTGCTCTCCGCCCTCGCCGCCCTGATCTACCTGGTCGCGACGATCGGCCTGGCCCGCGGCGGCGCCTCCGGCCGGCGGCTGGCGCTGATCTGCTGCTCGGTGGAGCTGGCCGGCGTCCTGGTGGTAGGCACGCTGAGCATCGCGGACAAAGCGGCTTTTCCGGACGACTCGGTCTGGTCCGTCTACGGCCGCGGCTACGGCTTCGTCCCGCTCGTCCTGCCGCTCATCGGCCTCTACTGGCTACGCCGCACGGCCCGCGCCGACCGCGCCGCCGCGGTCGACCACGCACAGCCCTGAAGACCCATCTCACGACCAAATATCGAGCTACCGCGACGCCCGTCGTGGTCCGGACCGCTGCTCCCGCGGCCTCACCCTCCGCCTTCGGTCCCGGTCACCCCTCCTCCCCATCACCCCGACTCCGAGAGATCGCTAGTCGCGGGGGCCGCCGGCTACGTAGATCACCTGGCCGCTTACGAACGAGGCGCCCTCGCTCACCAGGTACGACACGGTGTGCGCGACGTCGTCCGGGGTGCCGGCCCGGCGCACCGGCGTCTCCGCGGCCCGCGCCTTTTGAAACTCCGCGAAGTCGACGCCGAGCCGGGCGGCCGTGGAGGCGGTCATCTCGGTGACGATGAAGCCGGGCGCGACCGCGTTGGCCGTCACGCCGAACGGGCCGAGCTCGATCGCCAGCGTCTTCGTGAAGCCCTGCATGCCGGCCTTGGCGGCGGCGTAGTTGGCCTGGCCGCGGTTGCCCAGCGCGGAGGTGCTGGAGAGGTTGACGATACGGCCCCACTTCGCCTGGACCATGTGCGCCTGGGTGGCCCGGCTGAAGAGGAACGCGCCGCGCAGGTGCACCGAGAGCACGGTGTCCCAGTCGTCGTCGGTCATCTTGAAGAGCAGGTTGTCGCGGAGCACGCCGGCGTTGTTGACCAGTACGGTCGGCGGCCCGAGCTCGGCCACCACCCGCTCGACCGCCGCGTCGACCTGGGCCCGGTCGGCAACGTCCGCGCCGATGGCGAGCGCCCGCCCACCGGCGGCCACGATGCTGTCCACCGTCGCCTTGCCGGCCGCCTCGTCCAGGTCGACCACCGCCACCGCCATGCCATCGGCGGCCAGCCGCTTGGATGTCGCCGCCCCGATACCGCGCGCGGCACCGGTCACGATCGCGATTCGCTGCTCAGTCATTCCGGCAGCGTACCGGGGAGTAATCCCGCCGTCCCCCGCGCTGAGCTGTGATTCTTTCCCTCCCTCGGGGAATTTTCGGGCAGTCCACGGGGTGCGGCGAATACGTATCGTGGTCGAGGGACATCGCAGTCCGTGCCCATTCTGCGATCATTCCGGGGCGGCAAAGCGGGGCTTCTGAGGGGGGAGGTGCCATGGCGACGATCTATGACGTCGCGCGGCGGGCGGAGGTGTCACCGGCGACGGTGTCCCGGGTCGCCAACGGACACGCCAATGTGGACCCGGCGCTGGCGGAGCGGGTCCGCGACGCCATGCGGGAGCTCGCCTACCGGCCCAACGCCGTCGCCCGCAACCTGCGGCGCAGCCGCACCACGCTCTGGGCGGTCATCATCTCCGACATCAGCAACCCGTTCTACACCTCGCTGGTCCGCGGCGTGGAGGACGGCGCCCAGCGCTCCGGGTACTCGGTCGTGCTCTGCAACACCGACGAAGATCCGGCCAAGGAAGGGCAGTACGTCGACGCGGCGCTCGCCGAGCAGATGGCCGGCGTCATCATCTCCCCCGCCGGCAAGGCGCAGCACGTCAACCGGCTGGCCGATGCCCGCGTACCGGTCGTGGTGATCGATCGCCAGCAGGGCGGCGCGCACGTCGACACCGTACTTGTCGACAACGAGCAGGGTGCCTACCTGGCCACCACCCACCTGATCGAGTCCGGCTACCGGCGGATCGCCTGCGTGACCGGGCCGGCCGGCGTCTTCACCGCCACCCGGCGGCTGCGCGGCTACCGGCGGGCCCTGGAGGAGCACGGCCGCCCGTGCGAGGAGGAGCTGGTGCGGCACGGCGACTTCCGGGAGGAGGGCGGCTACCGGGCGATGGCCGCGCTGCTCGGCCTGCGCCTCCGCCCCGACGCGCTCTTCGCGACCAACAACCTGATGACGGTCGGCGCGGTCGAGTGCCTTGTCGACAGCCGGATCCCGGTGCCGGACGAGATGGGCGTGGTGGGCTTTGACGACCTGCCCTGGGCCCACCTCGTACGCCCCTCGCTGACCACGGTCGCCCAGCCGACGTACGAGCTGGGCCGCGAGGCGGCCGCCCTGCTCACCCAGCGGATCGCCGAGCCCGAGCGCCCGCCCATGACGCTCACCCTGGAGACAAAGCTCCAGATCCGGGACAGCTCACTGCGCCCCCGCCCGTGATCAAAGCTCCCGTCATGCCGTTCTAGCGACGTGGCGGGAGCTTTGATCATGAAATGGTGGCTAGAAGCCGGCGGTGATCCGGGTGAACTCCCAGTCGGACTGGGAGATGCCGCTGCAGTTGGAGACCACGCCGCCACCCGGGCAGGGCCGGTCCCGGTTGACCGCCCAGAACGCCAGCCGTGCCAGGCCACGCGCCTTGGCCCAGTCGCGGATCTGGGTCCAGGTCGCCGGGCTGGTCAGCTCCTGCTGGTCGGAGAGGCCGTTCATGCCGGAGATGCCCATGTGGCTGTAGGCGACCGCGTCGCTCCAGCCGAAGGCCGTCTTCAGCGCGTTCTTCAGCCCTTCCGAGGCGTTGACGGTGCTCTGGTACATGTTCGCGCCGCCGCCGAAGTCGAACGGCATGATCGTGAACACGTCGATGTTGGCCTGCAACGCGGCCGCCTGGTTGATCAGCCGGATACCGGTCGCGGACGGCCCGCTCGTGGTCGTACCGAACGTGATGATCGTCTTGATGCCGGGGTTGTTCTGCTTGACGATCTTCATGGCGCCCAGGATGCGGTCCTGCACCGTCGGGTTCTCGAACTCGTCGGTGTTTTCGATGTCGACGTCGATCGCCTTCAGGCTGAACGTGTTGATCACCTGCTGGTACGCGGCGGCGAGGGCCTGCGGGGTGGAGCAGTTCGGACCGAGCTTGTTGCCGCTCCAGCCGCCGATCGACGGGATCACGTCACCGCCGGCCGCCCGGATCGCGCTGATCGTGCTGGCGTGGGTGCCGCCGGTCAGCGGGCCGCCGTCCCAGCCGGGCGTGCAGCCGCCGGCCGAGAGGATGAACGCCATCGTGAACCAGCGGATCCCGGTCGCACTCATCACAGTGGACGGTGCTGGCGGGTTGCCCCAGCCCGGATAGATGTACGGCGCCGCCGCCATCGGGCCGCCGCCGGTCGGGCAGCCGGTCGTGTTGGCGGAGACCGCGCCGGAGCGGGCCGACTCGCCCGAGGAGTTGTACGCCGCGACCGTGTAGCTGTGCGAGGTGCAGGCGCCGAGCCCGGAAATCGTGGTCGAGGTACCGGTGACCGTGGCCCGCACGGTGGAGCCCTCGTACACCCGGTAGCCGGTGACCGTGCCGGACGAGGCGTTCCAGGCGAGGGAGACGCCGGTGTTCGTGGTACCGGTGACCCGGAAGTTGCCCGGCGTACCGGGCGCGCCGGGGTTGGTCGGGCCGCCGCCGGCGCACGAGCCGCCGTTGACCGTGCAGTTGGTCGGGTCGCCGTTGCCGGTGACGATGAAGCCGAACGACGCGGTGCCGCCCGGCGCCAGCGTCCCGTTCCACGAGCGGTTGGTGAACGTGTGGTGCTGCCCTGACGAGGTGAGCAGCGCGTCCCAGTAGGTGCCCATCGTGCTGCCGGACGGCAGGTCGAACTGCACGTTCCAGCCGTTGATCGTGGTCGAGGTGTCGTTGGTGACGGTGAACTTGGCTTCGTACCCGGTGCCCCAGCTCGACGTGCGGGCGAAGGTCGCGGTCGCGGCGGAGGCGGGCGTGGCCACGGCGACGGCGGCGGCAGCGGCCACCGTCGACATGAGCGCGAGGGTGAGGAGTCTTCTCACTGCGTACTCCTACGGGAGGGTGTTGAGGTGCGGCTTGACGGTGCGGGCGAAGTTGTTGCCGTTCGCGACGTCCCAGTTGATCGACCAGGTCATCGCGCCCCGGATGCCGGGGTACGTGCGCGGCGGCCGGAAGCTGCCGCAGTTGGTGGCGCGGGCCAGGCAGTCGAGCGCCTGGTTGACCACGCTGGGCGCGACGACGCCGCCACCGGCCGCACCGGGTCCGGCCGGCAGGCCGAGCGCGACCTGGTCGGGGCGGAGCCCGTTTTCGAGCTGGATGCAGGCGAGCGCGGTGAGGAAGTTGACCGTCCCCTGGGAGTACGCGAAGGACTGGTCGCAGCCGAGCATCGAGCCGGAGTTGTAGAACTGCGTGTGTACGACCGTGAGGATGTCGACGATGTCCAGCGCTAGGCGGAAGTACGACGCGCCGGTCGACTGCATGTCGATGGTCTGCGGCGCCATCGTGATGATCAGGTTGGCGCCGACCCGGGAGCGGAGTGAGCGCAGCGCCTGACCCATGTACGTGGGGTTGAGGCCGTTCTCCAGGTCGATGTCGACGCCGTCGAAGCCGTACTCCTGCATGATCGCGAAGACCGAGTTGGCGAAGTTGGTCGCGGCACCCGAGTCACCGACGGAGACGCGGCCGGCCTCGCCGCCCACGGAGAGGATGACCTTCTTGCCGCGCGCCTTGAGCGCCTGCACGTCGGCCTTGAAGGCGGCGTTGGTGTAGCCGCCGAGCGCGCTCGCCAGCCCCGGGTCGACGCCGAAGGTCACCGCGCCGGGCGTGCTGCTCGCCTCGGCGAAGGCGACCGCCACCAGGTCGTACTCGTTGGGGACGTCGCGCAGCCGCAGCTCGACCGCGGGGTTGACGAAGTTGTGCCAGTACCCGGTGAGGAAGTGCTTGGGCAGCGGCCCGGTGTTGGGCGGCGGGCTCGTGGAAGGCGGCGGGCTCGTGGGAGGCGGCGCGGTCGTCGTGGGAGGCGCGGTGGTCGGCGTCGTTCCGCCGCCGCAGGGTTGGCCGTTGAGCGTGCAGTTGAGCGGCGACCCCGAGCCGTTGCCCAGGAAGCCGAACGAAGTGCTCGCACCCGGAGCGAGCGTCCCGTTCCAGGACCTGTTGGTAAAGGTGTACCGCTGACCCGACGACGTCATCAGCGCATCCCAGTACGTGCCGACCGTCGTACCAGCCGGCAAGTCGAAGACCACCGCCCACGACGTGATCGTCGACGCACCCCCGTTCGTAATCGTGTACTTCCCCTCCCAACCAGAACCCCAGTCAGAAGTCTTCGTGAACACAGCGGTCGGCGTCGCCGCCGACGCCGCCGGCGCCAGCCAGATCGCCGCGACCCCGGCGGTCAGGGCCATCGCGAGCGTGATGAGCAGGGCTCTGGAACGGGACACGGCAACCTCCATGGACGGTTGCCTAATTATTAGGACTGTTAACAGTAACTGTAAAGACCCCTGAGAGGTTGACAGTTATCTGTACTGGTACTTATCTATTTCCACCCCCTGACAACGTTGTATCGAAGGCCCGGGAGGAGCCATGCGGTTAGCAACGTTCTGCGTCGCCCTGCTCGCAGCCGCCGGAGGAGCGGCCATCCTCGCCCCGCCGCCGGCACAGGCGGCCGTCCTCGACCTCACCCCGCACGTCAACCCGTTCATCGGCACCGACGACAGCAACTCGCCGAACCCCGTCCCCGGCGGCGCGGGCGGGAGCACCGTGCCCGGCCCGGTGGCGCCGTTCGGCATGGTGCAGCTGAGCCCGGACACCCCCAACGCCTCGCCGTCCGGCTACCGGTTCAGCGACACCCAGATCCAGGAGTTCAGCTTCACCCACTTCAACGGCGCGGGCTGCGCCAACAACGAGGACCTCGGCATCCTGCCGATCACCGGGGCGGTCGGCGCCTCACCCGGGACGAGCTGGACCTCCTACTCCGCCACACAGACCAAGAGCGCCGAGGTGGCCCAGGCCGGCTACTACAAGGCCGTGCTGAGCAACTACGGCAACACCCAGGTGGAGCTCTCGGCCACCAAGCGCACCGGCATCCTCCGCCTCACATACCCGGCGACGACCACCGCGCGGGTGCTCGTCAACCCGAGCCGGAGCGCCACCGGCAACCGCAACGGCACGATTTCGATCAGCGGCAGCACCGTCACCGGTTCGGTCACCGGCGGCGGCTTCTGCGGCAACTCCAAGCCGTACCAGATCTTCTACCGGATGGAGTTCGACCGGGCACCGTCCGGTGTGGGCACCTGGCTGGGCGGGACGGTCAGCGCCGGCTCGACCAGCGCCAGCGGGGTCAACTCGGGCGGCTACCTCACGTTCGACACGTCGGGCAACGCGGTCGTCCAGGTGAAGGTCGGCATCTCGTACGTCAGCCAGGCCGGCGCGCAGGCCAACCTCGCGGCCGAGCAGAGCGGCTTCGACTTCGCCGGCGTACGCGCGGCCGCCAACGCCGAGTGGAACGCGATCCTCAACCGGGTGCAGGCGACCGGCGGGGCCGCCGCCGACCTGCAGAAGTTCTACACCGCGCTCTACCGGGTGCTGATCAACCCGAACATCGCCAGTGACGTCAACGGCCAGTACCGCGGCTTCGACAACGCGATCCACACGGCCAGCCACACCGTGTACCAGAACTACTCCGGCTGGGACATCTACCGCTCGTGGGCCTCGCTGATCGCGCTGATCGCCCCGGTCGAGGCGAGCGACATCGCCAAGTCGATGGTGCTCGACGGCCAGCAGGGCGGCCTGCTGCCGAAGTGGTCGCACAACCACAACGAGGCGTTCATCATGACCGGCGACCCCGGCCCGATCATCGTCTCCAGCATGTACGCGTTCGGCGTGCGTGGCTTCGACACCACCGCCGCGCTCAACCTCATGCACGCGAGCTCCAACGGCGGCACCGCGCAGGGCAGCCCGATCCGCGGCCTGCAGAGCGGGTACGTGAGCCGGGGGTACATCCACGAGGACCCGTCGGACTCGCTGGAGTACTCGGCTTCGGACTTCGCGGTCGCCCAGTTCGCCCGGGCGCTCGGCGACACCGCGAAGTACAGCACGTACATGCAGCGGGCGCAGTTCTGGCGCAACGTCTTCAACACCGAGTCGCAGTACGTGCACGACCGCAACGACAGCGGCACCTGGCCGTGGCCGCTCGACCCCGCCAACCACAGTGGATACACCGAGGGAAACGCGTCCCAGTACACCTGGATGGTGCCGTACAACTTCGGCTCGCTGATCAACCTGATGGGTGGCCGGGAGACCGCGGTGCAGCGCCTCGACCACCACTTCACGCAGCTCAACGGCGGGCTCTCGCTGCCCTACTTCTACATCGGCAACGAGCCCGAGCACGGCGTGCCGTGGGCGTACCACTTCGCCGCCGCGCCGTACCGCACGAGCGACGTGGTGCGGCGGGTGATGACCGAGTCGTTCACCACCGGCGCGGGTGGCCTGCCCGGCAACGACGACCTCGGCGCCACCTCCGCCTGGTACGTCTGGGCGGCGCTCGGCATGTACCCGCCGACGCCCGGCGCGGACACGCTCGCCCTGCACGGCCCGCTCTTCCCGTCGATCCTGGTCGACCGGCCGAGCGGCGACATCCAGATCAACTCCACCGGCACCGGCCGCTACGTGCAGGGCCTCTCGGTCGGCGGCACGGCGACACAGCGCCCCTGGCTGCGATACGCCGACATCGCCGGCGGGGCCACACTCTCGTACACGATGGGTGGCTCGCCGAGCGCGTGGGGCACCAATCCCGCGGACGTCCCGCCGTCGTTCAACGATGGCTTCACGCCGCCCCCGGCGGCGCCGTCGCTCGGCACGAACCTCGCGCTGAACCGCCCGGCCACCGGCTCGGCGGCCTGCGCGGCGAGTGAGGGGCCGGCGGAGGCCTTCGACGGCCTGCTCGGCCGGGACAGCAAGTGGTGCTCCACCGCGGCCGGCACCAAGACGCTCCAGGTCGACCTGGGCGGCAGCCAGAGCGTCACCTCGTTCGTGGTCAAGCACGCCGGCCTCGCCGGGGAGAGCACCGGCTGGAACACCGGGGCGTTCACGATCGAGACCAGTGTGGACGGTACGACGTGGACGAACCGGGTCACGGTGTCGGGCAACCGGACCAGCCGCACGTACCATCCGGTCGCCACGGCCACGGCCCGCTACGTGCGGCTCAGCATCACGACTGCGGCCAACGACGGCAACAACGCCGCCCGGATCACCGAGTTCGAGGTGTACGGCGGCGGTGGCGGCGGACCGTCCAATGTGGCGCTCGGCAAGACGGCGACCGCCGACTCGTCCTGCAACGCCGACGAAGGCCCGGCCAAGGCGGTCAACGGGAGCGTGAGCGGCGGCAACACCGACAAGTGGTGCTCGCTGGGCGGCTCCAAGTGGTGGCAGGTCGACCTGGGCGGCACGTTCACCGTCGGCTCGGTCACCGTGCGGCACGCGGGCGCGGGCGGCGAGAGCGCGGACTGGAACACCCGCGACTTCGACCTCCAGATCTCCACGAACGGCACGACCTGGACGACCGTCGCCTCCCCGCGCGGCAACACGGCCGCGGTGACCGAGCACGCGGTGGGCGCCTCGGCCAGATTGGTGCGCCTGAATGTCATAACGGCCACCCAGACGAGCGATTCGGCCGCCCGAATTTACGAAGTGGAGGTCTATGCGTAGCCCTTTCGCAAGGTACCGTGCCACAGATGAGTGCTGAGGCATCGGACCAGGTGGGTGGGAGCGGCGCGGGTCGCTCCGCCCACCCGGTCCGGCGCGGGCCCGAGGTCGCCCGCCGGCCGACCATGGTCGACGTCGCCCGGCACGCGGGCGTGAGCATCAAGACGGTCTCCCGCGTCATCAACAACGAGCCCAACGTGCAGCAGCAGCTCATCGACCGGGTGTTGGCGAGCGTGGCGGAGCTGGGCTTTCGCCGCAACCACCTGGCCCGCACGCTGCGGTCCGGGCAGTCCACGGCCACGATCGGGCTGATCATCGAAGACCTGGCCAACCCGTTCTACTCCACGATCGCGGCGATCGCGGCCGAGGCGGCCGCCCAGCACGAGACCCTGCTGATCACCGCCAGCTCGGAGGAGGACCCGCAGCGCGAGCAGCAGCTGCTCCGCGACCTCTGCTCGCGCCGGGTCGACGGGCTGCTGGTCGTGCCGGCCGGATACGACCACTCGTACCTGCGGCCCGAGGTCGAGATGGGCACGCCGGTGGTCTTCCTCGACCGGCCGGCGGGCGGGCTGCTCGCCGACACCGTGCTGCTCGACAACCGGGGCGGCGCCCAGGCCGGCGTGCGGCGACTGGTGGAGCACGGCCACCGGCGGATCGGCATCCTGCTCGACTCGGTCGCCGTCTACACCATGCGGGAACGGGTGGGCGGCGCGCAGGAGGCGCTGGCCGCGGCCGGCATCGGGTACGACGAGCGGCTGGTCGCCGAGGGCGTGCACGACCCGGACACGGCGGCCGCGGCGGTGGCCGGGATGCTCGCCGCCGACGAGCCGCCGACCGCGTTCTTCAGCCTCAACAACCGGATCACCGTCGGCGTGCTGCAGGAGCTGTGGCGGCGCAAGAGCCAGGTCGAGGTGGTCGGCTTCGACGACTTCGAGCTGTCGTTCCTGATGCCGCAGCGGTTTACGGTGGTCTCCTACGACACGCGCCAGCTCGCGCGTACGGCGGTGGACCTGCTCTTCCAGCGGATCGCGGGTGAGCGCTCCTGGCCGCGCACGGTCACCCTCCCAACCACCCTGGTGGAGCGCGGCCTGTCCTGACGCCTGTCCCGAGGCTTCGCCGGGACAGGTCGGGGCCTGAGGCTTCGCCGGGGCGGGTCGGGGCCGCCCCGGCGAAGGCTTTACCTACCTCCGGAAGTGGAACCAGTTGACGTTGACGAAGTCGGCCGGCTGGCCGCTGGAGAACGTGAGGTAGACCGTTCTCGTGCCGGTCACGCCGGAGACGTTGCCGGGAACCGTCTGCCAGCTCTGCCAGCCGCCCGTGTTGGCGAGCGCGAAGCTGCCGAGCACCGGGCCGGTCGGGCTGTCCAGGCGCACCTGGATCAGGCCGCTGACGCCTCCGGCCGCGCCGGACGCGACCCGGGCGACGAAGTCGATCGGCGAGCTGGAGCCGAAGTTGACGTTGTCGTAGCGCACCCAGTCACCGTTCGCGATGTGGCTGACGTTGAGGCCGCCCTCGCTGCACGTCTCGGTCTGCACCCCGTTCTGCGCGTTGAACGACTCCGCCTGGATGGTCGCGTACGCGTCCCGGCTGCCGCTCGGCGGTGGCGTGGTGTTGGGTGGCGGCGTGGTCGGGTTGGTGCCCCCGCCCGTCTGGTAGACCGCGACGTAGTCCACCAGCATCGGGACGCCCGAGACGGTCGCCGCGGTCGGCGTCTGCCCACCGGGTACCGCGTTCGGGAAGGCGCCGCCCATCGCCACGTTGAGCAGGATGAAGTAGCCGGCGTGGCTGGTCATGTTGGTCCAGTGCGGCTCGCCGACCTGCGACTGGCTGACGGTGTGGTAGAGCTGGCCGTCCACGTACCAGCGCAGCTGCTGCGGGTTGGTGTCCCACTCGAAGCGGTAGGTGTGGAACGCCGACTGGCAGGAGCTGCCGGGGCAGGCGCGGTTGGCGCCGATGCCGGTGGTCTCGTTGCACGGGCCGCCCGGGTTGACTCCACAGTGGAGCACACCCCAGACCGAGTTGATCCCGTTGACGTTCTCCATGATGTCGAACTCGCCGATCCCCGGCCAGTTCCAGTACTGGCCGCGGTAGGGCGAGCCGAGGGCCCAGAACGCCGGCCAGTAGCCGGCCGCGCCCGCGCCGGTGACGTTGGGCATCTGGATGCGCCCCTCGATGCGCAGCTCACCGCCGGCCGGGGGCTTGAAGTTGGAGCGCACCGTCTCGATCCGCGCCGAGGTCCACTGGCCGGAGCCGCTGCGGATCGGCGTGATCACCAGGTTGCCGTTGCCGTCCTGGCGGAGGTTGGAGGTGCTGTTCGTGTACGTCTGGATCTCGCCGGTGCCCCAGTTCGCCGGGCCGCCCGGGTACTGCGTGCCGGTGTCGATGATCCAGTTTGCCGAGGAGGGGAGGGTGTTGGCCCCGCCGGTGAAGTCGTCGCTCCAGACGAGGCTCCAGCCGGACGGGGTGGGTGGCAGCGCGGCGTTGGCGTTCATGGTCACCGCGAGCATGGCCGCGACCACGGTGGAAGCCGCCGCAGCGGCGATCAGCACGCGGCCGCGGCGGGGTCTGGAGGTGCCCTGTCGGTCTCTCATGTCTGGCCTCTCTGTGGGGGTGGCGGTGGGCCGTGAGAGCGCTCTCACAGAGTTTTACGTCCGGGACAACAAATTGTCAACACTCATCGATATCTCTGGAAAACCGTTTGTTCCAGCGCCGTCCACGCGGTCGTGGTGACGAGGTACAGCCCGACCGCCAGCGGCACGAACGCGGCCACCACGAGCGTGCCGTAGGGCAGCAGCGCGACGACCCGCCGCATCCGCTCGACCTCCGGGCCGGCTCCGGCGGGCACCGGCGCCTCCCGCATCCGCCTCGCCGAGCGCCGGGCAAGGGCCGCCAGCAGGGCGAAGAGCACCAGGTAGACCGGGATGGCGGCGGCGCTCAGCCCGTCGGTGAGGTGATGCCCGAGCGGCACCCCGGCGAGCGTCGTCGGGGACGCGGGCGCCCGGCGGCGTCCGGATCGACGTAGCGCGGCACGGCGGCCCGTGACCGCACCGGCGCGGCGGTCCATCCGACCGGCCGCTCCGGGATCGCCCGCAGCGCGCCGGCGAGATGCCCGGCGACCGCAACGGCGAGCAGGCCGACGGCCACCGCGACCGCGACCTCGGCAGGCTGACCCGCGAACGCGAGGGCGATCGCCCACGCACCCAGCAGTCCCGTCAACGCCCGCACGCCCGCCAGCCTAGAAGCCCCCCGCCACCGCCCCGAGGCACCGGCGTCGCCGGCCGGCGCGGGCACGGACGCCGTTCCGAGGTGCCCCGTTCGTGCGGGCAGCTCCAGAGCTCCGCGCACGAACGCCCGATCCGGCGACAACCCCGCGCAGACCTGGCAGCGGAGGCCGGGGAAGTCGGCGAGCGCAGCGAGCCGCCGGCCGCAGCGGTGCCCGCGGGAAAGCACCCCAAGAAAACGCTCCGCTGCGCTCCACGTTTCCCCGGGGACCCCGCGCAAACGGTCAGCGGCTGGCGCGGACCGGGGCAAATCTGTGGAAAGAAAAGGTCGCTACGCGGGTGTCGCGGGGAGCGTGAGGTGGTCGAGGACGGCGGCCATGTCGCCGGTGCGGGCGTAGACGGCACGCTGGCGGGAGGCTCCGGTGCCCCGTGCCCGCAACCGTCCCATGAGGAGGGTCGCGAGCTCCAGGTCGCCGCTGCGCTCCAGCTCGGGCCGGACGGTGTCGAAGAGGCGCTGGAAGAGGTGCCACGCGGGGCGGCTCCGCTGGTCGGCCGGGTCGACCAGGAGGCCGGCCAGGCCGTCGTGGGCGGCGCGCCAGTGCGCGGCGGCGAGCAGGTGGTGGTCGATGCGCGGGGCCGGGCGGCCGGCCTCGATGTCGGCGAGCACCGTGCCGACCAGGCCGCGGGCGAGCGCGGCCACCAGGATCGTGTCGTCGAGGCTGGGGCAGACGTCGCCGATGCGGAGCTCGACCGTGGGGTAGCGGGCGGAGAGGCGGGCGTACCAGTAGAGCATCGCCTCGTCGAGCATCGCGCCGGCGGAGATCAGCCGCGTCACCAGGTCTTCGTAGTGGTCGTGCGACTCCAGGTAGGGCGTGGGGCCCACCGACGGCCACCGCTCCCACATCACCGAGCGCCAGCTCGCGTACCCGCTGTCCCGGCCCTCCGCGAAGGGCGAGTTGGTCGTCGCCGCGTGCAGCAGGGGGAGCCAGGGGCGCAGGTGGTTGAGCACCTGGACGCCGGTGTGCGGGTCGGTGATTCCAATGTGGACGTGTATCCCGTTGAGCCCGGGGCCGGGCGAGAGCGCGCCGAAGCGTTCGACCATGCGGTGGAAGCGCGGCTCGTCCACCACCGGCGGCTCGGGGCCGTTGACCGGGCAGCAGCCGATCGCGGCCACCCGCGCGCCCGCCCGCGCCGCAGCGCTCGCGATCCCGGCGCGGAGGAGGCCCAGCGAGTGCCGCAGCGCCCGCAGGTCGAGCCCGGGCGGGCTGTTGATCTCGATCTGGCTGGTCAGGTACTCGCGCGCAACCTGGCCGCGCAGGTCGTCGCCGACCTCGGCCAGCACCGCGTCGACGGCCGGCGCCGCCTGACTCTTTTCGGCGTCCAGAAGGAGGAACTCCTCCTCCACGCCAACCGTCAGCCGCACCGCTGCCATGTACCCAGATCCCTCGCCACTGGAAACACCGTCGTTTCCCGAAAAATACTCCCATAATGGGCGCCGACCGGGAGCCTTTACGCGGGACGGCCTTGCGCGGGCTGGCAGGTGGGGCACCAGT
The DNA here is from genome assembly GCF_031085175.1 of Phytohabitans maris. Taxonomy (GTDB): domain Bacteria; phylum Actinomycetota; class Actinomycetes; order Mycobacteriales; family Micromonosporaceae; genus Phytohabitans; species Phytohabitans maris. Next base: position 69,431 of record NZ_JAVHUY010000020.1, read on the forward strand.
ACGAGTTGCGGCCGGCCAGGCCGGAGCGCTGGATCTCGGTGCCGCAGATCAGGCAGGGCTGGCCGGCGCGGCGGTAGACGTACACCTCGCCGCCGTGGCGGTCGACCCTCGGCGCCCGGCCCATCGCCTCGGGCATGTGCTGGCTGTGCACCGTGTCGATGCGGCCGCGGCTGACCCCTTCCTTCATCAGCTCGCGCAGGTCGGCCCAGAGGTCGCCCCACTGGGCCGGGGTGAGCAGGCGGCCGGCCCGGGTCGGCGGGATGCCCGCGCGGAAGAGCACCTCGGAGACGTACACCAGACCAGGTCCGGCCACAGTGGACTGGTCCAGCAGCAGGGCGGCCAGCGGCGTGGTGCTGCGCCGGATCCGGGCGTACGCGGTGTCCGGGTCGGCGTCGTCGCGCAGCGGGTCGGCACCGAGCCGGGCCCGGAGCGCGTCGGGCTCGTCGAGCAGCTCGCAGGCGGCCGGGCCGCGCAGGTCGATCCAGTGGCGCTCGGTCTCCAGCCGCAGCCGCACCTGACCCACCGGCGGCGGGGTGGGCGCCTCCCCGTCGGTGAACACCCCGTACAGCCCCAGGTGCACGTGCAGTGTCCGGCCGCCGTCGTAGTGGTGCAGCAGGTGCTTGCCGTACGCCTCGGTGTCCAGCAGCACGGTGCCGGTGAGCCGGGCGGCGCCGGCCGCGAAGCGCCCCTGCGGGCTGGAGACGGTGACCCGCCGCCCGGCGAGCAGGGAACGGTGCTGGGCGGCGAGCCGGTGGATGGTGTGGCCTTCGGGCACGCCGAAACCTTACCCAGGCCCCGGCCCGCCGCGTCCGCGCCGGACCCGCGCGCCCGGGGCCTGATTCGCGCCGCCGGGTCGGCCCACTGTGGCCGGCGGATCGGCGCCGCCGGGCCAGAGCCGCGGCGCCGGGCCGGGGCGAGGGTGCATGAGTTCTCACCCATCTGGGTATGCCGATGGGCATCCCCCGCGCGGTGGCCAAACGGAAGTGCTCCGCGCCCGCATGAGGAGGTGCGCCGCGGTGCGGATCCCATCCTTGACGCGTCGAGGCGAGGCGCAACGTGAAGAGGAAGCCCACGCCCAGGGCAAGGCGGAAGGCCGGGCCGACGAACGGGCCTTCGGGCGGGCCGCCGGTCGTACGGCGGTCCGCGAGCGGCCGGTGGCCGGTGACGAGACGCCGACCGAGCGGATCAAGCCGGTGGAGCGGGTGGAACCCCGCCGCGAGCCGGAGCCGGTCGCCGAGCCGTTGGGGCCGCGGCCGCGGTCCAGCCTCATGGCGACGCTCGGACTGATCGTCGGTGTCGTGGGCGCGCTGGCCGTGCTCACCGGCGTGCTGGCCGGCTACGGCATCGCGGCCGGCGGACTGGCCACGCTGCTCGCGGTCGGCGGCATCTCGGCGACCCGCCGCCGGCACGTGGCCGGCCGGACCGAGGCAATGCTGGCGCTCGTGCTCGGCCTGGGTGCGGTCGTCTTCGGCATCCTCGTGGTGACCGACTCGCTGGCCTGGATCAGCACGGCCAGCGACAAGGTCGGCGAGCTGCGCGACTGGCTCGACGCCCAGACCGTCGACCGGTTCTGACGCAGGGTGGTGGGGCGGCCGGACCAGGCCGCCCCACGACTGAACGGGCGGCCGGACCAGGCCGCCCCACGACTGAACGGGCGGCCGGACCTGGCCGCTCCACAGCTGACGGCGGCAGACCCCAACAAACGGCGCCACGCAATGAATTGACCGCTGACGCGGTCAAACACGCAACGAATCTCCGCCTCAAGCAAGGCTCATCGGTGGTTCGGGACGCTCACGCGCCAATAGCGTAGAGCGCATGACGATGGACGCCACCAGCCGGCGATACCTCATGTGCCGGCCGACGTACTTCGCCGTGGAGTACGCGATAAACCCGTGGATGGACCCCAGCGCTCCGGTCGACGCCGATCTCGCGGTGCGACAGTGGGAAGCGCTGCGCGGCGTCTACCGCGACCTCGGCCACACCGTCGAGGAGATCGACCCGCTCCCGGGGCTGCCGGACATGGTGTTCGCGGCCAACGGCGCCACCGTCGTCGACGGCAAGGTGCTGGCGGTGGAGTTTCGCGACCCGCAGCGGGCCGCCGAGGCGCCGGCGTACGCGCACTGGTTCGAGCGGGCCGGCTTCGAGGTGCACGAGGCCAAGCACGTCAACGAGGGCGAGGGTGACCTCCTCCTCGCCGGTGACCTGCTGCTGGCCGGCACCGGCTTCCGTACCACCACCGCCGCCCACGACCGGGCCCAGGAGATCTTCGGCCGGCCGACCGTGACGCTGCGCCTGGTCGACCCGCGCTTCTACCACCTCGACACCGCGCTCTGCGTGCTCGACGAGAAGACCGTCGCGTACCTCCCGGAGGCCTTCTCCCCCGGCAGCCAGGCCGCCCTGCGCCGGCTCTTCCCGGACGCGATCCTCGCGACGGCGGCGGATGCCGCGGTGCTCGGGCTCAACGCGGTCAGCGACGGGCGCCACGTCGTGCTCCCGATGCAGGCCAGCGGCTTGTCGGCCCAGCTACGCGATCGCGGGTACGACACAATTGGTGTTGATTTGTCCGAGCTACGCAAGGCCGGTGGCGGCCCGAAGTGCTGCACCCTGGAGGTACGGTCGTGATCGTGGATGATCTTGTACGCACGCCCGCCGCGGTCGCCGAGGCCGAACGGTGGACGGCGCACAACTACCACCCGCTGCCGGTGGTGATCTCCTCCGCCGCGGGCGCCTGGGTCACCGACATCGACGGCAAGCGCTACCTCGACTGCCTCGCCGGCTACTCGGCCCTCAACTTCGGGCACCGCCACCCCGCCCTGATCGCCGCCGCGCACGCCCAGCTCGACCGGCTCACGCTGACCAGCCGGGCGTTCGTGCACGACCAGTTCGCCGCGTTCTGCCGGGCGCTGGCCGAGCTCTGCGGCAAGGACCTCGTCCTGCCCATGAACACCGGCGCCGAGGCCGTCGAGACCGCCATCAAGGTGGCCCGCAAGTGGGGGTACCGGGTCAAGGGCGTGCCGCACGACAAGGCGACCATCGTGGTGGCGGAGGGCAACTTCCACGGGCGTACCACCACGATCGTCAGCTTCTCCACCGATCCGGACGCCCGCGCCGACTTCGGGCCGTACACGCCGGGTTTCAAGGTCGTCCCCTACGGCGACCTCGCGGCCCTCGAAGCCGCGATCGACGAGACGACCGTGGCCGTGCTGCTCGAACCGATCCAGGGCGAGCAGGGCGTGATCGTGCCGCCCGAGGGCTACCTGCCCGGCGTGCGCGCGCTCTGCACCGAAAACCGGGTGCTCTTCGTGGCCGACGAGATCCAGTCCGGGCTGGGGCGCACCGGCACCACGTTCGCCTGTGACCACGAGGGCGTGGTCCCCGACATGTACGTGCTGGGCAAGGCCCTCGGCGGCGGCATCGTGCCGGTCTCGGCGGTCGCCGCCGACCAGGACGTGCTGGGCGTGCTGCGGCCGGGTGAGCACGGCTCGACGTTCGGCGGCAATCCGCTGGCCTGCGCGGTCGCCACCGAGGTGGTCGGCCTGCTGAAGACCGGCGAGTTCCAGCGCCGCTCGGCCGAGCTCGGCGCCCGGCTCCACGCCGACCTGGGCGCGCTGGTCGGGCACGGCCTGCTCGCGGTGCGCGGGCGCGGGCTGTGGGCCGGCATCGACATCGACCCGGCCCTGATGACCGGCCGGGCGGCCTGCGAGCGCCTGGCCGAGCGGGGCGTACTGGCCAAGGACACGCACGGCTCCACGATCCGCCTCGCCCCACCCCTGGTGGTCGAGCCGGCCGAGCTCGACTGGGCGGTGGAGCAGCTCGCCGCCATCCTCTGACCGCCCGCGCCACCGACCAGCCGGAACGGCCCGCCCGCGAAAGGCGGCAGGGACCACAGAGCTCGAGGCCCGCTGGCTGAGCTACCGCGACGTCCGCGGTGGTCCGGGCGGGCGGGAGCAGATCCGAAGCCGATCTAGAACGTTTAGGGCTCTATATCCGCCCTAAACGTTCTAGATTCACAACCATCGAGAGCAGGGCGGCGCCACGCCGCCGGGGTTGTGCCAACCGCGGGCGGTGAGGCCGCGGGAGCAACGGTCTGGGCCACGACGGACGTCGCGGTAGCCCAAAGCTTTGAAACGCGCTACGACGAGCGGCGAGGCGGCGCGAGGCGGGTGACCCACTCCGCGAAGGGGGTGAGTGGGATGTCGAGGGCGCGGGCGTACTCGGGGCGGGCGGGTTGCCCGGCCACGTTCATGAGCTCGTGCGACAGGCCCGCCCACGCCGGCATGCCCGCGGCGATCGCCTCCTCCTCGGTCATGTCGGGCGCGGTCAGCTCGGTGCCCAGGGCGCGGGAGAGGGTCTTGGCGATGTCCGTCAGCGTGAGGTAGTCGCTGGCCAGTTCCAGCTCGACCCCGTCGAACCGGTGCGGTGCGGCGATGGCCGCGGCGGCCGTGGTGCCGATGTCGTCGACCGCGACCAGGGAGAGCCGGGTCTGCGGCTTCAGCACGGTCGCGAGGCCGCCCTCGACGCCGCGGGGAAGCAGGTACGCGGCGGAGGGCAGGAAGTTTTCCATGAAGAAGCCGGGCTTGACGAGCGTCCAGTGCTTGAAGCCCGCCTCGCGTACCCGGTCCTGGATCCCGGCCTTGGCGGCGTAGTAGGGCTCCAGCGGCGCCCAGCGGCCCTCGGCCCAGCCGGGAAACCCGGCTTGCTGCCCGGCGCCGGAGACGGACGTGTGCACGAAGTGCGGTACGCCCGCGGCCATCGCGCCGTCGATCAGGTTGACGGCCTGGCTCAGCTCGCCGTCGAAGTCGATGCCGCTTTCGCTCATCTCGGGCATCTGCACCGAGAAGACGGCGCGGACCCCTTCCGCGGCCCGAAACACGGAGTCGCGGTCGCGAAGGTCGCCGGCGACAAGTCTGGCGCCGAGCGCTTCGACCGCCCTGGCCCGGTCGGAAGCCGGGTTGCGGACCAGCGCCCGGACGGAAGCGCCCGCCGCGAGCAGGGCGCGGGCGGTGGCGCCGCCCTGCTGTCCGGTGGCGCCGATGACCAGGACGGGTGCGGGATCGGTGGACACGAGGCTCCTCCTGTGCTGCGTGTTCGCTAAACGGCGGGGTCCGCCGTTTCTGCTCGGGATAAGATACGGCGGGCCCCGCCACTTAGCAACCTCGAGGTGACCCGATGACTGGCCAGCGTGCGGACGCCCGCCGCAACTACACGCGCCTGCTCGCCGTGGCCGAGGAGGCGGTCGCCACGTACGGCGCCGACGCGTCCCTGGAACAGATCGCCCGCACCGCCGGAGTCGGATCGGCCACCCTGCGGCGGCACTTCCCCACCCGCCACGCCCTGCTGGAGGCGGTCTTCCGCGAGCGGATCGAGACGCTCTGCACCCGCGCCCGGGACCTCGCCGGGGCGCGCGACTCCCGGGCCGCGCTGCTGGCCTGGCTGGGCGAGGTCACCGCGCACGCGGCGGCGATCCGGGGGCTGGCCGTCGCGCTGACGTACGACATGGCGACCGATCCCGACACCGCGCACGAGCACTGCGCCACCGGGCGGCTCACCGAGGCGGGCGACCCGCTGGTACGCCGTGCCGCGCGCGACGGCGTGCTGACCCCGGGCGTGACCATCGCCGACCTGCTCGCGCTGATCACCGGCATCGCCCTGGCCACGGAGAACCACCCGGACCCCGCCGCCGAGGCGAGCCGGCTGCTCGGCCTGACCGTGGCCGGCGTCAGCCCGGGGCGGTCCTGATCAGCGCTCGAGGATCCGCATCGAAAGCGTCGGGGCCTCGGCCATCACCGAGGGCGCGTTCAGCGGGGCCGCGGAGGTCAGGGTCCGCGCCTTGCCGACGTGCACACCGGGGTACAGCTCGATCAGGTCGCCCGGTGACAGCACGCGGGTCTGCCGCTTGAGGGTCATGCGCTCGGCGTCGTCCATCGAGCCGCCCGGCCGGACGCCCGTGCCGTTGGTGCTCACGTCCTGGGCCACGACCTCGCTGCCGCGCATCTCGAAGCGCACGTGGCTGCGGCTGATCCACCGCCGCGCCTCCTCGCTCAGCCACTGGCCGAGCATGATGCCGCCCTTTTCCGGCGCGCGGCCGACCACGACCGGCGCGTCCTCGGCGACGACGAAGCGGCGGCGGATCACGCCGCCGACCCGGACCGCCAGCGCCTCGGCGGGCGGGCGGGGGCCGATGTCGCTGAGCGGCTTGCTGTGCCGCGGGCAGGTGGGCGAGCCGGTGTGCAGCGTGGGCGGGGGCTGGCCGCCGGCCCGCCGCTCGGGCGCCAGGTCGGCGAAGGCACCGCCGCCCCCGCCGAAGTTGGCGCAGTTGGACTCGGGGCAGCGCCAGAGCCGGGCGAGCACCTTGGCGCCGACCGGGTCGGGTGAGCCGATCGAGGGCGCCGAGCCGCCACCGACCTGGGCGACCAGCGTGGCACCGGCCTTGCCGGGCACCGGCGCCATCAGCCGGCCGGCCTGGCCGGCCAGCCACCCGTACCGCTCGCGGACCCCCTCGAACCGCAGGCGGCTCAGCACCGGCAGCCCCAGCAGGTCGGCGACCTCCAGCACCCGGTCACCCACCGTGGGCAGCACCTCGACCAGCCCGTCGTCGGCCCAGCGGCGCACGACCATCCGCTCGTTGGACGTCAGGTCGGCGTCGGAGAGCAGCCCGCGGTGCACCACCGCGTAGACGGCCGCGTTGTCTTCGGCTAGCTGGGTGGCGAGCGCGTCGACCACCAGCCCCAGCCGCAGCAAGCTGGCCGGGCGGCCGCCGTCGAGGTCGGCGTAACGCACCACCTCGGCGAGGTCGACCACGGCCCGGGCCAGCGCGGGATCGGTGGTGAGGCGCTGCTCGATGGCGTCGAGCACCTTGCTGACTTCGAACCTCACGCCGACATCCTGCCCGATCCCCACCAGCCGCCGCGATCCGCCGGCGGCGGCAGGAGCAGGTCAGGCCTGGTTTGCCACGATTTCGTCGATCCGCCGGGCCAGCTCGTAGTCGCGCTCGGTCACCTTGCCGGCCGAGTGGGTGCTGCACCGGAATGTCAGCGTCCGCCACCGGATGTCGATATCCGGGTGGTGGTTCATCTCCTCGGCGACCACCGCGACCCGGTCGACGACCGCGATCGCGTCCATGAAACCGGGCAGTTCGGCGGTGCGCGTGATTTCCGTCTCGTCGCCGCTCCAGGCCGGCAGATCCGCCAGCGTCATAAGAGTTCCCTTCGATGATGGGCCACCGCTTCGTGGTGGTCACTGCCCGCGGTGGGCTGCGGGTCCGCGTGCACGATCGCCGACCCGAGCCGTGGTACGGCGTGCAGCAGGCTGTGCTCCGCCGCGACCGCCACCGCGTGCGCCTGCACCACGGTGAGGGTGGGGTCGACGACGATCTCGCACTCGGCGCGCATCCGGTGGCCGATCCAGCGCACCCGGACCGTGCCCACGCCGCACACGCCCTCGGTGTGCGCCAGCGCGTGCTCGACCGCGTCGACGAGCTCCGGGTCGACCGCGTCCATCAGCCGCCGGTACACCTGGCGGGCCGCGCCGGCGAGCACGACGAGGATGGCCGCGGTGATGGCGAGACCGACCACCGGGTCGGCCCACCGCCAACCGAGCGCGAGGCCACCCGCGCTGGCCAGCACGCCGAGCGAGGTGAAGCCGTCGGTGCGGGCGTGGAGCCCGTCGGCGACGAGGGCGGCCGAGCCGATCCGGCGACCGACCCGGATCCGGTAGCGCGCGACGATCTCGTTGCCGGCGAACCCGAGCAGGCCGGCCAGCGCCACCGCGGGCAGGTGGTCGACGTCGGCCGGGTTTAGCAGTCGCCGTACCGCCTCGACGCCGGCGATCACCGCGGACGCCGCGATGAACGCGACGATCACGATGCCGGCCAAGTCTTCGGCCCGGCCGAAACCGTACGTGTACCGCCGGGTGGGTGGCCGCCGCCCGAGCGCGAAGGCGATCGCCAGCGGCACGGCCGTCAGCGCGTCGGCGAGGTTGTGCAGGGTGTCGCCGAGCAGGGCCACGGAGCCGGACCAGGCGACCACGGCGGCCTGGAGCAGCGCGGTGGTGCCGAGCACCGCGAGCGAGATCCACACCGCCCGGATGCCCTCGCGGCTCCCCTCCAGCTCCGTGTCGACGTGGTCGGCGGTGTCGTGCGAGTGTGGCCGGACGGCGTGGACCACCCGCCGCCACCAACCGTCGTGGTGGTGGTGCGGGTGGTCGTGCTCGTGCGACATGGCCCCCATCCTGCCGCACCGAGAGCCGCCGCGCCGCCGCTCAGCGTGGTGGGTTACCCGCCTCGTGCAGGTGCCGCAGCGCCTGGCCGTACGAGTCGATCAAGCCGGCCTCCTCGTACGCGATGCCCTTCTCCGCGCAGTACTCCCGGACGATCGGCTGCGCCTTGCGGAGGTTGGGGCGGGGCATGCTCGGGAAGAGGTGGTGCTCGATCTGGTAGTTGAGCCCGCCCAGCGCGAAGTCGACGACCTTTCCACCCCGTACGTTGCGCGAGGTGAGCACCTGCTTGCGCAGGTAGTCGAGGTCGTCTTCGGCGGTGAGCACCGGCATGCCCTTGTGGTTGGGGGCGAACGAGCATCCCATGTAGACACCCCACAGTCCTTGGTGGACAGCGATGAACAGCAGGGCCAGTCCGGGTGAGAGGACCGTGAAGACCACGGCGAGGTAGACGGCGAGGTGCACGACCAGCAGCACCGCCTCCAGCCGCCGGTGCCGCATCGGCGAGTCCTTCAGCGCGCGGAAGCTCGCGTAGTGCAGGTTGAGCCCTTCGAGCGTGAGCAGCGGGAAGAACAGGAACGCCTGCCACCGGGCCAGCCAGCGCCCGAAACCGCGGCGCTCCGACGCCTGCTCGTGTGTCCACACCAGAGCGCCGGCTCCCACGTCGGGGTCCTCGTCTTCGTGGTTGGGGTTGGCGTGGTGGCGGGTGTGCTTGTCCATCCACCAGCCGTAGCTGAGGCCGGTGGCCAGGTTGCCCGCGATGAGCCCGGTCACCTCACTGGGCCGGCGGGTGCGAAACATCTGGCGGTGCCCCGCGTCGTGGCCGAGGAACGCCACCTGGGTGGTGGCCACGGCGAGGAACACGGCCACCAGCAGCTGCCACCATGAGTCGCCGACCGCGAAGAAGGCCACCCATCCCCCGATGAACAGCGCCGCGGTGAACGCGATCTTCGCCGCGTACCACCCGGGTCGGCGCGCCATCAGGCCCGCCGCATTGACACGCTTCGAGAGCTGCGCGAAGTCGCTGCCTCGTTTTCGAGTAGGCTCCACCAACACACCGACCGGCATTGCCTCTCCTCACGTCGTAGGGCTTTCGCCCCGACGGGGTCGGCGAGGCGCCATGCAGACAAGTCTCCGCATTGTGCCGGCCATCTGTAACCCTGGGAACCCCCGTAAGTGGGGTAGGGGTAACGCTACCCCTAAGGGTCAGTGGCGCGTCTGGTCGAGGATCCAGGAGTGGTAGTCGGGATTGCCGCTCGCGACGGTGGTCACGAGGATCTCGGGAACGTCATAGGGATGGGCCACGCGCACGTGGTCGACGAGCGCGTCGAGGCGATCTGGCGCCGTCTTGAACTGGACCGACCACTCTTGTGCGGTTTCGACGCGGCCGTCCCACCAGTATGTGCTGTCCACCGGGCCGCCGACCCGCGCGGAGGCCGCGAGGCGCCCGGCGACGGCGGAGGCGGCGAGGACGTCGGCCACCGACCGGGCGTCCACAACCGTCGTTACCAGACAGATCTGCTCCACGGGCGGACACCATACGCGAGGCGCGTTACAGGCGATACGCTTCGATCCACTTGTCGATCCGGGCCCACCAGTCGTACAGCCACGCGATCCGCTCCTCACGATCCTGCGGCACCTCCTCCGGCGGCACCGACCAAAAGCGCATGACCAGGCGTTTGTCCATCGGCAGCTCGCGCCACACATCGGCGACCGTCAGCATGCGGTCGAGCCCGGTGTGGGCCACGAATACCACCCCGGCATCGGGGGCGGCATCGAGGGCGGCGAGCATCCCACCAGGCTGCGGCGCGAGGACGTTTCGCATGCGCTCCGCCCGCGCCGCCATCTCCTCGTGCCCGCGGGCGCGCAGCCGCTCGATGGCCCGGATGCGCCGCCGTGGGGTGAAGTTGCCGCCTTCCGGGAAGATGACCAGAACGTCGTTGTCGTCCAGCCCAGTGGCCAGATGGCCGATCTGTGCCTCGATGGAGGCTCCGGGCGTACGCCCCGGCGCGACGAAGCGGTTGGGCAGGCGGTTGAGCATCACGTCGATGGCGGGATCCCACTGGAGCGTGTCCTTGAGGACGATCCGCGGCTCCCGGTCGTACCAGTTGACGAGCGCCTGGATGAGGATGAACGAGTCACCCGGTCCGGCGTGCCGGCACAGCACCACCTCGGGCCGGCCGGGCGCGGCGGTGTCCGGGTCGGTGCCGACCACGTCGAGGCTCACCCGCAGCGCCCACCGCCCCTGCCAGAAGAGGGCGCGCAGGAAGCGGCCGGTCAGCACGTAGTGCGCCCGCTGGAAGGCCGGCGAGCGCACCTTCCACCCGAAGCCGGAAGCGAGCCACAGCGCGAAGAGGGTGACCAGCGCGGCCGCGTCCCACACCAGGTACACCACGACGATCCACAAGAGACGGAGCAGGCGCAGGCGGCCGGGTACGAGCGGGGAGGCCGCCGCCGCCAGCAGTAGCCACAGTGGAATCGTCGTCACCGCGAACAGGGCGAGCACGACCACCAGCGGACCGAGCACGATCCGGCGTACCCACCGGGGTGGCAGCCGCATCAACTGCCGTCCACATAGGACTGAAGGTAGCGGCGGGACGCCGTGTAGGCCCGGCTGATGCGGCGGCCCACCGCGGCCCGGTCACGGTACGCCCACGGGGTGTCGTCGCGCGGCTCGCCGCCCCCGGTGGGCAGCACGTGCACGTCGACGTCGTCGGGGAGCCCGGCCATCTCGCGGGCGAAGCGGTGCCGCCGGGCGATCTCGAACGCCACCTGCGCCACCTCCCACGGCCGGCGCGGCGGGCTGAGCGGCCGCTCGATGCGCCCCACCTGGAGCACGAAGACCTGCTTGGCACCGGCGGCCACCGCCTCGCCGACCGGGATCGAGTTGACGATGCCGCCGTCGACGAAGTGCTCGCCGTTGATCTCGGCGGGCGGGAGCAGCCCGGGCACCGCCGCCGAGGCGAGCACCGCCTCGACCACCGGCCCGCTCTCGAACCAGTGCTCGGCGGCCCGCTCGATGCTCGCCGCGCAGCACCGGAACGGCACCTTCAGCTCGTCGAAGCGGGTCGCCTCGCCAAGCTCGCGCTCCAGCAGGCGGCGCAGGGGGCGGGGCGAGTGCAGATGGGTGCGGGCGGCGAAGCGGCGGAGCTGGCGGGCGACCGAGTCGCCGTACACCTCGCTCGCCTCGGGGGAAGCCCACAAGCGGACGAGGCGGTCGGTGACCGATTCGGTGGGTTCGGCGGCCACAAGGGCACCGTTTACCGCCCCGATGGAGGTGCCGAGCACGAGATCGGGTCGGATGCCGGCCCGGAAGAGGGCGCGGAGCATGCCGACCTCGACGGCGCCGAGCACACCGCCACCGCCGAGCACGAACGCCACCGGGCCGCTGACCATGCCGTTCATGGTGGCACGGCGAGTCGCGTCGCGTTTCGCGGGCGCGAGATGACGCCACGTGATAACGGTCAGGAGTGTCCGAGTCACCGTTGACAGCGAGACTAGATTCACGCAGCCTGATACGACCTCCCCACCCTGAGGCAGGTGCGACACGATGGCATTGCCGCGGATGACGGCACCCTTGCAGCCGGGTGGCCTGCTCGCCCGGCGCTACCGCTTGATCGACAACATCGGTGCGGGTGGCATGTCGGTCATCTGGCGCGCCCGTGACGAGGTGCTCGACCGGGTCGTCGCGGTGAAGGTGCTCGCGCCGTCGCTGGCGGCCGACGCCAAGTTTCGCGACATGGTGCGCGAGGAGGCCCGGGCGGCCGCCCAGCTCGTGCACCCGCACGTGACCGCGGTCCACGACTACGGCGAGGAGATCGCGCCGGACGGCACGGTGACCGCGTTCGTGGTGATGGAGCTGCTCTCCGGCGAGGAGCTGGAGGCGCGGCTGACCGAGGGGGCGCTGCCGTGGATGGCGGCGGTCGAGATCTGCGCGCAGGTGGCCGAGGCGCTCGCCGCCGCGCACCGCCTCGGCATCGTCCATCGCGACGTCACGCCGGCCAACATCATGATGACCTCGGTCGGCGCCAAGGTGCTCGACTTCGGCATCGCCACGCACATCGGCGCGCCCGACGAAGACGAGGAGGGCGACACGTTCGGCACCCCGGCGTACGTGGCGCCGGAGCGGCTCGACGGCACGCCCGCGCAGCCGGCCACCGACACGTACTGCCTGGGGGTGCTGCTCTTCGAGACGCTGACCGGGCACCCACCGTACCCGGCGGACACCTGGGAGGACCTCACCCGCGCCCTGGAAGATCCGGAGGTGCCCCGGCTGGTCGGGGTGCCCGGGTTGCCGCCGGCGGTGGCCGACATCTGCTTCCGCTGCCTGTCGCGCAACCCGCGCGGGCGCCCCACCGCGCGCCAGGTCGGCGAGGTGCTCCGCGACCAGCTGCTCCCGGCCGACCCGCAGGCCGCCACCATGCTGTCGCCGACGGTCACGCTCCCGACCGTGCTGGTCACGCCGACACCGCCGGCTCCCCCATCGCCTCCGTCGCCCGCCGCGGCGCCCGGGGTAAAGCTGCCGTCCGAGGCGGCACCGGAGTGGGCGCCCGCACACCGGCGGTCGCGCCGTATCCGGCTGGCCGTGGCGGTCACCGCCGCGGCGGCAGCGCTCGCGGCCGCCGTACTTCTGGGAATGTCGCTGAGTGGCTCGCCGCCGGCCGGGACCGCCGCGCGCACGACGGAGGCCGCGGCCCCCACGACGGCGCCGCCACCGGCCGCCGCGGCCACGCCCTCCGCGGAGGTCAGCCCGATCGCACCGCCGGCCTCGGCGCCGGCCACGACCCCACCGCGGACCCCGTCGGTGCGCGAGGTGATCGCGGAGATCGGCCGCCTCATCGACGAGGGCGTCGCCGGGGGCGCGATCCGCCCGGACGCCGGCCAGGACCTCGACAACCTGGTGCACAGCCTGGAGGCAAAGCTGGCCACCGGCCCGGTGGATCTCAGGGGACCGGTGGCCGAGCTCCGTGCGAAGGTCTCCCAACGCGTGCTGGAGGGTTCGATCGACCGGGTGTACGGCGACGCGCTCGACGCCTCGCTCGCCCGGCTGGCGACGGCGGCTTAGGGCAGGGAGTTCAGGAACGGCCGGTGGCTGTTGCGGAACTCCCAGCCGTAGTACCGGTCCCAGTTGATCGACCAGGTCATGAGTCCCCGGAAGTTGGGGTTGGTGCCACTGCGCGGGGTGTACGAGCCGCAGCTCTGCCCCCGCACCAGGCAGTTGACCGCCTGCTGCACGCCGGCCGGCGCGACGTACCCGTTGCCGGCGCTCACCGCCGCCGGCGTGCCGAACGCGACCTGGTCCTCACGGAGGGCCGGGAAGGCGTTGGCGGTGTTGCCCGCGACCGGGAAGCCGGCGAGCAGCATGTCGGTCATCGCGATGTGGAAGTCGGCGCCGCCCATCGTGTGGTACTGGTTGTCCAGCCCCATGATCGGCCCCGAGTTGTAGTCCTGCACGTGCAGCACGGTGATGTCGTTGCGCAGCGCGTAGATCACCGGCAGGTACGAGCCGGCGCGCGGGTCCTGCCCGCCCCACGGCCCCGAGCCGTAGTACTGGTAGCCGAGCTGCACGAAGAACGTCTCCGGCGCCATGGTGAGGACGAAGCCGGAGCCGTACCGCTGCTTGAGCGTGCGCAGCGCGGAGATGAGGTTGACGATCACCGGCGTGGTCGGGTTGCGGAAGTCGGTGTCGCCGGTGTTGAGCGAGAGCGAGTGCCCCTCGAAGTCGATGTCGAGCCCGTTGAGCCCGTACCGGTCGATGATCGCGCTGACCGAGCTCACGAACGCGTCCCGCGCCGCTGTGGTGGTGAGCTGGACCTGACCGTTCTGGCCGCCGATCGAGATGAGCACCTTCTTGCCCTGCTGCTGCTTGGCCCGGATGGCCGCGATGAACTCGGCCTCCGACTCCACGCCGGGGCACTCGCTGGCCGGGCAGAGCCGGAACCGGATGTCGCCGGAGGTGACACTGGTCGGCTCGCCGAAGGCGAGGTTGATGATGTCCCAGTCGGCGGGTACGTCGGCCATCCGCAGGTAACCGGAGCCGTTGGCGAAGCTGGCGTGCAGGTAGCCGATCAGCGCGTGCTTGGGGAGCCCGGTGTTGGGCGGCGGGCTCGTGGGTGGCTGGGTCGTCGGCGGCGCGGTCGTCGGCGGCGCGGTGGTGGGCGGCGCACTCGTTGGCGTCGTTCCGCCGCCACACGGCTGGCCGTTGAGCGTGCAGTTGAGCGGCGACCCCGAGCCGTTACCCAGGAAGCCGAACGAAGTGCTCGCACCCGGAGCGAGCGTCCCGTTCCAGGACCTGTTGGTAAAGGTGTACCGCTGACCCGACGACGTCATCAGCGCATCCCAGTACGTGCCGACCGTCGTACCAGCCGGCAAGTCGAAGACCACCGCCCACGACGTGATCGTCGACGCACCCCCGTTCGTAATCGTGTACTTCCCCTCCCAACCAGAACCCCAGTCAGAAGTCTTCGTGAACACAGCGGTCGGCGTCGCCGCCGACGCCGCCGGCGCCAGCCAGATCGCGGCCGTCGCGGCGAGGACGCCCGCGGCCAGGGCGGTGATGAGGGTACGGGTACGGGTCACTGCGGCCTCCCATCGAAGGATGGCCAATTATTAAGACTCTTAACAGTTCTTGTAAAGGGGCTGTCCTTTTTGTCGCCGCTCTTTCGGGTCGCCGCTCGATCGCTCCCGGCGTCCTTGCGCGGCGCGGCTCCTCGGCCTCCGGCGGATCAGCTCGGCGACCTTGCCTGGCGCTTGCCGAGCTTTCAGGCGGCGCGGATGCCGGTGGCTGGCGCTTGCCCGGCTCTCGCCGGGGCCTCCGGGGCGGTGCGGACGCGGCGGCCGGGCACTTACCGGCTCTCGGGCGGGCCTCTCAGGCGGCGCGGACGCGGCGGCCCGGCGGTTGCCCGGCTCTCGCCGGTGCCTCTCTTGCCCGGCTCTCGCCGGGCACTCTCAGGCGGTGCGGACGCGGCGGCCGGGCACTTACCCGGCTCTCGGGCGGGCGGATGCGGTGGCTGACCGCTTGCCCGGCTCTTGCCGGGGCCTCTCGGGCGGTGCGGATGCGGTTGCCGGACGGTTGCCGGGCACTTGGCGGGCTTCAGGCGGTGCGGATGCGGTGGCCGCCGCGGTCGAAGAGCATCAGCTTGTCGACGTCGACCCGCACCGTCATCGACTCGCCGCGGCGGGGCAGCACCGGCGCCGGCACGCGGACGACCACGTCGCCGAGGGGCGGCTGATCGGCGAGCTCGGCGTCGTAGACCGGATAGAAGCCGTACTCGGTGCGGGCGGTCGCCGGCTGCGCCTCCTGCCGCGCGTGCGGCATCATGCGGGCCAGCGCCTGGCGAAACGGGTGCCCGGCCGGCGGATCCTCGGCGATCACGTCGGCCAGGTGCTGGCCGGTCTCCGGGTGCTCCAGCCGCGACTCCTCGATCGGCGTAGGCACGATGCCGGTGTCGAGGTGGACCAGCGCCTCGTGGCCGAGGTTTTCCACCAGCCGCACCTTGCCGCGTAGCACCGGCCCCTGCCCGCCGCCGTCCGGCACGGGCCGCAGCGCGTCGGCGCGCACGGCCACGGTGACCCGGTCGTTGTGGTGGCCGGCGAGCGCCTCGTTGGGCGGGATCTCCAGCAGCTGCGACCCGAGATCGACGACGGTGCGCTCGGGTTCGAGGTAGATGGCGCCCTGCAGCAGGTTGGTCCGGGGCGTGCCGATGAACGCGGCGACGAAGAGGGTGGCCGGGTCGCCGTACACCTCGGCGGGCGGGCCGACCTGCTGGAGCACGCCGCGGCGCAGCACCGCGACCCGGTCGGCCATCGTCATCGCCTCGGTCTGGTCGTGCGTCACGTAGAGCGTGGTCACGCCGAGGCGCCGGGCGAGGGCGGCCACGTCGGTGCGAAGCTCCGCGCGCAGGCCCGCGTCGAGATTGGACAGCGGCTCGTCGAGGAGGAATGCCTGCGGCTTGCGGACGATCGCCCGGGCCATCGCCACGCGCTGCCGCTGGCCGCCGGAGAGGTGGCCGGGAAGCCGGTGCAGCAGGTCGGTCACCCCCAACTGCTCGGCCACCTCGGCCACCCGCGCCTCGGTGCCGGTGGCGGGCTCGTGGCCGGCGCGCAGCGGGAAGCCGATGTTTTGCGCGACCGTCAGGTGTGGATAGAGCGCGTAATCCTGAAACACCATCGCCACCCGGCGATCCTTGGCGCTGAGGCGGTCGACCACCTGGCCGTCGATCAGCACGTGGCCGCTGGTCTCCTCCTCCAGCCCGGCGACCAGACGGAGGATCGTCGACTTGCCGCAGCCGGTCGGCCCGAGCAGCACGAGAAACTCGCCGGACGCAGCCTCGATGGTCACCTCGTCGACCGCGACGGTGCCGTCGGGAAACACCTTTGTCAGCCGGTCGGTGGCGATGGCGACCACGGAACCACCTCCCCCGACCATCGTCGTGCGCGAGGTGGCGTCCGCGCTAGGGCCGGCGCCCTGGGTGGTACATGATCGTAGCCAGATGGTGATCAGGACATCCGGAGATGCTTCGCGATGGACGCCAGGTCGATCGTGCCGCCCGCCTGTTCTTCGTGAACGCCGGCGGGGTATTCGTTGGCCCTGGCGAGGTCTTCGTTGATCCCGGTGGCGCCTTCGTTGCCGCTGGTGGGATCTTCGTTGCCGCTGGTGGGATCTTCGCCGCCGCTGGTGGGGTCTTCGCTGCTGCTGGTTGGCTCTTCGTTGCGGACGGTGCGGTCGAGCCAGCCGTCGCCGTCGTCGTCGTAGCGCGTGCGCTCGAAGTGACCGTCACCGTCCTTGTCGTAGTCGGCGGACTCCACATGCCCATCGGCATCGTCGTCGTGGCCGATGATGTCGACCCGCCCGTCGCCGTCGCGGTCGACCAGGATGTCGACGCCTCCGTCCGCGCGCCCACGCAGGATGTGCTCGTCGTCGCGGCCGTCACCGTCGAGGTCGAGGCCGGCGTGGTAGCCCTCCGGGACCGCGTAGTCACCCCCGGCCGCATCGACCTGCGCACCGCCCGGCGCGAGCGCGTCACCGATCCCCCCGCCGATGCTGCCGAACCCGCCGCCCTGATGCAGCCCGCCGGCAAAGACCTGACCAGCCGGCCCCACACCCGCCACCGCCGGCCCAACTCCCGGCGCGGCCGACCCCGCGCCCGGCACGGCCGACCCAATTCCTGGCGCGAAAGATCCAGCTCCCGGCGCGGGCGGCCCGGCTCCCGGCATGTCCGACCCGGCACCCGGCACCGGCAGTCCGGCTCCCGGCGGGGCCGATCCGGCACCCGGCGCCGGTGTCCCCGCTCCCGGCAGGCCCGACCCAGCGCCGGGCACGGGCGGTCCGGCTCCCGGCACGGGCGGTCCGGCTCCCGGCACGGGTGGACCGGCTCCCTCGGCGGGCGGCCATGCGCCTGCCGGCCCCCCGGCTGAAGGCCAACCCGCCCCGGGCCCGCCGCCTTCCGCCGGCCCGAACCCACCGTGACCTGCTGGCGCGCCGAACCCCTCTGCGCCGCCGTGCCCGCCAGGCGCCGCACCGAAGCCGGCGTGGCCCTCAGCGCCGGGAGCGACACCGAAGCCCGCATGCCCCTCGCCGCCCGGCGCCGCGCCGAACCCAGCCTGGCCCGCCGCGCCAAAGCCCGCCTGGCCTGGCATGCCGAACCCGCCCTGGCCCGCCGCGCCGAAGCCGGGCTGGCCGGGGGCGCCGAATCCAGGCGCGCTGGGGGCGGGCTGGCCGGGCGCACCGAGCCCGGACGCGCCGGGTCCGAGCTGGCCGGATGCGCCGAGACCGGGCGTGCTGGGTGCGGGCTGGGCTGGTGGGTAGCCGGGAACGGCTTCCTCGGCTGGGCCGAAGCCGTCGGCCTTGACGCTTCCGCCCGGCGCGGCGCCATCCGTCGTAAAGCCCGCGCTGGACCGGTCTGCGGCGAAGCCGGCGCTGGAGCCGTCCGCGGCAAAGCCGGCGCCTTGGCCGGAGGTGTCGGCTGGGCCGAAGCCGCTGCCAGTCCCGGCCCCGCCGCCGCTGCCGAGGCTGCCGCCGATCCCGGCGCTGCCGCCGCTGGCGAGGCTGCCGGCGGTCCCGGTGCTGCCGCCGCTTCCTGGGAGGTTGTCGGCGAGGCTCGGCAGGGCGCCGGCCATGCCGACCAGCGGGGAGAGCATGCCGAAGAGGCTGGACTGGTTGGTGCGCACCTCGACGGCGTGCTGGCCGCCGGTCTCGCCGCCGACCTGGCTGTGCAGCAGCTCGATCTCGTCCGGGTCGAGCCGGTAGCCGGCGAGCGCCGCGGCTGGGTCGGCCGCCAGCGCCGCCGCGAACGCCTGGTCGGTGACCAGCCGCTCCAGCACGGCATCGAAGTCGCTCATGACGGTCACGGTAGCCCGGAACAGCAACGGGATACATCCCCAGGTCAGCCACGCTTCGCGACAGGCAGCCCGGCAGGAGGCGGTGCTGGCCGGGCTCGCCGAGAAAGGCGTCCGGGTTGAGGGCTCAGGCGCCGACGACCCGGCCGCGGAGGCGCGGTGACCGGTGCGCGCTCAGTCCAGCTCGGGCATGGGAACGGGCTGCGGCCGCGGCCGGCACGTGCCGCACTGGAGGGCGTCCTCGACCACCAGCCCTTCGGCGCGGCGCCGGGCTTCGGAGCGGTGCACCTCCAGGAGGAACGGCCCGAAGCGCGCGTGATCCTCGCAGATGCCGCGCCCGCAGAACCGGCATCCCCCACGCGCCGCTTTAGCGCAAAACCAACAAAGCACCCATGTCTCCTCAGCCGATGATGATGCAGCTAACGGAAGTTTCGCCCGATCCCGAGTTCTTCGCCTCGTCTGTTCCAGTGACGGTTATGACGACTCCCGATGCGTTCTGCCGACCCGCCTCTGCCGGCAGGACGAAGCTGCCGCTGAATTCCGCGCCACTTCCGGACAGAGAGATCTGACCGCTGAGTTCGCCCATCGTCCACGATCCCCGGACAGAGATCCGACCGGGTTCGCTCGCGTTGTCCTTGGCAGAGCCCGTGACCCTGATGGTTTCGTCCGAACCGCAGAAGACACTTCTCGGGTCAGCAGCGACTGAGACGGTCGGTGGGGTGGTGTCCTGGGGAGGCGGCGTTGTGGAAGGCGGCGGGCTGCTTGACGGCGGCGGCTCACTCGGAGGGCCAGTCGTCGGCGTTGTCGGGGGCGGCAGCGTGCGGCCTGGGGTGGTGGGGGGTACACCGGGTGTTGTCGGGTCTGCTCCGGGGTCGGTGGGGTCGTCCGGGGTGGTGGGGTCGTCGTCCTCGACCGGGCTGGTCGTCGGTGCGGGCGTGGGCGTCGGGGTGGGGGTCTCCTCGGGGATCAGCGACTCCGACGGCGACGGGCTGTCTGACGGCGTGCCGGCCGGCGGGCGTACGACTACGCCGTCGCCGCAGGTGAGCGAGCGGTTGGTCACGGGCTGGCGGGTGCCGTTGACGTCGACCTTGCCGTCGGAGACCACCGCGTCGCCGGCCGTCACCGAGTACCAGGCGGGTCCGTCGTTGACGATCTGGCTGGTGTCGCTGCCGATCTGCAGGGCCAGCGCCGCGAACGCCCCGCTGGTCGAGGCGGTGTCGGCCAGCATCCGTCCACCGTCGAGGGTCAGCGTGCCGTGCGGCTGCACCTGCCGGCGCCCGGTGCTCCACAGAGGACCGACGTCGGTGCGGGTCTCGGCGCAGAGTACGAGCGCGGCCCCGCCCCGGAAGGTGAGGCGGCCGGCGGACCGGGACTGTACGCGGATGTCGCTGCCCTCGGCCACGTAGAGGCGGTCGCCCGCGTCCAGCGTGACCGTGCGCCCGTCGAGGGTGGCGACGACGCGACCGCGTTCGGCGCTGAGCAGTGCCTTGTCGCCGGGCATCTCGGCCCACGCCGGCCCGGGGATGAGGTTGGCGACGCCGGTGCCGATGGCCAGCAGCAGGAAGAGCAGTACCAGCCACCACATGCGCCGTTCGAACCGCCGGTCGACCTCCTCGTCGGCGGGGGGCGGCGGGCCGGGCGGCGAGGCGAGCGGCGGGTAGTCGGCGGCCGGGTGTACGCCGGCGGCGGGCGCGGCCCTCCCCCGCACCACCGGGCCGGGTTCGGCGGCGGCGCCGGCGGGTGAGGCGCCGAGCAGGAGCGGCAGCCCGGAGACGGCCGGGATGGTCCAGAGGCGCACGTGCGTGCGGGCGTACGCGACGGGCTCGTCCATCGGGTGCCCCATCGGCCCGATCATCGTGCCGCGGCGAAGCTCGGTGCCGTCCGGCAGGACCACCACGCCGGTGGCGATGACCAGCGCGGCGTGCGCTGCGGGGAGTACGACCGGTGCGCCCGGTTCGAGCGCGGTGGGGCGGGCCTGCGCGATGAGGCCGATCTTCTCCTCGGCGGCGAGCCCGTCGAGGGCCGGCGTGTCGGCGAAGAGCGACTCGGCCTCAGCCCGGTCGGCCGGGGGCGGTCCGGGCAGCCGGCCCACGGCGGTGGCGACCAGCGCGGGCGGTACGGCGAGCAGTGTCGTGCCGGCGGTGTGCCAGGCGAGCGTGGCGGGCGAGCCGGTGACCGCCGCCGCGAGGCCGATCACGCCGCCCGGGCCGAGCCGCTCGCGTACGGTGCCCGCGGGATCGCCGGGGCGGCGGCCCTCCATGGCGCCCTCGACCACGACGTACACGGCGGGCTGGGCGGCGCCGGCGAAGACCATCTGCTGCCCGGTGCGGGGGTGCACCCAGCTGGCGTGGGTCGCGAGGTGGGTGAGGCGGTCGAGCGGCAGCCGGCCGAGCGCCGAGGCGCGCAGCGCGTCGACCCGGCGGGGCAGGTCGGAGGCGATCCGGCGCTCGGCCGCCCGCCGCCGGGCCTTGCGCCAGAGCCGGCCGAGCCACCCGGCGAGCAGGTAGACCAGCGGCGCGGCGAGCCCCACCACGACCGCGAAGAGCAGCAGGCGGGCCGGCCAGCCGGAGCGCCACAGCCCGGTTATCAGCCCTTCGACCCGGTCGGTCCAGATCCGCCAGCCGAGGTTGACGGCGATGACCAGCCAGAGTACGGCGAGCGTGCCGTACAGGGCGATGATCCGCCCTTCCCGGTCGAGCTGGGTCCAGGACGGCGGGCGGCGGCGGATGCGGGCCACCACGTACGCCAGGCCGCGGGCGCGCAGGTTGGCGATCTCCAGCCAGTCCATCAGGAAGTAGTAGCCGTCGAGCGCGAGGAACGGGTTGAGGTTGAACAGCGCGTTCAGGTACCAGGCGAAGGCGAGCTTGAACGCCCACGGCGCCGCCTCGGGCACGAGGAGCCCGACGATCTGGGCGAGGCCGGCGAGGATCAGGCCGGCCGCCGGGCCGGAGGCGGTGGTGAGCATGCGGGCGCGCCGCCCCGCCATCCACACGTCGGTGGTGTCCACGAAGATCGACGGGATGCCGAAGTAGACCAGGAACCCGGCCGCCGGCACCCGCCGCCCGGCGTGTTTGGTGGCGAGCGCGTGGCCCAGCTCGTGGCAGGCGAGGGCGAGCACGTTGAGCGCGAGCAGCACGGCGGCGCCCGCCGCGTACGACCCGCCGGTCAGGAAGACGGCCTGCTCGCCGCGCCACCAGGTCCAGCCGAAGAGCACGAGGCCGAGCGCGGCGACCGCCGCCAGCACGAACCCGACCGCGCGGGTGAAGAGCGCCCGGCCGCCGGCCCGGTACAGGAACGTGACCAGCGGGTCGACGTCGGCCAGCACCATGCGGCGGCCACGCGCCACGGCCAGCAGCCCACGCCCGACGCGGAGCGGCCAGGGGCGGCGGGCGACCGCGTCGAGCGGGCGGAACGCGTCGACCGGCAGCTCGGCGAGCATCCGGTTGCCGGCCAGGTCGGCGACGACGCGGGTGACCTGCTCGGGCGCGAGCCGGCCGCTGATCCGGGCGAAGTCGGCGACCAGGCGGGCCACGGTACGGGTGCCGTCCATCAGCTGCGCGAGCTGCCACTCCTCCGGCGAGAGGCGCAGGTAGCAGGCGCCGCCGCGGTCGTCCGGCGAGCGGAGCATCACGTACGGCACGTCACGCACGTTGACCAGCTCGACGGCCTCGATGCCGAGCCGCAGCACGGGCCTGGCCCGCGCAGGGTTGAGCCGCTCGACCACCGCGGCCCACAGCCCCGGGTCAGCCGGACCGACCGGCCGTCCCGGCGCGCGGCCCGCGAGCGCTTCCCACACACTCACGCGGGTCTCTACGACCGTCACCCTCTGCCCCTCCCCCAAGGTTGCGGGATGCAGAGTACGGATCAGACATCGACCACTGGGACAGCCAGTCCGCTACCTGACAACACCCGTACAGCCAATTCAACGCAGAGTAAGCGCGAGCGGCGGGCAACGTGGCCAACCCCCGAGGTCCACGTCGCCCGCCGCTCTTTGGGGAGGAGGCGGAGTGCCGTTGTGTGGCACCGGTCCGCCCGTCGTGCGCCGGTACTGCTTGTTAGGACGCTTCAGCGAGCGTCACGGTTGCCGTCTGCTCCTGACCATTTCGCTTGAACGTGATCTGCACCTGGTCGCCGACCTTGCCGGCCTGCACGGCGCCCACGAGGTCGTCGGAGTCGCTGATGTTCTTGTCGCCGAACTTCGTCACCACGTCGCCCTGCTGGAGGCCGGCCTTGGCGGCGGGGCTGCCTTCGGTGACCGAGCCGATCAGCGCGCCGCCACCGTCCGCGTCGTTGACCGAGACACCGAGTGACGGGTGGCTGACCTTTTCACCGTTGCGCAGGGCGTCGGCGACCGACTTGGCCTTGTTGCTCGGGATGGCGAAGCCGACGCCGATGTTGCCCGAGCTCTGCCCCGCGGTGAGGATCGCGGTGTTGATGCCGATCACCTCGCCCCGGGTGTTGATCAGGGCACCGCCCGAGTTGCCCGGGTTGATCGCCGCGTCGGTCTGCAACAGACCGGAGATCGAGCTGACCGGCGCCTGCTGCTGCCGGGAGAACGGGTCGCGCTGCTGGTCGTCGCCGGTCTGGATGGTGCGGTCCTTGGCGCTGATGATGCCGGAGGTCACCGAGCCGTCGAGGCCGAGCGGGCTGCCGAGGGCGAGCACGGTGTCACCGACCTGCATCCCGTCGCTGTCGCCGAACGCCGCCGCGGTGAGGCCCGAGACACCGTCTGCCTTGATCACGGCGAGGTCGGTGCGCGGGTCGGTGCCCACGACCTTGGCCGAGGCCGTCTTACCGTCGGCGAAGGTCAGGCCTATCGTGCCGCTCCCCACGCTCTCCACGACGTGGTTGTTGGTCAGCACGTATCCGTCTTCGCTCAGGACGACGCCGGAGCCGCCGGCGTTGCCCGCGGTGATCGAGACGACGCTCCCCGCCACCTTGGCCGCGATGCCCGGCAGATCCGCCTGGTTGAGGACGGGGGCCGCGGAGTAGGTGCGGTTGACCGTGGCGGGCGAGTCGTCGAGGGCGGTCGCGATCGCGCCGCCGGCCACGCCGGAGCCGGCCATCAGCACGAGCGCGGCGACGCCGAGCATCGCGTAACGCCCGAAGCGGCCGGAGCGCTGGTGCTGCCCGGGCGGGGCACCGGGCGGCTGCGCCCACACCGGCACCTGGCCGGGCGGGAGCGGGCCGTAGTGGGGAACGCCGCTCGCCGGCGGCGGCACCGCGCCCGGCGGCACCGGGCCGTGCGCCGCGGGCCCCGGGGAGACCGGGCCGGGAGCGCCGGCCGGAGGCGCGGTCACCGGCGGCACGCCGGCGCTGGGGTATCCCGCGTTGCCCGGCCAGGTCGGCTGGTGGGCACGGTCGGGGTGCTGCCACGGGCTGGGCGGCGGAGCGTAGTGCCCCGGCGCCGGGCCGGCGGGCGTCGCGGCCGGGGCGGTGAAGGCCGGAGGCGCGGGCGGCGTGGCCGGGATCGGGGCGGTCGCGTCCGGGGCGGGCGTGTCCGGCGCCGCGGAAGGAGCCGGGGCGGGCGGGGTGGGCTGCTCGGAGACGACCGGGACCTGCTGGGTCTCGTCGGAAGAGCCGGACTGCTCCCGTGCGGCGGGGGGCAGCTCGGAGGTCGGGTGCGACGGCTCGGCGTCGGGGCTGACCGGCTGCCGCTGCGGGTTGGTCTCATGCTCGCTCATGACATTTACCTTCCCCGCTCGCTCTTCAACGCTCCTGAGACGGCACTGAACGTTCGCTGTGAATTACGGGCCGTCGGGCTGCTCACCGTCGTCGAGCGCGAGCGCCTCGCCGTCGTCCGGCGCCAGCGGCAGTCGTACCCGGAAGGTCGCGCCTTTGTCCGGGGTGGAGTCGACCTCGACGGTGCCGTTGTGCGCGGCGACCAGCGCGGCCACGATGGCCAGCCCCAGGCCGCTGCCGGTGGAGCCGTCGACCCGCCGGGTGCGCGCGGCGTCGGCGCGGTAGAAGCGCTCGAAGACCCGTTCGGCCTGCTCGGCGGTGAGGCCCGGGCCGGTGTCCGCGACCTCGACCACCGCCTCGCCCTGGCCGCCGCGCCGGTCGGCCAGTAGGCGCAGGGTAACCGAGGCGTCGGCCGGGGTGTGCGTGAGCGCGTTGGTCATCAGGTTGCCGATCACCTGGCGCAGCCGGGCGTCGTCACCGAGCACGACCAGCTGTCCGGCGCCCGGAGCGACCTCCAGGTGGATCTCCCGGTCGGGCGCCATCGCGCGGGCGGCCTGCACGGCGTCGGCGGCCAGCACCGGCAGCTCGACCGGCGCCAGCTCCACCGGGCGCTCGCGGTCGAGGCGGGCCAGCAGCAGCAGGTCTTCGACGAGCAGCCCCATCCGGGACGCCTCGTCTTCGATCCGGCGGACGAGTCGGGCGATGTCTTCCGGCGAACCGGCGGCGCCCTGCCGGTACAACTCGGCGAAGCCGCGGATCGTGGTCAGCGGGGTGCGCAGCTCGTGCGAGGCGTCCGCGACGAACTGCCGCATCCGCTCCTCGGAACGGCGGGCCCGGGCCTCGGAGGCCTGGGCGGCGAACGCGGCGTCGCGGGCCGCCGACTCCGCCGCCCGGGCGGCCGTCTCGGAGTCGGCGCGGGCGGTGAACGCGGCCTCGATCTGCGCCAGCATCGAGTTGAGCGCGCGGGAGAGCCGGCCCAGCTCGGTCTGCGGCTCCTCCTCCCCCGGCTCGGGGTCGGGCACGCGGCGGGTCAGGTCACCGCCGGCGATCGCGGCGGCGGTGCGCTCGATCTCGTTGAGCGGTCCAAGGCTGCTGCGGACGATCGCCGCGCCGATCGTAGCCAGCAGGATCAGCACCGCGCCGCCGACGAGCGCGTCGACCCAGATCAGCCGGGTGACCGCCTCGTCGACGTCGACAAGGCTCTGCGCCACCGCCACCAGCCAGCCGTTTGGCAGCTGGGTGACCTGCACCCGCCACCGCACCCGCTGGTCGGGCGCCTTAACCGTGAACGGCTCGCCGATGCGCTCCTGGAAACCCGCGTAGTCCTGCGGGAGCCGGGGCAACTGGCTGGCCTTGACGAGGTTCGGAGAGTCGACCAGCGGCGGTTCGTCCGAGTCCGGGCGGACGGTGGCGACCACGATGTCGGTGGAGAGGCCGACGAAGACCTTCTGCCCACTCATCGCCGACGCCTGCGCCGCCGAGCTGAGCACGCCCAACTCGGCGTCGACCTTGTCGATGAGGTAGCTGCGCAGGGCGAACGCACTGCCGATGCTGATCACCAGGAGCGCCGCGCCGACCAGTACGAGGACCGAGGTCACCAGCTTGACGCGGAGCGGGACGCGCCGGACCAGCTTTAACATTGCCGCCCACCAAGCGGTCAGGTCGCCGGCTTTCGCAAGACGTAGCCGACGCCACGCAGGGTGTGGATCAGACGCGGCTGGGTCGTGTCGACCTTGCGGCGCAGATAAGAGATGTACGACTCCACGATGTTGTCATCGCCGCGGAAGTCGTAATTCCACACGTGGTCGAGGATCTGCGCCTTGGAAAGCACGCGGTTGGCATTGAGCATCAGGTAGCGCAGCAGCTTGAACTCGGTGGGCGAGAGCTGGATGCGCTCGCCGGCCCGGTAGACCTCGTGCGTCTCCTCGTCGAGCTCCAGGTCGGCGAAGGTGAGACGGGAGGGCGACTGCTCGCCGGCGGTGGTGCGGCGGAGCACGGCCCGGATGCGGGCGGTGAGCTCCTCCAGGCTGAACGGCTTGGTGACGTAGTCGTCGCCGCCGAGCGTGAGGCCGCGGATCTTGTCGTCGGTGGCGTCCCGGGCGGTGAGGAACACAACCGGCGTACGCGTGCCGCTCTCCCGCATCAGCCGGATGACCTCGAACCCGTCGAGGTCGGGAAGCATCACGTCGAGCACCACCAGATCGGGACGGCGGTCCTTGGCGGCGTTGACCGCCGCGCTGCCGCTGGTCGCGGTCGACACGTCGAATCCGGCGAAGCGCAGGCTGGCGGAGAGCAGCTCGAGGATGTTTGGATCGTCCTCGACGACGAGCAGTCTCGCCTCAGTCTGCGGTGCGGCCATACCAGTCATCATTCCCCTCGGCGCTGGGCCGTGACTGGGGAGTCGCTGAGAAGAACCTGAGAGTAGCCGTCAGCCGCGGAAGAGGCGCCGGAGCGTGACCAGCGAGGCGTCGAGCACCCGCGTCGCCGTACGCGCCTGCCCCTCGGTGAGCCGGGCGCCGCGCACCAGCTGCCGTACCTCCGCCGCGAACGCGTCGATCCGCTTTTCCAGCTCGTCGAGCGCGCTGCCCGAGGCCGGCTCGCCACGGGTGGGCGACCCGGGCCCCGCCCACTGGAACTCCCAGTGGTAGTCCCGCCCGCCGCCGCGCCGGGTCTCCCGCGCCGCCTGGCTGAGCTCGCGCTTGAGGTCGCGCACCGAGCCGCGCACCTCGTCCTGTATCTCGTTGGCGAGCGTGGCCAGGTCTTCGACCGAGGCACGGATGTCCGACTCCAGGGCCTCCAGCTCGCCCGCCCGCTGGCGCAGCTCGGCGCGGCCGGCGTCGGTGATCTCGTACACCTTTCGACCGCCGGCGGCCGTGTGCGAGACCAGCCCCTCGGCCTCCATCCGCTGCAGCCGCGGGTAGATGGTGCCGGCACTCGGCGCGTACAGCCCCAGGAAGCGGTTTTCCAGCAGCCGGATCAGCTCGTACCCGTGCTTGGGACCCTCGTCGAGCAGCTTGAGCAGGTAGAGCCGGAGCCGCCCGTGGCTGAACACGGCGGTCATATCGCCGCGTCCTCGGGCTCGGCGTCCTGCGGATCGGGCGCGGGTCTGGAGAGCAGCGCGATGCTGCCGGAGGTGGTGCTCGCCCAGAGCTTGCCCTCGCCGGCGCCGAGCACGCCCTGCGCGTCCCTGGTCCAGGACGGGCCGCCCGAGCGCAGCCCCGGGAACGCGCTGGTGATCCGCCCCGACATGGTGTGCAGGTGGACGCTCAGGTCGCTGTCTTCGCGCACCCGCACGGTCACGCTGCCCGAGGTGGTGCCGAGCCGGATCTCGCTGCGTCGCGGGTTGTCCAGGTCGCAGGTGATCGAGCCGGAGACGGCGCGGGCGTGCACCCGCTCGGCTGAGCTGTCGGCCAGGATCAGCTCGCCGGAGATCGTCTCCATGGTCAGGTCGCCGGCCACGCCGAGCGCCTCGACCGGCCCGGAGACGAGCTTGGCGACCGTGCGCCCGCCGAGGCCCATCAGCGTGATGCGGCCGGAGGTGACGTCGACGAACGTCTCCCGGCGCAGCCCCGAGACGATCACCGAGCCCTCGACGAGGTGGAGATCGGCGCGGGCGTCGACCGGCACGGCGATCGAGACGTCGACCCGGACCCGCCGGCCGAACTGGAGCAGCCAGCGCAGGAAGCTCGGCCACCTGGGGATCCGCTCGTGCCGCACGGTGAGATGCCCGTCGCGCTCCGCCACGATGATCGGTTTGGTCCCGGCGTTGGCGATCTCGACGCGGGCCGGCCCGTCGGTGCCGACCACGTTGAGCCGGCCGGATATGAGATACACGTCAAGGCGGGTGACCGGCTCCTCGAAGCTGAGCCGCTGCGGTGCGTCGACCGTCCAGGTGGGCATGCCCCTCAGCCTAACGCGATACATCGCGATAGGCTAGCGGTCCGGTCGCGACCTACGGCCGGCCCCAAAACTACGCGGCCAGGCCCATCGCCCCCTGGTAGACCGGGCCCTCGGTGCGCACCGCGGCCTCAGCCACCCGGGCCAGCTGGCGCCGGGTCGCGACCGCCTCCGGGTGCAGCGCGGGCGTCGCGGTCACCGACACGGTGAGCCGCCGCACGGCCAGCACCCGGCGCAGCGACACCCACAGGCTGTCCTCGCCGAGGAACGCGACCGTGGTCGGCCGCTCACCGTAGTTGATCGCGACCGGCACCACCTGCGCGCCGGCGTCCAGCGCCGCCTGGAACATCGCCGGACGGAAGTGGCCGGCCATCGCGCCGCACCAGGTCGTACCCTCCGGGAAGACCGCGACCACCCCGCCACCGCGCAGCGCCGCGGCGACGTCGGCCACCGTGCCCGGCAGGGCCCGCGGCCGCGTCCGGTCCACGAAGATCGTGCCGGCCGACGCGGCCAGCCGGCCGATCACCGGCCAGTCCCGCACGTCGTGCTTGGCCAGCATCCGGGCCGGCGCCACCGCGAGCACCGCGACGATGTCCAGCCAGGAGATGTGGTTGGACACCAGCAGCGCCTTCTCCGCGGGCAGCCGCCCCTTGGTCACCAGCCGGATCTCCAGGGCCGCCAGGATCGACCGGGCCCAGGCCCGTCCGGCGGCCCGGCGCCCGCGCTGGTTCATAAGAGGGAGTACGGGGAGCAACGCCACCCCGCCGATCAGCGCGCCGATCAGGGCAAAGAAGCGGGCCACCTGGCGCACCCGCGAGACGCGCGCGCTCGCCTCCGGGCCGGGCAGGCACTCCGGACCGCAGTCCGACCGCGGCTGCCACAGCGTGCTCATCGCGGTGCTCATGCCCGGTCTCCAAGGCTGCGCCCGCTTCCGAGGAAGTGCTTGAGGTATCTCGGGTCCATCCGGTCGAGCGAGAGCAGCACGTACAGGTCGGCGACACCGAAGTCCGGGTCGTACGCCGGCTCTCCGCAGATCCACGCGCCCAGCCGCAGGTAGCCGCGGAGCAGGGGCGGGACGGTGGCCCGGCCGGTGTGCGCGGCGACCGCCTCGGCGGCGCCCGGCTCGGCCAGCCACGGGTGGCGCGGCCGCACCCGCAGCGCGGGCGGCGACATGTGCTTGGTGCGGACCAGGTCCCACACGCCGGCGGCGATCTCCGGGCCCTCGGCGAGCGGGACCGAGGCGCAGCCGCCGAGCCAGCGCAGGTTCTTGAGGTGCAGGTACCGGGCGATCCCGGCCCACATCAGGTTGATCACCGCGCCGCTGCGGTGGTCGGGGTGCACGCACGAGCGCCCGGTCTCCACGAGGTGGTCCCGCAGCGGGCTCAGCGCGCCCATCTCGAACTCGGTGTCGGAGTACCGGCGGCCGGCGCGGGCAGCGGCGTGCGGCGGGAGCATCCGGTACGTGCCGACGACCGCACCCGTCGCGTCCTCGCGCACGATGAGGTGGTCACAGAACTCGTCGAACTCGTCGGTGTCGAGTCCCGAGCCGGCGGTGGGCAGGTTGGCGCCCAGTTCCGCGGCGAAGACGTCGTAGCGCAGCCGCTGTGCGGCGGCGACCTCCGCGCCGTCATCGGCGATCAGCAGCGAGTATCCGCTGGTGCCGGTGGACCCCGCGGATGCCGCGCTGGTGAGGAGTACAGCCATGCTCTCTGTGTAGGCATCCACGGTGATCAGCGAGTATCCCGTGCGTGTATCACGCGTGGCGCTTATCTGGAATGTGGGACCGTGCGCACGTGAGTGGTTACTCAGCGGCCCCTCTCGCCCCACAAGCTGGGGATCAACGCCGTGCCGGATGAGATTCCCGGTACGCGGCGGGATTGAAAATCCCCTTCGCAACCGTCACCCTGTGTGCGCGCGGCGCGGGCTTCGCGCCGTGTCCACGGGAGGAGAGAGATGTCTGACGGGCAGATTGTCGTGTCCGGGCTGACGAAACATTACAAAAACGTCAGAGCGGTCGACAACTTGTCGTTTACCGTCGAACCGGGCCGCGTGACGGGCTTCCTGGGCCCCAACGGTGCGGGTAAGACGACGACGCTGCGCATGCTGCTCAACCTGGTCAAGCCGACCGCCGGCACGGCCACGATCGGCGGCCAGCGGTACGCCGACCTGAAGGACCCCCTGCACACCGTGGGCGCGGTGCTGGAGGCATCCAGCGCGCACAAGGGACGCACGGGCATCAACCACCTGCGGGTGATCTGCGCGGCGGCCGGCTTTCCGCGCAGCAGGGCCGACGAGGTACTGGCCATGGTCGGCCTCACCCCGGCCGCCAAGCGCAAGTTCAAGGGGTACTCGCTCGGTATGCGGCAGCGGCTCGGCATCGCGGCCGCGATGCTGGGCGATCCCAAGGTGCTGGTGCTCGACGAGCCGGCCAACGGCCTCGACCCCGAGGGCATCCGGTGGATGCGTGACCTGCTCAAGTCGCTCGCCGCGCACGGGCGTACCGTGCTCGTCTCCAGCCACCTGCTCTCCGAGATGCAGCTGCTCGCCGACGACCTGGTGATCATCGCCGCCGGCAAGCTGGTCCGCCAGGGCACGGTCACGCAGGTGATGGACTCGATGGCGCACAGCGCGGAGGTGCGGGTGCGTACGCCGCAGGTGGAGGAGCTCACCTCGGCCCTCGCCGAGCTGAACGCCACGGTCACCCCGAACGGCGACGGCGCCCTGCTGGTCACCGGGGTGGACGCGCCCGGCGTGGGGCGGGCCGCCCTCAAGGCGGGCGTCGAGCTGCACGAGCTGACCGTCGAACGGCCCGACCTGGAACGCGTGTTCCTCGAGCTCACCGCGGGAAAGGCGGCCATCCGATGAACCTGGTCCGGAGCGAGTTCCTCAAGATCCGTACCACGAACGCGTGGTGGCTGTTCGGGCTCGGCGCGTTCGCCATGCTGGCGCTGACCTTCCTGATCAACGCGGTGGGCGCGCACTACTCGCTCACCGAGCCGCCGCCGGAGGGGGCCGGTCCGCAGGTCTCGGCGACGTACGACGAGGTCTACCAGGCGGCCAACCTCTACACGTCGGGCCAGTTCTTCGGGCTGCTCTTCGTGCTGCTGCTCGGCATCGTGGTGATCACCAGCGAGTTCCAGCACCAGACGGTGACCACGACGTTCCTCACCACGCCGCACCGGACCGCGGTGATCGTCGCCAAGTTCGTCGCGGCCGCGCTCGCCGGCTTCGGCTACTGGCTCGTCACCACCGCGCTCAACATCCCGGCGACGATCATCTTCCTGAACGCCGAGGGCTTCTCCAGCCATCTGGGCGATACGTCGGTAATCCGGGCGATCGGGCTGAACCTGCTCGCCTACGTCCTCTGGGGGATCCTCGGGGTCGGGTTCGGCGTGCTGATCCGCAGCCAGATCGGCGCGACGGTGACCGCGGTGGTGCTCTACCTGATCGGCACGATCGCCGGCGCGGTCTTCTTCTCGCTGATCGCCAACTGGCTCGACTGGGAGTGGTTCGAGGACCTGCAGTTCGGCCTGCCCTCGATCGCCTCCGGCCTGATGGTCAGCGGCACCAACATCCCGGGCCAGCCCCAGTACTGGGTCGGCGCGGTGGTGCTCGTCGCGTGGGTGGCGGTCACCGGCGTGATCGGCACGATGATCACCCGTACGCGGGACATCTCGTAGCCAGTCGCGACCACACGCAGTTGCTGTCCGGGGCGCTCCGTGACCCACGGGGCGCCCCGCCCGCGCCTGTGACATTTGTGAATCACGACACGGGCAGACGGCGGCCACGCACCCGTTATAGGCACGGCGTAGCCTTGATGCCGACTTCTGAGTCCCCGCCCAAGACGTTCACCGCGTGAAAGAGGCGATTACCGGCCGTGTCGACCCAACAGGCATCGCAGGACAACCCGCTGGCGGGCTTCGGGCCCAACGAGTGGATCGTCGAGGAGATGTACCAGCGCTATCTCGCCGATCCGGCCAGCGTAGACCCCGCCTGGCACGACTTCTTCGCCGACTACAAGCCGGAGGCCCCGGCACAGCCGGCCACCACCGCTCCGCCCGCCGCCGCCAAGAGCGCGCCCGCCACGCCCGCCACCGACGGCGCCAAGCCCGGCCCGGACGGCGCGAAGCCCCGCGCCGAGGCGAAGGCGGCCGTCGGCACCGCGGCGAAGGCGACCGCGAAGGCCGCTCCCAAGGAGGCCGCGAAGCAGCCGGCCAAGCAGCCCGCCACCGCCGTCCCGACCGACGCCAAGACCACCACGCTGCGCGGCGTCGCCGCCCGCATCGTGCAAAACATGGACGCCTCGCTGGCCGTCCCCACCGCGACGAGCGTGCGGGCGGTGCCGGCCAAGCTGCTGGTCGACAACCGCATCGTGATCAACAATCACCTCGCGCGGGGGCGCGGCGGCAAGGTCAGCTTCACCCACCTGATCGGGTATGCGCTGGTCAAGGCGCTCGCCACCTACCCGGAGATGAACAGCTCGTACGCGGAGGTCGACGGTAAGCCGGCGCTGGTCGAGCCCGCCCACGTCAACCTCGGCATCGCGATCGACCTCGCCAAGCCGGACGGCTCGCGCGCGCTCGTGGTGCCGAGCATCAAGGGCACCGAGCAGATGGACTTCCGGCAGTTCTGGCAGGCGTACGAGGACGTGGTCCGGCGCGCCCGCCGCAACGAGCTGACCATGGAGGACTACTCCGGCACCACGATCTCGCTGACCAACCCGGGTGGCATCGGCACCGTGCACTCGATGCCGCGGCTGATGACCGGGCAGGGCACGATCATCGGCGTCGGCGCGATGGAGTACCCGGCGCCCTACGCGGGTATGTCCGAGGAGACCCTCGCCGACCTCGCGGTCAGCAAGATCATCACACTGACCAGCACGTACGACCACCGGATCATCCAGGGCGCGCAGTCCGGCGAATTCCTCAAGACGATCCACGAGCTGCTGCTCGGCGAGCACGGCTTCTACGACGAGATCTTCACCTCGCTGCGCCTGCCGTACGAGCCGGTGCGCTGGGTCCGCGACGTGGTGGCCAGCTCCGAGGGCCAGATCAACAAGACCGCCCGGGTGCACGAGCTGATCCACGCGTACCGGGTGCGCGGCCACCTCATGGCCGACACCGACCCGCTGGAGTTCCAGATCCGCAAGCACCCGGATCTCGACGTGCTGCAGCACGGCCTCACCCTCTGGGACCTCGACCGCTACTTCCCGGTCGCCGGTTTCGCCGGCAAGCAGCGGATGAAGCTGCGCGAGATCCTCGGCGTGCTGCGCGACTCGTACTGCCGGCGGGTCGGCGTGGAGTACATGCACATCCAGGACCCGGAGGAGCGGCGCTGGATCCAGGAGCGGATCGAGCGCAAGTACGAGAAGCCGGACGCCGGCGAGCAGAAGCACATCCTCAACAGGCTGAACGCGGCGGAGGCTTTCGAGACCTTCCTGCAGACCAAGTACGTCGGGCAGAAGCGCTTCTCGCTGGAGGGCGCCGAGTCACTGATCCCGCTCCTCGACGAGGTGCTCCAGGCGTCCGCCGAGGCCGAGCTCGACGAGGTCGTCATCGGCATGGCCCACCGCGGCCGGCTCAACGTGCTGGCCAACATCGTCGGCAAGCCGTACGAGAAGATCTTCTCGGAGTTCGAGGGGCACATCGACCCCAAGACCGCGCACGGCTCCGGCGACGTCAAGTACCACCTGGGTCAGGTCGGCAAGTTCACGACGCCCGACGGCGAGCACTCGATCCCCGTGTCGGTGACCGCCAACCCGTCCCACCTCGAGGCCGTCGACCCGGTGATGGAGGGCATCGTCCGGGCCAAGCAGGACCGGATCGACCTCAAGCTGGAGGGCTACACCGTGCTGCCGCTCGCGGTGCACGGCGACGCCGCGTTCGCCGGGCAGGGCGTGGTGGCCGAGACGCTCAACCTCTCCCAGCTGCGCGGCTACCGCACCGGCGGCTCGGTGCACGTGGTGGTCAACAACCAGGTCGGCTTCACCACCGCCCCGGAGTACAGCCGCTCCTCGCTCTACTCCACCGACGTGGCCCGGATGATCCAGGCGCCGATCTTCCACGTCAACGGCGACGACCCCGAGGCGGTCGTCCGGGTCGCCCGGCTGGCGTTCGAGTACCGGCAGGCGTTCAACAAGGACGTCGTGATCGACCTGGTCTGCTACCGCCGGCGCGGCCACAACGAGGGCGACGACCCGTCGATGACCAACCCGCTGATGTACGCGATCATCGACAAGAAGCGCTCGGTGCGAAAGCTCTACACCGAGGAGCTGATCGGCCGCGGCGACATCACCGTCGGCGACGCGGAGGAGCTGCTCCGCGACTACCAGGCCCAGCTGGAGCAGGTCTTCAAGGCGACCCGCGACGCGGTCACCACGGAGACCCGCCCGAGCCGCAGCCGGCAGCCCGAGCCGGAGCCGAAGGTGGAGACCGCCGTCGACGCCGCGGTCGTCAAGGCGGTCGGCGACGCGCACGTCAACCTGCCCGACGGCTTCACGCCGCACAAGCGCATCCAGCAGCTGCTCGACCGGCGGGCCAAGATGTCCGTCGAGGGCGCGATCGACTGGGGCTTCGGCGAGATCATCGCGTTCGGCGCGCTGCTGCACGACGGCGTGACCGTCCGCCTCGCCGGCCAGGACTCCCGCCGCGGCACCTTCGTCCAGCGGCACGCGTCCATCGTGGACGCCCGTACCGGCAACGACTACCTGCCGCTCTCCGCGCTGGCCGAGGAGCGGGCCCGGTTCTTCGTGCACGACTCGCTGCTGTCCGAGTTCGCCGCGATGGGCTTCGAGTACGGCTACTCGGTGGAAAACACCGAGGCGCTGGTGCTGTGGGAGGCGCAGTTCGGCGACTTCGCCAACGGCGCGCAGTCCGTGGTCGACGAGTTCGTCTCCTCCGGCGAGGTCAAGTGGGGCCAGCAGTCGTCGCTGACGCTGCTGCTGCCGCACAGCCACGAGGGCCAGGGCCCCGACCACACCTCCGGGCGGCCCGAGCGCTACCTGCAGCTCTGCGCCGAAGACAACATGCGGGTGGCGATCCCGACCACTCCGGCCAACTACTTCCACCTGTTGCGCCGGCAGGGCCTGTCGGTCAAGCGCAAGCCGCTCGTGGTCTTCACGCCCAAGTCACTGCTGCGTCACCGGCTCGCCGTCTCCGCGGTGGAGGACTTCACCACCGGTACGTTCCAGCCGGTCATCGCCGACCCGGGCGCGCCCCCGGCCGACCAGGTCAAGCGGGTGCTGCTCTGCAGCGGCAAGGTCTACTACGACCTGTTCCAGGCGCGGGCCGACCGCAAGATCACCGACACCGCGATCCTCCGGATGGAGCAGCTCTACCCGCTGCCGATCGAGGAGCTCAAGGCGGCCCTCGCGGTCTACACCGCGGCGGAGGACTTCGCCTGGGTCCAGGAGGAGCCGGCCAACCAGGGCGCCTGGTCGTTCATCGCGCTCAACCTGCTGGAGCACCTCGAAGGCGTGCGCCTGCGGCGGATCTCCCGCCCGGCGGCGGCCGCCCCTTCCGTGGGTTCGGCGAAGCTGCACGAGGGCGAGCAGGCCGCGCTGATGGAGGCCGCCTTCCATGTACTTCACTGACCGCGGCATCGAGGAGCTGGCCGAGCGGCGCGGCGACGAGTCGGTGACGATGGAGTGGGTGGCCGAGCGGCTGCGCGACTTCGTCGACCTCAACCCGGAGTTCGAGACGCCGATCGAGCGGTTCGCCACTTGGCTGGCCCGGCTGGACGACGACGACCTCGACGACGAGTAGGGCTCCGCTCATGAGCAACCTGGAGGCGGACCCGCAGGAGACGCTCTGCGGCGGCACCGCGACGGTGATCACCGCGCCGACGAGCGTGCTGCTGCCCGGCCACGACGTGCCCATCGGCAAGTACACGGTGGTCCGCCGCCTGCTCCCGCACCGCGAGCGGCGCATGGTGGGCGCCTGGTGCTTCGCCGACCACTTCGGACCGGAAGACATCGGCAGCGGGCCGGGCATGCAGGTGCCGCCGCACCCGCACACCGGCCTGCAGACGGTGACCTGGCTGCTCGACGGCGAGGTGCTGCACCGCGACAGCCTGGGCAGCCTGCAGACGATCGTGCCCGGCCAGCTCAACCTGATGACCTCCGGCCACGGCATCTCGCACTCCGAGGAGTCGCCACCCGACCACCCGCCGGGCATGCACGGGCTGCAGCTGTGGGTGGCGCTCCCGGAGGGTGCCCGGGCGGGTGCGGCGCGGTTCGAGCACCACGCGGCGATGCCGGTGCTCCGCGGCGAGGGCGCGACGATCACGCTCGTGGTCGGCGAGCTCGGCGACCTCCGCTCGCCGGCGCGGGTACACACCCCGCTCTTCGGCGCCGACGTCGCGCTCGCCGGTGGCGCCGAGGTCTCGGTCCCGCTCCGGCCCGACTTCGAGTACGCGGCGATCACGCTCACCGGTACCGCGCTGGTCGGCGGCAGCCCGCTCGACCCAGGCGCGCTGCTCTACCTCGGCAGCGGGCGGGAGACGCTGGCGCTGAGCGCGGCCGACGAGACGCGGCTGTTCCTGCTCGGCGGCGTGCCGTTCGAGGAGCCGCTGGTCATGTGGTGGAACTTCGTGGGGCGCACGCACGAGGAGATTGTCGCGGCCCGCGAGGAGTGGATGGCGGCCGCGCCCCGCTTCGGCGAGGTCCGCGGCTACGCCGGCGACCGGCTCCCCGCCCCGGCGATGCCCACGACCCGCCTCAAGTCCCGCGACCGCCACGGCAAGACCCACTAACCAAGTTGATCAGGGACCTGGTGGGCGGGTCCGCCGGCGTGCCGGGCCACGAAGTCCCTGGTCAACCCGCGGGAGGGGAGCCAGGGGGTGGGGCGCGGTGGGCGCCGGGCGTGCGCTGGAAGATGGTGAAGAGCCAGAGCAGCGACGGGACCAGCAGGAGCGCGCCGATCCCGAGGGCGCCCAGCACGGTGGAGAGGACCATCGGGGCGCCGGCGGCCTCGTCCACCGTCAGGTCCGGGGGCAGGAGCAGCGGGTACTGGGCCGCACCCCACGCCCAGAGCATGGCGGCCACGGCGAGGGCGGCGGTGACCCGGACCAGCCGGTAGCGGCCGGCGGCGATCAGCACCAGCGACACCAACCCGGCCACGATCGAGACGGCCGCCACCGGCAGTCCCTGGCCGCGCAGGCCGTCGTAGAGGGCCGGGGCGTCCGCCGCGAGCACCGCGACACCGGCCAGCGCGACGGCGCCGACCACCACGCCGGTGACCAGCGCCCGCCGGCGGAACTCGGCGACCAGCACCGGCTTGTTCGCGCGGCGCGCGTCGGCGATCAGGTACACGGCGGCCAGGTACGCGCAGACGCCGACCGCCAGCACTCCACAGTAGATGGACGTCGGGTTGAGCCAGCTCGTCCAGATGTCGCCGGCCGCCACGCCGCTCGGCACCCGGCGGGAGGCGATCCCGCCGACGGCCGTACCCAGGAAGAAGGGGGTGAGGACGGACGAGGCGGCGAAGGCGGCGCCGTAGAGGCGCCGCTCGCCGAGGGTTTCGCTGGCCTTGCGGAACGCGAACGCCGCGCCCCGCCCGATGATGCCGAGCGCGGCGAGCGTCAGCGGGATGTACAGCGTGGACGCGAACGAGGCGAACGCGGGCGGGAACGCGGTCCAGAAGAGCGTCACCACGAGGATCAGCCAGACGTGGTTGGCCTCCCACACCGGACCGATCGAGTGCTCGATCAGCTCCCGCCGGCTGGCACCCCGCCGCGCGCCGCCGGAGACCAGGTCCCAGAAGCCGCCACCGAAGTCCGCGCCGCCGAGCAGCGTATACAGCGTCAGCCCCAGCCACAGCACCCCGAGCAGCGCGTCCGCGACGCTCATATCGCGCTGTGCCTTCTGGTTCGCTCGCTCACGGCGTCTCCTCCTGGGGCGCGACCGGCTCCTCGGCGGCGCGGCGGGCCATCCGGCGGAGCACGGTCACGGTGGCCACCGTCAGCACCAGGTACACGGAGGCGACGATCAGCAGCCCGGTGGCCAGCCCCGGCGCCGGGTTGACGGCCTCGGCGGTGCGCAGGTGCCCGTACACGATCCAGGGTTGGCGCCCCACCTCCGTGACGACCCATCCGGCCTCGACTGCGACGGCGGCCCCGATCCCGGCGACGGCCGCGGCCCGCCAGAACCAGGCCGAGCGCGGCGGCCCGCGCCGCCGCCACCAGGCCAGTGCCCACCAGCCGGCCAGCCCGAGCAGGCCGAAGCCGATCGCCACCATCACCTGGAACGCCCACTTCACCACGGTCACCGGCGGCTCCGCGTCGTCCGGCACCTGGTCGAGGCCGATGACCTCGGCGTTCGGGCTGCCGTGGGCGAGGAGGGAGAGCGCGTTCGGGATCGCCACGGCGTAGCGGAGCTCACCGTCGAGGTAGACGCCGCCGAGCGAGAGGGGCGCGCCCCGCTCCGTCCGGGCCAGCCCTTCCAGGGCGGCGAGCTTGGTCGGCTGGTACTCGGCCAGGAAGCGGGCCGCCCAGTCGCCGACGACGACCTGCACCGGCGCGAGCAGGGCGGCGATCGTGAACGGCACGGCGAAGCCCAGCCGGTGGTACCGGTCCCGCCGCCCGCGCAGGTACGCCACCGCGTACACGCCGGCGATGCCGAAGCCGGTGACCATGAAGGCCGCCACGATCATGTGTACCGTCTGCGGCGGCGTCGCCGGGTTGAACATCGCCACCCACGGGTTCACGTCGGTCACCTCGCCGGAGACCAGATCGAAGCCGCGCGGCTGGTTCATCCACGCGTTCGCGCTGACGACGAAGAACGCGGACGCCACCCCGGCCACGCAGAGCGGGATGCCGGAGAGCAGGTGTGCTCGGGGCGGCAGCCGGTCCCAGGCGTACAGGTAGATGCCGAGGAAGATCGCCTCGATGAAGAACGCGAAGCCCTCCAGCGCGAACGGCAGCCCGATCACGTCGCCGTACCGGTCCATCAGCCCCGGCCAGAGCAGCCCCATCTCGAACGACAGGATCGTGCCGGAGACCGCGCCGACGGCGAACAGCACCCCCATCGACTTGGCCCAGCGGTGGGCGAGACGGGTGTACACCGGGTCGCCGGTGCGGTAACCCCGCCACTCCGCAAAGAGGGTGACCGCCGGCATCCCCACGCCGAACGAGGCGATCACGATGTGCCAGCCCAGCGACAGCGCCATCTGCAGGCGCGCCGCGGCCAGGTCCTCGATCACGCGGCTGGGCTACCCCGGGAAGGGAACGCCCAACCGCGACGAAGGGGACCATTTTTCGCTCTACGGGCGGCAGAGCGACGCCCGTAACAGACGCATATTTTCCGGAATACAGTCTCAGGCACTCTGCCGAAAGCGCATCGTAACCCACTCGACCTGAGCTAGATGTGCGGTCCTGACCTGGCTATATTGATGGATGTTGCGCTCGCATACGTTCCGGCTCATACTACGGAATGTTTCATCACGGCCCCGCAACATCCACCCCACGCCCAGGAGCCGCCATGCCGCCCACCCGCCTGTCCCGACGTACGGCAGCCGCCCTGGCCTCGCTGGCCACCGCGGCCGCGGCCGCCCTCACGCTGACCGTCGCCGCCACGCCCTCCAGCGCGGCCGCCGACTGCAGCGGTGGCTACGTCGGCCTCACGTACGACGACGGTCCCAACTCCGGTACGACGACCGCGCTGCTCAACGCGCTGACCTCGGCCGGCCTGCGGGCCACGTTCTTCAACATCGGCCAGCGCGTCCAGCAAAACTCGGCGCTCGCCCGGGCCCAGGTCTCGGCCGGCATGTGGGTCGGCAACCACAGCTGGACCCATCCCCACCTGCCGCAGATGAGCAGCCAGCAGATCACCTCGGAGCTGACCCAGACGCAGCAGGCGATCCAGCAGGCGACCGGGCAGACGCCGCGCCTCTTCCGCCCGCCGTACGGCGAGACCAACGCGACCATCCGCTCGATCGAGTCCCAGCTCGGCCTCACCGAGGTGCTGTGGGACGTCGACTCGCAAGACTGGAACGGCGCCAGCACCAGCGCGATCGTCCAGGCCGCCGGCCGCCTGCAGAACGGCCAGGTGATCCTGATGCACGACGGCTACCAGACGACGATCCAGGCGGTGCCGCAGATCGCGTCCAACCTGGCCAGCCGCAACCTGTGCGCCGGCATGATCTCCACGTCGACCGGCCGGGCGGTCGCGCCGGACGGCGGCAACCCGACCACGCCGCCGACCACCCGGCCGCCGACGACCCCACCGACGACCACGCCGCCGGTCACCACGCCCCCGCCCGGTGGTGACGGTGCGTGCCGCGTCGGCTACACGGTCAGCGCCTGGAACACCGGACTGACCGCGTCGATCACCATCACCAACACGAGCAGCGCGGCGGTGAACGGCTGGACGCTGGCCTTCACCCTCCCCAGTGGACAGACGATCACGTCCGGCTGGAACGCGTCGTACTCGCCGAGCAGCGGGGCGGTGACCGCTCGCAACGCCGCGTACAACGGGAGCATCGCGCCGAGCGCCTCGGTCGGCATCGGCTTCCAGGCGACCCACACCGGAAACACCGGCCGTCCCGCGTCGTTCACCCTGAACGGCACCGCCTGCACGGTCGCCTGAACGCCGTGATCGAAGCTCCCGCCAAGTAGCTCTAACGACTTGGCGGGAGCTTCGATCACGCTCAGGAGCCGAGCAGCTCCTCGCTGACCGCCCAGAGCCGGGCGGCCGCCTCCGGGTCCAGGGCGTACCCGGCCACGCCGCGCACCGAGCCCGGCTGGTGCGCCACGGCCTCGTCGCAGTCCTCGAAGTAGCGACCGCCCACGCCGTCGAGCAGCGGCGACGTGGCGAGCAGTACCGAGGTGGCGGCGCCCTGCTCCGGCGTCTTCCAGGCCGCTACGCTGGCGCCGGCCCGGGCACGGAGGCGGGCGAGCTCCTCCTCGCTGACGTACCTCTGGAGGCCCGTGCGGATGCCGCCCGGGTGCAGCGCGTTCACGGTGATGCCGTCGCCGGCCCACCGCTTGCTCGCCTCGACCGCGAAGAGCACGTTGGCGGTCT
Organism: Phytohabitans maris; assembly: GCF_031085175.1. Classification (GTDB taxonomy): domain Bacteria; phylum Actinomycetota; class Actinomycetes; order Mycobacteriales; family Micromonosporaceae; genus Phytohabitans; species Phytohabitans maris. The sequence continues at coordinate 110,580 of NZ_JAVHUY010000020.1, forward strand.
TGGACTGGCCGTACCCCTCCCACGGCAGGTACTCGCGGCGCTCGAAGTTGATGTCGTCGAAGACGACCGGCGAGCGCTGGTGCGCGGAGGAGCTGACCGACACGACGCGCGCCCCGCCCGCCTCGGCCAGCGCCCGGTGCAGCCCGGTCGCGAGGCCGAAGTGGCCGAGGTGGTTGGTGGCGAACTGGAGCTCCCACCCATCGGCGGTTCGGGTCAGCGGCGGCGCCATCACACCGGCGTTGTTGACCAGGATGTGCAGCGGGCCCTCCCACGCCGTGACGAGTGCGGCGACGGAGGAACGGTCGGCGAGTTCGAGCGGCGCGACGTACACCTGCTTGTTGCCGGTGGTGGCGGTGATGTCCTCGGCGGTACGCTCGCCCGCCGCGAGGTTGCGGACCGCGAGCGTGACCTCGGCGCCGGCGCCGGCCAGCGCCCGCGCGGTCTCGATGCCGATGCCGGACGCGCCACCCGTGACGATCGCCCGGCGGCCGCTCAGGTCGATCCCCGCCACCACTTCGGCGGCCGTGGACTCGGCGTTGAACGGCGTGGTGATGCGTGTGGTCCCAGTCATGATCTTCCCGTCTCGATCGTCGGACCCCTTGGAGCACCCAACCTGTACGCTAAAACGGAGGGGCCTCCACTTCACCGCCAACACTAAGCGGAGCCTCCTCCGGTAACCAGTGACCTGCACCACCCACGGGGAGGAACACGGTGCGCGCCGACGCACAGCGCAACCGCGAGCGGCTGCTCGACGCCGCGGTCCGCGCGTTCTCGCAGGACGGGCCGGACGTCACGCTCGACGCGATCGCCAAGGACGCGGGCGTCGGAATCGGCACGCTCTACCGGCACTTCCCCACGCGGGAGGCGCTGATCGAGGCCGCGTACCGCAACGAGCTCGCCCGGCTCTGCGACTCGGTGGACGACCTGCTCGCCGGCCAGCCGCCGGACCAGGCGCTCCGCACCTGGATGGACCGCTTCGTCGACTACATGGGCACCAAGCGGGAGATGTCCGACGCGCTGCGGGTGGTGATCGCGGCCGGCGTCAACCCGTACGCGCAGAGCCGCGACCGGCTCACCACCGCGATCACCGCGCTGCTGGAGGCGGGTGTGGCGGCCGGCGTGATCCGGCCGGACGCGCAGCCCGGCGACGTACTCATCGCCCTGAGCGGCGTCTCGATGGCCGCCGGCGAGCGCGACCAGGCCGGCCGCCTCCTCGACCTGCTCGTCGACGGCCTCCGCTACCGCACGTGACCGCCGCGCTGCCGGGTCTGCGCGAGTCGCTCACGCTGCCCGCCGTCAGGTCGGCTTGGGGCCGGTGATCGACGGGAGCTTGCTGGTGCCGCGGTAGAAGATCCCCGGCAGCGTCTCGAACTCGTCGCTCGGGTTGCGCCGCAGCGTGGAGTTTTCCAGCTTGAGGCTGCCGCTGAGGTCGTTGCTGACGAAGAAGATCGCGCCGCCGCCCTCGCGGGCGTGGTTGCGCTCCATGATGGTGCCGGCCACCCGGACGGTGATGGTGTTGCCGTCGAAGTACATCGCGCCGCCGTTGCCGCCGCCGGGCGTGCCGTTGGCGGCCTGGTTGGCGCCGTACCCGATCGCCTCGTTGTAGCTGAACAGGCTGTTGAGCACGATCCACGAGACGCCGATGCTGCTCAGCGCGCCACCGTTGGAGCAGCGCCCGCCCTGGCCGGAGGCACCGCCGAAGGTGCTGCTCACCACGTACACGGGGAGGTCCTGGTTTTGGTCCAGGGCGCGGATCGCCGCGCCGCCGAGGTCGGGGCCGCCGCTGTCGCACTTGTTGCGGACGAACTTGGTGTTGACCACCTTGAACCGCCCGCCCCGCACGTAGAGCGCGCCGCCACCACCGCCGTTGGTCACCTCGATGTCGGGGTCGACGCCGATCGAGCTGCCGTCGGCGAGGGTGATGTTTTGCACGGTGAGGTGGGGGTGGTCCTGGTTGGTGCAGTCGGAGTTTTCCCAGCCCTGAGCCTCGTCACAGGTGTTCTGGTAGATGATCCGGCGCTTGCCGCCGCCGCTGAGCGTGACCTTGCCGCCGCCGTCGATGACCACCTTGCGGGTGGAGTTCTTGATCTTTGCGGTCTGCGCCATCGTGATGGTGATCGGGTCGGGACCGCAGGAGAACGTGATGATCCCGCCGGCCGCCACCGCCGAGACGACCGCCTTGGAGGTGCAGCTGGCCGGCGTGCCGTTGCCCACGACGCGGTCCGGCTTGCTGGTGTCGACCGCGCGCCCCTCGGCCGGCACCGACGCCTTGCCGTTGGGGTTGCCGGCGCGCGGCACGGCGGCCGGCGGCTTCTTCGAGGCGGGCGGCTTGGTGGTGGGCGCGGCGCCCAGCGCGGCCGTTCCGGCGGGCGCCTCGGTGGCCACCGCACCGCCCTCGGTCGGGGCGGGCGGCGGCGGATCCGCACCCCGCTCGTCACCGCCACCACACCCCGCGAGGAGCGCGGCGACCAGCAGCAACGATCCGGCTCTCAGGCGCACCCGCCGAATCTAACGGCTGGGCGGCGCCACGTCGGTCCCCCGTACGGGCCTCAGTACCCCGATAACGTGGAGCGATGACACGGGTCTTGGTCACCGGGGCGTCGGACGGGCTGGGGCGGGCACTCGCGTTCGCGCTGGCCGAGCGGGGGTACCAGCTCGTCGTGCACGGCCGCGACACCGAGCGGCTCGCCGAGGTGGCCGAGCGGACCGGCGCCCAGGCGATCCAGGCCGACCTCGCCTCCCTCGCCGAGGTGCGCCGCCTGGCCGCCGCGGTCGAGGGCGACCTGGACGTGCTGGTCAACAACGCGGGCATCGGCTTCGGCGCACCCGGCGCACCCCGGCAGCTCTCCGCGGACGGGTACGAGCTGCGGCTGGCCGTCAACTACCTCGCGCCGTACCTGCTGACCCGGCTCCTGATCCCGCGGCTGAAGCGGTCGGCGCCGGCCCGGATCGTCAACGTGGCCTCGGTCGGGCAGCGACCCTTCGATGTGGACGATCCGATGATGGAGCGCGGCTACGACGGCACGGAGGCGTACCGGCGGGCGAAGCTGGCCCTCGTCGCGTACACCTTCGACCTGGCCGAGGAGCTGGCCGGCACCGGCGTGACCGCCAACTGCCTGCACCCGGCGACCCTGATGCCGACGACGATGGTGCGCCAGGCCGGTACGCCCCAGGTCGACACGCTGGAGACGGGACTGCGGTCGACGCTGCGCCTCGTCGTCGACCCGGCGCTGGCGGGCGTGACCGGCCGCTACTTCGATCGCGATCGCCCGGGGCGGGCCCTGGACCAGGCGTACGACCTGGACTTTCGCAAGCGCCTGCGGGATCTCAGCGAGTCGCTGACCCGAACGCGGGGATGAGCCGAGGGCGCGGCCGGCGGACGGCGGCGGGGGCCGTCTTGACTCCCACGAAACACAGGTCGGGCTGCCGCTCGCGGACCGCGTCGATCCGCGGCTGGAAGTCGGCGGGGCTGGCCGCGGCGCCGATCCGCACCGCCCGCCGCACGAAGTCGTCTTCATCGACGAACACGAGGTCGACGTCACCGTAGTGGGCGAGGTATCGCGGCATCACCTCGCCGCGCAGCCAGCTCGACCGGCACACGAGCTCGTTGTTGACCGGGAAGACGCGGGGGCGGATGAAGTGCGCCTTGACGCTGGCCGCGACGTCGAGCAGCCGCTCCGGCCGGTCCTGCCGCTCCAGCACCCGCCCCATCAGGTCGCGGAAGAGCCGCGCGAAGTCGGCGCGGAACGCGAGCGGATCGGGCGTGCCGGTGCCGTGGAACTCCTTGGCGAGCCGGCGGACCCGGCCCCGCCACGGCTCGGCTCGGAGCGTAAACCCGAGCACCCGGCAGACCGCGTCGGGAATGTAGTCGGGCCGCACGTTGAGCCCGGTCACGAGCAGCAGCGGGTCTTCGACCACGCCGGTGATGGCGTCGGCGCCGAGCACGATCCGCCCCTCGGCGCTCAGCTCGTCGATCCGCTTGTGGTGCACGCCCTCGATGTCGGCGAAGTCTTCGTCGGAGAGTCGGGCATCCACAAGGGACTTGCTGAAGGTGCGGGTATTGCCGGCCTGGTCGAACCACCCCACCTCGGTGTTGTGCGCGAAGGGCCAGCGGTTGAGGTCGTGGTGGAGGCAGAGCCGCACGACGCGCTCGACGTCGACTCCCGGCTGGCGCTCGGCAAGCCGCCGGGCCACCCAGGTCATGCGGCCGACGTGCCAGATCCGCGCGAACGCCGACGAGCGGGGATCGCGCTCTTCCCCGAATACCGAAACAAAGCCCGTGATGCGACGCAACCGGCGAAGCGCTCGAACGGTGCTGTGCGCGGTGGGCGCCAGAGAAGCTGGATCGACCGTCACGCCGCGAGCCCCCCTCCGGTAAACGACCCCAGCCACGCCTTCTGCCTGCGCACGCCCTGGGCTCGAACCGCCAAATGCCGGCCGTAGCCGTGCAAGAGTGTATTGTAGTCAAACTCGTCGATCATGTCATCGATCAGCAGTTTCCCCGCCGTGACCGACACCAGCCCCGGGTCGAGACCCAGGAAGGCGGCCACCCTGGCGGCCAGGGTCGCACCATCCGTCCACTCCTCGGTCAGCGCCGCCGTCGCGCAGCGTCCCCGCTGGGCGAGCGGGCAGGCGGCCGGCAGGCAGCGGTGCTCGGCGTGCGGCGGGCGCCAGGTGCCCAGCGCCTCCGGCCGGCCACCGAGGAACGCCAGCGCGCAGGACGTGTTGCGGTACAGCGGGTAGCCGGCGGCCGCCGCGCTCTCCCGCGCCACGGCCCAGCCCTCGTCGTCGAAGACCTCCCACCGCTCCGCCGGCGCCGCCATCGACCGGTCCAGCAGCGTGACGAGGCGCTCGTCCCACAGCGGTACCCCGGGCCCCCGGGTGAGCCCGACCGCGACGGAGGCGGACAGGCCCGACGTGGCCAGCCGCCCGACCAGCTTTTCCAGGTCGGCCCGGCTCGGCCGCAGCTCGGCCACGAACGGGCGCCAGAAATGCACCGCCTTCTGGTGGGTCGTCCGGGAGACGAGGCGGGCGTTGTCGAGCGTCGTGTCCAGGTCGGCGATGCGCCCGCGCTCCAGCGGCACCCCGGCGGGGCGGGCCATCGACTGGCTGAGGAACCAGAAGATCGGGAAGCCGGTCCGGTCGAGCGCGGCGAGCAGGTCGGGGTCGAGCCGCCCCTTGGTCACCACGACCACCGGGCGGCGCGGGATCCGCTCGGCGAGCAGCTCGACGATGCGTACCAGGGCGTCGCGGTTGGGGCGGGTGAGCACCATGTCGGTGTAGTTGCCGACGCAGAGGGGCGTCTGGTCGTACGCCGGGTCGACGACGCCCGCCCGCCGCCCACCCAGGTGGTCTTCGACGGCCGCCACCGCCATCTCCGGTGTGGCCCGCACCGCCGGCCGGGTCGCCCGCAGGCCGAGCGGGCCGAGATAGCAGTACGCGCAGTCCGCCGGGCAGCCGACGATCGGGTCCACGGTGATCCACGAGTCGTGCTCGGCCACCAGCGGGACGGCCGGCCGGGTCAGCTGGCGCCCGTCTCCTGCCACGCCTCGAAGACCGTCGTACGCGCCCTCCTGCATCGCTCCTCCAACTGGGTCGCGTCGGTGACCGCGTCCGCGTTGTTCCAGTGGAACGAGAAGGTCTCCTCCAGCAGCCGTTTCATGTGCAGCCCACCCGGGTCGAACTGCAGCTCGAACGTGTCGAACAGCACCCGTTCGCGGCGGCTGCGCGAGGCGTGGAAGTACGGCTCGAAGAAGGAGGCCCGCTCGGTCAGCAGCACCGTGGCGCCGATGCCGAACCGGGCGAGCCTGACCTCGACCAGGCTCTTGTACTCCTCGCGGAGGATCTCGTAGCCGCGCAGGCTCGCCTCGAACTTGCGGGCCAGGTCGGCGTGGAGCTCCAGCCGGTCGGAGACCACCGAGCCCAGCCGCCGCCCGTCCGGGTCGTAGCTGGCGGAGATCCCGTACGCCTCCAGGAAGTACGGGTTGCAGATCACCATCTGGAGGCTCGCGCCGGCCCGCAGCAGGCGGACGATCCGGGAGTTGAAGACACCCCGGGTGGCCAGGTACGAGTACCCGGTCTCGGCGGTGATCCGGACGGACGCGCCACGGGCGGCGGAGGCGTGCAGCGCGGCCTCCTTGGCGCGGTTGCGCTTCTCGTTCGTCAGCAGCTCGTGGCCGTGCATCGGCACGTAGGCGGCGGTGCAGCGCAGCAAGGTCAACGCTTCGGCGGTGGTCGATATCACTGTCTCCGGAGCGTAGCGATGACCGTCAAGCATGCGGCGCAGCGCGGTGATCATCCGGAGCAGCGAGAGCATGTCGACGCCGGCGGCGACCGGGCCGTTGTTGGTCACCCAGCGGATCCGCTTGAGGCACTCGCTGAGCAGGAACCAGCGGTACATCATCGCCGCGCCCGGCAACGACGTGCCGCGCAGCACCGCGCACAGCTCCTGCCGCCACATCCGCAGGCAGCGCCGGTGGCGCGGCTCTTCGGGCGAGTCGCGGAGCGCGAAGTCGTCGTCGCCGACCAGGCTGACCGTCTCCAGCAGCTCGTCCTGCACCAGCTCGGCGCTGTGCGCGTGCCGGGGCGTGGTGTGCAGCACCAGGTCGACCTCGAAGCGGGCCAGGTCTTCGAAGACGTGCGCCTGCCGCCCCTTGCCGAAGTCGATCAGGTCGACCTCGGCCCGCACGCTGTTGACCAGGATGTTGGCCAGGTGGGCGTCGCCGTGGATCAGCCGCCGGTCGGCCACCGGCGCCACCCGCACGGCCGCGGCCGCCTCCGTGTACCAGGCGCGGAAGTCGCGCAGGTCTTCGATGTCGGACCAGAGGGCGGCGGCCGTGGTGAGGCTGGCGTTGATGTCCCGCTCCCAGTCCACGTCCGGCAGGTACTCGACGAGCGCCCGGCCCTCCTCCTCGTTCTGCAGGTCGGCGTTGCGCACCAGCAGGCTGGCCACCTTGTACAGGCAGGCGCGGACGGTACGCTCCGGCGGCGCGCTCTCCGCCGTCTGCGGCAGCGCGAACGACTGGAGAAACCCGCCGAACTCGCTGTAGTCGGCCAGCTCGCGGTAGGTCCGGCTGCCGATGTACCGGTACGCCATCGCGCTCCAGCTCTCCGACTGGTCGCGGATCTCCACCTCGGCCGGGCCGTAGATGCCGTCGAGCTTGTTGCTGACGAGCCATTCGTCGGAGCCGAGAAACGCGGAACGGTTTTCGTGCTCCTGCCGGATCTCGCCGGTCGGGCCGCCTTTGAGGATGAACAGGCCGCGCCCCGGCGCGTACACCAGTGCGACCAGCAGGCCGCTGTATCCGCCTTGCAGCACGCGTACGTCGACCGTCCCGCGCGTTCGCGAATCACCCGGCACCTGGTCTCCCACCACCAGATGGACAAGGCGCCGGACATCGCCGGCCGCCAGTTCGGAATGCTTGCCGATCACGGTCAGCCGGGGCGGCACGAAATCTCCAGACGACAAAGAAACGAGGGGGCAGGCCCGAGCCTAGCCGCGCCCAGATTGTCTGGTCTACCGGCGCCGTGCCCGCTTCGCTACTCTGCGGGTCGGCGTACGAGGGAGGGATCGCCAACGATGGGTGTGGGCGAGTGGGCGGCGTTCACGGCCGCGTTCATCAGCGGCGCGAACATCGTCGTCACCGCGCTCCTGACCCGCAGCCGCGACCGCACGAGCTGGTCCCGGGAGTCGCTGTCGGACACGCTGGTCGCCCTGCTGGAGGCGAGCTGGCGCAGCTCGGACGCGGTCCGCGAGCGGCACGAGCTCGGCCCGCGCCCGGCCGACGCGGCGCTGGCCACCCGCCTCGACGACGCGATCGAGGCCGCGTTCGCCGAGCTCCGCACCAGCCTCACCCGGCTGCGCCTCTTCGCCACCGAACGGGTCGGCGCGGCCGGCGTCGACCTGCTGATCAGCCACCGCGAGCTGCGCGACGCCGCCCTGGCCGACCAGCCGGCCGGGCTGGACGCGGTCAGCGCGGCGCGCCGCCGGCTCATCCAGGCGGCGCGCCGCGACCTCAAGACCGACTGACGGCGTTACGTGGTCGGCGGCTCGTCGGCTCCGGACTCCTCGGCCCTCTCCGCCTCTTCCTTGGTCTTGTGCACCGCGCCGTCGGCATGCTCGGGCGGGCCGTAGACGGTATAGAGCACCAGCGGGTTGGGGCCGGTGTTGACGAAGTTGTGCTTCGTGCCGGCCGGCACCGCCACCAGGTCCCCCTGGCTCACCTTTCGCGCACGCCCACCGACCCGTGCCTCGCCCACGCCGCTGACGAACGTGAGAATCTGGTCGGTATCCGGATGGACCTCTTCCCCGATCTCACCGTCCGGCGGGATTGTCATGATCACTAGCTGCGCGTGTCGCCCAGTCCACAGCACCCGCCGGAAGTCCTGGTTTTCCTCGGCGACGGTCGCGATCGTGAAATGCTCCATGTTCTCATTCGTACCCCATCCCGCCTTGATCAACGCACGCCGGGAACGGCTGATCTATGGTGTAGGCGTGCCGGAGGGACGTGCGTCGTGATCCATATGCCGGTCCCCGTCCGGAGCCCGTTGCGTGGGATCAGCACGCGACTCGTCGCCGCGATCATCCTGGTGGTGGGCATCGTGGGCGTCGTCTACCTGGACCGCGACGGCTATCGCGACGTCAACGAAGACGGCCTCACGCTGCTCGACTGCTTCTACTACGCGGTCGTGTCGCTGTCGACCACGGGCTACGGCGACATCACGCCGGTCTCGGAAAGCGCCCGGCTGATCAACGTCGTGGTGATCACCCCGGCACGGGTGCTCTTCCTGATCATCCTGGTCGGCACCACACTGGAGGTGCTGACCGAGCAGTACCGCACGAACGCTCGCCTCACGCGGTGGAGAAAACTCTTGAAGGACCACGTGATCGTCTGCGGCTACGGGACGAAGGGACGCGGCGCCGTCGCCGCGCTGCGGGAAAACGGCTTCGACGGCAAGCGCATCGTCGTGGTCGAATCCAACCGGGCGACGGTGCGCCAGGCCACCGGCGACGGGCTGGTCGCGATCGAAGGGTCGGCCACCCACTCGTCCGTCCTGGCCGACGCGCACATCAAGGACGCCAGGGCGGTCATCATCGCCACCGACACCGACGAGGCGAACGTACTCGTCACGCTCACCGCGCGGCAGATGACCGCCGGCAAGGTGCGGATCATCGCCGCCGCCCGCGAGGCGGAAAACGCGCCGTTGCTCAAGCAGAGCGGCGCCCACCAGGTGATCGTCAGCTCCGCGACCGCCGGCCGCCTGCTCGGCCTCTCCACCTCCGCGCCACCCCTCATCGACGTGGTCGAAGACCTGCTGACGCCCGGCCACGGCATGGCCCTGGCGCTCCGCTCGGCCGACCGCGCCGAGGTGGGCAAGTCGCCCCGCAAGGTCAGCGAACTGGTGATCGCCCTGGTCCGCCGCGGCCGCGTATGCTCCCTGGCCTCCCCCGAGTGCGCCACCATCGAGACCGGCGACCTGCTCGTCTACATCCGCGACGACACCGCCGCGCCCGCCGAGCCGACCCTCACCCGCGACAGCTCGTAGAGGGGGTGGTGGCGGTGATCGTTCGCCCGCTCTCCGCGCGAAACGCCCAACCACCAGGCCCTTGATCGGCGTCAACGTCGGCTGGCTGCGAGCAGATCGTGGTATATAGCTGCCCCTGTAGGGACACCGAAGTACCACGATCTGCGCCTCCTGTCGTCCTCCTACGCCCCGCGACCGGCGCGCCCGGCCAGCGGTCGGTGGGCCGGCCGGGCGGGGGGCGGCCGGCGGTTAGCGGGACACGCGGCCGCGGCGGGCTCGGATGTAGTCGTTGACGACGTAGCTGCCCAGGTCTTCGGTGTCCGGGGTGAAGACGCGGCCGCCGCTGCGGCGGGCTACCGCGTCGACGAAGCGGCGCAGGCCGGGGTCCTCGCCGAGCATGAAGAGGTTGAGCGTGGCGCCGTAGCGGGTCAGCGCGTCCACCTCGGCCACCGTCGCCTGTACGGTCTCGGTGAGCGGAGGCCAGAAGAAGACCGCCTCGCCGTCGTCCGCCAGGTGGGCCGTGGGCTCGCCGTCGGTCACGACCAGCACCACCGGCTCGGCACCGGAGTGCTTGCGCAGGTGGCGTCCGGCGAGCTGGAGCGCGTGCTGGAGGTTGGTGCCCTGTACGTAGTCGGGCTCGACGGCGGCCAGCTCCTCGGGGGTGAGCCGCATCGCGTACCGGCCGAAGCCGATGATCTGCAGCGCGTCCTGCGGAAACTTCGTCGCGACCAGGTGTGACAGGGCCAGCGCGGTCTGCTTCATCGGGCCCCAGCGGTCCTCGGCCACCATCGAGTACGACAGGTCGACGCAGAGCGCGACGGCGGCCGAGGCGCGCCGTTCGGTCTCCACCACTTCGAAGTCGTCCACCTGTAGCGAGACGGGACCGGCGCCGCCGCGGCGGACCGCGTTCGTCACCGTGCGGACCACGTCGATGGGCTGCTCGTCGCCGTACTCCCAGGGGCGGGACGCGCCGGTGATCTCGCCGGCCGCGCCCGCGTCGCGGAGGTCGTGCTGGCCGCGGCGGCCGGTCTCCAGCGAGGCGAAGACGCGGCGCAGGGCGGTGCCGCCGAGCCGGCGCAGGGCCTTGGGGCTGAGCGTGAGCCCTTCCCCACCGCGGGCCAGCCAGCCCTGCCGGCGCAGCTCCCGCTCCAGCTCCTGCAGGCGCCGTACGTCGCCGGCCGCGCCCCGGCCGAGGATCCGCTCGACCGCCTCGACGTCGATGTCGTCGAGCGTGGCACCGGGATGCTCCTGGCCCAGCTGGTCGAGCAGCTCGTCCAGGTCACCGATCTCGGCGAGCGCGCCGGCCGCCTCGCCGTACCCGAGTCCCCGCTGCCCGCGGACCTGGCTGCGCCGGTCCCAGCCCAGGTCGGGGCGGAGCGTGCGGAGGTTGGCGGTCAGCCGGGCCATCTGGTCGGCCAGGCCGGCGTTGCCGAGCGCCTGCGCCATCAGCCGGGACAGCTCCTCCTGCTGCTGCGGGGAGAGCGAACGCATGAGCCGTTCACCGGCGGCGGCGCGGCGGGCGAGCGCGTCGATCAGCTCCTCGACCGAGCCGGGCCTTTCCGGGAAGAACTCGCCGTGCCGGCGCATGAACTCGGCGAACGCGTCGGTCGTGTCCTCGCCCCGGGCGTGCCGGTCGAGCAGGTCGTTGAGGTCGCCCAGCATCTCGGCGAGGCGGCGCTGGGCGGCCGGGTCCGGGTTGCCGAGCGCCTCCCGGATGCCGGCGAAGCGCTGCTCCAGCACCTCGTTGCGCAGGCCGTCGAGGATCTGCTGGTACGTGCGGCGGGCCTCGTCGCTGGCCCATTCGTAGTCGGAGAGCTCCTCGACCGCGCGGGCGGTGGAGCGGGGCAGGCTGTCCAGCCGCGCCTCGCTGAACCGGGACGCGTCGTCGGTGCGGCGGGCCAGCTCCTCGCGTTCGGCGGCGAGGGCCTGGTCGAGCAGGGCCTGGGCCCGGGTGACGGCGCCGTCGAGGTTGCCCCGGCGCATCGCCTCGCGGCGCATCCGCCGGGCCCGGGCGGCCAGGTCGTCGAGGCCACGGCCGCCGTCGGGACCGCGGCGCAGCAGGTTGCGCAGCGCCTCGCGCAGGCTGCCGCCGGCCAGTACCTCGGCGCCGACCTGGTCGACCGCGCCCCGCACGTCGTACGGCGGGGCGAGCGGGTCGGGCCCGCCGCGCCAGGCGCCGTACCGGAAGCGGCCCCGACCCTTCACTCGCGGCTCCCGTAGAGGGTGCGGCCCTCGTCGGTCATGGCCTTGGAGAGGCGGCGGGTCAGGTGCAGCCCCTCCAGCGCGAACTCCACGCCGGCCGCGGCCTGTGCGGCGGTGGGCGCGTCGTCGAAGCCGAGCCGCTCCAGCACCTTGGCGAGGCCGGGCACGGTGCCGACCTGGCGCAGCAGGTCTTCGGCGCCGACCAGCTCGCCGGTCTCCACGATCTCGCCCTCGGCCACCAGGTCGGTGAAGCCGGAGAGGTCGAGCCCGGCCAGCCGCGCCCGGAACGTCTCGGCGGTGGCGGTACGGAGCAGGTGGGCGAGCACCTCGACCTCGCGCCCCTCCTCGCCGCTCTCGAACTCGACCTTGCCGCGCAGCGTGCTGGTGATCGAGGCGGTGTCGCCGATCCGGGCGGTGGCGACCGGCTCGCCGAGGATGCCGGAGCGGCGCAGCGCGGACGCGGCCACCGTCTCGGCCGCCGCGATCGCGAACCGCGCGGAGACACCGGACCGCGCGTCGACCGACGGCGACTCCCGCACCCCGCGGGCGAAGCGCGCCACCACCTCGAGTACGTGGTCGGGCACCTCGGCCACGAGCCGCGCCTCCTGGCGGATCAGGTCGAGCTCCAGCTCCAGCTCCAGCGGGTAGTGGGTGCGGATCTCGGCGCCGAAGCGGTCCTTGAGCGGCGTGATGATGCGGCCGCGGTTGGTGTAGTCCTCGGGGTTGGCGCTGGCCACGAGCAGCAGGTCGAGCGGGAGCCGCAGCTGGTAGCCGCGGACCTGGATGTCGCGCTCCTCCAGCACGTTGAGCAGGGAGACCTGGATCCGCTCGGCGAGGTCGGGCAGCTCGTTGACCGCGAAGATGCCCCGGTTGGTACGGGGTACGAGTCCGAAGTGGATGGTCTCCGGGTCGCCGAGCGTGCGGCCCTGCGCCACCCGGATCGGGTCGACGTCGCCGATGAGGTCGCCGACGCTGGTGTCCGGGGTGGCCAGCTTCTCGCCGTACCGCAGGGAGCGGTGCAGCCACCGGATCGGCAGCTCGTCGCCGAGCTCCTGCGCCTGCCGGCGGGAGGAGGGGGTGAGTGGCTCGTACGGGTGCTCGTTGAGCTCGGAGCCGGCGATGACGGGCGTCCACTCGTCGAGGAGCCCGGCCAGGGAGCGGATGACCCGGGTCTTGCCCTGGCCCCGCTCACCCAGCAGGACCATGTCGTGGCCGGCCAGGATCGCGCGCTCGACCTCGGGCAGCACCGTGTCGTCGTAGCCGACGATGCCGGGGAACCGGGGGCCGCCGTCGCGCATCCGGGCGAGGAGGTTTTCGCGAAGCTCTTCCTTGACCGTGCGGTGCCGGTGGCCACTCGCGCGGAGCGCACCGACCGTCCGAAGAGTTTCAGGCGTTGACGTCACCGGCCAAAGCTAGCTCGGGTCTGTTACCAGCGGTCGAAAGCGCAGGATCGGGCGGCGATAGGGCAGAGCGGATCGGGCGACCCCCGGTCGGCCACCCGGCCGGACTAAGATGCCGAGAGGGCGTATCCCGACTGACCGGACACTCAGCGCGTGCCAGAGCAATTCGGATGTCGCGCATTCCGACGTTTACTGACGAATCAGGTGCAGTAAACCCTTGCCGGCCGCGCCACGCGACGCTGTGATCAAGGAGCATTCACGGTCTGCATTGGGAGCGCTCCCGGGCACAAGTCCCGGCCGGTGAAACAGTTCCGCTCCCCCGGCCAGCGGGCCTAAGTTCCTCCGCGGGTGGCACCGCGAGATCTCGCGCGAGCTGAGGGGGCCCTGCCATCCCATCCGTCGCTGCCGCCGGGAGGGTGGACGATGAGCGCTGCCACGCCTAACGCGCCCACGAGAGCCTCGCTGTTGCGACCGCTCCTGGCGTTCGCACTGCTGATCCCCGTGGGGGTGCTTTTCGGGCAGGCGTGGCAGGGGCAGTCGGACCGCCTCTCGTTCGCCGCGAAGGAGCGGCACGGCATCGAGTACCTCACCACGCTCGGCCAGGTGACGACCGCGGTGACCGACGCGCAGTCCGCCGCGGTGGCCGGGCGTCCGGCGGACCGGGCCGCGGTGACCCGGGCGGTCGACGCCGCCACCGAGGTCGACGACCGGCTCGGCGAGGAGCTGCGTACCAGCGAGCGCTGGTCCGGCCTGCGCGTCAAGATCGAGGCGCTCTCCTCGGTACCCGGCGGCGACCGGGCCCGGATCTACGACGCGTACGGCGAGGTGACCGACCTGCTGCTCGCCCTGTACGGCAAGGTCCGGGAGAACTCGCAGCTGATCCGCGACCCCGAGGCGGACACCTACTTCCTGCAGGACGGCGCCGCCGAGGAGCTGCCCGAGTCGGTGGTCGCGGCCGGCCGGTTCGCCGACCTCGTGGTCATCGCCGCGGGGCGGCCGGCCGCCGAGCGTACGGCGGCGATCGCCGACCTCGTCTCGGCCCGGGGCGCGGTGCTCGACCCCGCCGCCGACCTCGCCGACGGCCTCCAGTCCGCCGTGGACAGTACGGAGAGCCGCACGCTCGGCGGCAACCTGCTCAGCCGGCTGGACCGCTTCCGCCGCTCCATGGACGGCCTGGCCAGCTCGGCCGGCACGCTCGACGGGCGGTCGCCGCTGCCGACGGCGGACCGGCTCAACCCGGCCCGGATCGAGGTGCAGGCGGCCGCCTCCGAGCTCTCCAACTCGATCCTCGCCGAGCTGGACGTGCTGATCGCGGACCGCCGGTCCAGCATCCGCACCGAACGGGCCGTCTCGCTCGTCGCGTTCGCGGTGGCGGTGCTCGGCTGCGCCGTACCCTCGGTGCTGGCCCTGCGCAAGCGGCGGCGACGCCGGCGGCCGTTCGGCGGTCCACATCGGACGGTGCTGCCGCGGGCCGCGGGCCCGGAGCAGAACCAGAGCCAGTGGGAGCCCGTCGGTGCTGCTCGGTAGGCTGCGCATCCGCGGCAAGCTGGCCGTCCTGGTCATGGTGCCGCTGCTCCTGGTCGGCGTGCTCACCGTCCCGCTCGTCGTCAACCGGGCCGGCCTGGCCGGGCGGGCCGGTGACACCGCCCGCACCGTGCGGGTGGCCAGCGAGGTCGGTGGCCTCGTCGGTGACCTCCAGCAGGAGCGCATGCTCTCGGTCGGCTACCTGCTCGGCACCGTCGACGCCGCGGCCCTCACGCTCCAGACCACCGCGGTCGGCGACCGCACCGCCGACCTGCGCGCCTCGCTCGGCGACGACCTGCCGCCCCCGGTAGCGCAGGCCATCGACACGATCCGCGACCTGGAACAGGTGCGCACGGGCGTGCTCGGCAAGGCCATGCGCAGCGACCAGGTGATCGCCGCGTACGGGGCGGTGACCGCGCGCATCCTCGACTCGCTACGGCTGCTCGACAACGTCGACGTGGCCACCGTCGAGGGGCGGCAGGTGGTGGCGCTCGACGCCGTCCTGCAGATGAACGACCTGATCAGCGCCGGCGCCGCGCTGATGGTGGTCATGGTGGCCGAGCGCAGCCCCGCGGCGATGACCGGCTACACCGCCAACCTCGCCGCGTTGCAGGCCATCACCGCGCGCTTCAACGCGTACGCGACGGCGGAGCAGAGCGGCCTCTTCCAGCTCGTCCAGCAGGCGCTGAACGAGCGGGTCGGCGCCGACTTCCCGGTCACCGTGCAGACCAACCCGCTCCAGACGCTCTCCCGCTTCACCGTGCAACGGCTGTACCCGTCGCTGGAGTCGTTCATCGTCCTCGGGCGCTTCGTCGAACGCAAGATCGTCACCGACGTCACCGCCGAGGTCGACCGGCAGCAGACGATCGTCCTCACCACCGCGTACGGCGTGATCACGCTCGCCCTGCTCGTGCTCGTCGGCGTCGTGCTGATGAGCGTGGTCGTGGCGCGCGCGGTGGCCCGGCCGCTGACCAGCCTCACCCACTCCGCCGAACGGGTGGCCACCGTCGCCGAGGCCGAGCTGCGGCGGGTCGCCGACGAGGACGCCGACGACGAGGCCGAACCCATCCACCTGGAACCGGTCGACGTCCGCTCCGCCGACGAGATCGGCGACCTGGCCCGCGCGTTCGACCGGGTACAGACCACGGCAGCCCGGCTGGTCGAACGGCAGGTGAGCAGCCGGCGCAACGTGGCGCAGATGTTCGGGCACGTCGGCCGCCGCACCCAGAACCTGGTCGGCCGGCAGATCGCGCTCATCGACCGGCTGGAGCAGGAGGAGACCGACCCGCAGCGGCTGCAGCAGCTCTACCGGCTCGACCACGTCTCCAGCCGCCTGCGGCGAAACGCGGGGAGCCTCGTCGTGCTCTCCGGCTCGGCCGGCGCCTCCGGCGCGGAGGAGCACATCACGCCGCTGCCGCTCGCCGACGTCGTACGGCTCGCGCTCGGCGAGATCGAGGAGTACACCCGGGTCGACGTGCAGGTGCCCGGCGGCATCGCGGTCTCGCCCGCGCTCACCGGCGACCTGGTGCTGCTGCTGGCCGAGGTGATGGAGAACGCGACGGTCTTCTCGCCGCCGCACACCCGGGTCACGGTCACCGCGATGGCGACCGGCCACGTGGTGCGGCTCCGCGTCGTCGACCACGGCCTCGGCCTCTCGCCCGAGCGGATCGACGAGGAAAACGCCCGCCTGGCCCGCCGCGAGCGCCTCGACCTGGCGCCGACCGAGGTGCTCGGCCTTTTCGTGGTCGGCCGGCTGGCCCGCAAGCACGGGCTCGCGGTCTCGCTCTCCGAGACGCCCGGCGGCGGCGTGACCGTCACCGTCGACATCGGACAGGACCACCTGGTACGCAGCGCGATCCCGGAGCCGGAGCCGGTACCCCCGCCACAGCCGCCGAAGCCGGCGCGCGGGCTCGCCTCGGTGCGCCAGCTGCACGCGGCACCGCCGGCCGGCCAGGAGGAGCCGGCCATCGTGGAACGGGCGGTGGCGCGCGCGATCGTGGCGACGGCGGACCAGGATTCGGCCTTCAACGTGCTCGCGCTCGACCGCGCGACCCGCACGATCGGCAGCGGCCGGACCTGGAACGCCTTCGCGCCGCGGCCGGCCACACCGCCCGTACCCGTGATGGAGCCGGCACCAGCGGCACCGCCAGCCGCCGCGCCGCCGACCGCGCCCACCCACTCCGGCCTGCGGCAAAGGGTCCCGGGAGCGCAGCTCCCGGAGGGCACGGCGGCCGTGGCGGAACGGGCGCCGGCGCCGACCGGGGTCGATGCCGCGACCGCCCGCGCGCTGGTCGAGGAGTTCGAGGCGGGGGTACGCCGGGCCGAGTCCATCGTCGCCGACCGCGCGGTCGTCCACAGTGAAGTGCCGCCGGTGATCGCGCCACCCGCCCCGGGCCCGCGCGCCCCGCTCAGCCGCCGGGTGCCCGGCGCCACGCTGCCGGCGGACTTCCCGGTCCAGCCGCCGCCGCAGGTGCTGCCCGACCAGTGGTCACCCGATCCGGAGGCGGCCCGGGACTCGCTCGAGCAGTTCGAATCCGGCGTCGCGCGCGCCTTGCAGCAGGAAGGAACCCAGAAGTGAACAACTCACTCCAGTTGAGCCCCGAGGCGCAGACCTTCAACTGGCTCCTGGACTCGTTCACGTCGAGCACGGCCGGGGTGCGTGAGGCCATCGCGGTCTCCGCCGACGGCCTGCTGATGGCGATGTCCAACATCGCCGACCGCGCGAACGCCGAACGGCTCGCCGCCGTGGTCTCCGGGCTGACCAGCCTCGCCGGCGGCGCCGCCAACTGGTACGCCCTCGGCGGCCTCAACCGGGTCGTCATCGACATGACGGGCGGGTACCTGCTGGTCACGGCCATCAGCGCGGGCTCGGTGCTGGGCGTCATCGCCGACCGGTCGGCCAGCCTCGGCACCATCGCGTACGAGATGACGCTCTTCGCCAGCCGTGCCGGCGGAGCGCTCACGCCCCGCCTCATCGCCGAGCTGAAGAACGCCGCCCAGTCGTGACCCACGTCCCGCCCGAGGAGCCGGCGGGGCCCGCCCGCATCCGCCCGTTCCTGGGCGTCTCCGGGCTGGGCTCGACGCCGGCGGACGGCACTCCCGCCGGGCTGCGACCGTTCGTGCTCACCTCCGGCCGGGTTGACGGCGTCGACCCGGACATCGGCCTGGAGACGCAGGTGACGGCCCGCTCGGACGGGCCGCTGCGGACCGGCGTACCGGTGTCGAGCCTCGCGCCGGAGCTGCGCACGATCATGGCGCTCTGCGCGGAGCCCATCTCGGTCGCCGAGATCTCCGCCCGGGCCCGCCTGCACCTCGGCGTCACCCGCATCCTCGTCGGCGACCTGCGGGCCGCCGGCTACCTCGACGTCCACGCGCGGGAGGCCGCGCGTCCCGACCCCGACACCATCCTGCGAGTGATCCGTGGACTTCGTGCGATCTCCTGAGCAAGCACCCCCCATCCCCGTCAAGATCGTGGTCGCCGGTGGCTTCGGCGTCGGCAAGACCACGACCGTCGGCGCGATCAGCGAGATCTCCCCGCTGACCACCGAGGCGGTCATGACCTCCGCCGGCGTCGGCGTGGACGACCCCGGCCAGGCCACCGGCAAGACGACCACCACGGTCGCGATGGACTTCGGCTGTGTGACCATCGACCGCAGCCTGAAGCTCTATCTCTTCGGTACGCCCGGACAGTCCCGCTTCGGCTTTATGTGGGATGACCTGTCCCACGGAGCGCTCGGTGCGCTGGTCGTGGTTGACAGCAGCCGGTTAGATGACTGCTACCCTGCGGTGGACTACTTCGAGCGGGCGCGCCTACCATTCGTGGTCGCGGTCAACGCGTTCGACGGGAAGCTCGCCCACGACCTGGACGAGGTCCGCTGGGCCCTCGCGGTCGACGAGCGGATTCCCGTGGTCGCCTTCGACGCCCGAAACCGGATATCTGTGAGAGACGCACTCCTAGTCCTATTAGACCGAGCGCTGGATGATGCGGTTAGCGGGCAGACCGCATAGGGAGGTGGTTCCAGGGTGCGTGGTGGACTGGACGACGCGCTGGAACGCCTGGCACGGATGGACCAGCTGCGCCGCCGGACCGAGGAGGCGTCCGGCGGCCTGCCCACGGCACACGGGCTGGCCGAGGCGATCGAGGCGGTCCGCCGGGTGGTCGAGCGCCATCCCGATCTCAACATCACGCTCTACGGCGAGCAGGGCGAGGGCAGCGCCGAAGTGCGGATCGGCTGGGAGGACGGCGTCGTACGCGCCAAAATCGTCTCGGTCGAGGGCCCCGAGGGCGCCAGCTTCGGCCCGAGCGACGGACCGATGCCGGTGCTGCCGGCCGAAATCCCGCCGATGACCGACCTGCCCCGGCCGCTGCCCGACGCGGCCCGCCCACGCGTCGAGGCCCGCCCGGCTCCCCGCCGCCCATCCCCGTCCCCGGTGCCCGAGGCGCCGCGCCTGGTCGACCCCGGCCACCTCGGTGGCCCGGGCCGGCCAGCCGACCCGGGCCACCTGGGTGAGCGGCGGCACCGCCACGCTGCCCCTACTCCCGCCCCCGCTCCCGATCCGGCTCATTCTTCGGCTTCGGGTGATCCCGCGGGTGGGCTCCCGTCCCGGTCCGCGCCGCGCGCCTGGAAGGCCGAGCACGAGGACAACCCCGGCGCCGCCGCCCGCCTGGCCGCGATGATCCGCGAAGACCCGTCGCTCCTGGCGAACCCCGAGGAGCGCTAGTGCGGCGCCTTACCGGGGTGGCGGCCGTCAGACCTTCTCGATGACGGCTCGCCGGATGAGAAACTTGCCGGGCTCCCGCACCTGCTCGAACGCGGCGTTGTTGAGCAGTACGCAGCTCCCCGACGGCCCGGTCACCTCGACGGTGATCGACTTGTTGTTGTCGAGGTTGGTGACCTTCAGCCGCGTGCCGACCGGGAACTGGCTGCTCGACGCCGCCGGCGCACCCTCCTCGCCGGAGAGCGTGACGGTCGAGCCGGCACAGACGACCTCACCGTCACCACCAGCCGCCGGCGGGTCCGCGGGCGGGTCGGCCGGCTGCGCGGGCTGTGCCGGCTCGGCCGGCTGCGCGGGCGGCTGAGCCGGCGCGGCGGGATTGTCCGCCACGACGTCCGCGGTGCAGCCGGCGGTCGCGCGGCGCTGCTGGATGAGGTCGACGACCGCCTGGCGGTTGGCGATCCGGGCCGCCGAGAGATCGTCGGGGTTACGCTGCTGGTCGGCGATGAAGTTGAGGTTGTTGCGCAGCGCGTTGTCCAGACCCACGCAGGACTCACCCGCCTGCCCGAGCCCGGTGCCGACCGCGATGCCACCGCCCACCACGACGCCGGCACCGACCAGGATCGCGACCCGCCGCTTCCATCCGCTCCACCGCATCATCGGGAAACAAACCTTTCTGTTGACTGTTGGCCCTTGGTACGGCCCGCCAGCGCCAAGAGTTCAACCCACTCCACGGGCGCCTGGACCGGCGAGGGGCGCCCCGCGCTCCCCACGGTCTGTGATCAAAGCTCCCCTCAAGTCGTTCTAGCGACTTGAGGGGAGCTTTTGATCACGGACAACTACCCGGCTCCGGAAGGCCGGCCAGCGGCGTCAGGTGTACGCGGTGAGGTCGTGGGCGGCCAGCCGGGCAGCGCCCTCCTCGCCCGGGCCGGCCACCAGCACCGGCGCGGCCGGCCAGGCCGCGGTGAGCCGGGCCCGCACCGCGGCACGCAGCGGCAGGCAGTGCCGGAGCACGCCGCCGGCCAGGACGATCGGGCGGCGGTCGCCCGGTTCGCGGATCTCGGCGAGCGTCTGGCAGAGGTGCGTCGCGGCGCCCGCCATGATGGAGAGCGCCACCGGGTCGCCGTCCGCGGCCGCCGCCGTTACGAGCGGGGTGAGCGCGGCCAGTTCGCGCGGCGGCCGGTCGTGCACGGCCGCGACGAAGGGGTCGCCTTCCCGGGCGCCCACCGCCGCCGTGACCAGCCGCGCCAGCGGGCCGGGTGGGTCGCCGCGGTAGAGGGCGCGGGCGACCGCGGTCGCGGCGCTGCGGCCGATCCAGAAGCCGGAGCCCAGGTCGCCGAGGAGCCAGCCGAGGCCGTCCGCGGTACACGCGATGGTGCCGGCCCGGATCTCGGCGGCCACCGCACCGGTGCCGGAGATGAGCACGCTCCCGGCCGGCTCGGTGGTGCCGGCGGCGAACGCGATCACCGCGTCGCCGACCACGCGCAGCGGGCAGCGTACCCCCAGGGTGTCGAACGCGGCCTGGAGCACGGCGGGCCGTGAGCCGCCGGCGGCGCCGGCGACCGCCGCCCCGATCCGCGCCACGTCCACGGTGGACAGTGCGGCGGTGAGGGCGGCGGTCAGGTTGGCCGCCGCTTCGGCGGCGGGGACGGTGACGGGGTTGGCGGCACCCGCGCGGCCGGAGCCGGCACGGGTGCCGCCGAGGGTGGTGACGACCGCACGGGTCGCGGTGCCACCGATGTCGATACCGAGGACGAGGGTCATGCCTGGGTCAGCAGCGCCCGAGGTCTTCCCACTGCTGGGTCCAGCCGGGCTCGCTGCCCTGTGTCCACCAGCGGGCCCGCCACAGGTGCACACCGTCGCCGGAGGGCGGGCCGCCGGGCACGCCGTTGGCGCTCCGCTCGTGGCGCACCTGGTTGCCGCCCTGGTACACGGCGTTGATGTTCCACTGTGGAGCGGAGGTGCAGCCGACCCCGCCGGTCGGCGAAACGGTCGGTGAAACGGTGGGCGAGACGGAAGGCGACACCGACGGTGAGACGGAGGGCGTCGGGCAGGTGCCCCCGGTGCCGACCGTGTCCGTGTGCGTGGTGCCGGCCGAACGGAACGCGGCCACCCGCGCCGCCGCCTCGGCGGGCGTCAGCGCCTCGTTCACCGTGTGGTAGAGGTAGTCCACCTGCTGGCGGTAGGTGGCGGCGCCGCCCGAGTGGGCCGCGGTGTCGATGAACCAGAGGTTGAAGTTGATCGACATGGGCGTCTCGGGGTAGTAGATGCCGCTGTGGTCGGCGACGAGCGCACCATCCACGTAGTACTTCACGTGGCCGCCGGCGACGGTGAACATCAGGTCGTGCCAGCCGTTGAAGCTCTGCCGCTGCTCGGTGTGCGTGTTCACCGCCTCCCACGGGTCGGGGCGGTACGTCTCCCACGTGGTCTGGTAGAAGATCGGACCCTGCTCGCCCCACCCACCGTTGGGCAGGTACTCGAAGTCGATCTCGCCGTAGTTGGGATCCATGGCCGCGTTCAGCGGGGTGATGGTGAAGAAGGTCTCCACCAGATGGTCGCCGTCGTTGCCGCTCACCGGCGCGTCGGCGAACTTGACCCGGGCCAGGTACGTGCCCTCGAAGAACTTGCGCTGGTGGAAGAACTCGGACTGGCTGGTGCCGCCGGCCGTGCCGTCGGTCACGGCCTGGAGCTGGAGCGACTTCGCCCCGTCGACGGTGGGGAAGGAGACGTTGGCGGCGGGCCAGGAGGCGCCGGGTACGCCCGGGCCGCCCGAGTTGGTGCGTACCGTCCAGCCCCGCTGACTGATCAGTGAGTCAGCCGGGCCGCTGTAGCTGAAGTCGTCGAAGAGCACCTGGCAAGGGGCAAGGGCGGCGGCGGGGGCGGCGCCACCACCCACCACGGCGGCGACGGTGCCGGTGGCGAGGGCCGCGGCTGTCGCGGCGAGACCGGCCGAGAGGCGTTTCACGGCGTGCTCCTTTCTCGATGGGAGTCACTTCACCGCGCCGGCGGTCAGGCCGTCGCGGATCTGGCGCTGGAACAGGATGTACGCGACCAGGACGGGCAGGATCGCGATGACGAGTCCCGCGAACAGGCCGCTCCAGTCGCTGCGATAGCCCTGGCTGACGGCCAGGAACGCGAGTCCCTGGGCCAGGACGTACCGGTCCGGATCCGGATTGAGCACGAGGGGCAGCAGGTACTGGTTCCACAGGCCGAGGAAGTTGAAGATGCCCACGCTGACCAGGCCTGGCCGGGCCATCGGCAGCATGATGCGGAAGAACACCGCCGCGTGCGAGCACCCGTCGAGGAACGCGGCCTCCGCGACGGCGGTCGGCAGGGTACGGAAGAAGGAATGGAGGAAGAAGACGGTGAACGGCAGGGCGTACGCGGTGTACACGAGGATCAGCCCGTGGTAGGTGCCGAGCATGCCCAGTTGGTCGACCACGAAGAAGAGCGGCACGAGCGCCAGGAAGACCGGGAAGAGCATCCCGGCGACCAGCGAGTAGTAGACGATCCGGTTGCCCGGAAAGGGATAGCGGGCCAGGCAGTACGCGACGAGCGCGCCGAAGAGCATGGTGAGGAAGAGCGCGCCGCCGACCACCACGACGGTGTTGAGCAGGTAGCGGCCGATCGACGCCTCGGCCCAGGCGCGGGCCCAGTTGTCGAAGCGGGGCGTTGCCGGCAGCGACCACGGGCTGTCGAAGATCTCCGCGTCGGTCTTGAGCGAGGAGACGACCGCCCACAGTAGAGGGAGGGTGACGAGCAGCGCCCAGACAAGCAGCACCACGTGTACGAGGCGACTGGTTTTCATGCCAGCTCCACACGTTCACGCCGGGTCGCCCGCAGCATCAGGACGGTCAGCGTGAGCGTGAGGAAGAAGAGCGCGACGCCCATCGCGGACGCGTAGCCGTACTTGCCGTACGTGAACGCGTTGCGGTATAGCGAGAGCCCCATCACCTCGGTGCTGTTGTCCGGCCCGCCCGGCCCCACCGTCATGATCTGCACGAGGGCGAAGCCGTCGAGCGCGATGATTCCCAGGTAGACGAAGGCGACCTGCACGCTGTCCCAGACGAGCGGGAGCGTGATCCGCCAGAAGAGCGTGACCGGTCCGGCGCCGTCGATCAGCGCCGCCTCGGTGATGTCGGCCGGGATCGACTCGATCGCCGCCGCGAAGAGCACGACGTAGAAGCCGACCGCGGACCAGATCATCGCCGCCATCACGCACCAGAGGGCAAACCGGGGCTCGGCCAGCCACGAACGTTCCAGTGTGGACAGGCCGATGCCGTCGAGGAAGCCGTTGAGCAGCCCACTGTTGGGGGTGTACACGAACTGCCACAGCACGGCGATGATGGCGACGGAGAGGAGCTGGGGGAAGAAGTACAGCACCCGGTACGCCCGCAGCAGGCGCCCGCCCCGGGTGGACGCGGCGAAGAAGAGGGCGAGCGCGATGGTGACCAGCGGCACGACCACGAGCATCAGGCCGTTGTGGCGCAGCGCCGACAGAAACAGCGGGTCACTCCACAGTCGAGTGAAGTTGTCCAGGCCGACGATGCGTACGTCGCTGGAGACGCCGTTGAAGTCGGTGAAGGCCAGATAGAAGGCCTGCGCGTACGGCGACACGACGAAGACGGCGTACAGCAGCAGGGGCGGGAGCATCGCCCCGGCCAGAAACCGGTACCGGCCGTGTCGCATCGGTCACCCTCCCGCGCTCAGCGCTTCTGCTTGGTGACCGAGGAGTCGGCGGCGACCGCGTCGGCTGCCTTCTGGACCCGCTCCGCCCACTTGTCCGGCGTGGTCCGCTTGGTGAGCAGCTCGCCGGTGGCGTCGTCGAGCGCCTTGGCCAGCGCCGGGTACCAGGTGCGGAAGCGGTAGCCGAACAGGTTGGCGCCGGCGGCCTTGGCGGTCTCGGCAGTGGAGGCGAGGCCGCTGCTGAGCGTCAGCCCGTCGGTGGCTCCGGCGACGACCGGCAGCGCCTTGGAGTTTTGCGCGAAGCCGCGGGCCACCTTCTGGGAGAAGAGGATCCGCAGGTACTCCAGGCCGCCGCGGGCGTTGCCGGCCTTGGCCGGTACGAGGAACGACTCGCTGCTCGCCGCCATCACCGCGCCGTTGGGCAGCTTGTCGGCCCCGGTGAGCGCCGGGACCGTGCCGAGCACCATGTCGAACCCGGCCGGGGTGACCTGCTGCTGTTCACCCTCCAGCCACGATCCACAGGGGATGAACGCGGCCTGGCCCTTGCTCCACGCGTTCTGCGCCTCGGTGTGCGACAGCGCCTCCGAGCCGGGCATGATGTATCCGCGCGCGGCGAGCTGGTGGACCGCGTCCGCCGCGGCCAGCATCGCCGGGCTCTTCCAGATGCCCGGCTCAAGGTTGTCGACCGACTTGACCAGGTCGTGCCCACCCGCCTTGGCGGCGAGCGAGATGAGCGGGTCGTTCATGTACTCGGGGAACTTGCCCTGCCAGGTCCAGGGCGCGATGCCGGCCTTCTTGACCTGCTCGCAGAGCGCGAGCATCTCGGCCCAGCTGGTCGGGTACGCCCAACTGTGCTTGGCGAACAGCGACTTGGAGTACCAGATGCCCCAGAGGACGGAGGAGTAGTTGAGTACGAGCACCTTGCCGTCGTACGTGCCCTCCTCGACCACGCCCGGCATGAGCGTGTCCCGGACCTTCTTCGCCGGGTCGTCGAGGCTCGGCGCGTCGAGCAGTTCGGTGAGGTCGGTGAGCTTGCCCGACGAGACCAGGGTCACCAGATCGAGCCGGCCGGCGCCGCTGTTGTCCACAACGTCCGGCGGGTCGTCGGAGATGAAGCGGGGCTGGAGCACCTCGCCCACTCGCTGTATCCCCTTGTGGTCCACAGTGGCCTTGGGAAACTTCTGCTTGTAGACGGTGCCCGCCTCGATGGCGTACTGGTCGCCGTAGCCGCCTTTGAAGACGACCACCTCCAGCGGTGCGTCGGCCGGCGCGCCGAACGGGTTTTCCGCGGTGGCGTCGCCCTTGGCACTCGTATCGTCGTCGTCGGCGCCACTGGTGGCGCAGGCGCTGAGCGCCGTCGCCGCGACCGCGCCGAGCAGGAGCGTGCGTCTGCTGGGATGTGCGTTCACGGTTTGCCTCCCTTCGAAAGGGGCTAGGCAGTGCGCCGGATGCGGCCGGCGTACCGCGCTTCCAGGAGCTGGTTGTGCTCGTGCCCGCCGGGGATGTTGGCGGACAGGTAGATGGGCGGGGTCTGTCCCGCCTCGGCCAGCCGGGCGACCACCTCGGCGACGACCATCTGCGCCAGCACCGCGGCGGTCACCGAGGAGACCGCGCCGACCTGGCCGGGCAGCGCCACGTCGCCGTACGGCGCGCCGTTGTCGAGCACCACGTCGGCGATGTCGCACAGGCGCTTGCCGGAGGGGTGCAGTGGCGAGACGCGTCCACTGTGCTCCAGCGAGGTCACCGCGATCAGGTCGTGACCGCGCTCCTTCACCAGCAGGGCCAGCGCCACGACGACGCCGTTGACGCCGGAGTTGGAGGCGATCACGAAGGCGTCCCGGGGGTCGACCGGGGCCAGGTCGTAGAGGCGGTGCGCGACCGTGGGGTCGCGCTCAAGACCGGGATCTTCGAGTACCGCCCGCGGCTCCCCGCCGTACATGACGATGTCACGCAGCGCGATGCGGTTGGTCGGCACCAGCCCGCCGGCCCGGCCGGCGATCTCCATGGCCAGCGCCTCGGAGTGGCCCGAGCCGAACGCCTGCACGACTCCCCCGCGCTCCAGCGCGGCGGTGATCAGGGTCGCGGCGCGCTTGACGCCGTCCGCCTGGCTGGTGCCCACCTTGGCCACGAGCTCGGTGATCATCGAGAGGTACGCCTGTGCCGTCATGTGAGAACTCCCCCGGGGTAGGCGGGTCAGCCGCGGCGCCGGCGCGCGGATTGGTCACGCAGCCGGTGTGCCTCGACCGCCCGCGCGGTCACTTCGAACGCCTCGGTGGTGCGCTCGTACGTGCGCTGGGCCACCGCGACGTAGATGAGGTCGAGCGCGACGAGTTGGGAGTGCAGCGCGGAGAGCGCGGCCACCCGGAACGTCGTCTCGTGCACGGCCGTGGTCAGCGTGATGTCGGCGGTCTCGCCCAGCGGTGAGCGCTCGAACGAGGTGACCGCCACCGTCAGCGCCCCCTGCGAAGCCGCCTCGGCGAGCATCTCGATCACCTCTCGGGTACGCCCCTCGTGGGAGAGGGCGATCGCGACGTCGCCGGGGCCGAGGAGGGCCGCGTTGGTGAGTGCCTTGTGCGCGTCCTCCCGGTACCAGACCGGGATGCGGATCCGCTCCAGCCGGAACGCCATCTCGCGGGCCGCGGTGCCGCTGCTGCCGAGCCCGAAGAGCTCCACCCGGCCGGCGCTCGCGATCGCGTCGGCGACCCGCGCCACCTGGTCGAGGTCGAGGCCGGCGGCGGTCTCCTGGATGGCCCGGGAGTCGGCGCTGGCGATGACCCCGAGCACCCGGTCGAGCGGGTCGCCCGGCTCGATCTCCCGGTCGATGTCGGTGACCCAGCGGGCCTGCTCCTGGCGCCCGATCTCGGCGGCGAGCGCGACCCGGAGCGCGGCGTACCCCCGGAAGCCGAGGACCCGGCAGAACCGCGTGATCGTGGCGGTGGAGGTGCCGGCGCGCTCGGCCAGGTCCACGATGGACGCCTGCGCCGCCTCGGCCGGGTCGTCCAGGATCTGCTCCGCCACGCGCTGGAGCGCGTCGGGAAGCGTGGACAGCTCCATCCGGAGCCGCCCGATGACACCCTGGGTCTGCACCGCCACCGTAATTCCTTTCATCGTTACTTGGTGATGAAGAAAATTACGATTGACGACCCATCTACGTCAAGAGCGAGCGAAAAAATTTTGACGCCTGAGGGCGGCCCACCCCAGGCGTTTGACCACTTAGGACCAAGCGTGTGCTTACGGCTACGTTCCGTACAGCACGACCCCATCCCACGCCCATCATCCTTTCGGCTCGTCTAGTTTGGCCGATCGACCTAAAGATCGCTGATGGGGAGCATGACCACTGATCATGCGGGGAACCTGTGCCGCTCAACGCACCTCTCAACCAACTCCTACCGACAGTGATATGCGGGACCATGATGGGCGGGGAGCGAACGGTGATCAATTTCTTGACGCTTGGGGGAACGAGCGTGTCAGCGCGCGGAGCCGGTGAGGTGGCAGCGGCGTGACCGTAGTCGAGCCCAGCGTGACCGCCGCAGAGCAGCGGCTGGCCGAGCTGGATGCCTCGTTCGAGGACTTCTGCCGCGACCACATCGTGCCGGTCGAGCGGTTCCTCCGCGGCCTGTGCGGCGACCGCGAGCTGGTCCAGGAGGCCGTGCAGGAAACGCTCATCACGGCCCGCGACAAGTGGGAGCAGATCAGCGGCTACGAAAAGCCGCTGGCCTGGGTGTACAAGACGGCCCGCTACAAGTTGATGAACGAGCAGGCCCGGCAGCGCCGGGAGGCGACCACCGCGCTCGACGAGGTGCCGAGCGACCGCCTCGCCGCCCCGCCGGCCGACTCCCGCGAGGCGCAGGACTGGCTGCTGCGCTGCCTGCGCCGCCTCCCCGCCCGCCAGGCCGCGGTGTTCGCGCTCGCCCTGGAGGGCTGGACCGATCCGGAGATCGCCCGGATCCTCGGCATGGCCGACAACACCGTCCGCTCGTACAAGTCCGCGGCCCGGCGGCGCCTGAAGGAGCTTGCCGAGGAGGGACGCTGACGTGAACCTCGACGACATCCTGGCCCTGGCCGCCCGCCACAAGCCAACGGTCTTCGAGCGGGCCAGCGCCAGCCGCAACACCCGCTGGGTGCAGCAGCAGTACGCGCGGGCCAAGGCCGACGGCCGCGACCTGGTGGGCGACGTCGACCTGCGCGACCCGCTGCGCGACGACACCGGCGAGATACCCCGGATCACCCGGGCCGCTCAGCTGGCCAAGCAGGGCACCGTGCGGTGGGACGCGGCGACCAACGAGCTGACCTGGTCCGACGAGATGTCGCTGATCTTCGGCCGGGCGCCCGGGCTGGTCCGCCCCTGCATGGAGAGCCTCTACCGGCTGGTCCACCCGGACGACGCCGGCCGGGTCCGCGAGGCCACCGGCACCGCCTGGCGGGACCGGACCGCCACCGAGCTGACCTGCCGCGTGGTGCAGCCGGGCGGGATCACCCGGTGGGTGCACTGCTACGTCGAGGTCCTCACCGCGGCCGACGGCGAGCCGACCGGCCTGATCGGCACCGCGCAGGACGTCACCGAGCTGGAGCTGGCCCGCCAGGAGCGGGAGCGGCGGGCCCGCCGCCGGGCGATCGTCGAGCGGGAGTCGGGCAGCCTCGGACCCGGAACCGGGCCGCGCGACCGCACCGCGTTCAGCGACGAGATCGACCGCGCGCGGCGCACCGCCAGCGGGGTACTGCTGGTGATCGCCACCGAGCCGCAGGGCGGCACCGACCCCGACCGCCTCACCGAGGTCGTGACCACGTTCGTCATGAAGCTGGCCCGCCGCACCGACATCTGCGGCCTCCTCGGACCGGGCGAGTTCGGCGTGCTCATGCCCGACATCGGGCTGCGGCCGGCGACCTCGCTGGCCCGGACGATGGTGGAAAAGCTGCGTGCGCAACTCTTCGTGGCCGGGCCGCACGGGCTGCGCCTGGACGCCTGGGGCGGCCTGGTCCGCTTCGCGGCGCACGACGAGAGCAGCAGCATCGACCTGCTCATCGACGCCGAGTCGGCGTGGCGGCACGCGAAGCAGACCGGTGCCGTCCTCAAGGCGCTGCCCCGGCCGGCACCGGCCGACGAGCGGCAGGAGGCGGGGCGCACCCGGGTACGGGAGGCGGTCGCCGGCAACGGGTTCACGCTCTACACCCAGCCGATCCTCGACCTCCGGCTCAACCAGATCACCCGGCAGGAGATCCTGCTCCGTACGCTCAACGACGCGGGCAACCCGGTGCCGCCCTCGCCACTGCTCGACATGGCCGAGCACGTCGACGAGACGCTGCCGATCGACCTGTGGGTGATGGACAACGCGTTCGAGCTGATCGCGCAGGGACCGCCGACACCGCACTACCAAATCAACCTCTCCGGACGGTCGCTCGGCGAGCCCGGGCTGCTCGGCCGCGTTCAGGACCTGCTGCACAAGCACGACGTCGACCCGCGCCGGATCACGTTCGAGATCACCGAGACCGCGCGGATCGACAACCGCTCCGAGGCGATGCGCTTCGCGCGGGCGATCCGGGAGCTCGGCTGCCAGCTCGCGCTGGACGACTTCGGCGCGGCGTACAGCTCGTTCATCTACCTCAAGTCGTTCCCGATCGACCTGGTCAAGATCGACGGCGCCTTCATCACCGACATCGTCAACTCCCCCACGGACCAGGCGCTCGTGCGGTCCATTGTGGAGGCCTGCCAGGCGCACGGCGTGCTGACCGCCGCGGAGTACGTGCGGGACGCGGCGACGATCGAGCTGCTGCGGGGCTACGGCGTCGACTTCGCCCAGGGGTACGAGGTGGGTGCCCCGATGCCGATCGCCGGCGCGCCCGCGACGTCCGGTACGTCGATCGAGTTCGACCTGCGCATCGACTCGCCGGTGTAGCCGGCCGCGCCAAATCACCAATCCGCAGGTGGAAGCGGCTGTAAGTACGAGAAATTCACCATCACTTCCCGTCACATTCACCACTCACGATCATGTAGTTGCCACACCGCTACCGAGAGTCGTCATCGTTGAGGGATGACGGCCGCGGTCGCGGTTCCGCCCCTCGCCGCTGGTGAGCCGCCAATCAACTTCGCGGCTCACCAGATCCGCGCTGGAAACATCTCGGGCGCGCGGGAGGACTTCGAGCAGATGCTGGCGATGCTCGTCGCCGCCGTACACCCCGGTGCCCGCCTCATCGCCGCCAACCCCGGCGACTGGGGAATCGACGTGCTCGCCGGTGAGCTCTCCGGGCTCGTCGTGGTCTGGCAGTCGAAGTACTTCTGGCCGATGGTCACCAAGCACCGGCAGGCCGACATCCGCTCCTCGTTCGCCTCGGCGGTGTCCAACGCGCAGGCCAAGGGGTACCGCATCCGGCGCTGGGTGCTCTGCGTGCCGTGCAGCATGGACGCGCCGACCGCCCGCTGGTGGGACCGCTGGCGCGCCCGCAAGCAGCGGGAGACCGGCATCGTCATCGAGCTCTGGCACGAGACGACGCTGCGCAACCTGCTCATCTCACCGGACGCGACGCACGTGCGGCGGCACTACTACGACCCGTACGCGCCACCGCCGGTACCCGCCCCTCGGCGGCCGCCGGTGCGGGCGCTGCCCGAGCCGGAGGCGGAGCGGCTCGACGAGGCCCTCTTCGTACGGCAGCTTCGGGCGGCCGGCCACGTCGAGGTCGCGGCGGCCAAGCGGGAGTACTTCAACGCCGAGCTGCTCGCCCGGGACGTGGCCGACAAAGGGCTGCCGGAGGAGCTGGACGCGCTGGCCGAGTCGGACGCGATCGTGCACGCGATCTGGGAGAGCCGGTTCAACGAGCACGCCGGACGGCCGGACGCCGATCCGCTGCTGCCCGGCCTGCACCCGGACGTGATGCGGGACATCCGCGAGTCCACCCACGCGTTTCCGACCACGCTGCCGGCCGGTGCGGTACACCGTTGCGGGCTGCTGCACCGCCTGGTCGACCAGCGCCGGGCCGGCTGGGTCGCGCACTGGCGGGACGTGGCCACGGAACATGGGCAAACGGGGACAACGGGGAAGGGACCTGATGAGCGTTGAGGACGACCGGCGGTTTCGCGTCGCCTGCCTGACGCTGCTGCTGGACGTGATCGCGGAAGTGCGCCCGGAGGGGGTGGACGCGCACCGGCTGGCCCTGTTCGACTTCCTCGCGGCCAACCCGCTGCTGCTGGCCCGCGAGGAGAGTGATCCGGACCGCATCCGGCTGCGGCTGGCCGGGTTCGACGACCGCGCCGTCTCGTACGCGAGCGCGGTGCAGCGGTACGTCACCCGCCGCCAGCGGCTCTGCGACGACCTGGCCTGGCTGGTCGCGTACGGGCTGGTCACGGTCGTTGTGGACGGCCGGGTGCGGCACCGGCTCACCCCGGCCGGGCGGGAGGTGGCCCGCTCGTTCACGTCGATGTACGCGCGGGCCTACCGGGACGCGGCGGTGATCGTTGTGAACCGGCTCGGCCGGATGCCTGATCGTGGTCTGGCGGAAGTCATGAGTCAATGGATGGCGGTGCGGGCGCAACCCCGCTCGCTGGACTCCCGGAGGACGGGACCATGACCGAGGCCGGACGCGGGTCCGTGGGTCACGGCGCGGTGCCGGCAGACCGCACCCACGGCATCCGCCTGCGCCGGCTCCGCCTCGCCGCCGCCGAGCGCAGCTACGACATCGACTTCCGGGGGGCGGACGGCTCGGCGCGGGCGCTCTCGGTGATCGCGGGCGCCTTCGGCACCGGCAAGACCACCGTCCTGGAGTTCATCGACTACTGCCTCGGCGCCTCCGACCACCCGCGCCATCCAGAGGTCATGCCGCGGGTGCGCAGCGCCGCGCTGGAGGTCGACCTCTCCGGCGCCCCGCACGTCGTCGAGCGGACCGTGGGCGAGCCCTCCACCTGGGCCACCGTCCGCTCTGGACGCCTCGACGAGCAGGGCGAGGTCGCCAAGCGCCGGCCGTTACGCCCGGCCGCCCACCCGAGCAGCCTGTCCAGCCTGCTGCTGTCGTACTGCAAGCTCGAGGGGATCCACCTGCGCGACGCGCCCGACCCGGCCGGGTCGCCGGCCGACCCGCTCAGCTTCCGCGAGCTCATGTGGCTCTGCCTGCTGCTCGGCGACCGCCTCGACGGCGACCTGCTCTTCGAGCGGCAGCCGGTCCGCCACCTCACGCTCCGCCAGGTGGTCGACGTGGTCTTCGACGTCCACGACGACCGGCCGCTGCGGCTGGGGCGCCAGATCCGCGAGCTGGAGGAGCGGGCCGCCGCCGCCCGCGTGGCGTACGCGGCGGCGCAGGAGCTGGTCGAGGAGCAGAGCCTCGGCGACACCGCCCTGCTCGACGCGGCGCGCGAAGGCGCGATGGCCGAGCAGGCGGCCGCGGACGCGGAGCTGGCCGAGCTGGACCGGCGTACGCTCGCCGCCGCCGGCTTCGCGGACGAGCTGCGCGACCGCTACAGACAGGCGGTCGAGGCGGCCGAGGAGGCGGTCACGGCGGTCCGCGACGGCGAGACCCAGTTGCGGCGGATGCTGCCATTGCGCGTGCAGTACGCGGACGACGTCTCGAAGCTGACCATGCTGTCGGAGGCGGAGGAGGTCTTCGAGCCGGTGCGGCTGACCGCCTGCCCGGTCTGCCACACCGTCCCAGCCACCACGCCGGCGATCGCCGAAGGGCGCTGTGGCCTGTGCCAGACCGAGCTGCCCGCCGAGCCGTCGGGGGCCGCGCCCGACGTCGGCGCCGAACTCGCCGCCGCCAAGACCCGGCTCGCCGAGCTCACCCGGTGGGTCGAGGAGCTGGAGGGCGGGCTCCCCGCGCTGCGTACCACGGCTGAGCAGGCACTGGCCGCGGAGGTGGCGGCCGCGGCGGAGGTGGACGCCGCGACCGCCGGGGCGGTCACCCCCTTCCTCGGCGAACGGGACGCGCTGGCCCGCCGCCGCCAGGGCGCGGCGGTGGTGCACGAGCGGGCGGCGGCCGGGTTACGCCTGGTCGCGAGCCTGCGGCGGCGGGCACAGGACATCGAGCGGCAGGAGGCGACGATCGCGTCGCTGCGCGAGGAGCTGGCCGAGGCGGGGCAGTCGCCGCCGGACCGGTCCGCGGTGATCGGCCGGATCAGCGAACGGTTCGCGGAGCTGCTGGCCGAGTGGCGCTACCCCAAGCTCGCCGAGGCGTACGTGGACGAGCGGCTCGTGCCACACGTGCGCGGCCAGCGCTACACGGCCGCCTCCTCCGGCGGCCGCACGCTGATCGCGCTCGCCTGGCAGCTGGCCATCTTCGAGGTGGCCTGGGAGACGAACTCGTCACACCCGGGCTTCCTGCTGATCGACAGCCCGCAGCGCAGCCTCGTCGACAACCCGGTCGCCGGCGCCGCCACGATCGCCCGCGTCTACCGCCACCTGCGGCGCTGGCTGGCCGGCCCGGGCACCGGCGCGCAGATCGTCGTCGCCGACAACGCCCCGCCGGCCGAGGCCGAGGAAGACGTGATCGTGCGGTTCAGCCGCCGCTCCGACCAGCCCCCGTACGGCCTCATCGACGACGAAACCGACTAGTGATCAAAGCTCCCCTCAAGTCGTTCTAGCGGCTTGACGGGAGCTTCGATCACTGACCGCCGGGCTCGATCTTGACCTCGCCTCGCATCCACAAGGCTCATCCGATGGACACTAGGGCCGTGACACGAAGCGTTTACGTCGCCGGCCTGGGGCCGGGCGGCGGCAAGTCGACGATCGCGCTCGGGATGGCCGAGATGCTCTCCCGGCAGGTGGAGGGGATCGGGGCCTTCCGGCCGCTCGCCCCGGCCAGCGGGCGGGACGCGATCCTGGACCTGCTGCGGGAGCGTTACCGGATCGAGGATCCGTACGAGGACCTGTACGGCGCCACGTACGCCGAGGCGGACGAGCTGCTCTCCAGCGGCCGGCGGGAGGAGCTGATCGGCCTGATCGTCGGCCGCTACCGGGAGGTGGAGCGGCGGCACACGGCGATGGTGATCGTCGGCAACGGGCTGCGCGCCGACGACGAGACCGACGAGCTCGCGTTCAACGCCCGGATGGCCAACGAGTTCGGCAGCGTGGTCGTCGCCGTGGTCGACGGTCTCGACCAGGAGCCGGAGGCGATCGCGTCGGCGGCCAGCGCCGGCTACCACGGGCTGACCGACCTCGGCGCCACGGTGCTCGCCGTGATCGCCAACCGGGTGCCGCCGGGCACCGGGATGCCCGATCTGCCGGTACCGGCGTACGCGATCCCCGAGGTGCCGACCGTCTCGGCGCCAACCGTGGCCGAGGTGGCGGCGCGGCTCGGCGCGACCCGGCTGGCCGGCGACGACGCGTCGCTCGACCGGGACGTGCTCGACTTCGTGGTCGGCGCGGCGCACGTGCCGCTGCTGCTGGAGTACATGACCGACGGCTGCCTGCTGATCACCCCCGGCGACCGCGACGACCTGCTGGTGGTGGCGGCCGCGGCCCGGGCGGCCGGCTCGCCGGCGATCGCCGGGGTGGTGCTCACCCTCGGCGTACAGCCGGACCCGCGGACCATGCGGCTCGTGGAGTCGCTCGGCTCGGGGCTCGCGGTGCTCCTGGTGCCGACCGACAGCTACCACACGATCGAGGCGGTCGGGCGGATCGAGGGGCGCCCCACGGCGGCCAGCCCGCGCAAGGTGGAGGCCGCGATCGGCGCGTTCGAGTCCAGTGTGGACAGCGACGAGCTGATGCGCCGGCTGGACGTGGCGCGGGCGCCGCGGGTGACACCGCTGATGTTCGAGTACGAGCTGATCGACCGCGCCCGCCTGAAGCGCCGCCACCTGGTGCTGCCGGAGGGTTCGGAGGAGCGGATCCTGCGCGCCACCGAGACGCTGCTGCGCCGGGGCGTGGCCGACCTGACGCTCCTCGGCGACCCGGACGGGATCGCCCGCAAGGCGAGGGAACTCGGGCTCGACGTCGACGGAGCGTCCATCGTGGACCCGGCGGCCAGCCCGTGGCTGGAGGAGTTCGCCCAGGCGTACGCGGAGATCCGCCGGCACAAGGGCGTCACGCTCGACCTCGCCCGCGACGTGGTACGGGACGTCAGCTACTTCGGCACGATGATGGTGCACACCGGCCGGGCGGACGGCATGGTCTCCGGCGCCACCCACACGACCGCGGCGACGATCCGCCCGGCGTTCGAGATCATCAAGACCGTGCCGGGCGTCTCGGTCGCCTCCAGCGTCTTCCTGATGCTCCTCGCCGACCGGGTGCTCGTCTACGGCGACTGCGCGGTCAACCCCGACCCGGACGCCGCCCAGCTCGCCGACATCGCGCTCTCCTCGGCGGACACCGCCGCGCGCTTCGGCATCGAGCCGCGGGTGGCGATGCTCTCGTACTCGACCGGCGTCTCCGGTGCCGGCGCCGACGTGGAGAAGGTCGCGGCGGCCACCGCGCTGGTCCGGGAGCGCCGGCCCGACCTGCCCGTCGAGGGCCCCATCCAGTACGACGCGGCGGTCGACCCGAGCGTGGCCCGCACCAAGCTGCCCGGCAGCACGGTCGCCGGCTACGCCACGGTCTTCATCTTCCCGGACCTCAACACCGGCAACAACACGTACAAGGCGGTGCAGCGCACGGCCGGCGCGGTGGCGGTCGGCCCGGTGATGCAGGGGTTACGGCGGCCGGTCAACGATCTCAGCCGGGGCGCCACGGTGAAGGATATCGTCAACACCGTGGCCATCACGGCGATCCAGGCGGCGTCATGAAGATCCTCGTCCTCAACAGCGGCTCGTCGTCGGTCAAGTACCAGCTCTACGACGGAGACGGCACCGTCGACAAGGGACTCGTCGAGCGGGTCACCGACCACGAGGCCGCCCTCGCCGAGGTGACCCGGCGGCTCGACCTGTCCGGGCTGGACGGTGTGGGGCATCGCGTGGTCCACGGTGGAGCGTCGTTCAGCGAGCCGACCCTGGTCACCGACGAGGTCCTGAAGGACATCCGGCAGCTGATCCCGCTCGCCCCCCTGCACAACCCGGCCAACCTCGCCGGCGTCGAGGTGGCGCGCAAGCTGCTGCCCGGCGTACCGCAGGTGGCGGTCTTCGACACGGCCTTCCACCGCACGCTGCCCGAGGAGGCGGCCAGGTACGCCATCGACGGTGAGCTGGCCGACCGGTACGGCGTGCGCCGGTACGGCTTTCACGGCACCTCCCACGCGTACGTCTCCCGGCGCACCGCCATGCTCCTCGGGCGTCCACTGGAGACGGTCAACACGATCACGCTGCACCTCGGCAACGGCGCGAGCGCGTGCGCGGTCGAAGGTGGACGGTCGGTCGCCACGTCGATGGGGCTGACGCCGCTGGAGGGGCTCGTCATGGGCACCCGTCCCGGCGACGTCGACCCCGGCGTGCTGATCTACCTCGCCCGCAACGCGGGGATGGGCGTGGACGACCTCGACGACATGCTCAACCACCGCAGCGGCCTGAAAGGGCTGGCCGGGGCCGGCGACATGCGCGAGGTGCTGAGCCGCCGCGCCGCCGGCGACCCGGCCGCCACGCTCGCGCTCGCCGTGTACTGCCGGCGGATCAAGGAGTACGTCGGCGCCTACTACGCGGTGCTGGGCAGGCTCGACGCGATCACGTTCACGGCCGGGGTGGGCGAGCGGGCACCGGCGGTACGGGCCGAATCGCTGGCCGGCCTGTCACGGATGGGTATCGAGATCGACACGGAGCGCAACGAGCGGGTGAAGGAGGGGCTCATCTCGCCGGACGGTGCGCCGGTCGCCGTCTTCGTGGTGCCGACCGACGAAGAGCTGGAGATCGCCACGCAGGCGCGCGGCGTGATCGGATCAGCCCAGGGCTAGGAAGGCCGCCAGCACGATCAGGATCGCGGCCAGCACCGCGATGCCGATGATCAGGGGCAGGCGGGACGGCGCCGCCTCGGCCTCCGCGCCCTGCGCGAAGGAGCGAAACGCCTCCGTGTTACCGCTCGGGTCCACGTACTCGTCAGACATGGCCCTGACCATAGCGTGGTAGGGCAGGCCCTACCACGAAGGCGCGGTGTTCCTCACCAGAAAGTGGGGTGCGCGCTGGATCGAAGCGGATCAGCCCCGCTCATAGCGTCAGCGGCATGACGACATCCATGTTGCGACCGCCGGAGATCCGGCCGGACGAGACCCTGACGAGCCACCGGCGGCCCCGCAACCTGGCCGCCTCCGTCGCCCGCTTCAGCGCACGGCACCGGGCCACCGCGATCGGTGGCTGGCTGCTCTTCGTGGTCCTGGCGACCGCGCTGAGCGCCGTGATCGGCACCATCGGCGCGGAGGACAGCGACTACGGCAACGGCGAGTCCAAGCGGGCCGCCCAGATCGTCGACGCGGCCGGCTTCCCGGAGCGGGCCGGCGAGATGGTGATCGTGCAGAGCGGCACGCTCACCGCCGACTCGACCGAGTTCCGCGGCGTGGTGCGGGAGGCCGCGGCCGCCGTCGAGGCCACCGGCCAGGTCGAAAACGTCAACACCGACGCGGTATCCGAGGACGGGCACTCGGCGCTCGTCACGTTCGACATGAAGGGCGACCCGGAGACGGCCGCGGACCGGATCGAACCGGTCTTCGCCGCCGTGGCCGGCGTGCAGGACCGGCACCCGGACCTGCTCGTCGCGCAGACCGGCGAGGTCAGCATCGACGAGGCGATCGAGGGCCAGGTGAGCGACGCGCTCGGTACCCTCTCGATGCTCTCCCTGCCGGTGACGCTCGGCATCCTGATCGTGGCGTTCGGCGCGCTGCTGGCCGCCGTACTCCCGCTCGGCCTCGCCGTCACCGCGTTCCTGGCGTCCCTCGGCCTGCTGGCGGCGAGCAGCCGCTTCTTCCCGGCCGACGACACGGTCACCCACCTGATGCTGCTCATGGGGCTGGCGGTGGGCGTGGACTACTGCCTCTTCTACATCCGCCGGGAACGGGAGGAGCGGGCCAAGGGCGCCAGTCCCGAACAGGCCCTCGCCACCGCGGCGGCCACCTCCGGGCGGTCGGTGCTGATCTCGGCGTTCACCGTGATCATCGCGATGGCTGGCATGTTCCTGACCCGGGACACGACGTTCATCAGCCTGGCCGTCGGCACGATCCTGGTCGTCGCGACCGCCGCGCTGGGCTCGCTCACCGTACTCCCGGCGATGCTCTCCAAGCTGGGCGACAAGGTCGACCTGGGTCGCATCCCCGGCCTGTACCGGCGCAAGTCCGACGGGCGCTTCTGGCGGTTCGTGCTCCGCGTGGTGCTGCGCCGGCCCGGCGTCTCCGCCACGATCGCGGCCGCCGCCCTGGTCGCACTGGCGCTGCCGGCGCTCGGCATGCGCCCGGCGTCCGACGGCATCGACGGCGTCAAGCACGACGCCGCCGCCATCAAGACGTACGACCAGGTGCAGGCCGCCTTCCCCGGCGGCGCCGACCCGGCCACCGTCGTGGTCAAGGCCCCGGACGTCACCAACCCCGCGATGACCGCGGCGATCGCTGACTTCAAGGCCAAGGCGCTGGCAACCGGCCAGCTGCACGAGCCGGTGACCGTCGAGGTCAACCCCGACCGTACGGTCGCCCGGATCGGCATCGGCCTCTCCGGCACGGGTACCGACAAGGTCTCCGAGCAGGCCATCCACACGCTGCGCGACGACGTCATCCCGACCACGCTCCGGGGCGTGGACGGCGCGGACGTCACGGTCACCGGCGGTACCGCCCAGTCGGTCGACTTCAACCACGCGCTCACCCGCAGCGTGCCGCTGGTGTTCGCGTTCGTGCTGGGGTTGGCGTTCGTACTGATGCTGGTGTCGTTCCGCTCGGTGGTCGTGGCGGTGACCGCGATCGTGCTCAACCTGCTCTCGGTGGCCGCCGCGTACGGCGCGCTGACGCTCGCCTTCCAGCACGGCTGGGGCGCCGGGCTGATGGACTTCCAGGAGCGCGGCACGATCACGAGCTGGATCCCGCTGTTCCTCTTCGTGATCCTGTTCGGCCTCTCGATGGACTACCACGTCTTCGTGCTGAGCCGGATCCGCGAGGGCCACGACCGCGGCTGGCCGACCCGGCTCGCCGTCACCCGCGGCATCCAGAACACGGCCGGCGTGATCACCAGCGCGGCGGTGGTGATGGTGGCGGTCTTCGCGCTCTTCACCACGGCCCCGCTGACCGCGATGAAGGAGATGGGCTTCGGCCTCGCGATCGCCGTGCTGCTCGACGCCACGATCGTACGGGCGGTGCTCCTTCCCTCGGTGATGGCGATGCTGGGCGAGCGAAACTGGTACCTGCCACGCTGGCTGGGGTGGCTGCCGCGGCTGTCGCACCAGTAAGCCTCTGCGGTGTCCGGACGGCCGCCGTACGGGAACCGGAAAGCCGGCCCAGTACGGCGGTCCCGTCCGTACCGTCGAAACATGAAGCGGTTCGCAGCGGGGCTCGTCGGCGTGGTCCTGCTGCTCGCTTCGGCGGGGGGGGGGGGGGGGGCCCCCCCCCCCCGCCCCCCCCCCCCGGGCCCCCCGGGGGGGGGGGGGGGGGCGCCCCGCCCCCCCACGCCGTTTCGCACGCCGCGGCCCCGGCGACGACGTTCCCGGTCGGCATCCGCCTGCTGGCGTTCAGCCGCGGCCCGGCCCGCCCGCTGCCCACCACGGTCTGGTACCCGGCCCTCTACCCCGGCCGCGACGCCCCGGTCGCCGCCGGCCGCTTTCCGGTCGTCGTCTACAGCCACGGGCTGCACAGCCTCCCCGGGGCGCACGCCGAGATCGTCAGCCGCTGGGTGGCGGCCGGTTTCGTGGTGGCCGCGCCGGCCTACCCGCGCACCCGGAAGGACGCCCGCCGGTTCAGCCGCGCCGACGTGCGCAACCAGCCCGCCGACGCCTGGTACGTGGTCCGCAAGGTGCTCGCCGTCCCGATCTTCGCCGGCCACCTGGACGCCGGCCGGATCGCCGCGGCCGGCCACTCCGCCGGCGGCTACA
The DNA here is from genome assembly GCF_031085175.1 of Phytohabitans maris. Classification (GTDB taxonomy): domain Bacteria; phylum Actinomycetota; class Actinomycetes; order Mycobacteriales; family Micromonosporaceae; genus Phytohabitans; species Phytohabitans maris. Next base: position 150,532 of record NZ_JAVHUY010000020.1, read on the forward strand.
CGACGGCGGGCCTCTTCACGGCCGGCCACGACCGCCGGTTGCGCGGCGGCATCGTGATCGCCGGGGCCGGGATGGCCGGCGCCTTCTCCGGCCCGCGAGCCGCGCTGCTCTTCATCCACGGCACCGCCGACCCGACCGTGCCGATCGAGGCCGCGCGGGCCGCGTACGACCGCGTCAACTGGCCGAAGGCGTTCCTGGCGCTGAAGGGCCAGGACCACGGCGCCTACCTGACTCCGGGCCAGCCCGACTTCACCCGGGTACTGGCGACCACGCTCGACTTCCTGCGCTGGACCCTCTACGACGACCTCGCCGCCCGCGGCCGGCTCACGCTGACGACCTGACCGCCGCCCAGATCCAAGGGCTAGCGCGACGGCTGTGATCGAAGCTCCCCTCAGGTCGCTCTAACGACTTGAGGGGAGCTTCGATACAGCCCATCACCGAGCTTCAGCCGCAACCAACCAGCCGCACCGCGACGGTGGCCGGGAGGCCGGGGCTTGTGGAGAGCGGAGGGTGAGTGCCGGCGGGGGCTGAGGCACCATGGATGGGTGATCGACGGGACCGAGCGGCTGGCCGAGATGGTCGGGGAGGGTGGCGTCGCTGTCCTCACCGGCGCCGGCATCTCCACCGACTCCGGCATTCCGGACTACCGCGGGCCGGACGGCGTGCAGGCGCGGCACGCGCCGATGACCTACCAGACCTTCACCCGTGACCCGCTCGCGCGGCGGCGGTACTGGGCGCGCAGCCACGTCGGCTGGCGGACGATCGCGCGCGCCGAGCCCAACTCCGGGCACCGGGCCATCGCCGACCTCCACGCCGGCGGGCTGCTCCGCGGCGTCATCACGCAAAACGTCGACGGGCTGCACCAGGCCGGCGGGTGCACCGAGGTGATCGAGCTGCACGGCAACCTCGACCGGGTGATCTGCCTCGACTGCGGAGACGGGACCATGCGGGACGAGCTCGACCGGCGGCTGCGGCTGGTCAACCCCGAGTTTCACGCCCAGGTGCTCGCGGTCAACCCGGACGGCGACGTCGAGCTGCCGGACGCGGCGGCGGAGCGGTTTCGCCTGGTCGGCTGCCGGGCCTGCGGGCGGGGCACGCTCAAGCCCGACGTGATCTTCTTCGGCGAGACGGTGCCACGGCCGCGGGTGGACGCCAGCTTCGGGCTGGTGGAGAGCGCGCGGATGCTGCTCGTACTGGGGTCGTCGTTGACGGTGATGTCGGGGCGGCGGTTCGTGCTGCGGGCGGCGAAACTCGGCATCCCGGTGGCGATCGTCAACCGCGGTGCGACCCGCGGCGACCCGTACGCGGCGCTCACGCTCGACGCGCCGCTCGGCGCGGTGCTGCCCGACCTCGTCCGGCTCGTAGGCGCCGGAGGCGTCGTTGCGCGCTAGCCTCGCCGCCGCCTCCGTCCTCCTGCTCACCGGCTGCTCGGTCTCCCTGCCCCGCCCGGCCACCACGTCCGCGCCACCGGCGCCCGCGGTGACCTCGACCGCTCCCGCCCCGGCGGCGACCGGGCGGGCACCGCGGCAGACCTTCGAGGTGGACACCCGCCAGCTGCGCCTGCGCCGCGGCGCCGACCGGCCGCTGCCGGTGACGATCTGGTACCCGGACGCGGACGCCGGGCGCTTGCCGGTGATCCTGTTCAGCCACGGGCTGACCGGCCGCCCCGGTGACTACGCGCCGCTGCTGGAGCGCTGGGCGTCGGCCGGGTTCGTGATCGCCGCCCCGGTGTACCCGCACACGAGCGGTGGCGCCGAGCGCTTCGACGCGCTTGACGTGGTCAACCAGCCGGCCGACGCCACGTACGTACTGACCGAGGTCCTCAAGCTGGACCGGCGGGCGGGCGACGCCCTGCGCGGGCGCCTCGCCACCGACCGGCTCGCGGCGGCCGGTCACTCCGCCGGCGGCATCACGACGATCGGCCTCTTCAGCGTGGCCCGCGACGAGCGGCTGGACGCGGGCATCGTGCTCGCCGGCAGCGCGCTCGGCGTGGGGCTGGGCTTCACCGGCCCGCCGGCGCCGCTGCTGTTCGTACACGGCCAGCGGGACTCGGTCGTCTCGTACGCCTCCGGCCAGGCCGTCTACGCGAGCGTGCCGTGGCCCAAGGCGTTCCTCACGCTGCCCGACGGCGACCACGGCCAGTCGCTGCTGCGCGACGGCAACGAGGCGTTCGACGTGGTGGCCGACTCGACGCTCGACTTCTGGCGATGGTCCCTCTACGGCGACGCCGACGCCAAGCGCCGCCTCCCGGACGACGCCGAGTCCGCCGGCCTGGGCCGCCTCGACGACAAGCTCGGCTGAACGCCCACCGCTACCGGGTGTGGTCGACGACCACCTTGCCGAAGACCTCGCCGGAGTCGAGGCGGGCGAAGGCGCCCTCCACATCGGAGAACGGGAACACGCTGTCGACCACCGGGCTGATCCCCCGCTCCTGGAGGAGGGCGAGCAGGGCGGCCAGCTCCTCGGGCGTACCCATGGAGGTGCCCAGGATCTCCAGCTGCATCGCGAAGACGCGGCGGAGGTTGACCTTGGGCTCGTGGCCGGAGGTGGCGCCGGAGACCACGATGCGGGCGCCGGAGGCCGCCGACTTGAGCGAGTGCTCGAACGTCGCCGCGCCCACCGTCTCGATCACCACGTCGACCCGCTCCGGCAGGCGGGCGCCGGGCTCCAGCGCGGTCGCGCCGAGCTCGGCGATGCGGGCCCGCTTGGCGGCGTCGCGGCTCGTGGCGTACACCCGCTTGCCGAGCGCGACGGCCAGCACCACCGCCGCGGTGGCCACCCCGCCCCCGGCCCCCTGCACCAGCACCGACTCGCCCTCGCCGACCCGGCCGCGGGTGGTGAGCATCCGGTACGCGGTCAGCCAGGCGGTCGGCAGGCAGGCGGCGTCCGCGAACGACATGCCGGCCGGCTTGGGCACCGCGTTGGCGCGGGGCACCGCGACCCGCTCGGCGATCGTGCCGGGGTGGCGCTCGGAGAGCAGCGAGTAGCCGCGCGGGTCGTCCTTGTCGAGGATCACCGGGTACACGACGACCTCCGCGCCGGACGGGTCGACGCCCGCCGCGTCGCAGCCGAGGATCATCGGCAGCTGCTGGGCGGAGAGCCCGACGCCGCGCAGCGACCAGAGGTCGTGGTGGTTGAGGGAGCTGGCCTTGACCTCGATCGTCACCCAGTCGGGTCCGGGCAGGGCCGGCTCCGGCTGCTCCCCCACCACAAGCGCGGTGAGCGGGTTGTCGTCATCGAACGTGGAGGCGTACGCGGCTCGCATGATCGGCACGCTAGCAAAGGCGTCACGCGCCGCGGGCGACTCCGTCACGCCGGGCGGCATCCGCCACAGCCTCGGCCACCGCCGGCGCCACCCGCGGGTCGAGCGGCGAGGGCACGATCGCGTCGGCCCGCAGCGCGTCGGCCACCACGCCGGCGATGGCCTCCGCGGCGGCCACCTTCATGCCGTCGGTAACGGTCGTCGCCCGCGCGTCCAGGGCACCGCGAAAGACGCCGGGGAACGCGAGCACGTTGTTGATCTGGTTCGGGAAGTCGCTGCGGCCGGTGGCGACCAGCGCCGCGTACCGGGACGCGACGTCGGGGTGCACCTCGGGCGTGGGGTTGGCGAGCGCGAAGACGATCCCCTCCGGCGCCATGCCGGCCACCGCTTCCTCGGGGATCTGGCCGCCGGAGACCCCGATCAGCACGTCCGCGCCGGCGAGCGCGTCGGCGATACCGCCGGTGGCGACGCGGCCGTGGCGGACCGCGCCGTTGGTGGTGGCGGCGAGCTCGGCCTTGACGGGGGTGAGGTCGCTCCGCCCGCCGTGGATGATCCCGCGCGAGTCGGCGACCACGACCCGGTCGGCGTCGACCCCGCCGGCGATCAGCATCCTGGTGACCGCGACGCCGGCCGCGCCCGCGCCGCTCACCACCACGCTCAGGTCGTCCATCTTGCGGTCGAGCAGGGTGATCGCGTTGCGCAGGGCGGCGAGCACGACGATCGCCGTGCCGTGCTGGTCGTCGTGGAAGACCGGGATCGGCAGCGCCTCGTCGAGCCGCCGCTCGACCTCGAAGCACCGGGGCGCGGAGATGTCCTCCAGGTTGATCCCGCCGAACGAGGGCGCCAGCGCGCTCACCACCGCCACGATCTCGTCGACGTCCTGGGTGTCGAGGCAGATCGGCACCGCGTCCACGCCGCCGAACTGCTTGAAGAGCACCGCCTTGCCCTCCATGACCGGCATCGCGGCGCGCGGGCCGATGTTGCCCAGGCCCAGCACGGCGGTCCCGTCGGTCACGACGGCGACGGTGTGGCCGGTCCAGGTGTACTCGGCGGCCAGGTCCGGCTCGGTCGCGATCGCCTCGCAGACCCGGGCCACCCCCGGCGTGTACGCGAGCGAGAGGTCCTCGCGACTGGTCAGCGGGACGGTGGCGGCGACGGCCATCTTGCCGCCGCGATGCAGCGCGAAGACGGGATCCAAATTGGACGATGATGACATGCGGTGACTCCCCACGTGTGTTTCCTCGCTCGCCCCCTGGCGGCGAACGCTTCGGCCGCCGGCTCTGCACTCGACGGTGAGTGCACGAGGGGCGGTGCGCGGTGCGGGGGTCACCCGGTCCGAAACTTGAGCATAAACCCCGGCCGGGGCCAGTAGCGCAGCACCACCCGACCCACGACGTCGGCTACCCCGTAGGCCCGGGAGTCATCCGTGACGAGCTGGTTGTCTCCGTGTACCCACCAACCGCCGTCTTCGGCACGGACCGCCCGCTTGACCACGAGCAGGTCGGGACGGGAGCGAAACCTCGCCACGACGACGTCACCCGGCCGCACCGCGCGGCCTCCGCGCCGCACGATCAGCGCGTCGCCGTGGCGCAGCGTCGGTGCCATTGAGGGGCCGCGCACGAGAACCGCGAACGGCATGTGTGTTTCACCTCTCGCACGTGGGGCAGTCGGACGAGGAGTAGGGTCTTTCCCGGATCATCGCAAACGTCATGGAGGGTCCTTATGCGACTTCCACGCATTCTTGCTCCGCGCACGGTGGTCAGTGCCCACTGCGACCTGCCCTGCGGCGTCTACGACCCGGCGCAGGCACGGATCGAGGCCGAGTCGGTCAAGGCGATCGCCGAAAAGTACCAGGCGAACACCGATCCCGAGTTCCGCACGCGGTGCCTGATCATCAAGGAGCAGCGTGCCGAGCTGGTCAAGCACCACCTGTGGGTGCTGTGGACCGACTACTTCAAGCCGCCACACTTCGAGAAGTACCCGCACCTGCACCAGCTCTTCAACGAGGCCACCAAGCTCGCCGGAGCCGCCGGCGCCAAGGGCTCGGCCGACCCGGCGAAGGCCGACGAGCTGCTGAGCAAGATCGAGGAGATCTCCAAGATCTTCTGGGAGACCAAGCAGGCGTGACGCCCGCTCCCTCCGAGGTCACGATCCGGCCGGCACGTCCCGATGACGTGCCGGCCGTCGTCGCTATGGTGCACGAGCTCGCCGAGTTCGAGCGGGCGCCCGAGCAGTGCCACCTCACCGAGCCCCAGCTCCACACCGCCCTCTTCGGGCCGCAGCCGGCGCTCTTCGGCCACGTCGCGGTCCGCGGTGGCGCGCCCTCCGGCGACATCATCGGGTACGCGCTGTGGTTTCTGAACTTCTCCACCTGGGAAGGCGTGCACGGGATCTATCTGGAGGACCTCTACGTCCGCCCCGCGGCCCGGCGCACCGGGGCCGGGCGGCTGCTGCTCACCACCCTCGCGCGGATCTGCGTCGAACGCGGGTACCAGCGGCTCGACTGGTGGGTCCTGCACTGGAACCCGGCCCGCGACTTCTACGGTGCGCTCGGGGCGGCGGCCATGGACGAGTGGATCCCGTACCGCCTCTCCGGGCCGGCCCTCCACAAACTGGCGACACGGGAGCCCGTCGATTGGTCATGAACCGGTAGAGTCGCTGGGCGGGGTGAGTCAGCTGACAGTGCATGTGGAGCCGGTGATCGAAGACGACGTCGTGTTGCTCACCGTGCCGGCCGACGTCGGTTTCCTGGGGGTGCTACGCACAGCCACGGCCGGCCTCGCGGCACGACTGCACTTCGCCCTCGACGAGATCGAAGACCTGCGGATCGCCGTCGACGAGGCGTGCGCGATGCTCCTGGCGATCGCGAGCCGGGACGCCGAGCTCGAGTGCCGCTTCTCGGTCACCGACGACGCGCTGAGCGTCGAGGTCGCGGTCAACACCGTGCGCGGCGCGCGGCTGCCGGCCGAGTCCTCCTTCGCGTGGAAGGTGCTCACCGCGCTCACCACCGCCGCGTCCGCCACCGCCGAGGGCGACCGCGCCTCGATCCGCCTGCTGACCCGGCGCTCTCCCTGAGGGTTCGGGGTTGCGCGACCGCGGAGAGCAAGGCCGCGGGAATGCACCCCAAGAAAGACGCTCCGCTGCGCTCCACGTTTCCCCGGGGGCCCCGCGCAACGGTCCGGACCACGACGGGCGTCGCGGTAGCTCAAGATCTTCGGTCTTTGGGCCTCGGTCAGCGGGCTCAGACGCGCGGCGCGAGCGCGGTCCGGATGAAGGTGATGTGGTCGCAGGCGACCTTCGTCGCGCCCTCCGCGTCCTGGGCCCGGACGCAGCGCAGGAGCTCCCGGTGGTCGGCGTCGATCTGGAGCCAGAAGCCCGGCGGGGCCGTCGCGGCCACCTCACGCTCGTTGGCCACCTGGTAGAGCGGCCGGCTGAGCAGCTCGTAGAGCGGGTTGCCGGTGGCCGCGCCGAGAGCGGCGTGAAAGAGCCGGTGGGCGACGAGCATCGCCGGCACGTCCGCCGTCCGCGGGTCGAAGAGCGCCAGCTCCATCGCGGCGAGGTGCTCCTCGGAACGCCGCCGGGCCGCCTGTCCGGCCGCCGGCACCTCCAGCGACTCGCGCACCTCCAGGAGGTCGCAGAGGCTGGCGGTGGAGGCGTTGATCAGCAGGTTGAGCCCGGTGGAGAGCGTGTCGGAGAGGTTTTCCGGGCTCGGGTGGGCGACGAAGCTGCCGCCGGTCACGCCCCGGGTGGTCACGATGAGATGCTGGCTGGCCAGCAGGCGGAGCGCTTCCCGTACGGTGCTGCGGCTCACTCCGGAACGGGCGCACAGCTGTGGCTCGGTCGGCAGCCGCTCGCCCGGCTGGAGCCGCCCTGATGTGATCTCGGCCCGGAGGTCTTCCGCGAGCGTCTGGTACGCCGGTGGCCGCACTGCCCCCTCTACACCCACGGCGACACTTTAGGGGCGGTGGCGCGCAAACGGTGGCAGAGCCATCCGTTCGAGTGTCGTGTTCAGCCTAGACCGAGCGCTTTGGTACTCGATGGAGTGACAAGCAGCGCCCCCACCGCGACGGCGACCGCGATGATCGGGACGCCGGCCCAGGGCAGGCCGCCCTGGATCATGAAGTAGCCGATCGGCAGCAGCATCAACTGGAGCACGATGGCCGGCCCGCGGGCACCCGCCCGGCGCGCCGCCAGCGCCCGGGCCAGCACGAAGAGCAGCGCCGCGCCGGCGGCCGCGAAGGCGGTCACCATGAGCGCCACGACGATGTTGTTGGCGGTGCCGGTGAGGTCTTCGTAGACCAGGTAGGCGGCGACGAGCGCGACCGCGGCCGCCTCGCCCAGCAGCAGCCACACCGCCCAGCGCAGCGTGCCGGGGAGCGCCGGGGAGTCCTGGATCACGCGCACACGATACTCGCCAGCGGGTACAGTCCCGCCCATGCGGGCGTTACTGGTCGTCAACCCCAAGGCGACCACCACCAGCGAGCGCGCGCGGGACGTGCTCGTGCGGGCGCTGCGCAGCGAGTTCGAGCTGAGGGTGGAGCACACCCGCCGGCGGGGGCACGCCACCACGCTCGCCCGGGAAGCCGCCGCCGGCGGCGTCGACGTGCTCTTCACGCTCGGCGGCGACGGCACGATCAACGAGGCGGTCAATGGCCTGATGGCGGGCGCGCCGGCGGAGACCCGGCCGGCGCTGGCGGTGGTGCCCGGCGGTTCGACCAACGTCTTCGCCCGCGCGCTCGGGCTCCCCAAGGGCTGGGCCGAGGGCGCGAGCGTGATCCTCGAGGCGCTCCACGCCGGCCGGATACGCACGATCGGGCTGGGGCGGGCGGACGACCGGTACTTCACGTTCTGCGCGGGACTGGGGCTGGACGCCTCGGTCGTGCGGCGGGTCGAGCAGGCCCGGCTCCGCGGGCGCACCTCCACTCCCGCCCTTTATATGCGCTCCGCGGTCACCCAGTACTTCACGGCGATGGACCGGCGGCACCCGGCGATCACGCTCGAGCAGCCGGGCGAGACGGCCGAGGCCGAGCTATCGACCGTCATCATCCAAAACACCGCCCCGTGGACCTTCCTCGGCGACCGCGCGATCAACCCCAACCCGGACGCGTCGTTCGACCTCGGTCTTGACGTACTGGCCCTCCGTCGACTACGCGTGCCCAGCACAACACGCACAGTGACGCAGCTCCTGTCCCGCGATCGCGAGCCGCACGGGGCACAAGTGGTACGACTGCACGACGTCTCGGAGTTTTCCCTGCTAGCGGAGCGTCCGCAGGCGTTCCAGCTGGACGGCGACTACCTCGGCGAGCGAGAAAAAGTCCGTTTCACGAGCGTCCCGGGCGCACTGCGCGTAATCTGCTGAGAGACGCCTCCTGCGCCGCACCGGCACAACCACCCCCACGGATTACGCCGGAAATGTCGGCAATGCAGCCGGGACTGTACTACATTGACTGGTGACTGTCGCACACCGGGTGCTGACCCAGGGTCAAAATCCGGACAAAGGGGTTGTGGGCTTGCTCACCCGCTCAGATTTTTTCCGAGCGTCCCCCTTGACATCGCGGGAGTTCGTGAAAGTATTCACAAGCGAAACGAGTTACCGGGAAGTTGCGCGGGCATGCCCGCCGTGTGGCAAGTTCACGCAGCTTGACCGGTCCAAAGGCCTGCTAACGCGCTGCCGATCGGATGAATGCGCAAAGTCGCGATCGGCACCGCGGACGCAAATAGAGTTCCACCGCATTAATTGCCACCGATCCAGAACGAGGAGTGTTGCCGCCATGGACTGGCGCCACCATGCTGCCTGCCGCGACGAGGACCCGGAGCTGTTCTTCCCGATTGGGACGTCCGGCCCGGCGCTCCTGCAGGTCGAGCAGGCGAAGGCCGTCTGCCGGCGCTGCTCCGTGACCGACGAGTGCCTGCAGTGGGCGCTCGACTCCGGTCAGGACGCCGGCGTCTGGGGCGGGATGAGCGAAGAGGAGCGACGCGCCGTCAAGCGTCGCGGCGGCCTGCGGGTCCGCGCTCACTCCGCCTGACAAAACAGCACCACACACAGCATCAACGCCCCGGGCTCCAGGCCACCGGGGCGTTTTGCTTGCCCGGCTCTTTCGGCGGACCCGGCTCTCTCGCCCTGGCCCCCGGGCGCTCTCTCCCCCTGGCCCCCGGCTCCTCCCCGCGCTCTTCCCGCAGGACCGGCTCGCGCGCAGGACCGGCTCGCGGGCACGACCGGCTCGCCCGCACGACCGGCCCAGCATCAAGGCCCCCCTCCCACAGTCCCGGACCGCCCCCCGGCCACCCCGGACCTGCCCTTGATGCCCGGGCCGGTCGTGCACGCGCGGGACCGCCCCCGAGACCGTCCCGCGCGTGCGAGAAGGACGCCCAGAGGCGCGGTCGGGGCGTCCCTCTGGGATGAGGAGCCCAGAGACCGCCCCCCTGATACAGGTCCGCTCCACAAACCGCAGCCGGCGGCGCGGCGCAGGGGTGATGGGCTGTGATCGAAGCTCCCTTCTAGTCGTTAGAGGGCATCTGATCTATAACTGACAGATAATGTCCGTATTTGTTGGGGTGGTGCGCCACGTCGATGTTGATTCTCCGGTTAACCGCCGGGACATGTTGTCGATCATTGCCCAGAGAATCATCGTCCGGGATCGGGCCGGGTCGGCCTCGTAGTCCCGGACCAGCCGGCGATGAAGCATCAGCCAGCCCAAGGTCCGCTCGATCGCCCACCGCTTGGGTTGCGGTTTGAACCCGCGCTGGTCGGGATCCTTGGTCACCACCACGACATCGATGCCGTGTGCCGCGCCCTGGTCGATGACGCTCTGCTTGTAGCCGGCATCCACCCACACCCTGACCACATCTGGTCGGTGGGCGGCGAGCTCGTCGACCACGTATCGGCCGCCGGCCGTGTCGTGCACACTCGCCGCAGTGACCAACACGACCAGCAGCAGGCCGAGCACGTCTGTGGCGATGTGCCGTTTCCGGCCCTTGATCCGCTTGCCGGCGTCGATTCCTTGCGATGACTCTGGAACATTGTTGGAGGTCTTGACCGTCTGCGCGTCGATGATCGCCGCGCTGGGCTCCTCGGCCCGCCCGGCGGCCCGCCGCACCCTGCGGCGCAGCGCCTCGTGGATCGCTTCAGTCGTGCCGTCCTTTTCCCACAACGCATAGTAGTGGTAAACCGTCTTATGTGGAGGGAAGTCGTGCGGCAGGTACTCCCATGGAATCCCGGTCCGGTTGATGTACAGGACCGCGTTCACGATCTCGCGTAGGTCATGTTGTATCGGCGCTATCCCCAACCCGACCCGGTCCGCCCGCCACCGCGTCAGGATCGGCTCGATCAACGCCCAGCGCGCGTCGGACAGGTCGGTTCGGTACGGGCGTCGGGAAGCGGTCACCCACGTGCTGTACCAGACCAGATGGACTACGTGTGGGATGTTGTTTTCGAATACATCGTCGCGCCTATACCAAATTATCCCGTATTGAGATCAGATGCCCTCT
>NZ_JAVHUY010000021.1 GCF_031085175.1 Phytohabitans maris
AGGGATCGCAGATAATCAACTCGCAGGCTCTGTCTGTTCTGTAATGGTTTGCAACAGGTGGGTCAGGGTGGTCGGTTCCGGCATGGGTGCGATCGTGGTTCCGTGCAGTTTCAGCAAGGGCTGGATTTCGTTGATGGCTCGGCGGATGGTGTGGCGGCTGGTGGTGAACATCGCCGCCAGGGTCGGCTCAGGCAGTTGCAGGCGTAGGTGCAGGATCGTGGCCAAGACCTGGTCGGGCAAGGTGAATCGGGGTGGCCGGCCGGACCTTGGCGCGTGGGTGCGTTTGCCTTGCTGTTGGGCGAGGCGGGCGGCCTGCTCGTGTCGGGCGTCGCGGTGGGTTTGGCGCAGCTCGTCGAGGTCGGTGGTCAGCTGTTGGAGGTCCTGTGTGGACAGTCCGGTCAGCAGCGGATCTGATAGCAGGGCTGGGTCGGGCGCCGGACGGTCGGGCTGGTGGGCGGCGTCCCCGATCGTTGGTTGCGGGTGCAGGGTGTAGTTCCAGTCGCCGTGGAAGGCGTGTCTGGCGATCGGCACGGCGGCCATGTCGGCGTCGCTGACCTCGACGCCGGTCGGGTACTGGCCGGTGTCCAGTTCGGCGTGCACGCGTAGCCCGGTGCGGGTGGTCGTGGCGGCGATGGATTGCACGACGACCTCGTGGCTTTCCAGGGGCCGGCCGCGCCAGTTCATTGTGATGTGGCTGAAGAGCCGGTGCTCGACCTTGTTCCACTTCGAGGTGCCGGGTGGGAAGTGGCAGACGGTGACCCGCAGCCCGGTCTGTGCGGCGAACGCGGCCAACTCGGTCTTCCAGGCCCGGGTGCGGTAGCCGTTGGACCCGCCCGCGTCCGCGGTGATCAGCAGCCGCCCGGCGGTCGGGTAGTCGGCGCGACCGATCGCGTTCCACCAGCGGCGGATCGACTCGACCGCGAACGCGGCGGTGTCGTGATCGGTGCCGACGTTGACCCAACCGGCGTCAGCGGCCAGATCGTAGACGCCGTAGGGCACGACCTTGCCCAGGCTGTCGCTGGGAAAGTCGTGCGTGCGCGTGGCGACCGGTTCGCCCTTGGGCCGCCACTGCCGGCCCGGGTTGCTGAACTGCCCGACGAGTTCCTTCTTCTTGGTGTCCACGCTGATGACCGGATCTCCAGCGTCCTGATAGTTCTTGACCTGGTCGTTGATGTAGCGGAACTGGGCGTCCCGGTCCGGGTGCCGCTTGCCCTCGATGGTCTTGGTCGGGGCCTGCAGGCTGAATCCCTCCGCCCGCAGCAGGTCAGCGACAGTGTCCGCGCCGATGCGGTGGCCCTGCCGGGTCAACTCCTCGGCCAGTCGGCGGGTGGATTTCGTCGTCCACCGCAGCGGCGACATCGGATCGCCCCGCTCGTCCGGCTCGACCAACGCCAGCAACGCCGCGCGCAGCTCAGGATCCAACTCGACTAGCCGCTTCCGACCACCGCCAGGCCGACGCGTGCGACCCAACGGCTGACCGCCAGCGTCTAGATCGGACACTCCACGAGCCACCGTGTTCTCGGCCACCCCGGCAGCCCGCGCCACCGCCCGGATCCCGCCATACCCCAACGCGCGAGCCTCGGCAGCCATCAACAACCGACGCTGCCGCTCATCCAAATGCGGAAACAGCACCCGAAACTTCCCCGCCAACACCAACTCGGTCTCCACCGTCACGGCCATACCACATCAGACACCCGCACGAAGCAGAAACGCTAGTTATTCTTCGGTGATCCCTTAGCAGATCAACCAGATTTCCGGACGTTATCCACAGCAGGCCCGCCCATCCACAGGCTGACCGTGGCCCGATTGTCCTTCTCCCCGAGCCGCCCGATGCTGCCCTCCATGCAGGTGTTGGTGTGGCTATTTGCGATCATGCTGTCCCTGGTCGGTCCGCCGCCCGTAGTGGCTGGAGCCCCCGGGTCTGCCCGGCCCGCTTCTGCCCGGCCCGCTTCTGTCCAGCCAGCTTCTGTCCAGCCCGCGCGGTTCGTTCAGGCCCCGGGCTTCCCGCAGACCTCGGGCTTGGTGCGGCTCTCGGGTCCCGTGCCGCCTTCGGTCTTCGTCCGGGTCGTCGCCGTGGCGCCGGTGCCCGCCGGGGAGTTCCGGTGGCCGCTGGACGGACCGCCGCATGTGGCGCGACGCTTCGACCCACCACCGCGCCCGTGGCTGGCCGGCCACCGCGGCGTCGACCTTGCGGCCACGGCGGGCGTCCCGGTGCGCGCGGCGGGCGGCGGCACAGTCCACTTCGCCGGCAGCGTGGCGGGCCGCGGCGTCGTGAGCGTCACCCACCCGAACGGGCTACGCACCACCTACGAGCCCCTGGAGCCCACCGTCCACGCCGGACAGACAGTGGCACCCGGCGACCAGATCGGCACGCTGGCCGCCGGACACGCCGGCTGCCCTGCGGCGGCCTGCCTACATTGGGGCCTGAGGCGCGGCGACGAGTACCTCGACCCACTGGCCCTCCTCGGCCTGGGCCGTGTCCGCCTACTGCCCCTGGCAGCACCGGCACAGACCGCCGGTGGTGCAGCGTTCGGTCTGCGAGTGCTCCGATGACCCCCGAGCCCCAAACTGCCAAGCGCCCATCCGACGCCGCGCGCCCGCCTGACGCCGCACGCTCGTCCGGTGCTGGGCGGCCGTCCGGCGGTGAGCGTCGGTCGAGCGGCGACCGATCGTCTAGCGTTGATTCGCGTTCTGGTGGTGAGCGGTCGTCCGGTGGTGGCGGGCGGTCGGGTGATGAGCGTTCGTTCAGTGCTGAGCGGCTGTCCGGGGCTTCGCGGCCGTCCGGCGGTGAGCGTCGGTCGAGCGGCGACCGATCGTCTAGCGTTGATTCGCGTTCTGGTGGTGAGCGGTCGTCCGGTGGTGGCGGGCGGTCGGGTGATGAGCGTTCGTCCAGCGCTGAGCGGCTGTCCGGGGCTGAGCGGTGGTCCAGCGTCGAGCGATCGGCCGGCGGTGACCGGCCCTCCCATAGCGCGCGGCTTTCCGGCGGTGACCGGATGTCCAGCGGTGACCGATGGTCCAATGTCGATTCGCGTTCCGGTGGTGAACGGTCGTCCGGCGGTGGCGGGCGGTCGAGTGGTGAGCGTTCGTTCAGTGCTGAGCGGCGGGGCGGGCCCCAATGGTCGTCGGATGGACCTGAGCGGTCGGATGGGCCTGAGCGGCCGGTCGGCGAGGCTGCGATGGAGGCCATCGCCGATGAGCCGGAGTGGCGAGTGCGCATCCGAGCCGCCATCGAGCGAACTGCGCGACGGCGAGCCGTCCAAGCCGAGCACCGGCGATTGCTCGCTGCCCGCCGGATGGCCGGCCTGCAGGCCCGTCATGCCTCCCGCCTGGCCCGAGCCTACGAGCCGGAGATCGACCCGCCCTGATCTGCTGTAGTCCTGGTCCGGCCCGTCCGCCCAGCGGAGGCATACTCTTGGAGCCTTTGTTCAGCGGAGGCGTTGTCTGGGGCCCGCCGGCTCAGTGGAAGCGGTGTCTGGTGGCCCACTTGCCTACCGGAGGCGTTGTCTGGGGCCGCCGGCTCGGCGGATGCGTAGCTGTCGGGCCGCTGGTGTGGGCTTGTCGGGCCTCTGCTCAGTGGAGGCGTTGTCAGCGGGCCGCTGGCGCAGCGGGTGCCTTATTAGGAGTCGCCGGGCCGGCGGTGCCTGCGCTTCAGGGTCGCGGGCTCAGCGGTGCGTGCGTGATCGAGGCTCCCGGGCTCAGTGAAGGCGGCGCAGAAAGGCAGGCAGCCGCTCGGCTAGGCGGTCGTACTCGTCGTGGCGGTTGTAGACCTGGCCGCACAGCCGCAGCCACCCACGGCCGCTCCACGACATTACCGCCACGACGGTGGCCAGTTCCTCCTCGATCCGGGTGGCGAGGCGCTCCGCCGCCTCGAAGGTGGTCGCGACGCCCGCCGGCAGTGGCAGGATGCGCATCGCGATCTCGGGAGCGCCTGGGTCGGGCAGTTCCTCGGCCGTCAGGCCGAGCGCGGCCCCCACCACTCGCTGACCGTAGGTGGCCAGGTCGGCGTTGTGGGCTCGCACCCGCTCCGCACCGAGTGTCCGCAGCACGAAGAGTCCGGTCGGTGCGGCGAGCCACGGCGTGTAGTCCAGCGTGCCTTGCCACTCCACACGAGCCGGGTAGCCATTGTGCTGCTGCCACGAGACGGCGAGCGGGTCGATACGGTCGCGCCAGCGCGGGGCGACGCTCAGCAGGGCGGTGCCGCGTGGTGCGTACGCCCACTTGTGCAGGTTGCCGACCCAGAAGTCGGCGCCGATCGCGTCCACCGCCGTGGGTAGCATGCCGGGGACGTGTGCGGCATCGACGAGGACGGGCACGTCGCGTTCGCGGGCGGCCGCCACGATCTTCTCGACCGGGAAGAGGCGGGCCGTCGGCGAGGAGATCTGGTCGACGATGAGCAGCCGGGTGCGGCCGGGCTGGAGGGCCTTCGCGACCGTAGCGGTGGCCTCCTCGTCGTCCGCGTCGAGCGGCACGCCGACCGTGCGTACGGTGGCGCCGGTGCGACGGCACTCGCGCTCCGCGGTGAAGGCGATCGCACCGTACCGGTGGTCGGTCATCAGCACCTCGTCACCCGCGCGCAGGCCGAGAGACTGGAGCACGATCGCCGCACCGATGGTGGTGTTGCCCACTAACGCTGAGCCTTCCGGGTCCGCCCCAAGGAAGGCGGAGATGAAGCGCCGAGTGTGCGCGATGCGCTCGGGCAGGTCGCGGAAGTAGCGGATCGGGTTGGTCTCGCCCTCGTCGCGTACCCGCTGCTGGGCTCGCTGCACCGCGACCGGGACGGCACCGCGGGCGCCGTGGTTGAGGTACGCGATGGCGGGGTCGAGGGAGAAGCTCTCCTGGATCCGGTCCCAGCCGACGTGCACGCCCTCGACCACCGCACCTCCCACGCGCCAACCCTACGCGGCCCCCGCACCGCCGTCCTGCGTGTGATTCAACCGGACGCGTCTGCCCTCAACTCCGGCGCGGGTCCGCACATCGCGCCGGATCGTCCCTCTCCTAGGCGGGCGAGGCGGCGAGATGGCGTTAGGCGCGGGGATGAGCCTGGCGGTACGCGGCGCGGAGGCGTTCGACGGAGACGTGGGTGTAGATCTGGGTGCTGGACAGGGACGCGTGGCCCAGCAGCTCCTGCACCGCCCGCAGGTCGGCGCCTCCCTCCAGCAGGTGGGTGGCGGCGGAGTGGCGGAGGCCGTGCGGGCTGGTGTGTGGCAGGCCGGCGGCGCGGGCGTAGCCGCTCACGATGCGCCTCGCGATCGTCGGCTGTAGGCGACCGCCGCGCGCGCCGAGCAGCAGGGCGTCGCCACTGGACCGAGTGGAGAGGGCGCCGCGGCCCAGGCGGAGCCAGTCGTCGATCGCCTGCTCCGCGGGCAGTCCATAGGGGACGGAGCGCTCCTTGCCGCCCTTGCCCAGTACGCGCACCACGCGGCGACCACGGTCCACGTCGGCCACGTCCAGCCCGCACAGCTCGCTGACACGGATGCCCGTGGCGTACAGCAGCTCCAGCAGCGCACGGTCGCGCAGCAGCACGGGGGAGGCCTCGTCTCCGGGGGCGAGTACCAGTGCTTCGGCCTGGTCGGCGCGGAGCACGGCCGGCAGGTCCCGGTGGGCCTTCGGGCTGGCCAACTGGGCGCCGACATCGGTGGCGAGCCGGCCGGCGCGATGAGCCCAGGCGCTGAAGGTACGGGCTGAAGCGGCCCGCCGAGCCAGGGAGGCACGGGCTGCGCCCAGCGTGCGGAGCTTGGCCAGCCAGCTGCGGAGCACCGCGATGTCGATGTCACCCGGTGCGGCGCAACCCATCAGTGCGGCGTGCTCCAAGAGCGAGACGACGTCGCCGACGTACGCACGGACCGTGTGCGCCGAGCGGTTGTCGACGCGGGCGAGGTGGTCCGCGAAGTCGTCGACCGCGTCGCGCATCGGCTGGGGGAGACCCTCGTGGATCGCCCGGATGCTGACGCTCTTTCGCTTCACACCGCTGACCGTGGAAGCCGGGGCCGTAGGGTGTCAAGACGCCGCGCCGGTCTCGCGCTCTTTCAGGGCTCGCGACCCGGCCGCGCGACGAGTACCGCTGACGGCGGCCGCGCGGTGGTCGCCGTCGAGGGGCGGCGCTGAGGCTGGCACGGCCTTGAGGCTGTCGGGCGGAGGCGCGCCGGCAGCGGCCCTGCGGCGACTGGTGCTGGTGGTCGTGGGAGCTGAGTCGGCGTTGGGTGGTAGTGCGCTGGCGGCGGCCTTGCGGCGGTTGGTGCTGGCGGTCGAGGGCCCCGGCCCGGCGTCGGGCGGAGATGCGCTAGCGCGGGACGAGCGGGGCTTGGGAGCCAACACGTACCCGCTGGCGCGGCGAACGACGAAGCCCAGGCTCTCCAGCAGCGTGAGCTTGCGCATCGCCGTGCGGATGTCGATGCCAGCCTTTGCGGCCAGCTCGTCCGGGCCGGCGGAACCGCGGCGGGGGACCGACTCCAGCACCATCGCCGACTCGGCGTCGAGGCTGTCGTGCGGGCGCTGGGGGCCGCGTGGGCGGGGTGCCAGGTCGCTGCCGATGTGGCCGACCTCTTCGAGCACGTGGGCGGCGCCGGTGACCAGTCGCACTTCAAGGTGGTCGCGCAGCAGCTCGTGGCAGCCAACCGACATCGCTGACGTGACCGGGCCCGGCACCACCATCGGGCGGCGGCCGAGCGCGATCGCGCGGCGGAGGGTCTGGCTGGCGCCGCTGCGCGCGGACGCCTCGACCACCACGGTGCCACGGGTGGCGGCCGCGATGACGCGGTTGCGGATCAGGAAGCGGTGGCGGACCGGCACCGTGCCGGGCGGCCACTCGCTGACCAGGAGCCCCGCGTCAGCGATGCGGTCGAAGAGGCCGGTGTTGCCGGACGGGTACGGCCGGTCGACGCCACAGGCGAGCACGGCGACGGTGAGCCCGCCGGCGTTGAGAGCGCCGCGGTGGGCGGCGGCGTCGATCCCGTAGGCGCCACCGGAGACGATCGTCCACTCCCGCTCGGCCAGCTCGTAGGCGAGGGTGGTCGCCACGTGCTCGCCGTAGTGGGTGGAGGCCCGGGCACCGACCACCGCCACCGACTGGGCGAGCGACTCGTCCAGCCGGGGCGTGCCGCGCACCCACAGGCACAGCGGTGGTGCGACGTCGCGGTCGATGCGGTCGTCGGCCGGGCGGCCGAGCAGCTTGGTCAGGTCACGCACCGTCCGCGGCCACTCGTCGTCTTCCGGGATGACGATGCGAGCGCCCAGCCGCTCGGCGCGTTCGAGGGCCATCTCGGCCACCTTGTGCGGGTCACCGGCGCCCATCCTGGCGGCGGCTGCGCCGCGCAGCTGGGGGTCGGGCACGTCACCTTCGACGAGCCGCTCCAGTGCGCGGAGCGGGCCGTTGGCGTTGACCATGCGGTGCACGGCCTCGTTTCCCGGCTCGACCAGCCAGTGCAGGGCGATCCGGGCCAGCCGCAATCCCTCGTTCACGGAAACCTCTCTCATGGGGCTATGCCAGTGCGGAGCTGGGTCGCCTCGAACACGTCGTCGCCGTCCGGCCGATGGCGACCGTCGAGGTCGGCGATCGTCCAGGCGAGCCGGAGGATGCGGTCGAAGCCGCGGGCGGAGAGCGAGCCGTGGTCGAGGCGCGTGCGTAGCGCCTTGGTGTCGGCGGCCGGCAGGCGCCAAGGTGGGCGCCGCAGCGCCGCGCCGGGAACGTCGCCGTTGGTCCGCCAACCCTGCTCGGACCAGCGTGCGGCCGCCGCCGCTCGTGCCTTGAGCACCCGGTCGGCCACCACGGCGGACGGCTCGCTCCCAGAGTGGGGTGCCAACAGCTCGGCGGCACCGAGCGGGTCGAGCGTCACCTGTACGTCGATCCGGTCGAGCAGCGGACCGGAGAGGCGGCCGATGTATCGCCGGCGGGCAAGGGGGCTGCACTCGCAGAACTGGTCACCGGCCGGCTTTGCGCAGGGACAGGGATTGGCCGCGAGCACCAGTTGAAACCGTGCCGGGTACTCAGTCGCGCCGTCGGCACGGCGCAGCAGGATGCGGCCCGTTTCCAGCGGCTGGCGCAGCGCGTCGAGGGCTCGTCCGGTGAATTCGGCTGCTTCGTCCAGAAACAGCACCCCTTGGTGTGAAAGCGACACGGCTCCGGGGCGGGCCAGACCGGAGCCGCCGCCGACCAGGGCCTGGACGGTGGCGGTGTGGTGTGGGGCCTGGAAGGGTGGGCGGCGCCGCAGCTGACCACCGGGTGGCAGCACGCCGGCCACCGAGTGCAGCGCGGTCACCTCCAGAGCGGCCTCGTCGTCGAGCTCTGGCAGGATCGACGGAAGGCGCTCGGCCAACATCGTCTTGCCCGCGCCGGGCGGGCCCAGCAGTGCCACGTGGTGACCGCCCGCCGCCGCCACCTCGATCGCCCGCCGGCCGAGCGCCTGACCCGCCACGTCGGCGAGGTCGGGCCCGTCGGGTTCTGTCTCCGGCCCGCTCTCCGGCGGGTCGAGCAACGGCGCGCCATCGCGCACGAAAGCCACCAGCCGGTGCAGCGTGTCGACGGCTTTGACCTCCACACCGGGCACGACTGCCGCCTCCCCAGCGTTGCCGATCGGAACGACCACCCGGCTGATCCCACCCTTGGCGGCTGCCGCCACCATCGGCAGCGCGCCGCGCACCGGGCGGACGGTGCCGTCGAGCCCGAGCTCGCCGAAGATGGCCACCCCGTCGAACGCGGCCAGTGGCAGCTCGCCCGCCCCGCCGAGCAGTACTACCGCGATGGCCAGGTCGAATGCCGAGCCGGTCTTGCGCATGCCCGCCGGCAGCAGGTTGACCGTGATGCGGCGGCTGGGCCAGCGTTGCCCCGAGTTGACTATCGCGGCCCGGACCCGGTCGCGGGCCTCGTTGAGCGCGGTGTCGGGCAGGCCGGACAGCACCACGGCGGGCAGCCCCGGCGACAGGTCGGCTTCGACCTCGACCAGCTGGCCGGTGACACCGGCCAACCCCACCGACAGCACCTTGGCGTAACTCATCGCCGGCCCCGCTCGGCTGCGGATGGCCGCGAATCCTGGTGCATGCTGGACCTGCCTTGCTTCGGCGGGGGTGGCCACGAGCCCCGGTGCACGCTAGGCCTGTCTTGCATCGGCGCGGGTGGGCACGATCTCCCGCACTCGGCGGCACGTCTCTCGCGGTCGCTCATCAGAACGCCCCGCGCAGGTGCTCGACGCGGGCCGCGCCCCGCCGCTGCGGGAGCACGGACACCACGTCGAAGCGCACGTCGCGGCAGTGGACTTCGTGCTCGTGCAGCCAGCGCACAGCGAGTCGGCGCAGCCGTCGTGCCTTTGCCGACACCACCGCGGCGGCCGGCGGTCCGAACTCCAGGCTGCGCCGCGTCTTCACCTCGCAGAAGACGATGTCGTCGCCATCCCGGGCGACGATGTCGATCTCCCCATCGGCGCATCGCCAGTTGCGCTCGACGATCCGAATGCCCGCCTCGACCAGGTGGGCGACCGCGCGCCGCTCGCCGTACGCACCGACCGCCAATGTCGCCGTCGTCATGGGAACGAGCATGTGGGGGAGGGGGTGGGTGGGGTGGGAGTCCAAGATCGATTTGTGGACGGGTGGGTGGGCTGTGGAGAGCCGGACGATCATGCGGTGGGTGTGTTATGAGGGTGTGCGGTTCCCCTGCTTCCGCGGTGGTCGGGCGAGATCTACCCGCCGCCGCGCTGCCCGGCCTCCGTCCCCGGCCGCATCCGGAATGTTCACGCCGTCCCGCCTTTCCACTGTGGACGGAACGGAGGATGGTGCGACGCATGTCGAGCGCCGGCACACGCGGCTGGCTTCGCGGCGACGCCGTTCACGTGTCTTTGCCCGCTTTGTGAAGGTGGCCTTATCGAGCCAGGTCGCATACCGTGCGGCCGTGGACCCACAACGGAACGCCCCCGACCAGGCAGATCGCGGCTGGTACGACCGCCGGCACGGTGAGCCGGAGTGGGAGGGGTACCGGCTGCCCGGGCCGCGTGGGGCGGCGGACGCGCTGGAGGCAGACCCACTTTCGGGTGGCACGCACGCCCCGTCCCAGTCCGCGTACGACCAGCAGAGCGGCTACAACCCGCTCGCGGGGCCGGCGATGGAGGTACCCGCCTACGGGGCGCCACCGTCCGCCTACAGTGCGCCGCCCGCTGTGGCGGTCCCCGCGCCGGCCGCGTACGAGGTGCCGCCGGCCGCCGCACAGCCACCTCCGCCACCGGGATACAAGTCGTTCGAGGAGCCGACCGGTGCGGTGCCGCCGGTGACGCCCCGGCCCGAGGCGGAGCCGATCGAGACCCAGCGCTTCCACACCGAGGCGATCGACCGGGCCGCCCTGCGCCGGCCGGCAGGACCGCCTGCGGACGGGGTGTACCGGACGAAGCGGCCCGCGGCGGGCATCGTCCTCGCGGTACTCGCGGTGGTTTTCGAGATCCCGGCGCTGCGCCTGCTCGCGGACGCTGCGATCGGCGGGCCCGTGGTTGCCTCTGGCGTGGTGGCCGGCACGTTTCTGGTGGCGGGGCTGCCGCTGGTGGCGCTGGGACTGTATGCGCTGGTCACTGGCGCCAACCGCCTGCCCGGCGACGGCGGCGGTGCGCACGCGTGGCTGCGGCCACCCACCGCGTATCTCCCGGTCGGGCTCGTACTACTCGTCGCGGCCGCGTTGGCGGCCTGAGCGCGCCAGCAGCGGTAAAGCACAGCAACCCATCCCGCCGAAGTCACCGTCGCCCGGCCAAAAAATGACAAAAGCACCATCGGGTGCGGTGATCACTAAACCTTTGCCGGAGCGGATGACCAGCGGTCGAAGATCACCTGGCGAACGTCGGCCGCCACGGCATCAGCGTGTACACGCGGGCACCAGCAGCCGGACCGGACAGAAGCGACAGGGCGCCTCGGGACCGGCTGGCCATGAGCAACGCACGGGTGGCCCGGTAAGGCGGCGCCCGGATCGCCGCCAGGCGAGAGCGTTACGGGCCGACGCCTTCGCGAAACAGCGCCCGCAGCCGGACCGTTTGAGGCGGGAAGGTCCGGACGGCCCGCGACGCCTTCGTGAAACAGCGCCGGCAGCGGGACCATTTCAGGCGATAAGGTCCGGACGGCCCGCGAAAGACAGTGCTGGCCGGAGGGTCACCAGGGAGTGCGCGGTCGCTGCCCGGCGGCCCGAAGGTTGCCGGACGGCCCGGAGCACAGCACGGGTGGCCGGACCAGGACGGCGGGCCGGACCGCCACCAGGAGAGAGTGTCGGGTCGGAGCCGGGACGGCCCACAAACAGCGCCGACAGCCGGATGGCCAGCGAGAGTGCGGCTGCCAGGGAGAACAGCCACCGGCGGGGAGAGCGGCCCCCAGGGGAGAGCGGCCCCCAGGGGAGAGCGGCCCCCAGGGGAGAGCGGCCCCCAGGGGAGAGCGGCCCCCAGGGGAGAGCGGCCACTCAACGGCCTGCTGCTACGGGCGAAGGCGGCAGGTGCCCGAACAACAGGGCCGCAGGTACCCGAACAACAGGGCCGCAGGGTGCCCGAACAACAAGGCCGTAGGTGCCCGAACAACAGCGCCCAGGGCCACCGCCGGAGGCGACGAGCCCGGCCCGCTCGGCGACCGGGCCGCGCGGGGCGTACACTGGTCGACTGGCGACCGCCTTAGGCGGCCGACCTCGCGCGCCCTCCCCACGGCTCCGTCCATGGGGCGACGGTCCCCTGGTCCCGACGCATGTCGGGCCCACCCTGGCCGGCGATCAGGCGCCAGGACGCCTGACCGACCGGTCCGGCGTGACAACCAGGGAGCATACGAGGAGCACCCCACCATGGCCGTAGTGACCATGCGCCAGCTGCTGGAGAGCGGTGTCCACTTCGGGCACCAGACTCGCCGCTGGAACCCGAAGATGAAGCGGTTCATCTTCACCGAGCGTAACGGCATCTACATTATCGACCTGCGCCAGACGCTCGACTACATCGAAAAGGCGTACGACTTCGTCCGCAACACCGTCGCCGAGGGTGGCAGCATCCTGTTCGTCGGCACCAAGAAGCAGGCCCAGGAGGCGATTGCCGAGCAGGCGACGCGGGTCGGCCAGCCGTACGTCAACCACCGCTGGCTCGGTGGCATGCTGACCAACTTCCAGACCGTGTACAAGCGGCTGCAGCGGATGAAGGAGCTGGAGTCGCTCGACCTGACCGGCACCGCCGCGGGGTACACGAAGAAGGAGACCCTCCAGCTGTCCCGCGAAAAGGACAAGCTGAGCCGCACGCTCGGTGGCCTGCGCGACATGCAGAAGGTGCCGGCCGCGATCTGGGTGGTCGACACCAAGAAGGAGCACATCGCCGTTGACGAGGCGCGCAAGCTGGGTATCCCGGTGATCGCGGTCCTCGACACCAACTGCGACCCGGACGAGGTCGACTTCCCGATCCCGGGCAACGACGACGCGATCCGTTCCGCCGAGCTGCTCACCAAGGTCGTCGCCTCGGCCGTCGCCGACGGCCTGATCGCCCGCTCCGGCCGCGCGACCCGCACCGGTGCCGAGGAGAAGCCCGAGCCGGGTGTGGTCGGCGCCGACGAGCCGCTGCCCGAGTGGGAGCGCGAGCTGCTCGAAGACACTGAGAAGAAGGCGGAAGAGCCGGCGCCGGCCGCCGCCGAGTAGGACCGCAAGCCAAGTCGACAACCACGACCAAAGAGAGAGTCATGGCCAACTTCACCGCCGCGGACGTCAAGAAGCTCCGCGACCTCACCGGCGCCGGGATGATGGACGCCAAGAAGGCGCTCGACGAGGCGGAGGGCGACTTCGACAAGGCCGTCGAGATCCTGCGCATCAAGGGTGCGAAGGACGTGGGCAAGCGGGCCGGGCGCACCGCCGCCAACGGCCTGGTGGCCCACTCGGGCAAGGCGCTGCTCGAGCTCAACTGCGAGACCGACTTCGTCGCCAAGAACGCCGACTTCGTGGCACTGGCCCAGCGCCTGGTCGAGCACGGTGACCAGGCGGGGCTGACCACCACCGAGGAGCTGCTCTCCTCGAAGCTGGCCGACGGGCAGACCGTGGCCGACGCGGTGCAGGAGCTGTCCGCCAAGATCGGCGAAAAGCTGGTGCTCAACCGCTACGGCGTGGTCGACGGCACGGTCGCGGTCTACCTGCACCGCAAGAGCCAGGACCTGCCGCCGGCGGTCGGCGTGCTGGTGGAGTACGCCGGCAAGACCGACGAGGCGGGCGACGCCGACGCGCGTGGCGTGGCGATGCAGATCGCCGCGATGCGCCCGAAGTACCTCACCCGCGATGAGGTGCCGGCCGACGTCGTGGAGTCGGAGCGCCGCATCGCCGAGCAGACCGCGCGCGAGGAGGGCAAGCCGGAGGCGGCGCTGCCCAAGATCGTTGACGGTCGGGTGAACGCCTTCTTCAAGGACTTCGTCCTGCTGGAGCAGGCGTCGGTCGCCGACAACAAGAAGTCGGTCAAGCAGGTGCTGGCCGAGGCCGGCATCGACGTGACCCGCTTCCTGCGCTTCGAGGTCGGCCAGGCCTGACACCGGGCCTGGCCGGAGAGCAGGGTCGGCCAGGCTGGGTTGGGCCACCGCAGAGCAGAGGCCGGCCGGGCCTGACCGGGCCCGGCCACGGCGCAGAGGTCGGCCAGGTCAGACCGGGCCTGGCCACAGAAAACAGGGGCCGCCGAGGTCCGACCGGGCCCGGTCAACGAGCGGGGACCTGAGCGGGCCCGGCCACGAGGCAGTGGCCAGCCAGCCGGCCGTGAAGCGGCGGCCAGCCGGCCATGAAAGCGGCGGCCAGCCACGAGACACAAGCCGGCCGGAACGGAAGCCAGCCGGCCGCGCAGCAGAGGATGGCCGGAGCGGAGGTCGGTCGGAGCGGGAGCCGGCCAGCCCGAGCGAAGAAGCGCGAGTACAAGATCGAACAGCCAAGGAGGCCGCCGGTGGACGTGACAGTCACGGCGGCCTCCTTGTCACGTAGTGTGAGCGGCAGCAGCGGCGACGCCGGCGCGCGTCACAACGGCACCACCGGCACCACACGCAAGACAGCCAACGACGGCGGAAGGCGGACCGGATGACGCAGACAGTGGCGGGAGAGCCCGCGACGATGGACGATCCGACCGCACCGCCCCCCGGGCGTTCGCGCCGGGTGGTGCTCAAGCTCTCCGGCGAGGTCTTCGGCGGTGGCGCGGTCGGGGTCGACCCCGATGTCGTACAGGCCGTGGCCCGGCAGATCGCGACCGTCGTACGGCGCGGCGTGCAGGTCTCCGTCGTGGTCGGCGGCGGCAACTTCTTCCGCGGCGCAGAGCTGCAAAAGCGCGGGATGGACCGGGCCCGCGCCGACTACATGGGCATGCTCGGCACGGTCATGAACTGCCTGGCCCTCCAGGACTTCCTGGAGAAGGAGGGCATCGAGACCCGGGTGCAGACCGCGATCAACATGGCCCAGGTCGCCGAGCCGTACATCCCGTTGCGTGCCATCCGCCACCTGGAGAAGGGGCGGGTCGTGATCTTCGGCGCGGGCGCCGGCATGCCGTACTTCTCCACCGACACCGTCGCCGCCCAGCGGGCGCTGGAGATCCGCGCCGACGTCGTGCTGATGAGCAAGAACGGCGTCGACGGCGTCTACACCGCCGACCCCCGCACCGACCCCACCGCCGTCAAGCTCGACACGATCACCTTCGACGAGACGCTGCGGCGGGGCCTTCGGGTCGCCGACGCCGCCGCGTTCAGCCTGTGCCGTGACAACGGGCTGCCGATGCTGGTGTTCGGCGCCGAGGGCGACGACACGATCGTCAAGGCCGTGGGCGGAGAGCGCATCGGCACGCTGATCACCGCAAACTAGCGAGCCTGCTACTAGCCAGAAGGGAGGCGACGGGGCAGGTGATCGACGACACCCTCCTCGAAGCCGAGGAAAAGATGGAGCGCGCGGTCGAGCACGCCAAGGAGGAGTTCGCGGCGATCCGCACCGGGCGCGCCAACGCGGCGATGTTCTCCAAGATCATCATCGACTACTACGGCAGCCCCACCCCGCTGACCCAGATGGCCTCCGTGGGCACCCCCGAGCCGCGGATGGCCATCATCAAGCCGTACGACGCGTCGCAGATCGGCGCCATGGAAAAGGCGATCCGCGACTCCGACCTCGGTGTCAACCCCAACAACGAGGGCACCCAGCTGCGCATCCTCCTCCCCCAGATGACCGAGGAGCGCCGCCGCGACATGATCAAGGTGGCCCGCCACAAGGGCGAGGAAGCCAAGGTCGCGATCCGCAACGTGCGCCGCAAGGCCAAGGAAGAGCTGGACCGCATCGTCAAGGACGGCGAGGCCGGCGAAGACGAGGGCCGCCGCGCGGAGAAGGACCTCGACGACACCACCCACCGGTACGTGACGCACATCGACGAGCTCGTCAAACACAAGGAAACCGAGCTGCTCGAGGTCTGATGTCGCAACTCGACCCCTACGGCAACCAGACGCCCAACCGGACACCCGACCCATGGGTGCCGGATCCCTGGATGGACCAGCCCGACCGCGAGCCGGCCGGGGACTGGCCGCCCCGCAACGGGCGCGTCGACGGACCGTACACCGGGTCGGGTGATCTCTCGTACTCGGAGAGTGAAGCCGAGACAGCCGCGTACCCGCAGGTCCGCCGCCGGCAGCAACCACCCGCGGAGCCGGAGCCCGAACCGGTGCGGCCGCGCCGCCCGGGTCCCGGAAAGCGGCGGGCGACCGGCCGGGCCGGCCGCAACCTGCCGGCGGCGATCGGCGTGGGCGTCACGCTCGGCGCGGTGGTCATCGCGTCGCTGTTCGTGTGGCGGCCGGCCTTCCTCGCGGTGATCGTGATCGCCCTCGGCGTCGCGATCTGGGAGATGAGCCGCGCGGTGCGCGCGGTGGGCGCGCATCCGCCGGCGGTGCCGCTCGCCGCCGGGGGCCTGGTCACGATCGGCATGGCCTGGTACGCCGGTGAGGACGCCCTCCTGCTCGGCTTCGTGGTCACGCTGCTGGCGACGCTCGTGTGGCGGCTCGCCGACGGCCTCTCCGGCTACGGGCGGGACGCGGCGGCGGCCACGCTCATCGCGGTCTACGTGCCATTTCTCGGCGGCTTCGCCGCACTGCTGGCCGAGCCCGACGACGGCGCGCGCCGCGTGATCGTCACGCTCGCCGCCGTGGTGCTCTCCGACACCGGCGGGTACGTGGCCGGCGTCTTCTTCGGCAAGCACCCCATGGCGCCCACGATCAGCCCCAAGAAGTCCTGGGAAGGGCTGGCCGGCTCGCTGGTGGCGACGGCGGTGGGGAGCGCGATCCTGCTGTTCGTGCTGCTCGACGTGGAGCCGTGGTGGGGTGCCGTGTTCGGCCTGGCACTCTCCGTTGTGTCGGTACTGGGCGATCTAACGGAATCGATGCTGAAACGCGACCTGGGCATCAAGGACATGAGCAACCTGCTGCCCGGACACGGTGGCCTGATGGACCGGCTGGACTCCATCCTCTTCGCGCTGCCCGCCGCGTACCTGCTGCTGGCGATCTTCACCTGAGCCGGGCCGGCCGGAGGCACCCGACACGAGTCCGCGCCAAATGCGGGCGCATGGGAGACTGGACGAGCTATGACGAGCCTGCCCGTACTCCCGCTCAGCCCCGACGCACCGGGGCGCCGCCCGGCGCTGCCCCCGCGACACCTCGCCGACCTCGATCTGGCCGGTCGGCAGGCGCTGGTGGCCGAGCTGGGCGAGCCGGCGTTCCGGGCCAAGCAGCTCTCCACCCACTACTTCGGCCGGCTGGTGCGCGACCCCGCGGGGATGACCGACCTCCCCGCCGCCAGCCGCGACCGGCTCGCCGAGTCGCTGATGCCCCGGCTGCTCACGCCGGTGCGCGAGCTGGCCTGCGACGGCGGTGCCACGCGGAAGGCGCTGTGGCGGCTGCACGACGGTTCGCTGGTGGAGAGCGTGCTGATGGGCTACCCCGACCGGGTCACCGTCTGCATCTCCAGCCAGGCCGGCTGCGGCATGGCCTGCCCGTTCTGCGCCACCGGCCAGGCCGGCCTCACCCGTAACCTGTCCACCGCCGAGATCGTCGACCAGGCCGTCTACCTGGCCGGCGCCGCCGCGTCCGGCGCGGTCACCGGCTCGCCGCCACGGCTGTCACACGTCGTGTTCATGGGCATGGGCGAGCCCCTGGCCAACTACTCTCGGGTGGTCGAAGCGGTCCGGCGGTTGTGCGCACCGGCGCCGGAGGGCCTGGGGCTCTCCCAGCGCCATGTGACGGTCTCCACGGTGGGGCTCGTGCCGGCGATGCGTAGGCTGGCCGGAGAGGGACTCTCCGTAACCCTTGCGCTGTCGTTGCACGCGCCCGATGATGAGCTGCGCGACGAACTCGTGCCCGTCAACCAACGCTGGAAGGTCGCTGAGGTGCTGGACGCCGCGTGGGACTACGCCTCCCGCACGGGTCGCCGCGTGTCTGTCGAATACGCGATGATCAGGGATGTGAACGATCAGCCGTGGCGAGCCGACCTGCTGGGGCAGCTGCTCGCCGGGCGGCTGGCCCATGTAAATCTCATCCCGCTCAACCCGACGCCAGGCAGCCGCTGGGACGCGAGCCCCAAGCCGGTCGAGCGGGAGTTCGTCCGGCGGTTGCGGGAGGCGGGCGTTTCGACCACGGTGCGTGACACGCGGGGTCGGGAGATAGACGGCGCGTGCGGACAGCTGGCCGCCAGCGAGACCGGCAGCGCGGACGGAAGGTGACATAGGTGGCTAGTCAGGGTCAGCGGTTCCGGCGCCGGGCGCTGCGTCGCGGTTACAAGGTCGACGAGGTTGACAATTTCCTCGACCGCGTGGAGGCCACCCTGGCGGGCGAACCAGTGGGTGCACCGGTCGCCTCGCAGGAGGTCCACGACGTCGTCTTCCGCGTCCGCTTCGGTGGCTACGACGAGTGGCAGGTCGACCTCCACCTCGACCGCGTCGAGCGGCAGCTCGCCGAGCTGGAGGAGCGCGGCGGCTACGGCCGTGGCCCCGACCGCCTCGGCCCACCCGACCGACTCGCGCCGGCCGATCGCATGGGTCCGCCCGACCGGATGGGCCCACCGGATCGCATGGGCCCGCCCGACCGCATGGGTGGCGGCCCGATGACCGAGCGTATCGGTCCTCCGCTCCGCGATGACCGCATGCCCCCGTCCGGCCCGCCGATGCCCCAGCGGCCGATGCCCGCGCAGGCCGGCCCGTCCCGCGACCCGTATGGGCGCTATGACGATCAGGGCGGTTACGACCAGGGCGGTTACGACCAGACCGGTGGCTACGGCAGCAACGGCGGCTTCGACGGCCCACCCGGCCGCGGTGGTTTCGACGGTCCGCCCGGGCGTGGTGGCGGCTTCGACGGTCCGCCCAGCCGGGGTGGTTTCGACGGTCCGCCCGGGCGTGGCGGTGGCTTCGACGGTCCGCCCGGCCGCGGTGGCTTCGACGGCCCGCCGACCGGTGGCTTCGGTCCGCCCCCCGGCGGCTTCGGCGGCCCGCCCGACGACCGGTACGGCGGGGGCGGTGACGACCGCTTCGACGGCTTCGCCGAGCCCGGCCGCCACGGCAAGGCCGACATGACCGCCGAGATCCGCCTCGGTGGCCCACCCATGGGCGGCCCCCCGCCCGGGATGGCCGGACTCCCGCCCGAGTTGCAGCGGATCGACCAGCTGCGGCGCGGTTTCCAGGTGCGCCGGTTCGGCAGCGGCTACGACCCGGCCCAGGTCGACCGCCTCTTCGAGGGCATCCTCAACGCCGTGACCGGCCGCGGCCCGATGCCGATGAGCCCCAACGAGATCGACCGGGCCCAGTTCGGGCTGGTGCCGGGCGGCTACTTCGAGGCCGAAGTGGACGCCGCGCTCAAGGAGGTCAAGGACATCCTCCGCGGCCAGTAGATCCCGCTCCAGCCGCGACACCCATCACCCACCACGCCCCTCCGGCGCGAGTGGCCCGCATCCGCGCGCCCGGACCGCCGGCGATTCCAGCTCCGCCACACCTGTGGCCTTTTGCGGCCCAGCGCGGGCCTGCGGTCGCCGACCGTCTCGCGGCACGGCTCAACGAGGCGCTGCCGACCGAGATCTAGAACGTTTAGGGCTCTATATCCGCCCTAAACGTTCTAGATCTGCGAGGTGGCTTCGGTCGTTGGCGGTTTGGGCGGATCCGAACCCCGAAGAAGAGCATTTGGGCTGCGGCAGCTCGGATCTGTCTTGTGATGGAGCGGTCTAGGGCCTGTATCAAGTTCCTTGCCGGGCTGCGCCGGGCCCAGGCGCCGCCATGCGGCGTCGGGCGTAAGGCCGCATACAACACCGGTATGCGACCTTGCGCCCGCCACCACCTGACGCCGCCTGGACTCCGGCTCGCACCGACAAACTCTTTGATACAGGCCCTAGGAGCGCAGGCCGTTGCGGCGGAGGACGACGTCGCCGACGAGGATCAGGGCCAGCGCGGCGGCGATGACGATGAGGAAGATGTCCTCGATGCGGCCGGTGTGGTTGCCGATCAGCATGGACAACAGCACCAGGATCGTGAACACCGCGCCGATGCGGGAAGCCTTGCGGCTGCCCGGCTTGCGCTGGTCCGGTGAGGTCACCGGCTCGCTACCCGCCACCTTCGGGTCCTTCCCCTCGATCCGATCTGCGGTAAGTCTGGCATGCGCGAGAATGGCGCCCCGCGCCGGGATGTGGCGGTGGGCCCGGTAGCGTCGGTACGTAACCTCGGCTGCGAGCGTCAGACGCGTCAAGACCTAGTGGAGGCAGTGCGGTGCGAGTGACGGGTACGGGGCACGCGAGCATGCGGATCGACACGGCCGCGGGCAGCATCCTGTGCGACCCGTGGGTCAGTCCGGCGTACTTCGCCTCCTGGTTTCCCTTCCCGGACAACTCCCAGCTCGACTGGGAGAGCCTGGGGCAGACCGACTACCTGTACGTCTCGCACCTGCACCGGGACCACTTCGACGCCGAGCACCTCAAGCGTTTCGTGTCGAAGAAGGCGACCGTGCTGCTGCCGGCGTACCCGACGAGCGAGCTCGAAGACGAGCTGCGTGAGCTGGGCTTCACCAGCTTCGTCGAGACCACGACCAACGAGGTGGTGGAGCTCGACGGCGGGCTCAGGGTGATGATCCAGGCGCTGACCTCGCCCACGGACGGGCCGATCGGTGACTCCTCACTCTGGGTGGAGTACGACGGGGTGCGGCTGCTCAACCAGAACGACGCGCGCCCCACCGACCTGTCCGTGTTTACCGAGCTGGGGCACGTGCACGCGCACATGCTGCAGTTTTCCGGTGCGATCTGGTACCCGATGGTGTACGAGCTGCCGCAGACGGCGAAGACCGCGTTCGGCAAGCAGAAGCGGGAGCGGCAGTTCGACCGCACGTGGCGTTACATCGACGACCTCAAGGCGTCGTACGTCTTCCCGATCGCCGGGCCGCCCTGCTTCCTGGACGACGAGCTGTGGCAGTTCAACGACATCTTCGGCGACGAGGGCAACATCTTCCCGGACCAGTCGGTCTTCATCCGGGAGTACGCCAAGGTCGGCGGTGACAACGGCGTGGTGCTGCTGCCCGGCTCGGTGGCCGAGCTCACCACGGAGTCGTGCACGACCACCCACCCGACCGACGTCGACCAGTTCTTCGCCAACAAGAAGGCCCACCTGGTAGAGATGCGGGAGCGCAAGCGCCCGGTCATCGAGGCGGCGAAGGCGTCCTGGCGGCACCCCGAGATCGACGTGCTCAAGGAGATGAAGCGGGTCATCGAGCCGCTGCTGGACGAGTCGATCTACCTGGCCAAGGGGGTGGGCGGCCCGGTCCGCTTCGACCTGGTCGGCTACGACGGCGAGTCGGTCGAGTCGATCGTGGTGGACTTCCCCGGCAAGCAGGTGCGCCCCTACGGCGACGAGAAGGTCCGCTACCGCTTCCGCACCGACCGGGCGCTGGTGGAGCACCTGCTGCACACCGGCGAGGTCGACTGGGTCAACTCGCTCTTCCTCTCCTGCCGGTTCTCCGCCGCCCGGATCGGCCAGTACAACGAGTTCGTCTACGCCTTCTTCAAGTGCCTGTCCGAGGAGCGCCTGCAGTACGCCGAGGGCTGGTACGACGAGCACTTCCAAAACGCCGACGCCGAAGACGTCCGCATCGGCGACTGGGTGGTCCAGCGGCGCTGCCCGCACCTCAAGGCCGACCTGACCCGCTTCGGGATCATCGAGGGCAACCAGCTCACCTGCCAGCTGCACGGGTGGCGGTTCGACCTGGCCAGCGGCCGGTGCCTGACCAGCGTGGGCCACCAGATCCGCGCCAGCAAAGCGCCCGAGCAGGCGAATCGGGAGTAACGCCCTCGACCGACTGCTGTTGATCAGGGACTTTGTGGAGCGGCGCGCCGACCACCGGGGGCCGGGGGGTTAGCTGAGGTCGCGGAGGATGCGCTGGGCGGCGTTGTGGCCAGCGGCCCCGATCACGCTGCCGGCGGGGAAGCAGCCCGCGCTGCCGGCGTACACGCCGGGCACGCCCGTGGCGTAGGGCATGCGGTCGGTGAAGGAGACCGTGTTGTCGACGTGGTGGATGTGGCCGCCGGTGATGCCGAAGTGCCGCTCGATCCCGGCCGGCGTCAGCGGAAACGTGTCCGCCACGAGCGCTGACGTACCCGGGGCGTACGAGTCGCAGATGGAGAGCAGACGCTCCACATAGGAGGGTAACTGGTCGTCGCTGATCGTGGCCGGCACCGACTGCACGAACAGCGCCGACGAATGGTGCCCGCCCTCGTCCCGCAGCGATGGGTCCACTGTGGTGTGCAGGTACCACTCGATGGTCGGCTCGGCCGGCAGCCGCCCCGCCGCCACGTCCGTCCACATCGCACGGAGCGAGGCCATCGGCGAATCCTGGTACGGCAGCAGGTGGATCGTCGCGCCGAACGGGCTGGGCGCGTCCGCCGGCAGGCACGAGAAGCGGGGCAGGTCGGAGAGCGCCATGTTGACCTTGAGGGTGGTGCCGGGGCGGCGGACCTCCGCCATCCGCGCGGTGAGCTCCGCCGGCAGCGCGCCGTCGGGGATCAGCTCGATCAGCCGGTACGGGTCACACGCACCCAGCACCACCTTGGCGCGCACCGCCCGCCCGTCGTCCAGGACCACGCCCGCCGCCGCGCCGCCGTCGAGGGTGATCTCCCGCACCGTCGTACCCGTGAAAAGCTGGGCCCCGGCGGCGCGTGCCGCGTCGGCGAAGGTCCGGGAGACGGTGCCCATGCCGCCCTTGGCGATCATCCAGGTGCCGTCGGCGCCGGGGAGCCGGCACATGTTGTGCACCAGGAAGTTGTGGCCGGTGCCGGGGTCGTCCGGGCCGGCGTTGAGGCCGGAGAGCCCGTCGGTGACCGCGTACATGGAGACGAGCAGCTCCGACCGGAAGCCGAACCGGGCCAGGTAGTCGGCGACCGACCCGCGTACCAGGTCGACGAAGGTCTGCTGGAGCGCGGGCCGGATGTAGCGGTCGGCGGTCTCCTCGACGGGCAGCGGCTCGGCCAGCCAGGCCGGACCGAGGTCGTCGCGGAGCGCGCCGATCTCGGCCTGCATCGCGTCGTCGGCCGCCACGTCCTCGGGCGAGAAGAAGCGTGCCATCTGCGCGCGGGTGGCCTCCCGGTCGGCGCCGAAGAGCAGGTACGCGTCACCCCGCGTGGGCAGGAAGTAGTGCGGGTCGCGGCGCAGCACCGGGATCTCCACGTCGAGCGTCTTGAGCAGCTCGGGCGGCATGAGACCGAGCAGGTACGACCCGGTGGAGTGCCCCAGCCCCGGCACCCGCGGAAACGGGTGCTCGGTGCGGGCCGCGCCGCCGAGCACGCCGGCCGCCTCCAGCACCACCACGTCGAGGCCGGCCCGGGCCAGCAGCACCGCCGAGACGAGCCCGTTGTGTCCGGCTCCGACAATCACCACGTCCGCGCGTTCAGGCACCATGCCCTCATTCTGGCCCGCGCCGCGCGGAGTCGGGGTGATGGGCAGTGATCGAAGCTCCATTCAAGTCGCTAGAACGGCTTGAGGGGAGCTTCGATCACGGACGTGGGTCGGGCAGCGCGCCGACCTGGCTCAGGAATTGGACGATCTCCGCCTCGAAGAGCGCCTCCGGCCTGGTCAGCGCCCACCGCACCTGGTGGAAGACCTCCATCGCGACCATGCCGTAGAGCCGCGCCCAGCCGGACAGGAACGTGTACGCCACCTCGATCGGCAGGTCGCCGTGGGTCTCGCGGAGCGGTCCGAGGTAGGGGCCGAGGTGCTCCAGCATGTAGTCGCGGGGCGGCGTCGGCCACGGCTCGCGCTGCCACAGCCTCAGGAACGCGGCCAGGAACGGCCGGCCCAGGTCGGCCCCCGGGTCGTCCGGCAGGCACTCCAGGCCGAGGTCGCCCACGCCCGGGACCGGCGCGCCGAAGACCAGGCCGAACTCGACCGGGTTGGCGACCGCCCAGGCCCGGTACCCGCGGGCCATCGCGGCGAGCTGGCGGCCCGGGTCGTCGCCGGCCGCCTCGCCGGCCGCCGCAACCTCGCCGGCCACCTCGTCCATCAGGTCTTCGGCGAGCGCGACCACGAGCGCTTCCAGGCTGGGAAAGTAGCGGTAGATGGCCGGGGCGGTCATGCCCATGTCGCGGGCGATCTGGCGCAGCGAGATGGCCTGGGGGCCACCGGCCACGAGCAGCTTGCGCGCCCCCTCCTTGATCTCGGAAACGGTCGCGGACCGCAGGCGCTCCCGGCGCGTGGGTGACGAAGCCGTCATACCCGCGAACCCCCTTGACCCGTGAGAACGACGATTGCGATAGTAAACATCGTTCACCTGACTGATCGGCTATTACAGCTTAGCGGCGGCGCGCTGTGGGGGTGGCGGATGTTCGCATGGTGGGGGAAGACCGTCGTCCGGCTGCGGTGGGTCGTACTCGCGGCGGCCGCGGTCCTGGTCGTGGTGGGCGCGACCTGGGGCGCCGGGGTCTTCGACAAGGTGACCGGCGGGGGCTTCGACGACCCGGCCAGCGAGTCGACCAGGGCCCGCGACCGGATCATCGCCGAGCTCGGCAACCAGGACGTCGACATCCTCGTCCTCTACTCCAGCGACACCGCCACCGTCGACCAGGCGGCCTTCCGCGACCCGGTCACCGCGACGCTCACCCGCCTGCGCGGGCTGCCCGAGGTGGCGAGCGTGACCAGCTGGTACGACACGCAGGCGGCCAACCTCGTCTCGACCGACCGCCACGCCACGTACGCGGCCGTGCAACTGCGGGCCGTCGAGCCGGACGACAAGACCAGCGCGTACGAGCGGGTGGAGCCGGCCCTCGCCGCGCCGGGGCTGACCACCGAGGCGGGCGGGACGGTGCCGTTCGCGTACGAGGCCAACCACCAGACCGAGCGTGACCTGGTCCGCGCCGAGACGCTCTCGCTGCCGGTACTCCTCGTGCTGCTCGTGGTGATCTTCGGCGGGCTCGTGGCGGCCGGCATGCCGCTGCTGGTCGGCGGGCTGGCGATCCTCGGCGCCTTCGTGGCGGTCCGCCTGCTCACGCTCGCCACCGACATCTCGGTCTTCGCGATCAACGTGATCACCCTGATCGGCCTCGGCATGGCGATCGACTACGCGCTCTTCGTGGTCAACCGCTTCCGCGAGGAGCTGGCCGCCGGCCACGACACCCCGGCCGCCATCGCGCGGACGATGAGCACCGCCGGCCGTACCGTCCTGGTCTCCGGCCTCACGATCGCGCTCGCGCTGGCCAGCCTCCTGATCTACCCGCAGGCCTTCCTCCGCTCGATGGGGTACGGCGGGATGGCCGCGGTGCTGGTGGCGATGCTCGGCGCGCTGACCGTGCTCCCCGCGCTGCTCGCCGTCGTCGGCCGGCGGGTGAACGCGCTGCGCATCCCCACGCCGTGGCGCCGCCGCACCGCCGGCGAGGGCTGGGCGCGGGTCGCCCGCAGCGTGATGCGCCGCCCCTGGCTGTACGTGGTCGGCGTGGTCGCGATCCTCGCCGTCTTCGCCGCCCCGGCGGTACGGATGGAGTTCGGCGGCTTCGACGAGCGGGTGCTGCCGGCCGGCACCGAGCCGCGCGTGGTCGCCGACCGGCTGGCCGCCGAGTTCCCGGGCAGCACGGTGGGGCCGATCGAGGTGCTGGTCAGCGGCGTACCGGTGGCCGAGGCGCGGGCGTTCGCCGAGCGGGTCGGGCAGGTGCCGGGCGTGACCGGGGTACGGGTGACCGCCAACCGGGGCGAGGCGACCCTGCTCTCCGCGACGTACACCGGGGAGCCGACCGGCGACGCGGCGCAGGACGCGGTGCGGGCGATCCGCGACCTGCCCGAGCCGGAGGGCGCCGACGTGCTCGTCACCGGCCGTACCGCCGCCGACCTCGACCTGATCTCCAGCCTCGCCTCGCGGCTGCCCTGGATGGCCCTGATCATGGCGGCGGCCACGCTGGTGCTGCTGTTCCTCGCGTTCGGCTCGGTGGTGCTGCCGGTCAAGGCGGTGCTGATGAACCTCGTCTCGATCGGCGCCTCGTTCGGCGTGGTGGTCTGGATCTTCCAGGACGGGCACCTCGCCGGCCTGCTGGGCTTCACGCCGACCGGTTTCATCGAGCCGAGCAACCCGATCCTCATGCTGGCCGTCCTCTTCGGACTCGCCACGGACTACGAGGTCTTCCTGCTCTCCCGGGTGCGCGAGGAGTGGGACCGTACCGGCGACAACACCGCGTCGGTGGCGCACGGCCTGGCCGCGACCGGGCGCATCATCACGGCCGCCGCGCTGCTGCTCATCGTGGTGGTGGCCGGCTTCGCGACCGGCGGCATCATGTTCATCAAGCTGATCGGGATCGGCATGATCGTCGCCATCGTCGTCGACGCGACCCTCGTCCGCGCCCTCCTGGTGCCGGCGACGATGCGGCTGCTCGGCCGCTGGAACTGGTGGGCTCCGGGCCCGCTCGGCCGGGTCTACCGCCGCTACGGCCTCCGCGAGGCCCAAGCCCCCGGACAGATCCGCGAACCGGAACCCGCCGCTCAAACCTGATTTGGGCGGCTAGCACCACTAGGCTTGAGGCCGCACGATACTCCGCGGAGGGGGTGAGCCCGATGGCACAACCGGCGTCGTTCGACTGGCTTGCGAAGATCAACCGATCCTGGACCGCGCGGCTTGCCCTCGACCTGTTGCCCGAAAACAAAGGCCCAAAGGTCGAAGTGTTCCGCGGGAGCGTGATCGTGACACCGCACGCAGTATTCGATCATCAGGAGATCGAGCTGGAATTGGCCCACCGCATGAAGCGCGCCGCACGTCAAACCGGCTTATGGCTCTACCACGAGGTCAATCTCGTCTCGGGTGACGATCTTTTCATTCCGGACATAGTCGTGCTGAGGTCGTCGGGCGCTGGCAAAGTCTCGGTGGATATTAGTGAGGCGGTCTTACTCGGCGAGATCGTCTCCAAGGGCAGCCGGCGCAAGGACGTGATCGACCGGCCGCGGGAGTACGCCGCCGCCGGCGTGCCGTGGTTCCTGCGGATCGACTTCCGCAACCGGGTGCCGGCGCTCGCCCTGTTCGCACTGGAGGACGGCGAGTACCGGCCGACCGTCGCGGCCGCGGCCGGCAGCGTCTTCGCGATGAAGGAGCCGTTCGAGTTCGAGATCGACCCGGCCGACCTGGTCGAGGACTAGGCGGATCTCTGCGGCGGGCCCGGACGACGACCAGCGGCACCGGATCGCCGCCTCGACCTCGCCTCGCACCTACAAGATCCACCAGATAGGCCCTAGCTAGCTTCGATCACGGGCGCCACCGGGCGCCGGCTCCTGGCGGGCGCTGAGAGAATGGGCGGGTGAGTTCTCCCCGCGAGATCGTGCTCCTCGGCTCGACCGGGTCGATCGGCACGCAGGCGATCGACATCGTGCGGCGCAACCCCGACCGGTTTCGGGTGGTGGCCGTCGGCGCGGGCGGCGGCAACGTCGAGCAGCTCGCCACCCAGGCGCTGGAGCTGGGCGTCGAGGCGGTGGGCGTGGCCAAGGCGTCGGCCGCCCAGGACCTGCAGCTCGCGTTCTACGCCGAGGCGTCCCGCCGGGGGTACGCGACCGGCGACTTCAAGATCCCCAAGATCCTGGCCGGGCCGGATGCCATGACGGAGCTCGCCGAGTGGCCGGCGGACACCGTCCTCAACGGTGTGGTCGGCTCCCTCGGGCTCGCGCCGACGCTGGCCGCGCTGCACGCCGGGCGTACCCTCGCGCTGGCCAACAAGGAGTCGCTCGTGGCCGGCGGCCCCCTCGTCAAGGCCGCGGTGGCGCGGCCGGGGCAGATCGTGCCGGTCGACTCGGAGCATTCGGCGCTGGCCCAGTGCCTGCGCGGCGGGGCGGCGGGCGAGGTGCGGCGGCTGGTGCTGACCGCGAGCGGGGGAGCGTTCCGGGGGCGGCGGCGCGAGGAGCTGGTCGGCGTGACGCCGGAGCAGGCGCTCGCCCACCCGACCTGGCAGATGGGGCCGGTGGTGACCATCAACACGGCCACCCTGGTCAACAAGGGCCTCGAGGTGATCGAGGCGCACGAGCTCTTCGGGATCGGGTACGAGGCGATCGAGGTCATGGTCCACCCGCAGTCCGTGATCCACTCGATGGTGGAGTTCCTGGACGGGTCGACGCTCGCCCAGGCCAGCCCGCCTGACATGCGGCTGCCGATCGCGCTCGCGCTCGGCTGGCCCGACCGGGTGCCCGACGCGGCGCCGGCGGTCGACTGGACGAAGGCGCACACCTGGGAGTTCACGCCGCTGGACGGCGCGGCCTTCCCGGCGGTGCGGCTGGCCAAGGAGGCGGGCGCGGCCGGACGCTGCCGCCCGGCCGTCTACAACGCGGCCAACGAGGAGTGCGTGGCCGCGTTCGTGGCCGGGCGCCTGCCGTTCCTGGGGATGGTGGAAACGCTCGAACGGGTACTGGACGAGGCTCCGGACTTCGGCGAACCAGGTACCGTCGAGGACGTGCTTGCGGCGGAGGCATGGGCGCGGTCACACGCCCAGCGGATCATCGGTGAAGGAGCTTGATGGAGTTCTTCGGGATCCTCCTGTTCGCGCTGGGCATCATGATTTCCGTCGCTCTCCATGAGGCCGGACATATGGGCACAGCACGGATGTTCGGGATGAAGGTCACCCGGTTCTTCGTGGGCTTCGGGCCGACGCTCTTCGCGTTCAAGCGCAAAGAGACCGAGTACGGGTTGAAGGCGATCCCCGCCGGCGCGTTCGTGAAGATCGTCGGGATGACGCCGCAGGACGACGACGTCGCGCCCGAGGACCAGCCGCGCGCGATGTGGCGCTTCCCGGTGTGGAAGCGGACGGTCGTGATGAGCGCCGGCTCGGTCACGCACTTCGCGCTCGGCATCCTGATCCTCTGGGGACTGTTTTCGTTCGTCCCGCTCAACGACGATGCCAAGCTGCAGAGCCAGCCGGTCACGATCGCGAGCGTCTCGCCCTGTGTCGAGCAGCAGTGGAGCGTCGACCCGGCCACCCAGCGCGAGCGCGCCTGTGAAAAGGGCGTCGACCCGGACAGCGCGGCGGTCGTGCTCGGCCTCCAGCCCGGCGACACCATCACCGCGCTCAACGGGCAGGAGATCCGCGGCTGGGACGCGCTGACCACCAAGATCCGCTCCTCCGGGGGCGAGCAGGTCAGCATCACGTACGAGCGGGACGGCGCCACGACGACGAGGTCCGTCACGCTCCCCGTGGCGGAGCGGGTCAAGCAGCAGGTGATCCGCGACGACCCGGACCGCGCGGCCACCGACATCACCCCCGCCGACCTGGAAAAGGTCGGCATGCTGGGCATCACGCCGGAGATCCCGCGCAGCGCGGCCGGTCCGATCGACGGCGTCGGCGAGGCCGTCGACCAGACGGGCGTGATGTTCCAGGGCACGTTCAGCGCGCTCAAGCGGTTCCCGGAAAAGGTGCCGGCGCTCTGGTCGGCGCTGACCGGCGAGGAGCGCGACCCGGAGACGCCGATCAGCGTGGTGGGCGCCAGCCGGATCGGTGGCGAGCTCTTCGACCGCGGCGAGTGGCCGACGTTCATCCTGCTGCTGGCCGCGCTCAACTTCTTCATCGGCATCTTCAACCTGCTGCCGCTGCTCCCGCTCGACGGCGGGCACATCGCGATCGCCTGGTTCGAAAAGGTGCGCTCCTGGCTGTACGCGCGGCTCGGCCGGCCGGACCCGGGTCGGGTCGACTACTTCAAGCTCATGCCGGTCACCTACGTGGTGATCCTGATATTCGGCGGGTTCACCTTGCTGACCGTCGCCGCGGATATCGTCAACCCGATCCAGCTGCCCTTCTGAGGTGAGTTCCATGACGGCCGTGTCCCTTGGAATGCCAGCGGTACCACCGCCACCGCTGGCGCCGCGCCGCGAGTCGCGGCAGATCATGGTCGGTCCGGTGCCGGTGGGCGGCGGCGCGCCGGTGTCGGTGCAGTCGATGACCACCACGCTCACCGCCGACGTCAACGCCACGCTCCAGCAGATCGCCGAGCTGACCGCGTCGGGCTGCCAGATCGTGCGGGTGGCGGTGCCCTCGGCCGACGACGTGGCGGCGCTGCCGGCGATCGCGAAGAAGTCGCAGATCCCGGTGATCGCCGACATCCACTTCCAGCCCAGGTACGTGTTCGCGGCGATCGATGCCGGCTGCGCGGCGGTGCGGGTCAACCCGGGCAACATCAAGGCGTTCGACGACAAGGTGGCCGAGATCGCCCGCGCGGCCGCCGACGCCCGGGTGCCGATCCGGATCGGTGTCAACGCCGGCTCGCTCGACAAGCGGCTGATGACCAAGTACGGCAAGGCGACGGCCGAGGCGCTGGTCGAGTCGGCGCTCTGGGAGTGCTCGCTCTTCGAGGAGCACGGCTTCCGCGACATCAAGATCTCGGTCAAGCACAACGACCCGGTCGTGATGATCCGGGCCTACCGCCAGCTCGCCGAGCAGTGCGACTACCCGCTGCACCTCGGCGTGACCGAGGCCGGCCCGGCGTTCCAGGGCACGGTGAAGTCGGCGGTCGCGTTCGGCGCGCTGCTGGCCGAGGGGATCGGTGACACCATCCGGGTGTCGCTCTCCGCGCCGCCGGTCGAGGAGATCAAGGTCGGCAACGCGATCCTGGAGTCGCTGGGCCTGCGCGATCGTGGCCTGGAGATCGTCTCCTGCCCGTCGTGCGGCCGCGCGCAGGTCGACGTGTACACGCTGGCCGAGCAGGTCACCGCCGGCCTGGAAGGGCTGCCGGTCCCGCTGCGCGTCGCCGTGATGGGCTGCGTCGTCAACGGTCCGGGTGAGGCCCGCGAGGCCGACCTCGGTGTCGCGTCCGGCAACGGCAAGGGACAGATCTTCGTCAAGGGCCAGGTCATCAAGACCGTGCCGGAGTCGCAGATCGTCGAGACGCTGATCGAAGAGGCGCTGCGCCTGGCCGACGAGATGGGCGCCGAGCTGCCTGAGGAGCTGCGCGACCTGGTGCCGGGGCCGCAAGTAACTGTCCACTAGGGACAGTGGTCGGCGAAGAAATCGATATGGTGGTGCCGGGGTGATCGGTAGCCTCGGCCTATGCCACCCCAGCTCCCTCATCCGGATCCTGGTGTTCCGGACACGAGGGGGCCGATGCGGTACATCTGGTGGCTGGTCCGGCGCCAGCCGGTGCGGGTGCTGCGCGGCAGCCTGATCGGCACCGCGTGGATGGTCGGGCTCTCGGTCCGGCCCTACCTCGTCTCCCGCGCGATCGACGACGGCCTGCGCGCGGGCGACCGCCGGACCCTGGCGCTGTGGGTCGCCGCGATCGTGCCGCCGGGTTCGGCCTGGCGTACGTGGGCATCATGCGGCACCGCACGATGACGTTCGTGCGCGAGGACGCCACGGCGCGTTCCGCCGGCGTCCTGCTGCGCCACCTGGCCGGCGTCGGCGCCGTGCTGCCCCGCAAGCTCGCCGTGCCACCCTCGACCTCATCGCCCAGGACCGCCGCGCGGCCGCGATCGTCGTGGCCCTGCACAGCGCCGCGGCGGTCGCCGGCCTCGCCACGCCGTGGCTGCTCGGCCGCATCGTCGACGAGGTGGCGGCCGGTGCGGGCGCCGGCACCGTCGACCGCCTGGCGCTGCTCATCGCCGGATGCGTGCTGGTGCAAGGGCTGCTGACCCGGTACGCGCAATACGCCGGGCACCGCTTCGGCGAGCGGGCGGTGGCCCGGCTGCGCGAGCGGTTCGTCCGGCAGGTGCTCCAGCTGCCCGTCTCCGTGGTCGAGCACGCCGGCACCGGCGACCTGGCCACCCGCAGCTCGGTCGACGTCGGCACGGTCGGCACCACGGTCCGGGACGTACTGCCGGTGATCGTGCTCGCGACGGCCGAGCTGACCCTCCTGTTTGGAGCGATCTTCCTGCTCCATCCGCTGCTCGGGGCGGTCGCGCTGGTGGGGCTCCCGTCGATCCTCGCGGCCACCCGCTGGTACCTGCGCCGGGCCAGCGCGGCGTACCTCGCCGAAGGCGCCGCCACGGCCGAGCTCACCGACGCGCTGACCACGACCGCCGAGGGCGCGCGCACCGTCGAGGCGCTCGACCTGCGTGACGAGCGCATCCGGTACGGCACCGAGCGGATCGGCCGGATGTGGGCGACCCGGCGCGCCACGCTCGCGCTGCGGTCGGTGTTCTTCCCCGGCATCGAGGGCAGCTACGCGCTCCCCATCGCGGCCGTACTCCTGGTCGGCGGGCTCTTCCTGTCCAGCGGGCGGTTTACGCTGGGGGAGGTGGTCGCCGCCGCGCTCTACCTCCAGCGGGCGATCGAGCCGCTCGACCGGCTGCTCCAGTGGGTCGAGCAGGCACAGCGCGGCATCGCGTCGTTCGCCCGGGTGCTCGGCGTCGGCCAGGTACCGCCCGAGCCGCGCCGCCCAGCCGAGCCGGCGCCGGCGGGCTCGGAGCGTGACGGCCAGGCGGGCGAGCGGATCGTCGTGCGCGGCGCGCGGTTCGCGTACGCCGAGGGGCACGACGTGCTGCACGGCATCGACCTCGACGTCAACCCCGGTGAGCGGCTCGCCGTCGTCGGCCCCTCGGGCGCGGGAAAGTCGACGCTCGCCCGGCTGCTCGCCGGCATCGACGCGCCCCGCGAGGGCGTGGTGAACGTCGGCGGCCGCCCGGTCGTCCAGCTCGACCCGGCCGAGCGGCGCCGCCGGATCGCGCTCGTCACCCAGGAACACCACGTCTTCGTCGGCTCGCTCCGCGACAACCTGGCCTTCGCCGCGCCCCACGCCACCGACGACCAGATGCGCTCCGCGCTCGCCGCGGTCGGCGCCGACTGGTACACCGGCCTGCCGGAAGGGCTCGACACGCGGCTCGGCGACGGCGCGCACGAACTCAGCGCCGCCGACGCACAGCAGCTCGCGCTGGCCCGGCTCGTCCTCGCCGACCCGCACACGCTGATCCTGGACGAGGCCACCGCCGCGCTCGACCCGACGACCGCCCGGCGCACCGAGCGGGCCCTCGCCGCCGTCCTGACCGGCCGCACCGTCGTCGCGATCGCCCACCGGCTCAACACCGCACACGACGCCGACCGGATCGCCGTGCTCGATGACGGCCGGGTCACCGAGCTGGGCAGCCACGACGACCTGGTCCGCGCCGGCGGCACGTACGCCGCCCTCTGGCGCTCCTGGCACGGCTAGGTCTATGTCTACCCCGGCCCGCCTCAGCCGCGGACCGCATGCGTGGGGTCCCCGGGAAACGTGGAGCGTCTTCTTGGGGTGCTTTCCCGCGGGCACCGCTCCGGCCGGCGGCTCGGCTTCGCTGGCGCTGGCCGAGCCCTCGCTCACCGCCCTGCTGGACCTCGCTCGGCGGGCATCAGCGGTACCACAGATACGTTATGGGCGGGCCATAACGTATCTGTGGTACCGCTAGTGAAGGCCCGGCCCCGCGGCCGGCGATCCTGGACGCGGCTCCCAAGCGGTCATCGCGTTGATCACGCGCGCCACCGACCGCAGCCGCGAAGCGAAGCCAACCGCCGGCGCGGGCCTGGCAGCGGAGGCTGTCTGCTTGAAGAAACGCGGTCGGGGCCAGCGCGATGGCGCTGGCCCCGATCATGGATGCCTTACTCGGACTCGGCGAGGATGGCGTAGAGCTTGCGCTTGGTCTCGTTGAGCACCTCGAGCGCGCGCTGGCGCTGCTCGGGCGTGCCGTTGAAGCCGACCTGGCGCAGCGCGTTCATGATGCCGAGCGCGGCGTCGCGAAAGTCCTGAGCCTGCGACACGGTGTCGTCGGCGAACTCCTGCCACGGCGGCGCCTCGGCCGCCTGGCTGCCCTCCTCACGGCCGGCCTCGGTGAGCGCGAAGCGCTTGCGGCCCTCGCCGGTCTCGGCCACGATCAGGCCCTCGTCCTCCAGCAGCTGGAGGGTCGGGTAGACCGAGCCGGGGCTCGGGCGCCAGATGCCGCCGGTGCGGCTCTCCAGCTCGCGGATCATCTCGTAGCCGTGCATCGGCCGCTCGGCGAGCAGGGCGAGCACGGCCGCCCGTACGTTCTGCCGGCGACCGCCGCGACCCCGGCCGTGCCGGTGGCCGTGCTCGTGGCCCCAGCCACCGCCCCAGCCCGCGCCGCCGAAGCCGAACCCGCGCATGCGGGCCTCGTGCATGTCCTGGAAACCTCTGCGGAATCCCATGGTGCTTCCCCCTCGTGAGTAGATCTTCGTTCTGTCGTTGATACGTTGACGATATATCGGTAACCTATCGTCGACAAGTGGCCGGGGGAGAAAGTGACCCGGGCGACGCACGAAAGAGCCCGGCCGGTCCAACGGGGGGACCGGCCGGGCCGGGGTCGAGCTGGGCTCAGGCGGTGCCGAGCACCGACAGGGCGGGCAGCGCCCGGTCGCCGTAGTCGAAGAGGGCCTGGTTCTCCCAGCCGTTGCCGGAGGAGGGGTTGGTCGGGTCCCAGCCGTTGCCGGCGACCGCGGTCCAGGTCGGCTCCCAGTAGAAGACGCCGAGGCCGCGGCCGTTGGGTACCGCCTTGACCGCGTTGACCACCGCACGCAGCGCGTCGGCCTGGCCCTGCGCGGTCGCCGGGTAGCCGCCGGCCTGCTGGAGCGAGGAGTTGAAGATGTTCGGCTCGCTGTCGTCCGGGGCGAGCGTGAAGCCGTACGCCGTCTCGGCCACCACGATCGGCTTGCCGTAGCGGGAGGCGAGGTCGTTGATGTTCGACTGGAGGCTGGCGACCGAGCCGTGCCAGTAGATGTAGTGCGACACCCCGATCACGTCGAACGGCACGCCCCGGCTCACCGCCTGGTCGAACCAC
This sequence comes from Phytohabitans maris, assembly GCF_031085175.1. Lineage (GTDB taxonomy): Bacteria > Actinomycetota > Actinomycetes > Mycobacteriales > Micromonosporaceae > Phytohabitans > Phytohabitans maris. The sequence goes on from NZ_JAVHUY010000021.1 coordinate 34,171, forward strand.
CACCGGTGCTGGCTGTTGTTGCCCCCCTCGGCCAGGTGCAGCATCACCTGCGTGGAGGAGTTGACCGCCTTGACCGCGTTGCTGCCGGCGGTCAGCAGCGAGGCGAGGTTGGCCCAGTTGTCGGAGCGGCCGTCCGGCCAGAGCATGCCGTCGTTGATCTCGTTGCCGACCTGCACCATGTCGGCCGCCGTACCCTGCGCCTTGAGCGCGTTCAGCACGTCGTACGTGTGGTCGTAGACCGCCTGCCGCAGCGCGCTGAACGACAGCGACGCCCACGCGGCCGGCTTGTTCTGCTGGCCCGGGTCGGCCCACGAGTCGGAGTAGTGGAAGTCGACCAGCAGCTTCATGCCCTGCCCCTTGATGCGGCTGGCCATGGTGAGCACGCGTGCCTTGTTGTTGTACCCGTCAGCGGGGTTGACCCACACCTTGAGCCGCCCGTAGTTCGCCCCGCTGGAGCGGAGGATCGCGAGCGCGTCGCCTTGGACGCCGGCGCTGTCCCGGTACACGCCGCCGCGGTCCTCGCTCTTCTTCAGAGTGGAGACGTCCACCCCGCGGATCTGGATCGTGCCGCTGGTCGAGCCGGCGGCGAACGTGACGTCGTCGAAGCTGGCCCAGTTGCCCGCGTTCGCGTCGGAGAAGAGGCTCACCGTGCACTGTCCATTCGAGACGGTGGTGGTCACGGAAATCTGCGCCCAGGCGTCGGTCGCGGGTACGGTGGCCCGCTGCTCGGCGCCGCCGCAGTTCTTGAGCGCGAGGTACGCGGCGTTCTGCCCGCCGCCGGAGCGCACCCAGACCCGCGCCGTGTAGGAGCCGTTGCCCAGCCCGGTCAGCGTCTGGGTCGTCTCCCACCGGTACGCGCCGGAGGCCCAGTGGGTGAGCCGGAGGCCGGAGCGCCCGCCCGACTCGGTGTAGCCGTTGCCGGTCCAGCCGCTCAGTCCCGACTCAAACCCGGCATTGGACAATGTGGACGCCGCCGTCGCGGGCGCGGCGGGGATCAGTAGCAGGGCGCCGGCGAGAATCACCGCGAGACGTCTCATCACAACCTCCCGAAGACCTTCAGGGCCGGCAGCGCGCGGCCCGAGTAGTCGAAGACCGCCTGGTTTTCCCAGCCGTCGCCGGAGGTCGGGTCGGCCGGGTCCCAGCCGGCGCCGTCCACCGCGGTCCAGGTGGGCTCCCAGTACACGACGCCGAGCGCGCCCGGCACCGCGGCCACCACGTTGAACATGTCGCGCAGCGCGTCGGCCTGCCCCTGCGGTGTCGCGGGGTAGCCGCCGGCCTGCTCCAGCGAGGCGTTGAAGATGTTCGCCTCGTGGTCGTTCTCTTCGAGCGTGAAGCCGTACGCGGTCTCCACGACCGCGATCGGCTTGCCGTAGCGCGCGGAGAGGTCGAAGAGGTTGGCCTGGAGCGCGCCGAGCGGCCCGTGCCAGTAGACGTAGTGCGAGACCCCGATGACGTCGAACGGCACGCCGCGCGCGATCGCGTTGTCGAACCACCAGACGTGCCCGCCGTTGTTTCCGCCCTCGGCGAGGTGCAGTACCACCTTTGTGGACGGTGAGGCCGCCTTGACCGCCTGGCTGCCGGCGGTGAGGAGCGCGGCGAGGCCGTCCCAGTTGTCCCAGCGGCCGTCCGGCCACAGTAGACCGCCGTTGATCTCGTTGCCCACCTGCGCCATGTCGGCCGGGGTACCCTGCCGGCGCAGCGCGGAGATGACGTCGTACGTGTGGTCGTAGAGCGCCTGGCGCAGCCCGTCGAAGGGGAGGTCGGCCCAGGCGGCCGGCTTGTTCTGCTTGCCCGGGTCAGCCCAGGCGTCGGAGTAGTGGAAGTCGATCAGCAGCCGCATGCCCTGCGCCTTGGCCCGCTTGGCCATCGCGAGCACCCGCGCCTTGCTGTTGTAGCCGTCGGCCGGGTCCACCCAGACCTTGAGGCGGGCCAGGTTCACGCCGTTCTCCCGGAGGATCCGGACCGCGTCGCCACGCTTGCCGCGGTGGTCGCGGTAGACGGCGCCGTAGTCCTCGTTCTTGGTCAGGTGGGAGAGGTCGGCGCCCTTGACCCGCACCGGGTCGAGCGCGCCGGGCGTGAGCGTGACGTCGTCGGCGTGCGCCCAGCCGCTCGCCGAGGAGAGGCGGACCAGGCAGCGGCCGGAGGTCACCCGCGCGTCGACCGCCACCTGCACCCACAGGTCGGCGCCGGTCTGCGGGACCTCGACCCGGCGGCCGGGCCCGCCGCACTCCAGGCTCACCGCCGCGGCGCCACCGCCGCGGACCCAGACCCGCAGCGTGTACGGGCCGCGGGCCAGCCCGGAGACCCGCTGCGTGGCCTCCGCCGGGGCTGGCCTGTGAAGCGACGCAGGAGCCAGGCCAGGTCCGGCCGAAACGGACTCAGCGGCGGCGGAGAGGGTGAGGCGGGTGGTGCCAGTGTGCCCGCCCTCCTCGGCCGAGGCGGCACCGGCGGTGGCCCAGCCGGCGAGCCCGTCTTCGAAACCCGCGTTGTGCACGCCGGCTCCGGAGGCCCGTGCCGGAACCGTTCCCAATACCCCGCCGACAAGGGCCGCGGACACCGCGACCGCGACCAGCCGTAACCACCTCATAGCCAGCCTCCTGTGAGCGCTCACAGTCGATTGAAATGGAGTTATCCCCGTAACATCGCCGTCATACTGTGAGCGCTTACAGCGACGACTGTCAAGGTCTTGGGTCCCGGGCGCAGTTGCCCACATCCGGCCGGTTCGCTCGGCGCCGCTTGCATATAGGCTGGCAGATGTGCTGACGGTGCCCGTGCGGCAGCTCGGCGAGACCGAGCGCGGTGCGGTCGAGCGACTTCTCGACCTCGATCCGTTCGGTGCTGCCCAGGTCGCGGAGCGGGTCGCCGCGCACGGGCTCTCCTGGTGGCGGGCCGACGGCCGGATCTTCGGATACGGCTCGCGCCGGCACCTCGAGGCTCTGTGCTGGTTCGGTGGCCATCTGACGCCCGTGCTGGCCACGCCGGCGGCGGTCTCCGCCTTCGCCGAGCTGATCCTCTCCGAAGACCGCGGCTGCTCCTCGATCGTGGGGCGGGCCGACGCGGTGCTCGGCCTCTGGGAGCACCTCGGGCCACACTGGGGGCCGGCCCGCGACGTCCGGCCCTACCAGCCGCTGCTGGTCGCCGACGCGCCGCCCGCGATCCCGGCCGACCCCGGCGTGCGGCTGGTCCGCCCCGACGAGGTCGACCTGCTGTTTCCGGCTGCCGTCGCGATGTACACCGAGGAGGTCGGCGTCTCGCCGCTGGCCGACGACGGGGGCCGCGGCTACCGGCGCAGGATCGCCGACCTGGTGCGCGCCCGCCGGGCGTACGTCCGGGTCGTGGGTGGCAAGGTCATCTTCAAGGCCGAGCTCGCGGTCGTCACCCGGCACACCGCGCAGGTCCAGGGCGTCTGGGTGGCACCGGAGTGGCGCGGCCGCGGCCTGGCCGGCCCGGCGATGGCGGCCGTGGTGCGCGACGCGCTGCGACGGGCGGCGCCGACCGTGAGCCTGTACGTCAACGGCCACAACGACCGCGCCCGCCGCGTCTACGCCAGGTGCGGCTTCCGCCCGGCCGGCGAGTTCGCCACCGTCCTCTTCTAGCCCGCGCGGGCCGGGCCCGGCGCCCCGCGCAACGGTCCGGACCACCGCGGACGTCGCGGTAGCTCAAGATCTTTGTCTCGCAATTGATCGTCTGCGCCCACCTGGGCGGCTTACCGCCCAGTATCTGGGAGAGTGGTAGGCGTTTTCAGCAAGGATCCGGCACTCTCCGCTCCTGCTTGCCTACGCTACGTAACGACCGACCGCGATGCAGGTTACGGCCAGTGGGGTGAGCACCGCGATGGGGCGGATCGTGAAGCAGGTCTCCGAGGGGACCACGAAGTATTACTGGTACCCGGGTGACAAGAAGGAGTGGATCCGCGCGGCCGTGGCGGTCGGGGTCGGCTTGGCGGCGTTCGGCCTGCTGATGCTCTTCGTCCGGGACGTCCTGCTGGCGACCGTGGTGGGCACCTCGGTCACGGCCGTGGTCGCCGGCGCCAACTTCGGCCGCCGCGACGCGCGCGCCCTGGCCGGCTTTCCCGACCTGAGCGACCGGGCCGCCCGGCGTGCCGTAGCGGGGCAAGCGGGGAAGGCGGTGTGGCGGGGGTTCGCGCACGGCCTGGGCGGCGCGGCGGCGGCCGTGCTGATCCTGAACCTCCCGCACCGCGGCATCATCGCCGACTGGGTGCTGCCGGTGGTGCCGGCGGTCGCCGGGGCGCTGGCCCATCAGGCCGGCATGCTCTACGAGCAGCTGACCGCCTCGGCCTCGACGGCCGGTCCGGCGGCGTCGGCGCCGGCCGCCCCCACGCCGGAGCCCGCGCTCTCGAAGTAGGTGGGCCACCTCGTGTGGCATGTCACATGACGGCAAATTACCTCGGTGTCCGAGGTAGTTTGGAGCGGTGGATACCGCAGTCGCGAGCGAGCTGACGCGGGTGCTCGCCGGCATGCGGCGGGTCGTGCGCCGGCGCCTTGCCGCGTCCCGGCCGCCCCGGCTGCCGGCCGCACAGATCGAGCTGCTGATCGCGGTCGAGGAAGAGCCGGGCATCGGCGTCGCGGCCGCCGCCCGCGTGCTGCACCTCGCGGACAACTCGGTGAGCGGCCTGGTCAACGTCCTGGTGGACGCCGGTTACCTCGCCCGCGAGACCGACCCGGCCGACCGGCGCGCCGCCCGGCTCTTCCTCACCCCCGCCGCCAGCGACCGCCTCACCGGGTGGCGGGTGGCGCGGGCCGAGCTGGTCGGTCGGGCGCTTGAGCGGCTCGACGAGGCCGACCGGGAGACGGTGGCGGCCGCGCTGCCCGCGCTGCGGCGGCTGCTGGATCAGATGCGTGACGAGGAGGAGCCGGCATGACTTCGGCGGTCAGCGTTCGCGGCCTGCGGTACGCGTTCGGCGACACGGTGGCGGTCGACGGCATCGACCTCGACGTCGAGCCGGGCGAGATCTTCGGGTTGCTCGGCCCCAACGGGGCTGGCAAGACGACCACCATCCGCTCGATCACCACGCTCCTGCCGGTGCCCCGCGACACCGTGTCGGTCTTCGGCCTCGACGTGCGGCGCCGGCGGATCGCGGTGCGCCGCCTGATCGGATACGTGCCGCAGATGCTCTCCGCCGACGGGGCGTTGACCGGCCGGGAAAACGTGAGCCTCTTCGCCCGGCTCTACGACGTGCCCCGCCGCGAGCGGGCCACCCGCGTCGACGAGGCGATCGCCGCGATGGGGCTGACCGAGGCGGCCGGCCGGGTCGCCCGCACGTACTCGGGTGGCATGATCCGCCGCCTCGAGCTGGCGCAGGCGCTCGTGAGCTCGCCGCGGCTGCTCGTGCTCGACGAGCCCACGATCGGCCTCGACCCGGTCGCGCGGGCCGGTGTGTGGGAGCGGATCGCCCAGGTCCGCCGCGAGACGGGCATGACGGTGCTGGTCACCACCCACTACATGGACGAGGCCGAGCACTCCTGCGACCGCGTCGCGCTCATGCACCGCGGCCGCGTCCGGGCCGTGGGCAGCCCGGCCGAGCTGATCGCCAGCCTGGACGCCGCCGGCCCGGCCAGCCTCGACGAGGTCTTCAAGGTGTACGCCGGGGACGACTGGGACGAGGAGACGAAGGGACTACGCAATGTCCGCCAGACTTGACGCACTGCCGCTCGGCTCGGTTGACGGCTGGGGCGCCAGCCTCCGTGCGCTGCCCGGCCGGGTCGGCACGATGTGCCTGGTCGAGCTGCAAAAGATCCGGCGTGACCGGACCGAGCTGCTCTTCCGGGCGGTGCAGCCGGTGCTGTGGCTGCTGGTCTTCGGCGTCACGTTCACGAAGATCAAGGCCATCCCGACCGGCGGCGTGCCCTACCTGGACTACCTGACGCCCGGTGTGATCGCCCAGTCCGCGCTGTTTGTCTCGATCTTCTACGGCATCCAGATCATCTGGGACCGCGACGCCGGCATCCTCGCCAAGCTGATGGTCACGCCGACTCCGCGGGCGGCGCTGGTGACCGGCAAGGCCTTCGCGGCGGGCATGCGGGCGCTGAGCCAGGTGGTGGTCGTGCTGGTGCTCTCCGCCCTGCTCGGCGTGTCGCTGACGACAAACCCGCTACGGCTGCTGGGTGTCGTGGCGGCGGTGCTGCTCGGCTCGGCGTTCTTCTGCTGCCTGTCCATCATCATCGCCGGCCTGGTGCTCTCCCGGGACCGCATGCTCGGCATCGGCCAGGCCATCATGATGCCGCTCTTCTTCGCCTCGAACGCCCTCTACCCGGTCGCCATCATGCCCGGCTGGCTCCAGGCGATCAATCACGCCAACCCGCTCAGCTACCAGGTCGAGGCCCTGCGCGGCCTGCTCATCGGCTCACCCGCCCGCCTCTGGCTCGACTACGCGGTGCTGCTCGGCGCCGCCGTCGCGGCGATCGCGGTAGCCAGCGCCCTCTTGACCCGCCTGGCAAAGTAACCCTGCTCTTCCCTCCCTTCCGCCCCGGCCCTACCGCGTTGATCAGGGAGTTGGTGGGCGTGTCGGTCGGCGTGTCCCCGCATGAGCTCCCTGATCGACTAGAGCAGGGCCGCACGCGGTCGAGCGGATCTGGATGATGCGACCGGCCGGCGGCGGTGGGCGGGCGGGTTGGCGGCGGCGGGCGTGCCACGGCGGTGGACGTGCGGGCGTACCGAGTTGCGCGCGGGTGGAAGGCGAGCGGGCGTGCCGCGGCGGCGGGCGTGTGGACGGCGGTGGGCGGGGTGCCGCAGTAGCGAGCGTGTGAGGGCGAGCAGGCGCGCGGCGCGGTGCGCGTGTGAGGGCGGGCGTGCCGGAGGCAGGGTGAGCCGCCTGGGGGTCAGGGGGTCTTGGCGGCCGCTCTCGTCCTGGTCCGGGGTGCCGTGGCGATCGGGCGGAGCACGCGGGTGAGCTTTGCCGACAGGTCGTCCAGCGAGTCGTAGAAGATCACCTTGTCGCGGTCGTGGGCCTGGTGGATCGGGGTGCCGCGCTCGGCGACCAGCACGACCCTCCGGTTGAGCGCCTGTGCCAGCCCCACCTCGTAGTAGCAGCTCGGCCGCTCCAGCGTCAGGTCGGCCAGCACGACCCGGGCGCGCCGCAGGTCGCGGCGGGCGTGCTCCAAGTCGAACGGCACGTCGGCGTGCTGCCGGTCGGCGGGCAGCAGCGTCGCCAGCCCAAGCGCGGCGGCGGCCTCCTCGATGGTGGCGCGGCGGCGCTCGTACGCCGGGTCGGACCCTACGGGCATGATCACGTAGACCACGGGTGTCACGGTGTGCCCCCTCCGCCCGCGTCGGCGCCGGTGAACGGCGAGATCTGGTCGAACACGGCGTCGTGGCTGATCGCCGCGAACACCACCGTCACCACCAGGATCGTCGCGAAGAGCACCCGGAACGCCCTCGGAATGAAGTATTCAGCACCCGAGGAGCTCAGCGCCAACGTGTGACGCAGCCGCCCGGTCGGGACCTTGCTGACCGCCCGCTGCTGCTGTAAGTCGTCCCACTCCCGCTCGAACGGCCGGTAGGACCGGGCGGCGGACGGCCCGCTCGGCCCGTCGAAGACGATCAGCGGGGCCATCTCGTTGAGAATGCGGAACTTCGCCGCGTTGAGCGACTTGAAGTCGCTGATCTGCTGGATCCAGTACGTGCACAGCAGGATCGCCGCGACCGACAGCACCACGACCCCGCAGACGCCGACCAGCACATACGACGGGCGGGTCGTGGACCAGGTCAACACGGCCCCGATCGCGAGGAGGGTGGCGACCAGGATCGAGTAGTTCCACCGGTTCAACGCGAGCCGCCGGTCGGTCACCCGCTCCGTGGTCGCGTGGTAGAGGCGGAACTCCTCGAACGAGACCGGCTCCGGCGGCCCCGGCTGCTGCGTCATCGGCGACCCTCCCTGCGCACCGCGACCTTACCCGCCGGGTGTGACAGCGCAGGTCTCCCCGATCACAGCGTCATGGTCTCGACGGCGAAGTCCCGGTAGCGGTCGGGGTGCATGGTCACGATGGGCTGGCCCGTGGCCAGCGCCCGCGTCGCCGCGTGGGCACCGGCCCAGTCGAGCGCCGGGCAGGCGGCGCGGACGTGGTCGAGCCCGCCGTCGCGGACGAACTCGCGCACCGCGACCGCGCCCGAAGGTGCGGAGGCGACGAGGTCGGCCACGTGCCCACCGATCGAACGGCGGGCGGTGGCGGCCTCGGACAGGCAGAGGGCCGGCACGTCCAGCGGTGGACCGCCATGGATCGCGTCGTGGATCAGCAGCGACATCTCGCGGCGCTCGTGCTCTCCGGCCGTGGCGGCGAGGCCGGCGACCAGCGCGAGGTCGTCCAGGATGTAGCCGGTCACGACGGATCGGCCAGATAGGCGCCCAGCGCCTCCGCCGCGACGGCGAACAGGACCTGCCGGGGATCGCGCTCGTCGTCGACGCCGCGAAGGTCGTTCGCCGCGGCCTGGATCGCGGCTGCGACGGGCTTGGGCGAAGGGTAGCGCCCGGTCGTGTCGCGCACCCACGCGAGCGCCTCGGCCTGGGCGTGGATGACGTCGACGCCCCGGCGGGCCGCCGCGTCGGGCACGCCGAAGATCTTGTCGATAAACGCGTGCAGCTCGCTGGGGTCCAATTTGGTGGGAATGAGAGCGGCCATGAGGGGAGGGTACGACCGGAGTAGGACAGGCGCAGCCCCGTAAACGCCGATCAAGGGATGGGGTGTACAGGTTACCGATGGGGGTGCGTTTACCACGCACCCCTTGTCGACCAGCCGGCGCAGCCCTTTGGCGGTACGCGGACGGGGACTTCTCTCATCGGCTCCGCTGCGAGGCTGCGAGGCTGCGAGGGCTTCGAGGCTTCGAGCGGCTTGGACTTCATCCTTTCCCGAGCGCCCTTCGCGTACCTCCGCCAGGTGGCGTATTCACGTCCGATGCAATTTGCGCGCTGGCGGAGGCTGCCGCCGGGCGGCGACCGGGAGCACGGCGGCGGTCGCCGGTCAGCCCACGCGGTGCCGAGTCCGGCGCGGGTTGGCGATCCGCAGGTCCGCGTCGATCCTCGCGACCGTGGCGAGCAGCTGGGGCAGCAGGTCGCGGCGGATCGACTCGACCGAGTTGCGGCTGGCGTGCACCGAGACGTTGGCCGCACCGATCACCGCGCCGCCGCGGTCGCGGATCGGGGCCGCCACCGAGCGCAGCCCCTCCTCCAGCTCCTGGTCGACGATCGCGTACCCCTGGGCGCGCACCTTGCGCAGCTCGGTGCGGAGCGCCGCCGGAGTGGCGACCGTACGGGCCGTGAGGCGGGACAGCTTCACCCGGTCGAGGTACGCCTCCAGCTCGTCGTCGGGGAGCCCGGCCAGCAGCACTCGACCCATGGACGTGGCGTACGCGGGGAAGCGGGTGCCGACGTTGATCGCGACGGTCATGATCCGTGAGGTGGGGACGCGGGCCACGTACACCACGTCGTCGCCGTCGAGCACGCACACCGACGACGACTCGTGCACCTGGGCCACCAGCCGTTCCAGGTGTGGCTCGGCCACCTCCGGCAGCGACAGCGCGGACAGGAACGCGTAGCCGAGCTCCAGCACCCGCGGCGTGAGGCTGAACATGCGGCCGTCGGTGCGCACGTACCCCAGGTCGGCGAGGGTCAACAGGAAGCGGCGGGCGGCGGCGCGGGTGAGGTCGCAGATGCGGGCCACCTCGCTGAGCGTCAGCTCAGGATGGTCGGCGTCGAACGCGCGGATGACGGCAAGCCCACGCTCCAGCGACTGCACAAAATGAGCCTCCCGCCCCACCTCGTCAGTCATCCACTTCCTCCCCGTCGCGTGAACCTGCCGCGTCCCGTGAACCTGCCGCGTCGTGCGAGTCGGCCGTGTCGCGTGAACCGGCCGCGTCGAGCGAGTCGAGCACCCGCTGTGCCACCGCCATGGCGCTGTTCGCGGCCGGCACACCAGCGTAGACGGCGGTGTGCAGCAGCACCTCGCCGATCTCGTCAGGGCTGAGGCCGTTTCGGCGGGCGGCGCGCACGTGCATGGCCAGCTCCTCCTCGCACCGCAGGGCGGTCAGCACGGCGAGCGTGATGCAGCTGCGGGTCCGCCGGTCGAGGCCGTCGCGACCCCAGACCGAGCCCCACGCGTACCGGGTGATGAACTCCTGGAACGGCGCGGTCAGCGGCGTGGTCTTCGCGACCGCCCGGTCGACGTGCGCGTCGCCGAGCACCTCCCGCCGCACCGCCATGCCCCGGTCGTAGTCACTCATCCGTCCCCCCGAGATGTTCGATGATCAGCGCGGTCACCACGTCGACCTGCTCCACATTGGCCAGATGGGCGGCGCCGCGCACCAGCGTGAACCGCGCCCCGGGCACCGCCGCCGCGATGTCCGCGCCGTGCGACGGGAGGATCGCCGGGTCGTCCGCGCCGTGCAGGACCAGCGTGGGCGCGGCGATGCGGGGGAGGGCGGCGGTGAGGTCCAGCTTTTCGAGCACGCCGCAGCAGGCCGCGTACCCCTCGGCGGGCGTGGCGGCCAGCATCGCGCGCAGCCGGGCGACCGTGCCCGGCCGGCGGGACGCGTACCCCGGCGTCAGCCACCGGCTCACCACAAGGTCGGCGATCGCCCCGGTCCCCTCAGCCCGCACGGTGGCCGCGCGGTGCGCCCACGACTGCGGTGCGGCCGGTCGGGCGGAGGTGCAGCAGAGCACGAGGCGGTCGATCCGCTCCGGGGCGTACGCGGCCAGCCACATGCCGACCATGCCGCCCAGGGAGAGCCCGCAGTAGTGGGCCCGCGCCACGCCGAGCTCGTCGAGCAGCGCGAGCACGTCGCCACCCAGATCCCCGATCGTGTACGGCCCGTGCGGCACCGCCGAGCGGCCGTGCCCGCGGGTGTCGAAGCGGACCACGCGGTACCGCTCGGCAAGCGCGGGCACCTGCGGCTCCCACATGTCCACAGTGGTGCCCAGCGAGTTCGCGAGCACGAGCACCGGCGCGCCGGCCGGACCATCCACGATGGAGTACGGCGTCACGGCCGTTCCCCGTGCCGCTTGAGCGCGCGGTCGGTGAGCGCGGGCGCGGCACCGAGGTAGGCGGCCGGGTCGAGCAGGGCGGCGAGCTCCGCAGCGCTCAGGTGCCCGGCGAGGGCCTCGGCGAGCGGGCGGCCAGCGGCGACCGCGTCGCGTACCAGGTCGTGCGCCTCGCCCGCGCCGATTCGCGGGGCGAGCGCGGCGCTGACCCGTTCGGCCAGCAGGGCCCCGCCGGTGAGGTCGAGGTTGGCCCGCATCCGCGCGGCGTCGACGCGCAGGTGGGCCAGGCACCGCGCCAGCCAGTGCGCCGCCGAGCCGGTCGCCCGCAGCAGACCGGTGAACGGCGCCCACTCCGCGTGCCACGCGCCGGCCGCCCGCTGGTGCTCGTGCCCCATCGACCCGAGTAGCGTGGCGACGAGGCCGGGTGCCTGGGCGGCGCAGGCGCGGGCCGAGACGGCGGCGACCGGATTCTGCTTGTGCGGCAGGCTGGACGAGCCGCCCGGCTCCCCCTCGGCCAGCTCACCGACCTCGGTCTGGGCGTAGAGGACGACGTCGCCGGCCACCTTCCCCACCACGCCACAGGCCGTGCCGAGCACGCCGGCGAGGTCGGCGATCCGGGTGCGGTCGGTGTGCCACGGCAGGGCGGGTACGGGCAGGTTCAGCTCCACCGCCAGCCGGTCCACGATGGACGGCGAGTCGAACGCGGCGAGCGTGCCGGCCGCGCCGCCGAGCTGGACGGCGAGTCCGGTGTCGCGTACGGCGGCGAGGCGGTCGCCGGCCCCGTCCAGCGCGGTCAGCCAGCCCGCCGCAACGAGCCCGAACGTGGTCGGCAGCGCCTGCTGCATCAGCGTTCGGGCGGCGACCGGGGTGTCCCGATGCGCCTCGGCGAGCCCGGCCGTCGCCGCCGACGCGGCCGACAGGTCGGCCAGGATCAGGCCGAGCGCCTCCCGGGCCACGAGCATCGCCGCGGTGTCGAGGATGTCCTGGCTGGTGGCGCCGCGGTGCACGTGGCGGGCGGCGTCCGCCGAGACGGCCGCCCGGAGCGCCCGGACCAGCGGTACGACGGGGTTGCCGGACTCCGCGGCGGCCACGCCCAGAGCGGCGATGTCGAACCGCTCGGGCCGGCACGCAGCGGCCACCTCCGGCGGCGCGCCGCCGGCGCGGGCGAGCGCCGCCTCGACGTCGAGCATCGCCCGCAGCCACGCGGTATCGGAGGTCGCCGCGCGCACGGGGCCGGCGGCGAGCACGCCGTCGAAGAGACCGGGCGGCTCAGACGGCGAAGAAGACGGTCTCATCGTCGCCCTGCAACCGGATGTCGAACCGGTAGCCGGTCCCGTCCGGCACCGCCAGCAGCGTCGCGCGCCGCGCCTCGGGTACGCCGGCCAGCACGGCGTCGGTCGCGTTGGCCGCCTCCTCGTCGGCGAAGTACACCCGGGTGACGACCCGGTGCAGCAGCCCTCGCGCGAAGACGGACACGTCGACGTGCGGCGCCTGCGGTGCCCCGCCGGGGCCGGGGACCGGGCCGGGCTTGAGCGTCCGGATCCCGTACCGTCCACTGTCGTCGGTCGGGCAGCGGCCGAAGCCACGGAAGCCGGAGACCGCGCCGCGCGGGTCGTCCGGGTGGTCGAAGCGGCCGGCGGGATCGGCCTGCCATGTCTCGACGAGCCCGTCCGGGACCGGCTCGCCGGCGCCGTCGGTCACCACACCGTGCAGCCAGAACGCGCCGGGCACGCCCTCGGCGACCACGTCCGGCCCGTCCGGCCAGGGCAGGCCGATCGACAGGTACGGCCCGACGGTCTGCGACGGCGTCTCGCTCACGGCCGTCCTCGCTTCGCTGCGGGCGGCCGCGAGGCTCCAAGCGCGCTGTGTCTGATGGTTCGCTCGCTACGCTCGCTCACGGCCGTCCTCGCTTCGCTGCGGGCGGCCGCGAGGCTCCAACCGCGCTGTGTTTGATGGTTCGCTCGCTACGCTCGCTCACGGCTCCTCCGTCGGGGTCGCCTCGCGTCCACGTAGGACGATGTCGAACTCGAAGCCGAGCGCCCACTCCTCGACCGTCGCGGAGAGGTCGAAGCGGGACACCATGCGATGCCGCGCCTCCTCCGGTACCGAGTTGTAGATCGGGTCGTGCGGGAAGAGCGGGTCGTCCGGGAAGTACATCTGCGTCACGAGCCGCTGGGTGAACGCCCGCCCGAAGAGCGAGAAGTGGATGTGCGCCGGCCGCCAGGCGTTGAAGTGGTTGCGCCACGGGTACGCGCCGGGCTTGACGGTGACGAACCGGTACCGCCCCAGCGAGTCGGTGAGCGCCCGCCCCACGCCGGCGAAGTGCGGGTCGAGCGGGGCGTCGTGCTGGTCCCACTTGTGCCGGTAGCGCCCGCCCGCGTTGGCCTGCCACACCTCGACCAGCGTGTCGGGCACCGGGCGGCCGTCGCTGTCGCGCACCTGCCCGTGTACGACGATCCGCTGCCCCTGCGCCTCCCCGTCGGAGTACCGGGTGAGGTCGGAGTCGTCCGCCGTGACCCGCCCCTCGCCGAGCAGCGGCCCGGTCACCTCGGTCAGCGTGTGCGGCAGCAGCAGCGGAGCCTGGCCCGGCGCGCGCAGCACGGTCGACTTGTAGCCGGGCGAGAGCAGCGGCGGATGGGTGCCGGCATCGTCCCGGCGGTATCCCGGCACGACAAGCCGGTCAGCGACACTCATGGCCGTCCTCGCTTCGCTGCGGGCGGCCCTGAGGCTTTATCCACGCTGAGCCCAATGATTCGCTCGCTACGCTCGCTCATGGCCGTCCTCGCTTCGCTGCGGGCGGCCCTGAGGCTTTATCCACGCTGAGCCCAATGATTCGCTCGCTCATGGGAAGCCCTCCTCACGAGAGTCAATCCTGCCGTTCCAGCAGCCGCAGCGCGGCCAACTCGGCCGGGCTGGGGTCGGGCGTGACGCGGAGCGAAGGGGCGACGGCGAGCGGCCAGCCGGTGGCCTCGGCGGCGCGGGCCGCGTCGACGCCCGGGTGCAGCTGGGTGAGCGTGAGCTCGGCCGTCCGCGGGTCGGGCTCGAGCAGCCCCAGGTCGGTGATGACCAGGACCGGGCCGCGGCCGGTGAGGCCGAGCTTGGCGCGGTCGTCCGGGCCGGTGCCGTAGCCGACGGAGGTGACGAAGTCGACCCGCTCCACGAACGTACGCGGGCTGTGCTTGACGATCACGATGACCTCGCGGCAGGAGGCCGCGATCTCCGGTGCGCCGCCGGCGCCGGGCAGCCGCACCGCGGGGTCGTGGTAGTCGTCGCCGATCACGGTGGTGTTGATGTTGCCGTACCGGTCGATCTGCGCCGCGCCGAGGAAGCCCACGTCGATGCGGCCGGGCTGGAGCCAGTAGTTGAAGATCTCCGGCACCGGGACGACGGCGTCGGCGGTGTCGGCCAGCACGCCGTCGCCGATGGAGAGCGGCAGCCGGGCCGGCTTGGCGCCGATCGTGCCGGACTCGTAGATGAGCACGAGGTCGGGTGCGTGGGTGCGGCGGGCCAGGTTGGCGGCGGTGCTGGGGCGGCCGATGCCGACGAAGCAGCGGGCGCCGTCGCGCAGGGCCCGGGCGGCGGCGACGGTCATCATCTCGTCGGCGGTCCAGCCGGTCATGTCGCCGGTACCCGATTGAGCACGTGCTCCTCCAGCCACCGGGTGAACGCCGCCCGGTCCCGGCTGATCGCGTCCCAGGCCAGGTAGTAGTCGTTGTCGCGCTCGCTGTAGCCCATCGCGTACGACGGGTGGGCGCCGCCGGGCACCTCGGCCACGAACGTGACCGCCCAGCTCGGCAGGATGACCGCGCCGGGGCGGGGGTCGAGCTCGTCGACGACCTCTTCGACGGTCACCAGCGACCGGCGGGAGGCGAGCACGACCTCCTTGTGCACGCCGGTGATGCCCCACATCTGCACGTTGCCGGCGCGGTCGGCGCGCTGGGCGTGCACGATGCCGACGTCCGGGTTGAGGGCCGGCACCGCGGTCAGCACCTCGCCGGTGAACGGGCAGGTGATCGGCTTGATCGTCGCGGTGTGCACGGGCAGGTCCGTGCCGACGTACCCGCGGAGCACGGCGAACGGCAGCCCGGACGCGCCGGCCACGTACCGGTTGGCCATGCCGGCGTGGCTGTGCTCCTCGATCTGCAGGGGAGCGGGCCAGCCGCGCTGCACGGCGTCGCGAAAGCGGTGCAGCGAGCCGACGCCGGGGTTTCCGGCCCAGGAGAAGACCAGCTTGCGCGCGCAGCCGGCGCCGATCATCTGGTCGTAGACGATGTCCGGCGTCATCCGGACGAGCGTGAGGTCGCGCCGGCCCTGCCGGATGATCTCGTGGCCGGCGGCCACCGGGATCAGGTGCGTGAACCCCTCCAGGGCCACCGTCGCGCCGTCGCGCACCAGCTCGGCGACCGCTTCGGGCAGCGAGGCAATGACCCCCATCGACATCCCAACTTAGTGCGCTTTTAGAACTATGGTTCGCTATCCGAACGTAACGGCGCTCCTCTGGAGCTGTCAATCGGCCGCGAGACGTGACATTGACGTGAGAGCGGTCACGCCGTACGTTCACGATGAGAACCAGCGTTCGTATGCCGTACGCACTCACCGGAGGTCCCCCTTGCGCCGGTCCTTCGCAGTCTTCGCCGTGGCCACCGCCCTGCTCGGCGCCACGGCATGCGGCTCGTCCGACTCCCCATCGACGCCCGCCGGCGAAGGCGCCACCAAGGTCACGGTCGGCGTCATCCCGATCGTCGACGTGGCGCCGATCTACCTCGGCAAGGAGCAGGGCTTCTTCGCGAGCCGCGGCATCGACCTGGCCATGGAGAGCGGGCAGGGCGGCGCCGCCATCGTCCCCGGCGTGCTCAGCGGCCAGTTCCAGTTCGGCTTCAGCAACGTGACGTCGCTGATGCTCGCCCAGACCCAAAACGTGCCGATCAAGGTGGTGGCCAACGGTGTCGCCTCGACCGGCAAGGTGGACGCCGACTTCGGCGGCGTGACGGTCAAGGGCGACAGCCCGATCCAGTCCGCCAAGGACCTTGCCGGCAAGAAGGTCGCGGTCAACACGTTGAAGAACATCGGCGACACCACCGTCCGCGAGTCCGTCCGCAAGGCGGGCGGGGATCCGAGCACGATCGAGTTCGTCGAGATCGGCTTCCCGCAGATGCCGGCCGCGCTCGCCGCCGGCCAGGTCGACGCGGCCTGGGTGGTGGAGCCGTCCCTGTCGGTGGTCAAGTCGCAGGGCGGCCGGGTCGTCGCGTGGAACTACGTGGACGCCGCGCCCGACCTCACCGTCGCCGCGTACTTCACCTCCACCAAGCTCCTGCAGGAGAGCCCGGACCTGGTCAAGCGCTTCACCGAGGCGATGAACGAGTCGCTGACGTACGCCTCCGAGCACCCCGACGAGGTGCGGCAGGTGCTGGGTACGTACACGCAGATCGACCAGAAGACCCGGGACGCGATGACGCTGCCGCTGTGGCCCACCGAGATCAACAAGGCGTCCGTCGAGACGCTGGCGACGCTCGGCAAGAACGACGGCGTCTTCGGCGACAAGACGCCCGACCTCGCCAAGCTGCTGCCGTGACCCGAGGAGCGCTCGGGCTCTCCGGGCTCGCCGGCCTCCTCCTGATCGTGGAGGTACTGCCGTACACCGGCCTGGTGTCGGCGGACTTCCTGCCGCCGACCCACCGGATCGCCGCCGCGCTGGCCGACGAGATCGCCGACGCCGGGTTCTGGCTGGCGCTCTGGGACACGCTGGTCGCCTGGGCGGTCGGGCTCGCCATCGCGGTGGTCGCCGGCATCGTGGCGGGCATCGTGATCGGCGCGGTACCGGTGCTGCGGGCGCTCACCGCGTCGACCATCGAGTTCCTGCGGCCGATCCCGTCGGTGGCGCTGATCCCGCTGGCCGTCCTGCTCTACGGCACCCAGATCCAGTCCACGCTCATGCTCGTCGTGTACGCCGCGTTCTGGCAGGTGCTGATCCAGGTGCTCTACGGCGTGCGGGACGTCGACCCGATCGCCGACGAGACCGCGCGCAGCTACGGGCTCGGCGCGTGGGCCCGCGTGCGGTACCTGCTCTGGCCCACCGCCCTGCCGTACGTGATGACCGGCGTCCGCCTCGCCGCCGCGGTGGCGCTGGTGCTGGCGATCACCGCCGAACTGGTCATCGGCGCGCCCGGGCTGGGCAGCCGCATCGCGGTCGCGCAGAGCTCCAACGCGGTGCCCAGCATGTACGCCCTGATCGCGGTCACCGGCCTGCTCGGCGTCACCATCAACCTCGCCGCCCGCGGCGTCGAGCGGCTGCTGCTCTCCTGGCACCAGTCGGTGCGCGGGGAGGTCCTCGTATGACCCGCGTACTCACCAGGATCGGGCTGGCGCTCCTCCTGCCGGTGGTGCTCTTCGCGGTCTGGTGGTTCGCCACAGCCAACAGCCAGAACTTCTACGTGCCGCCGCTGCGCGAGATCCTGAGCACGTTTCCCGAGGTGTGGACCGGGCAGCGGCTCCGCACCGACGTGCTGCCCAGCCTGATCAGGCTCGCCGCCGGCTACACGGTCGCGGTGCTCGCCGGCGTCGCCCTCGGTGTGCTCGTCGGCGGCAGCCGGCGGGTACGGGCCGTGCTGGAGCCGGTGCTGGAGTTCTTCCGGGCCATCCCGCCGCCGGTACTCGTGCCGGTCATCATGCTCTTCGCCGGCATCGGCGACACGATGAAGGTCGTGGTCATCGCGGCCGGCTGCGTGTGGCCGATCCTGCTCAACACCGTCGAGGGTGTGCGGGCCGTCGACGGCGTGCTGGCGGACACCTGCCGCTCGTACGGGATCACCGGTGAGGCGCGCCTGCGCCACCTGGTGCTCCGCTCGGCGAGCCCGCAGATCGCGGCCGGCATGCGGCAGGCGCTGTCGATCGGCATCATCCTGATGGTCATCAGCGAGATGTTCGCGGCCAGCAACGGGCTCGGCTTCACCATCGTGCAGTTCCAGCGCGGCTTCGCGATCCCGGACATGTGGAGCGGCATCCTCCTGCTCGGGCTGCTCGGCCTCGCCCTGTCCGTCCTCTTTCGACTCGTGGAGAGCTGGGCCCTGCGCTGGTACCACGGCCAGCGCCGCGTCCAGCGTGGACGGTCCTGAAAGGACAAAGATGCTGCTCGAAGTCCGCGACCTCAAGAAGGTGTACGAAGGCCGCCAGCGCCCGGTCGAGGCGGTACGCGACCTGACGTTCGGCCTCGACGCGGGCGACCTCGTGTGCCTCGTCGGGCCCTCCGGCTGCGGCAAGACCACGCTGCTCAAGTGCATGGCCGGGCTGCTCGCTCCGACCGGAGGCGAGGTGCTGCTGCGGGACAAGCGGGTCACCGGGCCGCCGCCGGGCATGGCCGTGGTCTTCCAGGAGTACGGCCGCAGCCTCTTCCCGTGGATGAGCGTGCGCGACAACGTGGAGCTGCCGCTGCGCAACAAGGGCATGCCGCGCCGGCAGCGCCAGGAACTCGTGGCCGGCGCGCTCGCCGCGGTGGGGCTCGCCGACGCCCACCACGCGTACCCGTGGCAGCTCTCCGGGGGCATGCAGCAGCGCGTGGCCATCGCGCGCGCGGTCGCGTACCAGCCGGATGTGCTCTTGATGGACGAGCCGTTCGCGGCCGTCGACGCCCAGACCCGCGCGGACCTGGAGGATCTGATCCGCGACCTCTGGCGCGAGTTGGGCGTCACCATCCTCTTCGTCACGCACGACATCGACGAGGCGGTCTACCTCGGGCAGCGGGTGATCATCCTCTCCTCCTCGCCCACCGTGGTGCGCGAGGTGCTCGACGTCGACCTGCCCGACCAGCGCGACCAGCTGACCACGCGGTCAGACAGCCGCTTTACGGAGCTGCGCTCCCACGTCTACGCGCAGATCCAAGCCGCCAAACGAGAGTCCACAGTGGGGAGTCACGATGCTGCTCGACAGACCGACCTGGCAAGGCAAGTTCTTCAGTAGCGGCTGGGTTTCCGGCGAGGGTGGCGACGCGGCCGTCGTCGAGCCGGCCACGGGGGCGGAGATCGGGCGGGTGGGCATCGCCGGCCCGGGTGACGTGGCCGCCGCGGCCCGCGCCGCGGCCGCCGCGCAGGCCTCGTGGGCGGCGCAACCCCATCCCGAGCGGGCGGCGGTGCTGCGCCGGGCGGGCGACCTGTGGCAGGCGAACGCCGAGGAGGTGCGCGACTGGATCGTCCGCGAGACCGGTGCCGTGCCGCCCAAGGGCGACTTCGAGATCCTCGTGGCCACGCAGGAGTGCTACGAGGCGGCGGCGCTCCCCTCCCGCCCGTACGGCGAGCTGCTGCCCAGCCTCGACGGCCGGCTCAGCATGTCCCGGCGGGTACCGGCCGGCGTGGTCGGCGTGATCTCGCCGTTCAACTTCCCGCTGATCCTGTCGATCCGCTCGGTGGCGCCGGCGCTCGCGCTCGGCAACGCGGTGCTGCTCAAGCCCGACCGGCGTACCGCGGTCAGCGGCGGCCTGCTGCTGGCCGGCATCTTCGCCCAGGCCGGGCTCCCCGAGGGCCTGCTGCACGTGCTGCCCGGCGGCCCCGAGGTGGGCGAGGCGGTCATCGCCGACCCGCGGGTACGGGTCGTGTCGTTCACCGGCTCCACCCGGGCCGGGCGGCGGGTCGGCCAGGTCGCGGCGGCCAACCTGACCCGGGCGCACCTGGAGCTCGGCGGCAACTCCGCGCTCGTGGTGCTCGACGACGCCGACCTCGACCGGGCGATCTCCGCCGGCGCGTGGGGCTCGTTCAACCACCAGGGGCAGATCTGCATGACCACCGGCCGCCACCTGGTGCACGAGTCCCTCTACGACGAGTACGTGGAGCGCCTGGCCAAGAAGGCCGACGCGCTGGAGCTCGGCCCGGTCATCGACGCCGGCCAGCGCGACAAGATCCACGCGCTGGTGACCGGCAGCGTGGACCGGGGCGCGCGCCTCGCGGCCGGCGGGACGTTCAGCGGGCTCTTCTACCGCCCGACCGTGCTGGCCGAGGTGACGCCCGAGATGCCCGCGTACGCCGAGGAGGTCTTCGGCCCGGTCGCGCCGGTCGCCCGCTTCGGCAGCCTGGAGGAGGCGGCCGCGCTCGCCTCCGGCACCGAGTACGGCCTGTCGCTGGGCATCATCACCCGCGACGTGACGAAGGGGCTGGCGCTCGCCGACCGCATCCCCACCGGCATCGCGCACATCAACGACCAGACGGTGAACGACGAGGCGAACGTCCCCTTCGGCGGCGTCGGCGCGTCCGGGACCGGTGCCCGGTTCGGCGGGGCGGCCGCGAACGTCGAGGCGTTCACCGAGACCCGCTGGGTGACCGTCCGCGGCGACGTGCCGGCGTACCCTTTCTGATCATGGATGCTTTCATCGTCGACGGGGTTCGTACACCGTTCGGAAAATATGGCGGTGCGCTGTCAGGTGTACGACCTGACGATCTGGCAGCGCACGTCGTTCGGGAGCTGACCCGCAAGCTGCCGTCCGTGGACTGGGCGGCGGTCGACGACGTCGTGCTCGGCTGCGCCAACCAGGCCGGCGAGGACAACCGCAACGTCGCACGCATGGCGCTGCTGCTCGGCGGGCTGCCGGAGCACGTGTCGGGTACCACCGTCAACCGGCTCTGCGGGTCCGGCCTGGACGCCGTCGCCATCGCCGCCCGGGCCGTCCGCGCCGGCGAGGCGCACCTCGTCGTGGCCGGGGGCGTGGAGAGCATGAGCCGCGCGCCGTTCGTGATGCCGAAGGCGACGAGCGCGTTCTCCCGTACCGCCGAGGTCTTCGACACCACGATCGGCTGGCGGTTCGTCAACAAGCTGATGCGCGACGGCTGGGGCATCGACTCGATGCCGGAGACCGCGGAGAACGTGGCCGCCGACTTCGACGTCAGCCGGGAGGCGCAGGACGAGTTCGCGCTGCGGTCGCAGGAGCGGGCGGCGAAGGCGCGGGCCCGCCTGGCGCTGGAGATCGCGCCGATCGAGGTACCGGCGGGGCGCGGGGCCACGAAGACCGTCGAGGCCGACGAGCCGCCCCGGGAGACGTCGCTGGAGAAGCTGGCCGCGCTCCCGACACCGTTCCGGGCCGGCGGGACGGTGACCGCGGGCAACGCGTCGCCGGTCAACGACGGCGCGGCCGCGCTGCTGGTGGCGAGCGCGGAGGCGGTCGACCGGTACGGCCTGACGCCGCTCGCGCGGGTGGTCGGCGGGGCGGCCGCCGGCGTGCCCCCACGGATCATGGGGATCGGACCGGTGCCGGCGACCCGCAAGCTGCTGCGCCGGCTCGGGCTGGAGGTGGCCGACGTCGACGTGGTGGAGCTCAACGAGGCGTTCGCCGCGCAGGCCGTGGCCGTCCTGCGCGAGCTCGGGCTGCCCGTGGACGCCGAGCACGTCAACCCGAACGGCGGCGCGATCGCCCTCGGTCACCCACTGGGCGCGAGCGGTGCACGGCTGGCGTTGACGGCGGCCGTGGAGTTGGGACAACGCGGGGCGCGCCGGGCGTTGTGCACCATGTGCATAGGCGTTGGCCAGGGGATCTCTCTCCTGCTGGAGGCCCCGTAGCGGTAGGGTGATCGCCAGCCTGGCCGGCACGACGCGGGGCCGGGTGGGCGTTCCTGCGGTCCGGCGCCTTCGGGGGCGCCGGCCACCGAGAGCGGGGCCGCCTAGGCTGGGGATGCGCCGCCGGGCTGCGGGAGGCGACGATCGACCAGTACAGCAGGGAGGGAGTGCGGCGGTACGCGCGGCTTTGGGCGCGTGCCGGGGCGGCGCTCGGCTACGTGCCGATGAGCCCGGACGAGACCGAGCGCGTGCTGCGTGACCACACCATGCTGCTGGCCGAGACGCTGGTGGCCGAGCCGTTCGTCGCCACGCCCGCGTACGGGGTGGGCCGGGCGCTCGTGGACGCGCACTTCACCGTTCCGGAGTTCCTCGACCAGACGCTGCTCACGTTCGGGCGGCGGTTTCTGGAGCTGGTCGTACCGGGCAGCTCGGGGAAGCACGCCGACCGGGCGGTGGCGCTGCAGGCCGCGCTGGCGGCCGGCTACGCGCGGGGGCTGCGCGACCGCACGTTCGCCCAGCAGGAACGCATCTCGCGGGCGGTCTGGTCGGCGCGCAACCAGGCCGAGCAGGACCTGCGGGCCAGCGAGGCCCGCTTCCGGGCGGTCTTCGCCGGCGCGGCCATCGGCATCGGCATCGCCGACCTGGACGGGCGGATCATCGACGTCAACCAGGCCTTCGCCGACATGCTCGGCTACAGCCTCGACGAGATGCGTGAGATCAACGTCACCGAGCTCTTCTACCCGGACGACGCACCGGGCATGTGGGACACGTACAAGGAGATGATCGAGGGCAAACGGGACGGCGCGCGGGTGGAGAAGCGGTACTTCCGCAAAGACCGCACGATCCTCTGGACCGACCTCTCCGTGTCGCTCATCCGCGACGAGGACGGGCAGCCGCGCTTCACCGTGGCGATGGTCGAGGACATCACCGACCGGTACGAGCTGCAGGAGCGCCTCCGCTTCCAGGCGCTGCACGACCCGCTCACCGGGCTGCCCAACCGCACGCTCTTCTTCGAACGGCTCGCCGCGGTCTTCGACGGCGCGGCCACCCGGGTGGGCGTGTGCTTCCTCGACCTCGACGGCTTCAAGGCGGTCAACGACAGCCTCGGCCACTACGTCGGCGACGAGCTGCTCGTGGTCGTCGCCCGGCGGCTGGCCGCGTCGGTCTCCGCGCGCGGCCACCTGGTGGCGCGGATGGGCGGCGACGAGTTCGTGATCCTGGTCGAGGACTCCAGCGGCACCGACGCGGCCGTCGCGGTGGCCGAGGCGGCGCTGGCCGCGGTGGCCGAGCCGGTGAAGATCGACTCGCATCAGCCGCTCTCGGTGACCGCCAGCATCGGCATCGTCGAGCGCGAGGTCCGCGGCACCAGCCCCACCGACGTGATGAAGGCGGCCGACACCACGCTCTACTGGGCCAAGGCCGACGGGCGTGGCCGGTGGGCGCTCTTCGACCCGGTGCGCGGCGCGCACCAGCTGGCCCGCGCGGCGCTCGCCGCTGCCCTGCCCGGCGCGCTCGACCGGGGCGAGTTCACGCTCGAGTACCAGCCGATCGTGGGCCTTACAAGCGGGCGGCTGCGCGCGGTCGAGGCGCTCGTGCGCTGGCGCCACCCGGAGCTGGGCACGGTGCCGCCGGACCGGTTCATCGGGCTGGCCGAGGAGACCGGCATGATCGTCCGACTTGGACGGTGGGTGCTGGAGCAGGCCTGCGTCCAGGCCGCGCGGTGGCACCGCGAGTTTCCGGACGCGGGGCTGGTGGTGAGCGTCAACCTCGCCGTACGCCAGGCGAACGCGCCGGGCATCGTCGAAGAGGTGGCCGGCGTGCTGGAACGCACCGGGCTACCGGCCCGCCAGCTCCAGCTGGAGCTGACCGAGAGCGCGGTGATGCCGACCGCCGGCGAACCGGTGCGGTCGCTGCGCGGGCTGGCCGACACCGGCGTACGGATCGCGATCGACGACTTCGGCACCGGGTACTCCAACCTGGCGTACCTGCGGCGGCTGCCGATCCACTCGCTCAAGCTGGCCGGGCCGTTCATCGAGGGGCTCCGCTCCGGCGAC
The DNA here is from genome assembly GCF_031085175.1 of Phytohabitans maris. Classification (GTDB taxonomy): domain Bacteria; phylum Actinomycetota; class Actinomycetes; order Mycobacteriales; family Micromonosporaceae; genus Phytohabitans; species Phytohabitans maris. Next base: position 57,745 of record NZ_JAVHUY010000021.1, read on the forward strand.
CTGGCCGACTCGGCGAGCGTGGCGGACGAGCGGATCGTGGACGCGCTGGTACGGCTGGCGCACGCGCTCGGCCTGACCGTGACGGCGGAGGCGGTCGAGACGGCCCAGCAGGCCGACCTGCTGCGCGGGCTGGACTGCGACACCGGCCAGGGCCTGCTCTTCGGCGGCGCCACGTCGGCCGACGACATCACGGCACGATTGCGGTCAACCCGCTGAACGGGCAAACCTGCCCTCCAGGACTGTCGTGATCCGCGAACGGATGGGATGCTGTCGCCTGGTCTGTTGGGTCTCGTGGAGGTCGGGGCCCTGACTGGGGGGTATACGGCCGTGAACGGGGATGTGGGGTCGCGTGCTGCGCCGCTGCGCAAGGGCGACCCGAAAAAACTGGGGCGGTACGAGCTGGTCGGGCGGCTCGGCGAGGGCGGCATGGGGGTCGTCTACCTCGCCCGTGGCGCCGACGGTCAGCAGGTGGCGATCAAGATGATCCGCGCCGACCTGGCGGTGGACGAGGAGTTTCGCCGCCGCTTCCGCAGCGAGGTCAACCGGGCGCGGCAGGTGCCGCCGTTCTGCACGGCCGAGGTGCTCGACGCCGACCCGGACCACGAGCGGCCCTACCTGGTGGTCGAGTACGTCGACGGCCCCAGCCTCTCCGCCGTCGTCGCCGAGCGCGGCCCGCTCAGCCCGGCCAACCTGCACGCGCTGGCGATCGGCATGGCCACGGCGCTGACCGCCATCCACGGCGCCGGCGTGATCCACCGCGACCTCAAGCCCAGCAACGTACTGCTCCCGCCGGGCAGCCCGAAGGTCATCGACTTCGGCATCGCGCGGGCGGTCGAGGCGACGAGCCACCACACGGCGACGAACCAGTGGCTCGGCACGGTGGCGTACATGGCGCCGGAACGGTTCGGCAGCGACGCCAGCGAGGTCATCACGCCCGCGGCCGACGTCTTCGCCTGGGGCGCCGTGCTGGCGTACGCGGGGACCGGCCGGACCCCGTTCGCGGCCGACTCGCCGCCGGTGGTCGCCGCCCGCATCCTGACCCAGCCGCCCGAGCTGGGCGGGCTGGTGCCGCCGCTACGCGACCTGGTCGAGCGTGCGCTCGCCAAGGACCCGGCCGCCCGGCCCACCTCGCGGGCGCTGCTCGACCTGCTGCTCGCCACCGGCCCGGACCAGCCGCCCGCGGTGGCCGCAGCGCTGGCCCGGCAGCCGGGCCTGCTGGTCGCGGCCGAGGAGGCGCAGGCGGCCACGGAGCAGCGCCCGGAGCACGCGATGACCGCGGTCGCCGTGCCGCCGGAGCTGAAGACGGTCGCCGCGGGCCCGACCGAGGTGTCGCCCACCCACCAGCCGACGGCGTTCCTGCCACCCGCCTCGCCTCCGGCGTCGCCCGCGGCCTCGTCCGCGATGGCGCCTGCCTCGCCCGCGGTGGCCGGCCCGCCCGGCGCTGTTGGCCCGCCGGCCCCGGCCGGGATGGGTGTCGCGCTCCCGCCTTCGGCTCCGCCGCCGGCCGGGCCGGTCACCGTGGAGGTGCCATCCGCGCCGCCGGCCCGGGGCAGCAGCCGCTGGGGCCGCTTCGCGAACGTCGCGATGGCCCTGGCCGTGCTCGTCACCTCGCTGACCGTGGCCGGCATCGCGACCGGCGTGCTCCCCTTCGGCGACGACGCCACTCCGTCCGGTGCGGCGGCCACGCCCAGCGCCGGCTCGCCGGCCGCGCCGACGCCCTCCGCGTCGACCCGGGCCAGCGAGCTCGTCGCCCAGGACCCGCTGACCGCGCCGCGGCTGTGGCAGCTGCGCGAAGACGACGCGCAGCTCACCACCTGCACCTTCGAGGGCGCGCTGGTGGTCACCCGTGGCAAGCAGGGGCCGTACCGCTGCCCCGGCCCGATGGACCAGCTCACCGACTTCTCCATGACCGTGGACGTGCGACTGCGCTCCGAGGGCGCCTGCGCCGCGCTGTGGTTTCGCTTCGTGGCCGCCGCCGGGTACATCGTGCGGGTCTGCCCGGAGGGCTTCTACGTCGGCACCCACGGCGTCGGCGACGGTACGACCGTGCGGGTGCTGCGCACGATGCCGTTCCCGACGCCGATCGCGCTCGACACCCCGACCCGGGTCGGCGTGTCGATGCAGGGCACGACGATCGCGCTGGAACGGGACGGGCAGCAGGTCGGCACCGTGCAGGACTCGACGTTTCGCGAGGGCCGCGTGGTGCTCGGCATCTACCCGGAGACCCCCGACCACGAGCCGCCGTTCACGGTCGCCTTCAACGACGTCGAGGTCCGCTCCTTCACCGGCTAGCTCAGACGCCCCGTACCCGCGCGTTCGCCGGGTCGTAGAGCGGCTCGGCGCGGACCTCGGCGCTCTGCCACGAGCCGAAGACCCCCACCTCGACCTTCGCGCCGACCTCCACTGTGGACGGCAGGTAGGCGTACGCGATGGAGGCGCCGACCCGGTAGCCGTAGCCGCCGGAGGTGACCCGGCCGCAGGGACGGCCGTCGACGCGGACCGGTTCGGTGCCGAGGCAGACCGTGCGCGGGTCGTCCAGCACCAGGCAGCGCAGCCGGCGCGCCGGCCCACCCGCCGCGCGGGCGGCCAGCAGCGCGTCGCGGCCGAGGAAGTCGGTCTCGGTCCGGACCGCGAACGACAGGCCGGCCTCGTCCGGGGTGGTCTCCGGCGTGATGTCGGCGCCCCAGACCCGGTACCCCTTCTCCAGCCGCAGCGCGTCGATCGCCCGGTAGCCGGCGGGGGCCAGCCCGGACGGGCCGCCGGTCGAGAGCAGCAGGTCCCAGAGCGTCAGCGTGTACTCGGTCGGCGCGTATAGCTCCCAGCCGTGTTCGCCGACGAACGTGACCCGCTGGGCGAGCACCGGCACCGGGCCGACGGTCAGCCGCCGGGCCCGCATGAAGCGGAAGTCGAGCGCCTCGTCGACCAGCGGCTGGAGGATGTCGCGGGCGGCCGGCCCCCACAGGCACAGGCAGCCGTACGCGCCGGTGACGTCCTCGACGCCGACCCCCTCGGGCGCGTGGCGGCGCAGCCAGGCCAGGTCGCGTACGCCGGAGGCGGTGCTCGTCACCACCCGGAAGTGCGTCTCGCCCAGCCGGGTGACGGTGAGGTCGGCCTCGATGCCGGCGCGGGCGTTGAGCAGCTGGGTGTACACCACCGTCCCCACTGGACGGTCTACGTCGGCGGCGCACATCCGCTGCAGGAACGACACCGGGCCGCGCACGTCGAGCTTGGCGAAGGAGGACTGGTCGAAGAGGCCGGCCGCGTCCGCCGTCGCGCGGCACTCCGCCTCGATGGCCGGCGACCACACGTGTCCGGCCCAGCCGGCCGGGCGGGGCGCCGAGGGTACGAAGCCGGGCGGCGGCGCGAACCAGTTGACCCGCTCCCAACCGGCCTTCTCACCGAGCGCCGCGCCGAGCGGCTCCAGCCGCGGCCAGGTCGCGGAGCGGCGCAATGGGCGGCCGGCGGACCATTCCGTGTACGGGTACACGACGTCGTAGTAGCGGGAGTAGGCGTCGAGAGCCTTGGCGGTGGCCCACGAACGGCTCGCCGCGTGCGCCCCGAACCGGCGGATGTCCATATGGGACACATCGAATTCCGGCTGGCCGTCCACAATCCACTCCGCCAGCACCTTGCCCACTCCGCCGGCCGCCGCGAGCCCGTGCACGCAGAAGCCCGCCGCCACCCAGAAACCGCCCACCGGCGTCTCGCCGAGCAGGAACTCGCCGTCCGGCGTGAACGCCTCCGGCCCGTGCACCACCCGGTCGATCCCGGCCGCCCGCAGTGCCGGGACCCGGCGCCGGGCGTTCGCCCAGGACTCCTCGAACTTGGGCAGGTCGGGCGGGAAGAGCGTGCGGGCGGTCGCGAGCGGCGCCTCGCCGCCGTCCGGCCAGCACACCTCGGGTGTCCGGATGTAGCCGCCGACCAGCAGCCCGTCACCCTCGCCGCGGAAGTACACGATGTGGTCGGGGTCCCGGACGGTGGGGATGCCGGGGACGTCCGGGGCGTCCAGCGCGGACGAGACCACGTACTGGTGCTTGATCGGCACGATCGGGACGGCGACTCCGGCGAGGCGCCCGACGTGGCCGGCTGCCGCGCCGGCCGCGTCGACGACCGTCTCGGTGGCGATCCGTCCCTGGTCGGTCAGGACCGCCCGCACCCGGCCCCGCTCCACCTCGACGCCGGTGACCCGCACTCCGGTGCGGAACTCGACGCCGAGCTGGCGGGCGCCGGCCGCGAGCGCCGCGGCGAGCGGCTCGGGCCGCAGGTAGCCGTCGCCGGGCAGCCAGCCGGCGGCGCGCACGTCGGAGACGTCCAGCAGGGGCAGGAGCGAGCCGGCCTCGGCGGGGGAGAGCAGCTCCATCTCCAGGCCGTACGTGGTCGCGGCGCTGACCTGCCGCAGCAGCTCCTCCTCGCGTTCCGGCGTGGTGGCCAGCCGCAGCCCGCCGACGCCCCGCCAGCCGGGGTCCAGCCCGGTGCGCTCGCGCAGCTCGGCGTAGAGCGACGACGAATACATGATCATGCGGGTCTGGCTGATCATCGAGCGGAGCTGGCCGACGAAGCCGGCCGAGTGCCAGGTGGTGCCCTCGGTCAGCTCGTGCTGCTCCAGCACCAGGACCTCGGTCCAGCCGAGCCGGGCCAGGTGGTACGCGATGCTGCACCCGGCCACCCCGCCGCCCACCACGACCACTCGCGCTTCTTTCCGCACACGTGAGTCGTATCACCTAATTGGTCAGACCAAAAGAGCTGAGTGGACACTCAAAACGTAACCTGGCGTGTATTGACGCTCCTCAGCCCGCGGGCTGAAACTCAGCCATGGGTGCACGGACGATCCATGTCGAAGACGTGCTGGGACGCGTCTCGATATGGGCTGGCCAGCCGGTCACCCACCGGCCGCTGACGGGCGGCCTTTCGCACCACATTTGGCGGGTCGACACCGAGCCTGCCTTTCGCGCGCGACTGCGGGGCTCGCAGGCGTCGGCCTCCGCGGAGGGGCTGGAGGCCGCCGGAGCTCACTCCTCGCGCACGCAGGGTGGGGCCAGCTACGTGCTGCGCGTGCTCGAACCCGCGGTCTCCGCGGCGGGGTTGGGGGTTCCCCCGCCGTTGGAGATCGAAAACACCCGGCTGGCGGCGGAGTCGGGCGCCGGCGCGCGGGTCTTCGAGGTGCTGCCCGACGTTCCCGCGCTGGTGCTGGAGTTTCTGCCGGGGCGCACACTGGACCCGGCGTCGGTCCGGGAGGCGAGCACGATCCGCCGGGTCGCGGCCGCCTGCCGGCGCCTGCACGCCGGGCCTCGCTTCGGCAACGACTTCGACATCATCGGCAAGCTGTACGAGCTGCTGGACGTGTGCCGCCACCACGACCTGCCGCTGCCGGACGGCTACCTGGAACGGCTCTCCACAGTGGAGCACGTACGGGCGGCGCTGGGCGTCCTCCCGCTGCCGACCGTGCCCTGCCACAACGACCTGCTGGCGGAAAACCTCATCGACGTCTCCGGCGACATCCGGATCGTCGACTACCAACTGTCTGGAAACAACGACCCGACGTTCGAGCTGGGCGACATCGCGGCCGAGTCCGACTTCGACCCGGACCAGGCGGCCGACCTCACCGCCGCCTACTTCGGCGCCGAGACCACGCCCACTCTGGTCGCCCGGGTACGGCTGAACCTGCTGCTCTCCAACGTCACCTGGACGTTGTGGTTCACCGTGCACCACGGCTTGCTCCGGGATCCCGAGTCGACGTTCGACTACTGGGCCGAGGCGGCCGACAAGTGGGGCCAGGCCTGCCGGGACATGGACGCACCGGACCTGGGCCGGCTCATGCGGGCGGCCGCGGGCCGCACGTCCTCCCTCCATCCTTAGTAGACATAGGGAGATCCCTCATGGCAACCACCGCGCCGGCGACGGCCGAGCAGCCCATGGATGACGACGCGCATCGCCTCGCCGAACTCGGTTACAAGCAGGAGCTGCGCCGCAAGTGGAGCGGCTTCTCCAACTTCGCCATCTCGTTCTCGATCATCTCGATCCTGGCCGGCTGCTTCACCACGTTCGGCCAGGCGTGGAACAATGGCGGCCCGATCGCGATCAGCTGGGGCTGGCCGCTCATCTCGCTGTTCATCCTGATCATCGGGTTGAGCATGTCCGAGCTCGTGTCGGCGTACCCGACGGCGGGCGGCATCTACTGGTGGGCGGCGCGGATGGGCAAGCCGATCCACGGGTGGTTCACCGGGTGGCTCAACCTCATCGGGCTCATCGCGGTCACCGCCTCGGTCGACTACGGCTGCGCGACGTTTCTCAACCTGACCCTGTCGGCGCTCTTCGAGGGCTGGGCCGGCACGCTCAACCAGGCGTTCCTGCTCTTCGTGATCATCTTGACGCTGCACGGGATCATCAACATCTTCGGCCACCAGATCATCGACGTCCTGCAGAACGTCTCGGTGTGGTGGCACGTGGTGGGCGCCGCCGCGGTCGTGCTGATCCTCGTCTTCGTACCGGACAACCACCAGAGCATGCAGTTCGTCTTCACCGAGAAGTTCAACAACTCCGGCTTCGCCGGCGGCGACTCGGGCGGGCTGACGTTCTGGTTCTACATCCTGCCGCTGGGCTTCCTGCTCACCCAGTACACGATCACCGGCTTCGACGCCTGCGCGCACGTGTCCGAGGAGACCAAGGGCGCGGCGCTGTCGGCGGCCAGGGGCCTGTGGCGCTCCATCTTCTACTCCGCGATCGGTGGCTGGATCCTGCTGCTCTCGTTCCTCTTCGCGGCGACCAATGTGGACGCGATCAACGAGGCGGGCGGCTTCTCCGGTGCCATCTTCGAGAGCGCGCTCACGCCGTTCTTCTTCAAGGCCGTCATCATCATCTCCACCATCGGCCAGTTCTTCTGCGGCATGAGCTGCGTGACGAGCATGTCCCGGATGACGTACGCGTTCAGCCGGGACGGCGCGGTGCCGGGCTGGCGGCTGTGGTCCAAGGTGGACCGCAACGGCACCCCGGTCAACGCCATCATCGGCGCCACCATCGCCGGCCTGGTCCTCACCCTGCCGGCGCTGTACCAGAGCCCGGCCGGCATCCCGGTCGCGTTCTACGCGGTCGTATCGGTCGCGGTCATCGGCCTGTACCTCGCGTTCCTCATCCCGATCGCGCTGCGGCTGCGGATGGGCGACCGCTTCGTGCCCGGGCCGTGGACACTCGGCCGCCGGTACAAGCTCTTCGGCTGGATCGCGGTCATCGAGATCGCGGTGATCTCGCTGTACTTCATCATGCCGATCGTGCCCGCGGGCGTGCCCGGCAACGACGACTTCAGCTGGTCGTCGGTGAACTACGCGCCGATCGCGGTCGGCGGTGTGCTGGTCCTCGTGGCGATCTGGTGGTACGCCTCGGCCCGCAAATGGTTCACCGGCCCCCGCCGTACGATCGACGAGCCGGAGGCCGCCGCGGAGCAGCCGGCCTAGCCCGAGGGGTGTTCGATGCCGAGCGACGGGGCCGCCGCGCCGCCGGGACAGGAGTCCAGGAGCGCGGCCATGCCCTTGTGGCGCCCCGTCCGCGGCGGCAACGCGTTCGAGATCACGGTGTCCCGGCTGGCCCAGGCGATCAAGCTCGGGCTGGTGGCCGAGGGAGAGCGGCTGCCGGCCGAGCGCGAGCTCGCCGAAAAGCTCCAGGTCAGCCGGGTCACCCTGCGCGAGGCGATCCGCGCGCTGCGGGAGGCGGGCTATCTCGAGTCGCGCCGGGGGCGCACCGGCGGCACGTTCGTCGTCTCGCGGGCGGGGCGGCCACCGGCCCAGCCGCGGGGCTCCGCGGGCCGGCTCGCGCCGCTCGCCTCGGCCCCGGAGGCCGGCTCGGTCCGGGCGGGTCGCGCCGCGCCCAGCTCCGGGTCGAGCCCGGCCCGGGGCAGGTCCGGCCGGAAGTCGGTGACGGCGGCCACCGTCACCCCGCTGGCCCGGCGGGGCGACGCGGCCGAGCTGGCCCGCGAGATGGGCGACGCGCTGCACGACGCGCTCGACTTCCGGCGGGTGGTCGAGCCGGGCGCGGCCGGGCTCGCGGCCAGCCGGGCGCTCGCCGCGACCGACCGGCAGCACCTGGTCGCCTGCCTCACCGCGTCCCGCGACCGCGACCCGGCCACGCGGCGGGTGGCCGACTCGCGGCTGCACCTGGCGATCGCCGGGGCGAGCGGCAGCCCTTCGCTGGTGGCCGCGGTCGCCGACGTGCAGCTCACGCTCGACCGGCTGCTCGCCGCGATCCCGGTCATCAAGCGCAACCTCGACCACTCCGACGCCCAGCACGGCCGGATCGTCGACGCGATCCTCGCCGGTGACCCGGCCGGCGCGCGGTCGCTGATGGAGGAGCACTGCGACGGCACGGCAGAGCTGTTGCTGGGGTTGCTCACCTGATATGCCTATAGCTCAGGAAGATTTGGTATAGCTACAGACCTTTTCCCGGAGGCGCTCTCATGACGGTACGCAGGGCCGCACTGTCGCTGGAAGAGCTGCGCGTGGCGGTCGACGCGGGGCAGATCGACACGGTAGCGCTCGCGCTCACCGACATGCAGGGCCGGCTGCAGGGCAAGCGGTTCCACGCCCGCCACTTCCTCGACGAGGTGGTCGCGCACGGCAGCGAGGGCTGCAACTACCTGCTCGCCGTCGACGTCGACATGAACACAGTGGACGGATACGCGATGTCGTCGTGGGAGCGCGGCTACGGCGACTTCGCGATGGCGCCGGACCTTTCCACGCTGCGCCGGGTGCCGTGGCAGCCGGGCACCGCGATGCTCCTGGCCGACCTGCGGTGGCTCGACGGTTCCGGCGACGTGGTCGCCTCGCCGCGGCAGATCCTGCGCCGCCAGCTCGACCGGCTGGCCCAGCACGGGCTGACCGCGTACGCCGGCACCGAGCTCGAGTTCGTGCTCTACCGCGACTCGTACGAGGACGCGTGGCGGCGCGGCTACCGCGACCTCAGCCCGGCCAACCTCTACAACATCGACTACTCGCTGCTCGGCACGGCCCGGGTCGAGCCGCTGCTGCGCCGGATCCGCAACGAGATGGCCGGGGCGGGGCTGGTGCCGGAGAGCGCCAAGGGCGAGTGCAACCTCGGGCAGCACGAGATCGCGTTCCGGTACGCGGACGCGCTCACCTGCGCCGACAACCACGCCATCTACAAGAACGGGGCGAAGGAGATCGCCGCCCAGGAGGGCATGTCGATCACTTTCATGGCCAAGCCCAACCAGCGCGAGGGCAACTCCTGCCACATCCACTTCTCGCTGCGTACCCTCGCGGGTGGCGCGGCGATGGTCGGCGACGGTAGGCCAGGCCCAGCGGCCGAGAGCGGCGGGAGGGCCCACCTCTCCGCGGTCGGGCAGCGCACGCTTGCCGGCCTGCTCGCCACGATGCGCGAGCTGAGCCTCCTCTACGCACCCAACATCAACTCGTACAAGCGCTACCAGCCCGGCTCGTTCGCCCCGACGGCCGTGCGCTGGGGCATCGACAACCGCACCTGCGCGCTGCGCCTGGTCGGGCACGGCGGCCACTCGCTGCGGGTGGAAAACCGGGTGCCGGGCGCGGACGTCAACCCGTACCTGGCGCTCGCCGCGCTCGTGGCCGGGACCCTGCACGGCATCGAGAACGAGCTGCCGCTGGAGGAGGCGTACGGCGGCAACGCGTACGAGGACGCCAGCGCTCCCCGGGTGCCGGCGTCACTGCGCGAGGCGGTGGGCCTGTGGGAGACTTCCGCCGTCGCGCGCGCGGCGTTCGGCGACGAGGTCGTCGCCCACTACGCCAACAACGCGCGCGTCGAGCTGGCCGCCTTCGACGCCGCGGTGACCGACTGGGAGATGCGGCGGGGGTTCGAACGGCTGTGACGACGACGGATGTGCTCAACCCGGCGACCGGGCAGGTCGTGGCGACGGTGCCGTCGTCATCGACCGACGAGACCGACGCCGCCATCGAGCGCTCGAGGGGGGCGTTCGATTCCTGGCGCCAGGTCTCGCCCGGCGATCGGGCCCGGCTGCTGCGGCGCTTCGCCGCGGTGGTCGACGCGCATCTCGCGGAGCTGGCCGACCTCGAGGTGCGCAACTGCGGGCACACGATCGGCAACGCCCGCTGGGAGGCGGGCAACGTCCGCGACGTGCTCGACTACTACGCGGGTGCCCCGGAGCGGCTGACCGGGCGGCAGATCCCGGTGCCGGGCGGGCTCGACGTGACGTTCCACGAGCCGTTGGGCGTCGTCGGCGTGATCGTCCCGTGGAACTTTCCGATGCCCATCGCCGGCTGGGGCTTCGCGCCGGCCCTGGCCGCCGGCAACACGGTGGTGCTCAAGCCGGCCGAGCTGACCCCGCTCACCGCCCTCCGCCTCGGCGAGCTGGCCTTGGCGGCGGGCCTGCCGGAGGGCGTCCTCACGGTCGTACCCGGGAAGGGGTCGGTCGTGGGGGAGCGGTTGGTGAGCCATCCCGCGGTGCGCAAGCTCTGCTTCACCGGATCCACCGCGGTGGGTAAGCGGATCATGGCGGGCTGCGCGGAGCGGGTGAAGCGGGTGACGCTGGAGCTCGGTGGCAAGAGCGCCAACCTGGTCTTCGCCGACGCCGACCTGGCGGCGGCCGCGGCGGCCGCGCCCGCCGCGGTCTTCGACAACGCCGGCCAGGACTGCTGCGCGCGGTCCCGGATCCTGGTCCAGCGATCCGTGTACGACGAGTTCCTGGCGCTGCTGGAGCCGGCGGTGCGGGCGTTCCGGGTGGAGGACCCGGCGCTCCCGACCGCGCAGATGGGGCCGCTCATCTCGGCCGGGCAGCGGGCCACCGTGTCGTCCTATGTGGAGGGTGCGGAGGTGGCGTTCACCGGCTCGGTCCCGGCCGGCGCGGGGTTCTGGTACCCGCCGACCGTGCTGCTCGCCGGCTCGCCGGCCGAGCGGCACTGGCGGGAGGAGATCTTCGGGCCGGTCGTGTCGGTGCTGCCCTTCGACGGCGAGACGGACGCGATCCGGCTGGCCAACGACACCGAGTACGGGCTCTCCGGCTCGATCTGGACCCGCGACGTGGGGCGGGCGATCCGGGTGGCGCGGGGCGTGGAGTCGGGCAACCTGAGCGTCAACTCCAACTCGTCGGTGCGCTACTGGACCCCGTTCGGCGGCATGAAGCAGTCCGGGCTCGGCCGCGAGCTGGGCCCCGACGCGTTGCACGCCTTCACCGACGTGAAGAACGTGTTCATCGCATCGTGATCGAAGCTCCCGCCACGTCGTTCTAGCGACGTGAGGGGAGCTTCGATCACCCAAAGCAGCGAGAGGAGTGGCATGGAGCGTCTTGCCGGGCGTGTCGCGGTGGTGACCGGGGCGGGCAGCGGGATCGGGCTGGCCAGCGCCCGCCGGCTGCACGCCGAGGGTGCCCTGGTGGTCTGCGTCGACATCGACGAGGCGAAAGGCAAGGCGGTCGCCGCCGAGGTGGCCGGCGAGTTCGTGGCCTGCGACGTGACCGGTGAGGCGGCCGTGCGCGACCTCTTCGACGGGGTGGTGGCGCGGCACGGGCGGGTGGACGTCGCGTTCAACAACGCCGGCATCTCGCCCCCCGACGACGACTCGATCCTGGTCACCGGGATGGCGGCGTGGGAGCGGGTGATCAAGGTCAACACCACGAGCGTCTACCTCTGCTGCAAGTACGCGATCCCGCACATGCGGCGCCAGGGCAAGGGCTCGATCATCAACACCGCCTCGTTCGTCGCGCTGATGGGGGCGGCGACCAGCCAGATCGCGTACACGGCGAGCAAGGGCGGGGTCCTCGCGCTCAGCCGGGAGCTCGGCGTGCAGTTCGCCCGGGAGGGGATCCGGGTCAACGCGCTCTGCCCCGGGCCGGTGGCGACGCCGATGCTCATGGAGCTCTTCGCCAAGGACCCGGAGCGGGCCGCGCGGCGCCTCGTGCACGTACCGATGGGGCGCTTCGCGCAGCCGGAGGAGATCGCCGCCGCGGTCGCGTTCCTCGCCAGCGACGACGCGTCGTTCGTGACCGCGTCCCAGTTCGTGGTCGACGGCGGCATCACCGGCGCGTACGTGACCCCGCTCTAGGGTAGGAACGCACAGATGCGTCCGATTATCGGAATCACCTCGTACGTGGAGCCCGCCGCCTGGGGCGTGTGGCACGACGTGCCGGCCACCCTCCTGCCGCACTCGTACGTCCGCGCGGTCGAGGCGGCCGGCGGGCGGGCGATCGTGGTCCCACCCGACCCCTCGGGTGCGGAGATCCTGCGCGTCCTCGACGGCCTGGTCCTCGCCGGCGGCCCCGACGTCGACCCGGCCCGGTACGGTACGCCGGCCGACCCGCGCACCGACAGCCCGCGCCGCGAGCGAGACGCGGGGGAGTTCGCACTGGTCGGCGCCGACCTGCCGATCCTGGGCGTGTGCCGGGGCATGCAGTTGCTCGCGGTCGCGTACGGCGGGCGGCTGCACCAGCATCTGCCCGACGTCCTGGGGCACGACAAGCACCGCCCGGCGCCCGGCGAGTACGGCTCGCACGGCGCCCGCTTCCTCCCCGGCAGCCTCGTCGACCGGATCATGGCCGGCGACGGCGAGGTCAACTCGTACCACCACCAGGGCGTCGCCGACGCCGGGCGGCTCACGGTCACCGGCTGGGCCGACGACGGCACGATCGAGGCGGTGGAGGACCCGGCGCGCCCCTTCCTGCTCGGCGTGCAGTGGCACCCGGAGGTGGACGGGGACGCCCGTCCGTTCCGGGCGCTGGTGGAGGCGTCACGATAAGTTGGGGCCCATGGGGCGGCCCTTGATTGGTTTGACCACTTACGCCGAAGACGCCCGGTTTGGCGTCAACGACACCTTCTCCGCCGTGCTCCCGCTGTCGTACGTGCACGCGGTGCACGAGAGCGGCGGCCGGGCGGTCCTGATCACCCCGGACGCGCCGGACACCGACGTGCTGGACGGTCTCGACGGGATCATGTTCACCGGCGGCTCGGACGTCGACCCGGCGCTCTACGGCGAGCCACCCCACCCCGCCACCAAGGTCAAGCCGCAGCGCGACACGGCCGAGCTGCTCCTGCTCCGCGCGGCGGTCGAGGCCGACCTGCCCGTGCTCGGCGTCTGCCGCGGGATGCAGCTGATGGCCGTCGCGTACGGCGGGCGCCTCCACCAGCACCTGCCCGAGGTGCTCGGCCACGAGGGGCACCGGCCGGAGCGCCGGGCGAGTGCCAACGGGCGCGGCCCCAAGTTCGCCCACCATCCGGTCCGCCTGCGGCCGGGATCCCGGGCGCACGCGATCCTCGGCGACGAGCTGGTCGTCAACTCGTACCACCACCAGGGCGTGCGCGACCCGGGCGGGCTCACGCCGGTGGGCTGGTGCCCCGGCGACGACCTCGTCGAGGTGGTCGAGGACCCGAGCCGCACGTTCGTCCTCGGCGTGCAGTGGCACCCCGAGGACACCGACGACTTCCGGGTCTTCGAGGCCTTCGTGGAGACGGCCAACGCCCGCAAGATGGCGTTGCGGTAACCGCCGCACGGCCGGCGCTAGGGTGGATGCCATGACCGACCGTGCCCCACTCGTGCCGGGCCAGATCTCGCCCTGGCGCCAGGTGCCCGCCAGCATTCCCCGCCCGGAGTACGTGGGGAAGAAGCGGCCCAAGGAGTGGCGCGGTTCGCACGTGCAGACGCCCGAGACGATCGAGCGGATGCGGGTCGCCAGCCGGCTCGCCGCCCAGGCGACCCAGCTCGCCGGCGAGCACTGCAAGCCGGGCGTCACCACCGACGAGATCGACAAGGTCGTGCACGAGTTTCTCTGCGACCACGGTGCCTACCCGTCGACCCTCGGCTACAAGGGCTTTCCGAAGTCCTGCTGCACCAGCCTCAACGAGGTGATCTGCCACGGCATCCCGGACTCCACGGTGCTCGAGGACGGCGACATCATCAACGTCGACGTGACCGCGTTCATCGGCGGGGTGCACGGCGACACCGACGCCACGTTCGGAGTGGGCGACGTCTCCGAGGAGGCGCGGCTGCTCGTCGAGCGCACCCACGAGGCGATGATGCGGGGCATCCGGGCGGTCGCGCCGGGCCGCCCGATCAACGCCGTCGGCCGGGTCATCGAGGCGTACGCGCGCCGCTTCGGGTACGGCGTGGTGCGCGACTTCACCGGGCACGGCATCGGCGAGGCGTTCCACAGCGGCCTGTACGTGCCGCACTACGACAACCCCAAGCTCGACGTGGTCATGGAGCCGGGCATGACGTTCACCATCGAGCCGATGATCACGCTCGGCACCCACGAGTACACGATGTGGCGCGACGGCTGGACGGTCGTGACCAAGGATCTCAAGTGGACCGCCCAGTTCGAGCACACGATCGTGGTGACCGACGACGGGCACGAGATCCTGACCTTGCCGTGACGGCCGATAGACCGGCAGCCCTCGACCCCAACCACCACGCCGACGTCTCCGGCGGCTGGCTCCGCGCGGCCGTGTTCGGGGCGATGGACGGTCTGGTCACCAACATCGCGCTGATCGCCGGCGTCGGCGGTGGCGGGGTCTCGCCGCGGAGCATCGTGCTCACCGGCGTGGCCGGCCTGGTCGCCGGCGCGATCTCGATGGGGCTCGGCGAGTACACCAGCGTCCGCACCCAGAACGAACAGGTGGCCGCCGAGGTGGCCAAGGAGCGGCGGGAGCTGGAGCGGTTTCCGGAAGCCGAGGCGGACGAGCTGGTGCGGGCCTGGACCGGCCGGGGCATGCCGCGCGAGCTGGCCGAGGAGGTCGCCGCCGTGCTCAAGCGCAACCCGGAGGAGGCGCTGCGCTTCCACGCCCGCGAGGAGCTCGGCGTCGACCCGGAGGAACGGCCCAGCCCGTGGATCGCGGCCTGGTCCTCGTTCGTCTGCTTCTCGATCGGGGCGGTCGTGCCGCTGCTGACCTACCTGCTCGGCTTCGACCAGCTGTGGCTGGCGCTCGCGGTCGGCGGCGTGGGGCTCTTCCTGGCCGGCGCGCTGGTCGCCCGGTTTACCAAGCGGTCGTGGTGGGGCAGCGGCCTGCGCCAGCTCCTTCTCGGCGCCGCGGCGGCGGCCGCCACGTACCTCATCGGCAGCCTGATCGGCGTCAGCGCCGCGTGATCGAAGCTCCCGCCACGTCGCTAGAACGACTTGACGGGAGCTTCGATCACCGGGCGGGGGCGGGCGTCGAAGACCGGGCGCACCGTGGCGGCGACCGGGCGGCCTCTGTTGGCCAGCTCCTTGGCCTGGTCGCGCAGGATCAGGCCGAGCTCGGTCATGTCGACGCCGGCCAGGCCGGTGCGCTTGACCGCGTCCGCGCTGTTGCGAAAGTACGTGCGGGTGAGCAGCCCCACCACCATCGCCGCGGAGAGCCGGGCCTCGCCGATCATCAGCATCGCGGCGTCCGTCTCGTACCACTGGGTGAGCCGGACCGCCCGCGCGTGCGCCGAGGAGGCCCGGCACCACGCCTCCCGGGCCAGCGTCGTGAACTCCAGCGACTTCGCCTCCGCCAGCCGGCCGAGGTGGGTGTCGCGGAGCCGCTCCAGCCACCCGTCCGGGTCGTAGATGGGGCGGGTCGTCACGTACCGGTCGGCGGCCAGCGGCCACGACGTGGAGAGAGTGCGGGCGTGCTGCAGGTACTCGTCGGCGGCCACCACCCCGAGGTCGACCAGGATCCCGTCCACCCGGCGGGTGACCGGTCGCGGCCCGGTGCCCGCCTTGTAGGTGACGACGACCAGGTCGACGTCGCTGGTGTCGGTGTCGTCGCCGTGGGCCAGCGACCCGTGCGCCCCGATCGCCAGCACCCCCGCCGGATATCGGCGCCGGGCCGCGTCGGCGACCTGTTCCGCCACGACCCAGCGGGGATTGGCGAGGTACGGGTTTGGCTCCGCCACGGCGATCATTCTCCGGCATCACCGTGTTCGTGCGGTAGCGCTCAGTTCTTTCTCGTCGGTCCGGCCCATCGCGTCATGCTTTCGAGCGTGCCGGCCGGCGGGCCCGCGCGGGCCCGCCGGCCACGCCTGTGGCACGACTTCGGGATCAGGTCGCGCGGCGCGCCTCGATCGGCAGCCGCGAGCGGGTGAGCAGGCCCGCGCCGAGCATCGCCACGAGCGGCACGACGGCGACGACCGCCAGGCTGCCCCAGGGCACCCCGACCGGGTACGCCGGTTGGACCGGCCACCGGTCGGCGCCGGCCTGGTTGTAGGCGTACAGGACGGCGGCGGAGACACCGAGCCCGGCGGCCACGCCCAGCACCGTGCCGAGGCCAGCGATCACGCCCGACTGGCTCAGCGACAGCCGCCGCCGTACCCCCGGACTGGCCCCCACCGCCGCGAGCGTGGACAGGTCGGAGCGGCCGTCGGCGGCGGCCAGGCCGGTGGCGATGCCGGCCGCGCCCAGCGTGATCAGCCCGGCCGCGCCGGCGAGGATCAGCAGCATCGGGTCGGAGCCGCGGGAAGGGCCGCGCTCGACCGAGACGAACAGGCTCTGGTCCAGGTCGCGCAGGCTGGCGGTCAGCCGGTCCTCTTCCACCGTGGTGGGCGTCCGGCTGTTGACCACCACGACGCCGGCCGGACGCTCGGCCAGCTTGGCCGCCGCGACCGCGCCGCTGGAGAGGATGGCGGAGCCGTGCGGCGGCGTGCCGGTGGCGACCGCGTACCCGGGTACCACGACCGTGGGTATCTTCGCCTGGTCCGCGGCCGTGACCGTACCGTCCTGCTGGCGGGCGTCGTAGATCTCCAGGGTGACCTTGCCGTCGACCACGAACCGCGGGTCGCCGAGCACGACGCCACCCGCGGCGATGGCCGCCTCGGCCCGGGCGAGGTCGTCGCCGGTCGCCCCGGTCAGCCCGGCGAGGGCGTCCGGCGTGGCGACGATGCCGCCGTAGCCGACGGACGACCAGCCGGTGTCCTGCGCGCAGCGCGGGTCCTGCCGGGCCTTGCGCTGGTCGGCGGCGCTGAGCGTGCCTCCGTCGTCGGCCCACGGGCACTCCCGCTCCGCCGGCAGGCGCGGAGTGAGTCCACAGTAGACGTCGGTGGGTGTGCCGGCGGCGCAGGCGACCTCGTTCGCGGGGACGGCGGCGACCACCGGGAACGCCGCCTGGGCCAGCGCCGCCACCCGCCCCAGGTCGGGCCCCTTCCCGGCGTCCCGCGGGTCCTCGGCGGAGCCGCCGTACTGGTACTGGATGAGCGCGTTTCCGGCGGGGATGCCGGCCCGGTAGCCGGCGTCGTCGCGCTCCTGCTCGGCGGTGAGCACGACGCCGAGGGCGACGCTACCGGCGACGGCGGCCATGACCGCGGCGATGGCCGGTGCCGAGGCGGCCCGGTTCCGGGCGGTGTCGCGCAGCGCGATCCGGGGCGCGAGCGGCAGCACCCGGCCGAGCCGGGCGATGAGCCCCACCAGGGCGGGGGTGCAGAGCACCAGCCCGAGCTCGCCGAGGATCAGGCCGGCCAGCACGGCGTTGATGTCGGTGCGGCGGGCGCCGAGGAACGTCACGGCGGCGCCGACCACGGCGAGCACGACGCCGGCGACCAGCCAGCGCTTGCGCGAGCGCACGCTGCCGCGCCGCCCGGTCAGGGCCGCGACCACGTCGCCGCGGGCCGCGGTGAACGCCGGCACGAGCGCGGCGAGCAGCCCGGTACCCACCGCGAGCGCGGCGATGCCGGCGAGGGCGAGCGGAAAGGCCCGGTAGCCGCCGGCCCGCTGGCTGACGACGTGGACCTCCAGCAGCGGGCGGGTGAGGAAGGCGACCGCGACGCCGAGCACCAGCCCGGCGCCGGCACCGAGCGCGCCCAGCACCACGCCGTCGGCGAGCACGATGCGGCGCAGGTGTGCCGGGGTACCCCCGTTGGCGGCGACGAGTCCGAGGTCGCGCCGCCGGCGGCGGGCGCCCACCGCGAACGCCGGGCCGGCCAGCAGCACGATCTCCAGGATCGCGAGGCCAGCGACCAGGCCGCCGACGCCGACCGCCTGCGCGTCGACGCCGGTGGAGCGGAACCCCGCCGGTACCTGCGACGCGGGCGGCGGGTGCAGGAACACGTCCCGCGAGAAGACCACCATGCCGCGCTGGTTGAGCTGCTTGACCTGCTCCCAGCTGACCGGGGCGGGGGCGTCCCAGAGCCAGGCGGCGCCGTCCGTCGAGTTGGGGCCGGTGGGCATGGCACCGGGCAGGAAGACCACTTTCTCCAAGAGCGAGTCCGGAAACTCGACGAGCCCGGTGACCGTCCAGGAGCGGATGCGGTCCGCGCTCTGGACCGTGCCGCCGATGCCGGCGCCGATCCGCTCGGCCGCCCGCGGGCTGAGCGCCACCTCGCCGTCGTCGGCCGGCCCGCGCCCCGCGAGGAGCGTGACGAGCCCGGCGGTGAGGGGGTCGCGTACGTCCAGGCCGCGGGTGGTCAGGGAGCCGATACCGCCGGCGGTACGGAACTCGGCGAAGCTCTCCAGCGACGGGATGATCCGGCTGCCGGCGGGGAGGCCGGCGAGGATCTCCCGCTCGGTACGGGGCACGGAGCGTCCGTCACCGTCGACGCTCCAGCCGTCGCCGCGCGGGTCCTGCGTGACCCGCCCGTCGTAGCCCCACATGAGCCGGGCGTCGGCGGCGCCCATCTCGCGTTCGGCCTGCTCGCCGGGGCGGAGCCGGAACATGTCGTACGAGGCGGCGGCGAAGGTCAGCGCCAGCACCGGCAGCGCGATCATCGCGACCACCAGCGCCGAGCGCCCCTTGGCCCGGCGCGCCTCCCGCCGCGCGATGCGCAGCGCGGTCAGCCAGGAGATGCCGGGGGCCCCGCGTAAACGTGGAGCGAAGCGGAGCGTTTTCGTGGGGTGGATCACGAGGCCGGCTCCAGCAGCTCTTCGGCCTGGGCCAGCGGGCCGGACGTGTCCACGACGACGCCGTCGCGCAGGAAGACCACCCGGTCGGCCCAGCCGGCGTGCCGCGCCTCGTGCGTGACCAGTACGCCGGCCGCCCCGGCGTCGACCCGGGCCCGGAGCAGCCGCAGCACCGCCTCGCCGGTCTGCGAGTCGAGCGCGCCGGTCGGCTCGTCGGCCAGTACGAGGCGGCGGTCGCCGACCAGCGCCCGGGCGATCGCCACCCGCTGCTGCTGGCCGCCGGACATGTCGTCGGGGAAGCGGGGGCCGAGGTCGGCGAGGCCCACCTCGTCCAGCGCGGCCACGGCGAGCCGGCGCGCCTTCCGTACGCTCATGCCGTCCAGCTCGAGGGGGAGCGCGACGTTCTCCGCGGCGGTGAGGCTGGGCAGCAGGTTGAGGTCCTGGAAGACGTAGCCGACCGAGCGCCGGCGCAGTGCGGCGAGCTGCCGTTTGGAGAGCTCGCCGAGCAGCTTGCCCTCGACGTACACGCCGCCCTGGGTGGGGCGGTCGAGGCCGCCGGCGAGGTTGAGCAGCGTGGACTTGCCGGAGCCGGACGGGCCCATGACGGCGGTCAGCTCACCGGGGCGTACCCCGAGCGTCACGCCGCGCAGCGCGTGCACGACCGCCGCGCCGCTGCCGTGGGTGCGGTGCACGTCGCGTAGTTCGAGGATCATGAGTGGGTCACCTCGCTGTGCTCAGGGTCCGGCGCCGTCGCCGGTACCGCCTTGGGTGGCGGGGGTGGAAAACGCATCAGGCTCGCCTCGCAATGGTCCAACCAGCGGATCTCCGCTTCGGCCTGGAAGATCATCGCGTCGAGCACGAGCCGCCACGGCAGGTCGACGGTCTCGGTCTCCCGGCTCTTGAGGCGGGTGTACTCCTGTAGTGCCCGCATTGTCGCCGTCCGCTGGGTCTGCACGACCGCCCGCACGTCGACGCCGGGGGTGGTGAGCGCCAGCGCGAGCTTGATCGCCAGCTCGTCCCGGGGGCGGTCGGTGCGGCTGATCGGGGTGGCAAACCACTGCGCCAGCTCGTCGCGGCCCGGATCAGTGATCTCGTACGGCCGCTGCCCCCCGTCGTTCTCCGGCAGCGGGCGCACGAGGCCGTCCCGTTCGAGGCGGGACAGGGTCGTGTAGACCTGCCCGATGTTGAGCGGCCACGTCGTGCCGGTCGACTCTTCGAAGGCGGCGCGGAGCTGGTAGCCGTACATGGGGCCACGTTCGAGCAGCGCCAGGAGGCCGTGACGGATGGACATGGCTACCGAGTATGCATACTCGGTATGGCGGGGGCAAGGGTGGGGGTTGTCAGGCGGCCCGGCCGGGGAAGGGGACGGTCGCCGGGCTGACTCCGGCGCGGCGGCGCCAGCGGGTGGCCCGGACCGCGCAGTCGGTGAGCGCGGCGAGCGCGGTGGAGCGGTCGGCCTCCGTGGTCTGCGGCAGGGCGGCCCGCCACACCGCCGCCGTACGCTCCTCGATCTCGGTGGCCAGCTTGAGCGCGGCGGCCCGGTCGGTGACCGGGTACGGCAGCGCGTAGCTCGGCGCCGCCGGCGGAGGGGTCGCGCCCAGCTCGGTCAGCCGGAGCACGAGCGCGTCCCGGCGACCGCGGTGGGTGGCCTCGGCCTGCCGGGCGTCCGCGGCCGAGGCGGTGTCGAGGCGGACCCCGATCGGCCCGTACGCGAAGATCGCGGCGTGCTCGGCGTCGAGCGCGGCGGCCAGCGCCTCGGGGCTCATCGGGTGCTCCCGGACGGGAATGGTCGCGGACCAGGTCGCGTTGCGTTCACCGGACCACTTCCAGGTGTGTCGCGCGGGCCGCGGCGATCGAGCCGAGCAGCGCGGCACGATCGGCCGGCGCGGCCTGGCAGGCCTGCGCGGCGCTCTTCTGCCCCTTGACCTCCGCGCTCCGCAGCGCGGCGAGCGTGCTCTTCGCGTCGCCGCCGGGCGGGGTGGGGCTGGCCGAGGGGTCCGGGGAGGCGGACGCGCTCGGTGCCGGCGCCTTGATCACCTTGGTCAGGGCGGTCGCGTGCTCGCGATGCGCCTGCGCGACCGGGGTCAACCGGTCGGCGAGGACGGGAAACGCGGTGATCGCGGCCTCGTGCTGGCCGGCCAGGGAGAGCGCCTCGGTGAGCAGTGGAGCGAGCGGGTCGGGCGCCGGGGGCGGAGCCTTCTCCTCTTCGTCGCCGAAGAGGCCGCACCCGCTGATCGGGCCCAGCACGGCGGCCCCCACCGCCGCGGCCAGCACTCCACGGCGGGACGGCTGTCGCAGTTCAGGCCAGCTCCGCACGGGCAAAGTCTGCCGTACTCCCGCCACCAGCCAGGCACCCCACTCCCGGAAACCTCCGCCTGGGGTGATCGGGCCGCTCTCCGGATGAGGTGCCGGGGTCGAAGGGAGGAGGCCTGGGGTGATCGGGCCGCTCTCCGGACGAGGTGCCGGGGTCGAAGGGAGGAGGCCCGACGGTGGGAAGGTCGGTGCGGCGGCCGTCCCCGACGGGCTCCGGCGCGTTACGCTCTGCGCAGCCACCGGACGCTCATCGGTCCGGTGGCAAGGAGGCATGGCCGCCTAACCAGGCCGGAGAGACGGCGGTCGGGTGGCCCGAGTGACGGAGAGAGGTGCGCCTGATGACTCAGCGTGGTCGCACCACTCCATCTCGAAGCTCCGGCGACCGCCGCCGCCCGCCGGCCGGCGCCGACCGGACCCCGCAGCCGCGGGTGTCCAAGGAGCGGGTCGCCGCCGTCGTGCGGCCGGTGGTGACCGCCGCCGGGTACGACCTGGAGGACCTCGCGGTCTCCCGGGCCGGGCGGCGGCACGTGGTGCGGGTGACGATCGACGGCGACCGGGGCGTGAGCCTCGACGACATCGCCGACGTCTCCCGGACCGTCTCGGCGGCGCTCGACGCGGCCGAGGAGACCGAGGGCGACCTGCTGCCCGGGGAGTACGAGCTGGAGGTCAGCTCGCGCGGCGTGGACCGGCCGCTGACCCTGCCCCGGCACTGGCGGCGCAACGTCGGGCGGCTGGTGAAGGCGAGCGTGGCCGGGCGGCAGGTCACCGGGCGGATCAAGGCCGCCGGCGACGACGGCGTGACGCTCGATGTCGACGGCACCGTCCAGGAGGTGGCCCACGCCGACCTCGGGCCAGGCCGGGTGCAGCTGGAGTTCACCCGGTGGGGTGAGGTCGAGGGCGCCGACGAGGACGACGAGATCGATGAGATCGACGAGGAGGACGAGGAGAGGTGAACATCGACCTCGCGGCGCTGCGCGCCCTCGAACGGGAGCGGGAGATCCCGTTCGACACGATCCTCGCGGCGATCGAGACCGCGCTGCTGACCGCGTACCGGCACACGGAGGGCGCCGAGGCGCACGCGCGGGTGGAGATCGACCGGAAGACCGGCGCCGCGCTCGTGTACGCGCAGGAGCTGGACCCGGACGGCGCCGTGATCCGCGAGTGGGACGACACCCCGCACGACTTCGGCCGCATCGCCGCGATGACCGCCAAGCAGGTCATCCTGCAGCGGTTGCGCGAGGCCACCGACGAGGTGCACTTCGGCGAGTACGTGGGCCGCGACGGCGACCTGGTGACCGGCGTGGTGCAGGCGCACGAGGCGCGCTCGGAAAAGGGCATCGTCACCGTCGACCTGGGCAAGCTGGAGGCGGTACTGCCCCACTCCGAGCAGGTGCCCGGCGAGATCTACGGGCACGGCCAGCGGATCCGCTGCGTCGTCGTCCACGTGGCCAAGGGCTTCCGCGGCCCACAGATCACGCTCTCCCGGTCGCACCCCAACCTCGTGAAGAAGCTTTTCGCGCTGGAGGTGCCGGAGATCGCCGACGGCACGGTGGAGATCGCGGCGATCGCCCGTGAGGCGGGTCACCGCACCAAGATCGCCGTACGCTCGACCGCGCCGGGGGTCAACGCCAAGGGCGCCTGCATCGGTCCCATGGGCCAGCGGGTCCGCGCGGTGATGAGCGAGCTGCACGGTGAAAAAATCGACATCATCGACTGGTCGGACGATCCCGCCCACTTCGTCGGCAACGCGCTCTCGCCCGCCAAGGCGCTGCGCGTGGAGGTCATCGACGCGGCGACCCGTACCGCTCGGGTCACCGTTCCGGACTTCCAGCTCTCGCTCGCGATCGGTCGGGAAGGGCAGAACGCCCGGCTCGCCGCGCGGCTCACCGGATGGCGGATCGACATCCGCCCGGACAACGAGCCGGCGCGGCCCGCCGGTAGCGATCATGCGACCGAGCCAGGCGGCGCGGTCGCCGAGGCGTAGGGGTAGACTCTCTGTTGGTACGACGTGCGCGGCCGGTGCGCACCTGTGTGGGTTGCCGGCAGCGGGCGGCGGCCACCGATTTGCTACGGGTTGTCGCGGTTCCCAGTGAGGCTGGCCACAGCCTCATGGTGGATCCGGCCCGTAGACTGCCGGGTCGGGGAGCTCACCTGCATCCTGATCCGGCTTGCTTCGCGCTGGCGGAGCGGCGTCGAGCCTTCGGGCGAGCGCTGCGCCTCACCGGTGTCCTGGACACCGGTGCGCTGGCCGAGCACATCCGTGCGGTAGCCACTACGACCGGCCAGCAGGCCGGTCGGGGGTCGCAAAGAGCAAGGTAGGACGACCGACATGAGCACACGATGAAGTCGCTGAAATGACCAGGCTTCAAGTGCAGGAGTGAGGTCGCTGCGGGTGCCGCCCGCACGACCTCGGAGTGAGGAGTGCAGTGGCAGGCAAGGCCCGCGTACACGAGCTCGCGAAAGAGCTCGGGGTCGAAAGCAAGACCGTGCTCGCCAAGCTGAAGGAGATGGGCGAGTTCGTCAAGTCCGCGTCGAGCACTGTGGAGGCGCCGGTCGCCCGGCGGCTGCGCGGTGCGTTCGCCGCACAATCGCAAGCCCCCGCGGCGGCTTCGGCCGCCCCACCGGCACCGGCCGCATCTCCGGCGGCACCAGCCGCACCGGCCCCGGCGCCCCAGAAGGTCTCGGCGCGCCCCGCGCCGCCCCGGCGGGCGACGCCCGCTCCCGGGCCCTCGGCCCGGCCAAAGGCCCCCGTCCCCGGTCCGCCCCAGCCCGCCCCCGTCGCCAAGCCCGCGAGCGCCCACGACATCGAAGTCGCCGCGGCCGAGGAGCGTGCGGCGCGGCTCAAGCGCGACCAGGAGGCGGCGGTCAAGGCCGCCCAGCAGGCAGCTAAGCAGCGTGACACCGCGCGCCGGGAGCCCCCGGCCGACGGTGCTACCCGGCCCAAGCCCGGTCCGGGCGCGGTGCCTCCGCGGCCCGGCTCCCCGGCCGCCGGTCGGCCCACGCCTCCCGCGGCACCCAGCCCGGGTCCCGGGCGTCCCGGTCCGCGCCCCCCGCGCAGCGGCGGCAACAACCCGTTCGGCATCACGCCCGGCGGTCAGCGCCCCGCGGCCAGCGGCGGTGGTGGCGGTGGCGGCCCCCGGCCCAACCCGGCCTCGATGCCGCCGCGGCCGAGCCCGGCGTCCATGCCGCCGCGGCCGAGCCCGGCGTCCATGCCGACGCAGCGGCCCGGCCGACCCGGCGGCGGCCCCGGTGGTCCCGGCGGTGGCCGTGGCCCCGGCGGCGGCGGGCGCGGTCCCGGTGGCGGCGGTGGCGGTGGCTTCCGCGGCGGCGGTGGCGGTCCCGGCGGCGGCGGTGGCGGTGGCTTCCGCGGCGGCGGTGGCGGTCCCGGCGGCGGTGGCGGCGGTGGCTTCCGCGGCGGCGGTGGCGGTCCCGGCGGTGGCGGCGGCGGTGGTGGTTACCGCGGCGGTCCCGGTGGCGCCCCGGCGGGTGCCGGCGGTGCCGGCCGTCCCGGTGGCGGTGGCCGCGGTCGCGGCGGTGGAGCGGCGGGTGCCTTCGGGCGTCCCGGCGGGAAGCCGACCCGCGGTCGCAAGTCCAAGAAGCAGCGCCGTCAAGAGTTCGACAACCTGTCCGCGCCGCAGATGAGTTCCGGTGCTCCGCGCGGTCAGGGCCAGGTCGTCCGGCTCTCGCGCGGTGCGTCGCTCTCCGACTTCGCCGACAAGATCAACGCCAACCCCGGTTCGCTGGTCCAGGAGATGTTCAACCTGGGCGAGATGGTGACGGCGACGCAGTCGTGCTCCGACGACACGTTGCTGCTGCTCGGCGAGCACCTCGGCTTCGACGTGCAGATCGTCAGCCCCGAAGACGAGGACCGCGAGCTGCTCGCGCAGTTCAACATCGACCTCGACGCGGCGGTCGACGAAGACCGGCTGGTCAGCCGGCCGCCGGTCGTGACCGTCATGGGTCACGTCGACCACGGTAAGACGAAGCTGCTCGACGCGATCCGCAAGACCAACGTGATCGAGGGCGAGGCCGGCGGCATCACCCAGCACATCGGTGCCTACCAGGTCATGGTCGAGCACGATGGCGCCGAGCGGGCGATCACCTTCATCGACACCCCGGGTCACGAGGCGTTCACCGCCATGCGTGCCCGTGGTGCCCAGGTGACCGACATCGTCATCCTGGTCGTCGCGGCCGACGACGGCGTCATGCCGCAGACGATCGAGGCGCTCAACCACGCCAAGGCGGCCGAGGTGCCGATCGTGGTCGCGGTCAACAAGGTCGACAAGCCGGAGGCCAACCCGGACAAGGTGCGCCAGCAGCTCACCGAGTACGGGCTGGTGGCCGAGGAGTACGGCGGCGACACGATGTTCGTCAACGTCGCGGCCAAGCCGGGCATCGGCATCGACGACCTGCTCGAGGCCGTCCTGCTGACCGCCGACGCGTCGCTCGAGCTGACCGCTGCGATCGACGGTCCGGCCCAGGGTGTGGCCATCGAGGCACACCTCGACAAGGGCCGGGGCGCGGTGGCCACGGTGCTGGTGCAAAAGGGCACGCTCCGCGCCGGCGACTCGATCGTCGCCGGTGGGGCGCACGGCCGCGTCCGCGCCATGCTCGACGAAAACGGCAAGCCGGTCGTCGAGGCGGGCCCGTCCCGTCCGGTGCTGGTGCTGGGCCTCACGGCGGTGCCGGGCGCGGGCGACACGTTCCTCGCCGCGACCGACGACCGCACCGTGCGGCAGATCGCCGAGCAGCGCCAGGCGCGGCGGCGGGCGGCGAGCTTCGCCAACTCCCGCGGTCGGGCCACCCTCGAGACGCTCATGGAGCAGATCAAGGAAGGCGAGAAGACCACGCTCAACCTCATCCTCAAGGGCGACGTCTCCGGTTCGGTGGAGGCCCTGGAGGATGCGCTGTTCAAGCTCGACATCCCAGACGAGGTGCAGCTCAAGATCCTCGACCGGGGCGTCGGCGCGATCACCGAGAGCAACGTCATGCTCGCCAGCGCCTCGTCCGAGGCCGCGACGATCATCGGCTTCAACGTGCGGGCCTCCAACAAGGTCCGCGAGATCGCCGACCGCGAGGGCGTGGAGATCCGGTACTACACGGTCATCTACCAGGCCATCGAGGAGATCGAGGCGGCGCTCAAGGGCCTGCTCAAGCCCGAGTACGAAGAGGTCGAGCTCGGCTCGGCGGAGGTCCGCGAGGTCTTCCGTTCGTCCAAGGTCGGCAACATCGCGGGTTGTATCGTCCGGTCCGGCCTCCTGCGGCGCAACGCCAAGGCGAGGCTCATCCGCGACGGGGTCGTGGTGGCGGAAAACCTCACGATCAGCTCGCTCAAGCGGTTCAAGGACGACGCGACCGAGGTCCGCGAGGGCTTCGAGTGTGGTCTGACGCTCCAGGGCTACAACAACATCCAGGTCGACGACGTCATCGAGACGTTCGAGATGCGGGAGAAGACGCGCGCCTGAGACGCGTGGTTCGTAGAGCGCCCCGCCGGCACCCGCCGGCGGGGCGCTTCGCGTCGGGCCAGTAAGTTCTCTCGGCGTGTACACCGGAACCGCTGTGTTTGACGTGCTCCTCCCAGGGGACTCACGTTCGTTGAAGGCCAAGCGCTCGTACGTGCGGCCGATCGTCGCGGCCTTGCGCAAGTTCGAGGTCTCCGTGGCCGAGGTCGGCGCGCTCGACCGGCACGGGCGGGCGGAGATCGGGGTGGCGGTGGTGGCCGCCGAGCCCGGGCACGTGGGGGAGGTGCTCGACTCCTGCGAGCGGCTCGTCGCCGGCCGCCCGGAGCTCGAACTGCTGTCCGTGAGGCGCCGGCTACACGGCGACGAGGACTGATTTTGTGCTGCTCACACGGGTAGTGTGCAGAGGGTTGGCGGGTGTCTCCGGCCGCCTGGCCGGGTGCGCGCAAATGGAGCTTCCGGAGGTGGCGAGATGACGGACCCGGCCAAGGTACGCCGGCACGCGGAACGGGTGCGGGAGCTGGTGGCTTCGGTGGTGCGCACCCAGATCAAGGATCCCCGCCTCGGCATGATCACCATCACGGACGCCCGGATCACCGCCGACCTGCGCGACGCCACGGTCTTCTACACGGTGCTCGGTGACGCGGCGGCCCAGGCGGGCACCGCGGCGGCCCTCGACAGCGCCAAGGGGCTCGTGCGCAGCACGGTGGGCAAGGCGCTCGGGCTGCGCCACTCGCCGACGCTGACCTTCATCCACGACGACGTGCAGGACCACGCCAAGCACATCGACGACCTGCTCGCCCAGGCGCGCACCGCCGACGCCGAGGTGCAGCGGATGGCGGCCGGCGCGGAGTACGCGGGCGAGTCCAACCCGTACAAGGAGGAGTCCGAGGAGGACGAGTCCGACGAGCCGGACGCCGCCGCGGACGACTCCCGGGACCGGCCGTGACCTCCGTGGTGGAGGTGCCGGCCGCGGAGACGGCCGAGCCGACCGCCGCCGACTGGGCCGCCGCCGTCGCCGCCGTGCACGGGCTGCCGGCGGGTGGCACGGTGCTGCTGGTCTGCCACGTCAACCCGGACGGCGACGCGCTGGGCAGCATGCTCGGCATGGCGCTGGGCCTGCGCCGGCTGGGGATCACCCAGCTCCAGGCGACGTTCCCGGGCGCGACGGCCGGGTCCGGCGACGACGGGTACGCCGGGCCGCCGGAGGTGCCCGAGCCGTTCCGCTGGCTGCCCGGCCTCGACCTGCTGGTGCCGGCCGCCGACGCGTATCCGGCACCGGACCTGTTCCTCTGCTTCGACGCGGCGAGCGCCTCGCGGCTCGGCGGGCTGGCCGACCGGCTCGGCACGGCCGGCGCCGCCGTGGTGCTCGACCACCATGCCTCCAACACCCGGTTCGGCGGCATCCACCTGGTCGACCCCGGTGCCGCCGCCACTTCCGTGGTGGCCGAGGGGCTGCTCAACCGGCTGGAGGTGCCGCTCGACGCGGAGATCGCCCAGTGCCTGTACGTGGCGCTGGCCACCGACACCGGCTCGTTCCGGTTCGACATGACCACCCCGGCGGTGCACGAGATGGCCGCCCGGCTCATCGCGACCGGCATCAGCCCGGGTGTCATCTCCCGCCGGATCTTCGACACCCGCCCGTTCGGCGCGGTTCGGCTCTACGGTGACGTGCTGCAGCGCGCCAAGCTGGAGCCCGAGGCGGCCGGCGGGGTGGGGCTCGTGTGGACGTACGCGACGCTCGACGACCTGGCCCGCCACGGCCAGAAGCCGTACGTGCTGGAGGCGCTCATCGACTCCGTGCGCTGCGCGGCGGAGGCCGATGTGAGCTGCGTGGTCAAGCAGGCCGGCCCGGGCGAGTGGGCGGTGTCGATGCGCAGCAAGGGCGCGGTCGACGTGAGCCGGGTCGCGGTGGCGCTGGGCGGGGGCGGCCACCGGCTGGCCGCGGGCTTCACCGGGCGGGGCTCGGTCGATGACGTGATCGGGTCCATCCGGGCCGAGCTTCGAGGGGCATGACGACGCAGCGTTTCCTTCCGCTACCGGTCCGTATGCCGGGAACCTAGGGCGCGTTCATCTGACTTAACGCTAACTTGGTTGGCGTTGCGTGCCGGTTCGTGCGTGAGTTCGTATCCATGAGCGCCGCGTGCGGCCGGTGTTGCCTCCAGGGTCCGACCGACCCGGGCTCGCGCCACTGTCGCTCCGGCGATCCCGGAGGGCCGTCCCGGCGCACCGCACGACCGCCCGCTGTGTGGCCTCGCATGCCGCGCGCCGCACACGCCCTGGAAGGATCGCCGTTCCCATGGCCAGCAAGCCCAAGCCGCAGACCTCTGAGGAAGAGCGCGAGCAGGCCCGCCGCGCCCTGCAGACCTCGATGGACACGCGCCAGTAACGCACGCTCTTGATTGGCCGTGGCACCATGCCACGGCATGCGGATCGAAGGCCCTGACGGCCGCCGGTGGTGGGTCGGCCGGCGCTGGTTGCCCTGGCGGTGGCGTCCCCGCGGTGCCGATGTCGGCGGCGGTGTCCCCGACTTTCCGGTGAGCGGTGACGAGCCCATCGGCTTCCTGATCGCGATCGGCGTCCTCGCCGTGATCGTCGTCCTGCCGGCCATCCTCGTCGCCGCCGTCTTCGTGGCCGAGTGGCTCCTGCTGCTCCTGCTGCTGCCGATCGTCACCGTGCTCCGGGTGGGCTTCGGCATGCCCTGGACCGTCGTCGCCCGCGCCAAGGGCGCGCGCTACACCGAGCAGGTCTCCGGCTGGCGCCGGTCGCGTGAGCTCATCCGGACCACCCGCTCCGAGATCAAGGAGTACGGCGAACCGCGCTCGCTCTTCAGTGTAAGTACCTAGGAACGTTGCGGTCATTACGCGACCGGTGTCAGGATTGCGGGCGATGTCCCCGTACTCCTCGCGCCGGGTCGCGGCTCTCGCGCTGCCCGCGCTGATCGTGCTGGCCGCCGAGCCGATCTACGTGCTCGTCGACACCGCGGTCGTGGGTCACCTGGGCAGCGTCCCGCTGGCCGCCCTCGCGATCGGTGGCACGGTGATGTCGGCCGCCGCCTGGCTGGGCACCGTGATGGCGTACGGCACGACCGGCCGCTCCGCCCGCCGGTTCGGCGCCGGGGACCGGGCCGCCGCGGTCGCCGAGGGGGTGCAGGCGTCGTGGCTCGCGTTCGGCGTGGGGCTCGCGCTGGCCGTGGTCGCTCAGGTGGCGGCCGGCCCGCTCGCCCGTACCCTCGGCGGTGGCGACCCGGTCGTGGCCGGCGCCGCCGCGCAGTGGCTGCGGATCGCGGCGCTGGGCGCCCCCGGCCTGCTCCTGGCCGCGGCCGGCAACGGCTGGATGCGCGGGGTACAGGACACCCGACGTCCGCTTTACTACGTGCTCGGCGCCAACGCGCTCTCCGCGGTGCTCTGCCCGATCCTGGTGTACCCGGCCGGGTTCGGGCTGGTCGGCTCGGCCGTGGCCAACGTGGTCGCGCAGACCGTCGCCGGCGTCCTCTTCGCCCGGGCGCTGGTCGCCGAGCGGGTGTCGCTGCGCCCGCGCCCCGAGGTGATCGGCCAGCAGATCGTGCTCGGCCGCGACCTGCTGATCCGCGGCTCGGCGTTTCAGGCCTGCTTCCTCTCCGCGACCGCGGTGGCCGCCCGCTTCGGCACGGCGGTCGTCGCCGCGCACCAGATCACCGTCCAGCTGTGGTTCTTCTGCGCGCTCGCCCTCGACGCGGTGGCGATCGCCGCCCAGTCGCTGGTCGGTGCCGCGCTCGGCGCCGGGTACGACCGCGAGGCCCGCGACCTGGGCCGGCGGATCGCGCTGATCGGCGGCGTCTGCGGGGCGTGCTTCGCCGTCGTGATCGGGGCGGGGGCGGACGTGGTGCCGGGCTGGTTCAGCGGCGACCCCGCGGTCCGCGACCAGGCACTGGTGGCCTGGCCGTGGTTCGTCGCGCTGCTGCCGCTGGCCGGTGTCGTCTACGCCCTGGACGGCGTGCTCATCGGCGCCGGCGACGCCCGCTATCTGCGCAACGTCACGATCGTGGCCGCGCTCGCCGGCTTCCTGCCGGTGGTGTGGCTCGCCTACGCGCTGGACGCCGGGCTCGGCGGCATCTGGGCCGGGCTGTCGCTCTTCATCGTGCTGCGCCTGGTCACCCTGCTGCTCCGCATGCGCTCCGGCGCCTGGGCCGTGGTCGGCGCGGTGCGGTAGGACCGCGCGAGTTCCTCGACCTGCCCTAGTGGAGACTTGCGCGCGTGAGTACGGACGGGCTGGTGGTCGTGGACAAGGCCGGCGGGATGACGTCGCACGACGTCGTCGCACGCGTACGGCGGCTGGCGCGCACACGCCGGGTCGGGCACGGGGGCACGCTCGACCCGATGGCGACCGGCGTGCTGGTGATCGGGGTGGGCCGGGCGACGCGGCTGCTGACGTACGTGATCGGGTCGGCCAAGGGCTACACCGCGACCATCCGGCTCGGGCAGGCCACGGTCACCGACGACGCCGAGGGCGAGGTCGTGGCCACCACGCCGGCCGGGGACGTGACCGACGACGCGATCCGCGGTGGGCTGGCCGGGCTCACCGGCGAGATCGCGCAGGTGCCCAGCGCGGTCAGCGCCATCAAGATCGACGGCAAGCGGGCGTACAAGCGGGTGCGGGAGGGGGAGCAGGTGACGCTCGCCGCCCGGCCGGTGACCATCTCGCGCCTCGACCCGCTGGCGATCCGGCGGCCGGCGCCGGACCTGGTGGACGTCGACGTCGAGGTGGTGTGCTCCTCCGGGACGTACGTGCGGGCCATCGCCCGTGACCTCGGCGCCGGCCTGGGCGTGGGCGGGCACCTGACGGCGCTGCGCCGTACCGCCGTCGGTGGCTTCACGCTCGCCGAGGCGTCCACATTGGAGGAGTTGGAGAAGGTGGCGCCCGAGGTGGTCAACCTGCCCCTCGCGGACGCGGCGCGCCGGTTCTTCGCCGCCCGGGAGGCCACTGTGGACGAAGCCCGGACGCTGTCCCACGGCGGGCCGCTGGACCAGGCCGGGATCGACGGCCCCTACGCGGTCTTCGCCCCGGACGGCGGCCTGCTCGCGATCGTGCGGGAGCGCGCCGGACGGGCCCGACCCGAGGTGGTCTTCACCGGCTCGTGACGCCGTCCTCCCAGGCGCTGCGGACCAGGCTGCCCGGGCCCAACCCGGCCTCGCCGACCACCTCCGCGCTGCGGCGGTACAGGTGCACCCGTACGTTGGCGCGGCCGGCCAGCAGCGACAGGTCGAGCGGGCCGCGGCCGTGGTGGTGGATGGCGAGCACCGGGCCGGTCAGCTCGCGCAGGGCGCCCAGATCCGGTGGCGTCGCGAAGTGGACGGCCAGCCGCCGCAGCCCCGGGAGCACCGGAAACGCCTCCGCGGTCCAGCCGTCCGCGAGGTGCAGGTCGAGCCGGGCCACCCCGGGCAGGCCGACCGTGCCGAGCGGCTCGACGGTGGTGACCTGGTAGAGCGTCAGCGACTTGAGCGCGGGCAGCTCGGCGCCGCCCAGCTGGTAGAAGCTCGGCGCGCCGAGGGCCAGCTCGCGCAGGGGCAGCTCGGTCAGCACCCGTACGCTCGTCACGTCGCCGGCCACGACGAGGGCGCCGAGCTTCGCCCGGCCGGCGAGGGGCGCCAGGTCCAGCGGCCCCGGTGACGCCGCGACCTCCAGCGCCCGCAGGGCCGGCAGGTCGCGGACGAAGCCCAGCCCGCCCGGCCCGCTCACCGCCGCGGTCAGGTGGGTCAGCCGGCGCAGCCAGCGCAGGGCGGGCAGCAGGCTGGGGTCGTCGACGGTCAGCTCCCCGGCGTGCAGCGGCGAGTCGGCCAGCACCCGCGCGGCGTACTCCTCGGGGTCGAAGTGCGGCCAGGCCCGGACGAGCGCGTCCACGACGCTGTGCCGCGAGTCGCCGCCGAAGCGGGCCAGCAGCGGCAGCGCGGCCGGGTCGCCCGACTCGCGCACCGCCTCGATGGTGAGCACCGCCGCGTACTCGTTGTTGGGCTCGCTCGCCATCAGCAGGTCGATCGCGAACGGCCCGGCCCGCCCCAGCGCCCGCGCGGCCGCCTCGCCCTGCGGCGGTACCAGCTTGGCGGTGGCCTCGCGGATGCTCCTTTCGAGCGCGGGGGAGCGCTCCGGCGAGGTCTCCAGGCAGGCGAGCGCGACCAGGCCGAGCAGGTCGCGGTGCGTACGCGGGACGTCCCGTTCGCGCGCGCGAGCGAGCAGGCCACCCAGCAGCGCCTCCCGGCCGGCGGCGCTGGCGTGGCCGGCCGCCATCACCACGACCTCGTGCCACTGCGACTCGTGCGCGTGCGCCCGCAGCACCCCGAAGTCGCCCTCGTCGACCGCCTGCTTGGCGGCGAGGTACTCCTCGAACGAGCGGTGCACGAAGTCGACCCGCCCCTCGACCTGCTCGCGCAGCAGGCCGGTGCGCTCCAGCAGTACCCGGTAGACCTGGGCCGGCTCGGCCTTGACCTGCGGCATCGCCCGCAGCTTCGCGGCCAGCCGGTCGATCGCGTCGGCCCGGGCCGCGTCCGACCAGCCGTTGCGGATCAGCCAGTACGCCAGGTCGCTCAGGAGCAGCGTCTGCTCGGTGCGGCCGATCACCGGCTGGGTGTCGATCCGGCGCTCCCGGTCGCGCCGCTCCAGGAGCATGTGCAGCGCGATCTCGTACAGCTCCATGCGGTTGCCGGGAAGCTGGCCGCGGCGGTCCCGGTGCAGCGCGCAGAGCAGGGCGCACAGCAGCGGGTACCCGGCGAGCTGCCGCAGGTGGCGGTGGTGGTCGAGGGCGTCGAGCAGCCTCTCCTCCTGCTCGGTGACCTCGGCGCGCTCCGGCTCGGTGGTGCACCCGCTGCGGATCGCCTCGTGCCACCGGTGCGCGAACGCGCGTACCTGAGTGGGGGTCATCGGCTCGAGCTCGGCGGCGAGGAAGCCGGCCGCGGCGAGCCACTCCTCGGGCGCCGCCGCCGGCCGCGACGTGACCACGTAGCGGGCCCGCGGGAACGCGGTGATGAGGTCGGTCAGCCACCGCTTCACCTCGTCGCGGCGCTCTTCGGCCAGCTCGTCGACGCCGTCCAGCAGCACGATCGCCCGCCCGGAGCGGAGCTGGCGCTGCACCCAGCCGGGCGCCATCTCCTGCGCGATGTGCCGCCCGACCTCCTGCAGGAACGCCTCGGGCGCGGGCAGCTCGGCCGCCGCGTACCGGCGCAGGGGCAGGAAGAACGGGACGGTGCCGTTCCAGGCCGTGAGCCGCTCCGGGAACGAGCCGCGGGCGCTGTGCACGGCGATCCAGTGCAGCAGCGTGGTCTTGCCGGTGCCGGCCTGCCCGCGCACGAAGAGCCGGTCGGAGCGGGCCAGGACCCGTTCCACCTGGTCGGCTCCGAGCAGGTCGCCCGGCGCCCGGGCGGCCCGCGCGGTGAGGCTGAGGTACGCGACCGAGAGCGGGTAGCGCCGGCTGGACTCGGACAGCGTCACCCCGAAGAACTCGACCTGGTCGAGCCGGTTGGCCACGAGCTGGCGGTAGTCGCGCTCGAAGTCGTGCAGCCCGCGCCGCTCGGGCAGGCGCTCCAGCACGGCGCGGATGTCGTCGAGGATCTGGCGGTCGCGGCGCAGGAGCTCGGTGATGCCGGCGAGGCCCGCGCCGGGCAGTGCGTGGACGGCCTCGATCGCGTACGCGGCGCACTCGCGCAGCACCAGGTCGTACAGGCGGACCGCGCCCTCGGCGAGGCCGGCCCGCTCGGCCCGCCCGGGGTCCTGGGCGCGCAGGTAGCGGTCCAGGTAGCCGGCGTCCAGGTCCTGTTTGAACAGGTCGTCCTCGGTGAGCCGGGCCGCCTCGAACGTTTCCCGCACCGCGTGGATCGCCGCCTCCCGCTCGTTGGGCGGCAGGTCGCGCGGCTCGCGGAGAGCGAGGATGCGCTCGGCGACCAGCTCGGCGGCCTCGTCCCAGATCCGGTGGAAGCGGCGCCGCTCGCGGGCGCTGGTCAGCCGCTCGGCCGCCTGGTCGATCACGCTGGCGCCGACTTCGGCCGCTATCCGGTGGTCGCCGAGCCAGACGCCGCAGGCCGCCCGCGCGACCGCCGCGCCGAGCGAGATGGCGGCTACTTCCAGACCGGGCACGGGCCGAGGGTGCCACAGTCCCAGTGATAACGCACACAGCGCAGGTCACACCACCGCACGGCCTAAGCTGGGCGGCATGGAGAGGTGGCGGGGGTACGAGGCGGTGCCGGGCGGGTTCGGCCGCTCGGTGGTGACCATCGGCGTGTTCGACGGTGTCCACAGGGGACATCAGGCGACCATCGGGCACGCGGTGAAGCGGGCCCGGGAGGCGGGGCTCCAGTCGGTGGTGGTGACCTTCGACCCGCACCCGTCCGAGGTGGTCCGCCCGGGCACCCACCCCGCCGTGCTCACCGAGCCGCGGCGCAAGGCCGAGCTGATCGCCGACCTCGGCGTCGACGTGCTGTGCGTGGTGCCGTTCACGCTCGAGTTCTCCCGGCTCCCGCCGGAGGCGTTCGTGCACGACGTGCTGGTCGAGCACCTGCACGCGGCCGCCGTCGTCGTGGGCGGCAACTTCCGCTTCGGGCACAAGGCGGCCGGCGACGGGGCGCTGCTGCGCGAGCTGGGCCGCCGGTGGGGCTTCGCGGTCGAAGACTCGCCGCTGGTGTCGAGCGCCGACACGATGTTCTCCTCGACGTACATCCGGGCCTGTGTCGCGGCCGGCGACGTGGCCGCGGCGGCCGAGGCGCTCGGCCGCCCGCACCGGGTGGAGGGTGTGATCGTCCGGGGCGACCAGCGCGGGCGCGAGCTCGGCTTCCCCACGGCCAACTTCCTCACCGGCACCCACACCGCGGTCCCGGCCGACGGCGTGTACGCCGGGTGGGTGATCCGGGGCGGCCAGCGGCTGCCGGCCGCGGCGTCGGTGGGCACCAACCCGACCTTCTCCGGCGAGGACCGGCGGGTCGAGGCGCACATCCTGGACTTCGACGGCGACCTCTACGGCGAGCGCCTCGGCCTGGAGTTCGTGGCCAACCTGCGCGGCCAGGTCAAGTACGACGGGGTCGAGCCCCTGATCGCCCAGATCAAGGAGGACGTGGCGCAGACCCGGACAGTGCTGAGCAGGTAGCGTCCCACGGGCTGGTAGTGTTACGTGAACGTCGAGTTACTGATTTCCCCGGCGCGGGGGGGGGGGGGGGGGGGGGGGCCGCGCCCCCCCCGCCCCCCCCCCCCCCCCCCGCGGGGGGGGGGGGGTGGTCGGGGCGTGTGGGCGGCCGGGCGCCGCGCGCCGCGCCCGGCCCCCCCCCCCCCCCCCCCCCCACGACCAGCACCCCATAGCACAGCCGTTGGGTTTCGGCTGCCTGCACGACGCCGCGGGTCCGAGACCATGACAATCCACGGAAACAGGGAGAAAATGGCGCTCGACCAGCAAGCCAAAGCCAAGATCAGGGAAGAGTACGCGACCGTCGAAGGGGACACCGGTTCCCCGGAGGTGCAGGTCGCGGTGCTCACCAAGCGGATCGCCGACCTCACCGAGCATCTCAAGGTGCACAAGCACGACCACCACAGCCGTCGTGGCCTGCTGCTTCTGGTGGGTCGCCGCCGCCGCCTCCTGAACTACATGGCGAAGAAGGACATCAACCGCTACCGGTCGATCATCGAACGGCTCGGCCTGCGGCGGTAGCACCATCGGGGGAGCGGCACGGGTCGCTCCCCCGTCCCACACGAGGGGGCCCGGGAGCGGATCGACGCACCGGTCCTCGGTAGTGGCCCCCGGGCTGCCGCATCCGGCCCCCGGGCGCTTCGATCGAAGACCGGCCCGTCTGAGCAGCTCCCGAGGTTGTGGCCCCCACGACCGAAGAGGAGTGCATCCAGAACATGACCGAGCAAACCAGCCTCGGCGCACAGCACAGCACCGCGGTGATCGACAACGGGTCGTTCGGCACCCGTGAGATCACCTTCTCCACCGGCCGGCTGGCCAAGCAGGCCGCCGGCTCGGTGATCGCCCAGCTCGGCGACACCGTCGTCCTCTCCGCGACCACGGCGAGCAAGCAGCCGAAGGAGCAGTTCGACTTCTTCCCGCTGACCGTCGACGTCGAAGAGCGGATGTACGCCGCGGGTCGCATCCCCGGCTCGTTCTTCCGCCGCGAGGGGCGCCCCAGCGAGGACGCGATCCTCACCTGCCGCCTGATCGACCGGCCGCTGCGCCCGAGCTTCGTCAAGGGCCTGCGCAACGAGGTCCAGGTCGTCGAGACGGTCCTGGCGCTCGACCCGGCCCACCCGTACGACGTGGTGGCGATCAACGCCGCGTCGCTCTCCACCAAGCTCTCCGGCCTGCCGTTCTCCGGCCCGATCGGGGCCACCCGGATGGCGCACGTCGACGGCCAGTGGGTCGCCTTCCCGACGCACGAGGAGCTGGCCCGGGCCACGTTCGACATGGTGGTCGCCGGGCGGGTCGTCGGAGACGGCGACAGCGCCGATGTAGCGATCATGATGGTCGAGGCCGAGGCCACCGAGCACACGGTCGCCCTGGTCGCCGGCGGTGCCACCGCCCCGACCGAGGAGATCGTCGCGGGTGGCCTCGAGGCCGCCAAGCCGGCGATCCGCGAGCTCTGCCGGGCGCAGGGCGAACTGGCCGAGGTGGCCGCCAAGCCGGTCGCCGAGTTCCCGGTCTTCCTCGACTACCAGGACGACGTGTTCGAGGCGGTCGCCACCGCCGTCCGCGGCGAGGTCACCGAGGCCCTCAAGATCGCCGGCAAGGCCGAGCGCGAAGAGGCCCTCGACCGGATCAAGGACAAGGCGTTCGAGGTCGTCGCGCCCGGGTTCGAGGGGCGCGAAAAGGAGGTCTCCCC
This sequence comes from Phytohabitans maris, assembly GCF_031085175.1. Lineage (GTDB taxonomy): Bacteria > Actinomycetota > Actinomycetes > Mycobacteriales > Micromonosporaceae > Phytohabitans > Phytohabitans maris. The sequence goes on from NZ_JAVHUY010000021.1 coordinate 95,118, forward strand.
GGCGTTCCGCTCGCTGGTCAAGTCCGAGGTGCGCAGCCGCGTGCTCCGCGACCAGGTGCGCATCGACGGCCGCGGCCCGCGCGACATCCGGCCGCTGACCGCGGAGACCCAGGTGCTGCCGCGGGTGCACGGCTCGGCGCTGTTCGAGCGGGGCGAGACGCAGATCCTCGGCGTCACCACGCTCAACATGCTCCGGATGGAGCAGCAGCTCGACACGCTGTCGCCGGAAAAGCACAAGCGCTACATGCACAACTACAACTTCCCGCCGTACTCGACGGGTGAGACCGGCCGCGTCGGCGCCCCCAAGCGCCGCGAGATCGGCCACGGCGCGCTGGCCGAGCGGGCGCTGATCCCGGTGCTGCCCAGCCGCGAGGAGTTCCCGTACGCGATCCGCCAGGTCTCCGAGGCGCTCGGCTCCAACGGCTCCACCTCGATGGGCTCGGTCTGCGCCTCGACGATGTCGCTGCTGTCGGCCGGCGTGCCGCTGAAGGCGCCGGTCGCGGGCATCGCGATGGGCCTGATCTCCGACGAGGTCGAGGGCAAGACGCAGTACGTCAGCCTGACCGACATCCTCGGCGCCGAAGACGCGTACGGCGACATGGACTTCAAGGTCGCCGGCACGCGGGAGTTCGTGACCGCGCTCCAGCTCGACACCAAGCTCGACGGCATCCCGTCCGACGTGCTGGCCGCCGCGCTGCAGCAGGCCCACGACGCGCGGCAGACGATCCTCGACGTGATGCAGGAGGCCATCGAGGCGCCGGCCACGATGTCCGAGTACGCGCCGCGGGTCACCACCGTCAAGATCCCGGTCGACAAGATCGGCATGGTGATCGGGCCGAAGGGCCAGACGATCAACGCGATCCAGGACGAGACCGGCGCCGAGATCTCCATCGAAGACGACGGCACGATCTACGTCGGCGCGACCAACGGCCCCTCGGCCGAGGCCGCCGTCGAGCGGATCAACTCGATCGCCAACCCGACGCTGCCGAAGGTCGGCGACAAGTTCCTCGGCACGGTGGTGAAGACGGCCGCGTTCGGCGCGTTCATCTCGCTGCTGCCCGGCCGCGACGGCCTGCTGCACATCTCCAAGGTGGGCAACGGCAAGCGGGTGGAGAAGGTCGAGGACTTCCTGAACGTCGGCGACAAGGTCGAGGTGCAGATCGCCGACATCGACCAGCGCGGCAAGATCTACCTGGACAAGGTCCGCGCCGAGGGCGATGAAGACGCCGCGGCGCCGTCTGAAGCCGCTGGTGGCGACCGCCCGCCGGCCCGTGACCGGGGCGACCGGGGTCCGCGCGACCGCGGTGACCGCGACGGTGGCGACCGCGGGCCGAGCCGCGGCGAGCGCGAGGGTGAGGGCGACAGCGAGGGCGGCCCGCGCCGCCGCCGGCACCGCCGCTGATGGCGCTCGACTCACGAGATGGGGGCAGCACGGTACGCCGTACCGTGCTGCCTTCCGGTCTTCGGGTGCTGACCGAGGCGATCCCGTCGATGCGGAGCGTCTCGTTCGGCGTGTGGGTGGGCATCGGCTCCCGTGACGAGGCGCCCGCGCAGTCCGGCGTGTCGCACTTCCTGGAGCACCTGCTCTTCAAGGGCACCGAGCGGCGCACCGCGCTGGACATCTCGGCCGAGATCGAGGCGGTGGGCGGCGAGACCAACGCGTTCACCACCAAGGAGTACACCTGCTACTACGCGCGGGTCCTCGACGAGGACCTGCCGCTCGCCATCGACGTGATGTGCGACCTGGTCTCCCACTCGGTGCTGGAGGCGGCCGACGTGGAGACCGAGCGGGGCGTGATCCTCGAAGAGATCGCGATGCACGACGACGAGCCCGGCGACGAGGTGCACGACGTCTTCGCCGAGGCCGTGTACGGCGCGCACCCGCTCGGCCGGCTCATCTCCGGCACCGAGGAGACGATCGCGCCGATGACCCGGGCGCAGATCGAGGGCTTCTACCACGAGCGGTACCTGGCGCCCGCCGTCGTGGTCGCCGCCGCCGGCAACCTCGACCACGACGTCGTGGTCGAGCTGGTGCGGCAAAACCTCGACCTGGCCGGTGGGGGCACGCCGGCGCCGCTGCGCGCCACCGACGCCGTGCCGACCAGGGCAGCCGACACCGTGGTACGGGAGAAGGACACCGAGCAGGCGCACCTCGTGCTCGGCTGCCCGGGCATCGGGCGGCTCGACGACCGGCGGTTCGCGCTCGGCGTGCTCAACAACGTGCTCGGCGGCGGCATGTCGAGCCGGCTCTTCCAGGAGATCCGGGAAAAGCGCGGCCTCGCGTACTCGGTCTACTCGTACTCCAGCCAGTACGCCGACACCGGCCTCTTCGCGGTCTACGCCGGGTGCGCGCCGGGCAAGGTCGACGAGGTGCTGGAGCTGACCCGGGCCGAGCTGGCGGCGGTGTCGGCGAAGGGCTTCACCGAGGCGGAGCTGGCCCGCGGCAAGGGCATGGCCAAGGGTTCGTACGTGCTGGGCCTGGAAGACACCGGCTCGCGGATGAGCCGGCTGGCCAAGGGTGAGCTGCTGTACGGCGGGGTGCTCTCCGTCGACGAGCTGCTGGCCCGCGTCGACGCCGTGACCCTCGACCAGGTAAACGCGCTCGCCGCCGACCTGCTGACCCGCCCCACCTCGCTGGCGGTGATCGGCCCGCTCTAGTGGCTGGGGCTTGAGCCTTCTTGTGTGCGGGCGGCACCATAGATCGCGATGAGCGACGGGCCCCTCCCCGAGCCGCCCGCACCACCGCCGGAGCCGGCCGACTTCGACGCCTTCTGGCGCACTACGCGCGAGGAGCTGGGCAAGCCACCGCTGTCCTGGCGGATTCACCGGCGGTACGACGACGCCCGGCTGGGCCGCCGGGTCGAAGAGCTGACCTTCGACTCGTCCACCGGCGAGCGGGCGTTCGCCTGGCTCACCTACCCGGGCGGCGCCGAGGTGACCCGCGGCATGGTGGTCAGCCACGGCTACCAGGGGCGCCCGGACGGCCCGGATGAGTACGCGCCGGCGCCCGGGGCCGCGAAGATCTTCCCGTGCGCGCCCGGGCTGCCGCCGAGCCTGTCGCCGACGATCCCCTCGGCCGCGAACGAGCACGTGCTGCACGGCATCGCCTCCCGCGACACGTACGTGCACCGGTACTGTGCCGCCGACATCTGGCGGTCCGCGTCGGTGCTGCTGGAGCGGTTTCCCGGGATCGCCCGGCTCGACTACAACGGCGGCAGCTTCGGCGGCGGCATCGGCGCGCTGGCGCTGCCCTGGGACGAGCGCTTCCACCGCGCGCACCTCTACCTGCCCAGCTTCGGCCACCACCCGCTGCGCCTGCGCGAACGCTGCACGGGCAGCGGCGAGGCCGTACGCCGGCGGGTGGCCCGCCAGCCGGAGCTGCGCGAGGTGCTCGGCTACTTCGACGCCGCCACCGCCGCGACCCGGATCCGGATCCCGACGTTCGTCTCCGTGGCCCGGCGCGACCCGGCCGTACCGCCGATCGGCCAGTTCGCCGTGTACCACGCGCTCGCCGGCCCCAAGCACCTGCACGTGCTCAGCGCCGGGCACACCCCGTACCCGACCGAGGCCGCCGAGCTGGCGGCGCGCGACCGTGAGCTGGCGGCCTTCTTCGCGTGACGCCCGGGCCGGTGGGATAAGTTCTCCCCGTGAGCGAGCGAACCATCAGGTACAGCCCGGTTGGAGCCTCGCGGCCGCCCGCGGCGAAGCGAGGACGGCCGTGAGCGACGAGCGCGAACCCATCCGGGTCGGCGTCCTCGGCGCCCGCGGGCGCATGGGCGTGGAGGTCTGCAAGGCGGTCGACGCCGCCGACGACCTCGAGCTGGTCGCGATGATCGACCAGGGCGACTGGCTGTTCAACGCCTCGGACGCGGGCGCGGAGGTGGTCGTCGACTTCACCAACCCCGACGTGGTGATGGACCACCTGCACTGGTGCATCGACCAGGGCATCAACTGCGTGGTGGGCACGAGCGGCTTCACCGAGCAGCGCCTCGATCGGGTCCGCACCTGGCTCCAGCACAAGCCCGAGGTCGGCGTGGTCATCGCGCCCAACTTCGGCGTCGGCGCGGTACTGATGACGGAGTTCGCCGCCCGGGCCGCCCGGTATTTCGAGTCCGTCGAGATCATCGAGCAGCACCACCCGGCCAAGGTGGACGCCCCGAGCGGCACGGCCGCCCACACCGCCCGCGTCGTGGCCGAGGCCCGGGCCGCCGCCGGCCTGGCCGCCATGCCCGACGCCACCAAGGACGAGCTGCCCGGCGCCCGCGGCGTCGACCTGGACGGCGTCCGCGTCCACTCGGTGCGCGCCGCCGGCCTGGTGGCACACCAGGAGGTCCTCTTCGGCACGACCGGCGAGACCCTGACGATCCGCCACGACTCGTACGACCGCGCCTCCTTCATGCCCGGCGTCCTGCTCGCCATCCGCCAGGTCACCCAGCGTCCCGGCCTCACCGTGGGCCTGGCCCCACTGCTCGACAGCTGACCGCGCCGGCCGCGGCAGGCTGTCCGAGCCGCCGCTGGATGGCGTTGAGCGTCCCCGCCACCGGCGGTCGGTGCCGACGAGGCCCGTCCTTCACCCCCGACCGCTCGCAGCCCGTGTGTTGGTGCGGGAAGCTACCGAGCTGCACGCACAGACGGGGCAGCGGCCCTACCCCCTGGAGGGCGTTGGGCAGCTTCGCGAGCGACGGGCGGTGCCCGACGGGCCCACGCCGCGAGGCTGCGATTCGCCCCGACCCCGGCCCGCACACGCTTGTGGCCGTGGTGGTGTGGTGCGCAGGAGGCCGTCGAGCGCACGCACAGACGGGGCAGCTCGATAGGCCCGCGAAACCTCAACCACCGCCGGCCGTGAGCCTGGCGGGAACTGCCCGGGGCGATGTCCCTGACATTGCCCACTCACCCGGCGAGCGGGCTGCCCGACGCCCCGCGCCGCACGTGGGCGGCCCGGGGGCGAGGCGTCAGGGGGTTTCGCGGAGGGTCAGGCCGGTGGGGAGGCCGGTCAGGCGGGCGTGGCCGGCGGCGTCGACCGCGGCGTCGACCGGGCTGCCGGCGACTCGTAGGCCGCGCGCCCGCACGGCGCCGAGTGGGAGGGACGGGCGGAGGGTGACGCGGCCGGCTGGGACGTCGGGGTAGATGCCGAGCGCGGCGTGCAGGACCACCACGGCGGCCGCTGCGGACCAGGCTTGGGGGCGGCAGGCGGCGGGGTAGGGCATCGGGCGGGCGAAGTCCGTGCGGTCGTCGCCGCCGTAGAGTTCGGGGAGGCGGTAGTCGAAGGCCTCGCCGGCGGTCAGGAGGCCATCGGCCAGCTTGGCGGCGGCCGGCCCGAAGCCCTCGCGGGCCAGGCCGGCCAGGACGATAGCGGTGTCGTGTGCCCAGATCGAGCCGCAGTGGTACGAGAGCGGGCTGAAGCCGGCGTCCTGTGTGGACATCGTGCGCAGGCCGTAGCCGCCGGAGAGGGCGGGGGAGGCCAGCGCCTCGGCCACCGCCGTGGACTCCTTCGCGGTGAGCAGGCCGGTGCCGAGCAGGTGGCCGATGTTGCTGGTCAGCGCGTCGACCGGGCGGCCGTGGCGGTCCAGGGCCAGGGCCGGGTACGTCCCCTGTGGACCGTCGACCCAGTAGCGGGCGCGGAAGCGCTCGGCCAGTGCGCCGGCGTAGTCGCGCCAGCGGTCGGCGCCGGGGCGGTCGAAGGCGTCCAGCAGGGCGGCGCCGTGCAGTGCCGCCTGGTACGCGTAGCCCTGCACCTCGGCCAGCGCGATCGGCGGCTCGGCGTGGCGGCCGTCGCGGAAGCGGACCGCGTCGCCGGAGTCCTTCCAGCCCTGGTTGGCCAGGCCGCGCCCGCTCTCGTCGATGTACCGCACGAAGTCGGCACGGCCGCCGAAGTCGGTGTGGCCGCCCAGCCACGAGAGCGCCGCCTCGACATGCGGCAGCAGCGCGGCCACCTCCTGCGGCGGCATGCCCCAGCGCCAGGCGTCGTGCAGCAGGCTGACCCAGAGCGGGGTGGCGTCGACCGTCCCGTAGTACGCCGCCGGAAGCTCCATCAGCTCGCCCTGGTGGCGGCTGTCCTGCCGGCGTAGCTCGTGCATGATCTTTCCGGGCGCCTCGCCGGAGCGGCCGTCCTCGCGCGTGCCCTGGCGCCGGGCGAGCACCCGCAGCGTGCCGGCGGCAAGCTCGGTGCCGAGCGGGAGCAGCATGCGGGCGGCCCAGATGCTGTCCCGCCCGAAGAGCGTGAGGAACCACGGCACCCCGGCGCCCAGGTACGTGTCGTCGCCGTCGGTCAGCCGCAGCGCGGCCAGGTCGTCCAGGGAGCGGTCGAGCAGGCGGACCAGGCGGTGGTCGTCGGCGGTGACCTCGGGGCGGGCCCACTCGACCGGCCCCTCCGGCGCGGCCACCATCGCCCGCGGGTCGTCGATCCGCACCTGCCAGCGGAGCGTCGTGCTGCCGCGGGTGGGCAGGTCGACCGGCCAGGCGAGGCGGTCGACGCCGGCCGGCGGACCGGTCACCGTCACCGTGATGCCGCCGGCGTGCCACACCAGCGGCTCGACCGGGGTGAGCCGCGGCGCGGTGCCCCCCGACTTCACCACCTCTATCGGGGCGAGGTCGCAGGCCAGGTCGAGGGTGACGGTCGCGTGGACCGGGACGTCGGCGGCCGAGGTGACCGTGATCTCCTCGGCCATCCCGCCCGGGGTCACCTGGCGCAGGCGGTCGATCCGCACGGTGGGGTCGGCGATCCGGGTGCCGAGCCAGCGCACGACCGAGACGAACCGGGTGGCGCCGGGACCGGCCGGGGTGTGCCCGATCGGCTCCGGCTCCCGGCCGTCGACCAGCAGCCGGGCCTCGGCGAGCGCGCGGGCGTCGGCGTGGAAGACGCCCTGGACGCCAGCCCCGCTGACCTGCCCGCCGGCCGCGCTCAGCACGGTGGTCGGCGCCGCTGTCGTGGTCACGAGGTCGTGCAGCAGCGGCTGCAGCTTGTGGTCCGGCACGGGCGACTACCTCCTGGGGACAGTCTTGACAGATCGGCGTGCTTGACAGATCGGCGTGCTTGACAGATTGGCGTGCGCAGAGCAAAGTGCGAAACAACCCAGAAACTTGAACGATCCAATCATGCTCCACCTCGCTTTGAACGTTCAAGGTGATAGAAGGTATGAATGGCCGATAAAGTGACGATCGCCACGGTTGCCGCCCACGCCAACGTGTCCCGGCAGACCGTCTCCAACGTGCTCAACACCCCGCACCTGGTCCGTGAGGAGACCCGGGAGCGGGTGCGCGAGGCGATCGCCGTCCTCGGCTACCGCGCCAACCAGGCCGCCCGGCTCATGCGCACCGGCCGGTCGCACCTGCTGGCCGTGCGGATCGAGCCGACCCGCGACGGGATCAACGGCTCGGTCCTCGACCGCTTCCTGCACGGGCTGACCGAGGCGGCGGCCCCGGCGGGATACCGCATCCTGCTCTACGCCGCCGCCGACGACCAGGCCGAGATCGCCACCTACGACGACCTGCTCGCCACGTACGAGCTGGACGGCTTCGTGCTCACCAGCACCCACCACGGCGACGTGCGCACGTCGTGGCTGGCCGAGCGGGGGGTGCCGTTCGTGACGTTCGGCCGTCCGTGGGGCCGGCTCGGTGCGGACGCGCGGACCGAGCCGGCGGCACTCTCGGGTGCCGCCGGCAGCCACCCCTGGGTCGACGTCGACAACGCCGCCGGCACCGCCGCCGCCACCCGGCACCTGCTCGACGCCGGGCACCGGCGGATCGGCTTCATCGGCTGGCCGGAGGGCTCCGGTGTGGGTGACGAGCGCCGCGCCGGCTGGGCCGCCACCGCCGGCGCCGACCTGCCCGAGCTCGCCCGCGCCACAGTGGACGGTGTCGCCGAGGGTGAGGCGGCCGCCCACGACCTTCTGTCCATATCGGATCCACCCACCGCCCTGGTGTGCGCGAGCGACTCGCTGGCCGCCGGAGCCTACGGTGTCGCGCCTCCGGGCGTGGCGGTCACCGGCTTCGACGACACGGCGGTCGCCCGCGTGCTCGGGCTCACCAGCGTGGCGCAGCCGCTCGCCGAGGCGGCCGCCCGCTGTGTCGACCTTCTCGCCGGCGTGCTCGACGGGGGCGCCGCGCCGCATCCCGTGCTCCTCCCACCCTCCCTCGTGATCCGCCAGTCAGCCTGAAGGAGATCGGAAATGCCACATAGGACAGTCCTGGCGGCCTTCGCGGCCGGTGCCCTGCTGGCGAGCGCCGCGTGCGGCAGCGGCTTCGACGACGATTCCGCGGACACCCCGCAGCGGTCCGGGCCGGTGTCGTTGCAGATCCTCATCGGCTCCTCCGGCCAGGCCGAGACGACCGCGGTGCAGGAGGCCGCCGCGAAGTGGGCCAGCTCGTCCGGAAACACCGCCACCGTCACGCCCGCGCAGGACCTGACCCAGCAGCTCGGCCAGGCGTTCGCCGGAGACAGCCCGCCGGACGTGTTCTATGTGGACGCCGTCCGCCTCGCCGACTACGCGAGCGTGGGTGCGCTGGAGCCGTACGGCGACAAGATCAGTAACCCGGACGACTTCTACGAGAGCCTGCGCACCGCGTTCACGTACGACGGCAAGCTCTACTGCGCCCCCAAGGACTTCTCCACGCTCGCGCTGGTGGTCAACACCGATCTGTGGAGCAAGGCCGGCCTGACCGAGGCGGACGTGCCGACCACCTGGGACCAGCTCACCTCGGTCTCGCAAAAGATCAAGAGCAGCGGCACGGTACCGCTGGCGCTCGGCGACACCCGCGACCGGATCGGCGCGTTCATGGTGCAGGCCGGCGGCTGGATCACCAGCGCGGACGGCAAGACGGCCACCGCCGACAGCCCGGAAAACCTCCAGGCCCTCCAGTACGTCCAGGGGCTGCTGAAGAACAAGTACGCCCAGTACCCGAAGGCGCTGGACGCCGGCTGGGCCGGTGAGGCGTTCGGCAAGGGCAAGGCCGCGATGACCATCGAGGGCAACTGGATCAAGGGTGCGCTGCGGGCCGACTTCCCGAACGTGAAGTACACCGTGCACCCGCTCCCTGCCGGTCCCAAGGGCCAGGGCACGCTCTCGTTCACCACGTGCTGGGGCGTCGCGGCCAAGAGCAAGAACAAGGACGCGGCGGTCAACTTCGTCGAGGCGATGACCACGGCCGAACAGCAGATGACGTTCGCCAAGGCCTTCGGCGTGATGCCGTCGCGCCAGTCGGCCGGCGCCCAGTTCACCCAGCAGTACCCGGACGACAAGGCGTTCATCGACGGCGCCGGGTACGCGCAGGGCCCGGTCAACGCGCCCAAGATGGACAGCGTCCTGGCCGACTTCGACACCGGCCTGCAGGGCCTGGCGAACGGTGACCCCAAGGCGCTGCTGGGCCGCGTGCAGAAGAACACCGAGTCGGCGCTTGGACGATGAGGACGCGCAGCGAGAGCCTGGCGGGTTGGCTCTTCGTCGCCCCCGTGGTGCTGATCCTGGGCGTCTTCCTGCTGCTGCCGATCCTGATGGCGCTCTGGGTCAGCCTCACCGGCTGGAACGGGCAGGGTAGCCCGTTCCGGTCCGGGGTGCCCTTCGTCGGCGCGGACAACTACACCTCCCTCTTCACCGAGGACGGCCTGCCCCGCCAGGACTTCATGACGAGCATCCGCAACAACGTGTACTACGTGCTGCTCGTGGTGCCGGCGCAGACCGCGCTGGCGCTCGGGCTCGCGCTCGTCGTCAACCAGCGGATGCTCAAGCGCAAAGGGTTCTTCCGGACCGCGTTCTACTTCCCGTCGGTCACCAGCTCGGTGGCGATCAGCGTGGTGTTCCTGTTCGTCTTCGCCAACTCCGGCGCGGTCAACGCCCTGCTCGGCGCGGTCGGGATCGACGGGCCGGTGTGGTTCGACGACTCGCGCGGCCTCATCCACGTACTGCTCGGGACGGTTGGCGTCGACAACCCGCCCGGCGCGCTCGCCAACCACAGCGTGCTGGGCCTGACCTGGTGGGATTGGGTCTCCGGGCCGAGCGTGGCGATGTGCGCGATCATCGTGCTGGTCGTGTGGACCACCTCCGGCACGTTCATGCTGATGTTTCTCGCCGCCCTGCAGGCCATCCCCCAGCAGGTGGAGGAGGCGAGCCTCATCGACGGCGCCAACCGCTGGCAGCGGCTGCGCTTCGTCACGATCCCGATGATCAGGCCGACCATGTTTCTGGTGCTCACGCTCGGGCTGATCAGCACCTGGCAGGTCTTCGACCAGATCTACGTGATGAGCCAGGGCAACCCGGCCAAGACCACGCTCACCCCGGCCTTCCTGTCGTACCGCACGGCTTTCAAGGACTTCGAGTACGGCCGGGGCGCCGCGATCTCGTTCGTGCTCTTCCTGATCATCGTGGTGATGACGCTGGTGCAGCGGTGGATGCTCCGGGAGCGCCGGTCATGAGGCGGCAGCCGCGGGGCCTGGTCAACACGTTCGTCGGGTACTCGATCCTGATCTTCTTCGCGCTGGTCTTCCTGTACCCCTTCGTGATCCAGCTCGCCAACTCCCTGAAGACCGAGCCGGACGCGGCGGCCAACCCGCTCTCCCCGGTGCCCGGCCCGGTGTCGTTCGCCAGCTTCGAGCGGATCTTCGAGGGGACAGACTTTCCGCTCTGGCTGGGCAACTCGCTGCTGGTGACCCTGGTGCTCACGGCCGGCCGGGTGTTCTTCGACTCGCTGGCCGGGTACGCGCTGGCCCGCCTCCGCTTCGCCGGACGGCGGGCCATCTTCGCGGGCGTCGTCGCGGTGATAGCGGTGCCCGGCGTGGTGCTGCTGATCCCGAAGTTTCTGGTGCTCAACCAGCTCGGCATCTACGACAGCTACACCGCGCTGATCCTGCCGATCATCGTGGACGCGGCCGGCGTGTTCATCATGAAGCAGTTCTTCGAGTCGGTGCCGGCCAGCATGGAGGAGGCGGCCCGGATCGACGGGGCGGGCGTGTTCCGCACGTACTGGTCGGTGGTGCTGCCGATGGCCCGGCCGGCGCTGATCACGCTCACGATCCTGTCGTTCCAGGGCTCGTGGAACGAGTTTCCGCACACCCTCGTCGCCGTCCAGAACCCGGACCTCTTCACGCTCCCGCGCGGCCTGGCCGACCTGGTCAGCGGCTCGCTCGGCACCGGCACGCAGTACCCGCTCAAGCTCGGCGCCGCCCTGCTCGCCACGATCCCGGTGGCCGTCATCTTCGTGATCTTCCAGCGCTACTTCGTCCGCGGTGCCACCGAAGGCGCCGAGAAGGGCTGAACCCATTGAGCTACCGCGATGTCCGCGGTGGTCCGGACCGTTGCGCGGGGTGCTTTCCCGCAGCCTCACCCTCCGCGTCCGCGGATCTTGCCAACGCCGTCGCTCCGCGCCACCCACCCCGGCTCGATCTACGCCAAGACCTGAGCAATCGCGACGGCCACGGCGGTTCGGATCCCGCGCGATCGTCCACCAGTGATCGTGGTATTCCAGTGCCCCTACAGGGGCACCTCGGTACCACGATCTGACTCCGCGCTGGACGGGCACGGTGAGCCACCCCCTCTCCGGGCCGCACGGTCTCTGGAGTCGTTCGGCACGGACCGGTCCGCTGACTCGGGCCGGGGCATTGAAGCTCGTCTAGAGGCTCGTGTGCAGGCGGTGCTGGGGGATGAGCTGGTCGTCGACGTCCAGGGCGCGGGTGGCGCCGTCCGGCTCCCAGCCGGCCGAGCCGAGGAACTTGCGGCTCGCCGGGTCGCCGTCGTAGACCCAGGCCACCGCCGTGGCCAGGGCGTCTTCGCGCCAGAGGTCGACGCTCGCGGCGAGCAGCCGGCTGCCGTGGCCGCGGCGGCCCCAGCGTGGCTCGACCAGCAGGTCGGTGACGGCCGCGACGTCCGCGGCGAGGGGCGGCTCGTCGGGCGCGAGCGCCTGCTCGTCGGCCGGGCCGGAGGCGGCGAACCCGACCAGGTACGTGCTCTCCGCCTGCTCGAAGGCGACCAGCACCCGGTGCCGCGGCGAGGGTGGGGCCTCGATCGCCGCGCGCCACTGGTCAGCCATCCACGCCTCGTCGAGCCGGTCGAGGGCACGGGCGGGGAGCACCCTGCGGTACGCGGTCCGCCAGGTCGAGAGCTGGATGCGCGCGATCTCGCCGGCGTCCTCGGGACGGGCCGGCCGGACGTACCCCGTGGCCATGGGTGACCAGCCTACGGAGGTGGATCCGGCCCGCTGCGGCCGGCCCACGACGGCGGTCAGGCCACCCGGCGGCCGCGGCCCGCGGTCAGGCCCGAGCGGATCGTGCGGGCGGTCTCGGCGCTGCCCAGCCCGGCGGCGAGCGCGGCCGGCGTCAGGGCACTCACCACGTCGTACCGGTCGAGGTGCCCGGCGGCCACCAGCCGGCCCAGGCTGCGGGCGGCCCGGTACAGCGTGTTGTTGCGCTCGCCGACCGGCGCGGACCGCACCCGCGTGACCTCGTTGTCCAGCGCGGCGGCCGCGTATCGCCCGGGGTGGCGCACCACCGTCGGCAGGGGCGGCGGTGGCGGGACGACCAGGCGCAGCAGCGCCGGCGGGCAGGGTGGCGCCGGGCCGTGGCTGATCCACCGGTAGCGCGTGCCGTTGCCGTGCACGGAGGGCGGCGCCACCACGTAGCCGCCCTCGCCGCGCCAGTCGACGCCGGGCAGCAGCCGCACCCGGCTGGGCGCTCCGGTGGCCGCGAAGTACAGGTGGAGGCCGCCCGAGCCGGTCCGCACGAGCGGGGTGTCGAGCAGGTCGCCGATGAGCTCATGGAGCAGGTGCAGGCCGGCCGGAGTGTCCACATCGCACACGTCGATCGCGATGCCGGTGCGCAGCCCCACGTTCGCCTCCGGCCAGGCGGCCCACCAGCGGCGCACCTGCTCGGGGTCGGTGCTCGCCTCGTGCAGCCCGGCCGTGATCAGGCGGGGGTGCCACCGTGGGTGCTTGCCGGGCCGGTCGCAGTGCGGGCGCCGGCACGAGCAGCGCCCGCCGCCGAGGCCGGTGTGGAGGGGGAGCACGGGTACGCCGCTCGACGCATACCACAGAGCGCTCTCGACCGGTCGCATCCCGTAATCGTATCGAACACGCGTGCTAATTGTCGTACGGCTGAGTTAACGTCCGGTGCGATGGCCGTTCCAGAGACTTTGTCGATCGCCCAGGCCCGCCGGATCGCGCTGGCCGCCCAGGGCTTCGCCGACCCCCCGCCGGCGGGGGCCGTGACGATGCGCCACCTGCGCCGGGTGCTGTCCCGCACCGCGCTGCTGCAGATGGACTCGGTCAACGTGCTGCAGCGCGCCCACTACCTGCCGATCTACAGCCGCTTGGGCCCCTATCCCACGGCCCTGCTCGACCGCGCGGCCTACGGGCGGCCCCCGGAGCTCTTCGAGTACTGGGGGCACGAGGCCTCGCTCATCCCGCTGGCGCTGCACCCCGCGCTGCGGTGGCGGATGGCCGGCGCCCACGCCTGGGGAAACGTGCGGCGGATCGCCGACGAGGAGCCGGCGCTGGTCGACTGGGTGCGCGACGAGGTCCGGGTCAACGGCCCGCTCACCGCCGCCGAGATCGAGCACGACGCGCCCCGGGAAAAGGGCAACTGGGGGTGGAACTGGTCGTCCGTCAAGCGGGCGCTGGAGTTCCTCTTCTGGGCCGGCGAGGTGGTCGCCGCCCGGCGCAACGGCAGCTTCGCCCGGGTCTACGACCTGCCCGAGCGGGTGCTGCCGGCGCGGGTGCTGGCCGCGCCCACCCCGACCCCCGCCGAGGCCTACCGGGAGCTGGTCGCGGTGGCCGCCCGCTCGCTGGGGGTGGCGGCCGAGTTCGAGCTGCGCGACTACTTCCGGCTGCCGGTCGCCGGTGCCCGCGACGCGATCCCCGAGCTCGTCGAGGCCGGCGTGCTGACCCCGGTCGAGGTGCGCGGCTGGCGCCAGCCGGCCTACCTGCACGCCGACGCCAAGCTGCCCCGCCGGGTGCGGGGCGACACGCTGGTCAGCCCGTTCGACCCGCTGATCTGGGAGCGGGCCCGCACCGAGCGGCTGTTCGGCTTCAGCTACCGGATCGAGATCTACACGCCGGCACACAAGCGGGTGCACGGCTACTACGTGCTGCCGTTCCTGCAGGGTGACCGGCTCACCGCGCGGGTCGACCTCAAGGCCGACCGCAAGGCCGGGGTGCTGCGGGTGCCGGCCGCGTGGCTGGAGCCGGGCGCAGACCCGGACACCACCGCGGAGGCGCTCGCCGCCGAGCTGCGGCGGCTCGCGGAGTGGCTGGGCCTGTCGGAAGTGGCACCGCCCGAGGGCGGAGACCTCAAGATGAGAAGCGCCCTCGGTGTACCGTGAGCGAGTGGGCGCCGGCGGCGCCCGCCCCGATGGTGCGGAGCGAGCGACCCCGGAGGCACAGTGACCAGCGTGGCCGACCCCACCGCCCCGCCGCCCGCGCACTACTTCGTGCCCCCGCCGCCCGGCCGGTTCACCCGGCTGATGGCCCGGTCGCCCCGGTGGCTGGCCCCGGTCGCGGTGCTCGGCTGCCTCGCCGCCGCCACGGGCTACGTCACGATCGCCAACCCGACCGAGTCGACCGCAGACGCGCCGCCGACCTGCCTGCTCAAGCTCACCACCGGGCTCGACTGCCCAGGGTGCGGCGGCACCCGCGCGTTCTGGTACATGATCCATGGCGACCTGCCGGCCGCCGCCCGCCACCACGCGCTGTTCATCTTCGCGGTGCCGTTCCTGGTGTACGTGTACGTGGCGTGGGTGGGTAAGCAGGTCTTCGGCAAGTCGCTGCCCAAGCTGCGGGTCACGCCCGCGATGGTCGGCGTCCTGCTCTCCGCGTGGTTGGCGTTCAGCATCCTGCGCAACCTGCCGTGGACGCCATTCACCTGGTTCTACGTCTAGGGCCTGTACCGCCGGGCCGGTCATCTGTGATCAAAGCTCCCCTCATGTCGTTCTAGCGACGTGAGGGGAGCTTTGATCACAGACAGTGGAGGCGGGTCAGGCCGCGGTGGCCTCGGCCGGCACCCGGCGGATCGCGATGTCACCGCTGGCCGTGCGGACGTCGACGCTGAGGTCGTGACCGGCCCCGCCGTCCCCGGCGGTCATGTCCAGGTCGTTGGTGGTACGGCCGGAGATCGTGCCCAGGTCGAGCCACACGCCGGTGCCGCTGCGCACGCCCACCGCGACGTCGCCGCTGGCCGTACGGACCTTGACGGTGCCGCGCCGGGTCGCGCCGATCCGCACCCCGCCGGAGGCGGTCTTGGCCCGTACGCCGGAGTCGGCCGTGCCGATGTCGATGCTGCCGCTGGCCACGCTGGTGTCGACCGGGCCGCTGACGTGCTGGGCGGTGACGTCACCGGCCGCGCCGCTGACCTGCAGCTCGCCGTCGATCTGCCCGGCCGTGACGTCGCCGCTGGCGATCCTCACCTTGGCGTCGCCGGCGATGTGCTCCAGGAACATGTCACCGGAGGCGCCGGCGGCGTCCAGCCCGGCGAACCGGCCGCGGCAGGTCACGTCGGCCGAGGCGGTCTTGAGGCGCAGCCGGCTGTCCAGCGGGACCCGGATGGTGATCAGCAGCGAGGCGGGGCGGCGCGCCAACCAGCCGCCGTCCGGCGCGGCCACGGTCAGCGTGTCGCCGCGCAGCTCGACCGTCGTACGCTCGGCGGCCTCGTGCGAGGCGGGACGGTCGTCGTACGGCTGGACGTCGACCACGGCCGTGTCGCGCTCCTCGGCGGTGATCTCCAGTGCCCCGCTGGCCAGCTTGACGGCGGCGGTGACGGGGTGAGGGGTGGGAAACTCGGGCATTGCTAGCTCCTCTCGGGCGTGACTCCGGCGGCCCGGTCACGCACTCAGGCGCGGCCGAAGCCGGTGATCCGGCGGCCGGCGGTGCCCCGGACCGGTGGGGTGGGTGGGCCGCCCTGCGCCGCGATCTGCACGGCGCGGACCAGCCAGGTGTTGACCGAGACGCCTTCCGCGGCGGCGGCCCGCTCGACCGTGTCCTTGAGGGACTCGGGGAGGCGAAGCGTGATCCGCGTGACGTCACCGGACGGCTCTTGTGGTGTCATCGGTGGCGGCGCTGGGACGTCGATCGGCGTCACCACGAAGTCGGCCTGGCCGCCGCGGAGCCGCACCTCGACGGCGGACGTGGAAAGCTTCGCGGTGATCTCGTCTGCCGCGTGGGAGAGCACCTCCAGCAGGGACAGCCGCATCGACGCGTCGAGCGCGCTGGTGAGCAGCTCGGCGGCGCGGGCGACATCGGGCCCGCCCGGTGCGGCGGTGGCGGCGAGGTCTCGCCGGAGGGTCTCCAGGTACGGCGCCAGGTCCATGACGTCACCATGACACCATGATGACGCCATCGCAAGCCGCGGTGCCGGTGTTGTCGGTGGGGTGGTCTAGGCTCGCGGCCATGCCGGAAGTAGTCCCGCCCCAGGTCAAACTCATCGCTTGGACGCATTTCGAGGCGCCGGACGACGTGCCCTGGTCCACCGACGCCGACGGGGGTCAGGCGCTCGCCGAGTTCGCCGGCCGCGCCTGCTACCAGTCGTGGAAGAAGCCCAACCCCGCCACCGCCACCAACGAGGGTTACCTCGCCCACATCCTCGAGGTGGGTCACCTGTCGGTGCTGGAGCACGGTTCGGTGACGTTCTACTTCACCGGGGTGTCCCGCTCGTTCACCCACGAGCTGATCCGGCACCGCCACTTCTCGTACTCGCAGCTCTCCCAGAGATACGTGCCGGAGCGCGAGGCCGCGATGGTCGAGCCGGACGTGATCGCCGACGACCCGGAGCTGCACAAGCTCTTCGTCGAGGCGACCGAGGCGAGCCTGCGTGCCTACAACGAGCTGCTCGAGGGGTTGGAGCGCAAGTTCGCCGACGTGGCAAACGGCACGCTCCGGCGCAAGCAGGCGCGGCAGGCCGCCCGTGCCGTGCTGCCCAACGCCACCGAGACCCGCATCGTGGTGACCGGTAACTACCGGGCCTGGCGGCACTTCATCGGGATGCGCGCGACCGAGAGCGCCGACGTCGAGATCCGCGCGCTGGCGGTGGAGTGCCTGCGCCAGTTGCAGGGCGTCGCACCCAACGTGTTCGCCGACTTCACCATCTCCCGGCTCGACGACGGCACGGAGGTCGCGGCGAGCCCGTACGCACAGGTGTCGTAAGGCTGTCGGACCGGGCCTAACCCTTCGGCCGGTCAGCGTGGGTCCGCTAGGTTGTCAAGCATGACGCACGACCACCGACCCTTCGGGCGGCTGCTCACCGCGATGGTGAGCCCGTTCCGTGCCGACGGCTCGCTCGACGTTGAGGGAGCGGCCCGGCTCGCCACCTACCTGGTGGACGAGCAGGCCAACGACGCGCTGGTGATCAACGGCACCACCGGCGAGTCGCCCACCACCTCCGACGGGGAGAAAGAGCAGCTCATCCGGGCGGTGGTAGAGGCCGTCGGTGACCGGGCCAAGGTGGTCGCCGGCGTGGGCACCAACGACACGTCACACACGGTCGAGCTCGCGACCGCCGCGGAGAAGGCGGGCGCGCACGGCCTGCTGGTCGTCACGCCGTACTACAACAAGCCGCCGCAGAGCGGTCTGCTCCGCCACTTCACCGCGGTGGCCGACGCGACCGGCCTGCCGATCCTGCTCTACGACATCCCGCACCGCGCCGGCATCCCGATCGCGACCGAGACGCTGGTCCGCCTCGCCGAGCACCCGCGGATCGTCGGGGTCAAGGACGCCAAGGGCGACCTCGTCGCGACGTCGTGGGTCACCAAGCGCACCGACCTGGCGTTCTACTCCGGCGAAGACGCGCTCGCGCTGCCGCTGCTCGCGGTCGGCGGGGTCGGCCTGATCGGCACGTCGACGCACGTCAGCGGCGCCGCGACCCAGGAGATGATCCAGGCGTACGAGCGCGGTGACGGCGCCGCCGCACTGGCCCTCCACCATCGGCTGCTGCCGATCTTCACGGGCATCTTCCGCAGCCCGGGCACGATCCTGGTCAAGGCGGCGATGGCGGCCAAGGGCCTGCCCGGCGGTCCGGTGCGCTCGCCGCTGGTCGACGCGACCGAGACGGAGCTGGCGCAGCTGCGCGAGGACTGCGAGGCCGCGGGGCTTCCTCTATGACCGGGGCGCACGCCGAGCTGGAGTTGCCCCCGCCGCTCCCCGCGGGCGGCCTGCGCGTGATGCCGCTGGGCGGCCTCGGCGCCATCGGTCGCAACATGACCGTCTTCGAGTACGACGGAAAGCTGCTCGTCGTCGACTGCGGCGTGCTCTTTCCCGACGTGGAGCAGCCGGGCGTCGACCTGATCCTGCCGGACTTCGCGCCGATCCTCGACCGCCTCGACGCCGTACAGGCGATCGTGCTCACCCACGGCCACGAGGACCACATCGGCGCTGTGCCGTACCTGCTCGCGCACAAGCCGGACATCCCGCTGGTCGGGTCGCAGTTCACGCTCGCCCTGGTCGAGGCAAAGCTGGCCGAGCGGCGGATCGAGCCGTACACGCTGACCGTGCGCGAGGGGCGGCGTGAGTCGCTGGGGCCGTTCGAGTGCGAGTTCTTCGCGGTCAACCACTCGATCCCGGACGCGCTGGCGGTGGCGATCCGCACCCCGGCCGGGCTGGTGCTGCACACCGGTGACTTCAAGATGGACCAGCTGCCGCTGGACGGGCGGATCACCGACCTGGCCGGCTTCGCGCGGCTCGGCGCCGAGGGCGTCGACCTGCTGCTGTCCGACTCGACGAACGCGGAGATCCCCGGCTTCGTCACCCCGGAGCGCGACATCGGGCCGGTGCTCGACTCGATCTTCGCCAAGGCCACCGGCCGGATCATCGTGGCCAGCTTCGCCTCGCACGTGCACCGCGTGCAGCAGGTGCTCGACTCGGCGTACGAGTACGACCGGAAGGTCGCGTTCATCGGCCGCTCCATGGTCCGCAACATGGGCATCGCCCGCGACCTCGGCCTGCTGCGCATCCCGGGCGGCCTGGTGGTCGGCCTGGAGGAGGCGACCGTCCTGCCGCCGGACCAGATCGTGCTGATGTCGACCGGCTCGCAGGGTGAGCCGATGAGCGCGCTGGGCCGGATGGCCGTGGGCGACCACCGGCACATCACGGTGGCGCCCGGCGACACGGTGGTGCTGGCCAGCTCGCTGGTGCCGGGCAACGAGACCTCCGTGTACCGGGTGATCAACCAGCTCTCCCGGGCCGGCGCGACGGTGATCCACAAAGACGTGGCCAAGGTGCACGTCTCCGGCCACTCACCCGCCGGCGAGCTGCTCTACCTGCTCAACGTGGTGCGCCCGAGCAACCTCATGCCGGTGCACGGGGAGTGGCGGCACCTGCGCGCCCACGCCCGGCTCGGCATCGAGTCCGGCGTACCGGCCGACCGGGTCGTGCTCTGCGAGGACGGCGACGTGGTCGACCTGGTCGAGGGGCGGGCGCGGCTGGTCGGGCACGTCAAGAGCCGCTACGTGTACGTCGACGGGCTCGCCGTCGGCGACGTGGGCGAGTCGCTGCTCACCGAGCGGCGGATCCTCGGCGACGGGGGCTTCATCGCCGCGACCGTGGTGGTCGACTCGGTGACCGGCAAGGTGGTGGGCGGGCCGACGGTCTCCGCCAAGGGCTTCTCCGAGGACCCGGAGGCGTTCAACGCGGTCATCCCGCTGATCACGGAGGCGCTCGACCGGGCCGCGCTCGAGGGCGTCACCGACCCCCACCAGCTCCAGCAGATCGTGCGCCGTACGGTCGGCCGCTGGGTCAACGAGGCCTACCGCCGCCGCCCCATGATCGTCCCCACGGTCGTCGAGGTCTGAAAGCCGCTCTCTCACCACGCCTTGTCGCACATAGTGGCATGGCGATCTCGGAGCGTTCCGCCCATACTGTCGGCACCTGATCCCCAAGCCGTCCCGCGAGTTGTTGTGTTGTCCTGGCGTGTTCGCAGTGACACGTGTAACGTCCTGCATCGTGTCGTGTGGCGGAACAGCAATCTGCCACATGGCAGGTTTGCTCCAGCTCACTGGTTGGATCATGACTTCGCCCGAGCCGCCCGCGGTCGCACGCCGCCGCGTCCGCCTCGCGTTGCGCGCGGCACGCGAGGCGAGAGGTTTCACCCAGCAACACGTCGCGGATGAGCTCGACTGGTCACTGAGCAAGGTAAACCGCATCGAAAAGGGCGATGTCACCGTCTCGAAGACCGATCTGCTCGCGCTACTGGAGTTGTTCGGCGTCGATGACGACGATCTGATCGACGAGTTGGTGCGCGCCGCCCGTTCGTCGCGGCAGCGGGGGTGGTGGGACGAGCCGCGCTACCGCGAGCACCTCACGGCGGCGATGCTTCAGCTCCTGCAGTTCGAGACCGAAGCGACGGCGATTCGCGTCTTCCAGCCGACCGTCGTCAACGGCCCGTTCCAGACCCGGGCGTACGCGCAGGCGGTCCTCGATTTCTGGCAGCCCGAGCTGTCCCAGGTCGTCCGCGAGGCGCGCTTGGAGACCCGGCTGCGAAGGGGGGAGCAGCTGCTCGGTCGCGCCGATCCGCCGGACATCTTCTGCATCTTCGACGAGTCGGTTCTGCACCGCCCGGTCGGCGGCGTCGAGGTGATGGCGGAGCAGCTCCGGCAGCTCCTGGTCATCATGCGCCGGCCCAATGTGCACGTCCGGGTCGTGCCGTTCGCCCAGGGTGCGCTGGTCGCGATGCTGGGACCGTTCCTCATTTTCGACTTCGGCGACGAGGAAAATGCCGTCCTGTACCGGGAGAGCCTGCTGCTCGACGAGGTGCTGCATACCGGAGAGGCGCTCATGCGCCATCGCGGCTATTTCGAGCATCTCTGGCGAGAATCGCTGGGCGAGACGGAGTCCGCGAAATTGATAGCGGCTCGGGCCGACCAGATGCTGCCGGAGTCGGATCGATATACCAGCGGCTGAAAAGCTTCGGCCGCGGTAATCCTCGAAACGCAACAGTGTGGCGAGGCCCCCGTGGGCCGGGGGTAACACACACTATTAACCTATCCGAGGAGAACCGAATGGAGCAGACCGCCGTGCCTGTCTGGCGAAAGAGCGGGCGTTGCGACAGCAACACGTGTGTCGAGGTCGCCGTGGTCGGCCGCGACATCGCGATCCGCGACTCGAAGCAGCCGGACGGGCCGACGTTGCTCTTCACCAGGGCTGAGTGGGACGCCTTTGTGGGCGGCGTGCACGACGGCGACTTCCTGTTCGACTGAGCTCTGACCGAGGCGGCATCGGGGCGCGTGCGCCCGGGGTGCCGCCTCTTCCTTTCGGCGGAATGATTACGTATCGTGAAGGTGCCCCTGCACGGAGTGGAGTCGGTGATGGCAGACACCGAACGCCTTCAATGGCGCAAGAGCGCTCGCTGCGATAGCTCGAGCTGCGTGGAAGTTGCACAGATAGATGGCGGGATCGCGCTTCGGGACGGCAAGGATCCGGGCGGACCGCGACTGATCTTTACGGCCCGGCAGTGGACCTCCTTCCTCGCCTGGGCTCGCCAGCGCACAGAGTGATCAGTTCACTACTTTCTCGGCTTTCTCTGTGAGATCAGGCACGGCGGCCCCATTCATCCGCGTCTAGCTCTCCGGCCGTACACCGATTTGCCGGTTCAGTACGGCTATGTGGGAGGTGTTGCGGATGGACCGCAGGAGGGCGTTGACCATCGGCCTGGTGGTGGCCACAGCTGGAGCCGCGGCCGCGGTGACGATCCCGGCGGTGGCGACCACGAGAGGCGCGGCGCCCGGCGCGCCAGAGCCCGAGCTGCTCTCGGCGCTCCAGCGCGACCTCGGTCTGACCCAGGACCAGGCCCGCACGCGGCTGACGAGCGAGCGCTCCGCCAGTCGTACCATCGCCGAACTGAAGGCCGGCGCGGCCGACGCCTGGGGTGGTGCCTGGCTGAGCGCGGACGCCACCCGCCTGACCGTGGCCGTGACCGATCCGGCGCTGGCCGAGCGGGTGCGTGCCGCGGGCGCCGAGCCCAAGGTGGTCAGCCGCAGCGCCGCGGACCTCGACACGGTCAAGCGCACGCTCGACCAGAACGCGGACGCGGCCACCCCCAACCTCCCCGGTTGGTACGTGGACGTGGCCGACAACACCGTTGTCGTGCTCGCCCAGAAGGGCGGGGAGGCGGCGGCCCGCGAGTTCGCGACGGACGCGGGCGCGCCGGCGTCGAGCGTGCGGGTGGTCTCCACGGAGGAGGCACCGACGCCGTTCTTCGACGTACGCGGTGCCGACCCGTTCTTCATCGACAGCGCCGCCCGCTGCTCGATCGGCTTCTCGGTCGTCGGCGGCTTCGTGACCGCCGGCCACTGCGGCGAGGTCGGGGCCACGACCACTGGCTTCAACCAGGAGGCGCAGGGCACGTTCACGGCGTCCTCCTTCCCCGGCGACGACTGGGGCGTGGTCGAGGTCAACGGTGACTGGACGCCGCGTCCGGTCGTCAACGACTTCAACGGCGGCGAGGTCACCGTCGCGGGCGCCGAAGAGGCCCCGGTCGGCGCCTCGATCTGCCGCTCCGGCTCCACGACCGGCACCCGCTGCGGCGTCGTACAGGCCAAGAACGCGACGGTCAACTACCCCGAGGGCACCGTGACCGGCCTGACCCGCACCGACGTGTGCGCCGAGCCGGGCGACTCGGGTGGCTCGTGGATGTCCGGCGACCAGGCCCAGGGCGTGACCTCGGGCGGTTCGGGCGACTGCACGGTCGGCGGCATCACGTTCTTCCAGCCGCTCACCGAGATCCTCGAGGTCAACCAGCTGACCCTCGTCACCAGCAACGGCGAGGTGCCCCCGCCGCCCGAGACGAGCACCCCGCCGACCACCGCCCCGCCCGCGCCCGAACCCCCGGCGGCCAACGCGTGCGCGGACGAGGAGGTCACGGTGGCCGGTGAGCTGAGCCGTACGGGTGCCCGCCAGTCCCAGCCGAACGGCCGCTTCTTCCGTACCGGCGGCGGCGAGCAGACCGCCTGCCTGGACGGGCCGGACGGCACCGACTTCGACCTCTCCCTCCAGCGCTGGAACGGCCAGTCGTGGCAGACCGTGGCGCGGGCCACCGGCGCGGAGGCGGACGAGACGCTGACCTTCGACGGCGACGCGGGCATCTACCGGTACCGGGTGCAGTCGAGGAGCGGATCGGGCGAGTACACGCTGGGGTTCTCCACCCCGTAACCGCGGCAAGAGTCTTCAGCAAGGCGTCGCGGGCACATCCGGTAACTGCCAGCCGGGGCCCGCGGCGCGCCGCAGCGGACGCGCCTCCTCGGCCGCGGCGGCGAAAAGAAGCCCGTACACCGCCATCTCGGGCCGGCGGTGAGCGGGCGGAGGGCTACTCGGGGCGGAGCTGGGCCAGGGCCTCTTCCAGCTCGTCCGGCTTGACCAGCACGTCTCGCGCCTTGGAGCCCTCGGACGGGCCGACGATGCCGCGGGTCTCCATCAGGTCCATCAGGCGGCCCGCCTTGGCGAAGCCGACCCGCAGCTTGCGCTGGAGCATCGAGGTCGAGCCGAACTGCGACGTGACGACCAGCTCGATCGCCTGTACCAGCAGGTCGAGGTCGTCGCCGATCTCCTCGTCGATCTTCTTCTTCGGGTCCTGCACCGGGGTCAGCACGTCCGGCCGGAACTCCGGCTCGCGCTGGTCCTTGCAGTGCTTGACCATGGCGTTGATCTCGTTTTCGCTGACCCAGGCGCCCTGGATGCGGATCGGCTTGGAGGCGCCCATCGGCAGGAAGAGGCCGTCGCCGCGGCCGATCAGCTTTTCCGCGCCGGGCTGGTCGAGGATGACCCGGGAGTCGGCGAGCGACGAGGTGGCGAACGCCAGGCGGGACGGCACGTTCGCCTTGATGAGGCCGGTTACCACGTCGACCGAGGGGCGCTGGGTGGCCAGTACCAGGTGGATGCCGGCCGCGCGGGCCAGCTGGGTGATCCGGACGACCGAGTCTTCGACGTCGCGCGGGGCGACCATCATGAGGTCGGCCAGCTCGTCGACGATCACCAGCAGGTACGGGTACGGGCGGATCTCCCGTTCGCTGCCCGGCGGAGGCTTGATCTGCCCACCGCGTACCTTGCGGTTGTAGTCGTCGATGTGGCGTACCCCGGCGGCGGCCAGGTCGTCGTACCGCATGTCCATCTCGCGGACGACCCAGTCGAGCGAGTCGGCGGCCTTCTTCGGGTTGGTGATGATCGGGGTGACGAGGTGCGGGATCCCCTCGTACGAGGTCATCTCCACGCGCTTCGGGTCGATCAGGACCAGCCGTACCTCGTCCGGCGTGGCCCGGCTCAGGATCGAGACGAGCAGCGAGTTGAGGCAGGACGACTTGCCCGCTCCGGTGGCGCCGGCGATGAGGATGTGCGGCATCTTGGCGAGGTTGGCCACCACGTAGCCGCCCTCGATGTCCTTGCCGAGCGCCACGAGCATCGGGTGGTGGTCGCCGGTGGCGGCGCGCGAGCGGAGCACGTCGCCGAGCGCCACGTCCTCGCGGTCGGAGTTGGGGATCTCGACGCCGACCGCGCTCTTGCCCGGGATCGGGCTGAGGATCCGCACGTCGGGGGACTTCACCGCGTACGCGATGTTGCGCGACAGCTGCGTGATCCGCTCGACCTTGACGCCGTGGCCCAGCTCCACCTCGTACCGGGTGACCGTCGGCCCCCGGGTGAAGCCGGTGACCGCCGCGTCCACGTCGAACTGCTCGAAAACACCCTGCAGGGCGGCGATGACCTCGTCGTTCGCCTTGCTCCGGGCCTTGGCCGCGGCGCCCTGCTTGAGCAGGTTGGCCGGGGGCAGCTTGTAGTCGCCGGCCATGCCGGTGATGGCGAGCTGCTCGGCGCGGGTGGGGGGCGGCGAGTGCTCGGGCGGCTCGGCGGCCTTGCGGGCGGCGGGTACGGCGGCCGGCGGCTTGCGCGGCAGCAGCACCGTGTCGTGGACGACCTCCTCCTCGGCCGGCTCGCCCGCTTCGTCCGCGAGGGCCGCCTGCCTGCGGCGCGACGGCGATCGGCGCCGCACCGGCGGGGGCTCCTCTTCCTCTTCGTCGTCCTCGTCATCGGACGAGTCGGGTTCGTCCGGCGGAAGCGGCCGCCCCAGCACGGAGCCGATCAGCAGGCCCAGCCGCTCCGGGACCTTGTTGATCGGGGTGGCGGTGATGACCAGCAGGCCGAAGAGCATCAGCAGGACGAGCAGCGGGAACGCCACCCACTCGGTCACCGCCCGCTCCAGCAGCCCGCCGAGGCCGGCGCCGACCAGCCCGCCCGCGTAGTCGCGCTGGGCGTTGTCGATCGGGTCCTGGGCGAGGTGGAGCAGGCCGGCCGCGGAGAGGATCAGCGCGGACCAGCCGACCACCCCCCGGCCCCGCTGCTCGGGGTCGCTCGGCGCGCGCATCAGCCGGATCGCGGCGACGAGCAGCAGCAGCGGCAGCGCGGCGGCGATCGCGCCGAGGAAGAGTCGTACGGTGTCGGCCACCCGGTCGCCGACCGGACCGGCACCGGAAAACCAGACCGCGACGCCGGTGAGGATCGCCAGGCCCAGCAGCAGGAGGCCACCGCCGTCGCGGCGGTGCTCGGGGTCGAGGTCACGGGCGGTGGCGGCCTGGCGGCCGACGCCCCGGACCACCCAGCCCACGCCGTGCGCGATACCCATCCAGAGCGCGCGGACGCCCCGGCCGACGAAGACGGCCGGGCTGCCGGTCGAGGTGCGGCGGCGGGTGCGTGAGGTCTGACGGGCGCGACCGCTCGCGGCGCGCGCGGTGGACGCGCCGCGCCGCCGACTCGCCTGGGTGGTGCGGCCAGCCATAGGCCCTAGGATCACACGGTAGTCGCACGGCACGGCGGACCTGGGGTCTCCGGCGGCGTGTCTCGGCCGGGCGCGACCCGTTGATCCGCGTTGGCGCCGCCGTCGTATCGTGCCCCGGGGATTCAACGCAGCCACACCCGAAGGGACATTTCTCGCATGCCAACCGACGGCGAGGTGCAGACACTCGCGCCGCTCACCAACGGGCTGATCGCCGAGGTGCTGACCGCCCGCGGCTACAACTTCGGCACAGACGACGACGGTGACATCGGCGGGATGTGGGACGACAACCTCATCTGGTTCTTCCGCCGCGGCTCCCAGGGCGAGATGCTCCAGGTACGTACGCTCGCCGCCGCCGAGTTCACCGTGGACGACGTGCCGCGGCTCTACGCGTTCTGCAACGAGTGGAACCACGACCGCCTGTGGCCGAAGGCGTTCGTCCACGTCAACGACGACGGCACGGCCCGCGTCTTCGGCGAGGTCACCACCGATCTGGAACGCGGAGTCTCGCACGCCCAGCTCGACCAGCTCATCGGCTGCGGCATCTCGACCGGCTGCCAGCTCGCCGAGGCGGCGGCGGGGCTGAAGGCACCGTGAGCGAGCGAGCGAACCAGGAGGCACCGTGAGCGAGCGAGTTGGCGCGGCGGCGTCTGGACTGAGGGGCCCCGCCGACGAAGTCGGGGTTTCGGGGTCGCGAGGGAAGACGTCGCCTTCGGCGCCGCACGAGCGAGCGAACCAGGAGGCACCGTGAGCGGGACCGAGCACCGGTTTCAGGTCGACCTGCGCGGTGTGGTCGACCTGCTCAGCCACCATCTTTACGCGAGCCCGCGAGTCTTCGTACGCGAGCTGTTGCAGAACGGCACCGACGCGATCACCGCGCGTCGCGCCGCGGACCCGGACGCACCCGCCGGCCGCGTGGTCATCGAGTCGCTGCCCGGCGGCGCGCTGCGGGTGACCGACAACGGCATCGGGCTGACCGAGGCGGAGGTGCACACGTTCCTGGCCAGCGTCGGGCGCACCTCCAAGCGCGACGACCTGGGCTTCGCGCGGCAGGACTACCTCGGCCAGTTCGGCATCGGGCTGCTCTCCTGCTTCATGGTCGCGGACGCGATCGAGGTGGTCTCCCGCTCCACGAAGGGGGGCGAGGCGGTCAGCTGGACCGGGTACGGGGACGGCCGCTACACCGTCGGCGCCGCCGAGGCCGCGGAGGTCGGCACGACGGTCACCCTCCGCCCGCGCGCCGGCGCCGAGCACTGGCTCACCCCGGCCACCGTCCGCGAGCTCGCCAGGTCGTATGCCCAGCTCCTGGACATCGAGGTCACCGTCGGGGGCGAGCGGATCACCGAGCCGCGGGCTCCGTGGGAGATCAGCTATGACGATCCCGAGGTACGCCGCTCGGCGCTCCTCGACTACGGCGCCAAGCTGCTCGGCAGCCGCCCGATGGAGGTCATCGACCTGAGCGTGCCCGAGGCGGGGCTGCGCGGGGTCGGCTTCGTGCTCGCCTCCCCGGCCCAGGTCGGGCAGGGCGGCCACCGCGTGTACCTCAAGCGGATGCTGCTCAGCGAGGACGCCTCCAAGCTGGTGCCGGAGTGGGCGTTCTTCGTCCGCTGCGTGGTCGACACGAGCATGCTGCGGCCGACCGCGAGCCGCGAGGCGCTGTACGAGGACGACCTGCTCTCCGCCGTGCGCGCCGGGCTCGGCGAGCAGATCCGCACCTGGCTGCTCGACCTGTCGGTCAACGACCCCGAGCGGCTCGCCGCGTTCCTGCGCGTGCACCACCTGGGCGTCAAGGCGCTCGCCGTGCGCGACGACGAGATGCTCAAGCTGGTCGACGCGTGGTTGCCGTTCGAGACGAGCCGGGGCACGATGCCGCTGCGGGTGTTCCGCCGCGGCCTCTCGATGATCCGGTACGTGGAGACGGTCGACGAGTTCCGTTCGCTGGCCGCGATCGCCAGCGCCGCCGGTACCCCGGTGGTCAACGCCGGGTACGCGTACGACACCGAGATCCTGGAGCGACTGTCCAGGGTGGACTCCGAAGCACGGGTGCGCCGCCTCGACCCGGGCGAGCTGGCCGCGCGGCTCGACCCGCTGCCGCCGGCCCAGGAGGAGCTGGTGGCGCCGTTCCTGGAGACCGCGCGGGCGGTGCTGCGCGAGCTGGACTGCGTGCCGCTGATCCGCCAGTTCGACCCGGTGTCGATGCCCGCGCTGTACGTGATGAGCCAGAAGGCGCGCACCCAGGACACCGTCCGGCGCAGCATCGAGGCGGTCGACGAGCTGTGGTCGGACGTGCTCTCCGCGTTCAACGACGTGACCGTGGAGCACCGGCCGGAGCTGGTCTTCAACTGGCGCCACCCGCTCATCCGCAAGATCACGTCGTACCCGCCGGGGCCCGCGCTACGCCACGCCGTCGAGGCCCTGTACGGCCAGGCGCTGCTCGCCGGACACCACCCGCTGCGCGCGGTGGACCAGGCGGCGCTCAACCGTTCCTTCCTCGCTCTGCTCGACCGTGCCTTTACGGACGTCCCGTCATCTGATTCAACGGAGAAGTCATGACCACCGCGCACGAGTTGCAGGAGGCCCTCGAAGAGGCCCGCGAGCTCCCCGACGGCGACGGCAAGATCGCCGAGCTGGAGCGCATCGCGGCCCACGCGGACGCCGCCGGCGACGTACGGCTGGGCTACGACGCCCGGATCGACCTCATCGACGCGTACAACAACCACACCGAGCGGTGGCGCATGCTGCCCGCGTTCGGCTGGTGCCTGGCGGCGTACGACCGCGACCCCTCGATGTTCGAGGAGTGGGACGGCGAGCAGTTGCGCTGGTACCACAAGTGGGCGGTGGCCACGCTGCGCAGCACGCCGCGCGTGGGCCTGGCCCAGACGCAGGCCGCGCTCGACGACATGGAACGGCGCTTCCGGGCCGGCGGGCACAGCATGCAGACCATCTACAACCTCCGCTGCAAGATCGCCGACCACATCGGCGACGAGCCGGGGGCGCGCAAGTGGTTCGACCTGTGGCGCACCGCCGAGCGCGACGAAAACAGCGACTGTGCCGGCTGCGACCCGTCCCGCCAGGCCGAGCTGCTCGCCGGCTGGGGCGAGTGGGACGACGCCGTCAAGACGGTCGAGCCGGTGCTGAGTGGCGTGCTGGGCTGCGCCGAGCAGCCGGAGAAGGCGCTGGTCGCGGTCCTCATGCCGTACCTGCGGCTGGGCCGCCACGAGGAGGCGGCGAAGGCGCACGTGCGGGCGTACCGCCGGCACCGCCACGAGCGGGACGCGTTCGCGTTCCTCCCCGAGCACCTGCGGTTCTGCGTGCTGACCGGCAACGCCGACCGGGCCGTCGACATCCTCGCCGAGCACCTGAGCTGGCTCGACCGCCCGTACGACGACGCCTCCGCGATGGAGTTCGCCGCCGCGGGCGCGCTGGTGTGCCGGCTGGCCGCACCGACCGGCCGGACCATCCATCGGCCGTCGTTCGAGAGCCGCCCCGAGGCCACGCTCACGCTGGAGCAGCTCGGCGCCGACCTGGCCGCGCAGGCCCGGGAGATCGCCGGGCAGTTCGACGCCCGCAACGGCACCGACCACCAGTCTCGCCGGATGGCCCGGTGGATGTCCGCGGAGCCGATGCTGGACAGCCTGGAGCTGCCGCCGGACCAGCCCACCCCGTCGTACATGACCGAGCCCGGCCTACCCCCCGAGGGCCGCGAGGAGGTCGTGGCGCCGCTGAACGTGCAGAGCATCACCGCTGCCCTGGACGACCGCGGCGACCGGTACTACGTCGACGAGGACGGCACGGTCGGCGGCCAGTGGGGCAAGGGCATGCTGACCTTCGACCGGATGGGCGAGCAGGGCGAGATCCTGCACGTACGCGTGGTGGCCCAGCGCCGCCTCCCGGCCGACCGGCTCATGGAGGCGTACGCGTTCTGCAACGCCTGGAACCACGACAAGCTGCTGCCCAAGGCGTACGTGCACGACACCGGCCAGGGCGACCTCATCCTGGCCGGCGACATCACCACGGACCTGGAGCACGGCGTGGCCGCGCCCCAGCTCGGCGTGCTGCTGCACGCCGCGATCGTCACGAGCGCCCAGTTCGCCGACGAGGTGGCCGACCTGCCGTAGCCGGTAAAGTCGCGGGGGCGCCCCCCCCCGGGGCGGGGGGGGGGGGGGGCCCCCGGCCCCGGCGGGCCCCCCCCCCCCCCCCGGCGGCCCCCCCCGCGCCCCCCCCCCCCCCCGGCGCGGCCGGGCGCCCCCGCGGCCGGACGAAGCGGCCCCACGAGACCACGACGGCGTCGCCGCCAGATCGTGCGCGGCCTGCGCCAGGCGAGAAACCCGCCGAAGACCGCATACGCCACGAACGCGAAGTGCAGCCCCAGAATCACGCCCGTGAGGCGTACGATCTGGACGATATACCGAGGATGGTATATCGTCGGTAAGTGCCGGACCGCTACGTGATCGAGTTGGAGCCAGAGGTTCGAGAGTGGTTGGACACGCTCTCGCTGAAGGACTACGCGAAGGTCGAGGCGATGGCGGACATCCTCGCGGATCAGGCCGAAACCTTGGGGGAGCCCTATTCGCGGCACCTTTCGGGCAAGACTCGCGAGCTGCGGTTCTATCTCGAGCGCAGTGCGGTGCGGATCAGCTATTGGCTCGCCCCTGGCCGACGAGTGGTGTTGTTGACGGTCTTTCGTAAGACCAGGCAGGCGGAACGAGCCGAGGTCGATCGAGCGGTGGCCGCGCAGCATGGGTGCGCGGCGGGACATGAGGCACACGCACCGGCCGATCAGGTGTACGGACGCAAGTGGCTGTGACGTCCGGGAAGGGGTACAGGATGACGACGCGACACACGCGGTGGGAGCGCACCGGGGCTGATGAGCGCGCCGCCGCCTACGAGGAGGCGCGAACGTCGCTGATGCTCGGCCAGATGGTGCACGACCGGCGCGTTGAGCTGGGTCTCACGCAAGCCGAGCTGGCGGAGCGCGCGGGCATGACCCAGCCTCAGCTTTCCCGCCTGGAGTCCGGAGGTGCCACGCCCACCGTGCCGCTGCTGGCTCGCCTCGCGGTGGCGCTGAACGCAGACCTCGACATCGCCTTCCGGCCGCATACCCCTGTTGCGGCCTGACGGATGCTGAAGGAGCTTCGGCGCGGGCGCCGAAGCTCGGGCGTCGGTGCTTTCGGCGCGGGGGTGGAGCATAAAGCGGAAGTAGAGCGTCCGGAATCTGTCCTAGCCTGGCCGCATGGAGATTGTGTTGGTTGCCGGCCTGTGGCTCGACGCCTCGGTGTGGGACGGCGTCGCCGCCGCGCTCGAACCGCTCGGTCACCGTCCCGTGCCGGTCACCTTGCCGGGCCAGGGCGACGGGGCCGGGTCCGCGACGCTGGAGGACCAGGTGGCCGCGGTGCTCGCCGCCGTCGACGCGGCGTCCGCCAAGCCGATGGTCGTGGGGCACTCCGCCGCCTGCACGCTGGCCTGGCTCGCCGCCGACGCGCGGCCGGAGCGGGTGGCCAAGGTCGCCCTCGTCGGTGGCTTCCCCTCCGGCGACGGGGCGCCCTACGCCGACTTCTTCCCGGTGAAGGACGGGGTCATGCCGTTTCCCGGCTGGGGACCGTTCGAGGGGGCGGATGCCGCCGACCTCGACGAGGAGGCCAGGCGCCGGATCGCGTCCGCTGCCATCCCGGTCCCGGAGGCGGTGGCCACGGGCGTGGTGCGCCTGACGGACGAGCGGCGGTTCGACGTCCCGGTGGTCGTCGTGTGCCCGGAGTTCACGCCGGCCCAGGCGCGGGAGTGGATCGACGCGGGTGAGGCGCCCGAGCTCGCCATGGTCAAGCGGCTCGACCTGGTCGATATCGACTCGGGTCACTGGCCGATGGTCACCAAGCCGGGCGAGCTCGCCCGCCTCCTGGCAGCCGAAGCAGCCAAAACAGCCGAGACCTGACCGCCGGCCAGCAGGCAGCCGGGCCGACCGGACGGCAAGGCCGACCAGCGCCGACGGAACGGCAAAGCCGAGCAGCGCCGCCCGGACGGCGAGGCCGACCAGCGGGGGCGGCGAGCAGGGCTGAGCAGCGGCGGGCGCCAGCAGGGACGCTACGAGGCGAGAGACAGGCCCGCGAACTGGCCTCTATTGTCAACCCGTGGAGGATTTAGAGGCGCTGGCGCTGCTGACCGACCCGGTGCGGCGCTCGGCGTACCAGATGGTCGCTGGAGCTGGCGCGGAGCCGGTGGGGCGCGACGAGGTGGCGGCGGCACTCGGGGTCGGCCGCACTCTCGCCGCCTTCCACCTGGACAAGCTGGTCGACGCCGGCCTGCTGGAGGCGTCGTTCGCGCGGCGGTCCGGGCGGTCCGGGCCGGGGGCCGGGCGGCCGGCGAAGCTGTACCGGCGGGCGGCGGCCGAGCGGGCGGTGAGCGTGCCGCCGCGGGCGTACCTTTCGGCGGCCGAGCTTCTCGCCGAGGGGGTGGAGCGGGCCGGCGCGGACGCGGCGGTCTACGGCGTCGCGCGCGAGCACGGGCGGGAGGTCGGTGCCGCCGCCGGCGCGGGCGCCGATCCGGTCGGGGTGCTCGCCGGCCGAGGCTACGAGCCGGAGACCGACGGCGCCACCGTGCGCCTGCGCAACTGCCCCTTCCACCAGCTCGCCGCGCGGTTTCCGCCGTTGGTCTGCGGCATGAACCTGGCGCTGGTCGAGGGCGTCCTGGAGGGGGCTGGCGCGGCGGGGTGGGGGGCGCGGCTGGACCCCACGCCGGGGCGCTGCTGCGTGACGCTTTCTAAAAACAATGAAGATGCCATATAGTACCGTCATGAGCGACTTCCACCTGGCCCAGCTCAACGTCGCGTATCCCCGCGCGCCGCTCGACGACCCCGCGATGGCCGGCTTCGTCGCCGACCTCGCGCTCATCAACGCGCGTGCCGACGAGGCACCCGGCTTCGTGTGGCGGCTGGTCGGCGAGGACTCGGACGACGCGACGGCGCTCCGCCCGTTCGGGCCGGACCTGATGGTGAACATGTCGGTGTGGGAGTCGGTCGAGGCGCTGCGCGACTTCGCCTACCGCGACGGCGTCCACCTGGAGTCGCTGCGCCGGCGGCGGGAGTGGTTTTCGCACGAGGGGCTCGGCTCGCACCTGGTGCTCTGGTGGATCCCGGCCGGCACGCTGCCCACTTTGGACGAAGCGCGGGAGCGGCTCGCGCTGCTCGACCGGGACGGCCCGGGGCCGGCGGCGTTCACGCTCCGCGAGCCGTACCCGGCCCTCCGCACGTCTGTGATCGAAGCTCCCTTCACGTCGTTCTAGCGACGTGAAGGGAGCTTCGATCACAGACCAGCTAGGAGGCGGGGACCGAGTGGCGGCCGGCCAGCAGGTCGAGGGCGGCGTCCGGGGTGAGCGGCGCGGAGAGCAGGTTGCCCTGGCCCCAGGCGCAGCCCAGGCCGCGCAGGGCCGAGCGCTGCTCCTCGGTCTCCACCCCTTCGGCGATCACGCCGAGCCGGAGCGAGTCGGCGATGGCGAGCACCGCCCGCACGATGCCCCGGTCGGTGTCGTTGGCGGCCACCCCACCCACGAACGAGCGGTCGACCTTGAGCAGGTCGATCGGAAACCACTTGAGGTAGTTGAGGCTGGAGTACGACGTGCCGAAGTCGTCGAGCGCGAAGTGCAGCCCGGCCGAGCGGAGCACCGCCGCGCTCTCGGTGACGTCGTCGCGCAGGTAGCTGTGCTCGGTCACCTCCAGGCACACGTCGCCGGGGTCCACACCGGAGCGTCGCACGATGTCGAGCAGCTCGTGGGCGAGGTCCGGCTGCTGCAGCTGTACCGGGGAGAGGTTGACGTTGACCCGCACCCGCCGTCCGCCGCCGGTGCCCCAGCGGGCCAGCTCGCGGCAGGACCGCTCGAGCACCCAGTGTCCGATGGGGACGATCGCGCCGGTCTCCTCGGCGAGCGGGATGAAGACGTCGGGCGGCACCGGGCCGCGCCGCGGGTGGGTCCACCGCAGCAGCGCCTCGAACGCCACCACCTGCCCGCTGCCCAGGTCGCAGATCGGCTGGTAGTGGACCGCGAACTGGTCGCCTTCGAGCGCGCCGAGCAGGTCGGAGCGGAGCCCGAGCCGGTCCAGCGAGCGGCTCGACGCGTCGTCGTCGAAGACCTCGATCAGGCCGAGGCCGCGCTCCTTCGCCGCGTACATGGCGGCGTCCGCGTCGCGCAGCATCGCCGACGCCGTGGTACCGCGGCGCACGCCGAGCACCCCGCCGACGCTCGCCGAGATGCGCACCGGCTCGTCGTGCAGCTGGAACGTGTCGTCCAGCGCGCGGGCCACCCGCCGGCCGATCTGCGCGACGTGGGCCAGGTCGCGTACGGCGTCGAGCACAACCACGAACTCGTCGCCGCCGAACCGGCCGAGCAGGTCGCCCGGGCGCAGGCTCTGCCGCAGCCGCGCGGCCACCTGCTTGAGCAGGTCGTCGCCGGCCTCGTGGCCGAGCCGGTCGTTGACCGCCTTGAACCGGTCGAGGTCGCAGAAGAGCACCCCCACGTGGTCGGCGCCGCGCGGGTCGGCCAGCGCCTCGGCGAGCCGCTGCGCCACCAGCGTGCGGTTGGCCAGGCCGGTCAGCGGGTCGTGGGTGGCCCGCAGCCGCAGCTCGTCTTCGAGCCGCTTGCGGTCGTCGACCACGCGGGAGGAGAGCACCACCGTGCCGCCGGCCGAGGGGGCGGGGCGCAGCGCGCTCTCCACCCAGGTCCAGCGGCCGGAGCCGGTACGCAGCCGGTACTCCACCTTGTCGCCGGAGGCGGCGCCCTTGAGCGCGCTCTCCAGCCGGTCGCGGTCGTCCGGGTGCACGAAGTCGGTGACCCGCCGCCCGACCAGCCGGTCCGGCTCGCGGGCCAGCTCCCGACTGTGCGAGGGGGAGGCGTACGCGAAGCGCCCGTCCGCGCCGACCATCGCCACCAGGTCGCTGATCGAGTCGGTGACCAGGCGCAGCGAGGCCTCGCTCTGGCCGAGCGCGCGGTACAGGTCGGCGTTGGTGATCGCGGCCGCGACGTAGTTGGCGAAGACCGCGATGATGTCGAGCGCGTCGCCGGTCGCCGGGCCGGAGAGCGAGCGGGCCGTGTAGAGCAGGGCGCAGGGCTCGCCGTCGCGCATCACCGGGACGCAGACGAGCCGGCGCTCGCCGTCGACCAGCACGTACGGCGCGCCGCGGCAGACCTCCTCCCACCCCGGCAGCCAGTCACCCGGCTCCAGCGTGTCGTCGGCGCCGGTCAGCTCGCGCAGCAGCGCCGCCGCCTCGTGCAGCAGCGGCACCAGGTCGAGGTGACGGGCCAGCCGGTGGCCGGACTGGGCGAGGCGGACCATGAACTCGGTCACAGCGCGATCGCCACCCTCGCGGCGTGACCGGCCGCCCGCGGGTCGGCAAGCGCCGCCGCGGGCCCCGCGGACCTCTGGTCACGCTGGGTGAGCACGACGTATCTTCGCACACTTCCGGGGCTCGCGGGACCCCGGCTGATCAGCCGAGGTAGCGGTCGAGCATCTCGTTGCGGAAGGCGCCGCGCGGGTCGTGGGCGCGGGCGAGAGCGGCGGCGTCGCGGAGCCTCGGGTAACGCTCCGCGACCACCTCGGGCGCCATCGCGAAGACCTTCCCCCAGTGCGGCCGGGCGCCGAACGGTGCCAGCCGCTCCTCGATCGCGGCCACCGCCGGGGCGACCGCCGCCGCGTCCTTGATCCACGTGAAGTGGAAGGCGACGCTGTCCCGCCCGTACGCGGGGCTGAGCCACAGCCGGTCCGCCGCGATCGTGCGGATCTCGCAGATCTGGAGTACCGGGGCGATCCGGTCACGCACCGTGTCCAGCGCCTCCAGCGCGGCGACCGCGTCCGCGCGCGCCACGAAGTACTCGGTCTGCAGCTCCTCGCCGCTGCTCGGGGTGAACTCCAGCCGGAAGTGCGGCAGCCGCGCGTGCCACGGGCCGGGTACGCCGAGCTGCTCGGTGCAGTTCTCCGCCGGCATGCCGGGCACGGGGTGGCGGGGCCCGTCCGCCCGTACCGCCCCCAGCCACTCGACCGGTGGCGGAAGGGGCTCGTCGACCCGGCGCTTCACCCACACGTTGCGCAGCGTCGGGCCGGCCCAGCGGGTGAACGCGCTCACGCTGTAGGCCGCGGCCATCACCTCGGTGAAGTGCCCGCGGAGCGCGTCGAACGGCAGGTCGTCGTAGACGTACTGCTCGACCTCGAACGCGGGCAGGATGTCGAGCGTGAGCCGGGTGGCCACGCCGAACGCGCCGAGCCCCACCACCGCCGCGTCGAAGAGGTCGCCATCGGCCCGGGTGAGCTGGATCAGCTCGCCGCCGGCGGTGACCAGCTCGATCGCGGAGACGGCAGTGGCGAGGCCGCCGTTGCGCACCCCGGAGCCGTGCGTACCGGTCGCGCAGGCCCCGGCCACCGACAGGTGCGGCAGCGAGCCGAGGTTGTGCAGCGCGTACCCCTTGCCGTCGAGGTAGGGGGCGAGCTCGCCGTACCGCAGGCCGGCCGAGACGGTGACCGTGCCGGCCGCGCTGTCGATGTCCATCACCGGCGGCAGCCCGGCCACGGTGACGAGGTCGCCGGGGGAGTCGGCGACCCGGCTGAACGAGTGGCCGGTGCCGAGCGCGTGGATCCGCTCCGCACCGGCGACGAGCGCCTGGAGCTCCGCCACGGTCGAGGGGCGGTGCAGGCGTGCCGCGGTGAACGTGACGTTGCCGGCCCAGTTGCTGGTCCGCTCGTGATCTCGCATGGCACCGCCCTGATCTCGCATGGGCGGTATCGTCTCGCACTTCGGGTACGGACGCCTCGGGCGCTTCCGCAGCCGGGACCGGTACCCTCGGGTGGTGTCTCCCTCCTCCGCCGAAACCCGTCGCGTAGCCCTGCTGACGTTGGGCTGCGCCCGTAACGAGGTCGACTCGGAGGAGCTGGCGGGCCGCCTGCACGCCGAGGGGTGGGAGGTCACCACCGACGGCGAGCGGGCCGACGTGGTGCTGGTCAACACCTGCGGCTTCGTCGACAAGGCCAAGCAGGACTCGATCCAGACGCTGATGGCCGCCGCCGACACCGGGGCCAAGGTGGTCGCCGCCGGGTGCATGGCCGAGCGGTACGGGCGGGAGCTCGCCCAGAGCCTCCCCGAGGCGCACGCGGTGCTCGGCTTCGACGACTACCCGCAGATCGCCGCCCGCCTCGACGCGGTGCTGTCCGGCGAGCGGCTCGACGCGCACACCCCGCGCGACCGCCGCGAGCTGCTGCCGCTCACCCCGGTCGCCCGCCGGGACAGCACGGTCGTGGTCCCCGGCCACCTGCCGAAACACCTGCGCCGGCGCCGCCTCCAGGACGGGCCGGTCGCCTCGCTCAAGCTGGCCAGCGGATGCGACCGCAGGTGCGCGTTCTGCGCGATCCCGGCATTCCGCGGCGCCTTCGTCTCGCGTACGCCCGACGAGCTGCTCGCCGAGGCCGAGTGGCTGGCCAAGACCGGGGTGCGCGAGCTGGTGCTGGTGAGCGAAAACTCCACGTCGTACGGCAAGGATCTCGGCGACCCCCGCCTGCTGGAGAGGCTCCTGCCCCAGCTCGCCGCGATCGACGGGATCGTGCGGGTGCGGGCCAGCTACCTGCAGCCCGCGGAGACCCGCCCCGGCCTGGTCGAGGTGCTCGCCACCACGCCCGGCGTCGCGCCGTACTTCGACCTGTCCTTCCAGCACTCCAGCGAGCCGGTGCTGCGGCGGATGCGGCGGTTCGGCTCGACCGGGCGCTTCCTCGAGCTGCTGGAGTCGGTGCGGGCGCTGGAGCCGGAGGCGGGCGCGCGGAGCAACTTCATCGTGGGCTTCCCGGGCGAGACCCGGTCCGATGTGGACGAGCTGGTGCGCTTCCTCGCCGACGCGCGGCTCGACGCCATCGGCGTCTTCGACTACAGCGACGAAGACGGCACCGAGGCCGCCGCGATGACCGGCAAGGTCGGTCGGGCGACCATCAAGCGGCGGTACGACAAGCTGCTCTCCCTCGCCGAGGAGCTGTGCGCCCAGCGTGCCGCCGAGCGGCTCGGCTCGGTCGTCGAGGTGCTGGTCGACACCGTCGACGACGGCACCGTCGAGGGGCGCGCCGCCCACCAGGCGCCCGAGGTCGACGGTTCGGTGACGCTGGTCGCCGGCGACGCCGGGGTCGACCTGGCCGCGCTGCTCCCGGGCGACCTGGTCCGGGCGACGGTCACCGCGACCGAGGGCGTCGACCTGGTGGCGGTGCCCAGCGAGATGCTCTCCGCGGCGGCGCGATGACCGACTCCGGTCTGCGCGCGGCACCGTTGCCTCCACCGGTGCCGCTGGTCAACGCGGCGAACGCGATCACCGCGCTGCGGCTGGTCATGGTGCCGGCGTTCGTGGCGATGGTCATCGCCTCCGACATGACCGGGCGCGACTGGCGGATCGCGGCCTGCCTCACGTTCGGGGTGGCCTCGCTCACCGACTTCGTCGACGGCTGGATCGCCCGGCGGTACGGGCTGGTCACCGCGTTCGGCAAGGTCGCCGATCCGATCGCCGACAAGGCGCTCACCGGCGCGGCGCTGGTGCTGCTGTCCTGGTACGACCGGCTGCCGTGGTGGGTGACGGTGGTGATCCTGGTGCGCGAGGTGGGCGTGACGCTGCTGCGCTTCTGGGTGATCCGGTACGGCGTGATCGCGGCCAGCCGCGGCGGCAAGATCAAGACGACGCTGCAGATCCTGGCGATCGGCTGGTACCTGTGGCCGTTCCCCGAGCCGCTCTCCGACGTCGGCCCGTGGATCATGGCGGCCGCGGTAGTGACCACCGCCGCCACCGGCATCGACTACACGTTCCGGGCCCTGCGCATGCGGGCGGCGGCGCGTGCCTGATCCGGTAAACCCCGCCGCGATCCCGTCGGTGGCCGCCGGAGTGGTGCACGCCCTCGTGGAGCGGAAGGAGACGCTCGCCACCGTCGAGTCGCTCACCGGCGGGCTGATCGCGGCCACCATCGTCGAGGTGGCCGGGGCGAGCGCGGTCTTCCGGGGCGGCCTGGTGGTGTACGCGACCGAGCTCAAGGCGACCCTGGCCGGGGTGCCGCGGGACCTGCTCGACGCGCGCGGCGCGGTCGACCCCGAGGTGGCGGTCGCGCTGGCCGAGGGGGGCCGTGCCCGGTGCGGAGCCGACTGGGGGCTCTCCACTACGGGTGTGGCCGGTCCCGAGCCGCAGGATGGCCAGCCGGTCGGCCTCGTCTACGTGGCGGTGGCCGGGCCAAACGGTTCAGCCGTGCGCGAACTCTCCCTGGGCGGCGGCCGCCAGGCGATCCGCTCGGCGAGCGTCACCGAGGCGCTCCGCCTGCTCACGGAGTACCTCTGAGGAATCTTTTGTCGGCTTCTCCGGTTGGTGCGGGGACAGGCGCGGCCGGCGGCCCGCCGCAAGTGGGAAGCTGTCGCCGGGCCTGGAAGCGGGTAACGTTGCGGGCAGCGTTTCCAGGGGAGGTGCGATGATCCTGCTACGCCGTGTGATCGGCGACGCACTACGCGCGCGCCGGCAGGGGCAGCACCGCACCCTGCGCGAGGTCTCCACCGCCGCCAACGTGAGCCTCGGTTACCTGTCCGAGATCGAGCGCGGGCAAAAGGAGGCGTCCAGCGAGCTGCTGGCCTCGATCTGCGAGGCGCTCGGCGCCCAGCTCAGCGAGCTGTTGCGCGAGGTCAGCGACGAGATGGCGCTGGCCGAGCAGATGGAGCACGTGCTCGTTCCGGCGCAGGGTGGCGACCGCGACGGCCGCGACACGCCGCCGGCCGCGGCACCGGCGACCAGGCCCGCGCCCACCCCGGCCCCGGTGCCGGCCACGGCGGGTGCCGGCGACGAGACCCCGAGCCAGCCCGAGGCGGCCGTGCACCACGTGGCCCGGCCCAGCAAGGTCGCCGGTGGCAAGATCACCGACGGGGCGGTCTCGGTCTCCATCCGCCAGGACACGCCGCTCAGCGCGGTCCTGCGCACCACGCGCACCGTGCGTCCCACCCCGCGCGACCGGGATGTAGTCTGCGTCGCTTGACGCGCGTAGGGTTGACGCGCGGACCCGGCATCCACCCAGTCGCGTCGGCACATACCCGGATATCCCCCTGAGGTCGCATGACGGGTTGGCGCCGGGCTGGGAGTATGGAACTCTGCCGGACCGCGGGGGCCTGCCGCCCGTGCGGTGGCGGCCCGACCGGAGTGCTGACACTGAGGGGATACCGCGGAGATGGCGAACCCGTTCGTCAAGGGCTGGCGCTACTTTATGGCGTTGTTCGGCGCCAAGATCGACGAGTACGCCGATCCCAAGGTGCAGATCCAGCAGGCGATCGAAGACGCGCAGCGACAGCACCAGGCGCTCGTCCAGCAGGCCGCCGCCGTGATCGGCAACCAGCGGCAGCTGGAGATGAAGCTCTCCCGCCAGATGGCCGAGGTGGAAAAGCTGCAGTCGATGGCCCGCCAGGCGCTGGTGCTCGGCGACAAGGCGCGGGCGGGCGGTGACGAGGCCGAGGCGGGTCGATACGAGCAGACCGCGCAGACGCTCGCCACCCAGCTGGTCGCCGCCGAGCAGTCGATGGAAGACCTCAAGACGCTGCACGACCAGGCGCTCGGCGCCGCCGGCCAGGCCCGCCAGGCGGTGGAAAACAACCAGATGATCCTCCAGCAAAAGCTCGCCGAGCGCACCAAGCTGCTCAGCCAGCTGGAGCAGGCCAAGATGCAGGAGACCGTGGCCCGCTCGCTGGAGTCGATGTCCGCGCTCGCCGCGCCGGGCAACACGCCCTCGCTCGACGAGGTGCGGGAAAAGATCGAGCGGCGGTATGCGAACGCGATGGGGCGCGCCGAGCTCGCCGGCAACTCGGTCGAGGGGCGCATGCTCGAGATCCAGAAGTCCACGTTGGACCTCGCCGGCTCGTCACGGCTGGAGCAGATCCGGGCCAGCATGGCCGGTGATCAGCTGGCGTCCAAGCCGGCCACACCCGCCGTCGAGCCGGCCAGCGCCGCCGACTCGGCCGGGGTCGCCCGCCTCGACCAGATCCGGGCCAGCCTCGCCAACAAGGAAAAGAGCACCGGCGACGCCAGCGCGGCCGGCTAGCGGGAGCCTCTGGTGAAAGATCCCCGGGCCCGCCACTTCCGGCGGCTGCGCAGGCTGCGCCGTTCCGCGCGGCGGTGGAGCGTCCTGGCCGCGGGCCTGGGCGGCGCCGCGGCGGTGCTCACCCCCTACGCCGGCCTGGGCCTGCCCGACGCGGCCTGGGCCGCCGCGGCGGGCGGCTCGATCGCGCTGGCTGCGTGGCGCTGGGTCGACTTCCGCGGGCTGGCCGCGCAGCCCGCACCGCCACCGCTCGACCCCGCCACGGCCGGCGAGCAGGCCCGCGCCAAGCTGGTCGCCGCCGTCCAGCGGCTGCCCGTGGGCCGGACCGCCCTCGACGAGGTTCGCCGCCAGCAGGCCCGCTTCGCCCTCCGCGGCTCGGCGGCGGCCGGCCCCTGGATCCGGCTCGACCGCGCGTCGCTGACCCTCTCCGGCCTGGCCGGCCGCCTGACCGGCCCCGGCGAGCCGGCGGTGCTGGAGGCCGCGGTGGCCGAGCAGTCGCTGCGCGACCTTGCCCAGCGGGTGGCGAGCGTCGAAAAGGCGCTGCGCTTCGCGCCCGACGACTCCCGGCCCGCGCTGGAGGAGGCCCGGCGGACGCTGCTCCAGCAGCTGGAGGGCGGCGTCGTGGCCTACGAACGCCTGGTCGCGGCCGCAGCCAGCTACGTCGCCGAAGACGGCCGCGCGGCGACCGAGCACCCGGCCGTGTCCCGCCTGACCGACGCGAGCGACATGCTGCGCGGCGTCGCCGCCGGCCTGGCCGAGCTACGCGACCTGACCGAGCCGATGCGCATCCCCGACCAGCTCCGCACGCCGCCACAGACCGCATAGAGCATTGAGCTACCGCGATGCCGGCGATAGTCCAGACCGTTGCGCGGGGCCCCTGGGGAAACGTGGAGCGTCTTCTTGGGCTGCGTTCCCGCGGCCTCACCCACCGCGGTTCCCATCATTTCCGCTCCGGCCCGCGGTCCGCGCGGACGATGACCGGATCCAGGCCATTCGTCGAGATCGTGGTACTTAGGTGCCCCGCAGGGGGCACTGGAATACCACGATCACCGCATGAGCCCGCTGATCGAGCGCTGGGCTTCATCGCGGGGCCCGAGGCGTGCGTGGAGCTCTTGAGCCGCACGCGCAAACGGGGCAGCTTGAGAGCGCCCCCACACGCGGTACCCGTTCCGTCCTCGTGTCCGGAGCGCTCCTGCCGGAGGCGGGAGGGTTACCCGTGACCAGGCGCGGAGGGTGAGGCCGCGGGAGCAACGGCCTGGACCGGGACGGGCGTCGCGGTAGCCCAAAGTCTCTTGAATCGGGCCCTGGCAGAGCCGGGCCGCGAGCCGGGGGATCGTGGGTCTTTCAACGGGTGGGGCAGGTGCCGCCGGGGTCGACGGCTGCCATGATGCGCCGGCCGATGGTGCCGAGCTGCCGCTGCTGGGCCTTGGTCATCGGGTCGAAGACGAGGCGGCGGACCTCCTCGACGTGTCCGGGCGCGGTCGCCACCACCTTGGCCCAGCCCTCCTCGGTGAGGATCGCGAGCGTGTAGCGGCCGTCGTCGGGGTCGGGGGTGCGCCGGATCCAGCCGCGCCGTTCGAGGCGGGCGACCACCTGGGAGAGGCGGGGGAGCGAGGCGTCGGCGAACGCGGCCAGGTCGCTCATCCGCAGCGTCCGCTCCGGCGACATGGAGAGGCCGGCGAGCACCTGGTACTCGAAGTGGCTGATCGCGGCGTCCCGCTGGAGCTGCCGGTCGAGCGCGGCGGGCAGCCGGATGAGCAGGCTCAGCAAGGCTAGCCAGGTCTCCCGCTCGTCGGCGTCCAGCCACCGCGGCTCCGCCTCGGTCCCCATGCCGGGATCATATCTTCACTTGCGCCGTTAAGTGATCAACGCTAGCTTTTGGTTAAAGCTTGAAGTGATCGGCAGGAGGACTCCGTGAACGTCGTGTTGTGGATCATCGCCGGCCTGCTCGCCGCGCTCTTTCTCGGAGCCGGCGTCCTCAAGTTGGCCCAGCCGAAGGAAAAGCTGGCCGCGTCCGGCATGGGGTGGACCGACGACTTCTCCGCCGGCACGATCAAGCTGGTCGCCGGGCTGGAGGTCCTGGCCGCGGTCGGGCTGATCCTGCCGGCCCTCCTCGACATCGCGCCGGTGCTCGTGCCGCTCGCCGCGCTCGGCCTGGTGATCGTCATGGTCGGCGCGGTGGTCGTGCACGCGCGGCGCAAAGAGGTCCCGCAGGTCGCCCTGAACCTGGTGCTGCTCGCGCTCGCCGCGGTGGTGGTGTGGGGCCGCTTCGGCCCGGAGTCCTTCAGCTAGCGCGCCCCACCGGTCCCGCCGTGATCGAAGCTCCCTTGACGTCGTTCTAGCGACTTCAAGGGAGCTTCGATCACGGGCCGTCAGCCGGAGACCACCGCCACCGGGCCGAGAAGCCATGCGTCCGTGGTGGACGAGGCGGTGAGGGTGGCGGTGCGGGGTCGGGCCGGCAGTACGCGCGCGTCGGTGCCCAGCGTGTGCCAGCCCGTCGGCGTGCCGCCCGACCAGCCGCCCACCACGTTGCCCCCGCCGACCGCCGCGCCGCCGACCGTGAGGCGCTCGCCGGCGAGGGTACGGTCGCCCTCCCAGGCGACCAGCCCCACGCTCGCCGGGCCGGGCACTCCCCACAGTGGAGACGAGTACGACGCGCCGCGCGCCAGCGGCGTGAAGCCGTCGAAGACCGCCACCGTCCGCTGTGGACCGCCCGCGTCGACGACCACGAGCAGCGCCCAGCCGCCGTACGCGTTGAAGCCGCCCTTGAACGCGTCCCGGTCCACCGCCACCCACC
Organism: Phytohabitans maris; assembly: GCF_031085175.1. GTDB lineage: Bacteria > Actinomycetota > Actinomycetes > Mycobacteriales > Micromonosporaceae > Phytohabitans > Phytohabitans maris. The sequence continues at coordinate 138,690 of NZ_JAVHUY010000021.1, forward strand.
AGGTGCCGCCACGGCTGCCCCGCACCAGGGAGGTGACGTCGGCCGACGCCTGGTACACGGAGCCGAAGTCGGCGCCCGACGCGCTGTCGACGCGGCTGGCCGCCACGGTCACGTACCGGTCGGCGCCGGGCACCCGCAGCCGCGCGGCCGGCTCGTTCGGGCGGGGGCCGGTGCCGGACCAGTAGAGGCCGGCCCAGAGGACCTTGCCGCGTACCGGGATCGTGGCCCCGCTCACCGCCGAGCCGTACGGCAGCCCGGCCGGCGCTTGGGCCTCGGTGTACCGGGTCATGTAGTAGTCGCCGTTGTCCGCCTTCCGCTCGCCCGACCGCGCCTTCCCGCAGGTGAGCGAGATGCCGCCGCAGGAGAGCAGCGAGTTGCCGCCGACCGCGAGCGTGGCCGGCGCGGTGCCGGCGAAGACCGCGGGGAGGCCGCTGGGGCGTACCCCGACCGGGGCGGCGACCGCCAGCGTGCGGGCGCGGGGCGCGGTGAGCCGCACCCGGGGCACCTCGGTGCCGGCCGAGTCGGAGACCGTCACCGGCAGGTACGCCCGCGTGGTGCCGCCCACCCCCAGCCCGCGCCGGGTGCAGCGGGCGGCGGTGCAGGTCCAGCCGTCACCGGCCGGACCGGCGCGCAGCGTCACTCCACGAGGGAGGGTCACCTGCGCGGCGAGCGGCCCGGTGTCCACAGTAGATGGCGCGGAGGCGGGGACCGGGCCGCCGCCGCCGGAGCCGCCTGGCTGTCCAGGGTGGACGACGGTGAGCGCGAGCACGCCCGGCCGTCCCCGCACCAGCGTGCCGACCGGCTCCAGCCGCGCCTCCATCGGCACCACGGCCGGCGCGGGCGAGGACGGCGGCGCGGACAGCGGCGAAGGCCCGCCCGGCGGCACCGCGGGCGAGGGCGTCGATCCCGGCGGCGGTACCACGGTGGACGGTGGCGCGGAGGGCGGCACCGCCGTGGAGGGTACGGGCGGCGGGGGTGCCCCGGGACCGGCCGGAGGAGGCTCGGCCACGGTCGTCGACTCTCCGGTCCGCACCATCGCGAACGCGGCCAGCCCGAGGGCGACCACCACCACGCCCGCGGCCGCGGCCTGCACCGAGCGCCGCCGGGCCAGCCGCGAGATGAGGCTCGAGCCGGCGCTGGCGCCGGAGCCGGCCACGTACGCGGCCGCCGAGCCGCCCAGCAGCGCGACCGCCAGCACGCCACGCATCCGCGCCGAGTCCTCGGCGAGCTCGACGAAGAGCAGGTGGCAGCGGCGGCACTCGTCCAGGTGGTCCTCCACCCGGCGACCGTCCCGCCGGGACAGTCCCTTGCGGACGTGCGCGCCGAGCCGTTCGATCGCCCACCGGCACTCCTCGCCCGGGTCGGCGGCGATGTGCTCCTGCAGGTAGTGCTGGCGCAGCCGTTCGCGTGCCCGGTACGCCATCGCGGCCACCCCGTTGGGCGTGAGCCCCATCCGTGGCGCGACGTCGGCCGGGTTCTCCCCTTCCACGACGGTGTGCCACAGCACGGCCTGCCAGTGCTCGGGCAGGCGGGCGAAGGCGCGCGCGACGAAGGCGTACTCCATCCCCTGGACCGCTGTGTCCACGAAGGGCACGCCGGGGTCGTGCGCCTCGGGGTCGTCGGTCACCGCCTCGCGACGGGCCTTGCGGATCCGGTCGTAGAAGAGCCGCCGGATGGTCGTGAGCAGGTAGGGCCGGAACGCGGAGTCCGGCCCGCCGCCCGACTCCAGCGTCGCGAGCAGCTTGGCGAACGCCTCGGCTACCAGATCCTCCACGTCCGCCGGATCGCGCGCCAGCGTGCGGGTCATCCGCCGGGCGGACTCGACGTGCCGGCGGTAGAGCAGCGCGAAGGGCTCCGGGTCACCGCCGCGGACGGCGGCGATCAGTTCCGCGTCGCTGGGTTCGGCGGAGCGATCGGCGGGGGCCGCGGAGCCGGCGGATGGCTCAGCGGGCGGAGGGGTGTATTCGTCTGTCATCGGCCTGCCACGGGTCGGGGGAGGACCTCAACGGTCGGGGGACCAAAGGATCAAACGCCGGACTCGGAGCGTTGTCACGCCCGTGTCCAGGTTGTCCCGGTAAATCCTCTCGCGAAAACCAGAGTCATAACCTGTGGGTCGCTCTGTCGTGGTGGTGACGAAGCCCGAACCGCCACGGGCTTCGCACCGAAGGTGGGAGCGGGTGCATGACAATGGACGGCGACCGGTGGCTCTCCGCGACGGCCGCGGAGCGTCGAGCCCGGACGGCGTACCGGTACCGGACCGACGCCGAGGCGCTGCGTGACGCCTGGCGGGCCGGTGCCGCCGAACAAGGCTGGGAGCCGCGGGACTGGTGGGCGCCGGGCGTGGACGCGGTCGCCCGGGCGTTGGTCGCCGGCCGAGCGGCCACACCGGCGTTCGCCCGGCTGGGACGGGAGCGGGCCCAGGCCGGGTACGGGGTCCGGGAGGTCCTGGCCGACGTACACACCCTCTACCAACCGCTGACCCCGAACGGGCCACCGGCCCAGACGGTGCGCGCCCTGCTGCAAGGCTGGGCAAGCGTACGGCTGGCCCCCGTCCGGGTCATCCTCTGCACCAGCTACGCCACCGCCGACTACCTGCGCGACCGCCTCTTCGACCTCTACCCCCAAACCCTCCCCCACGGGCTGGCCGTCATCGCCGTCGACGCCCCCGGGGCAGGTAGCGAATGGGAGGCACTGACCCTGCTACTGGAGGCCGGCGCCCGTACACCGACGGTCTTCGCCGCCGAAGCACCCATCACCCGCACCTCACCCCATCGGGTACTGGCCCTGGTGCGGACCAGCGCCCGCGGCCCCCTGCGCCGCGCCGGCCTGCGCAACGCCCGACTCATCCCCCTACCCCACGACCTACCCACCGCCGCCAACCTCATCGCCCAGGTGGGTGAGGATCAGGACTGACAGGCCGGGCACCAGTACGTGACCCGCACGTCCTGCTCCAGCTTGCGGATCGCGGTGCCGCAGCGGCGGCAGGGCTGCGCGCGCCGGCCGTACACGTAGGTGGTCTCGGTCCGGCGCAGCGAGCCGGTCGTCGACTGGGTCCACCGCCCCCGGTTGGCGACCAGGAGCTTGTGCGCGAGCGCGACCATCGCCGGCAGGTCGGGCACGTCCCGCACCGGCGTCCACGGGTCGACGCCGCGCAGGAAGAGCACCTCGCACTTGTACAGGTTGCCGATGCCGGCGAGGTTGCGCTGGTCGAGCAGGGCTTCGGCGATCGCGGTGTCCGGGTGCGCGGCCAGCCGCCGCACCGCCTCGGCCGGGTCCCAGTCGGCGCCGAGCAGGTCCGGGCCGAGGTGCCCCACCAGGCCCTTCTCCTCTTCGCTGGGGATCAGCGCCAGGTCGTGCAGGTGGTAGCCGACCGCGACCGCGTCGGCCGTGCGCAGCACCGCGCGGATCAGGTGCGCGGGGCGGGCCGCCCACCGCTCGCCCGGCGAGTACGCCCGCCAGGCGCCGTCCATCCGCAGGTGCGAGTGGAGCGTCAGGCGCCGCTCGCCCTCCGGATCGCGGCCGGCCCCGCTCGCCGGCCGGATGGCGACGTCGGGGGCGCGCAGGCGCAGCAGCAGGTGCTTGCCGCGGCTGGCCGACTCCAGCACGGTCCAGCCGGTGAGGTCGGCGGCGGCGAGCTGGGGCACCCGGAAGTCGGTCGCGGTGAGCCGCCCGCCGGCCAGGGCGCGGTGCAGCGCGCGGGCCGTGTTCCAGACGGTGTCACCCTCGGGCACGCCCTCTATCCTCCCGTACCGGGCGTCGCGCGCTGGTAACGACCGGCCAGCGCGCGCAGGTGCGCGACCAGCTCGGGCGGCTCGGTGACCTCGAAGTCGGCGCCCAGCATGCCCAGCCACACCGCGAGCGTCTCGGGGGTGTCCGAGCCGGTCCGGAAGACGCAGGTCTCCGCGTCGACCGCCTCGAACATCCCGGCCGAGGGCGGCACCCGCTCGACCATCCGCCCGGCCGGCGCGACGTCCGTCGAAACGCGCCGGCGGACACCCGTCGAAACGCGTCCACTGATGCCCGTCGAAAAAGGAGGGGCCCGCGAGGCGGGTCCCTCCTTACCATGACGGCGTGGACATGAACGGCATCGAGATCGCGACCGTGGCCGCCCGTCCGGAGTGGGGGCAGATGCTCGGCCAGCTCTCCGGGTTCTGGCCGGAGTTCATGTCCAACGACCCGACCAGCCCGCTCTACTTCGGCTACCACCTGAGCGCCTACCCGGAGTACGTGCTGATCGCCGTCGACTCCGCGACCGGGCAGCCGGTGGCCAAGGCGCACTCGGTGCCGCTCTCGTGGGAGGAGGACCCGGCCGACGGCATGCCCGACGGCGGCTGGGACTGGGCGATCCGCACGTCGGCGTACGACCGGCTGAGCGGCAACACGCCCACGATCGTCTCCGCGATCGAGATCTTCGTCCGCCCCGACCTGCGCCGGGGCGGGCTCTCCGGCCGCATGCTGGCGGCCATGCGGGCCAACGTCGCACGGCTCGGCTTCACCGACCTGGTCGCGCCGGTGCGGCCGAGCGGCAAGCACGAGCACCCCGACGTGCCGATCGAGGAGTACGTCACCTGGACCCGCGACGACGGGCTCCCCTACGACCCGTGGCTACGGGTGCACGTGCGGGCCGGCGGAAAGATCGTCAACGTCGCGCACACCAGCATGGTCATCCCGGCCCAGGTGGCGCGGTGGCGGGAGTGGACCGGCCTGCCGTTCGACAAGAGCGGGCCGGTGCACGTGGCGACCGCGCTCAACCCCGTGCACTGCGACGTCGACCAGGGCGTCGCCGTCTACGTCGAGCCGAACGTCTGGGTGCACCACCGCATCGGCTGACCGGGCGCTCAGGCGGCGACGAGCCGTACCACGTCTCCCGGTGTCACCGAGAGCACGACGGCGGCCCGGCCACCGTTGACCGCGACCGCCGCGCGACCGGCGGAGTCCACATAGACCACCAGCCCACCCGGCGCCGCCTCGCCGAACGTGGTCCCCCGCACCGCGCGCACCCCGCCGACCCGCAGGTGCCGCCCGAGCCCGTCCAGGGCGTCGCCGCCGGCCGCGAGCTGCACGTTGCCGAACCGGTCGATGGTCAGCACCTCGGCCTCCAGCCACCCGTCGCCGACCGCGACGACCGGCTCCGGCAGGCGAAACAGCGTCGCCGGCGCGGTGGCCGGTCCGGCGTCGGCGAGGTCGGCGCCGAGCGCGAGCCGCGCGGCGACCGGCGTGAAGACGTCTCGCCCGTGGAAGGTGCGCGAGACGTCGGCCAGGAACCACTCCGGGTTGGCCAGCTCCACCAGCTCCTCGATGCCGCCGAGCGCGTCCGCCGCCCAGGGCAGCAGGCCGTTGTCCGGACCGACCAGGACGCCGCCGGGCGTGCGCGCCGCGACACCGCGCCGGGCCGTGCCCACACCCGGATCCACCACCGCCACGTGTACCGCGGGCGGCAGGTGCGGGACGGTCTGCGCCAGTACGGCCGCCCCGCGCGGCACGTCACCCGGCGCCACCCCGTGCGTGACGTCGATGACCCGTACCCGCGGGGCGAGGCGGGCGACCACCCCGTGGCAGGAGGCGACGAACCCGTCGGAGAGCCCGTAGTCCGTCGTGAGGCTGATCCAGTCGAAGCCGGCCATGCCTGAACGTTAGCGGGGTATCGCAGCACGTGTCCGTACCGCCCCAACACCCCCGATAGGGTGATCCACATGCGGTTGTGCATCTTCACCGAGCCACAAGAGGGCGCCTCCTACGACGACCTGCGAAAAGTGGCCCAGCACGCGGAGGAGTGCGGCTTCGACGGCTTCTTCCGCTCGGACCACTTCCTGTCGATGGACACCGAGGGCCTGCCCGGCCCGACCGACTCCTGGCTGACGCTGGCCGCGCTGGCCGTGCAGACCAGCCGGATCCGGCTCGGCACGCTGGTGTCGTCGGCCACGTTCCGGCTGCCCGGGCCGCTGGCGATCGCGGTGGCGCAGGCCGACCAGATGAGCGGCGGCCGGATCGAGCTCGGTCTCGGTGCGGGGTGGTTCGAGGCCGAGCACTCCGCGTACGGCATCCCGTTTCCGCCACTGGGCGAGCGCTTCGACCGCTTCGAGGAGCAGCTGGAGATCGTCACCGGCCTGTGGCGTACGCCGGTCGGCGAGCGCTTCACGTTTCACGGTGACCACTACCGGCTGACCGACTCGCCCGCGCTGCCCAAGCCGGCGCAGACGCCCGGGCCGCCGGTCATCATCGGCGGCGCCGGGCCGAAGCGGACGCCCGCGCTGGCCGCCCGGTACGCCGACGAGTTCAACGTGCCGTTCCGTACGGTCGAGGAGACCCGCGGCGCGTACCAGCGGGTGCGCGAGGCCTGCGCGGCCCAGGGCCGGGAGGTCCCGATCGTCCTCTCCGCGGCCCAGACCGTCGCCTGTGGACGTACTCCCGGCGAGGCGAAGGCGCGGGCCGAGCGGATCGGCCTGACCGGCGGCGTCTCCGGCACCCCCTCCGAGGTGATCGACCAGATCGGCAGGTACGCCGAGCTCGGCGCGACCCGCTTCTTCCTGCAGATCCTCGACCTGAGCGACCTGGACCACCTGGACCTGTTCGCCGCCGAGGTGGCCCCCCAACTGCCGTAACCCCCGCGTCCGTGATCGAAGCTCCCGTCAAGTCGCTCTAACGACGTGAAGGGAGCTTCGATCACAGCCCATCATCCCGGCGTCGAGGTCCGGTCTCGGGGCGAGCGACCGCGGGCCTCGCGGTTAGCCGCGTAGGCGGAGGCCTTTCGGGGTGGCGCGGAAACCGGCCGCGGTCAGGGCGTCGCGCAGCGGGGAGGTGAAGACCGCCTCGCCGTCGGCGCGCTCGACGGACAGGGCGCCCAGCGCTCCGGTGTGGACCGCGTCGGCGAGTGCCTTGGCGGCGGCGGCCAGCGCCTCGTCGTCGTCTACAAAGGACAGCAGGGTGCGGCCGCCGCGCTCGACGTAGAGGGTCAGCTCGCCGGCGACCAGCACCACCAGGGCGCCGGCCTTGCGGCCCGGTCGGTGGCCGGTGCCCTCCTGGGCGACCACGCGCTCGGGCCAGGGCAGCGCCGCGCCGAACGGGCTGGCCGGGTCGGTGGCGGCCAGCACCATCGCGGTGGGTGTGCGGCGGTGCTCGTCGGCCAGCGCGCGCAGCCGGTCGACCGCGCCCGGTACGGCGAACTGGGCCGCGCCCAGGCCCTCGACGAAGTAGCCGCGGCGGGCGGCGCCGCGCTCCTCCAGCGCGGCCAGCACCGGGTAGACGGCCGCGAAAGCGCCGGGCACACCCTCCGCCGCCACGGCACCCCGGGTGACCACGCCGTGCCGCTCGAGCAGGGCGTCGGCCTGCGCGGCGGCGCGCCGGGTGGGGTCGGTGTCGCGCTCGGGCAGGCGGGACCAGCGGCCGGCCACGGTGGGCGGGCCGGTGCGGGAGGGGAGCGCGACGCGGCCCGGGCGTCGGTATCGGGTGCGGGGCGCGGCCGGCCTGGCCCGGTGGGCGCCGCCACCGCCGAGCAGGGTGCGCAGCGGGGCGAGCGTGTCGTTGGTCAGCCAGCCGGCCCAGACGAGATCCCAGACCGCGGCCGAGAGGTCGGCGTCGTCGGTGGCGCCCACCCGGTCGGACAGGGCGCGGAAGAAGAGCGCCTGCCCGTCGCCGAGCGCGTCGAGCACGGCCTGGTGCAGCGGGGTGATGGCGAGCGACTCGTCCGGCGGGGGGAGCAGCAGCGGGGCCTGGTCCGCGTACGCCAAAGTGACCCAGCCGTCGCCACCGGCGATCGCGCCGGAACCGGCCCAGAGCACCTCGCCCGAGGCGCAGAGCTCGTCGAGGTATGCGGGGGAGTAGTCGGCGACCCGCCCGGGCAGCACCAGCCGCTCCAGCGCCGACGCCGGCACCGCCGCGCCCTGGAGCTGCTCGACCGCCGCGGCCACCGCCTCGACGCCGCGCGAGGAGGCGCCGACGTGCTGCCACCGGGGCAGGAACGTGGCCAGCGCCCGCGGCGGCACCGGCTCGATCTCGCGGCGCAGCGCGGCCAGCGAGCGGCGGCGCAGCATGCGCAGCACCTCGGCGTCGCACCACTCGGCCCCGGCCCCCTCGGGCGAGAACTCACCGGAGACCACCCGCCCGGTCGCGGCGAGGCGGCGCAGCGCCTGCTCGACCACAAACACCCCGAGCCCGAAGCGGGCGGCACAGGCGGCGGCGGTGAACGGGCCGTGCGTGCGGGCGTAGCGGGCGACCAGGTCGCCGAGCGGATCGGGCACCGGCTCCAGGTATGCCTGGGCGACGCCGACCGGCAGCGCCACGCCGAGCGCGTCGCGGTAACGGCCGGCGTCTTCGATCGCGATCCACCGGTCTTCGCCGGCGACGCGCACCAGCAGCGCCCGGCGCGCACGCTCCAATGAGGACAGCCAGGCGAGGTCGGCGCCGCGCGACGTGAGGTCGGAGGCGGAGAGGTCACCGAGCAGGCGCAGCAGCTCGGCAACGTCTTCGGCGTCGCGGGGACGGCGCTCGTCGGTGAGCCACCGCAACTGCCGCTCGGTCGCGGTGACCACCGCCGGCTCCAGCAGCTCGCGCAGGTCGACCCGGCCGAGCAGCTCGCCGAGCAGCGTGGAGTCGAGCGCCAGCGCGGCGGCCCGGCGCTCGGCGAGGGGCGCGTCCCCCTCGTACAGGAAGGCGCCGACGTAGCCGAAGAGCAGCGACCGGGCGAACGGCGACGGCTTGGCGCTCTCCACCTCGACCAGCCGCACCTTGCGGGCGGCCAGGTCGCGCATCAGCCCCACCAGGCCGGGCACGTCGAAGACGTCCTGGAGGCACTCGCGGGCCGCTTCGAGGGTGACCGGAAAGTCGGCGTACTCCCTGGCGACGTCGAGCAGCTGGGCCGCCTTCTGCCGCTGCTGCCACAACGGCTGGCGGCGGCGCGGGTCGCGGCGGGGCAGCAGCAGCGAACGGGCGGCGCACTCGCGGAACCGGGACGCGAACATCGCCGAGGTGCCCACCGACTCCTCGACCAGCTGGGTGACCTCGTCCGGGTCGAAGGCGACCAGCTCGGCGCCGGGCGGCTGGTCGGCGGTGTCGGGCAGCCGCACCACGATGCCGTCGTCGGAGGGCATGACCTGGGCGTCCACGCCGTACCGCTCGGTGAGGCGGCGGGCCACGGCGAGCGCCCACGGGCCGTTGACCTTCGCACCGAGGACACAGTGGACGGCCAGCCGCCAGTCGCCCAGCTCGTCGCGGAAGCGCTCGACCACCACGGTGCGGTCGTCGGGGAGCGCGCGGGTCGCCTCGCGCTGCTCGCGCAGGTAGGCCATCAGGTTGCCGGCGGCCCAGTCGTCGAGCCCGCCCGCGCGCAGCGCCGCCGTCGCGGTCTCGTCGTCCTGCCGCACCAGCGCGCGCAGCCGGGCGCCGATCGCCCGCCCCAGCTCGACCGGGCGGCCGGGCTGGTCCCCCTTCCAGAACGGCATCCGCGCGGCCGCACCGGGCGCGGGCGAGACGAGCACCCGGTCGGGCGTGATGTCTTCGATCCGCCAGGAAGTGGAGCCGAGCAGGAAGACGTCACCCACGCGCGACTCGTAGACCATCTCCTCGTCGAGCTCGCCGACCCGGGCGGCCCGCTCGGCCCCGGCCAGGAACACGCCGAAAAGGCCGCGGTCGGGGATCGTGCCGCCGCTGGTCACGGCGAGCCGCTGGGCGCCGGGGCGGCCGGTGAGCAGGTCGGCCGCGCGGTCCCAGACCAGGCGGGGGCGGAGCTCGGCGAACGCGGTCGACGGGTAGCGCCCGGAGAGCATGTCGAGCACCGCGTGCAGCGCCGAGTCGGGCAGCTCGGCGAAGGGCGCGGCCCGGCGGACCAGCGTGGCGAGGTCGGCCAGCGGCCACGCGTCGAGCGCCACCATCGCGACGATCTGCTGGGCGAGCACGTCGAGCGGGTTGCGCGGGTAGCGCAGCTCCTCGATCGCCCCCTCGCCCATCCGCTCCGCGACCACGGCGCAGGAGAGCAGGTCGCCGCGGTGCTTGGGGAAGACCACGCCGCGGGAGACCGCGCCCACCTGGTGGCCGGCCCGGCCGATGCGCTGGAGGCCGGCGGCCACGCTGGGCGGGGCCTCGATCTGCACGACGAGGTCGACCGAGCCCATGTCGATGCCGAGCTCCAGGCTGGAGGTGGCGACCACGGCGGGCAGCTGGCCGGACTTGAGCGACTCTTCGATGTGCTTGCGCTCGGAGCGAGAGACGCTGCCGTGGTGGGCGCGGGCGATCACCGGCGGCGCCCCGGAGGCCGCGCCGGACTGCGCCATGATCGCCGCCGGCATCGACCGCGGCTCCCGGCCGCCGCCCGCCCCGCCCTGTGGCGGCCCATAGGACGCCGCCGAGCCAGCCGCCGCCGGGCCGGGCGCCGGGAAGAAAGCCTCGGCGGCCAGCTCGTTGAGGCGGGCGCAGAGCCGCTCGGCGGAACGCCGCGAGTTGGTGAAGACGATCGTCGACCGGTGCTGCCCGATCAGGCCGAAGACCCGCTCCTCGACGGCCGGCCAGATCGACGCCCGGCGCGAACCCTCCTCCGGCTCGCCCACCTCGTCGAGCTGGGTCATGTCTTCGACCGGCACCTGCACGCTGACCTCGATGGTCTTGGCGGTGCGCGGCTGCACCACCTCGACGGGGCGGGACCCGCCGAGGAAGCGGGCCGTCTCCTCGATCGGCCGCACGGTGGCGGAGAGGCCGATCCGCTGCGCCGGCCGGGGGAGCATCGCGTCGAGCCGCTCCAGCGAGAGCGCGAGGTGGGCACCGCGCTTGGTCGCCGCGACCGCGTGCACCTCGTCGACGATCACCGTCTCGACGCCGGCCAGCGACTCCCGGGCGGCGGACGTGAGCAGCAGGAACAGCGACTCCGGCGTGGTGATCAAGATGTCGGGCGGGGTGCGCTGGAACGCCCGCCGCTCGTCGGCGGGCGTGTCGCCGGTGCGCATGCCGACCGTGATGTCGGGCTGCGGGATGCCGAGGCGGGCGGCGGCGTGGCGGATGCCGGCGAGGGGAGCCCGCAGGTTGCGCTCGACGTCGACCGCGAGCGCCTTGAGCGGGCTCACGTAGAGGACCCGGCAGCGCCGCTTGGGATCGCCCGGGACCGGCTCGCGGGCCAGCCGGTCGAGCGACCAGAGGAACGCGGCGAGCGTCTTGCCCGAGCCGGTGGGCGCGACGACCAGCGCGTGGTGGCCGTCACCGACGGCCCGCCAGGCGCCGGCCTGCGCGGGGGTCGGCGCCGCGAACGCGGCACCGAACCACTCCCGCGTCGCCTGCCCGAAGCGCTCCAGCACATCCACCACGAACCCATACTGCCCCGCGGGTGTGACATGCACGCAACGTAACGAGCGTGCTGGCCGGGTAGACTTACCGCTCGGCGACGGGCGGGAGATCATTCATGCGGGGTACGGCGGCGGTCGGCCGCGTGCTCGCCGCTGCCCTGCTCGCCGTCCTGGCCCTCACCTCGGTGCACGGGTCGTCGTCCATGGCCGCCCCGGCCGGCGCCATCGCGCACGGTCCCGCCTCGATCGGCGCCGCGGTCGTGCACGCCGCCCCGGCGATGGCAACTCAGGACCACCGGCTGGACCTCACACCCGTACCCGGGAATGCTCTTCTGCCTCATGCGGAGCGTGCGCCGGCGGCGGTGGCCGACCCCGGCGTCACGCCGCCCGTCGACGGCGCGTCGGCGCCGCATCCCTCGCGGGCACCACCCCGCCTCCACTGATCCTCGCCCGCATCGAGATCGACGCGCCGTGACCCGGCGCGAGTGGAGGCACACCTATGCACATCGGCGATGCACTCGTAGCCCTGGGCGGGGCGTTCCTGGCGGCGGCCGTGCTGGCCCGCCTCGGCGCCAAGATCGGCCTGCCCACGATTCCCCTGTTCATGCTCGCGGGCGTCGTCTTCGGCCCGCACACGCCCGGTATCGAGCTCGTGGAGGACCCCGGCGACCTGGCCCTGATCGCCGCCCTGGGCCTGGTCTTCCTCCTCTTCTACCTCGGCCTGGAGTTTCACACCGACGACCTGGTGGCGGGCGGGCGGCGGATGCTCGCCGCCGGCCTCGGCTACCTGGTCCTCAACATCGGCGGCGGGCTCGCGCTCGGCTTCGCCTTCGGGTGGGGTACGCGCGAGGCGCTGGTGATCGCCGGCGTGGTCGGCATCTCGTCCTCGGCGATCGTCACCAAGCTGCTGGTCGAGACCGGCCGGCTGCGCAACCCCGAGTCGCGGCTGATCCTCGGCGTGATCGTGATCGAGGACGTCTTCCTCGCGCTCTACCTGGCCATCCTCCAGCCGGTGCTGGGCAACGCCAGCGGGCCGGCCGAGGTGGCGACCGACCTGGCCAAGGCGTTCGGGTTTCTGATCGTGCTCGCCGCGCTGGCCCGGTGGGGCGCCCGCGCGGCCGGGCGGCTGCTGCGCGTCTTCAACGACGAGCTGCTGGTCGTCTTCTTCGTCGGGCTGGCCGTGCTCTCCGCCGGCGTGGCCGAGGAGCTGGGCGTCTCGGACGCGATCGGCGCGTTCATGATCGGCCTGGTGCTCGGCGGGTCGACCGCCGCCGAACGCGTGCGGTCGCTGGTGCGCCCGCTCCGCGACGGCTTCGCCGCGATCTTCTTCTTCACCTTCGGCCTCACCATCGACCCCGGCGACATCGGGCCGGTGCTGCTGCCGATCGCGGTGGCGGTGGCGCTCACCGTCGTACTCAACATCGCCGCCGGGCTGCTCGCCGCGCGACTGCACGGGTACGGCCGGCAGGAGGCCGCCAACATCGGGCTGACCGTGCTCACCCGCGGGGAGTTCTCGTTGATCCTGGGTTCGCTGGCGATCGCGGCGGGGCTGGACGGGCGGATCGCGCCCTTCGTCGCCGGGTACGTGCTCGTGCTCGCCGTGATCGGTCCGCTGGCCGTGATCAGGTCGGAGAAGCTGGTCACTCCCAGGAAACGCTCAGGCAGCTCCGATAAGATGCCGGCCATGATCGTGGCACCTGCCCCGGAGGGCAGTAGTACCGAGCCGGGTGACACCCGGCGCACGACCTCTTCCGAGAGCCGCTGATGCTCATCGCGATCGGCCTCCTTCTCATCCTGTCCCTCACCGCCCTGACGGGGTACTTCGTCGCGCAGGAGTTCGGCTACGTCGCCGTCGACCGGGGCAAGCTGCGCCGCCTCGCCGACGAGGGCGACCAGGCCGCGGCGCGGGCGCTGGCCGTCACCGGGCGGCTCTCGTTCATGCTCTCCGGTGCCCAGCTCGGCATCACCGTGACCGTGCTGCTCGTCGGGTACGTGGCCGAGCCCTTCGTGGGTGAAGGGCTCGCCGACCTGCTCGGCACGGCCGGCGTCTCCCGAGCGGTGAGCCTGCCGGTGTCGGTGATCCTGGTGTTGCTGCTGTCCACCGTCATCCAGATGGTGCTCGGCGAGCTGGCCCCGAAAAACCTCGCCATCGCCCGGGCGGTGCCGCTCGCCCGGGCGCTGAGCCGGTCGACGCTGATCTACCTGGCGGTGTTCGCGCCGGTGATCCGCCTCTTCGACATGGCGGCTGCGCGGCTGCTGCGCCGGGTCGGCGTCGAGCCGATCGAGGAGCTGCCCTCCGGCGCCACCGCCGAGGACCTGGAGCAGATCATCGCGGAGTCGCGTGCCGAGGGGCACCTCGACGCGCAGATCTCCATGCTGCTCGACCGGGGCCTCGACTTTCGCCGCCTCACCGCCGGCGAGGTGATGGTGCCCCGCGTCGACGTGCACACCGTGCGCGCCGACGAGCCGGTTCGCCGCGTGGTCGACCTGCTGGAGACCGGACACTCGCGCTTCCCCGTGCAGAGCGGTGACGGGGTCGACGACGTGACCGGCGTGGTGAGCATCGCGGACGTGATGGAGGTGCCGCCGGCCGAGCGCGCCACGACCCCGGTGCGCGTAGTGGCGGTACCCCCGCTGATGGTGCCCGGTTCGCTCCCGCTGCCCGCGGTGCTCGACCGGCTGCGCTCCGGGCACCGGCAGATGGCCTGCGTGGTCGACGAGTACGGCGGCTTCGCCGGCGTGATCACGCTGGAAGACATCGCCGAGGAGCTGGTCGGCCCGATCCGCGACGAAGACGACCACCCGGAGCCCGCGCCGCGCCGCCAGCCGGACGGCTCGTGGCTGGTCCCGGCCCGCTGGCGGATCGATGAGGTGGCCGACGCGACCGGCGTGGAGCTGCCCGAAGCCCCCGAGTACGACACGGTCTCCGGCTTGGTGATGCGCGAGCTGGGCCGGGTGCCGTCGGTCGGCGACCGGGTCGAGCTCGGCGACGCGGTGCTGTCGGTGGAGTCGGTCGACCGCCGCGTGCCCGAGTCGGTGCGCCTGGAGGTGCGGCCGTGAGCGAGCGAGTTGGCGCGGCGGCGTCTGGACGGAGGCGGCCCGCCGACGGAGTCGGGGTTTCGGGACGGCGGAGGAAGACGTCGCCTTTGGCGCCGCATGAGCGAGCGAACCCGGAGGCGCTGTGAGTACGTCCTGGGCACTTGTGCTATCGCTGATCCTGCTGGCGCTCAACGGCTTCTTCGTGGCGGCGGAGTTCGCGCTGGTCGGCAGCAAGCGGTACCGCCTCGAGCAGGCCGCCGCCGGTGGCAGCCGTGCCGCCCGCGCCGCCCTCGAAGGCACCCGCGAGCTCTCCGTCATGCTCGCCGGCGCGCAGCTCGGCATCACGCTCGCCACCCTCGGCCTGGGCGCGCTCGCCGAGCCGGCGATCGAGCACCTGCTCGGCCCGGCCCTGCACGCGGTCGGGCTGCCGGACGCCGCCAGTCACGTGATCGGGTTCGTGGTGGCGCTGCTGCTGGTCGGCTTCCTGCACCTGGTGGTCGGCGAGATGGCGCCCAAGTCGTGGGCGATCACCGATCCGGAGCGCTCGGCGCTGCTGCTGGCGCTGCCGTTCCGGGCGTTCGCGCGGCTGACCCGGCCGGCGCTTGTCCTCTTCAACGGCCTCGCCAACGGCGTGCTGCGACTGGTCAAAGTGGAGCCCCAGGACCAGCTCGCCCAGGTGCACGGCCCGGAGGAGCTGCGCATCCTGCTGGAGCAGTCACGCGAGCACGGCACGCTCGCCGCCGACCAGGAGCAGCTGCTGACCAGCATGCTCCAGCTCCAGCGCACCACGGTCGCGGCGGTGATGCAGCCGCTGGACGAGCTGGTCACCGTGCCCCCAGGCGCGACCGCCGAGCGGATCGAAGCGATCTCCCGCGGTTGCGGCCGGTCTCGCCTCGCGGTGGCGGCTGGCGTTCCCGGTGGTCCTGGTGCTCCCGTTGCTGGCGCTCCCGGTCCTGGCGTTCCCGCTTCCGGCGTTCCCGCTTCCGACGCGAGCGGGCCTGGCGCGAGCGGGCCGGGCACGAGCGGTCCTGGCGCGAACGGTCCTGGCGCGAGCGGGGCGGGCGTGAGCGGTCCTGGCGCGAGCGGGGCGAGCGGGGTGAGTGGGGCGGACGCGAGCGGGGCGGCATCGGCGAGTGGGAACGCGCCGGGTGAGGAGCTGGTCGGTCTTGTCCATGTGCGGGACGCTGTAAGGGCGACCACTTTCGGGCGCCCGGCCACCGCGGCCGAACTCATGACGGAGCCGTTCACGCTCCCGGCCGCGGCCACGGTCACCGAGGCGGTCGCGGCGATGCGCGCCGAGCGCGCCCAGCTCGCCCTCGTGCGTGAGGGCGACCGCACGGTCGGCTTCGTCGCACTGGAAGACCTGCTGGAAGAGGTCATCGGCGAGTTCGACGACGAGACGGATGCCGTGCCGCAGGGCCGGCGGATGCGATAGGAGCATCGATGGTATTCAAGAAGTTGTTGGGTGCCTTCGGCGTCGGCGGGCCGTCCGTCGACACCGTGCTGGCAAACTCCAACACCCGGCCGGGCCTGACCCTCGACGGTCAGATCCACATCCTGGGCGGTGACCACGACGTCAAGATCGACCAGGTCGCGCTCGGGCTGGTCACCCGCGTGGAGGTGGAGAGCGGCGACGCCAACTATGACTCCACAGTGGAGTTCCACCGCATCGCGGTCGCGGGCGCCTTCCCGCTCGGCAAGGGCGAGCGCAAGGAGATCCCGTTCCGCTTCCCGGTGCCGTGGGAGGCCCCGGTCACCGACGTGTACGGCCAGCGCCTGCGCGGCATGACCATGGGCCTGCGCACCGAGCTGGCCGTGGCCCGCGCGGTCGACAAGGGCGACCTCGACCCGGTGCAGGTGCACCCGCTGCCCGCGCAGGAGCGCATCCTCGACGCGTTCAACCGGCTGGGCTTCCGCTTCAAGGGCGCCGACCTGGAGCGCGGCCGCATCTACGGCGTCAACCAGCAGCTGCCGTTCTACCAGGAGATCGAGTTCTTCCCGCCGCCCCAGTACGCCGGCGGCATCAACGAGGTCGAGCTCACCTTCGTCGCCGACCCGCAGGGCGTCGAGGTGATCCTGGAGTTCGACAAGCGCGGCGGCTTCCTGAGCAGCGGCCACGACGCGTACGGCCGGTTTCGCGTCGACCACGCCACTGTGGACCAGACCGACTGGGCCACCGTAGTGGACGGCTGGGTCCGCTCCGCCAGCGACCGGTACTCCAACCTCCGTGCCTCGCACGGCTTCCACGGCGGCGGCCACCACGGCCACGGCCGCGGCGGCCTGGGCGCGGGCGCGGTCATCGCCGGCGCGGGTGCCGGCATCCTCGGCGGCATGGTGCTGGGCGAGGCGATGGAAGAGGTCTTCGAGGGCGGCGACGACTTCGGCGACTTCGGCGAGTGACGCCAGCCTGACCTGAAAGGGCCTCGCTTCGGCGGGGCCCTTCGCGGGTGCCTCGATCGGCCGCGCGGTCCGGAGAGGATCCGGCCCGAAAGATGTGAGCTACCGCGATGTCCGCTGTGGTCCAGACCGTTGCGCGGGGCCCCCGGGGAAACGTGGAGCGCAGCGGAGCCTCACCCTCCGCGGTCCACAACCCGTCGTGTCGCGGAATCAGATCGTGGTACTTATGTGCCCCCTGAGGGGCACTGGAATACCACGATCTCCGGCTGGAGCCGGGCTTGCCCCGCGGAGCCGGCAGCGGAGGGCCGGGGTTTCGACGAGCGCAAGCGAGGAGCCGGCCGGGAGGGGTGCCTGCGGGAAGGCGCCCCAATCCGCCTGAAGATCTACGGCGCGCTCAGGCGTTGTTGATGGGTCGGCGGCCGGACCGCAGCAACGCGCGGGCGTCGCCGACCGGGCCGAGGTGCCGCAGCTTGTCGGGGTTGGCGACGGAGTGGATCGCCTGGATCTGGCCGCCGGCGATGTCGAGCGCGATGACCCCGACCAGCCCGTCCCGCGGGTCGAGTGCCAGCGCGCCGGGCTGGCCGTTGACCTCGGTGACCCGCAGGCGGACTCCCAGGCGGGCCAGCGCGGATATCCCGGCCGACATGGTCCGCACCACCCGCTCCCGGCCGTCGACCGGCTGGGCGAGCGCCGGGACCTTGCCGCCGCCGTCGGCGTGCAGCGCCACGTCCTGCGCCAGCAACGCCTCGAGCGCTCGCAGGTCACCGCGCTCGGCGGCGGCGAAGAAGCGCTGGGCCAGTTCCTCCCGCTGATGGCGCGAGGTGGGGTAGCGCGGCCGGCGCTCGCGGACGTGCCGGCGGGCCCGCGAGACCAGGTGCCGCGCACTGTCCACATCGGTACCGAGGATCTCGGCGACCTCGCCGTACGGGTACTCGAACACCTCGCGGAGCAGAAACGCGGCCCGCTGCGCCGGCGTCAGGCTCTCCAGCAGCACCAGGAACGCCAGCGACAGCGAGTCCGCGGTCTCGACCCGTTCGGCCGGGGTCGGGTCGGTGACCAGCGGCTCTGGCAGCCACTCACCGACGTACCGCTCCCGCCGGACGCGCGCCGAGCGGAGCTGGTCGATGGCGAGCCGGGTGACCAGCGTGGCGACGTACGCCCGCGGGGAGGCGATCCGCTCGTCGCGCCGCAGGGTCTGGTGCATCCGCAGGAACGCCTCCTGCACCACGTCCTCGGCTTCGCTGACGCTGCCGAGCATCCGGTACGCGATGGAGAACGCCCGCGGTCGCAGCTCGCCGTACAGCTCCGGGGTGGACATGCCGGCTCAGCTCAGTCCCTCGGCGAAACCCGTACGCCAGCTCGGGTATCGCGGCGTCCAGCCCAGCTCGCGCTTGATCTTCTCGCTGGAGATCCCGCGGGCCCGGGTCATCATGTCGACCGCGGCCCCGCCGGCCAGCAGGCGGACGGGCCAGGCCGGGATCCGGCGCGGCGGCTTGGCGCCGAGCGCCGCGGCCAGGACCGGCAGCCACACGTGTACCGGTGCCGGGTCGTCGTCGGCGACGTGGTAGATCCCGGGCTTGCCGCGCTCGATGACCGCGACCGTCGCCGACGCCGCGTCGGTGATGTGCACCAGCGGCCACACGCCGGTGCCGCCGCCGACGATGGGAAACCGGCGCTTGCGGATCAGCCCGGCCATGACGGCGTCCGGCGCGGTCTCGATGCCGGTCCCCGGGCCATAGAAGCCACCGTAGCGAAGCGCGATCCCGTCGGCCCAGGTTATGCCGGTGACCGCCTCCTCCAGGTGACGCAGTGCGGCCACCGCCTCCTTTGCGTCCGCGGGCGGGTTCGGCTCGATCCGGTCGTCTTCGTCGGCGAGCGACCCGGGGGCGCGCTCCATCCAGGAGCTGTTGCTCTGCGCCACGAACCTGCGTACGCCGACCGCGCGGCCGGCCGCCAGCAGGTGGTCGGTGCCTTCGGTGCGCAGCCGGTTGGTCGCGGCCGCCATCCGCTTGACGTTGCGAAAGTCCGGCGGTCCGCCCAGCGCGGTGAGCTGATGGACGATCACCTCCGGCTCGGCCTTGGCCACCACGTCGGCCACCGAGTCGGGGTCGAGCGCGTCGACGACCACCGGTTCCGCGCCGAGCGCCCGCAGCGCCCCGGTCTTGGCGGCCGAGCGGGTCGTGCCGACCACCTCGTGGCCGCGCGCCACGAGCTGGGAAACGAGTGGTCCGCCGATCGCGCCGGACGCGCCGGCGATGAAGATTCTCATGACGTCTCCGTTTCGTTGGGCTCACCAACACAGACGAGACGCCTCCGGGACACATGACCGGCGGTAACCCAGCTCACAGGCGCGGCAGGGCCGCCCCACCCTCGGGTCGGTGGGGCGGCCACAGGGATTGCGTCAGTACTGCCGTTCGGGGAGGACGGCTTTGGCTTGTTCCTGGGTGAAGGTGGTCTCTTTGGTGATCACGCGGGGTTCGACGGTTTCGCCGGCGTGGACTTTTTGGACGAGGTCCATCAGTTGTGGGCCGAGTAGGGGTGAGCATTCGACGATGAAGTTGATTTTGCCGTCGGCGAGGGCTTGCATGCCGTCGTGGACGGCGTCGACGGTGATGATTTTGATGTCGGTGCCGGGCTTCTTGCCGGCGCCTTCGATGGCTTCGATGGCGCCCAGGCCCATGTCGTCGTTGTGGGCGTAGAGCACGTCGATGTCGGGGTTGGCCTTGAGGAAGGCTTCCATGACTTCTTTGCCTTTGGCGCGGGTGAACTCGCCGGTCTGGGAGGCGATGATCTTGAATTTGGGGTCGGTGGCGATGACGTCGCCGAAGCCTTTTTTGCGGTCGTTGGCGGGGGCGGAGCCGGTGGTGCCTTGGAGTTCGACGATGTTTACCGGGTCGGTGGTGGTGGTGTACTGGTTGACGAGCCAGTCGCCGGCTTTTTTGCCTTCTTCGACGAAGTCGGAGCCGATGAAGGTCTTGTAGAGGGTGGTGTCGGTGGAGTCGACGGCGCGGTCGGTGAGGATGACGGGGATGCCGGCGTCTTTGGCTTCTTTGAGGACGGTGTCCCAGCCGGACTCGACGACGGGGGAGAAGGCGATGATGTCGACCTTCTGTTGGATGAACGAGCGGATGGCTTTGATCTGGTTTTCCTGTTTTTGTTGGGCGTCGGAGAACTTGAGGTCGATCCCGGCTTGTTTGGCGGAGTCCTGGATTGATTTGGTGTTCGCGGTGCGCCAGCCGCTTTCGGCGCCGACCTGGGAGAACCCGAGGGTGATCTTCCCGTCGTCGGTGCCGCC
>NZ_JAVHUY010000022.1 GCF_031085175.1 Phytohabitans maris
CCCGCGCCGCACCCCGACTCCGAAAGATCTCTAGCGGCGCAAGCCGGTGCCGTGTACCCCGTGTTCGTCGATCCGTGCCAGTTCGTCGGCGGTGAAGGGTGGGAAGTCGAGCGCTTTGACGTTGTGGTCCAGCTGCCAGGTCGAGCTGGCGCCGATCAGCGCGGAGGTGACCTGGGGCTGGCGCAGTACCCACTGTAGGGCGAGTTGGGCCAGTGATTGGCCGCGTTCGGCGGCGATCTTGTCGAGGGCGGTGGCCCGCCGTCGGTATGTGTCGTCGATGACGTCGGGTTTGAGGAAGGTGCTGTTTTGTGCGCGGGCGCCGGTGGGGATGCCGTTGAGGTATTTGTCGGTGAGCAGCCCTTGGGCGAGCGGGGAGTAGACGACCAGGCCGAAGCCGTGCCGGGCGGCGAGGTCGAGCAGGCCGTCGTGTTCGGGGCGGCGGTCGAAGAGGGAGTACCGGGGCTGGTGCACCAGCAGCGCCACCCCGGCCCGGCGCAGCAGCCCGGCGATCTCGGCGGCCGGTTCGGGTGGGTAGTTGGAGATTCCGATGTAGAGCGCCTTGCCTTGCTGGACGGCGCTGGCCAGGGCGCCGGCCGTCTCTTCCAACGGCGTGGTCGGGTCGTACCGGTGGCTGTAGAAGATGTCGACGTGGTCGGTACCGAGGTCGCGCAGGCTGTTGTCGAGGGAGGTGAGCAGCGACTTGCGGGAGCTGCCTTTGTGGTAAGGGCTGGGGCCGATCGGGTTGCCGGCCTTGGTGGAGAGGATCAGCTCGTCCCGGTGGGCGGCCAGGTCCTGCGCGAGGACGCGTCCGAAGACTCGCTGTGCGGCGCGGTGTGGTGGGCCGTATCGGTCGGCGTTGTCGAAGTGGGTGATGCCCAGGTCGAAGGCGTGCAGGATGATCTCGCGCTGGGTGTCGTACGGGTAGTCGGTGCCGAACTTCTGCCACAGCCCGAAGGAGAACGGCGGCAGGTCGAGCCCGGAGTCGCCGGCGCGCCGGTACTCCAGCTTGTCGTAGCGGTCCGCGGCGGGCACGTGGCTCATGCGGGGTTCCTTTCACGGTTGCGGCGCAGCGCGGTCGGCTGCAGGGCGGGTGCGGGCCGGCCGGTGTCGCGTTCTTGCAAGTGGGTGCCGGGGGCGACGATCTCGTCGATCCGGTCCAGCACCTGGTCGCTCAGTTCGACGGTGGCCGCCTTGAGGTATGCCTCCAGATGCTCGGGGGTGCGCGGGCCGATGACGACGCTGCTGACCGCCGGGTGGTTGAGCGCGAACGCCACGGCGAGGTCGACGAGGGTCAGGCCGTTCTGTTCGGCGAGCCGGGCGAGGGCGTCGGCGGCGGCGAGCTTGCGCTGGTTGCGTTCGAGGGTGATGTCGAACCGGCCGGGTACGAAGTCGGTCCGCGCCGACGCCGGCTGACCGCCGCCGACCCGGTAGCCGCCGGAGAGCCAGCCGGCGCCGAGCGGGCTGTAGGTGAACACGCCGATGCCGTACTGGCGGGCGACGGGGAAGACGTCCCGCTCGACGGTGCGCACCAGCGGGTTGTACGGCACCTGTTCGGTGTGCGGGGCGATGAGCCCGTGCTTGTCGGCCAGCCAGCGCGCTTCGACGATCTGATGGGCGGGGAAGACCGAGGTGCCGTAGTAGCGGATCTTTCCCTGGCGGACCAGGCCGTCGAGCGTGTGCAGCGTCTCCAGCAGGTCGGTGCGCGGGTCCGGCCGGTGTGCCTGGTAGAGGTCGAGGTGGTCGGTGCCGAGCCGGCGCAGGCTCGCCTCGACGGCACGCACGATCCAGCGCCGCGAGCCGCCGGCGTGCTGTGGGTTGTCGCCGATCTGGCCGTTGAACTTCGTGGCCAGGAAGACGTCGT
Source organism: Phytohabitans maris (assembly GCF_031085175.1). Taxonomy (GTDB): domain Bacteria; phylum Actinomycetota; class Actinomycetes; order Mycobacteriales; family Micromonosporaceae; genus Phytohabitans; species Phytohabitans maris. The sequence goes on from NZ_JAVHUY010000022.1 coordinate 1,862, forward strand.
CGCGCCGGCCCTTGAGCGCCTTGCCGAGCACGCGCTCGGACGTGCCCTGGCCGTACACGTCCGCGGTGTCGATCGCGGTGAGGCCGGCGTCCAGCGCGGCGTGGACGACGCGGATGCTCTCGGCGTCGTCAGGGCCGCGGCCGAAGTTGAACGCGCCGAGGGTGAGCGGGCTGATCAGGACGCCGGTGCGGCCCAGGATCCGGTTGGGCGTGAGGGTCATCGGGTTCTCCGGTCAAGGTGGGAGTGGCAACGGGTAGCCGGGCGGAGTCGCGGCGGATGTAGGCGTAGGTGGCGACGGCGGCGAGCGCGGTGCCGGCGCCGCCGACGGCGAGCGCGGCGGGAGCCCCGGCCAGGTCGCCGATCCAGCCGATGAGCGGGCCGCCGAGTGGTGTGGTGCCGGTGAATGCGATCAGCAGCAGCGCGGTCACCCGGCCACGCATCTCGGGGTTGGCGGTCAGCTGGAGGTAGGTGCTGGCGACGGCCCGGAAAGCGATGCTGGCCGCGCCGAGTGCGAACAGCAGCGCGATGGTCAGCGGGAGGACGGGGGACAGGGCGATCAGCAGCAGGAAGCCGGAGAAGACGAGGCCGGTGGTGACGAGGACGTCGGCGTTGGCGCGCAGGAGCCCGGCCAGTGCCAGGCCGCCGACCACCGCACCCATTCCCATGGCGGAGTACAGCAGGCCGAAGACCCTCGGGTCGGCGTCGAAGGTGTCGTGCGCGAGCAGCGGGAGGGTGACCTGCCATTCGTAGGCGAGCGTGCCGGCGACGGCCATCAGCACCAGCGGGCCGAGCAGGGCGGGGGTGCGGCGCACGTACCGCAGGCCTTCGCGGATCTGGCCGGGCCGGCGCGGCGCGGGCTCCGTGCGGTGGATGAGGTCGGTGCGCATCAGCAGCAGGGCGATGACGGTGGCCAGGAAGGAAGCGGCGTTGAGGAAGAACGTGAGCGGGATCCCGGCACCGGCGATGAGCACACCGGCGAGGGCGGGGCCGGCGACCTTGCCGATGTTGAAGACGGTGTTGTTGAGGGTGACCGCGTTGGTCAGCTGGGCGGGTGCGACCAGCTCCACGACGAAGGTGTGGCGGGCCGGTTTGTCGAGGGCCTCGATGATGCCGACGGTGAGGGCCAGGCAGAGGATCATCCACAGCTGTACGGTGCCGGTCAGCGTCAGCAGGCCGAGGGCGGCCGCGGGGAGTATCGCAGCCGACTGGGTGGCCAGGATGATGCGGCGCTTGTCCAGCCGGTCGGCGAGCAGGCCGCTCCACAGTCCGATGAGGAGGGTGGGCAGCTGCTGGAGTGCGGCGGTGACGCCGAGCAGTGAGCCCGAGCCGGTCAGCTCCAGCACGAGCCAGGCCTGTGCCGCCTTCTGCAGCCAGGTGCCGATGACGGAGACGGTCTGGCCGCCGAAGAAGAGCCGCAGGTTGCGGTTTGTCAGCGACTGGAACGTGGCCCCGAGGACTCTCACGCCTTGGTCTCGACGGGGCGAGCGGTGTCGGCGGTCCAGCCGCTCCAGGAGGCGACGTATACGGGCACGGTGACGCCGAGCGTGGCGAACGCGAACGCGACGCCGGTCGCCGCGACCCCACCACCGCAGTACGCGGCGGGCGCGTCGGTGCCGGCGGCGATGGCGGCGAGCTCGTCCGGCGGCAGCAGCCGGCCGTCCTGGAAGACCCGCCCGACCGGCAGCGAGGCGGCACCGGGGATGTGACCGAGGGCGTACTGTCCGGCGGATCTCGTGTCGTAGAGGCGGCCGTTCCCGGCGGCGAGCGCCGCCTCGTCGGCGTCGAGGGTCGGCAGGTGACCGGGGGTGGCGGTCGCGGTGCCCGGCTCGGCGCCGTGGAGCGGTGCCGCGAGCGGCTTTCCGGCGCGCGTCCACGCCTCGACCCCGCCGTCGAGCAGCCGGACGTCCGGCAGCCCGGCCCAGCGCAGGACGAACCAGGCCCGGGTGGCCACCGACGGGGTGGTCTTCGGGGTGGCCGCGTAGACGACCACGACGCTGTCGTCGTGGACACCCCACCGCCGTAGCCGCTGGGTGAGTGCCGCCGGCGTGGGCAGCGGCAGGCGCCCGTGCACCCCGTCCGGGTCGCCTGCCAGGTCGTCCTCCAGCACGACAGGAAGCGCGCCGGGGATCACCTGCTGCTGCCCGGCGGCGGCGAAGTCGTCCCGGCGTCCGGCGGCGAGGACCACCAGCCGCTCGCGGGGGAGCGCGGCCAGGCGCTCGGCGTCGATCAGCAGTCGGTCACGGGGTGTCGACACGGGGATCCTCCTAGGACGAGACGGTGGCGAGCTGCCCGCCGGGGATGGCGTCGACCAGCTCCCGGACGTACGGGCTGCCGCTCTCGCGTAGGACCCGGGCCGTCGGGCCGCTGTCCACGACCTCACCGCGCAGTAGCACGAGGGTTTCGTCGGCGACCTCGGAGATCACACCCAGGTCATGGGAGACGAACAGCAGTGTGAGATTGAACCGCGACCGCAGCTCGCGGAACAGCTCGAGGATCTGCGCCTGGACGGTGACGTCGAGCGCCGACACCGGTTCGTCTGCCAGTAGCAGCTCCGGCTCGGCGGCCAGCGCCCGGGCGATCGCGACCCGCTGACGCTGCCCGCCGGACAGCTCGCTGGAGTACTTGTGCCGGGTCTCCTGGGGCAGCTTCACCAGGTCGAGCAGCTCGGTGATGCGGTCGCGCCGCCAGCCGCGGTCGCCGAGCCGGAACCCGGTCAGCGGCTCCTCGATGACCTTCTCGACCGACAGCCTCGGGTTGAGCGCGCCGTACGAGCCCTGATAGATCAACTGTGTGCGGCGGCGCAGGTAGCCGTGGGAAGCCTTGTCGCGGATGTCGGCCAACTGCCCGCCGGCGTCGACCGACACCGTGCCGTCGTAGCCGTCGACGAGCCCGGCGACGATACGCAGCAGCGTGGTCTTGCCCGAGCCGGACTCGCCGACGATGCCGAGGGTGGAGCCGCGCCGGACCGCGAAGGAGACGTCCGAGAGGGCCTGGGCGTCGGCGGCGAAGCGCTTGGACACCCCGTCAGCGCGGACGTGCACCGCGGCCGGCGTGCTGGTGTCCTGGTCGCCGGGCGGCTCCGCGACCTGGACCGCGGTGCCGATCGTCGACGCGCTCAGCAGCAGCTTGGTGTAGTCGTTGGTGGGCGAGGCGAGGATCTGCGCCGGTGAGCCGCTCTCGACGACGCTGCCCCGACTGATGACGTGTAGCTTGTCCGCACGCTCCTCGGCGACGCCCAGGTCGTGGGTGACCAGCACGATGCTGCACCGGATCTCGCCGCGCAACTCGACCAGCAGGTCGAGGATCCGCTTCTGGATCGTCACGTCCAGGGCGCTGGTGGGCTCGTCGGCGATGAGCAGCCGGGGCCGGGTGGAGATCGCGGCGGCGATCAGGACCCGCTGGCACATGCCGCCGGACAGCTCGTGGGCGAAGCTGCGGTGTACCCGTTCCGGATCGTCGAGGCCGACCCGCTCGAAGAGCTCGAGCACCTGCCGCCGGCGCTGCGCGCGGCCGACTCCCTGCTTGCGTAGCGGTTCCTCGGCCAGCCGCCCGACCGGTACGACCGGGTTGAGCCCTTGCAGCGGGTCCTGGGGCACGAAACCGATCCGCGCGCCGCGCACGCGTGCGTACGCGGCGCGGGACAGCGAACGCAGGTCGAGGTCGCCCAGCGCGAACACGTCGGCCGAGAAGGTCGCGTTGTCGGCCAGCGAGCCGGTTACCGCCCGGATCAGGGTCGTCTTGCCGGAGCCGGACTCGCCGACGACGGCGACGATCTCGCCCTCCTCTACCCGCAGCGACACGCCCTTGAGCACGTCGATCGGTGCCTCGCGGTCCGGGAGCCGGAAGGAGACGTCGAGGTTCTGGATCTCAAGCGCTGTCACGGGCGTTCCTCACGCGATGTTGGCCGACCGGGAGTTCCGCAGAACCCGGGCGACCTTGTAGACGGAGAGCACGCTGACGGCGATGACCGCTCCGGGCAGGATGCTCATCCACCACTGGGTGGGGAAGAACCCACGCCCTTCCGCGACGAGCGAACCCCACTCCGGCGTCGGCGGTGGGGCGCCCAGGCCGAGGAAGCTGAGCGAGGCGACGCCGAGGATGGCGGTGCCGATGTCGAGGATCGCGGCGGTGAGCACCGATCCGGAGGCGTTCGGGATGACGTGCCGGCCGAGCCGGTACCACATGCCGTGTCCGAAGAACCGGGACGCCTCGACGTAGGCGCGTTCCTTGACGGACAGCACCTCCGAGCGCATCAGCCGGGCGATGCTGGCGATGCTGTTGACGCCGATGGCGATGCCGATGCTGATGGTCCCCGGGCCGAGGGTGGTGAGGATGGCCAGGGAGAGGATCAGGGCCGGGATGGCGAGCATGGTGTCGACGAGGCGCATCACCGCGGTGTCCACCTTGCCGGCCACGAAGCCCGAGAGCAGGCCGATGAGGCTGCCGACCACGAGTCCGATCAGGACCGCCAGGACCGCGGCCTTCAGCGACTCGACGGTGCCGTAGACCACCCTGGCGTACGTGTCCCGGCCGAACTGGTCGGTGCCGAACCAGTGGGCCGCCGACATCGGCGCGAGGACGTGGTCCTCGTCGATGGCGTACGGGTCGTACCGGGTCAGCAGCCCCGGGGCGGCCGCCGCGACGAGTACGAGGGCGAGCCACGCCGCGGCGAGCGCGAACGTCGGCTGGCGCATCAGGCGCCGCCGGGCACCGCCGCGAGCGGCGAACGCTGTTCTGGGCAGGAAGCTGGTGATTGTCATGGCGGCGACCTATGCGACCTGGATGCGCTTGTCGATGATCGGGTAGAGCGCATCGACGAGCAGGTTGACAACGACGAAGATCGCCGCGCTGATCGTCACGGAGATCAGCACGACCGGGATGTCCTTGGCGTTGACGGCGTCGACGATGATGCGGCCGACACCGTTGCGGGAGAACACCGTCTCGGTGATGACCGTGCCGGCGAAGATGTTGCCGACGGTGGTCCCGAACGAGGTGAGGACGGGCAGCACGGCGTTCTTGAGGCCGTGCCGGTAGAGGATCTCCCGGCGGGTGAGCCCCCAGTTGGACAGCGTCTCCACGTACGGCGACCGCATCGTCCGCTCCAGGTTGACGGCCAGCAACTGCGCGATGTTCGCACCGCCGGGGAAGGCGATGCACAGCGAGGCGATGACCAGCCCGGCGAGTGACTCGTCGCCGAACGGCTCGATGAGGCCCAGCTTGAACGCGAAGAGCTGCAGCAGCAAAAGCGCGGTCAGGAAGATCGGCAGTGACACGAACAGCGGCGGGACGGCCAGCAGCAGCTCCCGCAGCCAGGCCAGGTGGACCACCTGGGTGAGCAGGCCGACGGCCAGCCCGACGACGATCGCGAGCAGCAGGCCGACCGACGCCAGGCGCAGGGTGTCGCCGAACGCCTCGAAGTAGACGGTGCTGGCCGGCACCTTCTCCCGGAAGCTGATGCCGAAGTCGCCGTGCAGGGCGCTCCACAGTGCGTCGAAGTACTGCGTCTGGATCGGCCGGTCCAGCCCGAGCACCTCGCGCTGCTCCTGGAGCGCGGCCGCCAGGTTGGCCCCCTCGCCACCGGTGGTCAGCGCGCCGGCCGCGTCGCCCGGGACGATGAACAGCAGGAAGAAGGACCCGGTGAAGGTGAGAAACAGCACCAGGATCCCGTAGACGAGCCGTCGCGAGATGTACTTCAGGTATCCCATGTGTCGTCCGCCCGTGGTCGGATCGCGGCGGTGGACGCCCGGCATCCACCGCCGCGATCGTCGGGCACCGCCGTCAGCTCGAGAGCCACGCGGTGTAGAAGAGTTGGTCGACGCCGTTGGGAGTGACGTCGTGCAGGCGCTTGCCCAGCGCCCACACCTTGCCGCGTTCCAGGACCGCCAGCGTGTACGCGTCCCGTACCAGGATCGTCGCCGCCTCGTTCACGGTCTGCTTGCGCTCCTCGGGGTTCGAGGTCACCGCCTGCTTCTCCAGCAGCGCGTCGAGCGCGGCGTCCTCGGCGTTCGACGGGTCCAAAATGGACCTGTTGGAGCCGGAGGTCCGGCCGTAGTTGGCGCGCAGGATGTCCGCGTCGGGGTAGGTCTGCTCCCAGTACGTGACGTCGTACTCGCCGGTCAGGATCCGCTTGTTCGCCTCGGCCCGCAGCGGTGGGTCGATGACCAGCTCGACGCCGATCTTCTTCCACGCCTCCTGCTCGATCTGCACGGTCGCGCTGTTCTGCGCGGCCCGCAGCGACAGGCGCTTGCCGTCCTTGACCCGGATGCCGTCGCTGCCGACCTGTGCCCAGCCGGCCTCCTCCAGCAGCCGCACCGACTTGGCTGGATCGTGCACGAGGTACTGGCCGAGGTCGGTCCAGAACGGGTTGGTGCGGGCGAAGATGTTCGCCGCCGGCTGGTTGGTGCCCAACCAGGTCGCCTTGTTGATGGCGTCGCGGTCGATCGCGTACTGAAGCGCTTGCCGGACCCGCTTGTCGCGCAGGATCGGGTTGGAGACGTTGAGTGGCTGCTCCTGGGCCAGGCCGGGAGAACCGATCACGTCCGAGATCTGTACCCCGGCCGCCTTGAGCGTGTTGACCTGCAACGGGTTTACGGCCTCGAAGAAGTCCACCTTGCCGGCCTTCAGGCTCTCGTAGATCACCTGGTCCTCGGGGATCACCTCGTAGCGCAGCTCTTCGATGTAGGCCGGTCCGTCGTGCGCGATGCTCGCCGGCGCCCACTTGTAGTCGTCGCGGCGCTTGAGCACGACCGCGCGGTTGGCGTCCCAGGAGACGAGCTTGAACGGTCCGCTGCCGTCGATGCTCTTCTGCCGTTCGGCCAGCGGCTTGGCAGCGGTGGCGGCGGAGACTATGCCCACGTCCGCGCGGGAGATGTTCGCCAGGAAGCCGGCGTTGGCCCGGGGGAGGACGAACCTCGCGGTGTGTTCGTCGACGACCTCCACCTTCACGCCGTGGACCAGGCCGGCCGGTGTGGAGTGCACACCCTTCTGCTGCAACGCCTCGATGTTGGCCTTGACGACCTCCGCGGTCAGCTTGGTGCCGTCGTTGAAGCTGACGTCGTCGCGGAGGGTGAACGTGTACTGGGACGCGTCGTCCGAGACCGTCCACTTCGTAGCGAGCCAGGGCTCGTACTCTTCCGTCTCGGGATTGCGGTAGACGAGTGAGTCGGTCAGCTGTCTGGTCACGTTCTCGCGTACGTCGTTGAGGCTCGCGGCATCGACGCCCTGCTGGTCCGAGGTGAGCGCGATGACCGCCGTGCCGCCCTCCTTGCCCTTCTTCTCCGCGGCCTCGCCGCCGCTGGAACCGCAGCCGGCGAGACCGCCGGCGACGACCGCCGCGACCGAAAGCGCCGCAAGCCGGATCCGCGTGGTAGTCACGATTGTTCCTTCACTTTCTTATTCGGCGGTGCCGAGGTTCTGCTCGAGGGTCTTGCCCTCGTACTCGGTCCGGAAGATGCCGCGCCGCTGCAGCTCGGGCACGACGAGGTCGACGAACAGGTCCGCGGGGCCGCGGTGGTACGGCGGGAACAGCTGCACGCCGTCGAAGACCTCGTCCTCCAGCCCGGCCTCCAGGAAGTCGGCGAAGCGTTTGGCGTCGCCGACGAGGATGCCCTGGCCGAAGCGGCGCTTGACGACGAACTGGTAGACGTCGGCCAGCGTGACGTCCTCGCCCAGCTGGTCGACCACCGTCCTGCGCAGCCATTCCCGGTCGTCGGTGCTGGCGCGCGCGGCGCCGGCCGCCTGCCGCCGCTGCACCGCCTCGGGGATGAGCGCCTTCAGGGTGTCCGGGCCGATCTTCTCGATGTCCACGACGCTGAAGAAGCGCTCGGTCGGCTTGACGCCGGCAAGCTCGACGCCGACCGCGCGGCCGATCGCCTCGGGAATCTCCTTGCCGAGGGTGAACTCCTGGACCTGGCGGAACTTCTCCCGGGCTTCCCGGACGGTCGCGCCGATGTAGAACGTCACGCCCGGCAGGATCTTGAACTTGTCAGGGTCACGCCCACCGGCGGCGATGAGTGCCTTCTGGCGGGCGTACTCCTGCTTGCCGGCCTCGTGGCCCAGATAGGGCGCGAACCGCGCGTGCGCGTACCGCACGCCGTAGTCGACCGACCGCTGGGAGGCGCCGACGTGGACGTTGGGGATGGCCTTCTGGATCGGGCGTACGACGTTGAGCGGGCCCTTGACGACGAAGTGCTCGCCGCTGTAGTCGAGCGGGTGCCAGGACCCGGGCCGCACGAGCTGCCCCTTGTCCTTGTCGTCGAGCAGGAAGTCTTCGTCCCAGCTGTAGAGCAGCTGGTTGAGCACCTCGGTGAACTCGGCCACCCGCGAGTACTTGGTGTCCTGGTCGGGCAGTGGCCAGTTCGCGAAGTTGCCGGTCGGGCCGCCTTCCCGGTCGATGCCGGTGACCGCGTTGAACGCGACCCGGCCACCGCTGAAGTTGTCCAGGGTGGCGAGCTGGCGGGCCACGAAGAACGGGTGCTCGAAGGAGGTGTTGTAGGTCAGCAGGAAGCCGATGTTCTTCGTCTGAGCGGCGGCGAAGCCACCGAAGGCGGTGTTGTCCCATCGGAAGATGCGACCCCACCGGTCCGGCTCGGTCGCCAGCGAGCTGCCGGCGAAGACGTAGTCGAGCTTGCCGCGCTCGGCGATGCGGGCGATGTCGAGGATCACGCTCGGATCCTTCAAGCCGATGTTCGCGGACTCCGGCAGGCGCCACGCGTCGTTGTCCCAGCCAGAACCGTAGGCCGCCAAACCGATTTTGAGTTGCTTCTTCGCCACCTCTGGTGCTCCTCATATGGTTGCTGATCGCCTGCGGCGGGCACGGGTCTGCCTTCCCGCGGACCCGACGGACCGGCGGCGCGACCCGGACCGAGGCGACGGACGCGGCCGGTCAACCCGCCCACGGTCACCGCCGAATTTCCTACTGAGCCTATAGGCTTTGCAGGGTTTTTGATCTGTGACCTGGGTCACCGACCCGACCAATACCCTTGTCGGCGGCGGGCTCCGGGCGACAAAGCCCTAGTTGACACATAGGAGAAGTCGGGTGATCCTGAGATCCCGACGGGCGACTCCCCGCTCGAGCCCGAGGACAAGGTGCTGGCCCGGCAGCGGTAGGTCAGACGTACCGATCAGGCGGTGTCGCGAATCCGATGGAAAAGCCCCGGTGCGGTAAACAGAAAAATGGTTCCAACATCTTGGGTCTTCGAGTAACAATGGCAAGTTGACCGTTGGCGAAGTGGCCAATGTGGACACAGATCTACTCGGCCAGGCTTGCCCGGCTTCGATGGCCGCTGGTAGTCTCGCGTCAGGTAATTGAAGTGCCTCTAGGTCTCGGCGGGGGAGACTTACGTTGGATGCGTTGTTCATGAGGCTGAAATTCCAAGAGCGCTTCGGGCGCTTTCTTGAGCATCCCTTCTTGGTCCATAGAGGGGCGTTGTCAGCCTTCTCATGGCGCCTGATCCACTGGTCATCGCTCCGCGGCACCTTGTGAGGTAGGCGGTCGCACGGGTCGCGTCGTCCGCTGGCTCGGGGCGAATCTTCCTGCCCGGTGCGGGGCGATCCTGTTTCCTGCGGAGAAGGAGAGCCATGGGTTCCGACGTCGTGTCAGGAAGCCCTCAGGGAGGGCCCTATTCAGGTACGGGGTACGGGTACGACGAAGGCGTCGTGAGGGTGCCGGTCGGGGAGCTCCGGTTGGCGGACACCCCCAGGTTGGGCGGCGTCGACCACGGTCACGTGCGTGCCCTGTCCGAGGTCGTGGAGTGTCTGCCGCCCATCTCGGTGCACCGCCAGACGATGTCCGTCATCGACGGCATGCATCGCCTGCTCGCGGCCCGCCTGCGCCGGCGCGAGCACATCGAGGTCAGGTTCTTCGCCGGTACCCGGCAGGCGGCCTTCCTGCTCGCCGTCCGGGCCAACGTGGCGCACGGGCTGCCGTTGACACTGCACGACCGGCAGGTCGCCGCGGCGCGGATCGTCCGGGCCGATCCCAAGCTCTCCGACCGGTTCGTCGCGGCGACCACCGGTCTGGCCGCCAAGACCATAGCGGCGATCCGCGGTCGCGCCGGCGGGCAGGGCGCGCCGGTCCGGGTCGGGCGCGACGGCCGGGCACGGCCGCTGAGCACGGCGGAGGGGCGGCGCATCGCCGGACGCGCCATCGCGGACCGGCCCGATCTCTCGCTACGGGAGATCGCTCGGGCGGCCGGGATATCGGTAGGCACGGTGCGCGACGTGCGCGCACGGGTCCTCGCCGGGGAGGACCCGGTGCCCGGCCGGCAGCGCGGAGGCGCCAGCGAGTTCGCGCACCTCGACGCGGACGGCGACGCGCTGGCTCCGGAGCTGGCGGACGTCGAGTCGATCCTCGACGGGCTGCGTCGCGATCCGTCCCTGCGATACAGCGACTCGGGCCGGACGCTGCTGCGCTGGCTGGCGTGGGCGATGGACGCCACCCGGCGGCCGGAGGCGATCGAGGGCGTCCCGCCGCACTGTGCGGTGTTGGTCGGGAAGATCGCCCGCGGATACGCCGAGTCGTGGCTGGAGATCGCCCGCGAGATGGAGCGCCGGACCGGCGAGGCGGAGCCGGTCGGAAGCCGGCCGTCGCATGCCCGGTCCAGCGCGGCCTGACCACGTACGGTGTGCAACCGCTGACTTTCGCCGGTTGCACACCGTCCCGCCGGCGGCCGGGCTCCCACCGTGCAAGGCGGCGGCCGGGCTCCCATCGCGCAAGGCGGCGGCCGGCCGAAAGAGGCGGGGCGCGTGAGGCCGCCGTCCTCGCCGGAGCCGCTCCGGTTCGGCCTCCTGGGGTGTGCCGACATCGCGTGGCGCCGGGTGCTGCCGGCCATGCGCGCCGACGACAGCGTGCGCCTCGTCGCTGTGGCCAGCCGTGACCCGGCCAAGGCGACCAGGTTCGCCGAGCGGTTCGGTGCCGAGGCGGTCGTCGGGTACGACGCGCTCCTGGAACGGCCGGACATCGACGCCGTCTACCTGCCGTTGCCGCCTTCGCTGCACCGGCTGTGGACCGCCCGTGCGCTCGCCGCCGGCAGGCACGTGCTGGTCGAGAAGCCGTTGACCATGCGCGCGCGGCACACCGCCGCGCTGTACGAGTCGGCCGCGGCGCTGGGTCTGGTCCTGCGGGAGAACGTGATGTTCGTGCACCACGCGCAGCACTCCGTGGTGCGGACGCTGGTGGACGGTGGGGCGATCGGGCAGGTGCGCTCCTTCTCCAGCACGTTCGCGATCCCGCCGCGACCGTCCGACGACATCCGCTACGAGGCGCGGCTGGGAGGCGGCGCCCTGTACGACATCGCCGTGTATCCCATCCGCGCCGCGATGCTGCTGCTGCGGGATCCGCTGAGCGTCGTGGGCGCGGTCCTGCGCCTGGACAGAGCGCGTCGGGTCGTGCTCTCCGGGAGCGTGCTGCTCCGGACGCCGACCGGGGTCGCCGCGCGGCTCGAGTTCGGGATGGAGCACACCTACCGGACCGAGTACCGGTTGGTGGGCAGCGCCGGCCGGCTCACGCTGGACCGGGCGTTCTCGCCGCCCGCCGATCACCGGCCGGTGGTCCGGATCGATCGTGGCGGGCGTATCGAGGAAGTGACCCTCGCCCCCGACGACCAGGTCGCCAACACCATCCGTGCGTTCCGTGCCGCGGTCCTGGACGGTGCCGCCCGGGGCGGTCCCGTCGACGCCGCCGTCACCCAGGCGCGGTTGATCGACGAAGTGCGCGCGCGGGCCGAGATCGTACCGGTCTGAGCGCCGCTCGCCGTCCCGCTCCGTCGCGACGACCAGCACCGTCCACAGTGGCCGTTGGGCGGTCCCGACGCCGCGCGACCTCCGGCCCTGCCGTGCCCGAGCCGGATATGGGGCAGGTGAAACGGTCGCGGCCGAGGCCGGTGACACCGGGGTGAAGCCGGTGGCCGGCAGGATGGCTTGAGTGTTGGTGGATAGCGCTTCGAGTACTTCTGACGAGCCTCATCACGAGATCACGACAATGGGAGAGGGGCTGACCATGCCACCGGGAAGTACTGACGCGCGCGATACCGCACGGTCCATACTCGACGTCGCGTTTGGTGCCGCCGCCGCGGGCACCCTGCTGGCCGCGACAAGGCTGGGTGTGGCCGATGCGCTGGACGACGAACCGGCGCACGTGTCGGACCTCGCCGGCCGTACCCGCACCGATCCGGACGCGCTCGACCGCCTGCTGCGCGCCCTCACCCAGCAGGGAATCTTCGAAGAGGTCGAGGAGGGTTGGTACCGGCACACCGAGTCGTCCCGGGCGCTTCGCGAGGACGCGCCCGACAGCCTCCGGTACATGGTCCTCTGGCTCGGCGCCGAGTGGACCTGGCGTGCCTGGCCGCTGCTCGCGGAGGCGGTCCGGCGCGGCGGTCCGGTGACGGAGGATCTCTTCGGCAAGGGCTTCTACGCTTACCTCAAGCAGGACACTCCCGAAGAGGAGCGCAACTTCATGCGGGCCATGACACAGTCGAGCGAGCGCTCGTCGTCGGCCGTGGTCGAGGTCCTGGACATGCGGGGCGTGCGCCGCGTGGCGGACATCGGCGGCGGGCAGGGACACCTGCTGCGCAAGCTGCTGGAACGGCACCCGGGCGCGCACGGCGTGCTGCTCGACCTCGAGACCGTGGTGCCCAACGTCGACCCGGCCCTGCGCCGGGAGCCGCTCAGCCAGCGGTGCGACATCGTGGCCGGAGACTTCTTGAGCGAGGTGCCCGGTAACGCGGACCTCTATATCCTCAAGAACATCGTCGAGGGCCCCGACGAGAGCTCGGTCGCGGTATTGCGCAACATCGCGGCCGCGGCTAGGCCCGGTGCCCGGATCGCGGTCGTGAGCACGCTTCTGGACACCGGCGCCGACGAGATGAGGATAACCGTCGGGTGGGATCTCACCCTGCTGCTCAACGTGGGTGGGAAGAAGCACCGTGCCCGGGATCTCGTCGGCATCTTCGAGAAGGTCGGCCTCACCGTGCTGAGCAGCCGTGCCATCCCGGGAACGCTGCCGACGCTGCACCTCTTCGAGTGCGTCGTGCCGGTCGCCGGCCGGTCCTGACCGCGTCCACCCCCCGGGTACACCGACGGGAGGAGGCCCAGGCGTGTGTCGCCCTCAGCCGTCGCAGGAGCTTGCCAGGACGTTTCACCGAAGGAGGAGGAGGCTTCTGATGAACTTCAATGTTCTGGGTACGTTCGAGGTGGTGCACAACGGGGTGGTCAGCAGCCCCACGGCGCCGAAAGTCTGCCAGGTCCTCGCCCTGCTCCTGCTGGCCGATCAACCCGTGCCCCGCGAGTCGCTCATCGAGGAGCTGTGGGTCGACCGGCCGCCGCGGAGCGCCGTCACCACGTGCCAGACGTACATCTACCAGATCCGCAAGTACCTTGCGGAGATGGGCGCGCCGCGCGACGGGATGGACGTCCTCAGCACCCACCCGTCCGGCTACGTGCTCCGGGCCCGCCGCCCGGACGTCGACGCGCGCCGCTTCGAGGACCTCGTCGAGGGCGCCCGCGCGGTGGCCGCCGAGGACCCGGTCGGCGCGGCCCGGATGGTGCGCCGAGCCTTGCGGACCTGGCGCGGCGCGCCCCTGTCCAACCTGATCCTCGGCCCACTGCTGCGGGTACACGTCTCGCATCTGGAGGAGCAGTACCTGCGTGCCTGGGAGATCTGCATCGAACTGGAGATGCGCATGGGGCGGCATCGCGAGCTGATCGGTGAGCTGAAGACCCTCGCCGCCATGCATCCGTTCAAGGAGTGGTTTCACGGCCAGCTCATGCTCGCCCTGCACCGATCCGGCCGGCGGGTCGAGGCGCTGAACGTGTACCAGAAACTCCATCGGATCCTCCGGGAGGAGCTGGGCCTCGGGCCGTCTCTGGAGATCCGGCAGCTGCACCAGCAGATCCTGTCCGGTGTGGAGGAGCAGACCGCCGGTCAGGTTCAGCTCCAAGGCCTACGCGGCGCTTGACCCGCCGCTGGCGGATCCGTCCACAGCGGACCGGGTCCGCGACGGCGCGGTACCCGCGACCGGCGAAGCTCAGCGGGGTGGGTCGAGCTGGCTCCACAGCCGGCGCTCCACCGCCGACGGTGCGACGCCGGGCGTCACGCGCTCCGGGTGCGCCGGCATCGGGCCCGCGTCGCCGGCCGGCGGGCGCTGGCAGGGGCAGCCGCCCCGAACGGGCACCTGCTTCGCGGGGCGCCGCGGTCCGCGGCGCCACTGCCCCCGGCGGGTCCACTGCACCGGCGCCACCGGCCCCATGCTGTATCCGACGACGATCAGCCCGTCGTACAGGTACTCGGCCGCGAACCGCACCGCCGCCCACAGGCGGTGGCGCACCGACCGCCGCCGCCGGGGGCAGCTCTCGCACATGCCGTCCATCACCGCTCCGCGGGTGCCGGCATCGAGGCGAACCGGGCCGAGACCCGGAAGGTTTCGAACGGCCGGGCGCGCTGACGGTCCTGGTACGGCCGCAGCGGCTCGGTGATGTCGCGGTGGGCCGGCTCGGTCTCCCACGCCTTGTAGGCCGCCATGTCCGCCCATTCGCTGACGATGACGAGGCTGTCCGGCTCGTCCTGGGAGAGCAGCAGCCGGGCAGAGAGCAGACCGGGCTGGCCGCGCAGCCGCTCGCTCACGCCCAGGAACGCCTCCCGTACCGCCTCGGTGCCGGTGTCGCCGGCGCGATACCAGGTCAGCACCACGACCCGCACGTCAGATACCTCCGTCCACATTGATCGTCTGTCCGGTGACGTACCGGGACAGGTCGCTGGCCAGGAACAGCACCACGTCCGCGACCTCCGCCGGCTCGCCGATGCGGTGCAGCGCCGTCAGAGCGCGGTACCGCGCACGCTGGGTGTCGTCCAGCCCCGCGGCGGCGTCGGTGTCGATCACCCCCGGGGCGACGACGTTGACCCGGATGCCGTCCGGCCCGAGCTCCTTGGCCAGCGACCGGGTCAGTCCGACGAGGCCGGCTTTCGCCGCCGTGTAGTGCGTGCGCAGCGGCACGCCGGCCGAAGCCGCCCGGGACCCGATCAGCACGATAGACCCGCGCGCCGTCAGCAACGGCAGGGACTGCCGGACCACCTGGAACGGCCCGGTGAGGTTGCTGTCCACGATCCGCCGCCACTCATCGAGGTCGAGGTCCCGGAACGGTACGTGGCTGATCAGCGCCGCGTTGCTGACGACCAGGTCGACAGTGGACAGATGCTCCTGGCAGCGGTCGACGAAGCGGGTCACGTCGGTGGACTGCCCGACGTCGGCGCGCATGACCAGGTGCCGGTCGTCGATCGCGGCCAGTTCCTTGTCCAAGCTCCGGGCCGCCTGCTCGTCGGAGCGGTAGCAGGTCGCCACGCTGACCCCGGCGCGGGCCAGCGCCAGGACGATGGCACGGCCGATGCCCCGGGTACCGCCGGTCACGACAGCGGTACGTCCCTTGATTTCCAGATCCATGGTTGCCTCGCAGGAGAGTCCGGTGGGGGATCAGGCGGTGCCGGTCGGCCGGGCCTCGATCACCCGGTGCTGGAGCGGGCCGAAGGGCGCGCTGACCGAGGTCAGCTTGAATCCGGTCCCGGCCAGCAGCGTCCGGAACTCCTCCTCGGTCCGCTCCCGGCCGCCCGTGGTGACGAGCATCGTCAGGTCGCTCATCAGCACCGGCGCCAGCGCCGGCGAGCTGACCGTGGCCGGCAGGACCACTTCCACGAGCAGCAGCCTGGCGTCGGCCGACATCGCCTTGCGGCAGTTGCCCAGGATCACCCGGGCCCGGTCGTCGTGCCAGTCGTGGATCACGCTCTTGAGCAGGTAGGCGTCCGCACCCGACGGGACTGACTCGAAGAAGTCGCCGGCCACGACGGTGGAGCGGCTGGACAGGTCGGCGTCCGAGAGATGCTTGACGGCCTCCTCGACGCCGGCGGCCGTGTCGAAGAGGATGCCCCGCACGGTCGGGAACGCGGTGAGCACGCGGGACAGGAGCGCGCCGTTGCCGCCGCCGACGTCGGCCACGGTGCCGAACTGGCTGAAGTCGTACGCGGCGACCATGCCGGTGCCGATGATCTCGGTCTCGGCGGCCATCGTGTCGTTGAACGCCTCGGACAGGTACGGCTTGTCCGCCAGGTAGCTGAACCCGTCCGTGCCGTGCACGAACGGGAACGCCGGCTCGCCCGTGGTGACGCTGTGCAGCAGCTGGCCCCACACCTGCCAGCCGGCTTCGTTGCAGTACAGGATGGTGTGCGGCCGCAGCGAGTCCGGGACGTCGCCGCGCAGGGGCTGGCCGAGCGGGGTGAGGCCGAAGCGGCCCGGCTCGCGCTCGGTGAGGATGCCCAGGGCCACCAGCGCGCGCAGCAGCCGGTGCAGCGACTGTTCGTGCGCGCCGGTCGCGGCGGCCAGCTCGGTGGTGGTCGACGCACCCCGGTGGACGAGGTCCGCGACGCCGAGCCGGACCGCTACGTGGATCGCCTGCGACACGGCGTACCCGGACATCATCTGGAACAGCACGGCGCGCGCCGGCGGTCCGCCGTTGGCCGGTGCCGCTACGGCCGGGCCGTGCGCGGGACCGGGCGGGCTCGGGTGGGACGTGACGGGGTTGGTGGCTGTCACAGCGCACCGTCCTCTCTGGATCGACGCTTCAGACGAGGACGATGGTTCGCCGGTGCACTCGACGGCTGCTCGAAGGGCACTCGCCGCGGATGGCGGTGCCTCCATCGGTCCTCGAGCCGGGCCGGAAACCATCGCTGCTCGACCGGCCCGGTCTGAAGGGGGTGGACGGTGGAGCTTCTCGTCGCGGCCACGATTGTCCTCAGCGGACTATCGGCCGGCGGTCTGATGGTGGGCGCGGTGATGGGCGCGCCGCTCACCCTCGCGCTCTCCAAGGAGCAGTTCGCCCCGCTGCACCGGTTCATGGTCGGGCGGATGGACCGCTACATGCCCAGCAGCATCGTGCTGTCGGCGCTGGCCAACCTCGCGCTCGCCGGCCTCGTCGACACGGACCCCGCCCGTGTGCTCTTCCTCGCCGCGGGCCTGCTGTTCCTCGCGGTCATCGGAGTCTCCCTGACCACGATCGTCCCGATCAACGCCTGGGTGGAGCGGCTGGACCCGGCCAGCCTGCCCGCGGACTGGGAACGGGTGGACCCGCGCCGCCGCTGGCGCGACTGGAACCTCGTCCGGACCGGGCTGGGCGTGCTCGCCGCCGTCTGCCACGCGGCGGCCGTCGCCAGCGGGCTCTGACCGTCCATCCAGCCTGGACCGGGACTCGAGCAGCGTTTGTGAACGTCCAAATCACCGGCTGACACATCCGTACGGAGGACTGAGATGACCACTCGCGCGACCGCCAGGAAAGTCGCGATGGCAGACGTGGCACCCGATCGGCGCCGCGGCGCGGACGTGCGCGTGTTGTTGAGTCCGCGCTCAGCCGGCACGACGTCCGGTTTCAACGGCGTGGTGACGATGGGCGTCGGGGAGCGGGTCAGCGCGCACCACCACCCGTACTCGGAGGAGTTTCTCTTCGTCGTCCGCGGCCGGATCCGGGTCCAGCTCGACGGCACCGAGACCGAACTGGCCGCCGGCGATTCGTTGCTGATCCCGCCGTACTGCTCGCACCGGCTCGTCAACGACGCGGACGAGGAAGCGTTCGTCGTCTTCCACCTCGGCCCGCTGGCCCCGCGTCCGGAGCTCGGACACGTCGACACGGAGACCGAGCTGCCGGAGCCTGCGCGCTCGGAGGGCCGGCCGGCATGACCCCCCGCCAGGCGGTGATAACCGGCATCGGCGTGGTCGCGCCCGGTGGCATCGGCGGCAAGCAGTTCTGGCAGCTGCTGACCGACGGGCGCACCGCCACCCGCCGGATCACCCTGTTCGACCCGTCCAGCTTCCGCTCGCAGATCGCCGCGGAGTGCGACTTCGATCCCGCCGCCTTCGGGCTCACCGCCCAGGAGGCGCGCCGGATGGACCGCTGCACCCAGTTCGCGGTCGTGGCGGCCCGCGAAGCGATCGCCGACGCGGCCTTCGAGCCGGAGACTACCGCCCCGCAACGGCTTGCCGTCAGCGTCGGCACCGCCACCGGCTGCACCATCAGCCTGGAACGCGAGTACATTGTGGTCAGTGACGGCGGCCGTGACTGGGACGTCGACCCGGCCTATGCCGCACCCCACCTCTACCAGTGGCTGGCACCGTCCAGCATCGCCACCGAACTGGCCTGGCTGATCCAGGCCGAGGGGCCGGCCGGCGTGGTCTCCACCGGCTGCACGTCCGGGCTGGACGCGGTCACGCACGCCGCGGGGCTGATCGAGGACGGCCTGGCCGACGTCGTTCTCGCCGGCGCCGCCGACGCGCCGATCAGCCCGATCACCTCCGCCTGCTTCGACGCCATCAAGGCCACCTCACCCAACAACGCCAACCCTGAGCGGGCCTCCCGGCCCTTCGACCGCGACCGCGACGGGTTCGTGCTCGGCGAGGGCGGGGCGATGTTCATCGTGGAGGACCGCGAGCACGCCCGGCGGCGCGGCGCCGCACCGTACTGCGCGATCGCCGGCCACGCCAGCCGGTCCAACGCGTACCACATGACCGGCCTCAAGCCCGACGGCCTGGACATGGCCGAGGCGATCCGGAGCGCGCTGGACGCGGCCCGCCTCAACCCCGACGACATCGACTACGTCAACGCCCACGGGTCGAGCACCGTGCAGAACGACCGGCACGAGACCGGCGCCTTCAAGGCGAGCCTGGGCGCGCACGCGTACGCCGTCCCGGTCAGCTCGATCAAGTCGATGGTGGGCCACTCGCTGGGCGGTATCGGCGCGATCGAGCTCGCCGCCTGCGCGCTGGCCATCCGGCACAACGTGGTGCCGCCCACCGCCAACCTCGAAACCCCGGACCCGGTCTGCGACCTGGACTACGTGCCGAACGTCGCCCGGGAACTGCCCGTCGACGTGGTCCTGTCGGTCGGCAGCGGGTTCGGCGGCTTTCAGACCGCGGTCCTGCTGGCCGGCCCGGGAGCGTCCGGATGAGTGCCGTGGTCACGGGGGTCGGCGTCGTCGCCCCGAACGGTGCCGACACCGAGGCGTACTGGTCGGCCACGCTGGCCGGGCAGAGCGGACTGCGGCACACCGGCGCGGAGGTGCCCACCCGGTCGCCGATCCGGGTCGCCGGCGTCGCGCGCGACTTCGCGCCCAAGCGCCACGTACCCGGCCGGCTGATGGTCGCCACCGACCGCTGGACCCAGCTCGCCCTGGCCGCCACGGCGCAGGCCCTCGACGACTCGGGCATCGACCTGGACGCGGTGCCCGAGTACGAGCGGGGAGTGGTGCTGGCCAGTTCCTCCGGCGGCAACGAGTTCGGCCAGCGGGAGATCCAGAGCTTGTGGGCGCAGGGCCCGCGACAGGTCACCGTGTACCAGTCCATCGCCTGGTTCTACGCGGCCAGCACCGGCCAGGTATCGATCAGGCACGGCTTCAAGGGACCATGCGGCAACATCGTCGCCGAGCAGACCGGCGCCATCCAGGCGCTGCAGCAGACCGGCCGGCTGCTCGCGCGGGGCGCGCGGGTGGTCCTCACCGGCGGCACCGAGGCGCCGCTGTCGCCGTACGCGATGCTCTGCCAGGCACAGTCCGGCTGGGTCAGCCGCGCCAGCCACCCCGAGCGGGCGTACCAGCCGTTCGACCGCGGTGCCGGCGGATACGTGCCCGGCGAGGGCGGCGGCGTCCTGGTCGTCGAGGACGCCGAGCAGGCCCGGGCCCGGGGCGCCCGGAACCTGTACGCGGAGGTCGCCGGGCTCGCCGCGACCACCGACCCGCCCCCGTCGTCCGGGCGGCCGCCGGCGCTGCGCCCCGCGATCGAGACCGCCCTGGCACAGGCCGGCACCGGGCCGGGCGAGGTCGACGTCGTGTTCGCCGACGCCATGGGCGTGCCCGACCTCGACGCCCAGGAGGCGCGCACACTCGCGGCCGTCTTCGGGCGGCGCGCGGTGCCGGTGACCGCCCCGAAGACGATGACCGGGCGGCTGTACGCCGGAGGGGCGGCGCTCGACCTCGTCACCGCCGCGCTGGCGATACGCGACGGCGTCGTCCCGCCGACGGTGGGCGTGGTCGACCCGGCGTACCCGGACCTGCTGGACCTGGTGTCCGCGGCGCGCCCGGCCGCGCTGCGGACCGCCCTCGTGATCGCCCGCGGGCACGGCGGCTTCAACGCCTGCGCCGTGCTGCGCCGGGTCGAACGGTAACGATCAGGGAGGATCCCATGACAAGACTGAGTCTCGACGAGCTCAAGGGAATCATGCAGAGCTGCGCCGGCGCCGACGAGTCGGTCGACCTGACGCCGGAGGCCGCCACGATGTCGTTCGAAGAGCTCGGCTACGACTCGCTGGCCGTGATCGAGATGACCACGCGGCTGGCCCAGCTGTTCGACATCCACATACCCGACTCGGAAACCAGCACATTGGACACTCCGGCTCGGCTGGTCGACTACGTCAACGGCCGGCTCGGGACGAAGGGCTGACGATGGCGGGACACACCGAAAACTCGGTCGTCATCAACGCGGCGCGCGACCTGGTCTGGCGGATCACCAACGACGTCGCGGCATGGCCCGAGCTGTTCAGCGAGTACGCGGCGGTGCAGATCCTGCGCACCACCGGCAACACCGTGCGGTTCCGCCTGACCATGCGCCCCGACGAGCGGGGCCGGGTCTGGCAGTGGGTCTCCGAGCGCACTGCCGACCCGCGGACCTACACCGTCCACGCGCACCGGGTCGAGCCCGGACCGTTCGAGTACATGAACATCCGGTGGGAGTTCACCGAGGAGAACGGCGCCACCCTCATGCGCTGGACGCAGGACTTCCAGCTTCGGCCCGACGCACCGCTGAACGACGCGGCCATGGCGGACCGGATCAACCGCAACAGCGCCCGGGAAATGCGGCGCATCAAGGCGCTGATCGAGGCGGTCGCGGACCGCGACCGGCGTGCCTCGACGGCTTCCCAACCAGGGCAACGACAACAGCGGAGGGAGCAAGCGCAGACATGGAGGAGCTGACCGGAAACTGGAAGCGGCGCGCGGCCGGGATCGCCCGGGCTGCCGCCCTGGTGCCGATCGCCGTCGTGGCGGCCGCCGTGCTGGCGCGGGCGCTCGCGGCATCGGCGACGGTCGCCTGGCGGGCACTGGTCGCGACGGCCGCCGTCGGGTGGCGGGCCGGCATCGGCGTCGCGCTGGTACCGGCTTCGACGGCCGGAGCGGTGGTGCTCTCGCCGGCGCCGGCCCTGGCGGCCGACCATCGCGCCGGGCCGACGGTCACCGTCGTGGCAGCCGGACTGCACAGCCCGCGCGGCCTGACCGTCACCCCGGAGGGCGTACTGCTGGTCGCCGAGGCGGGCGACGGCGGTACCGGGCCGTGCATCGGCGGGCCGACCACCGGCGACGAGGCGTGCCTGGGGCTCACCGGGGCGATCACGGCGGTCGCCGGCGGTGTCCAGCGCCGCGTCGTCACCGGGCTACCGTCGCTGCGCAGCACCGCCGAAGGCGCGGCGTTCGGTCCACACGACGTCGTCGTCGACCGTGGCCGGATGCTCGTGCCGATCGGCTTCGGCACCGATCCCACCCTGCGTGCCGCGCTCGGACCGGACGGCGCCGCGCTCGGCACCGTGGTCGAGGCCTTCGCGAACGGCCGCTGGCGTCTCCTCGCCGACCTGGCCGCGTACGAGCAGAGCGCCAACCCGGACGGCACCGACCTGGCCACCCAGCCGTACGCGCTCGTGCCGTCCTCGACCGGCTTCGTGGCGGTCGACGCCGCGGCCAACGACATCCTCGCCGGCACCACCGGTGGCCAGGTCTCGACGGTGGCCGCCCTCGCCGGCCGTACCGTGCCCACCGCCTGCGGCTTCCCACCCGGCCAGATGGAGATGGACCCGGTGCCCGCCGCCATCACCCGTGGCCCGGACGGCGCCTACTACGTGGGCGAGCTGACCGGCGTGCCGTTCCCCGTCGGCGGCGCCCGAATCTGGCGGGTCGTCCCCGGCCAGGCGCCGACCGTGCACGCCACCGGCTTCACCAACATCCTCGACCTGGCGTTCGACCGCAGCGGCCGGCTCGTCGTGCTGGAACACGCGACCAACGGGCTCTGCTCCGGCGATCCGACCGGCGCGGTCGTCCGGATCGAACCCGACGGCGGCCGTACCCGGCTGCTCACCTCGCCGCTGGAACGCCCGACCGGGCTCGCCATCGCGCCGAACGGTGACTACTTCGTCGCGCACAAGGGCGCCGGCGTCGACGCGGCCGGCGAAGTGATCCGGTTCCGGCCGTAGCCCGCTCGGCGGTCCGGACACAGTGGACGGAAGTCCGGCTCCAGGCACCTCCAACGGTCCTCGAGACCGACCCGTCAAGCTCGGTCACCACGTTCGGAACAGCGATGGAAGGGGTCAAGATGCCAACTGGAGAAACGAGCGGCGGGCATGTCGTGGCCGACCCGACCCAGTACTCCGGCGGAAACGTGGAGTGGAGCCCAGCGTTCCTGGGCAATTTCCTCAACCTCGGCTACTGGGTGGACGCGCCCCGCACGGGTCCGTTGACCGCGGCGGACCGCATCAAGGCCAGCGAAAACCTCTATCGGCTTGTCGCGCGGGCACTGCCGGTCCACCCGGACGACCGCCTGCTGGAGGTCGGCTGCGGCCGCGGAGCCGGTACCCACGTGGTGTACACCGAGTTCGGCCCCGCCGAGCTGGTCGCCACGGACGTGCTGCGGGCCCAGGTGAGCCTGGCCGAGGAGCACAACAAGGACCTGCTGGAGAAGGCCGGCGGGCAGCTTGGCTTCGCCGTCGGCTCGGCCACCGACATGCCCTTCCCGGACGGGCGCTTCGACGGCCTGTACTCCGTCGAGGCGATCGAGCACGTGGCCGACGTGGGGGCGTTCGCCGCCGAGTCGGCCCGGGTGCTGCGCGCCGGCGGCCGGCTCAGCGTGACCACGTTCTTCGCCCGCTCGGTCGAGGCCGGCCCCAAGCTGGCCGAGCTGATCCCGACGTTCGCGGCGGGCCACGACAAGGCCACGACGACCGACGAGGTCCGCGCGGCTCTCGAAGGGGCCGGCTTCGCGGACATCGTCATGCAGAGCATCGGCGAGCACGTCTGGCAGCGCTTCGACGACTGGCTGGGGCTCAACGGGTACGACGACCACTGGGCCCGCAACTGCCTCAAGGCGTACACGGCGGGTCTGTACGACTACTACGCCATCTCGGCGACCAGGGCCTGAGGAGCCGCCGTGACCGGCGCCGCGGCCTCGACCAGAAGCTGGAACCTCGTCGCACTGCCCCGCTTCGTCGACGACCGCGGCGCGCTGACGGTGGTCGAGACCGGGCGGCAGGTGGACTTCCGGATCGCCCGCGTGTACTACCTCTACGGCGTGCCGCCGCGCACCGTGCGCGGCGGGCACGTCCACCACACCCTGCACCAGCTGCTCGTCGCCACCTCCGGTGCCCTGGACGCGGTCGTCGACGACGGGTGGCGGCGGGAGACGATCCGGCTGGACGACCCCAGCCGAGGGCTCTACATCGGACCGATGGTCTGGCGGGAGCTCGCCGGTTTCACCGCCGACGCGGTCTGCCTCGTGCTCGCGTCCGCGGGGCACGACGCGTCCGACTACTCGTACGACTACGAGAGGTTCCGGCGCTACATCACCCAAGGAGCGGGAGGGCCTGAACAATGAAGATCCTGGTGACCGGTGGCGCGGGCTTCATCGGCTCGGAGTTCGTCCGGTCCACTCTGCGAGGTGAGCTACCGGACTCGGCGGGCACCCGGGTGACGGTGCTGGACAAGCTCACCTACTCCGGCAACCCGGCCAACCTGGCCCCGGTCGCCGACCTGCCCGGCTACCGCTTCGTCCGGGGAGACGTCCGCGACCCCGCGGTGGTCGACGCGGCGGTCGCCGGGCACGACGCGATCGTCAACTTCGCCGCGGAGACCCACGTGGATCGCTCCATCGTGGACCCGGCGACGTTCGTCATGACCAACGCGCTGGGTACGCAGGTGTTGCTCGAGGCGGCCCTGCGGCACCGCGTCCGCCGCTTCGTGCAGATCTCGACCGACGAGGTGTACGGCTCGATCGAGTACGGCTCGTGGACCGAGGAGACGCCGGTGGCGCCGAACGTGCCGTACGCGGCCGCCAAGGCGGGCGGCGACCTGCTCGCCCTGGCCTGCCACCGCACCTACGGACTCGACGTCGTGGTCACCCGGTGCACCAACAACTACGGCCGGTACCAGTTTCCGGAGAAGCTGATCCCGCTGTTCGTGACCAACCTGCTGGACGGCCGGCGAGTCCCGCTCTACGGCGACGGCGGCAACCGGCGCGACTGGCTGCACGTCTCCGACCACTGCCGGGCGGTCCACCTCGCCCTGCACTACGGGCGGGCGGGCGAGGTCTACCACGTGGGCGGCGGCACCGAGCTTTCCAACGCGGAGCTCACCAAACGGCTGCTCGAGGCCTGCGGGTACGGCTGGGAGATGGTCGACCAGGTGGCCGACCGGCAGGGGCACGACTGGCGGTACTCGCTGGACATCACGAAGATCCGCCGCGAGTTGGGCTACGCGCCCCAGGTCCAGTTCGACGAAGGGTTGGCGATGACCGTGGCGTGGTACCGCGCCAACCGCCGGTGGTGGGAGCCGCTGCGGGACAGGGCGGCGATCAGCCGCCCGGCGCAGATGTAGGCAACCGAGGATGGAGGAGCGATGCGGGACATCATCAGGCGGGTCGACCGGTGCCGGGTCTGCGGCAACGACGACTGGCTCGAGGTCATGTCGTTGGGGTCCACACCGCTGGCGAACGGCTTTCTCGACCCGGCCCCGGCATACCCGGACGAGCCGGTGTACCCGGTCGACGTGATCGCCTGCCGGCGCTGCTGGTTGATGAGCCTGCGCCACGTCGTCGACCCGCAGGTGCTGTTCACCCACTACGTGTACCTCACGTCCGAGTCCGACCAGATGGCCCAGCACATGCGGCGGATCGTCGAGTGGAGCACCCGCAAGCTGGGTCTGACGGCCGGTGACCTGGTCGTGGAACTGGGCAGCAACATCGGCACCCAGCTGGAGATCTTCGCCGCGGCCGGCCTGCGCACGGTCGGCGTCGACCCGGCCCGCAACCTCGCCCGGATCGCCAACGACCGCGGGGTCGAGACCGTCGCGGACTTCTTCGGCCCGCACGTGGCCGGCCCGATCGCCCAGAAACACGGCCGCGCCAAGCTGGTACTGGGCCGGCAGTGCTTCGCCCACATCGACGACGTACACCACGTCCTGGACGGCGTCGACGCGGTGCTCGCGCCGGACGGCGCGCTGGCCATCGAGGTGCCCTACCTGGTCGACCTGCTGGACCAGAACCAGTTCGACACGATCTACCACGAGCACCTGTCGTACTACTCGCTCGGCACCCTCGGCCGGCTCTTCGAGTCGCACGGCCTGCGGCTGGTCGACGTCGAGCGCGCGGACGTACACGGCGGCTCGATCGTGGCCTTCGCGTCCCGCCCGACCGTGCGGCCGCCCGCCCCGAGCGTCTCGCGGCTGCTGGCCCTGGAGGAGGAGCGGGGCCTGTCCACCGGGCGCCCGTACCAGGATCTCGCCGACCGGACCCGCAAGGTGGTCGACAACGTGGGCGGGCTGGTCCGCGACCTCGTGGCCAGCGGCAAGCGGGTCGCCGGCTACGGCGCGCCGTCCAAGGGGCACGCGCTGCTACAGGCCTGCGGGCTGGACCGGAAAGAGATCGAGTTCGTCACCGACACCACCCCGCTCAAACAGGGCAAGGTGTGGGCCGGCAACCTGATCCCGGTGTTCACGCCGGAGCAGGCCCGCAGCCGCCCGCCCGACTACTACCTGCTGCTGGCCTGGAACTACTCCAGCGAGGTCATCCGCAAAGAGCATGAGTTCCTGGCCCAGGGCGGCCGGTTCATCGTGCCCATCCCGCAGCCGCGCATCGTCGCCGAGCCGGAGCCCGCACGCCGGTACGCATGAGGTCTGTCACGGTTCGATGGCCGGCCGCGCCTCGCGCGGCCGGCCACACGTCGAACAGGCCAGCTACGCGTCGGCCGCCGGAGTGGTCACCCGGGCCGGGGTACGGACGTGTTCCGGCCGCAGCCCCAGGCCGATGAAGCGCGCGGTGAGGCGGCGACCGGCCGCGTACCGGGCGCTGAGCCGCATGGGCAGCGGCGGCCGCACCGTCGTCTCCCCGTCCAGCAGCGGCTTGATGAAGCGGGCCTGCAGGCCCCGCTGGAATGCCTGGGTCAGCACGGTCGGCAGCAGCCGCCGGCGCCGGACCGCGGCCAGCCGGCGTTCGCTGACGACGCCGCGGCGCAGGCCACTGTGGAGTATGTTCGCCGCCGCCACCGCGTCCTGGATGGCCAGGTTGAGTCCCACGCCGCCGATCGGGGCCATGGCGTGCGCCGCGTCGCCGATGCACAGCAGGCCGGGCCGGTGCCAGCGGCGCAGCCGGTCGATCCGTACCGACAGCGTGCTGACGCCGTCCCAGTCCAGGTGGTGCACGCGGTCGGCGAGGAAGGGGACCAGCTCGGCCAGGTTGCGCCGCATCTCGGTGATCCCCTTGGCCTTCATCAGCGCGTACCCGTCCTTGGGGATGAGGTACGCGGTCTGCCAGTAGGTGTTCCGGTTGAGCAGCACCACGAACCGGTTCGCGGTCAGCCGGAGGAACGGCTCCACCGGATCCGACGGGAGGCGCGGGATCCGGAACCACACGACGTCCATGGGGGAGGCGAACGTGATGGGGTGCATACCGCACTTCTCCCGGACCGTCGAACGCCGCCCGTCCGCGGCCACGGTCAGCAGCGCACGCAGCTCGTGCTCGCCCGCCTCGTCGCGGTACCGCACCCCGCACACCCGCCCGTCCTCCTGGATCACGTCGGTCACCTCGGCGCTCATCCGCAGGGTGAACGTGCCCAGACCACCGCCCCAGGAAGCCAGGAGGTTGAGGAAGTCCCACTGCGGTACGAAGACCGCGTACGGGAACGGGTGCCGCAGCGCCCGGAACTCCACGCCCGGCTGCCGGCCGTGGTCGGTCAGGAACGCCATCTCCTCGGCCTTGAAGTGGGGCAGCTCCAGAAACCGCGGGAGGATGCCCAGCTCGTCCAGCAGCTGCAGCGTGGACGGGTGGACGGTGTCGCCGCGGAAGTCACGCAGGAAGTCGGCGTGCTTCTCCAGGACGGTCACCTGGACGCCGGCACGGGCCAGCAGCAGGCCGGCGAACATGCCGGCCGGCCCGCCGCCGACGACACAGACGGTCGTCCGCGGCGGGATGCGCGTGCCACTCACCGGCCACCGAGCCGTTCCAGCGACGCGACGGCTTCGCCCGAGCTCGGCATCGTGCGGCACAGGCGCGCGAGCCGCCGGGCGCCGTGGCGGTACCGGGCATCGCCCAGCAGCGCCGCGATCCCGTCCCGGAGCGCCGCCACGGTCGGGTCGGACCCGTCGGTGTGCAGACCGGCGCCGGCGGTGGCCACGGCCTTGGCCGGGCTGAACGGGTTGAACGTCAGCGGGATGATCAGCTGGGGCACTCCGAGGGCCGACGCGGTCAGCGTGGTGTTGTCCCCGCCGTGGTGGACGATCGCGGAGCAGGTCGGCAGGAAGTAGTTCAGCGGCAGCTCCTCCACCACGCGTACCCGGTCGGGGACCTCGCCGAGCATGCCGCTGTGCCCCGCGGTGACCGCGGCGATCACGTCGACGTCCAGGTCGGCGAGGGCTTCGAGCACCCGCCGGGCCGGTGCCAGGTGTCCGGTGACCCGGGCGAACGTGGTGCCCCAGGTGACGCAGACGCGCGGCCGGTCGTGCTCCTCCAGGACCCACCTGGGCACCTGCCCCGCGCCGTTGTACGGCAGGTACCGCACCAGCTGGCGCTGCTGCGGCGGGTACGGTGCCTGGAGTACCGGCGGGCACGGGTCGAGGGTGAGGTCGCCGGTGAGGTCGATCTCGGTTACCCCGTGCCGCTTGTAGAGGTCCGTGGCCAGCTCCTGCTCGGTGCCGGCCAGGCCGGCGGAGAAGTCCGGGCCCACCAGGTGGCGGACCGCCGGGACGCCGAGCGCCGTGGACGCCAGGTGACCGGCGTACCCGGTCGGCTCGTACACGATCAGGTCGGGCGCCCAACGCCGGCAGAACAGCATGACGTCGTCGATCATCGCCTCGGCGATGGCGACGAACAGGCCCACCGCGTGCCGGACGGCCGACTCCGGGTCGGGCCCCGCGCCCGGCCCCGGCGCGTTCTGCGCGCGCCATCGCGCGGCGACGGCGGCGAGGTCGACGTCCTCGCCGGCCGGCACCGACGGCAGACCGGAGGCGACGACCGCCGCCGTGAGCGACGGTTGATGAGCGACGCGTACCTCGTGACCGGCGCTGCGCGCGGCCCAGGCGACCGGAACGAGTGGGTAGAAATGCGACGGTGCCGTCGCGGTGACCATGAGAATCTTCACCGGCCTGCACTCCCTTCGTGGCTAAACCGGGCCGATCCTCGTCGGTGGCGATCCAGGATTCTTCGACGCCGGCTGAAGCCGCCGCTGGGCGCCGACACACCAGCGTTTCTCGACCTGGAGTCGAAGCGGTGCGCGCACGGTCAGGGACGACCGCACCTGCGACCAGGGAGCCCGCCGTGCACAGGACGCTCATCGTCGCCCGGATGAACCCGGCCGACGTCGACACGATCGCCCAGGTCTTCGCCGAATCCGATGCCGCCGGCCTGCCCCAGATGCTCGGCGCGGTACGCCGGACCCTGTTCGCCTTCCACGACGTCTACGCGCACCTGATCGAGGCTCCGGTGCCGATCTCGGACCGGCTGCCCCGGATGTCCAGGCACCCGATGTTCCAGGACGTCAGCGCGAAGCTGGCGGCCTACGTCCGCCCCTACGACCCTGGCTGGCAGGGCCCGTCGGACTCGGTCGCACGGCCCTTCTACAGCTGGTCCGCGGAGTGAGAGGAGTGACGATGCCCGCACCGGACGTCTTTCGCGTCATGCTGAGGTTCACCATCACCGAGGGCACCGAGACCGCGTTCGAACGGGTCTGGTTCGGTATCGCCGAGCGGGTCCGGGGCACGCCGGGAAATCTCGAGCAGTGGCTGATGCGCGACGCGGAGGACCCGTCGACGTACTACCTCATCAGCGACTGGACCGACGAGACCCGCTTCCGCGAGTTCGAACGCAGCGCCGGGCACGCCGCCGACCGCGCGTCGCTCACGCCGTTCCGGTACGGCGTGTCGATGTCCACGATGCTCGTGCTGCGCCATTTTCCGGGCTCGTTCGCGGCGGCCTCGCCCGCGCCCTCGAAGCTGTCCACAAGGGAGGGACGATCGTGACCGTCGAGACCCGTACCGGTCTCACCCGGGCCGCGCTGTTCGACATGATGCACGCGTACAAGACAACCGCGCTGCTGCGTACCGCCGTGGAGCTCGGCGTGTTCGAGCAGCTGGCCGGCGGCCCGCTGAGCGTCGAGGCGATGGCGGCGCGGACCGGCGTGGTCCCGCGCGGCGCGTCCATCCTGCTGCACGCACTGGCCGCAGTGGGGTTGCTGGACACTGTGGACGGTGGGTTCGCGCTGCCGGCCGGTGGCGAGGAGCTGCTGGTGCGGGGCCGGCCGGCGTACTTCGGCGACATGGTGCACGTCGTGGCGAGCGACTGGGAGTGGGACGCGCTGAAGGTGCTCACCAAGGCCGTACGCGGCGGCGGCGCCGTCGTCAGCGAGCACGCCGAGACGCCGAGGTTCGGGTACTGGGAGGACTTCGCCGCGTACGCCGGCGCGGTCGCCGGCCCGACGGCCGCGGTCCTGGCCGACGCCATCGACGGCTGGGCGGGCCGCCGCGAGTCCCTGGACATCCTCGATGTCGCGTGTGGACACGGCATCTACGGCTTCACCGTCGCCGCCCGGCACGGCAACTCGCGGCTGTGGTCCCTCGACTGGCCGAACGTGCTGGAGGTGACGGCCAGGCACGCCGAGCGGCTCGGCCTGCGCGACCGGATGCACCCGTTGCCCGGCGACATGTTCACCACGCCGCTGGGCGGCCCGTACGACCTGGTGATGGTGACCAATGTGCTGCACCACTTCTCGGCCGAGCGGGCGACCGAGCTGCTGCGCCGCCTCACGGCGGCCCTCAAGCCGGACGGCCGGCTGGTCGTCGTCGGCTTCACCAGGACCGACGCGCCGCCGGAACGGGACCCGTCACCACACCTGTTCTCCGTGCTGATGCTGGTGTGGACCGCCGAGGGGGAGGTGCACTCGGCCGGCACGTACGACGAGATGCTGCGGGCGGCCGGCCTCATCCCCGCGAAGGAACACACCCCGCCAGGTCTACCGCTGACCATCATGGTCACCCAACCGGCGTCCACATGAGACGGCTCGTCGCGGCCGAGCGGATGGCGCTCGTGGAGCGTTCAGTCCTCTTCGGACACCAGCACGATGATGATCGGGGTCGTCGACGGCGGCAGGTCGTCGAGCAGCGCGACGGCGGTCAGGAAGTCGCCGTCGTGCCAGAGCTTGGAGCGGTAGCCGGGTCCGGCGTCCGGCGCGTACCGGGTGTCTTCGGTCCAGCCCTCGCCGAGCGCACCGGCGTAGTGTGCGACGACCGAGTCCCAGGTGGTGCCGACCGGCAGCCGGTAGTAGTCGGCGTCCCACGGCCCGTCGAAGTGCTCCCGCACCCGCCGGGCCAGGTCGACGAAGGCGTACGACGCGGCGGTGTCCTGCTCCGGCGTGACCCCCTCGGTGATGCCGTGGATCGCACCCGGCGGCGGTGGGGGCGGTGGCGGCGGGTCGCCCTGTCCACAGGCACCCATCCCGAGCAGGGCGGTCAGCAGCAGCACGGACACGCGAATCCGGGTGGCGATCATCGCAGGGGATCGTAGCCGGTGCATACAAGCGCGCTCGGCAGGCCCGCAGGCGTCAGCTCACTTGCCGGTGTCGACGCGCCACCAGTCCTTCGCGTCAGTGGCTTCTTCGGGCCAGAGTTCCAGAAGGTCTCCGGGCGCGAGTCCGAGGGCTCGTTCGATCTCGCTGGGGGTGAGGCTGCGCAGGGAGTCGGACAGCGACCGGGTCAGGTCGAGCCAGTAGCCGCGTAGTGTGGATTCGCTTACGAACAGTTGCTTGGCGATCTGACCGTAGCTCAGACCGCGGGCACGACCGTAGAGGATCTGGCGCTGGCGCTCGCTGAGCAGGGTGATGCAGTTGCGCCGGACCAGGACCTCGAGTATCCCGACGACCGACTGCGGCACGGCGGTGCCACCGGAGGCGACCTCGATGAGGAGCCGTTCGGCCCGGCCGGTCGGCAGCGCCTTGGCGACGACCCCGCTCGCACCTGCCGCGATGCACGCCGCGAGGACGAAGCGACGCTCCTCCTGGCTGTAGGTGCAGACCCGGTAGCCGCGGCTGGTCAGCGCGCGGATCGCGGCGATGCCCTGCCGGACGTCGGGCTGTTCGAGGTTGGCCAGGTGCAGGTCGAGCAGGACTGCGTCTACGACCGGGCGGCGGCGGGTCAGCTCTTCCACGGTCGCGACCGCTGCGACGACGTCGAGACCCGGCATGAGGAGGCCGAACGACTCGCGGATCAGCGAGGCGTCGTCGACCACCGCCACCCGGGGCCTCACACCGCGTCCGTGGAGGCGTCCAGGGTCGCGCGAGCGGCTGCCGGCGCAGAGCCGGACGAGATCGTCACTGTCGTCCCCTCGTTCGGGGCGGACTCGATCTCGACCCGGAGCCCGCGCCGCCGCAGTTCACCCATGACGACCTCGCGCAGGCCGACCCCCGCGGTCACGGAGGCCGGGTCGAACCCGACGCCGTCGTCGCGCACGGTCAGCGTCCAGCTTCCGTCCGTGCCTTGGTCGAGGTGGACCACGACCGTGTCCGCCCGGGCGTGCGCGCGTACGTTGAGCAGCAGGCTCTCGAGCGCGCGCTGGAGCGCCTCGGCCTGCGTGGCGGGGAGTCTCAGGTCGGCGCCGAGGTCGAGCAAAGCGTCGACGTGCAGGTCGGCGAACCGGTCGCATACCCGTTCGATCATCGCGGCGAACGCGACGGTGAGGTTGGCACCGGCCGCTCCGTAGGCGGTTGTCCCATCCCGGTCCGGCGCCTGGCCACGCAGATACGAGCGCATGCGTTGCAGTTCCACTTCAGCCTGGTCGATGAGCCGGGAGCGTGAGGCGTCGGTCCCCGGCTCGGTGAGCAGGCGCATGAGGGCGACGCCGTTGTGCATCATCACCTGGGCACGTCTTTCCTCCTCGCGCCGTGCCAGCTCGGCGGCGCGGGCACGCGAGGCGTCGGCGTCGTGCGCGATGCGGCGCGTGAATCCGAAGAACATGCGCACGACCAGCGCATACACCACGAAGGTGAGTACGTTGCCGATCGCGGTCGCGGTCGTGTCTCCCCTCGCATCGCCGCCGAGATACACCGCGTAGCAGACGATGACGCCGAGCAGGCCGCCCGCCCAGAGGGTGCGGCTGCGGACCCCGCCATCCGTGATGATGACCGACAGCGCGTAGGCGGGCTGGTAAGCGACCCAGGTGCCTAGGCGTTCGCCCGGCTCCAGCAGCACAGACCCCAGCAACAGCAGGAAGCAGGCCAGCGCGAAGTCCGCCGCGGAACCCGCCGCGCCCAGCGGACGGCGGCGCACCAGCGTCACCACGCTGACCACGACGGCCGCGCAAGCCGCGGCAGCCCAAGACGCGAGGTAGGCGACGCCGTACGGCGACGTCGCTACGCCGATGTGGACCGCCGGGACCATCTGCGCGACCGTGCCCAGCCGGACCCCCGCGATGAAGTACGAGAAGGCCCGCTCGACGCCGGCCTTGGTCGTCGGCAACCCGGCGACGCGCCACAGCCCTTTCCGGCCGCTCATAGTCCTCCTCGCGTGGCTGAGGGCCAGGCCGACAAAAGTTCGCGGATTCGTTGGGTCACAGCGAACCCGCGAAACGCAACGATCAGGGTACTTCAGCCAACCGAGCTGGATATCACCCAGTTTCCATCGAGAGGACACGGGGAGGGACCGGATGGCT
Source organism: Phytohabitans maris (assembly GCF_031085175.1). GTDB lineage: Bacteria > Actinomycetota > Actinomycetes > Mycobacteriales > Micromonosporaceae > Phytohabitans > Phytohabitans maris. The sequence goes on from NZ_JAVHUY010000022.1 coordinate 34,825, forward strand.
GGGTTCGCGGCTAACGGCGCGGTATCGGTCAACGGCGAGCGCCTCACGGTCGGCGTCATGGCCGAGCCTCAGGACCGGGCCGCGATCGCCGGGTACCTGGACGCACAGCCGTTGCTGCCGCGCGTGTGCCTGCGCCTGGTCGGGAACGGCGAGCGGTGGGATCCCGGCCCCGCCGTGGACGTGTGGATCGTGCGGTCCTCGATCGTGGCGGCCGGGACGGCGGTGCGGTACCGGCACGGTGCGCCGCCCTATCCGACCGCGACCCGAGGGGTCGTCGCGATTATCGACGGCTTGACGGCGACGGACGTGCCATGGTTGCTGCTCAGCGACAACCTCCATGGCATCATCCCCACGCAGGTCCCGCTCGAGGAGGTCGGCGCCGCCGTCGAGACGGTCGCCCGGGGCGGCCGCTGGATCAGCCAGGCGGTCTTCGACCGGCCGGGCGACTCGGCCGGCGGGGCAACCCGGCTCTTGGCCTCGGTCCACCTGACGCCGGGCGAGCGCCAGGTCGTCCGTCTCGTGGTACAGGGACTGTCCAACCGGGACATTGCCGACCGGATGCACATCGAGGAGACCACGGTCCGCACTCATATCCGGGCGAGTCTACGCAAGACCGGCTGCGCCAATCGCCACCAGTTGACCGCGTTGTTCTACCAGTCCTGGCTCGGCGGCAGCGGATCCGGCCGGCGATACGGCCTCGGCGCCGCGCTGGGGATCTCTGTTCAGCCCTAGGGATGAGGTCCCGAATCGGCGGTCTGCCTAGCGTGACTGCCAAGCCGAGCGGGGGGCAAGGCGGCGGTGCACCACGCCGCCGCGGTCACAGCCTCTCACTCCAAACCCTTGAGGAGGGTATAGATGTCTGTGTTGACAGAGGTCGCCCCGATGCCCCGGGAGCGTACCGGTTTGCCGGGGCGGACGGCGATCGCGGCGGCGGACGTGCTGGCCTGGGCGGCGCCGGTGGCCGGGTCCGGCCGGCTGGCGCAGTTCTTCTACGACCGCCGGGACAGCGCGGTCTGGATCATCGTCCTCGTCGCCGTCGCGGTGGTGATCGCGGTGGGGCTTCTGGCCTGGGCGTACGCCTACTGCGTCAACCGCGGCGGGAGCTTCGACGGCGGCCTCAGCGTGAGCTACCCCAACCCCTTCACGGCGCGACTCAGGTTCAAGTGCCAGTTCTGACGGCCGCCGGCAACGGTTGACGAGGTGCGAGGTGGAGTCACAGATGTCGCTTCCCGAGCCGGGACCGGTCCTGGCCGTGTCCGGGTTGACCAAGCGGTATGGGCGCCGCACCGTACTCGACGAGGTGTCCTTCACGCTCGCCCGGGGCGAGGTCCACGGGGTGCTCGGGCCGAACGGTTCGGGTAAGACCACCTGCCTCCACCTCGTAACCGGCCTGCTCGCCCCGGACGGGGGCCAGGTGCTGCTCAACGGAGTACCGGTGCAGGACAAGAAGTCGCGCGACTTTCTGGGGATGGCCCCCGACGACCTGCCGATGCCTGCCTCGCTCACCGGCCAGGAGTACCTCGCTTTCCACGATCGTCTGCGGGGCCGGGACGACTCGGTGACCGCGGCCGACCTCGCGTGGGCCTTCGGTCTCGCCGAGGATCTCGACCGGCAGATCGCGGAGTACTCCCACGGCATGAAGCGCAAGCTCCAGGTCGTCGCGGCGGTCATGCACTTCCCGGACCTGCTGGTCCTGGACGAGCCCTTCCGAGGGCTCGACCCGGATGCCGCGGTGACGCTGCGCAAGCTCATCACCTCGTACGCCGGACACGGTGGGGCGGTCCTCATCGCCACGCACGACATGTTGCGGGCGCAGCGGGACTGTGACCGCGTCACGATCCTGCACGCCGGCGCGGTGGTGGCCGAAGGCTCGCCGGCCCAGCTCCAGCAGCGTTACTCCGTGGACACGCTGGAGGAGGCGTTCCTGGTGACCACCGGTCTGGAAGCACAACAGGGCGAACGGGCGCAACTTCTCGACACGATGCTGAAGGAAGGGTGGGAGCGGTAATGAAGGCGGTAATGCTCGCGGTGAGCGGGGGAGTCGCCGGGTTCCTCGCCGCTGTGCTGTTGGGCGCCGCGACGTTCGGGATCGGCATGTACCAGGAGGGTGTCTACTCCATCCCGCTGCTCTGGGAAGGCGGCGTCCAGGACGTCGAGGGCGGCTTCGAGTTCGTGGTCGCGCCCAACGTCCTGGGCAACCTGGGGCTGGTGTTCTTCGGCGGCCTGGCGGGCCTGCTGGTCGGGCTGCTCCGCAAGGCCGAGGGGTGAGCCTGCTGCGGGAGGCACCGGCCGCGGCGGATCCGGGCCGGACCACGCCGCGGGTCACAGGTGCCACCCACCCGCCCTCCCGGCCGGGCGGCCTGCGCCACTCGACCCGGGTCCTCGGCAGCATCGCCGCCGTCGCGGGTCGGCTCTGGGTACGCGACACGACCCGTTCCCTCGGTGTCTCCCGGACCACGGTCGCGCTGTTCGGGCTGGCGGCGCTCGCCGTGATGGTCGCCGGCAGCCTCATACTCACCACGGTCATGCCGGCGCTGCCGACGCGGGATCTACCGCCGGACGAACTCGCCCGGATCCGGGCCCTGGCCGCATCTCTGGTCTGGACCCTCGGCAGCCTGGTGACGATCTTCTTCCAGATGCTCGCCCCTCGCCGTACCGCTCTGAGCAACGTGCTCGGGTTGCTCCCCGTCAGCCGTACGCTGACCGCGGTCGCGACGCAGCTTCCGATGCTCGGGGTCTCGCTGGTGGCGGTGGCCTCGCTCGCCGCGCCGACCGTGACCATGTTGGCGGACGCGTCGCGGGGCGGGCTCGCGGTGGCGATCCCGGCCGCCCTGCTGCTGGTGCTCGGCCAGATCCCGCTGACGGCTCTGCTGTTCAACCTCGTCGTACCGCTGGTGCAACGGCTGCGTGTACCGCAACATCATGCCCTTGCCGCGGGCGGTTTCACCGGCGTGGCGATCGCGGTCGCCGCCCCGGTGCTGGAACTGGGTGGCAACGGTTCGGCCTGGCTGCCACACCGCGTCCTCGCCGCGGCGGCGGACGGCGGCGCCATTTCCGGCGGGTCACTGCTTCTCTGGTCCGCGTCCGGCCTGACGCTGTTCGTCCTGCTGGTTGGTCGGCTTCCGGCGGACCCTGATCCGGCGCCGTCCCGGCTGTTCGTCGGGTACCGCGTCCCGCGTATCCGCCCGATGGCCCAGGCCTGGTACGAGTTGGTCATGCTGGCCCGCGCGCCGCAGTATCTCGCCGTCGTCGTCTTCACCGGAGCCGTGTTCGCCGCCGTCCTCGGCGCCTGGCTGGCGACCCGGTCGTCGTTCCTACCCGTCCTGGCGGTTCCGCTGCTGCTGCCCTTCTTCATCGGCGCGGTGCAGTCGTACGGACACACCCGGGCGACCCACTGGCTGAGCATGCATCTGCTGGCCCGCCCGGCCGCCTGGGCGTGGCCGAAGGCCACCGTCTGCCTCGCCGTGGCCGCTCTCCTCGCGCTGCCCGGCGCCGTGCTCGCAGCCTCCACGCAGCTGATCGGCTGGACCGAGGTGCCGTTGCTGTTCGTGCAGGCACTGCCCGCCTGGTCCGCCGCGATGGTCGCGGGACTGCTCATCCCGTACAGCACGGAACAACCGCTCAGCGTCGGGCTGTCGGTGGGGCTCGCCGGCATCATCTACCTCGGCGGGCTCTGGACCGTCGGGCAGCTGATACCGCAGGCGGCCGTCCTCGGGCAGGTGGGCATGGCGGCCGTCTGCATGTCCGCCTATTTCCTGATGGCGCGCCTGACCCGGCCGCAGATTTCCCATGCCTAGGCCGCCCAGCCCGGCCGAGCCGGCCGGCGTCCGCGAAGCCTCGCGGCCAACCGACCGGACCACGCCGCTGCCCGGCGGAGGTCGGGTAAGCGCGCTGCCTCGGAGCAGGAGCGCGCTGTTGCCGCGCTCCGGCCCGCGGGCAGCCCTTGTGGTCGGGCGCGAGATGACGCTGTACTTCCTGCCACTGCTCGTGCCGGCGTTGGGGCTGACCGTCGTGTCCGTGTTCGCCGGATGGATCCTTGCGACCGTCCTGGCCGGCTCGGTCCTGCTGATCTGGGCCAGCCTCGTGGCACACGAGGCCGGGCATGTACTCGCGCTGCGCCTGCTGGCGCCGACGGCAGAGTATGCGCACACTGTTCCGGAGGCGCCGGATGCCCCGGTTCCGGCGAACATCGTGGTGGACCGTCGCGGCGCCGGCGTACATCGGCCCCAGCTGCGGCAGCGCTGGCGGGAGGCGCTCGTGATTCTCGCCGGCCCGTTGTTTCCCGCTGTCGTCTGGGCGGCGGTGATGGCCGGAATCCAGCTGTTCAGCGGTGCCGTCCCGATCGCCGCCATGGTCTGGACCGGCGTCGTGGCCTGGGCTCATCCCGCGTCGCTGCTGATTCCCGTCGGGGACGCCTGGAGCCTCATCCGCCTCTGGCGGTCGCGCTCGGCGGGTCAGGCAGGTGTGGGGTGGGCCAGGGTGGCGAGCGGTCGGGGCGTGGGGGAGAGGCGTGCGCCGTCGGCTTCGAACTAGATGATCTATTCCAGGGGTGGGGTTCGCTCAGCGGTACTGGAAGTACGTTATGGCGGCCTCATAACGTACTTCCAGTACCGCTGAGCAGAGACTCGGTCCTCGATCGGCGGCCAGTGCCGCCCTGACGCCTCGGGCGGGCCGGTCGGGGCCGGGTGGGTTGCGGTCGCCAGGCGTGGAGGCTGAGGCTGCGGGAGCAACGGTCCGGACCCAACGCCCGGTCAGCTTAAGTTGATCAAGTCGGCCGACGGTACGTCCCGGGCGACCGCGGCGATCCTATGATCGACACTTCGGTCGGGATCGTCCCAGTAGATCGTGGTACGGATCGGCCCGCCTGGGGGCACTTGCGTACCACGATCTCGACGTCCGCCCGGTGCTGTCCTTGATCGATCGCGGCCCGGCTCGGGCCGGTCAACAGCCTGACGCTGCTGAGCGTGCCCAGCTCACGGCCTTGATCGAATCAGTGTGAGTGGCGTTGGGTCCGGACCGCGACGGGCATCGCGGTAGCTCATACCTTGGAATAGATCGTCTAGCTGGCAGGTGAACTCGATCTGGGGGCATTGCTGGGACCGGACGCTTAGTCCCAGCGCCGCGCGTTGTTGTCGTCCAGCGTGCCGGCGTTCAGCGGCACGACGCAGAACAGCAGGCCAGCCGGGTCGCGCATGACATACCAGTCCTGTACGTGCTGCTCTCGCTTGGCGCCCAGCCGTTCCAGCCGCGCGACCTCCGCTTCCACGTCGTCGGTCTGAATGTCGAGGTGCATCCGGGCAGGCCCCTCTCCCAGCCGCTGGACGAGCAGCGCGAGATGCTCCTGGTGCGGCAGGAACGCCCCGTGGAACTCCGGGTGGTTCTGGATCTGGCTCAGTTCCTGGCCGATGGCCGCCTGCCAGAACGCTAGCCCTTGGTCATGGTCGTCTTGAGGAACATCGATAACGATCATGCGGAGCCTGCTGTGGTGCGGCACTGCTGCGCCTCCGTTCGTAGACCGATGCGGATCGAGCGGATACACGTTCGCGCCGCCAGACGGTACCCATCCTCTTCCATGCCCGCCGCGTGTCGGTGGAGGGGGTCGACCCTTACGGGCCGACAGATCCGCAGCTACAGCGTCGCCGGCTTCGCCTCACGTCTGGCCGCGCATCGCAGGACCACTGTGGATGGTCGCGAACGAGGGACCCGGTGCCCGCGTCCGCCGCTGGGCTCGCCGCATGTGGGCGTGGGGACCGACCGGAGTACGGCATGCCGCTTGCGCTCTACGCGGCGTCCAAGTCGGCAGCCACCATGCTCACTGTCCAGTCCGGGCACTTGAGCTGGTAGGCGCAGGGCCAATGTGGCGCGGGCGCGGCGGCAGTCGCGCAGGACCGCTTGACTCATCCCGCCGGCCACGGCCGCCGCCGGCCGTCAACGCCGTCGAGTGCCGAGCCGTGGTGTCAGTCCGGCTGGTCAGCGGCGCGCGCCGTCGGCCACGCGCCGTTTTCGACCAACCGGCGCGTCACCCGAACGACCTCGGTCGCGACGACCTCCACGGCCGGCGGCATCCGGCTGCCCTGTCGCAGGGCGAGGACGACGGTGCGGGAGACCTCAGGATCGGTCAACGGGCCACCGTTGAGCCGTCCGGTCGCCACGTCCTGGGCGATGCCCGCGGCGGGCAGGACGGTCCACGCGGTGCCCGACGCCACCAGCTTCCTCTGCAGCAGCATCGAGTTCGTCTGGCACGCCACCGTGGGCTCGACTCCGGTCGTGGCGAGCGCCTCGTCGATGAGGGTCCGCAGGCCGTGCCCGGCGACGGGCAGCACGAGCGGCCGGCTCGTCAGGTGCTGCCAGGTCAGCGCGCCGGCGCCGGCGAGATCCGCGTCGGGCGGCGCGACCGCCCACAGCGACTCGTGGAGCAGCGGTGTCACGGAGATCGACGGTGTCGACGCGAGGTTGTACAGCAGCGTCATGTCGACGGCGCCGTCGTCCAGCCACTGCCGCAGGTGGCCGGAGAAGGCGCCGAGCAGGCGCAGGCTGACGCCGGGGTGTCGCCGCGCCACCGACTCGACCAGGGGCGCCGCCAGGATCTCGACGGTGCTGTCGAGCAGCCCGATCGTCACGATCCCCTGGACCGGCCCCCGATCGGGTCGAATCTCCGCGCGAGCCCGTTCCAGCTCGAGGAGCGCGCGACGCGCGCGTTCGGTCAGGATCTCGCCGGCGGGAGTGAGTGTCATGCCCTGCCGGGTGCGCTCGAAGAGCGGGACGCCGACCTCCTCCTCCAGCGAGCGGATGTGCCGGCTCACCGCTGGCTGCACGAGGTGAAGCAGGCGGGCCGCCTTGGTGACGCTGCCGACGTCGCTGACCGTCACGAGCGCCGTGAGCTGCTTGAAGTCCATCGAGTCCCGTTACGTGGCCATGCTCGAACCGACTATGGTCATCACACTTCAGCATTTCACAGGGAAAGCCATCGCAAAGCAAGATGGTCGACAAGCCGGTACCGGAGCGGGCTCACCGGATGGTGGCGCGGGCGCCGGCCCCCAGGCGGCGGCCGGACCGGAGGAGTGAGGGGTACCGCATGCGTCCGCTGGAAGGAATCACCGTCGTCTCCGTCGAACAGGCGGTCGCGGCGCCCTTCGCCACCCGCCAACTCGCCGATCTCGGCGCCCGCGTGCTGAAGGTCGAGCGCCCCGGCGAAGGCGACTTCGCCCGCCACTACGACCGCACCGTGCTGGGGGAGTCCAGCTACTTCATCTGGCTCAACCGCGGCAAGGAGAGCGTCGAGCTCGACCTCAAGGACGCCCGAGACCGGGCGCTGCTCGACCGGCTCATCGACGCGGCGGACGTGTTCGTGCAGAACCTGCTGCCCGGCGCGGTCGACCGCCTCGGTCTGGACGCCGGCACGCTCCGGGCCCGCCGGCCCCAGCTCATCCACTGCTCGATCTCCGGGTACGGCCCCGACGGCCCGTACCGGGGCCGCAAGGCGTACGACCTGCTCATCCAGTGCGAGACCGGACTCGTCATCGCCACCGGGACTCCGGAGGAGCCGTCCAAGGTCGGCGCCTCCGTCGCCGACATCGCCACCGGGATGTACGCGTACTCGGGCATCCTGACCGCTCTGCTCCAGCGAGCCACCCGCGGCATCGGGGCGACGGTCGAGGTGGCGATGATCGACGCGCTCGGCGAGTGGATGGCTCAGCCGGCGTACCACGCTTTCTACGGCGGCGCGCAGACGCGCAGGACCGGCGCGAGGCACGCGTCGATCGCGCCCTACGGCCCCTACGAGACCGGCGACGGAAATCGGGTGTTCCTGGGCGTCCAGAGCGACCGGGAGTGGGCCCGGCTGTGCCGGGAGATCCTCGGGCGACCCGATCTGGTGGACGATCCCCGCTTCGTCCGAAACCCCGAACGCGTCGAAAACGACGACGCCATCCGCCCGCTGATCGAGTCTGCCTTCGCGACGCTCGACGCCGACCGCGTCGTCGAGCTGCTCGACGAAGCGGGTATCGCGTGCGCGCGACTGCGGCGACCGGCCGAGCTCATGGCCCACCCGCAACTCGTCGCGCGCGACCGGTGGCGGGAGGTGCGCACCCCGCGCGGAGTCGTCCAGGCGATGCTGCCGCCCGTCACGATCGCCGGTCAGGAGCCGGCAATGGGAACCGTGCCACGTCTGGGCGAACACAACGAGAGCATCCGGGCCGAGTTCGGCCCGCGCCGCGAGGAGGTCGCCGGATGACCGAGGTAGCCACGCGCACCGAGGTACTCCAGCCGGAGCCCGCCGTCGCGTTGGCCCGACTCTTCGGCGTCGACGTGCCGGATCTGGAGACCGACGGGCTGCCCCTGCTGTGGCACTGGGTCTACCTGCTGGAACGGCCGCATCAGGTCGACCTCGGAGCTGACGGTCATCCGGTCCGGGGCGTGGTTCCCGCTCCGCCCGCGCCGGGGCGGCGCCGGATGGCGGCCGGTGGCCGAGTCATGCGGCACGGCCCGCTGGTCGTGGGTCGTGCCGCGACGCGCCGCACCGAGGTCGTGTCACTGACCGAGAAGGAAGGACGGACGGGTCCGCTGACATTCGTCGTCGTGCGCCACACCATCGTCCAGGGCGGCGCCGTGAAAGTCGTCGAGGAGCAGGACATCGTGTACCGCGCTGCCGTCGCCGCCGGCTCGCGCGCCGAAGCCGATGCGGTCACGCCGGTGCCGCTCGAACCAGGTGAGTGGTCGCTGCCCGTGGACCCGACGCTGCTGTTCCGGTTCTCGGCGCTGACCTACAACGCGCACCGCATCCACTACGACCGCGACTACGCCCGAGACATCGAAGGCTATCCAGGGCTGGTGACCCACGGCCCGCTACAGGCGCTGGCCATGGCGGAATGCGTGCGGCGAACGGGTGTGGTCGCCACGGCGATCGACTACCGCCTGGTCGCACCTTTGTTCGACCACCAAGGCCTGGTGACGCGGAGCACCCAGGCCGGCTCGAGCCGCGAGGTCTCCGTCCGCGACCTCAGCGGTCGGATCACGGCGAACGGGAATGTCCAAGCTGGATAGACCAAGCGGTGACGATCGCCGTTCGGCGGCAGCGTCCGGCCCGACGCGCGCTCATGCTTCGGTGTGTGGGAGGTGTCGTTCGCTCCAGTGCGACAGCGGCTGGAGGGCGGAGATCAGCTCTTCGGCGCCGGGCGTCAGGGCGTACCGGATCTGGACCGGCGTGCTGGGAATGACCGTGCGTTCGACGAGCCCGCGGCCCTGTAGTTGCTTGAGTCGCAGCGCCAGCTGTGGATCGGAGATGCCGGGGACCATAGCGCGGTACTCCGTGAACCGGCGGGCGCCGCGGGCGCCGGCGAGCAGGATCGGTCCGGCCCAGCGGACCCCGATGATGTCGATGGCCCGCAGGATGCGGTGGCAGCTTTCCTCGTCGACAGCGGTGCCGGGCGGGTTAGTCACTTCTCCAGAGTAAGTAGCTTTGGTGCTCCTTGCCAATGCGGATCGGCGGGCAGGACGCTTTCTCTGACCGACGAAGGAGAGGGCACCATGACCGCACAGACAGCACCGGTGGCCCGGCGGGTGGACCGGGTTCTGGAGAGGGTGGACATCGGTCCGACCGCCATGTCCGATCACAGCGCACTGATCATCGCCCCGGGCGACAACGCCTGGACCGATCCGTTCCTGCTCATGGGAGAGGAGCTGGTCAATCGGCCGGGGTTCGACTGGCATCCGCATCGCGGGATGGAGACCGTGACCCTGATCCTGGACGGGGCCCTGGAACACGGCGACAGCATGGGCAACGCCGGCGTGCTCGGGCCGGGAGACGTGCAGTGGATGACCGCGGGGCGGGGTGTCATTCACCGCGAGGTCGCTGCCCGCTCGGAGCACGCCCATGTGATCCAGCTGTGGCTCAACCTTCCGTCCGAGAAGAAGCTGGTACCCACCGGCTATCAAGACCTGCGGGCCGGCAATCACGCCGTGCACACCGAGCCGGGTGTGCTGGTCCAGGTGATCTCGGGCCAGACCGGGGCGGTGCGCGGGCCGGCCGTCAATCATTGGCCGATCCTGGGCATGGTGATCACGCTCGACCCACGGACCGAGTATCGGCAGGTGCTCGACGGGAGCGAACGCGCTTTCGCGTACGTGATCGCGGGCCGGATGACGGCCGGCGGCCGCACCGTGCGTGCCGGGCAGATCGCCTGGTCCGATCCGGTGTCCCGGGAGGGCGCGCCGACCGCGCTGACCTTGGCCACCGGCGAGGCGGACGAACAGACCAAGCTGATCGTGTTCTCCGGCCGGCCCATCGGCGAGTCGGTTGTCGCCCACGGCCCGTTCGTGATGAACACCCGGGCCGAGATCGAGCAGGCCTACCGCGACTTCCACTCCGGCAAGTTCGGCAGCATCCCGCGGCACACCCGCCTGCCCGCCGGAGCCTGACCGATCGCGGCCCCCTCGTACGCGGTGCTCTCGGCGCTGGCCGGGCTCGGCCTGTCCCAGCCGTCTGCCGCTGTACGTACGGCCGGCGACTGCGGCGGGGTTTGACCAGGGGGACAGGATCGGGTCATGGTGTCAGGGCGGGACCGGACCTGGGGCGACGAGCGGCTCTACCATCGGTCGAACATCACCGACGAGCGCGACGCCGGCACTCTGGCCGACTGGCTTGCCGACCAGTACTGCGTCAAGGACGGCTCCGACTGGAGGGTGCGCGTCTGGGCCGGCCACGACGCCAACCCCGACGCCGTACCACTGACCAACATGGGGAGTGTGCGAGTACGAACCCTAGGTCAGGGACCCGGCTGTTCCGGAGCGCTCATGTGCCGGGAAGCGGAAGTCGGTGCATGCCGGAAGCGAGGTGGGCAGGCGGCGCGTCCCGGCGTTTCTTCAGACAGGATTTGCCCGCGTCCGCGCCAGCTGTGGACCGCATGCTCCCGCGGGCACCGCTGCGGCCGGCGGCTCGCGGGGCTCGCCGAGATCCCCGGCCTCCGCTGCCGGCCCCGCGGGGCAAGCCCACTCCGGGCGAGGCTCGTGCCGAAGCGCGCGGCGGGTGTGTGGAAGCCGTGGAGTCGCACGCATGGACGGGGCAGCTCCAGAGCTTCCCGCACGCACACATCCGCCCCGGCGGTGCCGCAGCCGCGAGCCGCGGGCCGGGCGGGTTGTGAACCGCGAACGGTGAGGCCGCGGGAACGCACCCCAAGAAACGCTCCGCTGCGCTCCACGTTTCCCCGGGGACCCCGCGCAACGGTCTGGACCACAATGGACATCGCGGTAGCCCGAATCCTCATTCGGGGTTGGATCCTCTCCAGGTGCCGACGGCCCAGGCCGCCCCGACTCCGAAGCCTCGCTAGTGTCGGTGACCGCCGCGGACGGTTTCGTCGAGGTGGGCGCGGGTGGCTGTGGTCGAGCTGGTCGTTGGTTGGCGGGGAAGGGCGGCGGCGCCGGCCAGTGAGGCGGCCAGCCAGCCGGCGCTTGCCGCGATCCAGGCAGCCGCGACGAGGCGAGGGTGGATCGTCATGAAAGCCTCCGGAGTTGTCGGTGGTCGGCGATCAGTTCGTCGACGGTCCCGGCCGGTCGGTGCGTCCCGCGAGTGGTGCGGCGGCGTCCGACACCGGCCCAGGCGATGCGGCGTCGGTCCGGCCCCGGCGTGATGGGATAGAATTGGAGCCCATGAGACAGTATCCATCTGTATGCAATGGTAGTCAATATGGCAGAGGTTGAGAGTAGCACCCGCACCTACCGTTCCGAGCTTCGGCAGCGCCAGGCGGCCGAGACCCGCAGGCGGGTCGTCGAAGCCGCCGGCGAGGTGTTCAGCGAGCACGGATACCAAGCCGCGACGTTCGCGCAGATCGCGAAGCGGGCCGGCGTTTCGGTCGAGACGGTGCGAACGCACGGCCCGAAGGCGGCCCTGATGTGGGCTGCGGTCGAGGTGGCGTCCGTCGGTGTCGAAGGACGCAACATCGAGCTCGTGGCCACCGATGTCGGCAAGGCCATGATCGAGGTCGGTGACCCGGACGGTTTCGCGGCGTTCCTGGGCGGGGCGATGCTCACGATGAACGAGTCGGCGGCGGGTGTCTGGCTCGCGGTCACCGGCGCCGCCCAGGGCGACAGCGAGCTTCGCGGCCACCTCGCCGAGCGGCTCGCCGGGATCAGGCGGCAGGTCGCGTATGTCCTGCGGGTGGTCGCCGAGCGTGGCTGGCTGCGCGCCGACGTGCCCTTCGACGACCTCGTCGAGGCCTGCTGCGTCATCACCAGCGTCGAAAGCTACGTGCGCTTCGTGCGCCTCGACGGCAAATCGCCTGAGGAATACAAGGCTTTCGTCACACGGACGGTCCGCGACTCGATCCTCGCCTGACCATCCGGTGGGAGTGTCGGGTCAGGGTCGAGGGCATTGGAGTGTCTGTGAACCGTCGCTTTCGGCTCGTCGCAGCTCGAGCGTCGCCTCCGGATCGGCCGGCTGCGTGTCGCTGCTGACGGTGGTGCTGCCGTCCGGGTTGACCACGACGATGTAGAGCGTGGCGCGCAATCGGATCGTGTCGCGGCCGTCCCATTCGCCTTCGAGGTCACCGAGGCGGGTGTAGGTGCCGGGTGGTCGCTCGTCGGTGGACGCGCTGAGGTGAAAGGCTGTGCCGCTCCAGTTCCGGGTTTTTCCCGAGATCGCAAAGCCGTCTGGTGCGTGGCCTGGTGCGCACACCCGTGCGGTGCCTTCGATGGTTTCGCAGCCGCCGCAGCTGCCGCGGCTGGTCCTGGGCGGAACTCTCGCCAACCGCAGCTCCATCGGGCGGAGGCCGTCCGAGGCACGTAGATCGCCCTTCCAGGTCCCGATCAGGAGCGGGTCGCCGGTCAGCGAACGGGCCCACGGATTGAGCACCACGTCGCTCCACCCCGTCGCGACGCACAGAACGAGAAGCCCTGCCACTGCCGTGATCGCGTAAACGACTCTCTTGCCGGGGCGGAAGCGTCTGCGACGCCGCGGCTCCTGGTCTGGCATGCTCTCCGTCACCCTTCGCGCTTGCAGCCTGGTCCCACAGGCGATCGTCAGGCCGGGATCCCGTCGAGCATCGCGTGCAGGGTCTGCTCGTATTTGGCCTTGTCGAAGCTGAAGCTCGACAGGGTGAGCGTGTAGCTGCCGTCTTCGCGGATCATCACGGCCTCGGCCTCGGTGTCCCCGACCGCGACGTAGGCTTTGTCGCCCTTGTGCACGTCGGTGACATGGCCGTACCTCTTGCCGGCCGACTCGCGCTTGTGGTCGTACGTGCCCGATCCGGCCAGTTGGGATGACGTCGTGATCGTGACGCTGGCGATCCCCTTGCCGTCGCCGAAGAGGCAGTTCTCCTCGTCCACCATGGGCTGGCCGACGAGCTGGGAGACCTTCTCGGCCGTGAACGGACACGCGGGCACCGCGGTGCTGAGGTCGCCACCGACTGGAAGCTCCACATCGGACGCTCCGCCGGCTGTGGTACTCGAGCCACCCGCACAGCTCGCTACGACAAACAGCACAGCAACCGCCACAGGGGCGAATCTGACGCGCATAGCGGTTCCCTCTCAGTGGGCTGACCCTCATGACGTCTTGCACACCGCGTTGGCCGGCTTGGTCTTGGAACGGTTGACCAGGTTCTTGGTCGGAGGAGGCTTGGGTATGCCGCCGGAGGCCTCGACGGGTTTGGCGTTGAAGATCCGAAGGAAGAAGTTGATTACCTTGGCGACCAGTGCGGGGATGGTGTATCCGATGCCGTAGGTGCCGTTGATCGTGACGTCGACCTGCCGGCAACCCTCGCCGTTGGCGAGGCCGCTCAGTCCACCGAACCCGACGCTCGATCCGGGCCCAGTCGCAATCAAGATCGAGGACATGGCAACACCGGGTAGGCGAAGACACCGGAGATTGGACACATGTAGACAGTATTCATCTGTATATGAGGGTAGTCAATATGAGGGAAGGCTCATCGCGAGGGCGAGTGTGTGTAGAGCACCGCGTGCACGAGCTCGCGGAGCTCCTGCGAGATGGTGGGCCGTTCGTGCAGGTGGCCCACCCGGACGACGTCGTGCACGACCGCCCGCGCGGCGTGTACGAGGACGAGCCCGTCCGTGTCGCTGAGCTCGGGGCGCTCGGCCGCAAGGGCACGACACCACTCCGCCACGTGCGCGTCCAACGACGCCTTGATGCGCCGTGCCGCCTCCGGCGGGAGATTGATCGCCTCCAGGACGTAGACCCCGAAGACGAGCCTTTCCCGCACTCCCAGCTCGATGTACTGGGCGGCGAGGTCTTCGAGCTTGCCGCGCTTCCCGGTGGTCAGCTGCTCGGTCGCTCGGGTGAACGCCTGGACGAGAAGGTCGCCCTTGGTGGGGAAGTGGTAGTAGATGCTGGGGCCGGCCATGCCGACGGCGGCCCCGATGTCATCGAGGCTCACCGCCGCGTAGCCGCGGTCGTGGAAGAGCGCGATCGCGGTGTCGAGCAGTTCGGCGCGGCGGCCGTTCTGGGTGCCCTGCTGCTGCGCGGACCCGGGCGTGGCGCCGAGGCGGCCGGGATCCGGGGCAGCGGCGTGGGGCAGATCTGCCCGATAGACCGCGCCGGCGACACGGCCGAGGATCCGCGCCCGATCCGCTGAGCGAGCCGGCATCGAATAGACGGAAGGGCTGGAAAGCACGGCCAGGAGCGCGGTGGAGAGGACCGCCACCTGGCCGGCGTCGCACTCCGGGCGGGCATCGTGGACGCGTCGCCGCAGGTCCGCGGCGAACGCGTTGAACCGTGCCTCGAGCGGCTCACGCTGGCGCTGGTCGAGATGGCGCATCTCGCGCTGCAACAGCGTCCAGAGGTCGCGGCGTTCCTCGGCGGCGATCGCGAGCTCCGCCAGGGCGTCGTCCAGGGAGGCGCCTGGCCGCGCGGTCCAGGCCGCCGCCACGACGTCGAGTCCACGGTCGATGGATGCGGCCAGGAGCGCCTGCTTGTTTTCGAAGTGGCGGTAGATCGCGGGGGCGGTGAGCCCGGCGGACGACGCGATGCCGGCGAGGGAGACCTGGTGAAAGCCCCGGCGGTGGAACTGACCGGCGGCCAGGTCGGCCAGCTGTCGCCGGCGCTCGGCCGCGGCCAACGCCGTCCTCGGTCGCGCCATGACTCCCCTTCGCTCGATGCCCGCCCAAAGCTTACACCGGGTTGCCTAGTGAATATTCACAAGGTAGGCTCGCCGGAGCCAATCCCGATCGAGGAGAAGACATGCCGGATTCGGTGCCGACCGCCGAGGCGCTCATCTTCGACGCCATTCGGACGCCTCGTGGGCGCGGCAAGAGCAACGGCGCCCTGCACACCATCAAGCCCGTGTCGCTCGTCGTCGGCCTGATCGACGAGCTGCGCGCCCGGCAGCCGGGCCTCGACCCGGCCGCGATCGACGACATGATCCTGGGCATCGTCTCCCCGGTCGGCGACCAGGGCTCGGTGCTGCCCCGCACGGCCGCCATGGTCGCCGGCCTGCCGGACACCGTGGGCGGTCTCCAGCTCAACCGCTTCTGCGCGTCCGGCCTCGAGGCGGTCAACATCGCCGCGCAGAAGGTCCGCTCGGGCTGGGACGACCTGGTGATCGCGGGCGGCGTGGAGTCGATGTCACGCCTGCCGCTCGGATCCGACGGCGGAGCCTGGATGAACGACCCGGAGACCAACCTGACCACCCACTTCATCCCTCAGGGCGTCAGCGCGGACCTCATCGCCACCGTCGAGGGCTTCGGCCGCGAGACGGTCGACGAGTACGCCGTGCGGTCCCAGCGGCGCGCGGCGGCGGCCTGGACCGGCGGCTTCTTCGCGAAGTCCGTCGTGCCGGTCAAGGACCGCAACGGCATCACCGTGCTCGACCACGACGAGCACATGCGTCCAAACACGACGGTGGAGTCGCTCGCCGCGCTGCGGCCGTCCTTCGCGGCCATGGGGGAGCAGGGCGGGTTCGACGCGGTCGCGCTCCAGCGGTACCACTGGGTCGAGCGGATCGACCACGTCCATCACGCGGGCAACTCGTCCGGGATCGTCGACGGCGCCGCCCTCGTGCTGGTCGGCAGCGAGGCCGTCGGCCGGCGGCTGGGTCTGACACCCCGCGGACGCGTCGTGGCGACCGCGACGTCGGGCGCGGACTCCACGATCATGCTGACCGGGCCCATCCCGGCGACCAGGAAGCTTCTCGACCGGGTGGGCCTCACCGTCGACGACATCGACCTGTTCGAGATCAACGAGGCCTTCGCGGCGGTTCCGCTGAAGTACGCCAAGGAGCTCGGGATCCCGGACGAGAAGGTGAACGTCAACGGCGGCGCCATCGCCATGGGCCACCCGCTCGGGGCGACCGGGGCCATGCTCGTCGGCACGATGCTCGACGAGCTCGAACGACGGCAGGGGCGCCGCGCCGTCGTGACCCTGTGCATCGGCGGCGGCATGGGGGTCGCCACCCTCATCGAGCGTCTCTGACCGGTCGGCGGCGGTCGACGCGGGGAAGGAAGCCCACAGATGACAGACATCTTCAGCTGGAACCAGGACGCCGGCGGCGTCGTCACCGTCACGATGGACGACCCGACCCAGTCGGCCAACACCATGAGCGAGCGCTTCATCGAGCAGCTCCCGCGCCTGGTCGACCGCATCGAGGCCGGGCGTGACGAGATCGCCGGCGTCATCGTGACCTCGGCCAAGGAAACGTTCTTCGCCGGGGGCGACCTCGGTCTCATGATGCGGGCCACCAGGGACGACTACGCCGGGACAAGAGCGATGCTCGACGGCGTCAAGGCCGCGCTGCGCCGCCTGGAGCTCCTCGGCCGGCCGGTGGTCGCGGCCATCAACGGCGCCGCGCTCGGCGGTGGGTACGAGATCGCGCTCGCCTGCCACCATCGGGTCGCGCTCGACTCCCGGGCGGTCAAGGTGGGCCTGCCGGAGGTGACGCTTGGCCTGCTGCCGGGCGGCGGCGGCACCACCAGGACGGTACGGATGTTTGGCCTCCAGACCGCGCTCGAAAAGCTTCTCCTGACCGGCAGGCAGTTCAGCGCCGCCGAAGCGCTGGAGCAGGGACTGGTGGACGAACTGGCCGCCGATCGCGAAGCGATGCTCGCCAGCGCCCGGCGCTGGATCACCGGCAACCCGGACGCCCGGCAGCCGTGGGACCGTCCCGGCTACCGCCTCCCTGGCGGGACGCCGTCCTCCCCGGCGCTGTGGGCGACACTGCCGACCATGCCGGCCCTGCTGCGCAAGAAGGCGCAGGGCGGGCCCAACCAGGCGGCCGAGAGCCTGCTGTCGGCCGCTGTCGAAGGCGCCCAGGTCGACTTCGACAGCGCGCAGGTCGTCGAGTCGCGGTACTGCGCCGACCTCATCTGCGGCCAGGTCTCCGCGAACATCATCCAGGGGATGTTCTTCGACCCGCAGGCGATCAAGAAGGGGGCGAGCCGGCCCGCCGGATACCCGCCGCACTCCGCCGGCAAGGTCGTGGTGCTCGGCGCCGGGATGATGGGCGCCGGCATCGCGTACGTCAGCGCCAAGGCCGGCCTCGACGTCGTCCTCAAGGACGTGAGCATCGAGGCGGCGACGCGGGGCAAGGGCTACAGCGAGCGCCTGCTGGACAAGGCGGTCGCGGCCGGCCGTACGACGCCCGAGCAGCGTGCCGCCGTCCTCGGCCGGATCAGGCCGACCGTCGACATCGGGGACGCGCGCGGCGCGGATCTCGTCGTCGAGGCGGTGTTCGAGGATCCCGAGCTCAAGAAGCGCGCCATCGCCGAGGTGCTGCCCTACCTCGCGGCCGGCGCCGTCGTGGCGTCGAACACCTCGACCCTGCCCATCACCGACCTGGCCGACGCCGTCCGCGACCCCGCCGACTTCATCGGGCTGCACTTCTTCTCGCCGGTCGACCGGATGCGGCTGCTCGAAATCGTGGTCGGGGAGAAGACCAGCGACGAGACGCTCGCCAAGGCGGTCGACATCGCCCGGCAGATCGGGAAGACACCGATCGTCGTCAACGACAGCCGCGGCTTCTTCACGAGCCGGGTCATCCTCGAGTTCGTCAACGAGGCGCTTGCCCTCGTCGGCGAGGGCGTGCCCGCCGCCTCCGTGGAGCAGGCCGCCACGCAGGCCGGGTACCCGGTGGGCGCGCTGGCCCTCGTGGACGAGCTGACCCTCACCCTGGCCAGGACGATCCGGGAGCAGACGCGGGCGGGCCAGCGGGCATCGGGGGCCGAGCCGCCCATCCACCCGGCGTGGGGCGTGCTCGACCGGATGGTGGACGAGCTCGGGCGCCCGGGGCGCTCCAGCGGGGCCGGGTTCTACCAGTACCAGGACGGGCGTAAGGCGGGGCTCTGGCCCGGGCTGCGAGACGCCTTCGGCGGGCGGAACACCGACATCCCACTGGTCGACATGCAGGAGCGGATGCTGTTCGCCGAGGCGCTGGACGCCATCCGCTGCCTCGACTCCGGCGTCCTCCGGTCGGTCGCGGACGCCAACGTCGGCTCGATCCTGGGCATCGGCTTCCCGGTGTGGACCGGCGGCGTCCTGCAGTACGTGAACCAGTACGAGGGCGGCCTGTCCGGTTTCGTCGCCCGGGCCCGCGAGCTGGCGGGCAGGTACGGCGAGCGGTTCACCCCACCGCCGTCCCTGGTCGCCAGGGCCGAGACGGGGGAGCTGTACCGATGAGCGCGCCGCTCGCCGGCCGGACGGTACTCATGTCGGGCGGGAGCCGGGGGATCGGCCTGGCGATCGCCCGCCGCGCGGCTCGGGACGGCGCCAACGTGGCCCTGCTGGCGAAGACCGACAAGCCCGACCCGCGGCTGCCCGGCACCGTCCACACCGCCGTCGAGGAGATCGAGGCCGCGGGCGGGCGCGGGCTCGGGGTCGTCGGGGACGTACGGCGGGAAGCGGACGTGACGCGCGCGGTCGAGCAGACCGTGGCGGCCTTCGGCGGCATCGACATCCTCGTCAACAACGCCTCGGCGATCACGCTGGCGCCGATCGGACAGCTGCCGGCCAAGCGCTACGACCTGATGTTGGAGATCAACGCCCGGGGCACCTTCCTCATGACGAGCGCCGCCCTGCCGCACCTGTACCGGTCGGACAACCCGCACGTGCTGACCCTCTCGCCACCGATCAACCTCGACCCGTACTGGCTGGGCGCGCACGCGCCGTACACGGTGAGCAAGTACGCGATGACCCTGCTCACGCTGGGGCTCGCCGCCCAGCGCCACCCCGTGCCGCTGGCCGCGAACTGCCTGTGGCCGCGGACGACGATCGCGACCGCCGCGGTGCAGAACATCGTCGGTGGCGAAGCCGCGATGGCCGTGTCGCGCAAGCCGGAGATCATGGCCGATGCCGCGCACGCGATCCTGTCCCGGCCGGTCCAGGAGGGCACCGGGCAGTGCTTCGTCGACGACGACGTCCTGGCCTCCGCCGGGGTGACGGACCTTTCGCCCTACCGGTACGGCGAGGCGTCGCAGTCGCGGCTGCGGATCGACCTGTTCCTGCCCGGCGGTGAAGTGACGGACCCCGGAGGCGACGGTGACTGACAAGGCCCCGCGGACCGTCTACGAGGAGGACCACGAGCGGTTCCGGTCGACGGTCCGGTCGTTCATCCAGGCCGAGGTGGCGCCGCACGACGAGGAGTGGGAGCGGCGCGGGATCGTCGACCGGGAGCTCTTCGTCCGGGCCGGCGACGCCGGGCTGCTCATGCACGCGACGCCCGAGGCGTACGGCGGGGCCGGCGTCGACGACTGGCGGTTCAGCGCGATCGTCGACGAGGAGTTCGGCCGCTCCGGGTACGCCTCGGCCGGGCTCTCCATCGCGTTGCAGAACGACGTGGTCGGTCCGTACCTGCTCGATCTGAGCGACGACGACCAGAAGCGGCGCTGGCTGCCCGGCCTCACCGCGGGCTCGCTCGTCGGCGCCATCGCCATGACGGAGCCGGGCGCCGGCAGCGACCTGTCCGGCATCGCGACGAAGGCGGTCCGCGACGGCGACCACTACGTCCTCAACGGGTCGAAGACGTTCATCTCCAACGGCCAGAACGCCGATCTCGTCGTGGTCGTGGCCCGGACGTCGGCCGACCGGCACCGGGGGCTGAGCCTGCTGGTCGTGGAGCGCGGCATGGCGGGGTTCGAGCGCGGCCGCAACCTGGACAAGCTCGGCATGCACGGTCAGGACACCAGCGAGCTGCACTTCACCGACGTACGCGTGCCGGTGGAGAACCGCCTGGGCGAGGAGGGCGAGGGGTTCTTCCACCTCATGCGCAACCTCCCCCAGGAGCGGCTGTCGCTGGCGGTCACCGCGGTGTCGGCCGCGGAGGGGATCCTGGCCCGGACGATGGAGTACGTCGGGCAACGGCAGGCGTTCGGGCAACCGATCGGCGGCTTCCAGCACAACCGGTTCCTCCTCGCCGAGCTGCACTCCGAGGTCGACATCGCCCGGGTCTTCGTCGACCACTGCGTGGCCCTGCACAGCCGGGGGGAGCTGTCGCCGGTACGGGCGGCCAAGGCGAAGTACTGGTGCTCGGAGCTCCAGGTCCGGGTGGCCGACCGGTGCCTGCAGCTGCACGGTGGCTACGGCTACATGCGGGAGTACGCCGTGTGCCGCGCCTTCGCGGATGCCCGCGTCCAGACGATCTACGGCGGCACCACGGAGATCATGAAAGAGATCATCGGCCGGGACCTCGGGCTGTGAGCCGATGAGCGCGGTCCGGCTCGAGGTGCTCGACGGCGTGGCGGTCGTCGAGCTGTCCCGGCCCGACCGGGGAAACGCGGTCGACCTGCGGCTGGCCCAGTCGCTCCACGAGGTCGTCACGCACGTCGCCACCCTCCCCGACGTGGCGGTCGCCGTGCTCACCGGCGCCGGGGAGCGGTTCTGCGTCGGGGGTGACCTGCGCGCGATGGCCGCCGCCCCGGAGCCGCGCGCGTACCTCGGCGAGCTCGCGCGGGCCGCCCACCGGGCGGTGCTGGCGCTGCGGGCGCTACCGGTGCCCGTCGTCGCGGCGGTACAGGGAGCGTGCGCCGGAGCGGGTCTGGGTTTCGCCCTGGCCTGCGACGTCGTGCTGGCCGAGCGCACGGCCCGCTTCGTGACGGCGTACACCGCGGCCGGGCTCTCGCCGGACAGCGGCCTGTCGTGGATCCTGCCGAGGCTGGTCGGGCCCCGGCGGGCGGCCGAGCTCGTCCTGACCAACCGGACGCTGTCGGCGGACGAGGCGCTCGCCTGGGGCTTGCTGGGCAGCGTGGTCGAGCCCGGAGAGGCCCGCCGCGCCGCCGTGGACCTGGCCCGCCGGCTCGCCGCCGGACCGGACACCGCCCTGGCCAACTCGGTCCGGCTGCTGCGCGACGCGTTCGACCACAGCCTTGAAACGCAACTGGACCGCGAGGCGGCCGCCATCGCGGACGCGGCCGGCAGCCCGTCCGGCGTCGAGGGCATCGCGGCGTTCGCGGCCAAGCGGCCCGCCGACTTCGTCCGGCACCGCCGCCCGCGCGCGGCGGAGGCAGTCGACCCCGGCCGGACCGAGCCGCCCGAACCGGTGCGCCGCTGGCACGAGATGATGCGCGACCGCGACCTGAGCCCGGTCACGCCGATCCTGGCGGAGTCCGTCGAGTTCCGGTCGCCCGCCGTGCGCGCACCGCAGCGGGGCCGGGAGGCCACCACCCGCTACCTCGCCGCCGCGCTCGCGGTGCTCGGCGACGCGATCGGCTACCGGCGCACGTGGCTGGCCGCCGACTCCGCGGTGCTGGAGTTCGCGGCGGTGCTGGAGGGGGTCGAGATCCAGGGCGTCGACATCCTGCGGTGGAACGGCGACGGGCGGATCGAGGAGATCACCGTGCTGGTCCGCCCGCACAAGGCGCTGCGCTACCTCATCGACGCCATGGCGGCGCAGCTCGGCGGCTGAGAACGCCGCGAGGCCTTGCGCCACACGGCTCCATAATGTTTAGTCTGGTTAAAGACTAGGAGCGGGCGTGGGTGTCGAGCCGGCATCTGCGCCTCCCATCCGGGCCGGCCACTATCGGCAAAGGACGCCACTATCGGCAAAGGACGACAGTCATGACGCTGCCCACCGTCTCCGATCTCGCGGAGCAGGTCCTCCAGCTGTTCGCCGGCGACCCGCGGGCACTCGCCGACCCGTACCCGGTGTGGAACCGGCTCCGGGACGAGCTGCCCGTCACGCGGATCGGCGACGCGGTCGTGCTGAGCCGGCACAGCGACGTGAAGGCCCTGCTCGGCGACAACCACCACCTCTACAGCCGGGCCCGCACGAAGCACTCGGCGCGCTACGAACGGGCCCGGGAGACGTTCTCGCCACCCGGGCGGGCCGCTTTCGACCGGGTCCTCAACCACGAGTTCAAGCAGCTGGTCCGGCTCGACCCGCCGGACCACCCCCGGGTCCGCCGGGTGGTCACCCCGCCGTTCTCCGCGCGTGCCCTGAAAAGCGAGATGGCGGAGAAGATCCGCCAACGGGTCACCCAGGCGATGGACGACATCGCCGGCCGGCGTGGCGCCGTCGACTTCAAACAGGTGGCGTACACGCTGCCCCTGCGGGTCCTGGGCGACCTGCTCGGGATCCCGCTGCACGACCTGGACCGCATCCACTCCTGGGCGTTCCGGATCGCCGAGAACAAGCTGAACGCCGACTCGGAGGAGAAGTCGCTGGCCGCGGATGACGCCTACCGCAACCTGATGGGGTACATCGACGAGCTGGTGGAGCGGCAGGCTGGCACCGGAAGCACGACCGGGCTGGTCGCCTCGCTGCTGGAGGCGGAGTCGGGCGGTGTCGTGGACGGCGAGGAGGTGCGGGCCATGCTCGCACTGATGATCTTCGCGGGGCACGAGACGACCAGCAACCTGCTGGCGATCGGGATGATGAGCCTTCTGGAGCGCCGGGACCAGTGGGACCTGCTCGTCGCGGACCGGTCGAGGGCGCCGGCCGCCGTCGAGGAACTGCTGCGGTTCGTCACCCCGGCCCACTTCCTGCAGTACGTCGCCGCCCAGCGGCGCGAGCTCGACGGCGTGGTCATCGAGGCGGGCGACACGGTGATCGGCGTACTCGCCGCCGCCAACCGTGACCCCGCGGTGTTCGCCGAACCGGACCGGCTCGACGTGACAAGAGCCGACTCCCGGTTTCACGTCTCGCTCGGGCTGGGCCCGCACTTCTGTCTCGGCGCGGGGCTGGCCCGGATGGAGGCCGTCGCGCTCTTCGCCGCGATGGCCGAGCGTTTCCCCGAAGCGGGGCTCACCGACGAGGAGATCGTCTGGGGTGGACGGTCACTGCGCACGCCGATCCGCCTACCGATCCAAGCACAGCGCTAGAGAAGGGCTGACATGACGATGAGGATGATCGTGACCGGAGCGGCCGGTGGCATCGGGCGGGCCGTGGCGACGCTGGCCGCCCAGCGTCACGAGGGCTGCTCGCTGGCCCTGGTCGACCGGGACAAGGGTGTGCTGGACGAGGTCGCCGACCGGGTCGGCGCGTTGGGTGCCCGGGCCGTCGCCATCGCCGCCGATCTCGCCACTGTGGACGGTCCCGCCGACGCGGTGCGCGCCGCCGAGCAGGCGTTCGGCGGTGTCGACGCGCTGGTGAGCAACGCGGGCATCGGCGGCCTCGCCGCCCTCAAGGACATCGCGGCTGAAGACTGGGACCGCGTGTTCGCGGTGAACGCGCGCGCCACCTTGCTGCTCGCCCAGGCGGCGTACGGCTCCCTCGCCGCGGTGGGCGGAAGCATCGTCGCGACCACGTCCGTCTCGGCCCGCTTCCCGACGCCACCCATGGGCGCGTACAGCCCGGCCAAGGCGGCCCTGCTGATGCTCGTCAAGCAACTCGCGCTCGAATGGGGGCCGGCCGGGATCAGGGTCAACTGCGTGGCGCCCGGCCCGACGGACACACCGTTGACGTTCACCGCGTTCGGTGACCAGGAAAACCCGAAGGCGGTCGCCAACCGGGCGTTCCGCGAGTCGCAGATCCCGCTGCGCAAGATCGGCCGGCCGGAGGACATCGCGCGGGCCGTGCTCTTCCTCGCCGGCCCGGACGCGTCACACGTGACCGGTACGGAGATCACTGTCGACGGTGGACTGTCGCTGGCCCTGATGCCGGCCACCGGCACGGGAAAGACGCCGCGGCACAGCGCCGACTGACGCCGGAGCGCGTGCCGCCGCCCCGTCGACGGCACGCGCGTACCGGTCAGGCGTCCTCGTCGATCGTGATGACCGCGGCCGGACAGGCCATCATCGCGTTGCGGGCGGCGTCCTCGGCATCGGCCGCCGGGCTCTCCCGCAGCAACACGACAACGCCGTCGTCGTCCTGGTCGAACACCTGCGGCGCCTCCAGGACACAGGCACCGCTGGAGATGCAGGAGTCCCGCTCCGTCCTGATTTTCATGACTGCTCCTCGTTTCCTGACGTCGGTCTGCGGGCCGCGCCGGCGAAGGCCGGGACCAGGCGCCGGTGGGCGGTGAACGCCTTGGCGGAGTTCCAGGCCACCACGCCGGTGACCCGGCCACCGTGCTCGGCTCGGGCCACGAAACGGCCTTGGACGATGTCCCCTTCCACCGGCCGGAGCGTGGCGCCCGCCGGTACGAATCCCGCCACCTGGACGCGCACGTCGAAGTGGTCGGTCCAGAAATAGGGGGTCGGGGTGAAGGCGAGGCCGGCGCCGAGGATGTTGCGGGCCACCGCCTGGGCCTGCTCGGTGGCGTGCTGCCGGTGCTCGATCCGCATCGACCGGCCGAAGCCGTCGTGGTGCCAACGGGCGACGTCACCCACCGCCCAGATCCCGGGTGCGGCCTGGCAGCGCGGGTCGCAGCCGACGCCGTCGCCGGCGTCGAGCCCGTTGCCGGCCACCCAGTCGACCACCGGCCGGCAGCCGATCGCGACCAGCACCGCCGCCCCTTCCAGGTGCGTGCCGTCGGTGAGGTCCAGGCCGTCCGGCCGGCCTCCCGACCGGGTGATCCGCCGGACGCCGGCGCCGAGGCGGAGGTCCACGCCGTGCCCGGCGTGCAGGGCCAGCAGCCGCCCGGCGACCGCGGATCCGAGCCGGCCGGCCAGCGCGCAGGGGTCCGGGTCGACCACGGTCACCGGCACGCCGAGCCGGCGAGCGCTGGCCGCCACCTCCAGCCCGACGAAGCCGGCGCCGACCACGAGCAGCCGGCCGCCGCCCAGCAGGTCGTCGCGGAGCCGGAGCGCGTCGGTCATGGTGCGCAGCACGTGCACGCCGGGCAGCCGGTCACCGGCGAGCCGGCGCGGGGCGGCACCGGTGGCGATCACCAACTCGTCGTACGTGATGTCTCCCGCGACGTCCGTGCGGACCACCCGCCGCCGGCGGTCGAGGGCGACCGCCCGTACCCCGGTCAGATGGCGGAACCCGATGCGGGCCAGGCGTCCGGCCGGGAAGAGCGCCGCCCGCTCGGGCGCCCAGCTTCCGTCCAGGACCTGCTTCGACAGCGGCGGCCGGTCGTACGGGGGGCCGGGCTCCGCCTCCAGCACGGTCAGGGCACCGTCGAACCCGAAGCGGCGCAGGGCTTCGGCCGTGCTCAGCCCGGCGGCGGAGCCCCCGACGACGAGGACGTGCCGCGGGTCAGCCATCCGCCGCCCCGAACCAGTCCCACCGCCACGGCGCTATCGCGTGCATCGGCGACGCGAACAGGATCCGCTCGTGGCTCGACGACGTGTCCCACCCGGGCGCGGCTCGGCGTAACGCCGGCGTCGCCTCGACCGGGTCCCCCTCCAGGTGGACCAGGCGGACGAGCACGCCGGAGTCGTCGCCGCCGGACGCGGTGCCGAATCCGGCGCCGCTGGAGTGGAAGCTGTACGACGAGACACCCGCCACCGCGGGCAGGTCGAGCAGCGCCGGGACGATCTCGCGCTCGTAGCGGGCCAGCCAGGACACCGCCGCCGCGCTGCCCGGTCGCGCCACTCGGGACACCGTCAGGTGTACGCCGCGGTGCGGGCGCATGGGCACGACGTCGGGCGCGACCAGCGCGGCCGGGGCGGAGTGGGCCCGCACGGGGGTGAGGAAGCCGACCGGCCGCCGGTGCGTGTAGGCGAGCTCGGGCCGGCGTCCCCACCAGACGGCGCGCTGGTTGAGCTCCGTCCAGTCCTGTATGGACCGCTCCACGGGGTCGCGGAACCAGTACATGACGGCGTACTGGTACCCGGCCGCGGCCTCCTCGCCGGCGACGTACGGGGCGCAGTCGGGCGAGCACACCCACCGGTCACCCCAGAGCACGCCCGGCAGCGCCAGATTCTCCGGCAGGTGGTCGAGCTGGTGCCACGCGTTGTACTCCCGGTGCCGGGCGGGGTCGTCCAGCCGGGTCAGGGTGAGGAAACAGCGCCGGGCGGTCATCGGCTGACACCCGCCGCGCGCAGGCCGGCAAGCTCGGCGTCGTCGGCCGCCAGCCACTCGGCGAGGACCTGGTCGGTGTGCTCGCCGAGCACCGCGGCCGGCCCCGGTCGCGGCGGGTCCCAGCCGCGGATCCGCGCCACCGGGCGGGGGACCGGGTAGGTGCCGACGCCCGGGTGGTCCACCGCGTCGAACAGGCCGCTGGCGGCCACCGGCGAGTCGGGGCCGAGCTGGAGCTCCTCGACCCGGCGGTAGTCGCCCCAGAGCACGCGGGCCCGCTCGAGCCGGTCGACGGCGTCGGCCCGGACCCGCGCCGCGAACCAGGGGGCCAGGACCGCCGTGACGAGGTCGCGATGCGCGTACCGGTGCCGCTCGTCGGAGAAGTCGACGCCCAGCCGCTCCTCCAGCGCGGAGATGACCGCGGCCGCCTCGGTGACCTCCACCAGCCGCGCCCAGTGCCGGGCGGTGAGCGCGACGACCATGACCCGGTGCCCGTCCTTGGTGGCGAAGTCGCTGCCGTAGGCGCCGTACAGGTAGTTGCCCTCACGGACCCGGGTGCTCGCGTTGATCGCGGTGTCGGCCAGGAGTCCGAGGTGCGCCAGCGTGGTGACCGCGACGTCGGAGAGGTTGATCCGGATCAGCTCGCCCCGGCCGGTGGCACGGCGCTTCCGGTCGGCGGTGACGACCGAGAGCGCGGCGTGCAAGCCGGTGAGCAGGTCCCACGCCGGAAGGACGTGGTTGACCGGGCGCGTGGCGTCCACCGGGCCGGTGAGCCAGGGCAGGCCCACCTCCGCGTTGACCGTGTAGTCGACCGCTGGACGGCCGTCGGGCCGGCCGGCGATGTGCACCATGACGAGATCCGGCCGGACGCGGCGGAGCGTGTCGTAGTCGAGCCAGCGCCGGTCGACGGCGTTCGTGACGAGGATGCCGTAGCCGTCACCCGGCCGCGCGAGCATCCGGCGGACGACCGCCCGGCCCTCCTCCCGGCCGAGGTCCAGGCTCACCGAGCGCTTGTGCCGGTTGAGCCCCGCCCAGTAGAGGCTGCTGCCGTCGGGAGCGAGCGGAAGCCGGCGCGTGTCCGGCGCCCCGCCCAGCGGGTCGACCCGGACGACGTCGGCGCCGAGCTGGGCCAGCACCATGGTGCCCGACGGCCCGGCCACGAACGTGGACAGGTCGAGGACGTGCAGCCCGGACAGCGGGCCGGTGGAGACCACGGCTCACTCGAAGGGGGAGACGAAGGGTACGCCGGCGGCGGCCGCGGCCTCGGCGATCCAGCCGCCGATCTCGGCCGCGATCTCGTGCGAGACCAGTTCGATCCACATGCCGGGCGCTTGCGGGTTGTAGTGGAACGAGGCCCGGGTGATCCTGCCGTCCTCGGGCACGCCGGACAGCTCGCGCCGGTAGCCCTGGGCCTCCAGCGCCGCGGCGGCGGCCGTGAGGTCGTCGGTGTAGTAGCCCAGGTGGTGGATGTACCGGCCGCCGGTGAGGGAGAGGTACGGCCCGGCGTCGATCTGCTCCAGGAGCTCGACGAAGTGCGGCCCCCGCAGCGAGTACGTGAACCGGACGTGGCGGTCCCGCACGCCTTCGGGGCAGAGCAGCGGGGTCTTCGCCTCCTTCGGCGGCGCCCAGAGCAGACCGAGCGCGCCGCCCATCTGGACCATGGCTTTGTCCAGATCGTCGACGATCATGCCGGTGTGGTAGAGCCGCAGCAGTGGTCCGGTGCCCATCTCTCCTCCTCGGTCAAGAGTGATATTACACATCGCTAAGCATTCGCCAAACGCCGTTGACGTGCCAGAACCCCGGATGTACTAATAGTTAGTGAGGTTAAGCTTTGTGTCGGGGAGGAGCAGCCATGCTGGCGGTCCAGAGCCTGCTGGCGCAGGAGACGGAGCGCGACCCGCACGCGTACTACGCCTACCTTCGCGAGCACGATCCGGTCCACTACGACGAGGAGGCCGGGGCGTACCTGCTGACCCGCCACGAGGACGTCGGAGCCGCCTACCGCAACCCGGCGTTCTCCACCGCGAACTACCGCTGGCAGCTCGAACCGGTCATGGGGCGCACGATCCTGCAGATGGACGGCCGGGAGCACGCGAGCGTACGGGGGATGATGAGCCCCTCCTTCCGCGGCCAGGGCCTGCGGGCCTGGCTGCCGCTGATCGAGCGCACGGTCGGGGAGCTGCTCGACGACTCCCTTCGCACCACAGTGGACAGTCTGGTCGGCCGGATGGCGAAGGGCGGCGAGGTCGACCTGGTGCCGCGCTTCAGCCACCTGCTGCCGGTCTACGTGATCGCCGAAGTGCTCGGGCTACCCAGATCCGACCACGAGCTCTTCTACGGCTGGTACCAGGCGCAGAGCCAGTTCCTGTCCAACCTCTCCCGCGATCCGCGGGTCGAGCGCCGCGGAGCGCGGGCACTGAAGGAGCTTCGGGAGTACCTCGCGCCCCTCGTCGCCCGCCGCCGCGCCGAGCCGGGTGACGACTTCGTCTCGAAGCTGGCGCGGGCGGAGGTCGACGGCCGGCGGCTGACCGACGAAGAGGTGATGACGCACGCCACCCACCTGCTCAACGCCGGCTCGGAGACCACCGACCGCACCGTGACCAACCTGCTGAACCATCTGCTCACGGTGCCGGAGCGCTACGCGGCCGTACGCGACGACCGCTCACTCGTCCCGCGGGCGATCGGCGAGACCCTCCGGCTCACGCCACCCTCGCAGATGAACGGGCGGGTGACGACCGAGGACGTCGAGGTCCGCGGGGTGCGGATTCCGGCCGGCTCGTTCGTGCTGCTCGTCATCGCCTCGGCCAACCGGGACGAACGCAGGTTCGCCAACGCGGCGCGGTTCGACATGTACCGCGACGACCTCCGGCACGAGCAGGCGTTCAGCGGCGTCGGGGAGCACTTCGCGTTCGGGTTCGGGCGCCACTTCTGCCTCGGTGCGACGGTGGCCCGAAGCGAGCTGGAGATCTCGCTCAACGCCCTCCTCGACGCGTTTCCCGACATGCGGCTGGCGCCCGGCTTCGTCGCCGAGGAGCGCGGCCTCAAGATGCGCTCGCCGCGGGCGCTCCGCGTCGTCCTCTAGCCGCCTCATCGCCGCAAATATCGAGCCTAGCCAACACGCGCCGGAGCGGGGCGCGAGAGAGAGGAACCTGTCGATGGCAACGCTGGAGTACGACAAGCGCCGTGCCTTGGTGACGCCGGGCCGTCTGCGCCACCTCTTCGGCGCCCGGCGCCTGGCCGTCGTGGGCGCTTCCAGTACGTCCAGCTGGGCGCGGAACCTGGTGCGCAGCCTCAACGCCGCCGGCGGGCTCAAGGAACTCGTCTTCGTGCACCCGAAGTACCCGGAGCTCTTCGGCCAGGCCACCGTGCCCAACCTGCGCGACCTCGAGGAGCCGATCGACCTCGCGTTCCTGATGGTGGGCCCGAGCCGGGTCGACGAGATCATCGAGGACGCCGCGGCCGCCGGTATCCGCAACGCCGTCGTCCTGGCGGCGGGCTACGGGGAAACCGGCCAGGACGGGCGCGCGCGGCAGCTCGCACTGGCCGAGCACGCCCGGCGGCTGGACGTCACCGTGATGGGACCCAACACGATCGGCTTCATCAACGCGACAGCCGGCATCGCCCCCTGGGCCGTCGCCACCGAGCGTCCCCCGCTGAAGGGAACGGTCAGCGCCGTGTTCGAGAGCGGGTCGATGGCCCGCGCCACGCACGAGTTCGCCCAGGCCCACGGCGTCGGCGCGAGCCTCTGGGCCTCGGTCGGCAACTCCGCCGTACTCACCAGCCTGGACGTCCTGGAGTACCTCCTCGAGGACGAGCCGACCAGAGCCGTCGCGCTGTTCCTGGAGACGGTGGGCGAGCCCGACCGGCTGCTCGCGCTGGGCCGGCGCGCCCTGGAGCTCGACAAGCCGATCGTGGCCTTCAAAGCCGGCCGCACCGAGGCCGGCCAGCGCTCGGCCATGGCGCACACCGGTGCCGTCGCCACGGACGACGCCGTCGTCGACGCCCTCTTCCGGCAGGCCGGCATCGTCCGGGCGGAGAGCCTGGAGGAGCTGGTCAG
Source organism: Phytohabitans maris (assembly GCF_031085175.1). Classification (GTDB taxonomy): domain Bacteria; phylum Actinomycetota; class Actinomycetes; order Mycobacteriales; family Micromonosporaceae; genus Phytohabitans; species Phytohabitans maris. The sequence goes on from NZ_JAVHUY010000022.1 coordinate 65,155, forward strand.
CACCGTCGGGCTGTTCGGCCACTACCCCGAGCGTCCCAAGGGGCGGCGGATGGGCGTGGTCACCTCGTCCGGGGGCGGCTGCAACATCATCGCCGACCTGGCCGCCGCCAACGGCCTCGACCTGCCGGAGTGGGAGCGGTCGACCGTCGACGCGCTCGCCGAGCACCTGCCGCCGTTCGCCTCGATCCTCAACCCGCTGGACACCACCGGGTTCGGTCACGCGCGGGCCAGACCCCGCCCGACCAAGGCCGAAGACGACCTGATGGAGATCGCCGTCAAGGACAGCGGCATCGACTTCATGTTCACGATGATGACGCCGCTTCCCAGCAGCCGGCCGGAGGACCCGGCCTTCATCGAGAGCCGGCTGGAGATCCTCGGCCAGATCGTCCGCGATGCCCCGGTACCCCTGTTCCTCGCCTCCAACACCTGCCTGGACCTGCCCGACTATCCGCGCGGCCTGCTCGCCGGGGCCGGTCTCCACCTGCTGCCGGGCGCGGACCTGGCGCTGAAGTCCCTGGGCCACCTGATGCGCTGGGTGGACCTGCGCGCCAGCGTGCTCGCCGACGAACCCCCCGCCCGGGTATCGCCGGACGGCGGCTCGGGTCCGGCGCTGACCGGTACGTGGGCCGAGGACGAGGGGCGCGACCTGCTCACCGCCCACGGTGTGCCGATGGCGCCGGCCGTCCTGGTGACCGACCGGCGGGACGCCGCCCGGCTGGTCGCCGAGTGGGACGGGCCGGTCGCCATGAAGGTGTGCTCGCGCGAGATCGCCCACAAGTCGGACATCGGCGGCGTGATCCTCGGTGTCGGCAGCCCACCGGCGGCCGAGGCCGCGTTCGACCGCATCCTCGCCGCCGCCGCGACGCACGTGCCAGAAGCCACCGTCCGGGGTGTACTCGTCTCGCCGATGCGCACCGGGGGACTGGAGATGCTGATCGGCGTGACCAGCGATCCGACGTTCGGCGCGGTGCTCGCCGTGGGGCTGGGCGGGATCTGGGTCGAGGTGTTCAAGGACGTGAGCCTCCGGGTGCTGCCGGTGTGTCCGGGCACGGTGAAGGAGATGCTGCTGGAGCTGAAGGCGGCACCACTGCTGCGCGGCGTACGCGGCGTCGCGCCCGTCGACCTCGACGCGCTCACCGACGTCATCATGGCGGTGAGTCGCGCGGCGCTCGCCCTCGGCGACCGGCTGGAGACGCTGGAGGTCAACCCGCTGCGCGTCGACGGCGCCGTGGTGGAAGGGCTCGACGCGCTCGTCGTGACGGGGGACCGGGCATGAGCGGGAGTCGCGAGGCTACGGACATCGACCACGGCGGTGGGCGAGCGCCGAGCGACGGAGCGGGGGTAGGCAAGGGCCACAACCCGCGGGGTGCGCTCGCCGGCGTGCGGGTACTCGATTTCACCCGGTTCCTGCAGGGCCCGTACGCGACCCGGCTCTTCGCCGACATGGGCGCCGACGTGCTCAAGGTCGAGCGACCGGGTGGTGAATGGGACCGGCGGCTGCGGCCGGCGAAGGACGGGTTCACCGGGTTCTTCCACGGGCTCAACCGGGGAAAGCGGTCGGTGGCGATCGACATTTCCATCCCGGAGGGGCGCGACCTGGTCCTCGAACTGGCGCGCGAGGTGGACGTGGTCGTCGAAAACTTCCGGCCCGGGGTCCTCGACCGGCTCGGGCTGGGCTACGAGGCGCTCAAGGCCGTCAACCCGCGGATCATCTACGCCGGTGCCTCCGGCTACGGGCCGGGTGGCCCGCGCAGCGACGAGCCGATGTACGACATGGTCGCCCAGGCGGTCTCCGGCGTGTCGGACTTCATGCGCAGCCCGGAAGGGGTTCCCCGGCTCGCCACCCGGGCGATGGCCGACTCGGCGGGCGCGATGTTCCTGGCCATGGCGGTGGTCACCGCCCTGTACGTGCGGGAGCGGACCGGGCAGGGGCAGCGGGTCGACGCCAGCCTGGTCGGCTCCTGCCTCGGGATGCACACCGCCGAGGTGACCATCGCGCTGTACGAGAACCGGGTCCACCGGCCGCAGGGGCGGGTCACGTCGACCTCCGGTGCGTTCCGGTGCCGCGACGACCGTTGGTTGGTGATCGGTGCCACCGACCAGAAGCTCTGGCGCAACCTCACCCAGGCGCTCGGGCGGCCGGACCTGGTCGACGACGAGCGGTTCGCGTACGGCAAGATCCGCGAGGCCAACCGGGCGGTGCTCGAACCGATCCTGGAGGAGGTCTTCCGCACCGCCGACCGCGACGAGTGGGTGGAGCGGATGCGCGCGGCCGACGTGCCGGTCGCGCCGGTCCAGACCTTCCTGGAGGTCGCCGACGACCCGGATGTGCTGGCCAACGGGTACGTCGTGGAGCAGGACGATCCCGAGTGGGGCAAGGTCCGCACCGTCGGCCACCCGTTCCACATGAGCCTGACCCCCGGTGAGGTGGGGCCGGCGACGCCGGCCCTCGGCGAGAGCACCCTCGCCGAGCTGCGCCGGCTCGGGCGCACCGGCGAGGAGGCCGCGGACCTGCGGGCCCGCGGCGTGGTCGAGTTCCGGGAGGAGGGCGCGGCGGCATGAAACCCAAACGCTGGGGTACGCCGGAGAGCCTCGCGGCCGCCGACCAGCAGGTGCTCTACGACGTCGACCGGGCGGGCGTCGCGTACATCACGCTGAACCGGCCGGAGAAGCACAACGCGCTGAGCGTGCCGATGCGCGAGCGCGTCGCCGAGCTGGTCGCCGCGGCCGACGCCGACGACGACGTGCGGGTTCTGGTCTTCCGGGGCAACGGCAGGTCCTTCTGCAGCGGCAACGAAATCAACGAGGAGTGGGGGCAGCGGCGGCCGCACGAGCGCCGCCGGACCCTCGACGTGGGCTACCGGTACGGCGCCGACATGGCCTGGGGGCGGCTGGGCTTCAGCCAGGCGATCTCCCGGTCGGACAAGGTCACCATCGCTCAGGTCCACGGCTACTGCGCGGCGGCGGCGTACTTCATGATCGCCTGCAAGTGCGACCTCGTGGTGGCGGCCGCGGACGCCCGGATCGGGGCCCTGGAGGCGCGGTTCCTCGGCCCGGCGGGTGCGGTGGCCAGCGTGCACATCAACCGCATCCTGGGCATGAAGGCGGCCCGCCGGACCGGCTTCACCGCCAAGCCGATGAGCGGGACGGAGGCGTACGACCTGGGGCTGGTGTACCGGTGCGCACCGGTCGAGGAACTGCCCTCGGTGACCGGGGAGATAGCCCGCGACATCGCCGCCCGACCCGCGGGCGCGCTCGACTTCCTGGTGGCTCGGCTACGCGCCGCGGAGGGCCTGATGGATACCAGCGTTCCGGCGATCACCGGGCTGCTCGTCTCGCACTTCCTGCAGGCGGCGCCCGACGAGATGGACTTCTGGCGCACGGCCCGCCGGGTCGGCGTGGGCGGTGCCCTCGATGCCGACAAGGCCCGCAAGGGCGCGGCCGACCCGCGCGCGGACAGGAACCCGGCCTCATGATCGACGTCAAGGTGGCCGACTGGGTCGGCACGGTACAGGTGGCGGACTTCGCCGGGCTGTCGCGCTACGACGCGGCGTTCGCCTGGGAACTGCGGGATACCGTCGTCGCCCTCGCCGACGACAGCGAGGTCAAGGTGATCGTGCTCCGCACGGACGGCGGAGACTTCGCACCGGACGTACCCGGGGCGCCGCTCCCGTCGGACCGGTCGGCGACCTGGCGCCGGGTCTTCGCCGGTGCCAAGGGCTTGTACCAGTCGCTCGCCTTCTGCAAGAAGGTGGTCGTCACCGAAGTGACCGGCGCGTGCCGCGGCGCCGGAAGCGCCCTCGTGCTCTGCTCCGATCTGACCGTGGCCGCCGAGGAGAGCAGCTTCGGTTCGCCGTTCCTGGCCGTGCCGGAGTCCAACTTCGTTCTGGCCGCGCTGACGATGAGGCTCAACCGGGCCAAGGCGTGGGCCGTCACCGGCGACGTCCTCGACGCAGCCCGCGCCGAAGAGGTCGGGCTGGTCAACCAGGTCGTCCCGGGCGCGTCGCTCAGAGCCGAGACGGACGCGCTGGCCGCCCGCGTCACAGCCATGCCCCTCGACGGGGTGACCATGTCCAAGATGCTGCTCCAGGCGGTGCTCGACGCCCACGGGGTGGGCCGCGACTTCGACCTCGCGACGCACTACGCGGCCCGCCGGCGGCATGCCGAGAACGCGGGAGGTGGGGCGCTATGACCACGGACGGCGGTGCGGTCGAGTTGGCCCTCGACCACGAACGGCACCAGGCGGTCATCAGGATCCGCCGGGAGGAGCACGGCAACCGGCTGACCCGGGCCATGGCGCGGCAGTTCGTCGCCCACCTCGACGCGATCGACGCCGACGACGACATCAAGGTCGCGGTGATCGAGGGTACCGGCGCGCATCTGTCGTCCGGATGGGATCCGCGGGAGGCGTGGGAGCAGTACGTCGAGGCGCCCGGCGGTGCGGTGAAGAAGCACCCGAGCCAGCGCGCCCGCCTCGTCGCGCTCTCCGACGAGTGGTGGGGACCGAACGGCCTCTACCGGCGCCTGCTGCACTGTCGCAAGGTCACCATCGCGAAGGCGGTGGGGGACTGCTACGAGACCGGGCTGTACCTGACGCTCTGCAGCGACCTCGCGGTCGCCCACGAGAACGCCCGGTTCGCCGTACCGCGGTGGCGCAACGTCGGCGTGGACGGCGACCTGTCGCTGCTCATCGCCACGGTCGGGCTCAAGCGTACGAAGGAGCTCATGTACGCCGGGACGGCGTGGGACGCCGGCACCGCATCGCGTTACGGGCTGGTGGACGGCGTTTCGGCGGCCCCGGACGAGGAGGTGGGCCGGCTCGCGGAGATGTGCGCGTCGATCATGCGCGACGGCATCGTCACCGAGAAGTACGCCGTCTTCGCGTCGCTGGCCAAGATGGGCGTCGACCACGCGTTCGCCGCGGCGACCGTGGTCGGCGCGTCACTGAGCAACATCCACTTCCAGCCGGGCGAGTACAACTTCCTCGCCGACCGGCGCCGGCACGGCACGGCGGCGGCGCTGGAGCGGTCCCGCCGCGACCTCGGATGAGCCGGCGGCCCGGCTCAGGGCAACTCCGGGTCGCAGAGCAGCTCGAGCACGGGCAGCACGCCGAGCAGGGCGTGGAGCTGCTCGTCGGTGAGCCGCGCGAGATGGTCGGACAGCCACACCTCGCGGCTGCGCAGGATCCGCTGCCGCTCCTGCTCCCCGGCCGGGGTCAGCGAGATGACGGCGTTACGCCGGTCGAGGGGATCCGCCTCGCGGGCGACCAGCCCGAGCTCGACCAACCGGTTGAGGCTGCGGGTGACCGACGGCGGGCTCACCCCTTCGCTGGTGGCCAGGTCGCCGGCGGACGCCGGCTGCATGCGGTGGATCGCGAACATCAACGAGATCAAGGCGTAGGACAACCCGTCGTCGGTCTGCTGGCGCAGCACGCGGCCGAGCCGGCCCAGCGTCATCCGGAGCCGGACCAGGTCCTCGTGGCGGATCCGCCGGGCGGTGCGACGTCCACCGTTGGTGGACCGGGTAACTGTCATGGTGATCGGACTCCCGACGCTCTGACCTGTTGCCGAACACGGTCGCACGCCGATGGGCGAACGTGTGAGGCAGTGAGCAATATTTTACCTAGTTAGCTAGTCGTGCGTTCGACGCGGCCGTCCGGTCCAGACCACGAATGCCGGCGGATCGCATGATCGAAGTGGTTGCCAAGGCTCTAGTCGAGGATTACTTTACATGGTTATATATTGGGTCGCCGCACAAGGGCGGGCCGCTCAGGAGGAGGGGACGGCAATGAACGACCTCGTCAAAGACCTCAAGCCGGAACTCACCTACACCAGCTTCGAGCAGCACATGCACAAGGCCCGTACGCCGTTGCAGCGGCAGCACCTGGAGACCGTGGTGCATCACTCGAAGGGCGAGGTGCTGGCGGACCTGGACATGGTGCTGCCCACGCTCAACCAAGACCCGCACTACCACGAGTACGGCGTCATCGCCGGCACCACGGAGGACACCGGACCCAAAGGGCTGGACGCCGTCCTGGCCAACTACACGGAGATGGTCAACAACGGCTCGTACGTGATCGAGTCGAAGAAGACCCGCGTGGTCGTCTCCGACTACGAGATCGTGACCGAAGGCACCTACCGGCAGATCCTGACCGCTCAGGTCGCGCGCAAGATGGGCTACGTCGACGACTCCTCGCCGCAGTCCTCCCACTACGTGCTCGCCGGCCGCACGGTCGTCTTCTGGGAGTTCGACGAGGACGGCAAGGCCAAGGGCGAGGACCGCTACGTGATGAACCACCAGGTCATCCCGATCGGCGAAGAGGACCTCCCGGAGAACTACCCGGCCAAGTTCCGGACCAGGTGAGGAGCCGGCATGACGCAGCGATCGATCGAGGCTCGGCTCGACGAGGTGGAGAGCCGTACGGCCATCGCCGCTCTCGTCGCGGGCTACTGCGAAGGCGTGGACCACGCGAACGTGGAGCTGTTCCTCCGCCTGTGGCACGAGGACGCCTCCTACCTCATCCCCGGTGGCCGCGGTGACTTCGTCGGCATCGACCGGATCCGCGAGTCCCAGGACGTCATCGGCCGCGCGTGGGCGTCGACCAAGCACTGGACGACCAACCACACGGTCACGTTCGACGATCCCGACCGGGCGACCGGGCGCAGCGACGCGTTCGCCATCTGCGAGCACCACGACGGGCGGGTCAGCCTGGTGTCGGCCACGTACGACGACCAGTACGAGCGCCGCGACGGGACCTGGCGTTTCGCGAAGCGGCTGGTGACCCGGTGGTTCGTCAGCGACGGCCAGGACATCAAGCTCCTCGAGCCGTTCTAGCCATGGCGACGATGACGTCACTGCCCGCGCTGCTCTCCGAGGAGGTGGCGCGCGACCCGTACGCGTTCTACCGCCGGCTGCGCCACGAGGCACCCCTGCACTACGACGAGAGCGCCGGCGCGTACCTGCTGACCCGGCATGCCGCGGTCTCGACGGCGTACCGGCATCCCGCCTTCACCACGCGAAACTACGAGTGGCAGCTCGAGCCGGTGTTCGGGCGGAGCCTGCTGCAGCTCGACGGCACGGAGCACGCCAGAAAGCGGGCACTGGTGAGCCCGCACTTCCGTGGCGCGGGCCTCTCGGCGTGGTCCGGCACCATCCACCGCAACGTCGCCGAGATCCTCGACGGCACCGTGGAACGCGTGGTGGACCTGCTGCTGGAGCCGATCCGGCCGGGCGAGGAGTTCGACATCCTGGAGCGCTTCGCCCACCTGCTGCCGGTCTTCGTCATCGCCGACATGCTCGCGCTGCCCAAGACCGACTACCGGCGGTTCTGGGACTGGTACACCGCCATGATCGCCTTCCTGTCCAACCTGGCGCGGGACCCGAACGTGCACAAGCGCGGCGTCGCGGCCGCGCGGGAACTGCGGCAGTACCTCACGCCGATCATCGCCGAGCGGCGCGCGAATCCCGGGACCGACCTGATCTCGGCCCTGGCGACGGCGGAGGTCGACGGGCACACGCTCGACGACGACGAGATCAAGACGCACGTCACGCAACTGCTCAACGCCGGCTCGGAGACCACCGACAAGACCTTCGGCAGTCTCTTCGGCCATCTGCTGACGCGGCGGCAGCGCTACGAGGAGGTCGCCGCGAACCGCGACCTCGTGATCCCGGCGATCAGCGAGACGCTGCGCCTGACCCCTCCGTCGCAGATGAACGGGCGGGTGCTGGCGGAAAGCGTGGAGCTGGAAGGGGGCACGCTCCCGGCGGAGGCGCTGGTGTTCCTGGTGATCGCCTCCGCCAACCGCGACGAGTCGCGCTTCGCCGACGCCGAGTCGTACGACTTCCACCGCACCGACCTGTCCCACGCCGACGCCTTCACCGCCCGCGGGGAGCACTTCGCGTTCGGCTTCGGCCGGCACTTCTGCCTGGGCGCCATGCTGGCCCGCTCCGAGCTCCAGATCGGTCTCCACGCGATCCTCGACCGGTTCCCCAACCTCCGGCTCGCCGACGGGTTCACCCCGCGCCACCAAGGGCTGAAGATGCGGGCTCCCGCCGAGATGCGCGTGGTCGTATGACGGACCGGCGCGTGCTCGTCACCGGCGGCACCGGTCTGATCGGGCGCGCGGCGGTGGACGCGTTCCTCGCCGCCGGCTGGCCGGTCGTCGGGATGTCCCGCGGGGCCTCCGGGCACGCCGGCGAGCGGTACGCCGGCGTGCCGGTCGACCTCCGGGACGAAAGGGCGGTCGCCGCCGCGCTGCGCGACCTGCCCGGCATCACCCACCTCGCCTACACCTCCGTGTACGAGAAGCCGGGGCTGGTCGCCGGCTGGTCCGACCCAGAACAGATGGCGGCCAACCGGGCGATGCTCGACAACGTCCTGCGACCGCTGGCGGCGGCGGGCCACCTCGAGCAGGTGACCATCATGCAGGGCACGAAGGCGTACGGCGCGCACCTGCACCCGATCCCGCTGCCCGCGCGCGAGCGCCACCCGCGGGACCCGCACGAAAACTTCTACTGGCACCAGGAGGACCTGCTGCGGGAGGTCGCCGGCAGCGCCGGTTTCCGGTGGACGATCCTGCGGCCGGTGCAGGTCGTCGGCCCGGCGTACGGCGTGGGTTACTGCACCCCGCCGGTGATCGGCGCGCTGGCCGCCGTCTGCCACGAGACCGGCCAGCCGTTCGGCTTTCCCGGCCTGCCCCTCAGCACCCCCAAGCAGGTCGCGGACGTCCGCCTGGTCGCCGACGCGCTGCTCTGGGCCGCGACGGCCGAGGCGGCGCACGGCGAGCACTTCAACCTGACCAACGGCGAGGTCTTCTCCTGGCTGGAGCTCTGGCCGGTGCTCGCCGAGGAGCTCGGCGTCGCGGCCGCCGAACCGGTCGCCCGCCGGCTCGCGGACTTCCTGCCGGCCCACGCCGAGGCGTGGGCCAAGGTGGCCGCCGCCCATCAGCTCCGCGAGCCCGATCTCGCCGCGGTCCTGGGACAGTCGCACTTCTACGCGGACTACACCTTCGGGTACGGGCTGACCGAGGCACCGCCGCCGGCCCTGGTGAGCACCGTCAAGGTGAAGCGGGCCGGCTTCACGCAGGTCCGGGACACCGAGCTGACCTTCCGCCACGCCATCCGCGAGCTTCAGCGCCGGCGGATCCTTCCCCGGCTGTCATGACGGAGGACGAGTCGTGAGTACGGTGCTCGCCTGGGGGACGGTGCGGCCGGCGTCGTTCCCGGACCGGGTGGCCGCGGCGGCGGCCGCGGGTTACGACGCGATCGGCCTGTCGGTCCCCTACTACCGGCACCTGCGGGAGCAGGGCTGGACCCACGCCGAGATGCGGCGGGTCCTCGACGACTTCGGGATCAGCATCGGCGAGGTCGAGGTGATCTTCGGGTTCTGCGCCGAACCCGGGCCGGCCAACGTCCCCGAGCGCCCGGGTCTGGTCTACGCCGACCCGGAGGTCGAGGCGGTCGTGCTGCGCCTGGCCGACGAGTTCGGGGTGCCGCACGCGCAGGCCGTCGGCACGTTCGACACCGAACCGCCGGGGGAGCGCGCGGTGCGCGCCTTCGCCGCGCTGTGTGACCGCGCCGCGCCGCACGGCCTGTCGATCGCGCTGGAGTTCGTGCCCTACACGAACATCCCGGACGTGGCGACCGCCGCCACGATCGTCTCGGCGGCAGGCCGGCCCAACGGTGGCCTGTGCGTGGACTCGTGGCACTTCTTCCGGGGCAACGCCGATTGGCACGAGTTGGCCAAGGCCGGATCGGAGTCGTTCACGATGGTCCAGGTCAACGACGGACCGGTGGTCGCGGAGACCGGCAACGTCCGGCTGGAGGCCGTATCGCGACGGCGGTGCCCGGGCCAGGGAGAGTTCGACCTGAGGCGGTTCCTCGACGTGGTACGCCCGCCGGGCGACCCGAGGCCGATCTCGGTCGAGGTCTACTCCACCGCGCTGGACCGGCTCCCCTCGGCGGATGCCGCGCGGGCCGCGCTCGCCGGGCTGCCGGACCTGCTGCGCCGCTGATCCCGGACCTCAGGCGCCCCGGCGGACCCGTACCGTGGCGGGCTGTCGCCGGCGCTCGTGGTCTCCCACTCCCCGGTCGCCGGTGTGATCCGGGAGGCGGGCCGGCGTGGCCACTAGGCTGGTCCTCTCGACGACGACCGAGGGGGAAGGGCGTGGCACAGGTTGCGGAGGCGGGAGGCGTTCCGGCCGGCGCGGCGCGCACGACCGCACCGCTGAGCGGCACCCGTCCGTCCAGCGCGCGGGCGCTGCTGCTGGTGGTGCTCGGCGAGTTCGTCTGGCCCACCCGCAAACCGGCCTGGTCGTCGACGCTCCTGCGGGCCCTCGCCGAGCTCGGCATCGAGCCGAACGCGGCGCGTAAGGCCCTGCAGCGGACCGCGGAGTCGGGGATCACCGAGCCCGGCCGGGTCGGCCGCCGGGTGCACTGGACGATCACCGCCAAGGGCGCCCGCGTCATGTCGTCCGGGCACGAGCGCACGTACAACTGGGACGCCCGCCGGACCACCTGGGACGGCACCTGGCTGCTGCTGTCGGTGTCGGTGCCGGAGACCCAGCGCAAGCTCCGCCACCACCTGCAAAACCGGCTCGCCTGGGCCGGCATGGGGTCTCCGGTGCCTGGCCAGTGGCTCACGACGCACTGGGAGCGCGCGGACGAGATCGCGCAGATCGTGCGGGACCTGGGCCTGGAGGAGCAGGCCCACTCGTTCGTGGGCACGCTGGGACCGCTGGGCAGTGAGACCGGCATCGTCGAGACGGCCTGGGACCTCGACGCCCTCGCCGACGACTACCGCGCGTTCGTCGAGACCTACGCGGCGACCCATCCGCACACCGACGCCGAGTGCTTCCGGTCGCGGGTCCTGATGGTGCAGGACTGGCGCCGCTTCCCGTACCTTGATCCCGACCTGCCACGGCGCTTCCTGCCCGCCGGCTGGCCGGGGTACGAGGCGGTCAGGCTGTTTCGGGAGCGCCACGGCGCGTGGGGGGCGCGCTCCGCCGCGTACTGGGAGCACCTCGACGCACAGGAGTGACCGGCGCGGTCATGGCCGGGCGACCTCCCCGCGCAGGATGTACTTCTGGATCTTTCCGGACGGCGTCCGGGGCATGGACTGGCGGATCTCGAGCCGCTCCGGCCAGAACTGCTTGGCCATGCCCGCGGCTTCCAGATGCTGGGTGAGCTCCCGCAGCGTGGGCGGCGCGCCCTCGGGCACGACGACGGCGCAGCCGCGCTCGCCCAGCCGCTCGTCGGGGTAGGCGACCACCGCCACGTCCCGGACCTTGCCGTGCTGGGCGAGCAGGTTTTCGATCTCGACCACCGGCACGTTCTGGCCGCCGCGGACGATGATGTCCTTGCTCCGGCCGGTGATGCGGATCCCGCCGTCCGGCATCCGCTTTCCGAGGTCGCCCGTCTCGAACCACCCGTCGGGCGTCTGGGCGTCCGTCGTCAGCTCGGCCTGGTCCCGGTAGCCCAGGATGATGCTCGGGCCGCGCGCCTGGAGCCGGCCCTCGGTCCCGTCGGGGACGGGCCGGAGGTCGTCGTCGACGATCCGGAGCCCCATGAACGGCACCTGCATGCCGTCGCTGGCGGCCAGCGTCTCCAGCGGTGACCCGAGCTCGTGGATGCTGCAGATGCCCACCTCGGTCATGCCCCACAGCGACACCAGGTCGACGCCGAGGTGCTCCTGCATCGCGGTCGCGGCGGACGGGGGGATGGGCGCGCCACCGCAGGCGAAGGCGCGGAAGGAGGACAGCGGCCGCGGCTGCGCCTTCTGCGCCTCGATCATGTCCATCGCGAACGGCGTCGCCGACAGCGTCCAGGTGATGCCTTCCCGGTCGATGATGTCGACCAGGCCGCGGGGATCCCACTCGTCCTGGTAGACGACCTTCTGCCCGGTGGACAGCGGCAGGTACGTCCCCCAGAAGAAGCCGGTGAGGTGGCCGACGGTCGACGCCATGAAGCAGACGTCGTCGGCGGCGAGCCGCAGCGCCTCGGGCAGCGGCCGCCCGGCCGACCACGCCGTGTTGTGCGAGTGCAGCGCCGCCTTGGGCTGGCCCGTGGTCCCCGACGTGAACATCAGGAACGCGGGGTCGTCCGGCCCGGGACGGCGCGTCTCCAATTCCTGCCGCAGGCCGTCGTCGTGCTCGTGCAGGGGGCGGAGGAAGAAGTCGGTGAAGTCGATGCTGTCGCCGGTCGCCGGCCCGCCGATGGTGACCAGGTGCTCCAGGTGGGGCAGCGACGGCTTGAGCCGGAGCCCGAGGTCGCGGTAGGAGAACCTGCGGAACTCCGACTGTACGATGTAGACCTTCGACCGGGCGTGCCGGAGCATGAAGGAGAGCTCGCGCTCGCGGTAGATGTGCGGCACCGGGTTGGGGACGGCGCCGGCGCGCATCGCGCCGAAGACGAGGGCCGGAAACTCCCACGTGTTGGGGAGCTGGATCGTGACGACGTCGCCCGGCTCGACGCCCAGTTTGACGAACGCTCCGGCGAACCGGTCGATCATCGTGCCGAGCTGCCCGTACGTGACCACCGTCGGCAGCGGGTCGCCTTTGCGGTAGCAGACCACGGCCGCCTTGTGCGGATGCCGCTGGACGGCGCGCAGCAGCTCGTCGAGCCCCGTTACGTCGCGCCACCAGCCTTCCGCACGGAAGTGGGCGGCGTCCTCGGGGTCGACCACTCGTCGCCAGTCCTCCGGTATCGGGGTTGTCGTCGCCTGGCTCATCGGAGCTCCCTCTGTCAGTCGACACAAATTTGGAGCGACGTGATTTCACGTACACTATTTTTCGTTCACATAAGTGTCAACGGGTTGATCGGTTGTTAATGTTCATCCGCTGGCAGGGCGGTGACCCGCACCGGTATGCCGTTGAGCACCGCGTTGCCGGACGGCACGTCCAGTACCAGCTCGTCGGCGAGGCGGTTGCTGTTCACGCCCGGCCGGGCCCGCGCCGTGACCAGCTGGACGCCGTCGGGCTCGTGCAGCCAGCCGTGCGGCAGCGAGACGACCCCGGCCGGCACCCGCTCGGTCACCTCCGCCGGGGCGTGCACCGTGGACACCCGGGTGGCCACCGCCACCAGGTCGCCGGTGCCGACCCCGAGACGCTCGGCGTCGGCCGGGTTGAGCCACAGCGTCGAGCGCGGCCGGCCGGTCATCAACGAGGGCACGTTGCCCATCCACGAGTTGTTGGAGCGCACGTGCCGGCGCCCCACCAGCACCAGGCCGCCGGGCGGACCGGATGTGACCGCGGCGCGCAGCCGGGGCAGGTCGTCGACGACGAGCGGGGGATCCAGTACGACCGTGCCGGTCGTGGTGCGCAGGACCTCCGGGAGCCGCGGCCGCAGCGGGCCCAGGTCGACGCCGTGCGGCCGGTCCTCCAGGACGGCGAGGGTCAGACCGCCCGGCCGGCGGCCGAACCCGTCGCCGTACGGGCCGGACCGGATCATCAGGTCGAGCAGGCGCTCGGGCCCCACGCGCGGAGCGACCGCGGCCATCAGCTCCTCGACGGTACGGCCGCTGACCGGCGAATGGGCGTCGGAGACCGCCGCGCGTGCCGTCGACTCGGCGTGGCGGCGGTCGATGTCGGCCTCGGACGCTCCCCGACCTTCGAAGGCGGCGGCCAGCCGGCACATGATCTGCCATTCCTGCGGCTGACCGGGGTCGAGGTCGAGGACGGCGGGACTGTAGTTCGCGACGTTCCGGACCGCCCACGTCGAGAAGTGCACGTCGTAGTGGGAGCGCTGCAGCGGACCGGGCGGGGGGAGGACGACGTGCGCGAACCGGGTCGAGTCGTTCACGTACGGGTCCACGGCCACCAGGGCGTCGAGCGAGGCGAGTGCCCGCGCGGTCCGCGCCGAGTTGGGCGCGGACACGACGGGATTGCCGCTGACCAGCAGCAGCCCTCTGAGGCGCCCGTCGCCCGGCGTGTCGATCTCCTCGGCCAGGCACGAGGTGGGCAGCTCGCCGAAGCGCTCGGGCAGCCCGCGTACCCGGCTGGAGAACCGGCCCAGGCGCGGGGGTGGCCCGAACCGGGGCCGCCCTCGCGTATTGACCGATCCGCAGGCCGGCAACGGAAACATCGCGCCACCGGCCCGGTCAAGGTTGCCGGTGAGGATGTTGAGCAGGTCGACCAGCCAGGAGGTCAGCGTGCCGAACTCGGTCGCCGTCGTGCCGATGCGGCCGTAGACGCACGCCCTCTCCGCGGCGGCGAACCGCCGGGTCAGATCCCGGACCGACCGCGCCGGTACGCCGGTGAAGTCCGCCACGCGCTCGGGCGTGAGGTCGACCAGCGCCCGGCCCACGCTCTCGACGCCCGTGACGAACTCGCCGAGCCGCCCGAGCCGGACGAGTCCCTCGTCGAAGAGCACGTTGACCATCGACGCGAGCAGGGCCGCGTCCGAGGCGACCCGCGGGCGGATGTGCTCGTCGGCCAGCTCGGCGGTCCTTGTGCGTACCGGGTCGACCACGACCAGCCGGCCGCCGCGCTCCCGGATGGCGCGCAGCCGCCGCGGCCAGCCAGGTGCCGTGGCCAGGCTGCCGTTCGACTCCACCGGGTTGGCGCCGACGACGACCAGGAAGTCCGTGCGGTCCAGGTCGGGCACCGCCAGCGTGAAGCGGTCGCCGTACAGCAGGGCGTTGACGAGGTCCTTCGGGCGCTGGTCCAGCGACGAGGCGGTGAAGAGCCGAGGTGACCCGAGCGCCTTGAGGTAGGTAGGGGCGTAGAGCAGCCCGCCGAGGTTGTGCGAGATCGGGTTTCCGAAGTAGGCCGCCATGGCGGCCGGACCGCTCTGCTCGACCACCGTGCGGACCAGGCGGCCGGCCAGCTCGAACGCCTCGTCCCAGCTCGCCTCCACCAGCCGGCCCCGGTGGCGGATCAGCGGGCGCCGGTGCCAGTCCGGATCGTGGTGCAGCTCGCCCAGCGTGGCGCCCTTCGGGCACATGAAGCCCTCGCTGAACACGTCCCGCTCGTCGCCCGCGGTGCGCAGCACGCGGTCGCCGTACAGGGTGAGCACGAGCCCGCAGGTCGCCTCGCACAGCGGACAGGTGCGGATCGCCGTTCGCGCCGTCATCGCCTCACCCCTCCCGGCCGGTGATCCGCCACATGTCCGGGAGGGAGGTCACCTTGACGCGCGGCCGCGCCACGGCCTGCCCGGCCGCCCGCTCGTGCCGGTCGAGGCGGGTCCAGCCCGCCCAGTCGGTGAGGCGTCGACAGCGCTCGGCCAGCAGGGCGTCCAGCCACTGTGGAGGCTCGACGGGCGGCGCGAGCCGGCCGGCGGACGCGTCGGACCGCAGGTGCTGGACCGTCGCCGACGCGCAGTGCTTGTTGGTGCCGATCACGCCGTTGGGGCCGCGTTTGGCCCAGCCGACCACGTACGCCCCGGGCACCGGCCGGCCGTCCTCGTCGACGATCCGGCCGTCGGCGTTGCGTACCACGCCGCGGTCGCCGTCGTACGGCAGGCCGGGCAGCGGGACGGTGAGGTAGCCCACCGAGGTGAGGACCAGCCCGGCGCCGACCGTCTGCGCCGCGCCGGCGGGCCGGAACGTCACCGCGCCATCCACGTCCCGTTTCACCTGCCGGCGCAGCCGTACGCCGGTCACCGCGGTCGAGCCGAGGATGCGTTCCGGGCGGGCGAGGAAGCGCAGCCGGATCCGCGGGCGCGCGGGTCCGCCCGGGGATCCGGTGGCCAGCCGGCGGAGCGCGGCGTACCGGGCGCGCAGGATCGGGTCGGCGGCCAGCGTGCGCTCCTCCGCCGGGGTGAGGTCGAGCCCCTCCCGCTCCGCCACCACGTCCACGCCGGGCAGGCGTTCGAGGGCGGTCAGCTCGGCCGTCGTGAACGCGGCCTGGAGTGGGCCGCGGCGGCCGACCACCAGGACCTCGCGGATCCCGCTCCGGCTCAGCGCCTCGACCGCGTGCTGGGCCATGTCGGTCCCGGCCAGCAGCGCGGGGTCGGAGACCAGGAGGCGGGCGACGTCGAGGGCGACGTTGCCGTTGCCGATGACGACCGCCCGCGGGCCGGACAGGTCGATCTCGCGGGCGCCGGCGTCCGGGTGGCCGTTGTACCAGGCGACGAACTCCGCGGCGGCGAGGCTGCCGGGCAGGTCCTCGCCGGGGATCCCGATCGTCCGGGCCCCGGCGGCGCCGACCGCGTACACCACCGCGTCGTAGGCCCGGCCGAGCTCCGCGGGGGTGAGGTCGGACCCCACCTCGACGCCGAACCGGAACCGCAGGTGCGGACGGCCGGCGTGGGCGGCGAACGCCTCGGCGGCCAGCTTGGTCGACGGGTGGTCCGGTGCGACGCCGTACCGGATGAGCCCGCCGGGGGTCGGGAGGCGGTCGTAGACGTCCACCGCCGCCCCGGAACCGCCGGTCTCCAGCAGGTCGAGCGCCGCGTAGAGCCCGGCGGGTCCGGCGCCGACCACCGCGATCCGCAGCCGCCGGTCGAGGGCGAGGCTCGGCGGGAGCACCGACCGCGGTGGCACCGGGCCGGGGCGCCGGCCCTCGAAGTAGGCCGCGTTCAGCTCCGCGAAGTGGTGCAGCGACGGCGGGAGGTCCAGGTCCGGGCGGATCGCGTCGACCGGGCACTCCGGAACGCAGCACCCGCAGTCGATGCAGGTAGCCGGGTCGATGTAGAGCATCTCGGCCGCGGCGAACCCGGGCGTGCCCGGCGCCGGCTGGATGCAGTCGACCGGGCACACCGCCGTGCACGCCGCGTCGTCGCAGCAGGACTGCGTGATCACGTGGGTCACCTCGGGTCCTCCCCGGTGGCGCGCCATTCGCTCGTCGGAGCGCTATTTCTATGTCCAGTGTTAGTCGTCGACGCGCCGCATCGTGACCAGGCCCGAGGCGGTACGCCCGAGCGGTGCCCTGAACTCGACCCGGAGCCGCAGCAGGTTGCGGGTCCGGCCGTCGACGGCGACCAGGACCGTCAGGCCCGGCCCACAGGCCGGCATCGGCGCCAGGTAGGCCAGAGTCGCGTCCAGCGGGCGCCACCGGTCGGGCTCGGGCCGGCAGAACTCCTCGGCGGCCACCACCAGCAGCGAATGCTGGGCCCCGCCGTGCATCACACCGAACGGGTTGCCGACATCCGGGTCACCGGCGACCTCCAGCAGCCCGCCGGCGCCGGTACGCTCGCGCCACGCCAGGCCGAAGAGATCGGGCAGGGAGCGCGTGGTGCGGTGGTTGCCCGCCTCGACCGTGTACATGCGGATCTGGTCGGGGTGGGCCGGCACCAGCCGCAGCCGTCCCACGCAGCGGGCGACCGGGCGGCCGTCCGGCGCCTCGATGATGGCGTCGCAGAGCGCGAAGCCGCCGTCGAGGTCGCGCAGGACGCCCCGGCCGACGACGCTGCCGGCGGGTGGGTCCGCCGCGGTGAGGAAGTCGATCCGCAGGTCGATGGTGCGGCAGCCCATGGGGGCACCGTCGAGGCTCATCGCCGCGCGCGCCAGGAGCACGTCGGCGAGCGGCCCCAGCCAGCCCGAGCTGTCGCTGGCCGGCGGCACCACCGTCGTGGCGTGACACCGGCCGTCCCCGAGCGCGGTCACCCGCGTGCCGAAGGCGTTCTCCGCCGCGTTGCTCGCGATGAGCACCTGCTCGCGGGCGGGTGTGTCGCTGGCGGTCAACGCTGGCCCGCGCTGACGACCAGGGAGGCGTTCTGGCCGCCGAAGCCGAACGCGTTGACCTGCATCCACTCCATCGACCGCTTGCGCGGCTCGCCCAGCACGAGGTCGAAGCGGATCTCCGGCTCGGGGTCGGTGGTGGCGCCCGTCGGGGCCACCTGCCCGCGCCGGAAGCCCTCCAGCAGGATGGCGAGGCCGATGGCGCCCGCCCCGCCGGCCGGGTGCCCGAGGGTGCCCTTCGGGGAGGTCACCGACAGTTCCGGGGCGTGCGCGCCGAACAGGTCGTTGACGGCGCGGATCTCGGCGACGTCTCCCTTGGGGGTGCCGGTGGCGTGCGCGACGAGCACGTCGACGTCGCCCGGGGCAATCCGCGCCTCCTCGATGGCGAGGGACATCGCCAGCCGCTCCCACTCGCCGGAGGGGTCGGGGGTCGACGGGTGGTACGCCTCGGACGCGGTGCCCCAGCCCTGGATCCAGGCGTGGACCCGGGCGCCCCGGGCGCGCGCGTGCGCGGCGCTCTCCAGCACGAACATGCCCGATCCCTCGCCCATCACCATGCCGGCCCGGTGGACGTCGAACGGCTGGCAGGCCTTGCGGTGGTCGGTCACCCGCGCCGAGCCCATCCCGTAGCTGTAGCGGGCGTAGCCGCTGGCCGGCACGAACTCGCCGTCGACGCCGTAGGCGAGCCCGCCCTCGGTGCCGCCCACCAGCGCGACGTCCACCTGCCCGGAGGCGACCAGCCGGGCGCCGAGACCGATCGCGTCCAACGACGACGCGCAGGCCGTCGTGATCGTCAGGCACGGCCCGTGCAGCTTCCACCGCATGGCGATCTGGGCGGCGGCCATGTTGGGCCATACCTTGATCATCATCTTCGGATCGGCGGCCGCGCGGCCGAGCCGGTCCACGTCGTACTGGACCCGCTCCATCGTCTGGGTGCCGTTCTTCGACGTACCGACCACGACGGCGGTGCGCCGGTCGTCGAGCGCGGTGAGGCCGGAGTCGGCCAGCGCCGAGGTCACCGCCGCGCCCGCGTGCCGGGCGAAGGGGTCGATGCCCTCGAGCTTTCGCGCGTCCATCCAGGACGGTGGAACGAAGTCCGCGATGGGGGCCCAGTACTCGAAGCGCTCGGGGTCGCCCCGCGTCCACGGTGTCTCCTGGAGAGCGGAGTCGCCCGCCACCAGGCGGTCGAACAGGTCTCGTGGTGCGTGACCCAGCGCGGACACCACGCCGATCCCGGTGATCGCCACGTCAAGGCTCATATCCGCTCCCCGGTGAGGCTGATGTTGGACACAGATTAGGCTGAGCGACGAGCCAGTGTCTAGTGTCAGCCGGCGATGACGCCGCGCCCCCAGGAGTCGGGATGGGTCGGCTGCATCACGTCCGCCGTCAGGGCCGCGGCGAAGTCCTCCCGCCGCCAGGCCCCGAGATCGCGCGTCCAGGTCGCGGCCGGTGCCGGGTGCGACCAGACCGACAGCCGCCTCCCGTCGAACGAGACGACCTGCCCGTGCAGGTGGCTGGCGGCCGGACTGGCCAGGTAGCTCACGACCGGGGCCACCATCTCCGGCGGCGGAAAGGTGGACTCGTGACCCACGGCGGTGGCCGCGTCGGCGAAGACCGCGGTCATCCGGGTGCGGGCGACCGGGTAGAGCACGTTGCAGCGGATGCCGAACCGACCCAGCTCCATCTCCAGCACGCGGTTGAGCCCCACGATGCCGGCCTTCGCCGCCGCGTAGTTGGCCTGGCCGAACATGCCGAACAGCCCGGCACCGGACGTGACGCTGAGGATGTGCCCCCCGCTGCCACGCATCGCGCGGGCGGCGGCCGCGCTGCAGGCCCAGGTGCCTCGCAGGTGAACCGCGAGCACCTCGTCCCACTCCGGTGCCGTCATCTTCACCACCGACCGGTCCCGGGTGAGGCCGGCGTTGTTGACCAGCAGGTCGATACGGTCGAACGAGTCCACGCAGGTGTCGACGAGCCGCTCGCAGAAGTCCGCGTCGACCAGCGAACCCACCTGGCACACCGCCGTGCCTCCCGCGTCCCGGATCAGCCGTACGGTCTCCGCCGCCGCCTCGGCGTCCGTGCCGTTGACCACCACGGCGAACCCGTCGGCGGCCAGAGCCATCGCGAAGCTCCGTCCAAGTCCCCGCGAGGACCCGGTGACGACGGCGGCCCGCCGGCTCATCGGGACCCCGCGTGCAGGAGGGAGAGCAGGTAGGCGCCGCCGATCCGGTCCGCCCGCGGGGGCAGCACGTCGAACTGGGACATGATCTGCACCAGGTCGTACTGCGCCAGGTAGCGGGAGAGCAGCCCGTCCTTGAACGCGAGCAGGATGTCGCATCCGTACGTGGTCGCCGTCTTTGCGGTGCCGAGGCTGGCCGGTGCCGAGCAGGTCTGCCGGAAGAGGAAGAGCGCCCGCCCGTCGGCCGGCGCGGTGAAGGTCTGGACCTCCTCGAAGCGCACGTCCGGCATCACCCGGTAGATGGCCTCGACGTACTCGCGGAGTTCCGCGTGCCCGTGGATCAGCCGCGGCCAGAACACGAGGTCTTCCCAGACGATGTCCGGATGCATCAGCCGCATCACGGTATCGATGTCGAGCGAGTTCCACGCCGCGGCCCACCGGTGGCAGAAGTCGCGCAGGAACTCCTCGGTGACGGTGTCGCCCTTGGGTATCACGGTCGATGCTCCCTCCATGGGCAGGGTCGGCGCCAGTGAACGATGAATAGGCTGCTGGTGTCAAGGCTGCCTCCCGTGCTGACCCTGCAACCGGACCCTTTGGTGAACAGTCGATAGGGCGTATGTTGATAACCTGCGCTAGATTCCACAGCGAACGAGGGGAAGCCACGGTGGGTGGTGCGGGGCCCGCGATACCCAAGGGACGGGATGTCACGCCGCGCCGGGACGCGCAGATCGCGCAGGTCGCCGGCCAGCTCTTCCAGAAGCGTGGCTACGCCAACGTCGCGGTTCGCGACGTCGCCGCGGCGGTCGGCGTGACCGCACCCGCGGTCTACCGGCACTTCCCGGGCAAGCAGGCGCTGCTGCTGGCGGCCATCGAGTCGGGCCTGGCCCTGGTCGACGAGTCGCTCCAGGAGGCGCGAGCCGGTTCCGCCGTCGGCGCCCTGTCCCTGATGACGCCGCTGTCGCGGGTCGCGGTGGAGCGGCGCGACCTGTGGCTGCTCGTCCGCCGGGAGTCCAGGCACCTGCCCGACGGCGACGCCCGCCGGGTCAGGGGAGTGTTCAGCGCCCTCGTCGCCCGGATGCGGGCGCTGATCGCGGCGCAGCGGGCCGACCTGTCCCGCGACGACGGCGCCCTGCTGTCCCATGCCGCGCTGGCGACGCTGGAGGCGCCGTCGCAGTACCCGCAGCGGCAGGCCCGGGCCGCGCTGGCCCGGGCGCTGGCCGAGGCGGGCGCGCGGGTCGCCGCCTTCTCGTTCGGTGCCTTGCCCGCGTTGCCGCCGCCCGCGTCCCAGGAGGGCATCGCGCGCGTCGCCAGTGACGGCGCCCGAGCCAAGGCGATCTTCGCGGCGGCGGCGAAGCTCTTCGCCGAGCGCGGCTATCCCGAGGTGAGCCTCGACGACATCGGCGCGGCGGTGGGCATCAGCGGTCCCAGCATCTACCACCACTTCTCCAGCAAGTCGCAGATCCTGGCCCGCCTGACGCAGCGTGCCTTCGAGGCGATCGAGCTCAACCGCACCCACGCGCTGCGCCGCCACGGCGAGCCGCGGCGGATCCTGCGGCAGTTCGTCGTCGACCAGGTCGCCCTGGCGCTGACCCACAACGCCCTCTACCGTGTCTTCACCGACGAGTCGATCCACCTGGACAGCGGCCCGCGCCAGCGATTCCTCACGGCCCAGCGCTCGCTCTTCGACCACTGGGTCAGCATCCTGGTCCGGGCCCGGCCGGACCTGACCCCGGCCGGGGCGTACGTCCAGGTCTCGTCCGGGCTCTGCGTCGTCAACGACATGGCCCGGTCGCGCCGGCTGAAGGCACAGGACCGCATCCACCCGCGGGTGGCCGCGCTCGTCTGCCACCACCTGGGGGTCGACGGCGATGGCTGAACCGTGCGTGGCCCGTGGGCGGGTGGAGGGCGCGCTGCTCGAACTGCTGGCCGAGCGGCGCCGCCTGCGCGACGCACCGCCGCCACACGCGCGGTTTCGCGCCCCGGAGGTGGTCCGGGCGGGGCTGCGGCGGTGGATGAGCGACGAGCACGGCCCGCACGCCAGGGTGAGTGACCTTCGCCGCCTCTCCGGCGCGGGCACCAACGAGCTGTACTCCTTCACGCTGCACCGCGACGGCGCGCAGGAGAGCCACGTGCTGCGGGTCAAGGTCCCGGGATCCGGGGTCGTGACCCACCTGGGGCGTGAGGTGCAGGCCATGCGGGCCGTCGACGGGCTGATCCCGGTGCCGCGCCCCCGCTGGCTCACCCACGACCCGCGATACCTGGGCGCACCCGCGGTCGTCACCGACTTCAGCCCCGGCGTGCAGGCGCCGCGCGGGCAGGAGACCCGGGCCAGCGGCATGGGCACCACGTACCCCGAGCCGCTGCGCTCGAGGCTGGCGCCGCAGTTCGTCTCGTACGAGGCCCTGCTGCACGCCTTCGACTGGAGCCGCGCCGGCCTCGACCAGTTCGAGCCGCCGCGGGCCGGCACCACCGACGCCGTCGACTGGCGGCTGGCGTTCTGGGACCGGGTCTGGGACGAGGACCGGCTGGAGGAGCATCCCTCGATGGCGCTGGCGCGGGACTGGCTCTGGGAGCACCGTCCGGTGGTCGACGTCGCGTCCCTGCTGCACGGCGACTACCGCAACGGCAACTTCCTCTTCGACGAGGAGCGCGGCGTGGTCACCGCCGTGATCGACTGGGAGATGACCTGGATCGGCGACCGCCACGCCGACCTCGCGTACACGATGTTCAAGTCGTTCGCGCACGTGCGGGACGGCGTGACCCTGGTGGCCGGGCTGCTGGACGCCGAGCGGTTCGTCGCGGCGTACGAGGAGGTCTCCGGGCTGCCGGTCGACCCCGAGCGGCTGCACTACTACTTCGTGTTCAACATGTACTGGTCCAACGTCTCGCTGCTGGCCACCGGGCTGCGCAACGCCGCCGCCGGCATGACCCAGCTCGACGTCATGTACCAGGCGATGGCCGGCAAGGGCGCGATGTCCTGCGCCGCCCTCAACAAAGTGCTTTTCGGAGGCGCCCGATGATCCCGTCGGTCGACCGTCACCTGGAGGCGATCCGGGAGCGTCTCGCCGAGACGATCTTCCCGATGCTGCCGCCCGAGGCGGAGTTCGCGCGCGAGCAGGCGTCGTTCGTCCTCATGGCGCTCGACCTGGTCCGCGCCGCGCACCCGCACGCCTACCGGTACGAGGTGGTCGAGCGGCACGAGTACGCGGCCGCGGTCGGCGACCTTCTCGCCCTGGGCGTGAGCCCCGGTGCCGAGGCCGAGGCCCGCGACGCGCTGGCCGCCCCCGAGCCGCGTGCCGACGAGGCCAGCATCCCACTGGCCGCGCTGATCGAGGGCAACCGCGCGCTCAAGACGGTCGTGACCCGGCTGTTCGAGGCGCTCTGCGCGGAGGGCGGAGAGACGGCGGACAGCGCCCGCGAGGTGCTGCGCCGCCTCGCCGTGCGGCAGGTCGCCCGCGAGCGCGCGCTCTTCGCCAGCACCGGCTACACGCGGAGCGAGACGAGCCTCGCCGAGACGCTGGCTCAACCCGGAGCGGCCAGCTGACCGCGCGCCGTCAGGGGGCCGAGCGGATCCGGTCGTACGCGGCGCCGACGCGGGCGACCACCTCGGGATGCCAGATGATCTCCCGGTACGCCAGCGTCTCGTAGGTCAGCGCCGAGATCGGGTCCATTGCCGGCGCCCGCAGGGCCATCTCCTTGTTGTTCATGGCGGACTCGGTCGACGTCTGGGCGATCGACTCCGCCAGGGCGGTCGCGGCCCGCACCACCGTGCCGGCCTCGACCAGGCGGTCGAGCAGCCCGATCCGCAGGGCCTCCGCCGCGTCCACCTTGTCGCCGGAGAACGTGAGGAGCTTGGCCTGGCTCAGCCCCACGATGCGCCACAGCGGCGAGAAGTACGGCGTCAGCCCCATCTTGATCTGCGGGTAGCCCATGACGGCGTTGGTCGCGCCGATCCGGATGTCACAGAAGACCGCGATGTCGCAGCCCCCGCCCAGCGCGGGCCCGGCCACCGCCGCGACGGTCGGCTTCGGGTAGTCCAGGAGTGTGCCGTAGGCCCGCATACACGCCTTCGAGTACGCCTCGCGCTTGCTCTTGTCGTCGAAGACGGACTGCAACGCGAGATCGAGGCCGGCGCAGAAGACGTCTTCGCCGCCGGTGAGCACGACGCAGGCCACACCGTCGTCGTCGCGCCAGGCGTCGAGGCAGTCGCTCACGTCGGCGAACAGCTCGAGGCTGAGCGCGTTACGCCGGTCGAGCCGGTCGAAGGTGATCCTTCCGACGCCGTTCTCTACGGAGGTCTTGATCTCGGTGAAGTGTGGCATGGGACCCCTTCGTCGCGGAACGCATCCGCCGGCGCAGTGCCGGACGGGGAAATATGTGAACGACCACTTGGCTGAGCCTATCGAACCAAAAGTCCCGCAGAATCGTCAATCCCAGCGTTGTTTCGCTAGCTCAGGGCGGCTATGGTTCATCGTCACTAGGCTGCTCCACGGCGCAGGGAGGCGACGATGGTGACGTTGGCGAGCGCGCTCGAAGGCTCGGCGGAGCGAGTGCCCGAGCGGACCGCGCTGGTGTTCGGAGACCTGCGGCAGACCTACGCGGAGCTCGACGCGACGGTCAACCGGGTCGCCGCGGCGCTCGCGGACGCCGGTCTCGGCGCCGGCGACCGGTTCGCCGTGATGGGCGTCAACACGCCCGGCTTCGTGTACGCGCTGTTCGCGACCGCCAAGCTCGGCGGGATCTTCGTACCCGTCAACCCGCGGTCCGCGCCGCCCGAGGTCGCGCACATCCTGCGCGACAGCGGCGCCCGCGTGCTCCTCGTCGACCCCGCCCTCGTCCCGGTCGCCACGTCGGCGATCGCGCAGCTCGGCGCCGAGACGGACCGGCCGGCCCTGCTCTGCCTCGGCCCCGCCGAAGGGCACACCGACCTCCTCGCCGAGGCGGCCGCGCGCCCCGCGGAGCGGCCCGCGTCGACCGTGACCGAGCAGGACGACGCCATGATCCTCTACACCAGCGGCACGACCGGGTTCGCCAAGGGCGTGCTCATGGACCACCACCGTCTGGTGTGGACTGGCGTCACCATCCCCATCGGCACCACGGGCATGACCGAAGGCGCGTCACTGGTGCACGTCGCCCCGCTGTACCACTCGGGGGAGATGACGATGATGCTGATCCCGGGCGTACTGGTCGGCGCCACCCACGTGCTCCTGTCCCACTTCGACGCGGCGACGGTCCTCGACACGATGGAACGCGAGCGCACCACGATCTTCTTCGGCGTCCCCACGATGTACCAGATGATGCTGGCCGAGCACCTGAAGCGCCCCCGTGACCTGACGGCCTGGCGCTCGGCGATCTACGGTGCGGCGCCGATGCCGCCCGAGGTGGCCGCGCGGCTGCAGGAGACCTTCAGCGGCGTGCGGCTCTTCTCTTGCTACGGTCCGACCGAGGCCGGGCCGAGCGGGTTCTTCTCCAACCCGGAGGAGGCGATCCGGCGCCCCGAGGTGACCGGCTACCGGGCGTTCCCGCTGATGCGGGTGCGCGTCGTCGACCCGGCGGGCAAGGACGTCGAGCCCGGTGCGGTCGGCGAGGTCCTGCTCGCCGGCGAGACGGTGATGAAGGGATACTGGCGCAACCCGGCCGCCACCGAGGAGGCGTTCCTCGACGGCTGGCTGCGCACCGGCGACCTGGCCCGGCTCGACCCCGACGGCGCCATGACCATCGTCGACCGCCTCAAGGACATGATCATCAGCGGCGGCCGCAACATCTACTGCGTCGAGGTCGAAAACGCCGTGGCGAGCCACCCGGCCGTGGCGGACTGCGCGGTGGTCGGGCGCCCCGATCCTGTCTTCGGGGAGACGGTGGTCGCCTGCGTCACCCTCGTCGACGGCCAGCGGCTGACCCTGGACGAGCTGCGCGCGCATTGCGCCGAGCTCATCGCCGACTACAAGCTGCCGCGCGAGCTCGTGTTCGGTCCCGTGCCCCGCAACCCGTCGGGAAAGATCCTCAAGCGCGTCCTCCGCGACAACCTCTCCCCACCGAGCTAGGGCCTGTATCAGATTCCTTGCCGGGCTGCGCCGGGCCCAGGCGTCAGGTGGTGGCGGGCGTAAGGCCACATACAACACCGGTATGCGACCTTGCGCCCGCCCCACCTGACGCCGCCTGGACTCCGGCTCGCACCGACAAACTCTCTGACCCGGGCCCGGATGAGTGGGCAATGTCCCCGACATCGCCCACCGAGGCTCCGGGCTGGGCCTAGCCGCTCACGGGCCGAGCCGCAGACCGATCAAGGACACCCCGGGCGGTCGTCGAGATCGTGGTACGTAGGTGCCTCGGGAGGGGCACGGGAATACCACGATCACGGCGCGTCGACCGCTTTGGGGCGGGCCGGGTACCGAGGCCGGGCGTGCGAGATCACGTCGGCCGTCAGGAGCGGGCGCTGCTTTGGATCTGAGCGGTTACGCCTTCGGGCGCGCGGTGTCGCGGGCCACGTCGATGCAGCCGAAGGCCGCGTGCTCCAGGCGGGCGCGGAACGCCGGATGGACCCGCATGTGGGCCGAGCCGGCCAGGTCGTTGATGACGCAGAGCGCGGAGAACACGTGCACGCGCGCCTGTGTCTCGGTGTAGTCGGGGCGTGCGGCCCGGGCGAGCTCGACCCAGCGCTCCATGAACGCCTTGTGCGAGCGGGTGACCCAGCTGTGCTCGTCGGGTGGGAGCTGGATCGATTCGTTCTGGTAGACGCGGAACAGGTCCCAGTGGGTGAGCGCGAGGTCGACGTGGTCGGTCACGAGCTGGCGCAGGACGCGGACCGGGTCGTCGTGGGCGGTCAGCGCGGAGTGCAGGTCCAGCTCGATCCACTCGGCGGCCCGGCGCAGCACGCCGACGAGGACGTCGATCTTGCGGTCGAAGTGGTGGTAGAGGCTGGGGCCGGCCATGCCCGCGGCCGATCCGATGTCGGTGAGGCTGACCTCCTGGTAGCCGCGCTCGGCGAACAGCCGGGCGGCGATGCCCAGCAGCTCCTCCCGGCGGGAGAGCCCGCCGTCGAACGGCTTCTTGGGCAGGACGTCGGGCGCCAAGCGGTCGTCGCCGACGTCGAGGTTGACCACGTGGATGGCGACGTCGCCCATCGTGGTCGCCAGGATCTTGGGGTCGAACCGGTAGCCGAACTGCGACGGCACCGCCAGCGCGGCCAGGGCCGACCGCGCGGCGAACTCGAGCGAGTCGGCGTCGAGGTGGGGACGCCGGAGCGCCAGCCGCTCGCGCAGCGTGCCGAGGATCCGGGCGAGCCGCTGCCGGATCGCCTTGCGCTGTGCCGGGGTCAGGTGGCGCAGCTCGCGGCGGACCAGGATCCACACGTCTTCGCGCGCCACGGCGGCCTCCGCGAGCGCCCGCAACGCGTCCTCCAGCGAGTCTCCGGCCTCGCGCAGGGCCTCCTCGACGACGTCCAGGCCGGAGGTGATGGCGGCGTGGAGCAGGTCGTTCTTGCTGTCGCAGTGGCGGTAGAGCGCCGAGGCGGTGATGCTGAGGGAGGCGGCGACGTCCTTCATCGCCACCATCGGGTAGCCACGCCGCTGAAACAGCCGGGCGGCCGCCCGGACGACCTGGTCACGCCGCTCGGGAATGGGCGGCCTGCCGCGGCGGCGCGGGGCGTACGTCCCTGGCATCGGACCCCTTTCCTGAACGCTCAAACAGGACCACGTTACTTGCCGGCGTCCCATCCTCCGAGCGGCAGCCCGGCGGCGAACTGCTTAGTCAGATTAAGTGACCGATGGGTAGACGGCGCTCGGGTTCTCCGACTACGGTCAGGCGACCAGCGCTTCCGGGACGCCGCACCCCCTTGACGTAGGGGCAGCGTGACGTCAGTCTCATATTGGTTAGTCATGTAAAGGATCCCCCCAGAGGCCCCCACGCCTCGTCGAGGAGGTCGGCAGTGATCTCACTGGCCATTACCGCGCTGTCCACGACAGCGGTGCTGGTTCCCCTGGTGATCTCGGTGAGCCTGCTCTTCCGGGTCAGCGGAGTGGTGAACTTCGGTACCGGCGGGTTCTGCGTCTTCGCCGGCGCCGCCTGTGCCACCTGGAGCGCGTCGAACGCGTTCACCGGCGTGGTGTTGACGCTGCTGGCGGGCGCCGTCCTCGGCGGGCTCTGCTACCTGGTCGCCATCTACCCCGCGCAGCGCCAGGGAGTGCCGGCGATCGGCCTCACCCTCGCCACCCTCGGCGTCGGCCTGCTGCTCACCTTCCTGACGCGCACCTGGTTCGGCGGTGAGCCCTCGATCGTGCAGCCCTGGCTCTCCGGATCGGTGACGATCGGGGACTACCAGACGGCGCGGCAGCGGCTGCTGGTCATCGTCCTCGCGGCGCTGCTGGTGGGCCTGCTCTACCTGCTGTTCGACCGCACGCTGATCGGCCGCGCGCTGACCGCCGTCGCCCACGACCCCGAACTGGCGAGCATGTACGGCATCCGCGCCCGGCGGTTCGAGATCCTCGCCTGGGTCGTGTCCGGCGTGTGCGTGATCATCGGCGGGATGTTCCAGGCCACGCTGGCCAGCGTCTCCGTGGACGTCGCGCCGACGCTGCTGGTCTACGCGCTGGTCGGGGCGGTGATCGGCGGACTGGGCAGCCTGTTCGGCGCCGTCGGCGGCGCGCTGATCGCGGGGATCGGCATGACCCTGACCGACGAGTACATCCAGACCGGTTACCACCTGACGGCGCTGTTCGTGATCTTGTCCCTTGTCCTCGTGGTGCGGCCGCAAGGCCTCTTCACCTTCCGCGGAACGGCGGAGCGGGTATGAGCGAGCGAAGCGAGCGAATCATCAGACAGAGCGCGTGCGGTGCCTCATGCCCGCCCGCAGCGAAGCGAGGACGGGCATGAGCTCTACTGTCAACGAGTCCAAAGCCGATCTGGCGCCACTGCGCACGGTCAAGCGCGGCGGCGGGCGGGCGGGCGTCCCGCGCTCGTGGCCGCACGTCGTCGGTCCGCCGTTGATCCTGGTCGCGGCCGGGCTGGCCACCTCGGGCAACGAGTACTACCTGCACCTCGCCACCGCGGCCGCCATCGCCTACGTCCTCACCGCGAGCTTCAACCTGATCTACGGGTACGGCGGCATCTTCAACCTGTCGATCATCATCACCTACGGGCTCGGGGCCTTCACCAGCGTCTGGCTCGAGGTCCGGTTCGACATGTCGTTCTGGCTGGCCACCGTCCTCGCACTGCTGGTGACCGCCGCGCTGTCCGTCCTCATCGCACTGCCGAGCAGCACGCTCAACGAGCTGTTCCTGGCGATCCAGACGCTCGCCTTCGCCCTCGCGCTGGCCGAGGTCCTGAGCAACTGGGACGAGTTCACCGGCGGGACGGTCGGCATCTACCTGATCCCGTCCCCCTCCTTCTTCGGCACCGACCTCATCGGCGGCCTGCCGGCGTTCTACTGGCTCACCGCCGTGGCGGTCGGTCTCGTCGCCGAGCTGATGCGGCGCATCCACCGCTCGGGAGTGGGCCGGCGGCTGGTCGCGCTGCGCGAGGGCCCGCGCGTGCTGGCCTCGGTGGGCGTCTCGCCCGCTTCGACCCGGCTGCTGGCCTTCGGCCTCTCCGGCGCGATGGCCGGCCTCGCCGGGGTACTGTTCGCGCACTTCCAGCTGGTCATCGAGCTGGAGACGTTCAACTTCAACCGCCTCGCCGCGCTGCTGCTGGCGACGATCCTGGGCGGCGCCGGCTATCTCTACGGGCCGCTGTTCGGCGTGCTGGCGCTGATGGTCATGGACGAGCTGTCGCTGGCCACCAGCCAGGCACAGGACCTCATCTACGGCGTCGGCGTGCTGGTGCTGGTGCTGGCGACCCGCGGCGGGATCGCCGGAGCGATCGAACGCCTGGTGCGGCGGCTCACCGGACGGCGCCGCCGCCCCGAGCCCGAGCTGACCGCCGACGGCCACCCGGCCACGCCCATCCGCGCGGCCGCCCGGGACGCCGCACCACCCGGCGGCCCACCCCGCGAGCTGGAGGTACGCGACCTGCGCGTGGCGTTCGGGGGCACGGTGGCCGTCGACGACGTCAGCATCGCGGTGCGCACGGGTGACGTCGTCGGGTTGATCGGACCCAACGGCGCGGGCAAGACCACCCTGCTCAACGCCATCACCGGCGACGTCCGGGTGGCCGGTGGCAGCCTCACGCTCGACGGTGGGAGCCTGCTCGGGATGCGGCAGCAGGACGTCGTCCGGCGCGGCGTGGGCCGGACGTTCCAGAGTCCCAAGGTCATTCCTGAGCTCACCCTGCTGGAAAACCT
This sequence comes from Phytohabitans maris, assembly GCF_031085175.1. Taxonomy (GTDB): domain Bacteria; phylum Actinomycetota; class Actinomycetes; order Mycobacteriales; family Micromonosporaceae; genus Phytohabitans; species Phytohabitans maris. The sequence goes on from NZ_JAVHUY010000022.1 coordinate 95,227, forward strand.
CATGATCGCCGGTGATGCGCGCGGCGGGGCCGGATGGGTGCGCCAGGTCGCCAACTCGCCCAGAAGCCGCCGGATCGAGCGGGAGACGCGCGAGCGCGCGCTCGGCCTGCTCGCCGACTTCTCGCTGTCGAGCCGGGCCCACCACCGCGCGGCCGACCAGCCGTACGGCGTGCTGCGGCTCGTCGAGGTGGCCCGCAACCTGATGCTCGATCCCGCCTTCATCCTCCTCGACGAGCCCGGCGCCGGCCTGACCGAGTTCGAGCGTGAGGAGATCGCCGCGACGATCCGGTCGCTCAGCGAGCGGCAGATCGGTGTGGTGCTGGTCGACCACAACATGCTTCTGATCACCTCGGCCTGCGACCGCGTCTACGTGCTCGACGCCGGCAGGGTCATCGCGGAGGGGCCGCCCGCCGAGGTGTTCGCCCGGTCCGCTGTCCGCGCCGCCTACCTCGGAGCCGTCGAATGAGTACCCCGCTTCTGGAGGCGCGCGACCTCTCCGTCTCGTACGGACGTCTCGAGCCCGTCCTGCGGCACGTCAGCCTGGCCCTGCGGCCGGGGGAGATCCTGGGTCTGGTCGGCATGAACGGCGCGGGCAAGACCACGCTGATGCGTGCCCTCTCCGGAGGTCTGAAGGCGCGCTCCGGTGAGGTGCTCTTCCAGAGCGCGAGCATCCAGGGCCGTACGACCGCGACCCTCGCCCGCGCCGGCCTGGTCATCCTCCCGGAGGGGCATCGCGTGATCCGTCCCCTGACCGTCGACGAAAACCTCGAGCTCTCCACCATGTCGCTGGGTCGGGGGCGGGTCAGGGCGAGGCTGAACGCCACCCGCGAGCTCGTCTACGGGCTGTTCCCCATCCTGCGGGAGCGCCGGCACCAGCTCGCCGGGCTGCTCTCCGGCGGCGAGCAGCAGATGCTCTCCCTGGCCCGGGCGATCGTGCAGGACCCCAAGGTGCTCCTGCTGGACGAGCCCTCTCTCGGCCTCGCCCCGATGGTCATCGACCGGATCTACGAGTCGCTCGGGTCGCTGCGGGACAAGGGAATCTCGATGCTCATCGTGGAGCAGAACAGCCAGCGGGTCGCGAAGACCTGCGACCGGCTGATCGTGCTCCGGGAAGGTGTGATCGCCGCCGAGGGAAGCCCGGACATGCTGGCCGGCGACCGGTTGCAGGCCGCGTACTTCGGTTGAGGCGGCCGCCTTCACGGGCGCGAAAACCCAATTCCTCAGGGATTTTCGAGCTACCGCGACGCCCGTCGTGGTCCAGACCGTCGCTCCCGCGGCCTCACCGTCCGCCGCTGGTCACGCTCGTGAGCGCCAGACCGTCGACCGGCCCGGGCGCGCCGGGCGGCTGTCGAGATCGTGGTATCTAGTGCCCTTTCGGGGTCAGGGTGATCAAAGCTCCCTTCAAGTCGTTCTAGCGACTTGAAGGGAGCTTCGATCACAGGCGGGGTGGACGCGCCGGACCCCGACTCCCTAGGGGTTTGGTCCAGATCGCGGGCTCACCCGTCCGCCGCGGTCACGCTTACTCCGTTCAGCCCCCAGACGGGATCCGGGCAGGGATGCGCGGCCCGCGCGGTGCCTGGGCCCGAAACGGGCCCGGCCCATCGGGCCTGGGCCCTGCGGATACATCGACCGTCGAGGGCAGGTGCCGCGCGTCCCGCTCGCCGCAGGCGCAGGGGTGACGCGGCCAACCGCGGACGGTGAGGCCGCGGGAATGCACCCCAAGAAAACGCTCCGCTGCGCTCCACGTTTCCCCGGGGACCCCGCGCGACGGTCCGGACCACGACGGACGTCGCGGTAGCCCACTGTCCCGGGTTTTGATCATGGCGAAAGGTTTGCGTCCTGGCCGGGCGACGCGCGCCGTGGCCACCCTGATCCAACGGTCTCCAGCGGCTCCATCAGGCCAGGCGGTCGCGCAGCTCCAGGAAGTCGCCGATCCGCATCGTGTCGCTCCCGGCGCCGAGCCGCGCCACCGCCGCGTCGAGGGAGTCGTGGTCCCAGTGGACGTCCCGCCGGATCTGGGTGAGCGGTCGCCACGACTCCATCCGCTTGACCGTGTTGCCGTGCACGACGAACACCTCGCCGCTGATCCGGCGGGCGCCCGGTCCGGCGAGGTAGACGATCCAGGGAACGATCCCCTCGGGGTCCCACTCGTCGACCTCGCCGGGGAGCGGGTCCATGTCCAGACCCACGCCCTCGGTCATCGGGGTCCGCGCCCGCGGGCAGATGGAGTTCGCCGTCACGCCATAGGCGGCGAGCTCGCGGGCGGCGACCTGGGTCAGCGCGATGATCCCGGCCTTGGCGGCCGAGTAGTTCGCCTGGCCGAAGGTGCCCCAGAGGCCGGCCTCCGACGACGTCGTGACGATCGCCGCGTCGACGGGGCTCCCGGTCTCGCGGGCCCGCTCGCGCCAGTGGACGGCGGCGAAGTGTATCGGGACGAAGTGCCCGTGCAGGTGCACGCGGACGACGTCGTCCCACTCCTTCAGGTCCATTTTGGCCAGTGTCCGGTCGCGGACGATACCGGCGTTGCACACCAGCACGTCCAGCGCGCCGGAGCGGGCCAGCGACTGCTCGATCAGCTCGCGCCCGCCGTCCCAGCTGGTGATGTCGGAGTGGTTCGCCTCGGCCGAGCCGCCCTCCGCCCGGATCTCGGCCACCACCCGGTCGGCGGTGCGCACGGTCGGGTCGCCGGGGGCGCGGCCGACGTCGTTGACCACGACGTGGGCCCCGGCCCGGGCGAGCGCCCGGGCCTCCGCGCGGCCGATGCCCTGGCCCGCTCCGGTGACGATGGCGACCTTGCCGGACAGTGTCATGCGGGAACCCTCCTCGGGAGTCAGTTGCTGGAACGAGCGGGGGAGGCTGCTAGAACGAGCGGGGGAGGCCCTGCGCCTCCGCGACCATGTTGCGCGCCATCTCGCCGGTGATCGGCGCGATGCGGTACAGCCGGGAGTCGCGCCAGTAGCGCTGCATGTCGGTCTCCATGGAGTAGCCCAGGCCGCCGAGCAGCTGGATGCCCCGGTCGGCGGCCTGGTTCGCGTACTCGGCCGACACGTAGTGGGCCAGGGTCGCCTCGACCCCGCAGGGCCGGTCCAGCGACTGCAGCCAGGCGGCCCGGCGCACCAGCAGCTCCGCCTGCTCACGCCAGGCGACCATGTCGGCGACGTAGTGCTGCAGCGCCTGGAACTGGCCGATCGGCTTGCCGAACGCCTGGCGCTCCTTGACGTACTGCAGCGCGTCCTCCAGCACCGCGTCGAGAACGCCGAGCGCGGACGAGGCGGTGATGATCCGTTCGTTGTTGAGCGTCGGCAGGAGCTGGTGCCAGCCTCGACCGCGCACCCCGATCAGCATCTCGTCGGGCACGACCACGTCGTCGAAGAAGACCTCGCAGGCCGCGAAGCTGCGCATGCCGAGCTTGGGGATGCGCCGGATGTCCAGTCCGGGCGTGGTCGTGGGGACCAGCACGGCGGTGAGCGCAGACCTGGACCGGCCGACCTCGTGGTCCTTGGCGAGCACGACGAGGTAGTCGGAGGTGTTGGCGCCCGAGGACCACACCTTCTGGCCGTTGAGCCGCCAGCCACCGGGAACCTTGTCGATCCGGGAACGCATCGCGCCGAGCAGGTCGGTGCCCCCGCTCGGCTCGGTGATCGCGATGGAGAAGCGGATCTCACCCCGCGCCAGCCGGGGAAGGTACTCGGCTTTCTGCTCCGCCGTGCCGTACGTCGAGAGGGTCTTGCCGCCGGCGAACGACGAGACGCCCCAGACGCCGGAGAGCCCGCCGAGGTTTCTGGTCAGCTCCCTGGCGAGGATCGACTGGGTCACCACGTCGCCGCCCTCGCCGCCGTACTCCGGGTCGATCCCGATGCCGTGGAATCCGGCCTTGGCCATGTCGTTCCAGAGGTCGACGGGGAAGACGCCGTCGGCCGCCTCGATCGCCCGGCACCGCTCTTTGGGGTAGTTGTCGTCGACCCAGGACCGCACGAGGCGGGTGAAAGCGACCTGCTCGGTGTCGAGGTCGAAATCCATCTCGGCGCTCCCTGGGGCGGTCCGCACAGCTGGTGGTAACCCTTGCGAGGATTTCATTAACCATGCAAACTATCAAGAGTTTGGCGGCGTCAAAGGCTTTCGCGCATCAGGGAGGACGGTCGTGACGACTGTGACCGAGGATGCTCGGGACGAGGCACGAGCCCAGCGTGAGGCGGCCTACGTCGATGCCGGTCTGTGGGACGACGAGCGGCTCGGTTGGCTCGTCTACCGGGTGGCGCGCGACTTTCCGGACCGCGAGTTCCTCTGCATCGACGAGCTTCGTCTCACCTACGGCGAGTTCACCTCCTGGGCCACGGCGATAGCCACGGACCTCGTCGCCAGGGGAGTGCGGCGGGGCGACCGCGTGCTCGTCCAGCTCGCCAACCGCGTGGAGGCGTTGCTGGCACAGGTGGCCGCGTTCCGGATCGGTGCGGTCTCGGTGCCCGTGGTCCCGATCTACCGTGAGCACGAGATGCGCCACATCGTCGCCGACTGCCGGCCGGCGGTGGTCATCGCCGGGCAGGACACCGCGACCCGGCGCCCCTGCGCGGAGTTCGAGCGGCACCTGGCCGGCGCCGGCCTCGACGGCACCGTCCGATACGTCGTCGGGGAGACGACCGTGCCCGGGTGGGCGCCGTTTCCGGCACGGCCGGACGGGCCGCGCGAGGAGGCCGGCCTCCCGGATCCGCTGGAGCCGGAGGCGTGCGCGCTCATCCTTTACACGTCGGGCACCACCTCGGCGCCGAAGGGCGTGATGCTGACCGGCCGGGCGTTCGTGGCCAACAACCGCAGCGTCGGCGCGCGGATGGCGTGGACCGAGGACGAGGTGTTCTTCTGCTGCGCGCCGCTGTCGCACCTGGCCGGCTTCGTCAGCGGCTTCGCCTGGCCGGTGAGCGTCGGCGCCCGTGTGGTGATCATGCCGAAGTGGGACGGCGACGCGGCCGCCCGCCTGATCGAGCGGGAGCGGGTCACGTTCACCACCGGCGCCGCGGTGTTCCTGCACGATCTGGTCCGCGGCTACCGCGACGGTCTGGGCGCGTCGCACCGCATCACCCGCTTCGTCAGCGGCGGCGCCGCGACACCGCCGGGCCTGATCCGGGAGGCGGACGCGCTCGGCGTGCACGCGATGCGGGGCTACGGCATGACCGAGACCGGCGGCGGGATCACCTTCCCCGGGCTCGACAGCGACCTCGAACGGCGGGCCGACTACGACGGGCGGCTCATCGACGGCACCGAGCTCGAGGCGGTCGACGCGTACCGGCGCCCGCTGCCGCCCGGCGCCGAGGGAGAGCTGCGCACCCGGGGGCCGCAGAGCCTCATCGGGTACACCGATCCGGCCCTCACCGCCGCGCAGGTGGACGAGGACGGCTGGTTCTACACCGGCGACGTGGGCACGGTCGACGCCGAGGGCTGGCTGCGCGTCACCGGCCGGATCAAGGACATCATCAACCGGGGTGGGGAGAAGTTCTCGGCGCGCGACATCGAAGAGGCGATCGTCGCGCATCCCGACATCGACCGCGCGGCGGTGGTCGGCGTGCCCGACGAGCGCTTCGGCGAGGCCGTCGGGGCGTTCGTCACGCTGGCGCCCGGGGTCACCTGGACCGGGCCGGAGAGCGTGCTCCGGCACCTGGAGACGTCGCGGCTCACCAAGCAGAAGTTCCCCACCGAGTGGTACGTCCTCGACGAGCTCCCGGCGACCGCCTCCGGCAAGATCCAGAAGCATCTCCTCCTGGAGCGTCGTTCCGACCAGAAAGGGAAGTCCACGCGTGGCACGTGAGGATCGCACTCCCGTCATCTGTGGCATCGGGCTGTCCGACTACCCGAAGGCCCCTCACCTCGACGCCCGGGGACACCAGGCCCAGGCCCTGCGGCGGGCGCTGGCGGACTCGGGTGTCCGCAAGCAGGACATCGACGGTCTGGCCGTCGCCGAGGCGTGGATCCCCGGCGTACCGGGCTCGGACCTGCCCGAGACCGCCGAGTTCCTGGGCATCGACGCCAGGTGGCTCGACGGCACCTACACCGGGGGATCGGCCTACGAGTTTCAGCTCCAGCACGCCGAGGCGGCGATCCGGGAGGGTCTGGCCCACACCATCGTGCTCGTCTACGGCAGCGACCTGCTGACCCGGCTGGGCCGGTCGCTCGGCACGGCCTACGGCCGCCCACCCATCGGGGCCCAGCAGTACGAGGCGCCGTACGGGAACCCGACCGTGGCGGCGTACGCGATGGCCGCCCAGCGGCACATGTACCAGTACGGCACCACGGCGGAGCAGCTGGCCCAGATCGCCGTCGGCGTCCGCGAGTACGCCGCCCTCAACCCGAACGCGATGTACCGCGACCCGATCACCGTCGACGACGTGCTGGGCTCCAGGATGGTCGCCGATCCGCTCCACCTTCTGGACTGCTGCGCGATCACCGACGGCGGCGGCGCGGTGATCGTCACCACCGAGGAGCGGGCGCGCGACCTCAGACAGCCGCCGGTCTACATCCTGGGCACCGCGGCCCGCCAGACGCACTGGTCCGTGAGCCAGGCCCCCGACCTCACCACCACGGCCGGCGCGCTCGCCGGCCCGGACGCCTTCGCCCGGGCCGGGCTCGCCCCGAAGGACGTCGACATGGTGATGCTCTACGACAGCTTCACCATCACCTGCCTGCTCCTGCTGGAAAGCCTCGGGTTCTGCGCTCCCGGCGAGGGCGGCGCGTTCGTGGAGGCGGGAAACCTGCGCAAGGGAGGTGCCCTTCCGATGAACACCGACGGGGGCGGGCTCTCCTCCTGCCATCCCGGGCTGCGCGGCATCTTCCTGCTCATCGAGGCCACGCGGCAGCTGCGCGGTGCCGCCGGCGACGCACAGGTACCGGGCTGCGAGGTCGCGCTGGCCGCCGGTTCGGGTGGCTGGCTGTCCACGATCGGTGTCTCGATCCTCGGAAGGAGTGCGCGATGACGCTCGAAGTGATCGATGTCGAGGACTGGGACCGGCCGCTGCCGGGAAACGACCCGCTCGCCAACGAGTACTTCCGGCTCTGCGCCGCCGGCACGCTCACGATCGAGCGCTGCCCGCAGTGCCGCTCCGCCCAGCACTACCCGCGCGGCATCTGCATGAGCTGCGGCGCGACGCCCGTGTTCGAGGCGGTCTCCGGCCTGGGCACGGTCTACACGTTCAGCGTCGTCCGGCAGAACGGCGTGCCGCCGTTCAAGGGCATGGTCCCGTACGTGCTGGCGCTGGTCGACCTGGACGAGGGTCCCCGGCTGATGGGAAACATCGTCGACTGCGAGCCCGGTGAGGTGGCCGTCGGCGCCCGGGTGCGGGCGTTCGTGATGCGGGCCAACCCGGACGTCGGCATCCCCCAGTGGCGCCTGGCCCGATGAGTCTCGACGTCGGGGTCGTGGGCCAGCCCTGGCCGCCGGAGCCGCGCACCTGGTCGAGCAGTGACGCCCTGCTCTACGCGCTGGGCGTCGGCGCGGGCTCGGACGAGCGCTTCGACGAGCTGGCGTTCGTCACGGAGAACTCCGCGGGCCGGCCGCAGCAGGTGCTGCCCTCCTTCGTGGTCACCCTGGCGTCGCTGGGTCTCGACCCGCGCCTCGGCGGCTTCGAGCTGAGCCAGGTGCTGCACGCGGGGATGGAGATCGAGCTTCGGGCCGCCCTGCCGCCGGAAGGGTCCGTCGAGGCGGACACCGTCGCCGAGGCGATCCTGGACAAGGGCCGAGACGCCATCGTGGTGCTGCGTACCACCCTCCGCGACCCGCACACCGGCGCGCCCGTGGCCGTGACCCGCAGCACCAGCCTCGTGCTGGGCGAGGGAGGTTTCGGCGGCGGGCGCGGCCCCGCGCCGGCCGAATGGCGACTGCCGGCCCGCGACCCGGACGCGAGCCTGCGGATGGAGACGCGCGTCGAACAGGCGTTGCTCTACCGGCTCAGCGGCGACCGCAACCCGCTGCACTCCGACCCGGTCGCCGCGGCGCGGGCCGGGTTTCCGCGGCCGGTACTCCATGGACTGTGCACGTTCGGCGTGGCCGCCCGCGCGTTGCTGCACGCCTACGCGGGCGGGGATCCCGGCCGGTTCGGCCGGATGGGCGTGCGGTTCACCGCGCCGGTGTATCCGGGCCAGGACCTGTTGGTGAACGTGTGGAAGACTGGCGGCGGCGTCCAGTTCCAGGCCCGCGCCGGCGACCGCGTGGTCCTCGACCGCGGTGTCTTCGCGCTCCGCGCTTCCTGAGCCTGTGTGAAATCCGGGTCACGATCCGATGACAGATCCTTGACGTGACCTGTGACCTGTGCAACTGTTTTGCATTGTTAAGTGATACGTGGATAGGTGGCGTTGTGAGCGCCGCGATGCCGGCCGGACCAGCGCGGCGGCTTGGGGACTGGGGCCTCTCCTCTCATCGGATGACATCGGCGAAGGGCACATTCCTGTGAAACGAATCCACGCGACCGCGGCGGGCATCTCCGCCCTCCTGCTGCTCCTGACGGCCTGCGGCGGCGGCGACGAGACCGGCCAGGGCGGCGAGGGCGGCGGCGAAGACCTCGTGGTGGCCGTCCCGGTCCCGCTCACCAGCGGCAACAGCGCGGCCGCCCAGATGATGCTCAACTCGGCGAAACTCGCGGTCAAGGACATCAACGCCGGCGGTGGCGCGGGCGGGCGCAACCTCGTCGTCAAGGAGTACGACGACAAGCTCTCCCCGGACGAGTCGGTCAAGGTGGCCCAGCGCGCGGTGACGGTGGACAAGGCCCAGGCGGTCGTCGGTGCGTACACGACGATCGAGGGACTGGCGATCCGCCAGGTGACCGAGCCCCGCAAGATCGTCTTTCTCGGTCCGTCGACCATCTCGCCGGCGTTCCTCGACAAGGCGGTCTATACCTACCGCGTCGGCCACGACCAGCGCGACTACCCGGTGCAGATGATGGAGCTGCTGACCAAGCTCGGTTACAAGAAGCCGGTCGTGCTCGCCGACGACGGGCCGACGGGCGCCACGCTGTTCGGCCCGATCGAGGAAGCGGCCAAGGCCGCCGGGCTCCAGCCCGCCGCCACCGTGAAGTACGCCCTCAACGCGACCGACCTCTCCGGCCCGATCGCCGAGATCAAGCGCTCGGGAGCCGACTCGGTGATCGCCATCGGCAGCTCCGCCGCCGACGCCGGCCTGGCGATGAAGACGATGGTGGAGCAGGGCGTGCAGACGCCGGTGCTCGGGTTCAGCTCGCTCATCGCGCCGGACGCCCTCAAGATCGGCGGCGACGCCTACACGAAGCTGCCGGCGATCTACACCTTCTCCAACATGCAGCCGTCGAAGCCGCAGTACCAGGAGTTCGCGAAGAAGTACGCCGACGAGTACAACAACGGCACGGAGGTGGCCCTGGTCGAGCAGGCCGGCGCGACGTACGACGCGTTCATGATCCTGGACAGGGCGCTCGACAAGACCGGCGGCGACACCGACGGGGAGAAGCTGGCGCAGGCCCTGGACGGCATGGAGCCCGTCGAGGGTGTGAGCGGCAAGCAGGGCTGCCAGATGAGCTACAAGGAAGGCCACAGCGCGTTCAAGCTCTGCCTCGTCGCCTTCAAGTTCGAAAACGGCAAGCCGGTCGAGCAGGCCGGCTGACCGTGCTGGCCGTGCGAGGTGTGCCCCGTCGGGCCGGCGGGGCACACCTTGTCCGCACCCGGAAGAGCCGCGTACAGCCGGCACCGGCGCCACGCCTTTCGCGTCCCGAGTCCTGCGTGGCGGGCTGCCCGCCGGCAGCGGTGTCCACCGTGGACATCCGGTCGGGAGGGCGGCTGCGGCGCGGCGGATTGGCCTTCGTGACGTCCGGGCCCGGCTCGCGCCGGTCGCCGGAGGTCCGATTAGGACGGTGCGGTGTCCAGGTAGGCGGATCCGTGGCGGAGCAGGGTGTGCAGCGCCGGTAGGGCCTGGGCCGCGAGGGGGGCGGGGTCGGCGCCGGGCGCGATGGTTTGGCAGGTGGCCCAGAGGTGGTCGTGTTCGGCGCCGAGCTGCCACAGCCGCGCGGTCAGCCGGTCCACGCGAACCCCTTGCTGGGTGTTGGCCAGGCCGATCCAGTAGCCGTCGAGGTCGTCGGGCTTGTTGCCGAGTCCGGCGCGCAGCGGCAGTAGCCGGTGGGCGCGGGCGAAGCCGGCCAGGTTCTGCGGTGGCACCTCGGCGGCCAGCCCGCTGGCCAGGAGCGCCTCGATCACGCCGGCCGTGGGCAGGCCCTGGGTGCGCAACGCGGCCTGGACCGTGCGGCGGGTCGGTGTGCCGCCGTCGGGTGTGCCGTGGGCGAAGACCCAGGCGGCGTACTGCCGGACGTCGTCGAGGCGGACGAAGCCGCGCCCGATCCGGATCTGCTGGTACCGGAACTCGCCGCGCGGGGAGAAGAACTGGCCGCAGTACTGGCCGACCGGCAACAAGGGCGCCTCATCGGGCATCGCTGGCCTCCTCGTGGCGGGGCGCCCGCGGGTCGGGCGCGTCCAGGTGAGCGGCTTCGACGGCGAGCAGCAGGTGCAGCACGTCGAGCAGGGCGTCCAGCAGCCGTTCGGGGTCGGTCTCGAAGCCCGGTGCCGAGTTGCGGGCCGCGCGGGTCAGGCCCTGGCAGGCCGACCAGAGGTCGGCGTGGATGGGCAGGCGGATCCAGAGCTGGTACACGTTCGAGTCCACCTTGACGAACGGGTTGGCCGGTGGCCCGATCCGGTGGAAACCAGGCTCCTGCGGGGTGTTGCCGAGCCCGGGTAGCTGCGGCACCACGCGGTGGCGGGCGGCGAAGTCGACGGCCTGCGACGTCCCGCGGCGCACGTACGTGACCAGCCCTTTGCGTCGCAGGCCGGCCAGCTGGGCGCGGGCGTCGGGGAAGTCGTCGCGTTCGGCCGCGGCCCCGGCGATGGACTGTGCCGTCCACGGGCGGTCCCGCCACCGCGCCTCGGTGGGGCCGTGCGCCAGCCGCCAGATCACGTACTCGTCCGGGCTCGTCATGTATGTGCGTCCGGCCAGCCGGATCCCGACCTCGGCGGGTGGCCCGGCGGCGGTGAACAGCGGCCCGAGCATCCGGCCGAGCGGCAAGACCAGCGGCTCCGGCTCCACCGCGCCGCTGGGCAGCGCGCGGTCCAACCGCTCCTCGTACCAGGTGAGGAAGTCCGGCTGGGGATGGATGCGCGGCGGCTGGCCGTCCCGGTCGAACTCCAGCACCCGCCCGCGGGCCGGCCCGGAGACCACGAGCAGCAGGTAGAACGTGCCGCCCAGGTGCGCCAGGGTCAGCGTGCCGGGCAGCAGGTCGTCGTCGCTGTCCTCGTCGGCGGTGAGGTAGCGGTCGATCCAGTCCTGGCCGAAGTCGACCCCGAGCGGGAGCGGGCAGGGCGCGGCCATCCCGCCGGGAGAGTCCCACCACAGCCCGCGGTCCCACTGCTCCAGCGGCAGGATCGGGTTGTCCGGCGCCCAGCCGCCGTTGCCGATCTCGGTCAGGAAGAGCCGGTACGCCTCGGGCAGCCGCACCCCGTGCTGGGCCTCGAACGCCGCGACCTGCTCGGCGGAGAGCGCCGGGTTCATCCGGCGCAGGCCGGCGGCCTCGGGTAGCCAGGCGAGCTTTCGCTTGATCCGGTCGACTTGATCCACGTCCACCCGGGTGAGGCTAACCCGGGCCGGCAAGATCCGCCCGCGACCCGCCCTGTTCCAGCCGACTCCTCGGGCCGCCGGCGCGGCCGGGTTCTCGCAAGCCAGGAAAACGGCGGAGCTCGGCCGCCGCCTGCTCGTAGCCTGAACCACCGTGCGCCAACGCCGTCCGAGCATCCAGGAGAGGTCCCGTGTCCATCCACATCGAGCCCTTCCGGGTACAGGTGCCGGAGTCCGATCTGGTCGACCTGCGCGCCCGCCTGGCGCGTACCCGCTGGCCCGAGCCGGCGCCGTCACCCGGGTGGTCACACGGCGTCCCGTTGGAGGTGATGCGGGACCTGTGCCGGTACTGGGCCACCGACTACCGGTGGCGAGCCGCCGAGACGCGGCTGAACGCGGTCCCGCAGTACCGCGTCGACGTGAACGGGGTGCGGGTACACGTGCTGCACGCGCGATCGGTACAACCCGGGGCGCTGCCGCTGGTCCTCACCCACGGCTGGCCCGGCTCGGTGCTCGAACTGGTCGGTCTCGTCGGGCCGCTGACCGACCCGGTCAGCCACGGCGGTGCGCCGGAGGACGCCTTCGACGTGGTGATCCCGTCCCTACCCGGGTACGGCTTCAGCGCCAAACCGACCGGTCCCGGCTGGGGCATCGAGCGCATCGCCACCACCTGGGCACAGCTGATGGCCGGCCTCGGCTACACCCACTACGGCGCGACCGGAAGCGACTGGGGCACCAGCGTCTCCAGCGCACTCGGCGCGCTGGTTCCCCACCAGGTGGCCGGCGTCCATCTCGTCCCGCCCCTGGCCGGCCCGGACCCGACGACGACCGGCGACCTCACCGACGCCGAACGGGACGCGCTGGCGCGGATGCACGAGCGCGGACGAACCTCGTCGGCGTACTCCGAGATGCACCGCACCGCACCACAGACCATCGGCTACGCCCTCCTGGACTCCCCGGCCGGCCTGTGCGCCTGGATGGCGGAGAAACTGATCGCCTGGAGCGACCACGCTCTGGGACCGACCGACGATCTGCCGGGGGCGTTGTCCCGAGATCAGATCCTCGACCAGATCACGCTGTACTGGTTGACCGGAACCGCCGCGTCCTCGGCACGGCTGTACGCGCAGAGCATCGAAAGCGTGTCGCGCTGGATCAGCGGCGCGTACGCCGAGCCGGTCCGCGTGCCGGTCGGCGCCTCCATCTTCCCCGCCGAGGTGCCGCGAACCTCCCGACGATGGGCCGCCCGCCGTTACCCCGACATCAGGTACTGGGCAGAACACGACCGCGGCGGCCACTTCCCGGCGCTCGAGGTGCCCGACCTGCTGGTCCAGGACCTGCGCGCCTTCTTCCGTCCACTCCGCTGACCGGCGCTCGATCGCGAGGGTACGGCGGATGCCAACCGCGGGCGGTGAGGCCGCGGGAGCAACGGTCCGGACCACCGCGGACGTCGCGGTAGCTCATGTCTTGGGATGGATCCTGCCCTTCGGAGTGGGCAGGGTGTCCGGCCGAACCGGTCCAGGTGCACAAGCGGCGCCCGGACGGGTCCGATGGAGTTGGCATGGTAGTAGACAATGGCGGCCGTGTCTGACATGTCTCCAGCGGCCGTTTCGCCGCCTTCCGCCGCTGGCCGGCCCGCGCCCTGGCTACGTTGGGTCGTGCTACCGGCCGTGGTCGTGGCGGCGATGCTCTGCGGGGCGGGTGCCGCCACCGCGGTGACACTCCTGGTCGTGCGCGACGAGCAACCACAGTCCACGCGCGAGTACGAGGTGAGGGTGATTCTGGACGTGGACCTTCCCGCTGAGCAGAAGGCGGCCGTCGAATCCGCGCTCTCCTCGCGATACCCCGCGGACACGATCGGCTTGGAAACCCGCGAGGAGGCGTACCAGCGGTTCAAGGAGACCTACAAGGACGACCCGGACCTGGTCGAGAGCGTTCGGCCCGAGAGCCTGCCGGAGTCGTTCGTGGTGACGACTACTGTCGAGGCGTTCGACTGCGCGGCACTGTCGCCGGTGGAGCGGATGGACGGCGTCGAGGCCATCCGAGTCTGGCAACCGGCCGCTGCCGGGCGCCCCTGCGCCGTGCTACTGGACTGCCCCTAACATGTCGACCATGCCCCTTGAGCCGCCGGCAGGCGCGCCCCCGCCCGGCGCACCGGCAGGCTGGTCGGCGCCGTGGCTGCGCTGGGTCGTGTACGCGGCCGTCGTCGTGGCCGCGTTCGTGGGCAGCGCGGTCGCCGCCACGACGGTGACGCTCCTCGTGGTGGACGACGGGCCGCCGGACGGCTACGTCGTGACCGTGTTTCTCACCGCCGAGATCACGACTGAGCAGAAGACAGCGGTGGAGTCGTCGCTGTCCCGTCTGTATCCGGCCGACAGCGTCCAGGTGGACAGTCGCGAACGGACATTGGCGAGGCTTCGCGAGGTCGGCGGCGACTTGGGCCTCGCCGACGAGACGGCGGCGGTAGCGGAGTCGTTTCGCGTCGAGATCCCCGACCGATCGATTGACTGCGCGGCACTGGCTCCCGTGGGGAAGCTGGCCGGGGTGCGATTGGTCATCGTGGTCCAGCCACGCGCCGAGGGCCGTCCCAACGCCCTCCTCCTGGACTGCCCCTAGCCAGGGGAGTGGGCGCGGCGGACGTGCAGACCCGCCGCAGAGGTTCGAAGGCGGCGGGTCAGGCGTGGTCCCAGCGCTCGGCGTCGGCTCCCCACCGGGACGGCGCTGCCTGACGTGCGTCGTCTGGGCTCACCACCTGCAGGTCGGCCGCGCGGACCTTCACGACCGGTACATCGAATGCGAACTCCACGTTCGACCCGTCCGCGAACGAGACCGTCACGTGGGTGTCGGGACCTGCCGGGTGGTCGTCCATCCATTGCACGTGGACGACCTCAGCCGTCAGGGACCCGTCCGGACGCACCAACGCGAATCCCTCAAGGTCGCCCTGGGCAACGTCCGGATGGAGCCGTCTGCGTCGTTCCGCGAGCTGCTGCTCTCGCCAGCGCCGTCGTGCGTCGGTGTTCGCCACGCAGAGCATTCTTCAACGGGCCGCGCAGGCCGTAAACCCCGCGGTGTGCACGTACCAGTCGTGGCTCTCGCGCGACCACAACCGCCGCAGTGTGCGGCCGGCGTTGGGGTTGCGCGCTCGCTTCCGGCCTGGCGAGATTGCCGGCTTGCGGCTGACCAACTCCGGTCTTGGCCCCGGCGGTACTCACCGGCACCGCGGTGTGGTTGGACGGTGTGCCCGTCGGACCGTTCGACCAGCAGACCTCCAACCGTATCCGGGGTGAGGCGCGGCCCCGCCCGTCCGCGCACACCTTCTCCGGCCGCGACGTGCTGGCCACCGGCTACGACGACTATCTGCTCTGGGTCCCTGACTACGACCCGACGGTCGACTGGCACGCCGAGTTCGCCACCCTGCTCCAGGAGCGGATGACCGTGGAGATCCGCTACACCTCGCTGTACGGGGAGAGGACGTGGACGGCCCGCTGGCCCGCGTCCGGACGTGCGGCTGACGAGCCGGACCTCGGCGGCTGGTCTCAGTATGAAAACGAATGAATGCAATCGTATGCGCAGCCGAGTATGGTCCGGTCAGGCCGGGTGGAACTCGATGTGAGGGAGCGAGGGATGAGGACCCGTCTCAGGTGGCCCGTCCTAGCGGCCACGGCGACTCTGGTCGTCGCGGCTTGCAGCCCAGGGGCCGATGATTCCAGCGACGACCAGGCCGTCGCGGCGGCTACCACCGGATGCGCCAGCAGCGGCGAGTTGACGATGTGGGAGCGCTCTGGCGGCAACAAGCAGATGGTCGACATGCTCGTCGAGGCATGGAATGTCAAGAATCCCGACTGCCGGATCAAGCTGACCTACATCCCGCACACGGAGATGGTCGGCAAGATCGCTCAAGGTATCGCGTCCGGTGAGGTGCCCGACCTGATGGGCATGGACCTCATCTACGCGCCGCAGTTCGAGAAGGCGCAGCAGCTCGTCGACCTCACCGACCGGATCAAGGAGTGGCCGGAGCTGAAGACGGCGAGCAAGGGGCACATGACGGTCGCGACGTACGAGGACCGGCTGTACGGCGTGCCGCTCTACGCCGACGTGTCGGCGCTGTTCTACAACAAGGACCTGTTCACCAAGGCTGGTCTGGATCCGGACAAGCCGCCGACGAGCCTGACCGAGCTGCGCCAGTACGCGGACAAGATCACCGCGCTGGGCGGTGACGTCAAGGGGTACTACCTGCCGGGCAACTGCGCCGGCTGCAACATCTTCACCGTCGGGCCGCTGATGTGGGCCTCGGGCGCGACGATCGAGGCGAAGGCGAAGGGCGACGAGCCGCTGGTCGGCGACGGGGTCAAGCAGGTGCTCCAGTTCGCCCGGGACATGGTCCAGGCGGGCAACGTGCACAGCGGCGACCGCACCGAAAACGGCGAGACGTTCCACCTCCAGTTCGGGTCCGGCAAGGTCGGCATGATGGGCACCGGCAACTTCAACATCACGCTGGCCCGCCAGCAAAACCCGGGCATGAAGTTCGGCATCGCGCTGCTGCCCGGGATGGCGCCGAACTCGTCCGCGTCGTTCATCGGCGGCGACCTGGTGGTCGTGCCGCGCGGCAGCGAGCGGGTGGCCGACGCGGTCAACGTGATGAAGTTCCTGCTCTCCGACGAGGTGCAGGTCGAGGTGTACGCCAAGGCGCTCAACCTGACCACCCGCACCGACATGGTCGACAACAAGTACTTCCAGGCCGAACCGCTCGTGCAGGACGTGGCGAAGGCGCTCGAGGTCGGCCGTACGCCGTACACGCTGACGTTCTTCGAGCAGATCAACTCGCCGCAGGGTCCGTGGCTGAAGATGCTCCAGCGCGCCTACTACACGGACGACGACCTCGACACCGTCATCGCGGACGCCAAGAAGGCGATGAAGGACATAGCCGGCCAGTCCTGACCGGCCACGCCGCCTGACCGCCACACCCACGTGGCCGCGCCCCATCGGATCCCCGCCCCGGTGGGCGCGGCCGCCAACCCCGTGGAGGAGCCGCGTGTACCGCAGCAAACGGGGCCGGCTGGTCGGGTTCGCCTACCTGGCGCCCGCCCTGGCCTTCGTCCTCGTCTTCACCGTCTATCCGCTCGGCCAGATGATGTGGATGTCCCTGCACAACTGGTCGCTGCTCACACCGCCGGTCTGGGTCGGGTTCGACAACTACGAGCGCGTGTTCGGCGATCGCCAGTTCTGGGTCTCGTTCCTGTTCACGCTGAAGTACACCGCGCTCATCACGCCGGTGCTGATCGTGGGTGGCTACCTGCTGGCCCTGCTGACCGCGCACAACTCCCCGCTGCGCAAGGTCACCCGCACCGTCGTGTTCGTCCCCGTGGTCATCGGCCTCGGCGTGTCGAGCCTGCTCTGGTACTGGCTCTTCAGCGCCGACTTCGGCCTGGTCAACCGGGTGCTCATGGACCTGGGCCTGGTCTCCGGGCCGGTGCTGTGGCTGGGCGTCGACGCCGACATGTCCAACCTGGCCATCAGCACCTCCGTCGTGTGGAAGGTGATCGGCTTCGGCATGATCCTCTTCGTCGGCGCGATCCAGGCGGTGCCCACCGAGATCACCGAGGCGACCATGGTCGACGGCGCCAGCCACCGGCAGCGGGTCACCCGGGTCATCCTGCCCCTGACGCTGCGCACGGTGCTGCTGGTGACGCTGCTGAGCGTCATCGGTTCGCTGCTCGCGTTCGACCAGTTCTACATCATGACCGCGGGCCAGCCGCAGAACGAGACGGCGACCTCGGTCTTCTACGTCTACCTCAACTCGTTCCCGTATCTGAAACTGGGCTACGGCGCCGCACTGTCGATGGTCCTCGCGGTCACCATCCTGGCGTTCACCGTCGTGCAGCTGCTCCTGGCCCGCCGGAGCGAGGTGTGATGGCCCGCGGTCTGCTCGACGCCCGGGCCCGCGTCGCGGGTCCACGGCGCGAGCCCCGGCGCGGCAGCGGCGGTCCCGGCCGGACCCGCTACCTCGTCGGCGCGATCTGCCTGGCCATCTGCGCGGTGATGCTGATGCCGCTGGTCATGTCGGTGCTCGCCTCGGTGAAACCGACCGCCGAGGCGGCCGCCTCGCCACCGACCTACCTGCCGCACTCGGTGAGCCTCGACAGCTACCAGCGGCTGTGGTCGTACCAGCAAGGGCTGCCGACGTACCTGTGGAACAGCCTCGGCACCGCACTGCTGACGATCGCCTTCACGCTGCTGCTCACGGTGCCCGCGGCGTACGCCCTCGCCCGGTTTCCGATACCCGGCAAGGAAGTCATCTTCGTCGTGCTGCTGCTGGCGCTGATCGTGCCCTACCAGGCGATGCTGACGCCGATATTCCTGATGTTCGCCGACATCGGGCTGACCAACTCGCTCGTCGGCCTCGCCATCCTGCACACCGCGATCCAGCTGCCGTTCAGCCTCTACATCCTGCGCAACAGCTTCAGCGCGGTGCCCCGCGAGCTGGCCGAGGCGGCCATTGTGGACGGTGCGTCGTCGTGGCAGGCACTGGTGAGGATCTTCCTGCCGTCGACGGTGCCGGCGATCGTCACGGTCGCGCTCTTCGCGTTCATCATGTCGTGGAACGAGTTTCTCGGCGCGCTGGTGATGATGAGCAAGGGCTCGAAGTTCACCCTCCCGCTGATCCTGGCCGCCGCCCGCACCGAGACCAGCCTCGGTGGCACCGACTGGGGCATGCTCCAGGCCGGGATCACCATCTCGATCATCCCGTGCGTGCTGGTCTACCTGCTGCTGCAGCGGTACTACGTGTCCGGCCTGATGAGCGGAGCGACGAAATGAAGGTAAGGATCACGGACGGGTTCTGGGCCGATCGGCTGCGGCTCAACCGGACGCGCACCATCCCGCACGGGTTCGAGCAGCTGCGCCGCTCCGGTGTGCTCGACAACCTGCGGATGGCGGCCGGCGCGCAGGGGCGGTACCAGGCGTACTCCGACAGCGCCGGCACCGGCCTGAAGTTCCTCGACTCCGATGTGTACAAATGGCTGGAGGCGGCGGGCTGGGAGCTCGGCCGAGGTGCCGACGAGGGCCTGGCCGCGGCCGCCGACGAGGCGATCGGCGTGGTGGCGAAGGCGCAGCGCGCCGACGGCTACGTCAACAGCTTCGTCCAGGTGGTCGGCGGCGGCACACCCCACCGCGACCTCGCCTGGGGCCACGAGTTCTACTGCGTCGGCCACCTGATCCAGGCGGGGATCGCGTGGCACCGCGCGCTCGGCGACGACCGCCTGCTCTCCATCGCGCGACGGGCCGCCGGCCGGGTCGACGAGGAGTTCGGGCCGGGGCGGCGCGACGGCGTCGACGGGCATCCCGGCATCGAGATGGCGCTGGTCGAGCTGACCCGCGTGACGGGGGAGCGGCGCTACCTCGACCTGGCCGCCCGGCTGCTCGACCTGCGCGGGCGCGGGCTGCTCGGCGCGGAGCGCTTCGGCGCCGCGTACTGGCAGGACCACGCGACGGTCCGGCAGGCGGCGACGGTGGCCGGTCACGCGGTGCGCCAGCTCTACCTCGACTGCGGAGCGGTGGACGTGGCGGTGGAGCTCGGCGACGAGGAGCTGCTGGCCGCCGTGCGCCGCCGCTGGGACGATCTGATCCGCACCCGGACGTACCTGACCGGCGGGATGGGCAGCCGGCACCGCGACGAGGCGTTCGGCGACCCGTTCGAGCTTCCGCCGGACCGCGCGTACGCCGAGACGTGCGCGGCCATCGCGAGCGTCATGCTGGCCTGGCGCCTGCTGCTGGCCACCGGCGACGTGTCCTATGGGGACGCGATCGAGCGGGCCATGTTCAACGGCGTGCTGTCCGGCATCTCGCTCGGCGGCACGTCCTTCTTCTACACCAATCCGTTGCAGCGCCGCACCTCACGCACCTACGAGCCACCCGGCCACAGCGAACGCGCCCCCTGGTACCCGTGCGCCTGCTGCCCGCCCAACCTGATGCGGCTGCTCAGCAGCTGGGAGCGGTACCAGGCGACGAGCGACGGCACGGGCGTGCGGCTGCACCAGTACG
Source organism: Phytohabitans maris (assembly GCF_031085175.1). Lineage (GTDB taxonomy): Bacteria > Actinomycetota > Actinomycetes > Mycobacteriales > Micromonosporaceae > Phytohabitans > Phytohabitans maris. The sequence goes on from NZ_JAVHUY010000022.1 coordinate 114,866, forward strand.
CGACCTCGGAGATCTCGACCGGTGACGTCGCGCTGTCGGTGCGCACCGACTACCCGTGGCAGGGTCGCGTCACCGTCCACATCGGTCGGACGCCGGACGAGGCTTGGACGCTGGCGCTGCGCGTGCCGGCGTGGTGCACCTCCGCCACGGTCGCCGGCCCGGACGGCATACGGGACGCCGGCCCCGGCCCGGTCGAGCTGTCCCGGCGCTGGCGGGCGGGCGACACCGTCGTGCTCGATCTCGACCTCCGGGTGCGCGCCACCGAGCCCGACCCGAGGATCGACGCGGTACGCGGCTGCGTCGCCGTCGAGCGCGGCCCCATCGTCTACTGTGTCGAGTCGGACGACCTGCCCCCGGCGATCCAGCTCGAGGAGCTTACCTGGGATCCGGATCGGCGGCCGGTCACCGTCGCGCGGCCCGACGTCGGCGCGGCCGTGGGCGTGCGGATCCCGGTGCGGGCACCGGGTCGTGACGGCGAGCTGGTCGCCGGCGCCATCCCGTACTTCGCGTGGGGCAACCGCCGCGCGGACGGCATGCGCGTGTGGATCCCGCGGTGATCCGACGCCGCGACCGAGCTCCTCGACAACCAGAGGCCAAACCCTGAGTGCAATCGTATTCGTGCTAGTCTGGCCGCGATGTCGCCCGCTGCACGAGGTCCCCGGTCATCCCCGGACGAGGCGCCGGACGCGGGTGATCCGCCGGCGCCGTCCGCGGGTCCGCGTCCGGCCCCGACCATGCGCGACATCGCGGCCGCGGCCGCCGTTTCGCAGAGCACCGTCTCCCGCGTCCTCAGCGGGGTGCCGACCACGGTGCGCATCGGCGCCGAGACCCGGGAGCGGGTCATCCAGGCGTCCCAGCGGCTCGGATACCGGCCCAACCCCCTCGCCAGGGGCCTGCGCGGCGCGTCCACCAACCTGATCGGCGCGGTGGTGCGCGACTTCAGCGACCCGTTCTACTCCGGCGCGGTGGAGGCCCTCGTCGTCGAGGCGATGGCCCACGGCTACAACGTGGTGCTCGGCCACGTGCACGGCCGGCTCGACGCGGCGACCTCGTTGACTTCGGTACTCGAGATCCGGCACACCGACGCCATCGTCCTGCTCGGCGACATGGGTGCGCAGCCGCAGCTGCTGGCCGACCTGCGGGCCTCCCAGGTGCCGGTCGTGGCGCTGTGGCAGGGCACCAGCCCGCTGGAGTTTCCCACCGTCGACGCCAACGACCGGGCCGGCATCTGGTCCGGCCTCAGCCACCTCGCGTCGCTGGGCCACCGGCGCATCGCGTTCGTCAGCGCCGTGCTCCCCAACGACTACCGGGTGCGCGACGACGCCTACGCCGACTTCATGCGCGAACGCCTCGGCGGCGTCCCCGCCGGCTACCTGGAGCGCTGCCCCAACACGCTGGCCGGTGGCGACGCCGCGCTCCGGCGCCTGCTGGCACTGCCCGACCCGCCGACCGCGGTGGCGACCTCGACCGACCTGGTCGCCATCGGGGTGCTGCACGCCGCGCACAGCCTCGGCGCCACCGTGCCCGACCGGCTCTCCGTGGTCGGCTTCGACGACATCCTGATCGTGAGCCACACCGTGCCCGCACTCACCACACTGCGGATGCCGATCGCCGAGGTGGTCGGCCACGCCGTGCGCCAGGCGGTCATGCTGGCCCGCGATCCCGACGCGGCCCGCGAGCCCCGCCTCGACGTCTTCGACCCCGTCCTGGTCGTCCGCGACTCGACCGCCCCACCCGCGAGCTAGCGAGGTTTCGCGGTCGGCGTTCTCACCCCGGCCCCTGCGGGGAGCCGCAGGCCGTCCAAGGTGTCCCCGCGGCCACGACACCTCACCACCGCGCCGCCGCCCGCGCCGGACGTTCGCCGGTCCGCGGGACGGCCGGTCCTGGTGTGACGAAAAGGGCCGACCCCTCGTGGGGCCGGCCCTTTCGGTGGTGCGGATCGTCAGGAGGTGGAGTAGCCGCGGGTGGCGATCCAGTCGGCGAGGTTGTCCACGCTGATGCGGTAGGAGGCCTGGTCCGGGTTCGCGGAGTCGGCGATGGTGACGGTCTTCCCGTCATCGCGGTAGCCGACGACGCTGATGTAGTGGCCGCCTTCGAAGGAGTGGGTGACGCCGTCGGTGTCGGTGGTGGTGCCGGCGATGTTGGCGACCACCGCGCGGCTTTCGTCGATGGTGCGGACGATGTCGGTGCGCAGCTTGTCGGTCTGCTTGCCGTCGGCATTGTTCTCGCGGATCTCCACCGACTTGTAGGCGTCGTCGTCGCCGGTTTCCTTGTTCAGGACCGGGGTGATGTCGTTGATGCTGTTGGTGCCGGCCTCGGTGGTGCCCATCTCCTTGGCCATGGCGTCGACGTCGATGTTCTTGCCCTGCACGGACAGGGCGTTGCGGGCGGCGGCGGGGCCGCAGTAGTAGAAGTTCGGCTGGGCTTCGTAGCGCACGTTCAGCTCCCGCTCACCGGCCGGCTTACGGTCGGCCTGCGCCTGCGCGGCCGGGCTGGCCTGGGCGGCGACGGCGGGGCCGGCGATGCCACCGGCGGTGGCGGCGACACCGGCGACGGTCAGGGCGAGCTTGCGCAGGATGTCGGTACGCATGGTGAGTTCACGCCTTCCGTTGGGGGGACACACGGGGATACACGGCACGCACGCGCCGGGGACGCGGATGCCTTGCGTAAAAGCGGATTTCTCAGGAGGATCGCCGGCGGCCCGTGGGCCTGCTCGGGCGTCCGGGGGATGTAACCATCCGCGGCGGCGGGCGATTCCCGCCAGGCGCGGGCCCGTGTGGTGGCGGGCTGGGCGACCGGCCAGCGCGCGGAGCGCGGCGCGGTCTGGCATATGTAACGACCCCGGCCCCGGCATGATTCCGGCGGTGGCGTGGCCCCGGCCACGGGACGCCCCGGCATGAACCGGACATCGCGCCCGATACCGGAGAGCCCGCAGCTCGCGGGGACGAACGCGGCAACCGGTGGGTGGCTGCTCAGGTGTGCCAGCCGGGCGGCAGGTCGTCGAGCTGCACCACCCACGCCCGGGCGAGACCGTCGATCCGCCCCGGCGCCAACCCCATCTCGCCGAGGACGGCGACCGCGTCGGAGCCGGGTCGGGGCGCCGGCCGCCCGGCCCGGAGCGACCGGCTTTCCAAGGTCACGGCGGTACCGGGCATGACCACCGCACCAGCCTCGTCGCTCACCTGGGTCATGGACAGCCCCTGCGCGCGTACCGCGGGGTCGACCATCAGCTCGGCCAGCTCCACGACGCGGTGCGCGCCCAGGCCGGCGGCGCGGAGCCGGTCGACCCACGTGGCGACGGTGCCGGTGGCGAACGCCGCCTCCAGCGCCGCGACGAGAGCGTCGGCGGTGCGGCCGGAGATCGCCGCCAGGCCGTCCACCGCGGCGAGCGACGGCAGGTCGTCCGGGGCCGCGCCGAGGTAGAACCAGCCGTCGGCCGCCGGGTAGAACCGCTGTAACGGGCCGGCGCCGAGGGCCCAGAGGCCGGCCGGCTCCACGCCCGGCAGCGGCCCCGCCTCGGGCTCGACGATCAACGTCGCCTGGTGCAGCGTCCCCACCTGGGCCAGCGACGTGCTGACGCGCAAGCCCTCGCCGCGTACGACCTGGTGGTAGATGGCGAGCGCGGCACCCAGAGCCGCCACGGCGCCGGTGCCGTAGTCGAGCACGTTGTACGGCCCTTGCACCATCGGTCGGCGGCCGCGGCCGGCCCGTTCGACGATCCCGGTGGCCGCCTGCCCCTGCGTCTCGTACCCGCGCCGGCTCTCCCAGGGGCCGCCGTCTCCGTAACAGCTCACCGACACGTAGACGATGTCGGGCCGGTGGGGCCGCACGTGCTCGTACCCGGTGCCGTAGCGCTCGGCGGTGGCCCGCGGGAAGTTCTGGAGGAGGACGTCCGCCTCCCGCACGAGCGGCCAGAGCACCTCCTCCTGGCCGCGGGCGGACTCGACGTCGACCAGCATCGTGCGCTTGCCACGGTTGACGTACCCGTGCGCGTCGACCCGGCGCTGTGGAGAGTTGATCTTGATGACCTCGGCGCCGAACTCGCCCAGTAGCCGCCCGGCGGTCGGCCCGGCGAGCACCTGCGTCAGGTCGATCACCCGCTTTCCCGTGTACGGCGGCGCACCCGTCGCGGGCCGCGTGGCCGGGCGCCGCGGCGGGGGAGCGTCGAGGGCGGCCAGGATGGCGGCCCGGTCGGCGTCCGGGAGGTGCCGCGGCCGCAGTGGCGCCTCGTGCGCGGAGAGCCGTATCGGGCGCCCGGGCATCCAGGTCGGTCCGAGGAGCGGGTCGTCCAGGCGGACGACCGCCCGCGTCTCACGGGCATGGTCGGTCCGCGTCCACTCGGCCGCCGTGCGCACCATGCACAGTGGAACGCCCGCCGCGTTCGCGAGGTCCTCCCACTCCCGCGCGGGCCGCTGGAGGAACAGTGTCGTAAGCCGCGCGCGCAGTTCGGCAGCGAGCGTGGGATCGGCCGCCAGCCGCTGCCGGGACGTGAAACCCTCACCGATCCACGACGACCGGCCGGCAGCGTCGAGGAACCAGCTCATGAAGCGCATGCTTCCGCCGATCGGGTCGAACCGCACGTGGCGCCCGTCGGCACAGCGGTAGGTGCCGCTGCCGTTGGGATCCCGCCGCTTCTCCGGCGGCCGGCCGCGCTCGACCGGGTACGCGCCGGCGACCCCGATCAGCTCGAACGTGGCGTTGAACAGCGGCGCCTCGATCCGCTCACCGCGCCCGGTGCCGTGCCGCTCGGTGAGCGCCGCGACGATCGCGAGGCAGCCGAGGAACGCGGCGAAGTTGGCGGCGAGCGGCAGCGCGGAGTAGCTCGGCCGGGACCAGTCCCAGTCGTCCGGCGCCTCGTCCCGCCGCGGCCGGCAGTTGCCGGTCGCCGCGGCGATCACCCCCTCCCACCCCGGCATCGCGGCTCGCGCCGTGGTCGGCGAGGATCACCGCCGCGAGGGGGCCCGCGACGTGGTGACCGAAGTCGACCACCGAGATGCCGTCGAGTACACCGGGCACGGCTCAGCCCACCTGCCAGGCGGTCCACTTCTTGGTCACCTCGGCGACGTTCTGCGCCCAGAAGGCGTTGTCCTGCCGCACCATCGCGCCGCCGCCCGAGGTCAGGAACGGGTTGAAGAGCTTGGCCGTCTCCGAGTACGGGATCGTGTTGGGGTCGACGTCGGTGCGGACCGGAGCGTCGCCGCTCATCGCCGCGTACTTGATCAGCTGGGCCGGTTCGAGGGCGAAGACGATGGCGTCCTCGGCGGCCTTCGCGTGCGGCGCGCCCTTGGGGATGAGCCAGTTGGCGTAGTCCCAGCTGGTGAAGTCCCAGACCGGGGCCATGGTGCCGCCGCTGTCGTTGATGATGGCCAGGCGGTTGCCGGTCGTCAGGGTCATGGTGGCCTGCTTGGCGACGAGGTTCTGCTGCAACGCCGTGTACGACGGCGCGAAGATGATGTCGGACTTGATGGTGTCGAGCTTCCTGAGCGCCCGCTCGACGTCGAGCGGGTACAGCTTGTCCGGCGGCACGCCGTCGGCGACGAGGGCGACTTCGAGGGTCCCCTTCGGGTTGGTGTAGATCACCCGCTTGCCGGGGAACGTCCTGGTGTCGAAGAAGTCGGCGACCTTCGTCGGGACGGTGCCCTTGTACGCCGTGGTGTCGTAGGCGAACTCGCTCGCGAACTTGATGCCCGGCACCGAGCACTCGGTGGTCGTGCCCTCCGGCACCAGCGTGGCGGGCATCCTGCTGGTGTCGACCTTCTCGAACAGGGTGCCGCAGTAGGCGTTCGCCAGGTACGAGCCGGTGTGCACGACGTCCCAGATCGTCTTGCCGGCCTCCACCATCGTCTGTAGCTGGCTGATGTAGGTGGGCGAGCTGACGTTGTCGAACTTGACGCCCGTCTTCGCGGTGAACGGCTCCTGGATCGCCTTGGCCTGCTGGTTCATCGTTTCCCCGCCGATCGTCTGCCAGGCGAGGGTGATCTTGTCGCTCGGCACGGCCCGCGGCTCTCCGCCAGAGCTGGAGGAGCCGCACGCGGTCGTTGCCAACATGGTCGCCATCAAGGGGATCAACAGTCTCTGTGGGGACACGGCACCTACCTATTTCAACGGGGGACACGGCCGGCGGTGCGGGGTCGCTACCGGCTCGCGGGGAGGACACCGGGGATGGATAGCCCGGAACGGTAGACCGGAATTGTCAGACGGTCAATCATTTCTTTACAGCCCTGAAACATGGGCTGTCGATCGGAAACCGTTGCTGGGCAAGGCGTTCGACCCCATACCGGTCGCAAGGTGCGGTCGCGGGTCTGTGTGCCGACCCAAGCCGAGCCACCTCGGTCTTGTGCGCCTCCACATTCCCGCACCGGCCGTGCCGGGGTTAGCGTCGGGCCGACCCGGAGGCAGGGCGAGCGCTGAGCGCGACCATCGTCGACGGAGCGGCCGTGGCCGCCGGCCGACCCGGCCTGGTCGGCGCCGGCGCGGTCAAGCCCGGCGCCGGGTCAGGACAGGAACGGGCGCACGTCGGCGGCCGCCTCGGCGCCGTAGCCGTCGGCCAGGCGGTCGAGCAGGTAGCCACGGTCGGTGGGGTGCTCCTGGGCGCCGGCCGTCTCCAGCGCGATGACGGCCAGGGTGCAGCCGAGCTGGGCCGCCCGCTCGTCGCTCAGGCCCCAGTGGCAGCCGGCCAGGAAGCCGGCTCGGAAGGCGTCGCCGCCCCCGGTCGGGTCGGCCAGCGTACGGGGCTTGGGCGGCCGGACGACCGTCGGCTCGCCACCGCCGCGGGTGACCGTGACGCCCTGCGCGCCCAGCGTGGTCACCACGACCGACACCCGGCGCACGAGCTCGACCGGCGGCCAGCCCGTCCTGTGCTCGATGAGCCGGCGTTCGTACTCGTTGCCGAACAGGAACTCGGCGCCGTCCACGAGGGCACGCACCTCCTCGCCGCCCAGCCGGGCCAGCTGCTGGGAGGGGTCGGCGGCGAACCGGTAGCCCCGTGCGCGGCACTCCGCGGTGTGGTGCAGCATCGCCGCCGGGACGTTCGGCGCGACGAGCACGAGCGGTGTCCCGCCGGCCCGGTCGACCACCGGCGCCAGCTCGATCGTGCGGGACTCGGCCATCGCGCCACTGTAGAACGACGCGATCTGCTTGCCGGCGTCGTCGGTCGTGCACAGGAACCGGGCGGTGCGCCGGGTCGCGGAGACGTGCAGGCATCCGGTGTCGACGCCGTGCGCGCGCAGCCAGTCGTCGTACTCGCCGAAGTCCGTGCCGACCGAGCCGACGAGTACCGGCGCCAGCCCGAGCCAGCCGAGGTTGAACGCGATGTTCGCGCCCGAGCCACCCCAGCGGATCTCGAGCTCGTCGACCAGGAAGGAGAGCGAGAGCGCCTCGACGTGCTCGGGCGGCAGCTGGTCGGCGAAGCTGCCCGGGAACACCATGCGGTAGTCCTGGGCGATCGCGCCGGTCACGATGAGGGTCATCCCCGCAGCATCCCAGCCGGGCGGCGGGCGGGCACCGTGCGAAGGTCCAAGAGCCGGGCCGGGTTCGTTGTGGCGGGGCACAGCTCGCGCACCGCCTGTTGTGGACGGCCGTGCCCGCCGTCCGGGCGGGTCGAGCGGGCCGGGCATCGACAGGCACCTCCGGGCAGCGGGCGGTGGGGCCCAGAGGCTAGTCCCACCGCTCCCGGTCTGGAATGTGGTGGCGCACCAGACCTGGGTGGCGTGGTTTGGGTTGGCGCACAAATCGGGTCTTGCCGCTGCCGGCAGCGGCGGTCCGGATGCCTTGTGCGAAGCCATGTCCGGCCTGTCAGCGCCGTTTCGAGCCTGTTAAGAAATGATTGACGGTCTGACAATCTCGGTCTACCGTTCCCGGCAATCCGTTCCCGGCGTCCACCCCCTGCGGACCGGTGGCCCCGCGCCGCCGGCGATGTCCCCCGTCGAAGGTGAGGTAGGTCCCGTGTCCCCACAGAGACTGTTGGCGCCGTTGGTGGCGACGATATTGGTGACGACCGCGTGCGGCTCCTCGTCGGGGGGAGCGCCGGAGGCCGTGCCGAGCGACAAGATCACCATCACTTGGCAGTCCACCGGCGGCGAGGCGCAGAAGCAGGAGGCGCAGGCTCTCCAGGAGCCGTTCACGGTGAAGACCGGGGTGAAGTTCAACAACGTCACCTCGCTGAGCTACATCAGCCAGGTGCAGACGATGGTGAAGTCCGGCAAGACGGTCTGGGACGTCGTGCACACCGGCTCGTACCTGGCCAAGGCGTACTGCGGCACCCTCTTCGAGAAGATCGACATGGCGCGGATGCCGGCCACGCTGGTGCCGGAGGGCACGACCACCGAGTGCTCGGTGCCGGGCACCAAGTTCGCCACCGAGTTCGCCTACGACACGACCGCGTACAAGGACACCGTCCCGACGAGGATCGCCGACTTCTTCGACACCGGGACGTTCCCCGGCAAGCGGGTCTTCTACAACAACCCGAAGGGCATCCTGGAGGCAGCCCTCGTCGCCGACGGCGTGGCTCCGGAGCGGCTCTACCCGCTCGACGTCGACCGCGCGCTCGGGAAGCTCGGCACGATCAAGTCCGACATCATCTTCGCGCCGTCGTACACGGCCTTCCAGCAAAACCTCGTCGACAAGCAGGCGACCATGGCACTCGGGCTGAACGGCCGCCTGCACATCACCAACGACAGCGGCGGCACCATGGCCCCGGTCTGGGACTTCACCAGCTGGGACTACACCGCGTGGCTCATCCCCAAGGGCGCGCCGAACGCCAAGGCCGCCGAGGAAGCGGTCGCCTTCGCGCTCGAACCGGAGCAGCTGGTCAAGTTCTGCGCCATGAACGGTCTGACGCCGGTCCGCACCGACATCGACCCGAACACGATCCCGTTCGCCGAGACGGCCAAAGTCTTCAACCCCTTCCTGGGCTCCGACCGCGGCCGGCAGGCGCGGCAGGACAACACCTACTGGGCGGAGAACGTCGCGGAGGTGACCAGGAAGTGGACCGCTTGGCAGGTGGGCTGACCGTGACCGCCGCACCTGAGGTGGGCGTGCGGCCCACACCCGTACGGCGGGACGTGGCCCGATGGGTGACCTCTCGCGCGGCCACCCTCGTGCTCCTGATTCCGGCCGTCGTCGCGTTCTGCCTGTTGTTCCTGTACCCGCTCGGCCGCATGATCCACGTCAGCCTCACCGAGCCGACGAGCGGATTCGGCAACTACGTCAGCCTCTTCACCGACGGCTACACCGTCCGGGTGATGATCCGTACGATCTGGGTGGCGCTGCTCGTGGCCCTCATCGACATCCTCATGGCGTTTCCGTACGCCTACGCCATGACGGTATCGGGGCGGCGGATGCGGGCGGTGCTGTTCACGATCGTGCTCATCCCGTTCTGGACGAGCGCGATCGCCAAGAACTTCGCCTGGCTGATCCTCTTCCAGCGCGACGGCCTGCTCGACCGCGCGTTCGGGGTCTCGCTCCTCGGCACGACTCCGGCCGTGGTGATCGCGATGTCGCAGGTGCTGCTGCCGTTCGCGGTCCTGCCCCTCTACGCGCGGCTGGACCAGATCGACCGCCGGCTGCTCGACGCCGCGCAGGGCCTCGGCGCGACCCGGTCCGGGGCGTTCCGCGGCGTCTACCTGCCGCTGTCGGTGCCGGGCATCGCCGCGGCGGCGACCCTGACGTTCATCCTCTCGCTCGGGTTCTACGTCACGCCCGCGATGCTCGGGTCGACCCAGCAGACGCTGATCGCACAGCTCATCATGATCCGCGTACAGCAGGTGCTGGACTTCGCCGGCGCGAACGCGATCGGCATCCTCCTGCTCGCCGTCACCCTCGCCATGCTCGGCCTGAGCCGGCGGCTCTCCACCCGGCGCGGCGGCGGCGCGGCGGGCGGCAAGGACCTCGTCCAGACGATCGGTGGTGACCTGTGAAAGCCGGCCGGTCGTCCCTGTACGCCCTCGTGTTCCTCATCGCGCTGCTCGTCACCGTGCCGACGCTGTTCCTGATCCCGATGAGCCTGTCGAGCGGCACCACGTTCCAGTTCCCGCCGCCCGGCTTGTCCGGCCGCTGGTACCAGAACCTCGTCGAGGAACCGGAGTGGCGCGCCGCGGCCGTGACCTCGCTCAAGGTCGCGGCCATGGTCACGCCGCTCGCGCTCGTCATCGGCACGTGCGCCGCGTTCGGGCTGCTCCGCCTGGGCCGGCGCCTGCGCACCGCTGGCTTCACCACGCTGATATCGCCGCTCGTGGTGCCGCACATCCTGCTGGCGCTGGCCATCTACGGCACGTTCCTCAAGCTCGACCTGAGCGGTACCTTGCAGGGTCTGGTCCTCGGCCAGACCGCGCTCGCGGTGCCGTTCGTCCTGATCCCCGTCCTGACCCGGCTGCAAGGCTACGACAGGTCGATGACGTCGGCGGCCCTGAGCCTGGGCGCCTCGCCGCTCACCGCCTTCCGGACCGTGACGCTTCCCCTCATCCTGCCGGGGATCGCCGCCGGCGCCGTGTTCGCGTTCGTCGCCTCCTTCGACGAGCTCGTCGTCGCACTGCTCCTACAGGGACCGGGCGCCACCACCCTCCCGGTCCAGATGTTCAACAGCGTCACCGAAGAAGCCAATCCGACGATCTCGGCCGCCTCGACGATCCTCGTCGTGGTCGTGAGCCTGGTCATCCTGTTGGTACAGCTCGGCTGGATCCGTACGGACCAGAAGGCAGGACTTCATGGACACTGAGCGCCGCACCGGTCACATCGAGATCCGCAAGCTGCGCAAGCGGTACGAACCGCACGACGAGCCGGCCGTGGACGACATCGACCTCACCATCGAGTCGGGGGAGTTCATCACGCTGCTCGGGCCCAGTGGGTCGGGCAAGACCACCACACTCAACATGATCGCGGGCTTCGTGCAGCCGACGTCCGGGACGATCCGGCTCAACAGTCGCGACCTCGCCGAGGTGCCCACGCACAAGCGCAACTTCGGCATGGTGTTTCAGAACTATGCGCTGTTTCCGCACATGACCGTCTTCGACAACGTGGCGTACCCGTTGCGGCAGCGGCGGCTCCCGCGCGAGAAGACGCGCACGCTGGTGGGCGACATCCTCGCCCTTTTCGGCCTCGGCGGCATGGAGTCCCGCAAGCCGGACCAGCTCTCCGGCGGGCAGCAGCAGCGGGTGGCGCTGGCCCGCGCGGTGGTGTTCTCACCGGCGGTGCTGCTGCTCGACGAACCGTTGGGCGCGCTCGACCGGAAGCTGCGCCAGGCGCTACAGGCCGAGGTGAAGAGGCTGCACCGCGACCTGGGCCTGACCTTCGTCTTCGTCACCCACGACCAGGACGAGGCGATGTTCCTCTCCGACACCGTCGCGGTGTTCAACAAGGGCCGGGTCGAACGGGTGGGGACTCCCGGCGAGCTCTACGACGACCCGGGCACGCTGTTCGTCGCGGGCTTCCTCGGCGAGGCGAACGTGTTCGCCGGCTCGCTGGTCGATCCGACCACCTACCTGTGGATGGACCGGAAGTGGCGGGTCGCCGGCCCGCCGCGCGCCGGCGACACGGTGCTGGTCGTCCGGCCGGAAAAGGTGCGGGTATTCGACCTGGAGTCCGTGCCCGAGGGCTGGAACTCCACGCCCGCGGTGGTGACCGACCGCTCGCACCTGGGTGCGGTGTGCAAAGTGGACATGACGTTTCCGGACGGGGCCACGGGATCGGCGACCATGCCGACCGACGCGGCGGTGACGGTGCGGCCGGGGGAGTCGGTGCTGGCCGCCTGGGAGCCGGGTGCGCAGGCGTTCGTCCAGCCGGAGCGGGCGTGATGTTTCCCGACTACGCGGCGCTGTGTGCGCGCACCGACGGGCCTCCCGGATCGTCGTGGGGGCTCTTCGGGCCCGACGACGACCTGGGGATGCTCAACTTCCTGACCCCGCAGTGCGCGGTCGCCGCCGCCGCGCTGGTGACGACCGGCGAGGTCTTCGACCTCGACTACCCGCTCAACACGTTCGTGCCGAGCCTGGCCGGGACGCGTCCGGCCACCCGGCACACGATCTTCGCGAACAACCCCAACCATCGCGACGACTGGGTCGACTCGTTCTACCTGCAGTCGACCTCGCAGATCGACGGCCTGCGCCACATCCGGCACCCCGTGGCCGGCTTCTACAACGGCGTGGCCGACGCAGAGATCGTCGAAGGCGCACCCCGCCTGGGTATCCAGCATGTCGCCGAGCACGGCATCGTCGGCCGGGGGGTGCTGCTCGACATGCCCCGCCTCTTCGCGGCGCAGGGGCGGGAGATGGCGCACAACCAGGCGTTCACGCCGGCCGACCTGGACGCCGCCGCGCGGCTGCACGGCGTGCGGTTCACGTCCGGCGACATCCTGCTCGTCCACACCGGATGGGCGCAGTGGTACCTCGGGCTCAGCACCGAGGAGCGCGCGTCGCGGCGGCGGGGATCGCCGGGCCTGCACCAGTCCCACGAGATGCTCGGATGGTTGTGGGACCACAGGTTCAGCCTGGTCGCCGCCGACAACTCGGGTCTGGAGGCGATCCCGGTCGCCCCCGACTCCGGGTTCCACCTTCCGGACGAGCCGCCACCGGAACGCGGCCCCAGCCACAACGGCATGATGCACCGGCAGTTGCTCGCCCTGCTCGGCCTGCTGCTCGGCGAGCTGTGGAAGCTCTCCGCGCTGGCCGAGGCGTGCGCGCGCGACGGCCGGTACGAGTTCCTGCTCACGGCGAAGCCGCTCAACCTGGTCGGTGGCGTCGGCTCGCCACCGAACGCCATGGCGGTGAAGTAGTGACGACCGCCAGCGGCCAGATGGCCGAAGTCGCCGGTCTTCGCGTCCGCAGCGGCTGGGAGCGGCTGCCCCCGGGCCTGACCCACCGCGACGTGGCGGACGTGGCGGTGGACCGGCTCGACCGGGTCTACCTGTTCGTACGGTACGACTCGCAGGTGCTCGTCTTCGACCGGGACGGCCGCCACCTACGCTCCTTCGGCCGAGGGATGTTCAGGATGGCCCACGGCATCACGGTCGACGGCGCCGGCTGTGTGTACTGTGTGGACAATCTCGACCACACGGTCCACAAGTTCAGCCCGCGCGGTGAGCTGCTGCTGACCCTGGGTACGCCGGGGATCGGCGCGGCCACCGGGATCCGGCCGGGCGATCCGGTCAGTGTCCACAGTGTCGAGCGGGTCCGGCACCCGGGTCCGCCGTTCAACGGATGCACCGACGTGGCCGTCACCGACGGCGGAGACCTCTTCGTCTCCGACGGGATCGCGTTCGACTCGCGCGGCAGCCTGTACGTCGCCGAGGTGACCTACAGCTTCGCGGTGAGGCCGGGCTGGGTGCCGGGCGACCACGCGAGCCACCAGATCCAGCGGTTCGATCCCGTCGACGCGTCCGAAGCCGACCGTTGAACGCGCCCCCGGGGTTGTCGCCGTGCACAAGTCCCGCCGGCCTCGCTTGTCCCGCGCCACATGGTGTCGACCCCGGACCGGGGCCGCGCGTGGTCGAGGAAAACCGGGTGCTGCGCGAGGTCGTCGCGCTGTACACCCAGCTGTCCGGCCTCGCCGTCCAGGACAGCGACCTGCGCTCGGTGGTCGCGCTGATCGCGGACCGGTTGGGGGTCGGCGCGATGGTGATCGACGACGAGCACGACGTGCTCGCCTCGGCCGGGCCGTCGCCCCAGGCGGTCGAGGACGTCCACCACCAGTTGCGCCAGCTCGACCCGGGGAAGGTACTCGCCGCGTCCGCCCGGGCCCGGCGCGCCATCACGCTTCCCGGCGTCGACGACGACGTGGCGCTGGTCGTCGCGCCCATCGTGACGGGCGAGGAGATCCCGGCGTACCTGCTCACCGGCCGGCCTGCGGGCGGCGGCGCGGTCGAGGACCTCGGCCTGCTCGCCACCGAGCATGCGGCGATGATCTGCGGAATCGTCCTCGGCCGGCACCGCCTCGTCGCCTCGGTGGTCGGCAACGCCCGGCTGGACCTGGTCGAGGCGCTTCTGCTGGCCCGCGACCGGAGCGAGTTCGAGCTGCACAACTGGGCCCGGCACCTCGGCATCGACGACCGCCGGCCGCACGTGGTGATGACCGTCGCGCTCGAGCCGCCGCGCGGCGGCCGCGGCGGCTCGGCCGCCGGCCTCGCCCGGTTGGCCGCCTTCGTCGAGCGGCTGCTGACGGCCCGGCTGAGCGAGGCGACCGTCGCCCGGCGGGACACCAACGTGGTCGCGATCGTGGCCGTCGGCGAGGACGCGCGGGCCGCGGTGGACGAGGTGACGGCAGTGGGCCGGCTGTGCCGCACGTCGTCCGAGGCGCGCTACCCGGGCAGTGGTGTGAACGTCGGCGTGGGCGGCGTCTGCCGGGGGCTGGCGGACTTCGCCCGGTCGTACGCCGAGGCGCGGCTCGCCGCGGAGACCACGATCCGGATGACCCGCCTGGGTGGCGTCGTCGCGTTCCGGGACCTCGGCATCCAGCGGTTGCTGTCGCGGGTGGCCGATGTCGAGGACCTGCGCGCGTTCGCCGCCGACGTGCTCGGCGAGCTGGTCGCCCACGAGCGGACCAACTCGACCGACTATCTCGGCACGCTCAGCGTCTACTTCCAGCAGAACGACAGTCCGAAAAGGACAGCAAAGATCATGTACCTGCACCCGAACACGGTCACGTACCGCGTCCGGCGGGTCGAGGAGATCACCGGTCTGAGCCTTTCGTCGTACCGGGACCGGCTGACGGTCCAGGTGGCGCTGGAGATCCTCAATGGACTCGGAGACGAGCGGTGAGCGTGCGGAGTGAGCTGGCCGCGATGCTCCGGCGCCGGGTCCTGGTCTGCGACGGCGCGATGGGCACGGTGCTGCACTCGGTCGGCAACTCGCTCGACCAGTCGCTGGTCGAGCTGAACCTCTCCAACCCGGCGCTGGTGCGTTCGGTGCACGACAGCTACGTCGAGGCCGGCGCCGACATCGTGCAGACCAACACGTTCGGCGCGTCCCGCCTGCGGCTGGCCGGCTACGGCTACGCCGACGCGGCGGCCGACATCAACCGTGCCGGGGTGGCGATCGCGCGGGCCGCCGCCGAAGCGGCCGGACATCCGGTCTTCGTGGCCGGCTCGGTGTCGCCGGCCGTGACGGTACGCCAGCGGGCCAAGGCGACCCCCGCCGAACGCCGCTCGGCGCTGCGCGACCAGATCGGGGCTCTCGCCCAGGCGGGGGTGGACCTGGTCGTACTGGAGACGTTCGGCTACCTCGACGAGCTCGTCGAGGCGATCGACGTGGCCGTCGAGGTCAGCGACCTGCCGCTGGTGGCACAGTCGACGTTCGCCACCGACGGGCGGACGCTGAGCGGTCACGCCCCGGCCGAGGTCGTGTCGGCGGTCGTCGCGAGGGCGGGAACCAACCTGTTCGCGCTCGGCGTCAACTGCACCCTCGGACCGCAGGGCTCGCTGGCGGTCCTCGTGCAGCTCGCCGAGCGGACCAGCGTCCCGCTGAGCGTCCAGCCCAACGCGGGGCTGCCGCGGCGGGTCGCGCCGGACCGGTTCGAGTACGAAGTGGACTCGGACTACTTCGGGCGCTACGCGCAGAAGATGGTGGCGGCCGGTGCGGCCGTCGTCGGCGGGTGTTGCGGCACGACTCCGGAGCACATCCGGGCGGTCGTCGACGGCGTCTCCTCGGCCGCGCCGGAGCGCTCGCGGCGAGCGGCCGTCCGCCCGCCGGCCGAGCGCGCCGCGGCCGCCCACCCACCGTCCGGCCTGCTCGGTGACGTCGGCTTCGTCCTCGGTGGACTCGTGGCGTTGACGGCGGCGGACGCGACCGACCCGGCCGGACAGCTGGCCGGCGTGCTGCGGCGGGCGGCTCTGGCCCACGAGGCCGGCGTCGACCTGGTCTGCGTGCGATCGGAGCCGGGAGTACGCCTGTCCACCAACCCGGTCAGCGCCGGCACGGCGGTGCAGGACCAGCTCGGTCTGCGCGCGGTCGCGGGCGTCTCCACCGCCGGCAAGTCGATCATGAGGTTGCAGGCCAGCCTACTCGGCGCGCACGCCCGCGGCGTCACCAGGATTATCTGCGAGACGGGCACCCCGACCCTGGCGGGCGACTACCCGAACGCCGACGGTCGCTGGGACGTCGACTCGGTCGGCCTGGCGGAGCTGCTCGCCGGCCTCAACGCCGGCGCCGACCACAATGGACTGCGGCTGGCGAGCCGAACGCGGTTCGAGATCGGGGCGTGGATCAACCCCGGGGCGCGCAACTTCGCGGCGGAGCTGCGCCGCACCCGGGCCAAGCTCGACGCCGGTGTGCACTTCCTGGTGACCCGGCCGATCTTCGAGCACATCGCGCTGTCGCGGATGCTCGAGGTGGTCGCCGGTCGGGTGCCCGTCCTGGTGAGCCTGCGCGCCTTGACGAGCTTCAAGGAGGCCGAGTACCTGCGCCACGAGGTGCCCGACGTGGTGCTGCCGGACAGCGCGCTCGGGGCACTGGCCCGGGCCGGCGCCGCGCAGCGCCGGGTCGGCGTCGAGCTGGCGGTCGACCTGGCCCAGCGGGTCGCCGGACTGGTCGGCGGACTCCTGGTCGGCGTGGACGACGATCCCAGCGCACTGGTCGAGGTGCAGCGTGCGGTGAAGTCCCTCAAGGAGGGGCACCTCGGCCCGTGACCAGCCTGGCCCGCGCCTTGCCGCGCTCAGTGGACCTGCTGCTCGGACATCTCCGACAGCCGGGCGACACCCGTCTTCGCCGCGGCGCGGACGTGCGCGGCGCACGCCTGCCCGGCCCGCTCGACGTCGCCGGCCTCGATGGCGTCGACGATCGCGGTCAGCTCGTGCACGGAGTCCAGCGCCCGGCCCGGCACCGACAGCGACGTCGACCGCAGCAGCCTGATCCGGCTCTGGAGGATCGTCAGCATCTCGGTCAGCGGCGGGCTGCTCGCCCCCGCCAGCAGCGCCTCGTAGAACGCGTCCTTGGCGCGCAGCCGCTTGTTCGTGTCTCCGCGGGAGCGGACCGCCTTCTCGTACCCGGTCAACGCCCGCCGCAGCTCGCGCACCCGCTGTGGGGTGGCCCGCTCGACGAACCGCTGCACCGCGAGGACCTCGAGCGCGACGCGCATCTCGTAGATGTCGACGGCCTCGGCGACCGACAGCACCGACACGATCGCGCCGCGCTGCGGGATGACCGTGACGAGCCCTTCGGACGCGAGCCGCGTGAGCACCTCGCGAACCGTGGCACGGGAGACGTCGAGCTCCTCGACCAGCTTGCGCTCGATCAGTCGCTGGCCCGGCCGGATCTCGAAGTCGAGAATCGCCTGACGCAGGACGGACAGCACCTGCTCCCGCAAGGGTGCGGCGACCCGGCCGACCGGACCGACGCTCCACTGGGAGGCGCCGTTGGCCTTGGCCGGCGTGCGGCTCGCCGTCTTGGCCGGCGTGCGGGCCGCGGCTTTGCTCGGCGTACGGCTTGTGGCCTTGGCCGGCTTGCGGGGCGTGGGCTTCGGGGCGGCCACGGTCTTGCGGGGCGCGGACTTCGCGGCGGCCATGGTCACACCACCACCCGCGGCGAGCCCGGACGGGCACGAGGAACAGCGATCGGCATGACGCTCGACATGGCTCTGGACGCGCTCCCTCGCACAAGAAACGGGATTCTGTCCGACCAGCATACCGCCGGTCCAGGACCGCGACCGCGGCTTGTGGCCGGACACAAGATTGACGGACCGTCAGACAATCCCGTGGTAGCGTGAGTCCGCTCCGCCGGCCGCGGGTGAAAGGGATTTCGATGACCTACGACCTGCTGCTCGTCAACGGCCACGTGCTCGATCCGGGCCAGGGCATCGACGACCGGCTGGACATCGCGATCGCCGGCGGCCGGATCGCTGCGGTCGAGCGGGAGATCCCGCCCGGGCAGGCCCGCCAGGTGCTCGACCTGGGTGGCACGGAGCGGTACGTCGTGCCCGGCCTGATCGACGTGCACACCCACGTGGCGTACGGGGCCACGACGTCCGGTGTCGGCATGGAGTGCTGCGAGCCCGACTTCATCGGCGTCGAGTCCGGCGTCACCACCGTGCTCGACGCGGGTTCCGTGGGCGTCGCGAACGTCGGTGTGCTCGCCGCCCACGTGGTCGACCGGGCCAGGACCCGGATCATCTGCTACCTCAACGTCGGCAGCCACGCGCACACCATGCCGGGCAAGGCCGACGTGACCGCGCTGACCGACGTCGACGCCGACGCGATCCGGGCCTGTGTCGCGGCGAATCCCGGTCTGGTACGCGGTTTGAAGCTCCGGCTCGTCGGCCCGCTGGTCCTGACCGACGGCGAGGAGATCGTCGCCCGGTCCAAGGCGATCGCCCGCGAGCACGGCCTGCCGCTGATGGTGCACATCGGCGACCTGTCCGGCACGGCGCAGACCGCGGCCCGGATGCAGGAGGTCACCCGATTTCTGATCGAGTCGTTCGAGCCGGGCGACATCCTGACCCACCTGTGTACGCCCAACGTCGGCGGCGTGATGCACGCTTTCGACCAGACCGCACCGCTGCTGGCGGCGGCCCGCGCCCGCGGCGTCGTGCTCGACTCCGCGCTCGGCATGGGCAACTTCGGCCACCGGGTCGCCCGGGAGCAGCGCGCCGCCGGGCTCGGGCCGGACACGATCAGCTCGGACCTCACCGTGTTCGGCCAGAGCTTCCACAGCCTGCTGGAGTGCATGGCCAAGTTCATGGCCGTCGGATACAGCCTGTCCGAGGTGGTCGCGATGACGACGGCGAACGCCGCCCGCGCGATCGGCCTCGACGACACGCTCGGCGCGGTCGCGGCCGGGCGGGAGGCCGACCTGACCGTGTTCGACGTGGTGCCGGGCGAGTTCGAGTTCACCGACACGGTCAAGGAGTCGTTCACCGGAGAGGCCGGGCTGGTGCCGGTGCAGACCATCCGGGCCGGCGTGCCGTACGCGCCGCGCTGGGGCACCCACCCGTGGGGCTGGTTGCCGGCGCGGGCCACGGCGGCCGGCACCCCTTCCCCCGCGGCCACCGCCGTGGCCGCCACGAGCTAGAGGAGTCGCGCGCATGAACCGAACCGCCGACCGGATCCGCACCACCCACGGTGGCAACCTGCCCCGCCCGGACGACCTGGACGCGCTCATCGCCAAGGGCGGTGCGGCGCGTGCCGAGATCGACGCGCGGGTGCCGGGCGCGGTCGCCGAGGTGGTGGCGAAGCAGATGGACTGCGGCGTCGACATCCTCAACGACGGCGAGTACGTCAAGGCGGCCGCGGCGAACAACTACCACGGGTACATCTTCTCCCGGGTCACCGGCTGGGAGTGGCTGCCGGTCGACGAGACCCGCCAGCCCAAGCGGGCCGGCGTGGGTGCCCGGGACCGCAAGGACTTCCCCGGTTTCCACGCCTCCGGGCTGTGGCTGTCCGGCTCGGGCGGCCCGGTCCGGCCCGGCTTCGCCAGCCCCGGCGAGGCGCCACCCGAGCGGACGACCGTCCAGGTGTGCACCGGGCCGGTCAGGTACACCGGCCAGGCCGCGATCGCCGAAGACGTGCGGGCGCTCAAAGCCGGCATCGAAGGCAAGGACGTGGATGGCTTCATCGCCGCGCTCGGCCCGCTCAGCCTCGGCGCCGGCGCCCGCAACGAGTACTACGACAGCGAAGAGTCGTACATGATGGCGGTGGCGGAGGCGCTGCGCGAGGAGTACAAGGCGGTCACGGACGCGGGTCTCGTCCTCCAGATCGACGAGCCGGAGTTCGCCACGACCTGGCAGTACAATCCGGAGTGGACGCTCAAGGAGCTGCGGCGATACCTGGGATTCGCGGTCGAGGTCGTCAACCACGCGATCGAGGGCCTGCCGAGCGAGCTGGTCCGGTTTCACATGTGCTGGGGGAGTGGACACCGCCCGCACACCCAGGACGTACCGCTGCGCGACATCGCGGACCTGCTCGTCACGATCGACGCCGGTCACTACGCGGTCGAGGCCGGCAACGTCCGGCACGCGCACGAGTGGCGGGTCTGGGAGGACGTCAAGCTCCCCGAGGGCAAGGTGCTCGTGCCCGGCGTGGTCAGCCACGCCACCGACCTTGTCGAGCACCCGGAACTGGTGGCGCAGCGGCTGGTCAACTTCGCCGGCGTGGTCGGCCGGGAAAACCTCCAGGCGGGTACCGACTGCGGGATCGGCTCCCGGGTGGGGCACGCCGAGATCGTCTGGGCCAAGCTCCGGGCGATGTCCGACGGCGCCGCCCTCGCCACGTCCCGACTGTGGAAGGCGTAGGCCGCCCAACCGGGGCGGATGATCATCTCTCGATACGGCGCCGTCGAGCGGGTTGGATGTCGAAGGTAGACGGTGCACTGTAGACGGTGAGCGCTAACCGGCGGTGACCCGCTCCCGGTGCAGGACGAGCTTGGTGGTTTTGGCGGCGTAGACGCCGGGTGCGTCGTCCCAGGCGGCGAGCAGGCTGGTGACGCGTTCGGCGGGAAACCCGGTGCGGGCCAGGAAGGCGAGCAGGTCGGGCAGGACCGCGCGGGGGTGGGAGACGCCCAGGCGCAGGGTGCTGTCGTTGGCGTACATGCGCATGAGCGGCAGGCGGGTGCCGGTGGCGAGGTAGTAGCCGACCGCGGTGCAGACGCCGCCGGGTGCGAGCGCGGTCAGGGCGCGGCGCAGCCCGTGGGGGCGGGAGGTGGCTTCGACGGCGATGTCGTACCGCTCGCGCGTGGCGCGGCTCAGCGGCGCGGCCTCGGCGCCGAACGAGGTCGCCGTGTCTCGCCGGGCCGGATCGTCGTCGAGGTAGTGGACGGTGGCGGCGCCGTGGGCGGCGGCGAGGCCGGCGGCGTACAGGCCGATGCTCTTGGCGCCGCCGCCGAGCACGAGCACGGTGGCGCCGGGGCGTTCGGCGAGTGGGGGAACGACCGCGCGCCAGGCGTCGGCGAGGTTGTCGGAGGCGGCCGCGGCGCGCAGCGGCGGGACGTCGTGGGGGAGGGGGACGAGCATGTGGTCGGCGAACGGTACCCGGATGTGGTCGGCGACCATGCCGCCCCAGGTGCCGGCGGCCGGGCCGAAGCCGTAGGCGGCGAGGGCGCCTTTGCCGGCGGTGGCGGCGCATCGGGAGGTCAGGCCGCGGCGGCAGGGTGGGCAGGTGCCGCAGGAGACGGCCCACGGCACGATGACGGTCTGGCCGGGGTGGATGTGGCGCACGCCGGCGCCGACGTCGAGGACTTCGGCGACGCATTCGTGTCCGATGGCGAACGGGCCACGAAACGGGACCCGGCCGCAGATGGCTCCGACGATCGGGTCGACGAGTCCCAGCGCCATGCCGGCCTGCAGCGCCCGGGAGACCGGGCGGTGCAGCGGGAGGGTGTCTCCGTCGCAGCGGCCGGCGACGAAGGGGCGCACGACGGCGTCGCCCGGCCCGGCCGGGAGCGGTGCCGGGCCGTCCCGCCAGACGAGCTTGCCGGCGCGGAGGTAGACCAGCTCAGGCACGGACGAAGCCCGGCTTCAGGCGCCGTTCGGCGCGGCGGTCGCAGGAGGTCGCCCACGGGACCACGACCAGGTCGCCAGGGGCGAGGCCAGCCGCCTCCTCCGGCGCGACGATCGCCTTCCGGTCGCCACGCAGCACCGGGTCGGGCGCCTCCCGCCACTCGGCGTGGCGGCGTAGCAGGCAGGTGAGCTCACGCATGGGCGTTCCCCTCGATGGGCACGGTCTGTGACGAGCGTATGGACGGTGCCGACGCTAGCGCGAGCGACCATCCCGGGAGCGGATCGTCGCCGGCCCGATCCGCCGCCGCGGCCCGGCGGGCAGCACGATCCGGGACCTGGCCGCGGGTACGGCCGGCCGGCGTTTCCGCCGACCGGCCACCGGGGTCGGCCCTAGCCCTGACCGCCGAGGTAGATGGCGTTGAACAGGAACCGGTATGTTCCGTGTGACTGGGCCCGGTGCTGGGGCCTGAAGCCGATCATGACCACCTGTCCCTGGCCCAGTTCCGATGTGACGATGGCCGGTTTGCCACCGATCAGGTCTTCGCCGAGCAGGAAGCCGCTCTTCAGCAGGTTCGACTGCGGCCAGGTCGCGGCGACCGACACGCCTTGGGCGTCCGCGTCGACATCGAAGATCGGGCTGTCGGCGACGAACGCGGCCGTTGTCGGGGCGAAGCCGGCCGCGACCGGGTCGCTGGGGTCGGTGCCGAGGTTGAGCACCGAGCCGGGGATGTTGTACTCGGTTTCCTCGGCGTCGGCTGAGAGGTCCTTGACCGGTACGCCGAACGCGCGGATCGGCAGTTGTGCGGCCCGGTTCAAGGTGACTACCGTGCCGCCGGCCTCGACGAATGCCTTGAGGTTGGCGATACCGGCGTCGGTCATGCCACCGGTGAACTCGGGCGGTAGCGAGCCGGCTGCCCGGCCGTTGCGCATCGAGTTGTACGTCGCGTCCGGTAGCACGATGGTGTCGAACGCGGCCCGCAGGTTGCCGGCGCGTACGACCGTGTTGGTGATGGTCGTGTAGGGGAACCTGAACTGCTCGAGCGTGAGCCGGCTCCAGCCCTCGTCGTAGTTGTTGAACCCGTCGTACAGGCCGAGCCGGGGCGCCTTGAGGCCGGTGATGCCGGTCGGGGTCGCGTCGACGGCGGCGACCGAGAGGCCGAGCTGATTCGCCAGCGCGGTGACCCGCTCGCCGGTGTTCCGGCCGGCCTTGACGAGGAACGTGCCCGCCGGCAGCTTGCCGGTGCGGGTCTTCACCTCGCGGTCGCCGCGCCACACCGTCTCGCCCTGGGCGAGCAGTGCGTTCACAGCGGTGGCGCTGTCGTTGACGCGCGGGTCGAGCGCGTAGGAGTGCTTCGGCGCCCCGGCGACGGTGCCCGCCGGCGGCTTCGGCCAGGCTACGTCGACGGTGTCGACCCGAACGGCCTTGTCGAGCTTGTCAACCGTCACGCCCATCTGGAACGACAGCGTGTACCCGGTGATGTCGTACGGCGGTTCGAGCGGCCCGCCGGGGTAGCGCACCCGGTTCGGGTACACCTGCGCGTTGAGCAGGTCGAGTACGGCCGCCCGGTACGGCTGTGCCTCCCGGACGATGTACGAGCCGGCCGGGTACCTCCGGTCGCCGACCCTGAATGCCGACAGCGCCTGCTCGACGTCGACGTTGTTCCAGCGCAGCTTGTCGACGAGCTTGGTGGCCGTCGGGAAGTCCGCCTGGTCGGCCGGGATCACGTAGGTCGTGTCGCCGCCGTCGCGCTTGCCGTCGCGGGCCATCTGGTACGCGCCGTACAGCCAGCCCTCGCGGTCGTCGCTGGCCTGGCGCAACATCGCCCAGGACGCGGAGATGATGTACTCGCAGCTCTGCGACAGGTGCCACTCGCCGCCCTTCCACGGGCTCGGGTAGAACACCGAGGGCTCAGTGGTCGAGGTGCCGTCGGCGAAGGTCTCCGGGAACTCGGCCGGGTCGTAGACGCGCGGGGTCGCCGACGCGTGCGCGGTCTCGGTCAGGATGCCGACCTGGTTGTGGAAGTACGGCGAGGTGCGGGCGCCGCCGTTCCACCAGATGTCGTACGTCTGGCGGGCGAGCGCGCCGACCTTGTCCTCACGGTCGAGGCGCTGACCCATCGCGTCGCCGATGAGGTTGACACCCCGCAGCACCTGCGGGTGGATGTTCGGGTTCATCGGGTCCTCGAACGGCGGGATGCTGATGCGTGCCGGGAAGACCGCCGTCTGGTGGACGTTGTGCATCATCTGCGGCAGCCACTCGTGGAAGAGCTGCCGACCGACGTTCTGCGTCTCCCGCAGGTTGAACATGTACCAGTCGCGGTTGTTGTCGTGCCCGGCGTACTTCTGGTAGAGCCGCGGATAACCGGCGTCCTGGTACTGCCCGCCCAGGTTCTGGCGGTACCAGTCGGCGATCTTGGTCTGGCCGTCCGGGTTGACGTTGGGCACGATCAGCGTGATGACGTCGTCGCGGATCCTCTTGGCCTCGGCGCTCTCGCTGCTGACCAGGTCGTACGCGAACTGCGGGGCGGACTGGTGGCCGGCGACCTCGGTGGAGTGGATGCCGAAGTCGACCCAGGCCACCGCCTTGCCCTCGGCGGCCATGGCCTTGGCGACCGAGTCGGAGAGCGCGTCGCCCTGCGACAGCCGGACGGAGATCTCCCGGTACCGTTCGAGGTTCTTCGGCCTGAGGTTCTTCTCCGCCGAGACGATCGCCATGAGCTGCGGCCGTCCCTCGGTGGACTTGCCGATCTCCACGAGCGCCATCCGGTCGCTCGCCTCGTCCAGCTTGCGGTAGTACTCGGCGACCTGTTCGTAGGTGGCGAGCTTGTAGTCGGCGCACGGCGCCCAGCCGATCACGGACTGCGGCTTCGGCACGCGGGCGGCGGCGGTCGCGCCACCCGCCGTGGCGGAGGTGAGGGCGGGTACTGCCAGCAGCGCTAGAGCGACCGCGGCCGGCAGAGTCTTCCTGGGGAGTCTTCGGTCCACTGTGAGCCCCTCGCGTACGACGGTGTACGGCGCGACCGCGCCTTCGGTTGTCGTCGATCTAATGCGGTTGCTCTGCGTTGTGCGCCGGTCACACAGCGACGTTGAGTGAAACTTGAGGCTCGGAGCGTCAGCCCCCGCTAGATTTGGATACGGCGATCCCGTTGCGCGATCGCTTTACCGAACGCGTGGCGGGTGTGGTGCGAACGAGTGCGACGAGGCGGGCCGCGGCGGGCTGTCCGAGGAGGATTCCGAGGAACACCAGCGCGATACCGCAGATCTGTTGCGGAGCAAGTGTTTCGCCGGCGAGCACGGCGCCGAGCAGGACGCCGGTTATCGGGTTGAGTAGTCCGACGAGCCCCACCGTGCCGGCGCTCAGGTGGCGCAGTCCGGTGAACCAGGCGGCGAAGGCGACCGCGGTCGCCACGACCGTGACGTAGCCGAAGCCGGCGACCGCCGGCCCGTCAAGAGTGGGCGGCGGCCCTTCCACGACGGCGGCGACGGGCAGCAGGACCGCGCCCCCGGCGATGAGCTGCCACGAGGTCAGCGAGAACACGTCAGTGTCGGCGCTCCACTTCTTGGCGAGCACGTAGCCGAGGGAGGACATGACCATGGCCGCGATGGAGGCGAGCACGCCGGAGAGGTCGACGGCCGTCGCGCCGTCGAACAGCATGAGGCATACGCCGCCGATCCCGATGCCGGCACCGGCCAGGTGTGCCACCCGCGGGCGTTCGGACAGCGCCACCCAGGCGATCAGCATCATCACGACCGGTGCGGTCGCCATGATCGTGGCGGCGACGCTCGTCGGCAGCGCCTGTGCCGCCAGGTAGACCAGCGCGAAGAACGCACCCATGTTCAGGGTGCCGAGGACCAGCGACTTCCACCACCACGAGCCACGGGGAATCGTCCGGCGCACGAGCAGGAGGAGCAGGCCCGCGGGCAGCGCCCGGATGACCGCGCCGTACAGCGGATAGTCGGCCGGCAGGTACCGATGGGTGACGAAGTAGGTCGAACCCCACGCCACCGGCGCGACAGCGGTGAGAGCCGCCCATCGAAAAGTAGCTTCCACGGAAGCGACTATACCTTCCGTGGAAGCTATAGTCGGTGGCGTGACCGAGTACCTCGACCACGTCGCCCGCATCCAGCAGGCCTGGGCCCGCGAACGGCCCGATCTGGACGTGAGCCCGCAGGGCGTGATCGGGCGACTGCACCGCCTCGCCGGCCACCTCACCGAGCAGCTCAAGGTCGTCTACCGGCGCTACGGGCTCGGGGAGGGTGAGTTCGACGTTCTCGCCACTCTCCGGCGCGCGGGCGAGCCGTTCGAACGCGCGCCCGGAGAACTCGCCGCCTTCACCATGGTCACCACGGGCGCCATGACCAAGCGCATCGACCGGCTGGAACGCGACGGACTCGTCACCCGCCGCCCCAGCGCGAGCGACGGCCGCGGCCGGGTCGTCGCCCTCACCGCTGCCGGCCGGGAGCTGATCGACCAGGCGTTCACCGAGCACATGCGCAATGAACGCCGCCTCCTCGACCTCCTGGCGCCGGACGAAGCCGCTCACCTGGAGTCGCTCCTCGCGACCTGGCTCGCGGGCTTCGAGACTCCACTTCAGACCGGAGCTCGAGAAACGAGACCGGGTAGCGGCGCGCCGCCTGACCGCGGGTGAGGACCGGGTACACGATCTTCCCGATTAGCCTATCTAACCCATAGGATTTGTGGGCTAGTATTGGTCGGGTCGGAGGAGAGTCCTGGGATGTCTGTCACGTCGCTGTCTCGCCGCCAACTGCTGCGCGCCGCCGGTCTCGCCGGCGGGTTCGCCGCGCTCGGACCTGTCCTCGCCGCGTGCGGTGGCGAGGGCGGTGGCGAGGCGCTGGCCGCGGACGCCGCCGCCGAGCCCAAGGGCGTCACGCTGCGGCTCATGGTCAACCAGCCGCACGTCACCGCGTTCACGAAGATCCTGGCCGACCGGTGGGCCACCGAGACCGGCGGCAAGATCGAGGTCACCGCGGTCCCGTACGACCAGCTGACCAGCAAGCAGATCCTGGACGTGCAGGGCGGCGCGGGCGAGTTCGACGTCTTCGACTACTTCTACTTCGGGCTCGGCGCCCTGGTCGACGCGGGCGCGCTGGTCGACCTCACCGACTGGATCGGCGGGCAGTCCGATCTGGACACCGCCGACTTCCTGCCCTCCATCTACGACCCGTACACGCTCTACGAGGGGCGCCGCTACGGCCTGCCGTACGACGGCGACCTGCACATCCTCTTCTACAACAGGGAGATCTTCGACCGGCACGGGCTCCAGCCGCCGGCGACGTGGGACGAGTACGACGCGGCCGCCAAGAAGATCACCCAGGAGGGCGGCGGCAAGTACTACGGGGCGATCGTGCAGGGGCAGCAGGTGCCGATGATCCTCGGCTGCTCGTTCATCAACCGCCTCGCCGGCTACGGCGGCACGCTGGTCGACGCCGGCGGCGCGCCCACGCTCACCAGCGACGCCGCGCTCGCCGCCGCCGAGCACCTGATCGCGGTCAGCCCGCACGCGCTGCCGACCCCGCTGCAGATCGGCTTCGACCAGGCCAACACCGCGTTCCTCTCCGGGCAGGGCGCGATGATCGACACCTGGACCGACATGTCGCTGCGGGCCGACGATCCCAGCGTGTCGAAGATCTCCGGCAAGTGGGGCGTGGTCTCGCTGCCGGTCGGCGGGAGCAACACGACGCCGCGCACCGCGCTCGACGCCGGCTTCGGGCTCGGGGTCTCCTCGGCCTCCCGACACAAGGCCGAGGCGGCCGCGTTCGTCAAGTGGGCCACGGCGGCGAAGCAAAACCTGAGCCAGGCCTCCACCGCCGGCGCCGGCATCGACCCCAACCGCAAGAGCGTGCTCCACTCCGGCGAGTACGCCAAGGCCACACCCACCGCGTCGAGCGTGATCCGGCAAAACCTCGACGGCTCCCCGCTGGTCTGGCCGAAGGCGCCGAGCGCGCCGAAGATCCTCCAGGACCTCGTCGACCAGCTCGCCCTCGCCGTGCAGGGACAGCAGGACGCCAAGACGGCGCTGCGACGCGCCCAGGAGTCCTGGGAACGCGAGCTGTCGCGATGACCGCCGTCGACGTCGCGGCGCCACAGGCCACGCGGCCGGTACCACGAGGGCCGGACCGCCAAGGCCCGCGGCGTCGACGGGCCGGGAGGGTACCGTTCTGGCTGGCGGTGCCCTCCCTCGGCGGCCTCGCCGTCCTGCTCGCCTACCCGACGATCTACCTGGTCGGCCTCGCCTTCACCCGGTCGTCCCTGGCCCGCCCGCTGCAGCAGTGGAGCGGCTTCGACAACTTCGTCGAGGCCAACCGCTCGCTCGCGTTCAACGGTTCGCTGGTCCGGTCGGTCGTCTTCGCGCTCGCCGGCTCGCTGCTCCAGGTGGCCCTGGGCACCGGGCTGGCGGTGCTGCTGCGGGCGCGCGGGCCGCGGCTCGGTGCGGCCGGCACGCTGTTGCTGCTGCCGCTGGTCACCCCGCCGGTGATGGTCGGCGTGGCGTGGAAGCTGATGCTCGCCCCGGTCGGCGGGTCGTTCGCCGGGGTGTGGAGCGCGCTCGGCGTGCCCGGCTTCAACCCGCTCGGCAGCGGGCCGGGCGCGTTCACCACCCTGCTGCTGATCGACGCCTGGCAGTGGACGCCGTTCGTGACGCTGCTGGTCTTCGCCGCCCTGCTCGGCGTCGACGGCGAGCTGCTGGAGGCGGCGCAACTGGACGGGGCCGGCGCCTGGCGCTCGTTCCGGTCGGTGGTGTGGCCGGCGATCCTGCCCACCGTGCTGGCCGTCGCGCTCATCAAGGTGGTGATCGGCTTCAAGGTCTTCGACCTCGTCGTGGTGGTCACCGAGGGCGGGCCGGGCGTCTCCACCATCCTTTCCTCGTACGAGATCTACCGCACCGGGCTGCGCGGCCAGTACGACATGGGCACGGCCGCCGCCGAAACGCTCGTCTTCGCGGTGGTCGTCGGCGTGATCACCGCGGCGCTCACCGCCGCGCGCCACCGGGTGGTGCGCGACCGATGAAACCCACCCTGGTACGCGTAGGGCTTGTCACGGTCGCGTTGCTGATGTCGCTGCCGATCCTGTACCTCGTCTCGCTCTCGCTGCGCACCAACGACGACGTCCTCAATGGAGGGTGGCTCCCCACCCAGCTGTACTGGGGCAACTGGCCGCGCGCCTTCGACACGGTGCCGCTGGCCCGGATGCTCGCCAACTCGTGGGTGGTCGCGCTCGGCTCCGCGCTGCTCACCGGGCTGGTCGCGGTGCCGGCGGCCTACGTGACCGCCCGGGCCCGCCGCCACGGCCGCGGGCTGAGCAGCGCGCTGCTGGCCAGCTACTGCGCGCCGCCGGTCGTCGCGATGCTGCCCCTGTACCACCTGCTGCGCAACCTCGACCTCACCAACAGCCTGCTCGGCCTGGCCCTGGTCACCGGGCTGGCGAACGTACCGGTGGCGGTGTGGCTGCTGGACGGGTTCGTGCGGCGGGTGCCGGTCGAGGTCGAGGAGGCCGCCTGGCTCGACGGTGCCAGCACCGGGCGCGGGCTGCTGCGCGTGGTGCTGCCACTGATCGCCCCGGGCGTGGTCGCCGCGCTGCTGATCTGCCTGTTCCTGTCGTACAACGAGTTCCTCTTCGCGGTGTCGTTCTCGCAGCGCACCGACAGCCAGACGCTGACCGTCGGCCTCTCCCTCTTCCAGGGCGACCGGACCGTCCAGTTCGGACAGCAGGCGGCCGCGTCACTGGTGGCCATCGCCCCGATGTACGCGGTGGCCGTCATCGCCCAGCGCTGGCTGGTGGCCGGCCTGACCACGGGAGCGACGAAGTGAGCAAGCGGATCCACCTCAACGCGTTCGACATGACCTGCGTCGGGCACCAGTCGCCGGGGCTGTGGCGGCACCCCGAGGACCAGTCGCACCGGTACCGGGACCTGGACTACTGGACCGACCTGGCCAAGCTGCTGGAGCGCGGCGGCTTCACCAGCCTGTTCATCGCCGACGTCGTCGGGGTGTACGACGTCTTCCGCGGCGGCCCCGAGCCGGCCATCCTCGACGCCGCGCAGATCCCGGTCAACGACCCGCTGCTGGCCGTCTCGGCGATGGCCGCGGTCACCGAGCACCTCGGCTTCGGCATCACCGTCTCGTCCACGTACGAGAAGCCGTACAAGTTCGCCCGCACACTGTCCACACTCGACCACCTCAGCAAGGGGCGGATCGCCTGGAACATCGTCACCTCCTACCTGGACAGTGCGGCCCGCAACCTCGGCCTGGACACCCAGATCCCGCACGACGAGCGGTACGAGGTGGGCAGCGAGTTCATGGAGGTCGTCTACAAGCTGTGGGAGTCGTCCTGGGAGGACGACGCGGTCGTCCGCGACCGGGAGCGGGGCATCTTCACCGACCCGGCCAAGGTGCGTCCGATCGAGCACAAGGGACGGTACTTCAGCGTCCCCGGCATCCACCTGTCCGAGCCGTCGCCGCAACGGACCCCGGTGCTCTTCCAGGCCGGCGCCTCGCCGCGCGGGCGGCGGTTCGCGGCCACTCACGCCGAGGGCATCTTCACCACCGGCACCCGGCCGGAGGTGCTCGCCCCGTCGATCCGGCAGACCCGCGCGCTCGCCGAGGAGCTCGGCCGCGACCCGGCCAGCGTCAAGTTCTTCTCGCTGCTGACCGTCATCACCGCGCCGACCGACGAGGAAGCGCGGGCCAAGTACGAGGACTACCAGCGGTACGCCAGCTACGAGGGCGCCCTGGCGCTCTACGGCGGGTGGAGCGGGCTCGACCTGTCCGGGTTCGAGCCGGACACGCCGCTGCGGTACATCGAGACCGAGGCGGTGCGCAGCGCGGTCGAGGCGTTCTCCACCGCCGACCCACACCGTGAGTGGACCCCGCGCGAGATAGCCAAGTGGGTGAGCATCGGCGGCATGGGCCCGGTCGTGGTCGGCGGCCCGGCCACCGTCGCCGACGAGATGCAGCGCTGGGTCGACGAGGCCGATGTGGACGGTTTCAACCTGGCGTACGCGATCACCCCCGGCACGTTCGTCGACATCGTCGACCACCTCGTGCCCGAGCTGCGCCGCCGCGGCCTCGTCGCGGACGCCTACCCGGGCAGCACGCTCCGCGAGACGTTCTACGGCGCCGGCCAGCGACGCCTGCGCGACGACCATCCGGCGGCCCGCTACCGGATCGGGGCGGTGCCGTCATGACCGCCGTGATCCGCGACGACGCCGAGGCGATCGCGGTGGCGCGGCGCCTGGCCGACCGGTTCGCCGCCGGCGACGCGCAGCGCGACGCGGCCCGGGTGCTGCCGCACGCCGAGGTCGACGAGCTGGCCGCCACCGGGCTGCTGGCCATCACCGTGCCGGCCGAGGACGGGGGAGCGGGCGTCTCCGCGCGCACGCTCGGCGAGGTCATCGAGATCCTCTCCGCCGGCGACGCCAGCATCGGCCAGATCCCGCAAAACCACTTCTTCTTCGTCGACGTGCTCCGCCACGCCGGCACCCCGGAGCAGAGGAAGTTCTTCCACGCCGAGCTGCTGGCCGGCAAGCGCTTCGGCAACGCCCTTTCCGAACGCGGCACCGCCACCGCGCACGACTTCCGGATCGGCTTCGCCCGCCGGCCGGACGGCTCGTACATCGTGGACGGCACCAAGTACTACGCCACCGGCTCGCCGTTCGCGCACTGGATCCCGATCTACGCGCTCGACGCCGGCCGCAAGCTGCACGCCGCCTGGATCCCCGCCGGCCACAGTGGAGTCCGGGTCGAGGACGACTGGGTCGGCATGGGGCAGCGCACCACCGGCAGCGGCACCGTCCGCTTCGACGGCGTGGTCGTCCCGCCCGAGCACGTCGTACCGGTGTGGAGGATCTTCGAGTCCACGGAGACCTTCGGCGCGTTCGGCAACTACATGCACGCCGCCGTCGACACCGGCATCGCGGTCGCCGCCCTCCGCGACGGCAAGGACCTCATCCGCACGCTCGCCCGACCCTGGTGGGAGGCGGAGGTGGAGCGGGCCGCCGACGAACCGGCCGTCGTACAGCAGTTCGGCGAGCTGGCCCTGCTCGTCCGGTCGGCCCGGGCACTGCTGCGCGAGGCCGGCGCGGCCCTGGACGCGGCCCGCGCCGACCTGACCGAGCACTCCAGCGCCGAGGCCTCCGCCGCGGTCGCCGCCGCCCGCGCCCAGGCCGACACCGCCGCGCTGACCGTCGCCAGCGAGGTCTTCGCGCTCGTCGGCACCCGGTCGGCCGCGCAGGAGCTCAACCTGCACCGGCACTGGCGCAACGCGCGCACCCACACGCTGCACGACCCGCGCCGGTGGAAGGTGCGCCACCTGGGCCAGTGGGAGCTCAACGACGTGCCGCCACCACGCAACGGGATCATCTGAACGGGCCTAGTAGTGCTTTGTTAGGTAACTCGAGATTGGTTGTGGTGTAAGGGTTTCACGGTTTGGTGGCATGTGGGGCAGGCGCCGGTCCAGGTCGCGAGGAGGTATTGCAGCTCGCGGATGACCTTGTAGAGGGTCAGGCCGGCGCAGCCGCTTTTGGGTCGTGTCGCAGCAGGGTGATGAACAGGTGCGCGGCGGTGACCAGGGTGACGTGGCGGTGCCAGCCGGTGAAGGAGCGGCCTTCGAAGTGGTCCAGGCCGAGGCCGGTTTTCAGTTCGCGGTAGTCGTGTTCGATCCGCCAGCGGATCTTCGCGGTGCGGATCAGGTCGACGGGGTCGGTGTCGGCGGGTTGGCTGGATAGCCAGTAGGTGACCGGTTCGGCCTCGTCGTCGGGCCATTCCGCGATCAGCCACCGCTCGGGCAGGCTGCCGTCGGGGTTGCGGGGGATGCGGTGCCCAGCCGGACGGACCCGTAGGAACACGAACTGTGAGCTGAGGATGCCTTTGCTGCCTTCGCGCCAGGTGACCGTGGTCGCGGCATCGCGGCCGGCGTCGAGCACGTGCCGGGCAATGCTGGCCGCGTCGTCGGGGTAGTCCGGGCGGGTCGGTGGGCGGCCGTGCCCGGACCACGTGGGTGGCGCGGGTTCCGCGTCGGACCGGTGGGCGAGGGTTTCGCCTTTGACCTGGACGCTGTAGAGGATGCCGCGTTCGTCGAGCGCGGCCCGGAACGGGCCGCTGTCGCCGTAGCCGGAGTCGGCGGTGACCAGGGGTGGTCGCAATCCGTGTGCAGCGAGCCCGTCGATCATCTCGATTGCCAGTATCCACTTCGGACGGTGGCCCTCATCCTCCGGAATCGCGGCCTTGCGGCGCCGCCGCCGCGCGGTCTCGGTCGCGGCAGCGGCGACCGCATCAACATCGACCTCGGCCGGTTCGACAGACGCGGTGGCCCGCGGTGCATTCGTCAACGTCTTACGCTGCTTGGCCTTGGCCGCCTTGACCGCGGCCGGTCCGGCCTTGGCGGCGTCCCAGGACTCCGGCAGGAACAGCCGCCAGTCCAGCGGGCACGACGCCGTATCGGTGACCGCGTGGACGCTGACCCCGATCTGGCAGTTGGCGACCTTGCCCAGGGTGCCGGAGTACTGCCGGGCCACCCCGGGCGAGCCGGTGCCGTCCTTCGGGAACCCGGTGTCATCGAACACCCACGCGACCGGGTCGATCAACTCTACCGCCCGCTCGGCCAGCCGCGCCCGCACCGCCATGGTGTCCCACGTCGACGTGGTCACGAACTGCTGCAGCCCCTGATGATCCACGCCGAGCCGGGCCGCCATCGGCTGCATCGACTTACGCCGCCCGTCCAGCAACAGCCCCCGCAGATACGTCTCGCCCTTGACCCGCTGGTCAGACCGGGCCAAGGGCGTGAACACGTCCGCCGCGAACGCCTCCAGGCGTTGCCGCACAACCGAAAGCTCATCCGGAGTCACCGAAGCATGAAACTACCCGCACCACCCCGACGACCCCACGACACGCCGACCTAACAAAGCACTACTAG
>NZ_JAVHUY010000023.1 GCF_031085175.1 Phytohabitans maris
AGCGCTAGGGCCTGTACCAAAGTCGGTTTAGAGCCATTCGTTGATTGCGGCGATGTGCACGGTGGCTTCGTAGCGGACGGCTAGCTTGTCGTATCTGGTGGCCACGGCTCGGTTGCGTTTGAGCCGGTTGATGCCGCATTCCACGGCGTGGCGCTGCTTGTAGGTCTCGGGGTCGAAGGTTGGTGGCCGGCCGCCCTTGGCCCCGAGCTTGCGCCGGTTGGCGTCCTGGTCGGCCTTGGACGGGATGGTCGCCTTGATTCCGCGTCGGCGTAGGTAGCGGCGGGTGCCCTTGCTGGTGTACGCCTTGTCCGCCAGGGCCCGGTCCGGGCGGGTCCGGGGTCGGCCGCCGCCCAGCCGGGGTACCCGGATCCCCTCAAGCACCGCGATGAACTGCGGGTTGTCCCCGCGTTGCCCGGCGGTCAGCACGATCGACAGTGGCTTCTGGCCCTGCTCGCAGCCCAGGTGCAGCTTCGTGGTCAGCCCGCCGCGGGAGCGGCCCAACGCGTGGTCGGCCGGCTCATCGCGTACCCCGCCGGGCGGTTCGGCCTGCGCAGCTGCGTTCTTACGCGCCCCGGCGGCGTGCTGATGCGCACGGGCTACCGTCGAGTCGACCGAGACATCCCAGACGATCCGGCCGGCCGCGTCCGCCATGGCCTGCAGCGTGCTCAGGATCAGGGCCCAGGTTCCGGCGCGTTGCCAGCGTCGGAACAGGTTGTAGGCAGCCACCCACGACCCGTAGTACTCCGGCATGTCTCGCCAGGGCGTGCCAGCCCGGGTCCGCCACCGGATCCCGTCAATGAGCTGCCGTTTGGTCCATATCGGCGGCCGTCCGGCCTTCTTCGGCGTCGGCAGCAACGGCGCCAGCACCGCCCACTGCGCGTCGGTCAGGTCGTGCCGCCTCGTCACCGCTACAGTGGCCACGAGGTCTCCGTATAGATGGTCTTCTTGGTCGAAAACTCATCTACCGGAGACCTCGCTATCTACCGGTCCTGACACGCCGAAATTCCCAAACCGTCACCGACCGACTTTGGTACGCGGCCTAGGCGGGAGCGGTACTCACCGGTCTCGACCGCGACGACCGGCGCACCGCGACAGGCCGCGTTGACCACGGCTCCCAGCCCGACCGGGCCCAGCCCCGTGACCAGGACCCGGTCCGACGACGCGACGCCGGCTGTCTCGTACGCGCCGAACGACGCGCCTAGCGCGCAGCAGGCGAGCGAGGCGAGCTCGTCATCGAGGTTGTCAGGGATCGGGATGAGCAGGTCGTCCGGCTTGCGGATCGCCTCCGCGAGAGTCCCCAGCGGTTGCTCGCCAGTACGCCCGTACGGGCAGTGGATGTACCAGCCACCGCGACACATGTCGCAGCGTCCGCATCCGAGCAGTGGCATGGCGACGACGCGATCGCCGGGCCGGACCCGGCTGCCCCGGTCGGCCTGCTCGACGACGCCCACGGCTTCATGCCCGAGGGGTTCGCCGACCCGAGTGCCCGCGGTGAAGTCCTGGAACTCCGTACACAGTGGAGCCACCGTGACCCGTACGCGGGCGAACCCGGGGGACGCCGCGGGCTCGGGCGCCTCCACCAGATGCGCCCGGCCGGCGCCGGCAATTCGTGCCGCCTTCATCGCTTCAGTCACCGAAGGGCGACGGGGCGCCTGCCGGGCAGCCGCAGGACTGGCGATGGACGAACCGGGGCTTGAGGCGAATCGTCCGGGCCTGGGCGTCCGGGTTGCGTAGGCGTCGAAGCAGCAGACGCATGGCGTGCTCGCCCATTTGCACCGCGGGCTGGACCACGGAGGTGATCCGAGGGGCGAAGTGCTCGGCGTAGGGAAGTTCGTCGAAGGAGACCAGGGCAACGTCGCGCGGAGTCCGCATATCGAGGTCATGGAGGGCACCGAGGACCCCAGCGGTGATGTTGGTGCTGCTGGTGACCAGGGCTCGCGGGCGCTCGTTGCCTTGCAGAATCGGCCGCATGGCCGCGCGAACCTCGCGTTCGGTACGCACGTCGTCCACCACACGGTCGGAGCGCAGAGGTATGTCGGCCGCATCGAGCGCCTGCCGGTATCCTTCGAACCGTTCCTGCAGCGTTGGGACGCTGAGATCGCCAGCCACGATCGCGATGTCGTCGTACCCGTTGCCGATGAGGTGGTCCACGATCCGTTTCATCGGGCCGACGGTCTCCGCGCCGACCTGGTCGAGCCGGCGGCTGGCCAGGCGGTCCAGCAGGACCAGGGGAATCGAATCGGGCCGGAGCATCTCGTCGAAGCCGGCCAGGTCGTGCGATACCTCGGCGAGGATGATGCCGTCGACGCGATGCTCCTTGAACGTCTTGATCGCCTCCAGCTCCTGCTGCCCGTCATCCGCCGAACTGGCCAGCATCATCGCGTAGCCGGCGGCTCGGGCCTCCTTCGCGACGCCCTGGATCATCTGGCCGAAGACCGGCTGGGTCGGGTCGGAAACCACCACGCCCACCGTCTCGGTGGTGCTGCGGCGCATGGCGCGAGCCAGCCGGTCCCGCCGGTAGCCGGCGGCGTCGAGCGCGGCCTCGACACGCAGCCGCGTACTTTCCTTCACTGGGCGGGTGCCGTTGATCACATGAGACACGGTGGCGACCGAGACGTTGGCGGCGTTCGCGATGTCGGCCATCCTCACCATGTCAGAACGTGCTCCAATCGAACAGGACTCCCAGATGGCGCTGGGGGTCGTTGGCGATCCCCTGGTACGCATTCTGGCACTGCTCGGGCGCGAGGACATGTGTGGCCAGCGGGTGCGTCTGCAGCCGACCGGCGGCGAGCCAGGCGAGGATCTGCCGGTAGTTGTCTTCGATGGTGAACCGTGCCCGAGGCGTGCGTTTCGCGATGGGGTACCTCCATTCCAGGCCGCCGAGGACGTTGATGGCGAGCCAATGCACCCGGGCAAGCGCGCCGGTGAGGTCTGCGGAGTAGCGCACCCGCGGGGTGCCGAGCAGAACGACCGATCCGTACTGAGCCGTCATCTCGATGGCCTGCACTGCCAGCGAGGGCTGGCCGGTCGCCTCCACCGTGATGGCGGCGCCGTCGGCGACGTCTCCGCCCGAGCGCGAGCGCATGAACTCCACAGGATTATCGACGATCGGGTCGACGACGGTGGCGACGCCGCACTGCCGCGCCACGTCACGGCGCTCCGCGCTGGGGTCGAACGCGACAACCTCGCAGCCGGCGAGCTGGAACAGTTGGGCGGCG
Organism: Phytohabitans maris; assembly: GCF_031085175.1. Taxonomy (GTDB): domain Bacteria; phylum Actinomycetota; class Actinomycetes; order Mycobacteriales; family Micromonosporaceae; genus Phytohabitans; species Phytohabitans maris. Next base: position 3,219 of record NZ_JAVHUY010000023.1, read on the forward strand.
AGGTTTCCTACTAGGCCGAGGCCGACGACGGCGACCGGATCTCCCGCGGCGGCATGAGCCGCGCGCAGCGCGGTGATCCCGACACCGGCGAGGCGTGCGAAGACGGCGACCCGCGGGTCCAGCATGGCGGGGACCTCGACTGCGAAGAAGGCGGTGTCGCAGACCGCGATGGACGCGTGCCGGGACATGGTGAAGACCGATCGGCCGAGCATGCTCTGCGCCGGCCCGTCCCCCGCCGCCACCACCGTACCGACGTTGGCGTACCCGGTTCGGGCCGGGAAAACGGCCGTCCCGTCACTGACGCCGGCGCCGTCGAAGGCGGGAACCTGCGAGTAGATCGCCGGCGCGTCGCTCATCACGCCGGTGAAGTACGAGGTTTCCGTTCCGGGGCTGACCAGCGAGATGTCGCTGCGCACCAGGATCTCGGTGGGACCCAGCGCGCCCGGATCGAGCTCCACGGCTTCCAACTCGGCACGGTACGGCCGAGGGAACACGATCCCTGTGCCCTTCATGAGGCAGTCCCTTCCTGTCGCGGTCGACCACGCTGGACCCATGGTAGGTAATCGTTTGCGGAAGCGTCACTCCCTGCCTGCCATCTGGCCCGATATAGGCATTAGAGTCCGGTAAGTTTACGTCAGATTGTGACCGTTATTGTTTCGTTACCGTAAACGATTGCGCAAATCATTGGCACCGCCGTTGAATGACGCCACGGCAGAGCCGTCCAGGTTCCTCGACGGAAGGGGACAGCAATGCGAATCGTTGTGCGTCGCGGTCTTGTGGCCGCGCTGGTGGGAGCCATGGGGCTCGGTGTGGGTCTCGCGGGTTGTGGTGACGATGCCGGTTCAGCGGAGGTCGGCGGCCCGGGGTGCGAAGACTTCGCCGGCTACGGGAACCTGTCCGGCAAGTCGGTGAACGTCTACACGAACATCACGGCCCCGGAGGACCAGCAGTACAAGGACACCTTCACCCCGTTCACCCGGTGTACCGGCGCGAAGGTCGTGCTGGAGAGCTCCCGGGACTTCGAGGCCCAGCTCACCGTGCGGATACAGGGCGGGACCCCGCCCGACATCGCGCTGATCCCGTCGCCGGCGGTGCTCGCCACGGTCGTGCGTACCGGATCGGCCAAGGAGGCTCCGAAGGCGGTGCTGTCCAATCTGGACCAGTACTACTCGAGCACCTGGAAGGAGTACGGCACCGTCGACGGCAAGGTCTACGGAGCGCCCGCGGGTGCGTTCGTGAAGTCGATCGTCTGGTACTCGCCCAGGGTCTTCACCGAGCGCGGCTACCAGGTGCCGAAGAGCTGGGACGAGATGCTCGCGCTGTCCGACCGGATGGTCCGGGACGGCATCATGCCCTGGTGCGCGGGAGTCGCATCGGGCACCGCCACCGGGTGGCCGCTCACCGACTGGCTCGAGGACGTGATCCTTCGCCAGGAAGGCACTGCCTTCTACGACCAGTGGGTGGCGCACCAGGTGCCGTTCAACGACCCGCGCGTGGCGACCGCCCTCGACACCGTCGGCCGCATCCTGAAGGACCCGCGCTACGTCAACGGCGGCATCGGCGACGTGGCGAGCATCGCCTCGACGACCTTCCAGGATGCCGGACTCGGTGTGGCGACCGGCAAATGCGGCATGTACCACATCGGCGACTTCTACGGCTCCATCTTCCCGCAGGGCACCACGGTCGGCGAGGACGGCGACGTGTACGCGTTCCCGCTGCCGGCCATGAAGCCGGACGTCCCGCAAGCGACCGAGGTCGGTGGCGAATTCGCGGTCGCGTTCAACGACCGGGACGAGGTCTTCGCACTGCAGGCATACCTGTCCTCGCCCGCGGCCGCGAACGCCCAGGCCGCCAGTTCCACCACCAGCCGGGTCTCGCCCAACTCCGGCGTGGACGCGACACGGTACCCGAGTCCGGTGTCGCGCCTGTCCGCGTCCATCCTGGCCGATCCGAAGGCCGTCGTCCGGTACGACGGATCCGACCTAATGCCCGCGGTGGTCGGTGCCGGCACCTTCTGGAAGGAGATCACGAACTGGATCTCCGGTCAGAGCACCACCCAGACGCTGGACGCCATCGAAAAGTCCTGGCCGCACAACTGAGGGACACCCCCATGTCGGTAACCGAGAAGTTCGGCCAGATGGCCCTCGTCCTCGGAGTGTTCGCGGTCGTGTTCGCCGGGATCCTCGTCACGGTCGGGAGGCTGGAAACCCGCGGCAGGGCCGTCGCACCCATCCTCCTGACCGGTCCAGCCCTCCTGCTGCTCGGCGTGGGTCTGGTCTACCCGGCGATCCGCACGATCGTCGCGTCGTTCTTCGACGCGCAGACCCAGCACTTCGTGGGCATGGCCAACTACAGCACGCTGGTCAACGACCCCAGCATGCGACGAGTCATCGTCAACACGATGCTCTGGATCGTGATCTGCCCGATCGTGTCCACCGTCATCGGCATGGTGTACGCGGTTCTGGCCGACCGGGTCCGGTGGGAGGTGCTGGCGAAGACGCTTGTCTTCCTGCCGATGGCCATTTCGTTCGTGGGTGCGGCAATCATCTGGAAGTTCGTCTACGAGTACCGGGCCAACCAGCCCGACATCGCACAGATCGGCCTACTCAATCAGATCATCGTCTGGCTGGGGGGAGACCCTCAACACTTCGTCACCCGTGAACCCTGGAACACCCTCTTCCTCATGGTCGTCATGATCTGGATCGAGGCGGGGTTCGCTATGACGGTGGTTTCCGCCGCCATCAAGGGCGTTCCGTCCGAAACCATCGAGGCGTCGCGTCTGGACGGCTGCGGCGCGCTGCAGACCTTCCTCCACATCACCCTGCCGTCCATCCGCGCCGCCCTGGTGCTCGTGCTCACCGCCATCACCATCGCGGTACTCAAGGTCTTCGACGTCGTTCTCACCATGACCGGCGGGCAGTTCAACACGAGCGTCATCGCGAACGAGTACTACGCACAGACCTTCCGCTTCTTCAACGTAGGGGTGGGATCCGCCCTGGCCACCGTGCTGTTCCTATTCGTCATCCCGATCGTCGTCTACAACGTTCGCCAGTACCGAAGGGCCGACGCCTGATGACCACGCTCGCCGCCGCGGCCGCGCGCGCGAAGACTCGGCTGGGATCCCTGACGGCGACGGTCGCCACCGTCATCATCGCCGCCGTCTGGACCATACCGACCTTCGGCCTGTTGCTCTCCTCGTTCCGCCCCGAGGCTCAGATCAAGAGCACCGGGTGGTGGACGTTCTTCACCGACCCGCGCCTGACCCTGGACAACTACACCCAGGTGCTGTCCGGCGACTCCGCAGGGCTCGGCTCCATCTTCGTGAACTCGGTCGTCATCGCCGTGCCGGCGGTGATCATGCCCATCCTGCTCGCCGTGCTGGCCGCGTACGCGTTCGCATGGATCCGTTTCCCCGGCCGCGACTTGCTGTTCCTCGCCGTCTTCGCGGTCCAGATCGTGCCGGTCCAGGTCGCCCTGATCCCGCTGTTGAAGCTCTTTGTCAGCCTGCACGTCGCCGGCACGTTCTGGACACTGTGGATCGCGCACACGACGTTCGCACTGCCGCTGGCGATCTACCTGATCCACAACTTCATCGCCAAGCTGCCCGCCGAGCTCATCGAGGCCGCCCGGGTGGACGGGGCGACGCACGCCGCGATCATCTGGCGCATCGTCATCCCGCTGTCCATGCCCGGCATCGCGGCGTTCGGAGTTTTCCAGTTCCTCTGGGTCTGGAACGACCTGCTGGTCTCGCTAGCCTTCGCCGGCGGCGCCCCACAGATCGCGCCGCTGACCGTGCGGCTGGCCCAGCTGGCCGGAACGAACGGCACCCAGTGGCAGTTGCTGTCCGCCGGCGCGTTCATCGCGATCGCGGTCCCGCTGGTCGTCTTCATCGCCCTGCAACGCTACTTCGTCCGCGGCCTACTGACCGGAAGCAGCAAGTCATGACCGCGCGACCTCTGCCCGTGGCCCATCCCCGTCCGCGGCACGGCTGGATCAACGATCCCACCGCACCGCTGTACAGCAACGGACGGTACGACCTCTTCGTCCAGCACCATCCACAGGCGCCGACCTGGGGAACGATCCGGTGGGGCTGGCTGACCAGCCGGGACCTGGTGCACTGGCAGGAGCTGCCACCCGCCCTGACACCCGGTTCCGAGGGCCCCGACCGCCACGGCTGCTGGTCCGGTTGCTCCTTCCTCGACGACGACGGGCACCCGCGGCTGGCGTACACCGCCGTACAGCAGCACGACGGAGCCTGGGCACAGACCGTCGCACTGGCGACGCTGACCGGCACCGACACGTGGACCAAGGACCCGGCCAATCCGGTTATCTCCGGCCCGCCGCCCGGTCTGCGCGTCAAGGCATTCCGCGACCCCTACGTGTTCCGTGACGGCAAGAAGTGGACGATGCTGCTCGGTGCCGATGTCGACGGTCGGGGCGCCCTGCTCGGCTATCGCTCGCCGGACCTGCGTACCTGGGAGTTCACCGGTGTCGTACTGGCCGAGCAGCGACTCGACGGCCATCCGGCGCTGCGCGGCGCCGTCTGGGAATGCCCGCAGCTGGTCAAGCTGGGCGAGCGCTGGCTGCTCATCGTCAGCGTCCAGGAGAGCGGGATCCTGCTCCGCTCGGCCTGGGCACTGGGGGACTGGGACGGGAACCGCTTCGTGCCCACGGCCTCCGGAGTCCTCGACGAAGGAAGCCGCCTCTACGCGGCCGCCGCCCTGGTGCAGCAGTCCCGCGTACTCATCTGGGGCTGGATCCAGGAAACAGCCGCCGCGCTCGGCCCGGACGACTGGGCCGGGGCGTTGAGCCTTCCCCGCGAACTCTGGCTCGAGAACAACCAGGTGCGCTCCCGCCCGGCAGCCGAGTGGGCGTTGCTGCGAGAGGACCCGGTCACCCGTCACAGCGTGGCACTCGGCCGCCGCAGCCGCCTCCCGGGCGACCTCGACCGCTCGGTCAACCTGGCCCGGCTGCGCGGTGCCGCCGCCGACATCGAGGTCACCTGGGACAGCGACCCGACGGCCCGCCTGCTGTTGGGCCTCCGGGACGCCACCGGCAACGCCGTCGTACTTGAGTGGCGAGCCGCCGACCAACTGCTGACCGTCGCGCCGCGACTCGGGGGCGACCAGCTCAGCACCTTCCGGGTCGACCTGCTCCACCAGTGTCCACCATCGCTGCGAATCGTCATCGACGCGGGCGTCCTCGAAGTGTTCACCCCGGACGGCCGCGCCCTGACCGCGCGGTTCCCATGGCCCGAGCCCGCGGACCTCACCATCGTCGCCGCCGCCGTCGGCGGCGAAGTCACCATCGGCAGCTTCGCCGCCTGGCCGCTGTCCAGTTGGCACGCCAACAGTTAGGAGTCTCACTTGACCTCGTCCATCATTCCCCGCCGCGTGCTGTACAAGCCAGATGACGGCTACTTCGGCGACGCCAACCCCATCTATGCCGATGGCCGGTACCACATCTTCTACATCTTCTGCGCCAGCGACGACGTCGACCAGCTCAACGGCGTGTGGCGCGGTCTGGACTGGGCGCACATCGTCACCGACGACTTCGCCACGTTCGAAGAGCTACCGATGGCGCTCTACCGGGGGCGCCCGGAGGAGCGCGACCCCCTCGCCGGCGCCGGCTGCGTTGTCCAGCGAGGCCCGGACGACTACGTCATGTTCTACGGCGGCATCAACCCGGATCCACCCCCGGGCCGGCCGGAACAGGTGGTGCTGCGAGCCGTCAGTTCCGACCTGGTGACCTGGACCAAGGACCCGAAGTGGGAGATCCGCACCACGCCAGAGCACTACCTGCCGGACTGCTTCCGCGACCCGTTCGTCTGGCAGGACGCGGACAGCGGCGAGTGGCGAATGATCTTCGCCGGGCAGGTTCCGCTCACCAGCGGCCCCGAGCACCGGCGAGGTGCGGTCGGGTACGCGACCTCATCCGACCTGGAGACGTGGGAGTTCCACCCTCCGCTGTTCAACCCGGGCACGACACTGACACCGGAATGCCCGGAATACTTCACCCACAACGGTCGGCACTACCTGGTCTACTCGTCGTACTCGGAACGGTTCGCGACCCGCTACCGAGTCGCGGACCAGTTCGGCGGTCCCTGGCAGATTCCGGAGCACGACGCCTTCGACAGCAATGATGTCTACGCCGCGAAGACCGTCACCGATGGCCAGCGACGCTTCTACGTCGGCTGGCTGGCAACCCGGGGTATGGACCGCGACCTCGGTCATCGCCAGTGGGGTGGTCACCTCGTCGCGCATGAGCTGACCTCGCGTGCCGATGGGACGTGGGCCACCTCGCCGGTCCCTGAGTTCCTGCGACGTTTCGAGACACAGGACGTGCGGCCGTGCCCGCGGATCGGGGAATGGGATCTCGACTCGACGAGCGCCTCCTTCGACGGACCGGGCTTTGGCTGGTGCAGCCTTGGCCGGCTCGACGACACGTGCCTGCTCGACGTCACGATTGACGCCGGGTACACCGCCGAGGAGGTCGGTATCGGGCTGCGGACCAGCAGCGACTTCCAGAAAGCGCTGCTGATCCGGCTCGAGCCGCAGCACGGTCGAGTGGTCTTCGACCGGCGCCCGCATAAGATCGTCATTCCGTTCGATCCCGACGGCGACCGTGAGTACGTTTCCGCCGCGGACTTCGAGATCGAACGTCCTTTGCGGATCGACGAGTCAGGCAGGGTTCGCATCCAGGTCGTCCTCGACGGATCTTCGATCGTCGCCTACATCAACGATGTCGCCCTGTCCACCCGCGGCTACGGCCAGCCCGCTGGTGAGTGGGGCATCTACGCGGCGGGCGTGCACACGCCGGTGACCTTCCGCGACTTCCGCTTCGGAGTCGCTCGATCACGGTTGGGAGTCTGAGTGTGACTGATTGGCGCAGCGAACTTCAGGCCCGGATCGACGCACGGGCCCGCTCCGGCGAAGCCTTCATTCTCGCCGGAGCGGGTGTCGGGCTGGTGGGTAAGGCGGCAGTGTCGGCCGGCGTCGACGCCGTGATGACGTACAACATCGCCCGGTTCCGGATGGATGGCCACTCTTCCCTGCTCGGCTACCTGCCCTACGGCGATGCCAACGGCATCACGCTCGATCTCGCGGCGCGCATCATCCCGGCCGCCGGGGGTACGCCGGTGATTGCCGGCGTCGGGGCCGCGGATCCGTACCGCGACCTCGGCCGGCTTCTCGACCAACTGCTGCGGCTTGGATACGCCGGAGTTGTCAACACCCCCACGTCCGGCACCTACGACGGAGCCTTCCGTGCCGAACTGGAGAAGGCCGGTCTGGGCTACGACCGCGAAGTCGAGATGGTCCGCATCTGCCGCCAGCGAGGGATCTTCTCGCTGGTCTATGTCTTCGACACCGATGACGCCCGGCGCATGGCCGAAGCCGGAGCCGACGCGATCTCGCCGCACCTGGGCACCACAGGCTCCTTCAGCGACTTGGAGGAGGCACTGCAGGACGCGGTCCACCGCACCGAACAGATGGCACGGGCGGCCCGGGAAATCGCCCCGAACATCCACGTGATCGCCCACGGCGGCCCCCTGGAAACCCCCGCCGCAGTCGCCCGGGTGCTGGCCGAGACCTCCGCGGTCGGCTACATCGCGGGGTCCTCGCTCGAGCGGATACCGGTGAACGAGGCGGTGCGGGCGAGCACGAAACAGTTCCGCGCGATCCGGCTCCGGGCATCATGAGCACCGACCGGCCATCCGTCGCCGTCATCGGGTCGCTGGACACCAAAAGCGAGGAGTTCGCCTATGCGCTGACCATCCTGCGCAGGGCCGGCATCGACCCGGTGATGATCGACTGCGGCGTGGTCGGCGATCCTGCCTGGCAGCCGGACATCGGCGCCGACGAGGTCGCCCGCGCCGCCGGGCACAGCCTCGCCGAGATGCGCGGCCGCCGGCACGAGGCGGGGGAGCGAGGTCGCATCATCGAGCAGATGGCGCAGGGCACCGCGGTCGTCACCCGGCGCCTGTACGACGAAGGGCGGATCGCCGGCGCCTTCGGGATGGGCGGCGGACAGGGCTCCACCATGGTCAGCGCATCGCTGCGCGCGCTGCCCGTCGGTGTCCCGAAAATGCTGCTGTCGACCATGACGCCGGACAACGCCGGGGGCTACTTCGGCGGGCACGACCTCGCCTTCCTCTACTCGATCGCCGACATCTCGGGTCTGAACCGGGTCACCCGGCAGGCCATCGCCAACGCCGCGAACGCGGTCGCCGGCATGGTACTGCAGCGGCCCGACGCCACCCCATCGACCGCGCCGCTCATCGGGATCACCATGTTCGGCACCACCACCCGTGCCGGGCACCGCATCCAAGAACGCCTCCACGCAGCTGGCTTCGAAACGGTGGTCTTCCACGCCGTCGGAAGCGGGGGGCGCGTACTTGACGGCATGATCGACGCAGGGGAGATCGCCGGTGTCGTCGACCTTACGCCCAGCGAGGTCACCGATGATCTGTTCGGCGGTGTCTTCACTGCTGGGCCCGACCGGATGCGCGCCGCCACCCGCGCGGCCATCCCCCGAGTCGTCGTCCCGGGTGCCGCGGCGCAGATCACGTTCGGTGCCAGACCGACCGTGCCCGGCCGCTTCCTCACCCCGAATCGTGTCCTGCTCTCCCACAGCCCCACCGTGACGATCGTGCGCGCCAACGCCACAGAATGCGCGCAGATCGGGAAAGAGCTGATGGATCGCATCGACGGCGCGGTCGCCACCGAAGTGGTGCTGCCCCGTGGCGGACTCTCCGACTACGAGATGGCCGGTGCCGCACTGGACGATCCGGACGCGGACGAGGCCCTCTTCGACGCCGTTCGCGCGTCCGCGCCCGCCGGAGTCCCGGTGCTGGACAGACCGGAGGACATCAACGCGCCGACCTTCGCCGACTTCGTCGTCGACCGCTTTCTCGCGCTATGGAACAGGAGTCTCACGTGAACACGCTGATGGACAAGACCGCGATCCTGGATCGGATGCGCGCCCAAGTGGCCGCCGGCAGCCCGATCATCGGTGCCGGGGCCGGCATCGGGCTCTCCGCGAAGTGGGCCGCCGCCCGGGGCGCCGGCCAGGTGATCGGCTTCAACGCCGGCAAGTAGGGCCCCCCCGCCCCCCCCCCCCGGGGGGGGGGCGGGGGGGGGGGGCCCCCCCCCCCCGCCCCCCCCGCCGCCGCCCCCGACCTGATCATCGTCTACAACTCGGGAAAGTACCGGATGGCCGGCCGCGGATCGACCGCCGGCTACCTCTGCTACGGCGACGGCAACGGGATCGTGGCGGACATGGCGCCGGAGGTCATCCCGATGGCCGCAGACGTCCCGGTCGTTGCCGGCGTCTGCGGGACAGACCCGTTCCGGATCATGCGCGTCTACCTCGAGCAGCTGGTCAAACTCGGCTACTGCGGCGTGCAGAACTTCCCCACCGTGGGCCTCATCGACGGCCTGTTCCGCCAAAGCTTGGAAGAGACCGGCATGGGCTACGACAAAGAAGTCGAGATGATCCGCGAAGCGGCCGGGTTCGGGCTGCTCACCACGCCCTACGTCTTCACAGAGGAGGAGGCCCGGCTGATGGTCGACGCCGGTGCCGACATCATCGTGGCGCACATGGGCGTCACCGTTAAGGGGACGATCGGCGCCCAGACGTCTATGAGCCTCGACGACGCGGTTGCCCGATGCGACGCCATCGCGGGTGCGGCCAAGGCGGTCAACCCCGAGGTACTCGTCCTGTGCCACGGTGGCCCGATCGCTGAGCAGGACGAGGCCGCCTACGTCTTCCAGCACAGCCGCGACATCGTCGGCTTCTACGGCGCGAGCAGCACCGAGCGCATCCCCACCGAGCGGGCCATGACCGCCAAGATGCGTGAGTTCAAGGCCCTGAACCTGACCCGATGACCCCGACAAACGAGGAGCAGCCATGTTCTCCGTCATGACCTTTGTCCGGCGACGCCCGGAGATGTCCCTCGAGGAGTTCGAGCACTACTGGCGGTCCGTTCACGTGCCTATCACGCTCGCTCACACCGCGGTGAAGCGGTATCGAATCGGCATCTACCGCGACACCATGGGAGATGGCATCACGCAGCCGTGGGATGGATGGGCGATCCTGACGTACGAAAGCCGCGAGGCATGGGAAGCCGACGAGCAGTCGCCGGAGTCGATCGCTTCCCAACAGGACGTACCGAAGTTCCTCAGCGCCCTCCACGCGGTCGTTGTCGACACCACCGACTATCGCTAAGCCTTGATCCACCGATCGATGCCGTAGTGTGAATGACCGTGTCGGGCCACCGGGGATCTGTCGTGGATGATCAGTCCCACGGCTTGGAGGCGACCCCGCCCTAGGCGTGGAACCTGCTCCACCGGCGCTATTTGTCACCCAAGGTGACATGAGGGCGCCGTGCGTCCTAGCAGGTGGGCTCGGGTTGGCTCGCCGCGTTCCGTTTCGTTTGCATGATCCTGGCGGCCGCGGGTGGGGATGGGTGTTTGCGGCCGGACCCGCAACTGGAAAGGTTGCGGGCGTGGAGCCTGAGAAGGAACGACCGGTGCGACAGGCGACGGCGCGTGACGCGGTTGTGGTTGCCGAGCTGCTGGACGCCTTCAACCGGGAGTTCGACACGCCGTCACCGGGGACGAAGGTGCTTGCCTCGCGCCTTCGGCGTCTGGTGGCGGGGGAGGAGCTGGTGGCCGTTCTCGGCGGCGAACCGCCCGTCGGGGTCGCGATCATGTCGTTCCGTCCGAGTGTCTGGTACGAGGGTCCGGTCGCGACCCTGGATGAGCTCTATGTGCGGCCCGGCATGCGTGGGCGGCGGTTCGGCCACGCCATGTTGGAGGCCGTGTGCCGGCTGGCGCGGGCACGAGAAAGCCGCGCGGCAGCGCGAGGCCGCACTCGACCAGTTGCTCACCCAGTCCGCCGTCGCGCTGACGTTCATGGTAGTGCTCTCCGCCGGTCTGGGCTGGCTCGTCGCCGGGCGGATCCTGGGCCGGCTCGCCGCCATCACCGCCACCGCGCACCGCCTTTCCACAGTGGACCTGCCGCACGCGCGGATCGGCCTGGCCGGCCCGGACGACGAACTCAAGGGCCCGCCCCCATGCCGGCACAGCGGGCGTACGCGTGCACTTCACGCACGGTCCCGCACCAGCTGTCGGCGACCCCGTCCTCCTCGAATGGCTGGTCGCCAACCTCGTCGGCAACGCGATACGCCACAACCACTCCGGCGGCTGGCTCACCGTGGCGACATCCACACAGGACGGTGCGGCGGCGCTGCTGGAAGTGACCAACAGCGGGCCCGTCGTGCGATCCCACGAGGCCGACTCCCTCTTCGACCCGTTCCGCCGCCTGGACAACGCCAACCACGCCAACGACAACGGCTTCGGCCTCGGACTCTCCATCGTCCGCGCCATCACCGACGCCCACCATGGAACGGTCTCCCTGCACCCCCGCGCCGAACGCGGACTAGCCGTGCGGGTAGCACTCCCCCGACGCTGACGACGGTTACCGCGTGTGAGTGGCGTCGGCACCGGAGCTCGGGCTGGACCGTCGAGGTCTGAGCAGTAGGGCGGCGAGTTCGGTGTCGATGACCTCGATGGCGTAGGGGGTGGTGTCGGGGGTGATCGGGCGTAGCAGGCCGAATACTTCCATGGAGACGAGGCCGTGCAGGTGCACAAACAGGTCGAGCCATGCGGCGAGGGCCTCTGTCGGCAGCTGCTGTCCGTGCCGTTTGGACCAGGTTTGGAGCTGTTCGGCGGTGCCTGGTGACTGGCGGGCGGCGCGCCGGTGCAGCGTGTCGGGGTTGAGGCGTTCTTCTGCGTAGGCGCGGGCGACTAGTCCGAGGGTGAACCGGCCGATGCGGGTGCCGGCCCGCACGGTGTGTTCGGGTGGCGCGATGTAGCCGGGGACCGGCGTGCCGTAGGCGAGCCCGAATTCGGCCGGGTGGGCTACGGCCCAGGCCCGGTACGCGTGCATGACCCCGTGGAGCGCCTCTCCCACGTCGTCGTGCGCGCCGCCGGCTTCGACGGCGTCGGCGTGCGCGTCGAACGCGGCGACGATGAGGTCGGTCAGCAGTTCGTCGCGGCTCGGGAAGTACCGGTAGAGGGCGGAGACGGCGATCCCGACGTCACGGGCGACGGCGCGCAGGGACAGGCCGGCGGCCCCGGACCGGCGCAGTTCCTCGAGGGCGGCGGTGCGGATGGCGGCGAGCAACTCCTGACGGCGGCGGGCCCGTAGGCCGGTGGAAGCGGTCGTCATCCCACCATGGTCACACAAAGCGAGAACAGTGTTCTTGACAGACCTGGAAAGAAGAGCGATGCTCTTGTCGAGAACACTGTTCGCTATTTGTTCGGCCTTGCCTGGGAGGTCCCTTCCATGACGACCGCCGCCACTGCGACGACCGCACCGACCGACGCCCGCGACCTGTTCACCAACCGGTGGCTGCTGCTGTTCCTCGCCGTCTGGGCGGCCGCCACCGTCTATATCTTCACGACCGACCGGTCCGTGCTGCCGCTTAGCGACCAGGAGCCGATCGGGTACTTCGCCGGCATTGGCGGCGGCATCGTCAGCCTGGCCGTCCTGTTCTGCCTCGTGCAGCGCCGTGCACCGCTCGACCACCGCAACGCCCCCGACTTCCGCAATCCCGGCAAGGAGACTGCCGGCCTACTGGCTTGGATGGCAGCGGTCCTGGCGGTCGGCAGCCTGTTCGACATCCGCACACACATCGCGTTCGTCGGGCTCGCCCCCGGCGCGCAGGCGGTCTGGGACCAGCAGACCCCCACGACCACCCTCACCTGGGCGATCTTCAATTTCGTCACCCTCGCGGTGCTGCCGTACTGGTTCTTCCGCTACCGGCTGGGCTATCGCCCGGACAGCATGCTGCTGCGCTTCGACCGGCCCAAGGTGTGGGTGCCGTACGCCATCCTCGTCGGACTCCCGCCGATCTTCTTCGTCGCCACCCCGGAGTACTACACGACCTCAGTCGCCGGGCACGCGCTCACCCTCGCGCTGTTCACCCTCGGGTCGTTCCTGCCCATCATGGTCACGACCCAGGCGCTGCTGACCCCGCGGCTGTCGGTCCTGGCGCGATCCTGGGTGACCGGATCGGTCCTGTCCGCCCTCGCATACGGCGCCCTCAACATCACCGAGGCGTTCCTCGCCTGGGGGTCACTCGCGCAGCTCGCCCTGTCCCTCGCCTGGTTCATGCAGGTCGCGTTCTGGGGTCTCGCGAAGGCCGTCACCACGCTGCGGACCGGCAACGCCTGGCTGCACATCGCGACCACCCACACCATCCACCTCGCCGAGGCTCCAGCCGTTGCGACCACCTTCGACCTGCGATGACCGCGACCTTGCTGGCCCACACCGCGCACCTCGCACCCCACAGCGGCGCCGAGGGATACACCGGGGTCGTGCTCCTGCTCATCGGCGCGGCGATGGTCCTGTGGTGGACCCGTCGACGAGACAGTTGAAGAAGAGGGCACGATGGCGACGCCCGTTGGGACGACCCGCGGATCAAGACGGCGCCGCGCATGACCGTCGAGCTCCTGGACAGCTTCAACGCCAACGATTCGGCGGTGACCTGGGACAGCCGGAACGGTCAGTCGAACGCTTACCAAGTGCCGGCGGTCGTACACATCCGAGGCGCTGGCCGTTACGGCGAGAGTTCGCTGTCCACACGAGTCACTTCGGCCGTGGGGGAGCGGTCGAACCGTAGCGCGAGCACGGCACCACCGCAGGCGAGCGCGGCGACGCCGCCCACCAGCAGGCCGTACCGGGGTCCGACATACGTGCCGATCGCACCGACGAGCGGCGCGCCGAGCACGCTTCCGCCCCGCCAGAAGATCGCCCATAGCGACATCACCCGGCCCCGCATGGTGGGGGCGCATTCCATTTGCAGGAGGGTCTTGGCCATCGAGCTGAACGTCACAGCGGCGGAGCCGACAAACGTCAATGCCACATACGCGAGTGGCAACGTGGGGGCCGCCGACGCCACGCAGATCAAACCTCCCCACAGCAGGGCGGAAATCGCGAGCGACCGCACGGTCACCACACGACGTCGCGCCGCGACCAGTCCGCCGACGACAGAGCCGACCGCGAGGCAGGCGAGCGCCGCGCCGTACGCCTCGGCTCCGGCGTGAAACGTGCCCGTGGTCAGCAACGGGAGCGACACGGGGAACTCCCAGGTCAGAACCCCCGTGACGATCACCATCATCAGCGGGTAGCGCAGTTCCGGTCGGCTGGCCACATAGCGCCAACCCGCCAAAATCTGCCCCTTGGCCTTCGCCACGCGCTCGGTCGGGACGAGGGCCGACGTCCGCATGACCAGCAGGCTGCCCACCACGGCCAGGAACGAAACGGCGTTGATGAAGAAGCAGGGCGTCACACCCATGGTCGCGATGATCCCGCCCGCGACGCCCGGCCCGACGACCCGGGCCAGGTTGGTGGAGATCGAGTTGAGGGCGATCGCGTTGCCGAGGTATGGCCGGGGCACCAGCTGACTGATCATGCTCTGACGCGGCGGATTGTCGAACACGCTGACCAGGCCGAGGAGGAGAACGAGGACCAAAACTGTGGCGACGTTGGCTGTGCCGGACAAGGAGACCAGCGCCAGCGCGAAGGACAGTAGCGCCGAGCACGTTTGAGTCAGTGTGAGGAGCCCTCGGTTGTCCACCCGGTCGGCTAGCAGGCCGCCCCACGATCCGAGCAGAAAGAGCGGCGCGTAGCGGGCGGCCGTGACGACTCCCAGCACCGTGCCGCTGTGGGTCAGCTCCAGGACCAGCCAACCGATGGCGAGATTCTGCATCCAGTTGCCGGCTACCGAGATGCTCTGCCCGACGAAGTAGAGGCGATAGTTGGGGACACGTAAGGAGCTAAACATCGATACCGGCGACTCTGCGCTGGCCCGGCGCCAGCCGCTGATCCGGTCGCGCAAGCCGCGGCTGCTCCGAGGCGTCGCTGTCATGCGGACGAACCCGACGCGCCCACCGCACCGGCGCTCGAGGTGGACCGTGTGGTGAGTTCGTCGACGGCCTTCGTCAACGATCCCAGCGCAGCCAGCGCGTCGTTGGGTAGTCCGCCTCGTGCGCAGAGTTCTTCGAGCATCGCGACCCAACCCGACTCAACGCGGTCCAACATTGCTTGCCCGGGCGGGGTCAGCGTCAAGGCGACCGCCCGCTGGTCCTCTCCGACGGACGCGCTGGTGATCAACCCGCGTCGGGTCAGCGCGTCAACGCTCGCACTGACCGTTGGCTTGCCCAGCGCCAGACGTTGAGCCACGCGCGATGCGCGTTCCTCGCCAGCGCCGACCGCTGCCAGAACTCGGTACTGGGCCAAGCTCAGCTCGCCCGAGTTTCTCTCCATCAGGCGCGCGAGGCGTGCCAGCACGCGGACGACCTCGACCATCCCGCCATCGCTTCGTTTCCTCGTCACAGGCCGACAGTAGCACTACTTAGTTCGGCTAACGAACCACTGCATCCGAGGCCGCGCTCACGTCGGTCGGCGGATCCATTGTGGATGAACTGGGTGCCATCACCCGTCGTCGATTGAGCTACGCACAAGGCCGGCGTCATGAATATTCGGCATCCAACGCTGGGTCCCTGTCGACGGCACCCCCGCCGGACGGCTATGCGCGAGCGACCAGCCGTGCCGCCGACGGCGTGGGTGGGTCCAGCTCGACGCCGGTACACGGCGCGTGACGGCCAGTGCGGGCTTCGAGTGTCCGTGTCGAACCGGCCAAGATCGATCTTGGGGGCAAATCATGACCATGGTCATACCCTCGTACGGTAGGACTACGGCGAGCCCGTGTGCTCAAGGTGTGAGACCATGTCGCAGTGAGCGAGGTAGCGAACAAGTCGGACCGAGCCGGCGGAGCTGGCGACGACCTCTTTCGGACCGTGACATCCAACCGCATGTCCGAAGCCATCGTCGACCAGATCCGCACGTTGATCCGGTCCGAGAAACTTCGCCCGGGTGACCGGCTGCCGAGCGAACGTGAGCTTGGCGAGCGGATGGGCGTGAGCCGGGTGACCGTGCGCGAAGCGCTGCGCGTCTTGGAGGCCGGAGGGCTGATCGAGATCCGTGTCGGTGCGCGCGGCGGTGCATTCGTCACCTCGCCGACGACGAGCCAGGTCGGCTCCGGCCTGGCTGACCTGATCACCCTTTCGCCGGTGACGGCGAGCGAGGTCACCGAAGCACGTCAGGTTGTCGAGCTCGGGATCATCCCGATCGTCGTCGAGCGCGCCACCGACGAGGACATCGCCGAACTGCGCGCGATGGTCGAAGAGCACGCCGCTGCCCTCAAGAAGGGACAGTACGGCATGCCGATGTCCGCTGCCTTCCACCAGCGGGTCGCCGCGTGCACACACAACAATGCGATCGAGATGCTCGTCCATTCGTTTCACGGCCCATTGCTGATGTCCCTGCGCGAAGCCCAGGTCGCAGCGCCGCTGATGGGTCACCGCGGTACCAACGAGCACCGCGACTTTGTCGAGGCGCTCGCGGCCCGCGACGCCGACCGCGCGACCGAGATCATGCGGACCCACCTGTCCCGAACAGCGCGCCGCGTCGCCCGGGTCCGGGCCGGCCAACAACGCGAATCTGCGGACTGATTCCGCGCGGGAGAGGTCCCGCTTCAGCCGGCTCGTGTCTGAACGAGCCGGCCTCATCGATGCGCCAACGGCGTCGTTCTCGCCTCGCGATCGGTGGCTCGGCTGCGCGCCCGCCTTGTGCCGCCCCATCCCGTGTCCGGCCGGCCCCGCGGCTCGGCGCCGGCCGGCGGCCGGTGGCATCGCGACCAGCCCGCCGGCCCGGCGACATCGGCGGATAGCCAGCGTCGGCCTCCACCGCCGGACGACCTCCGGTCGGATCGCCGCGGGCGACGGCCTCGCGATCACCGGGTAGCCCGCGCCGGTGGCCACTCCGTCCATGCCAGAGGCTATTCAGCGGCCCCTCGACGAGCTGGGGAGGCCCGATGCGACGGGTTCCACATCTCGTCTAAGGGTATTATAGTCAGTCCATTACGAGGTGACCTTGATGGAAGCGCAGGTCGTCGGCTGGGCATCCGGCCGGACGATCTATGGCGAGAGGAGCGCGAGGCGTGAGCGAAGGCGGCGTCGAACTCAGTGTCGCTGTAAGCACGGCACCACACACCAGGGCACTCAAAGAGGGCGCGGTGGCACCGCAGGGGCTGCGGCTGAACTTCGTCGAGGTCGTCCCGATGGTCGCGGCCTACCGAAGGATGATCAGGGATCTGGAGTTCGATGTCTGCGGGTTGGCCCCGGTCACCTATCTCGCGGCCCGCGAAGCGGGGTTGCCGATCACCGCACTGCCGATCTTCCTCGCCCGCCGATTCCACCATGGCGACATCGTGTGCCGGCCGGGGAGTGGGATCAGGACTCCTGAAGACCTAGAGGGTCGACGGATCGGCGTGCGGGCCTACACGGTGTCGACCGGAGTGTGGCTGCGGGGAATTCTCGAGTCCGAGTACGGCGTCGATCTCGACTCCATCACCTGGGTGGTCGACGACGAGGAGCACGTGTCGTCCTTCGCGCTGCCGTCCAACGTCGAGAAGACCGCGCCCGGTGACTCGATCGCTGACCAGTTTGCCAACGGGAAAATTGACGCCGGTTTGACCGGCCCGGCCGGTATCGGCCGCAAGGGCGCGGCCAAGGAGGGCTGGTCGGTGTCCGGCGCGAGTTTCGAGGACGCCCGTGCGGCCAGCGACCGGTTCTATCCCCTCTTTCCCGACGCCGAATCCGTGGAGACCGACTGGTACCGGCGCACACATATCTATCCGATACACGCCCTGCTCGCCGTCAAGTCGTCCGTCGTCGCGGCTCATCCGGAAGTGGCGGCGAGTCTTCTCGACGCGTTCGTCCAAGCGAAGGGCGTCTTCCTGACCGAGTTGGCTTCCGGATCGGCCAGCACCGCCAAGGGTCGGGAGTACAGCGCGTTGCAGGCGATCGTCGGACCTGACCCGCTGCCGTATGGCATCGAGGAGAACCGGGCGAGCCTCGAGGCGCTGTGTGACTTCGCCGTGAGCCAGCACATTGTTCAACGGCGGCCCACCGTCGATGAACTGTTTGTCAACACATGAAGTGGGTGTGATGAGCGAACTATCTGTTGTCCTCGAGGACAAACCGTTTACGAAGACGCTGAAATCGCGCGCGGAGATCGCGGGCCTGAAAACGAGTTTCCCGTCCGTCGACCCCATCCGTTCCGCGTTTCCGGACATGGTGCGGTCACAACGCTACGACGTGTGTGAGATGGCGATCGGTACCTACCTTCAAGCGCGGGATGCCGGCAAACCGCTGCTGTTGCTGCCGGTCGCGGTACTCGGCAGCTTCAAACACAAGAGCCTCTTCGGGTCGCCGGCCTCGAACGTGTCGTCCGTCGCTGATCTCAAGGGCGCCCGGGTCGGGGTCCGCTCCTACAGCCAGACGACCGGACTCTGGGTGCGCGGCTGGATGGAGGAAGAGTTCGATCTGCCGGCCAGCGCGATGACCTGGGCGGTCACCAACCGCTCGCACTCCGACCAGTACGAAGATCCGGACAACGTGGTCCTGCTCGACGGCAAACTGACGGACGCACTTTACTCCGGACGAATCGACGCGGCCATCACGAGTCAGCGGTCCGTCCCGGATCTGCGGCCGCTCGTACCGGACTTCGCCGAGCGCGACAGAGCGTGGTACCAGCGGCATGGCTGCGTTCCGATCAACCACATGGTCGTGGTGACGACGCGACTGGCGTCCGAGCGCCCCGACGTCGTACGTGAGGTGTACCGCTTGCTCGCGGACGGAATGGTGGAAACCTCCGTCGAAAACAACGGGCTCCCGCCCGGACCTCGAAGTGGCCTGGACGAGGTTCGCCGGGCCGTGGAACTGGCGGCCGAGTACGCGTGCCGGCAGGCGCTCATCTCGGCCCCGGTCACCGAGATCGAGGCGTTGTTCTGCTTCGACGGACGCCTCGACTGACGCTCCCACGGGCGGATGCGGCCGCTTGACGAGGTCACTAGCAGCTGAAATACTTTGGTCAGTCCAATTGACCATAGGGCCAAGGGCGTCGCCGACGGCCAGAGCGCAGCCGTCCCAACCGCGCTCCGCCGCCCCCTCATCTCGAACCGGCGACGACGGACCAGAAGGAGTAGACGTGCGCGACGACTACCTGAAGGGTGTCCTGTCGAGCGAGAAGAAGAACCTCGACTCGTCCGAGATCGCCGATCGGGACGAGTTCAACCGGCAGCACCCGCCGACCACCGGGCTCGTCGTCGCGGAAGATCTGCGCAAGATGGAGTTGCCGGCCCGGCCGTGGCGCAACAATCGCGGCCACTATTTCGACCTGGCCGACTACGAAGTGCTGGGCGCGCACATCTCCGAGCTGATGCCGGGAAACAAGTCGGTACGGCACCGGCACACGACCGAGGCGTACCTGTACGTCGTCAAGGGCCACGGCTACTCGCTCATCAACTACGAGGACGAGCCGATCGAAGTGGTCGAATGGCAGGAGGGCACCCTCTTCGCCCCGCCGCGCTGGGCCTGGCACCAGCATTTCAACCTCGACACCAACGACACGGCCCGCTATCTGGCCATCCAGGACACGGGCCTGCTGCGTACCATGCGCCTCCACAACATCGAGCGACACTCCGTCCAGCTGACCCCCGAGGACGGCAAGAAGCTGCTGGACGAGGCGATCGCGAACGGGACCTCGCACGGGGCCAACCGCCGATGACGACGTCCGCCCGGTTGAACGGGGTGATCGCCGCGCTCGAGCAGGATCGCCACGTGTTCGCCACGTTCGCGGCGCCCGAGGTCACGGCCGCGGTCCAGTTGAGCACGACGGCGTACGACGGCCTGGTCTTTGAGACCGAGCACAAGCCGTGGGACACCGGCCGGCTCGGTGACTGCTTCCAGTACCTGCTCAACCGGCGGCGGA
The DNA here is from genome assembly GCF_031085175.1 of Phytohabitans maris. Lineage (GTDB taxonomy): Bacteria > Actinomycetota > Actinomycetes > Mycobacteriales > Micromonosporaceae > Phytohabitans > Phytohabitans maris. The sequence continues at coordinate 23,124 of NZ_JAVHUY010000023.1, forward strand.
TATTCGAGGCGGACTCGCTGGCGCCGGCGGTGACGCCCCTGGTGCGGATCCCCCCGAACGGCCAGGAGCGGTCGCAGTGGCACGCCAAGCAGGTGCTCGACCTCGGGGCGTTCGGGATCGTGTGGCCCCACATCTCGTCGGTCGCCGACGCCTACAACGCCGTCGCGGCGTGCCGATACCCGCGACGGCCGGACCGGGAGCGCTATGCCCCGGCCGGGGTCCGCGGCGACAGCCCCAACGCCGCGAGCCGGTACTGGGGCGTCACGAAGACCGAGTACTACCGCCGGGCCGACGTGTGGCCGCTCGATCCCGACGGCGAGATCCTCGTGGCCCTGATGATCGAGAGCGTCGCCGGCGTGGAGAATCTGCCGGCGATCCTCGACGAGGTCCCCGGGATCGGTCTCGTCATCATCGGCGAGGGAGATCTGAGCCAGGAGCTCGGCGTGCCGCGCCAGTACGAGCATCCCGACGTGCTGGCCCACAAGGCGGCGGTGCTCAAGACCTGTATCAGCCGGGGCGTCGCCGTCGGCCATCCGCACGTGAGCGTCAAGAACCTGCAACAGGTCCTCGACGACGGCTACCGGTTCCTCATGTCGAGCCCAGTGACCACCTACCCGGTCCTGGACCTGGGTCGGCAACTGACCGCCACCGAACAGACAGACAAGGGAGTAGGTACGTGACCACGACGACGACTCAGGTCCGCATCGTGCCGCGGACGCCGAACTTCGGCGCGCGCGTGGAGGGTCTCGACGCCCGCGAGGAACTCGACGCCGACACGATCGCCCAGCTGAAAGAGGCGATCCTCAAGTACAAGGTGCTGTTCTTCCGGGAGCAGAACCTGAACGAGGAGCAGCACGCCCGGTTCGCCGGCTACTTCGGAGAACCGTTCGAGCACAACAGCAACTTCGACATGCAGTACGAGGACGCCGGCCTGAGCAACGTCACGGTCGTCCCGCACTTCCACAGCGACGTCATGTACATGACCGAACAGCCGGGCTTCGCGATGCTGCAGATGCTCACCCTGCCCGATGTCGGTGGCGACACCATGTGGGCCGACCTCGTCTCCAGCTACGACGCGCTGAGCGAGCCCATCAAGAAGCTCATCGATCCTCTCACGGTCATCAACGTCCACCCGGAGTACTTCGTCGACAGCCAGACACTCTCCGACCGCTACGAGAAGCGGTACGGCAAACCGCTGACCCCTGAGCAGATCGCCAAGCGGCGCAAGGACCTGAGCCCGACCGAGAGCCCTCTGGTCCGCGTCATTCCCGAGACCGGGTGCAAGAACTACTACATCAGCGCGTGGCACACGATGCAGATCAAGGGTCTGCCGAAGGACGAGAGCGACGCGATCCTCAACCTGTTGTACAGCCAGCAGCTCAAGCCCGAGTACGTCATCCGGTGGGAGTGGACGGTCGGCGACATCGCGTTCTGGGACCACCGTACGACGCTGCACGCCGGGGTCAACGACTACGCGGCGGGCGCGAAGCGGCACGGCCGGCGGGCCAACATCGGCGTCCACAGCCCAGTCCCGTCGGCGAGAGCGGCATGACGTCGGCCGCAGCCGTCCGCCTGGAAGATCTGACCCTGGGCATGCCGGCCGCGACGGACGGCTTCGACTTCCCGGCACCGCGTTACCCCGCCTATCTGTGCCAGGAGCGGCCGAGCGACATCGAGGAGCTGATGCCACTGGCCCGCGCGCACGTGCGGCGCCGGTACGGCCGGTCCGCGCTCGGCGACATCAAGCCGCAGGACGAGCTGCTCATCGTCACATATCCCCACCAGAACGACATGGTGTTCGAAGCGCTGCGCCGCGCGATGCTGCTCGAAGGGGTGGCGAAGGTGGACCGGGTCGATGTGACGGACCTGGGCGTCGAGGTCGCTGACTACAGCGCGGCCGAAGGTTGGCGCGAGGTTACCGACCGGGTCGCGGCGATGACCGAGCAGGGGGTCATCCACAGCGTGGCCGCGGCCCGATTGAAGGACTACCTGGACGACCGGCCCGGCTACACCGGCGTGCACGCGGGGGAGTCGGGGCGGCGCCACTGGAAGCGGTCAGCCGGGTCGCGGATGCGCAACAACTGGACCTACTCCACCTACGAGGATTTCATCTCACGGTCGAACAGCTTTCCGGACGAGCTGTGGCGCATCATCGACCTCCGCGTCGTCGAGGCGTTCGCCGACGCCGCCGCCGTGCGCATCACCAGCCCGGAGGGGACCGACTTGCGCTGGGATGTCACGGCCGAGCAGGCGGCTCTGTGGGTCAAGGGAGCGTGGCAGTCGGGCCACATCCTCGGCTCGACCATTCAGGGCATCCGGTTCGGGCACTCGGTCGACACGTTCGTGCGCGAGGCCGAAATCCTGATGCCGACGACGAACGGTGTGGTGGCCGGCACGAGCAACCACACCGGGTACTTCCCGCACGCCGAGGTGCACATCGAAGGCGGCATGATCAGCAAGGTGGTCGGCGGCGGGCGGTACGGTGACGTGTTCCGCGAGGTCATCGAACGCTTCAAGGACGCGCAGTACCCGGGTTTCCCGTACAAGGGATGGGCCTACTTCAACGACGCGTCCATCGGTACGAACCCGAAGAGCCACCGGCAGATCGAGACCCTCTGGAAGTACAACGACCCGCGGACGAACCTGCCCGAGCGGGCACAGGCCGGGGTCGTGCACTTCGGGTTCGGTGCGGAGCACTGGGACCAGGTCTTCCTCAAGTACGCGCGGGCCAACAAGCTGCCCACCATGCATTTCCCGCACATCCACAACATCTTCGCCACGTACGAGATCAAGCAACGCTCGACGGGTGAGTGGGTCAAGCTCATCGACAAGGGCCGGCTGTCGTGCCTCGACGACCCCGACATCGTCCGGATCGCCAACACCCTGGGCGGGCCGGAGCTGCTGCAGTACGACTGGATCCCCGCGTTGCCCGGCATCAACTACCCCGGCGACTACGCCACGGACTACGCGCGGGACCCCGTCTCGTGGATCAGGCGAGACCAGAACGGAGAGTTCCAGGTCGCCGCGGCCGGGAGGAGCTGAACCATGACTGACGTGCGATCGCAATCGGTCGCGGACCGGCGCCTGGCGTCGGCCGACTACCGGGTCCGCGAGGAGCCTTTCTACGTCCCGGTGGCCGACGAGGTGGCGACCTTCACCGCCGCGTACCAGTCGCGGCTTCCGGTGCTGCTGAAGGGGCCGACCGGATCGGGCAAGACTCGGTTCCTGGAGTACATGAGCTACCGGCTCGGCGCGGCCCAGCCGCTGCCACTGGTCACGATCGCCTGCAACGACGAGTTGAGCTCAAGCGACCTCGTCGGGCGGTATCTGCTCACCGGGCAGGGATCGCAGTGGATCGACGGCCCGCTCACGGCGGCCGTGACGCACGGCGGGATCTGCTACCTGGACGAGGTGGTGGAGGCGCGCAAGGACACGGTCGTCATCCTGCACTCGCTCACCGACCACCGGCGGCTTCTGCCGATCGCGAAGCTCGGCGTGGTACTCGAGGCCCATCCCGACTTCCAGCTCGTCGCCTCCTACAACCCGCGGTACCAGTCGTCGATCAAGAATCTGAAGCACAGTACCCAGCAGCGGTTCGTCGCGATCGAGTTCGACTATCCGGACACCGGGCGGGAAGCCGAGATCATCCGCGTGGAATCAGGTGTCGATGGCGAGACGGCCGACCGGTTCGCCGAACTCGGCGCCAAGATTCGCAACCTAAGCCTGAACAACGTCATCGAGGGACCGAGCACGCGACTGCTCATCTACGCCGCGCGGATGGTCGCCACCGGCGTCCCGCTGGGACAGGCATGCGAGGCCGCCATCACCCTGTCGGTGACGGACGATCGGGGTACTGCGGCCGGGATCCGCGAGATCATCGACGCGGTCATGGGTGGCTGACCGGGGTGTCGATGTCGGTCGATGGACCCACGGGTGTGGCCCTGGCGGACGTGTCGCCGAGGCTCGGGCTGCTCTACACCGGGCTGTCCGGCTGCGTGCGGACGATCGTGGCCCACGCGGATGCCGACGATCCGGTGCAGTTCCCGGACACCCTCGACACGATACAACTGCCCGCCTCGGCCCAGGGTCTCGACTGGTACCGCGCCGCCATCGCGCACCGCGCACTGCACGACACCTTGGGCAGCTTCGAGTTCCGGTTCGAGCAGGCGCCGGCCCTGTTGCCGAGTTCCCTGCGTGGCGTGGCGGCACCGGTGGCCGACGGCGCCGGGGACTTCGAGCGGGTCTTCGCGCTCTTCGGCCACCGGACCCTGGCCGAGCAGATCTTCACCGTGCTCGAGGACATCCGGGTCGAGGCGCGAACCACACGGTTCCGAGGCCTGCAGCCCGCCTTGCGAGCGGCTCGGGCCGCGGCCCGCGACCGGTTCCCGCTGCGAGCGGGCGCGACGCCACGACAGGCGCTGGCCGACGCGCTGGCCCGGTTGAGTCTCGACGATCCGGCGGTCGCGGTTCCGGCCGTGATCGCCGCCGAAGCGGCGCAGGTCGCCTTCGTCTGCCGGCTGCTTCGCGATCCCCGCTCGACCGTGGCCGACACGGTCGAAGCGACTGTCCGGGTCTACGGCCTTGTCACGCGGCTACCGGCGATCGGGCCGGCCGAACCGGCCGCGTCCTGGGTCCGTGTGCCGGCCGCGACCGACATCGAGCCGCCGGACTCTCGTCGCTGGCCGGACCACGCGGTCGTGGGACTCGAGGGTGGGAACGTACTCGACGTCGTCGTCCCCCCGGTCGACTACCGCGACGTGCTGTGGCCCCGCTTCCTGCCGCACACGCCGCCCATCCAGCATCGCGAGGCGGAGATCATACGATTCCTGCCACCCGGTGCGGGGCACGCGGCTGGCGAGTCGTGGCACGTGGACCACCACGACGGCGACCACCACGATCACCATCACCACGACGAGCCCGAAGGGCTGCACCCGGTCGCGCACGAGCACAACGAGCCGGTCTTCGACGACGCGCCGGAGGCGCACGGGACGCTGTCTCCCGACGGCCCGGGCACCTTCGTCTACGACGAGTGGGACGGATTCCGCCGCGCGTATCGGCGGGCCTGGTGCCGGGTCCGGGAGCGGCGCATCGCGCCGGGCGAGAACGCCGATGGCTATCACGCCGCCCTCGATCGGCACACCGACGTGTTGCCCGCCCTGCACGCGCTCCTGGCGGCGCTCCGGCCGGAACGGCATCAGCTCGTCGGGCGTCAGGCCGAAGGCGACGAGATCGACCTGGACGCCGCGACCGAAGCGCTGATCGACCTGCGTGTCACCGGTTCGGCCTCGGACGACGTGTACCTGGCCCGGATGCCGGTCGAGCGGGACGTCGCGCTCGCCGCGTTGGTCGACCTGAGCTCGTCGACGGCCGAGCGCGTCGCGGCGACCGGCGACGGCTCGGACGACTTCCGGGACCGGCCGCGTGTGCTGGATCTGGAGATGGACAGCGTGGCGTTGCTGGCCCACCTTCTCGACCGGGTGCGCGATTCCTTCGCGGTCTACGGCTTCTCCGGCCGGGGGCGAGGGGCGGTCACCGTCGACGTGTTCAAGGAGTTCCACGAGCAGCTGACGCCTGGGGTCCTGTCCCGGTTCGCGCGCGCGGTACCGGTGTCCGGAACCCGGATGGGAGCGGCGATCCGGCACGCGACCCACAAACTTCGCGAGCAGTCGGCCCAGACCCGGTTGCTCGTCGTCATCTCCGACGGACGTCCGTACGACCGGGACTACGGCCAGGAGTACGGCGAGGCCGCGGTGACCGACTACGCCAACCGGGACGTCCGCGCCGCGGTCGACGAGGCACGCGCCGCCGGCATCCGGGTCTTCCTGCTCACGGTCGACAAGGAGGGCCTGGACTACCTGCGCGAGACCTGCGGCGACGGCAACTACGAAGTCCTCGACGACGTGCGGCAGCTGCCCAGCCGGCTGCTGTCGCTGTACGGCGAACTCGTGGACTCGGGAACTGAGCTGGCATGGCGACGATAAAGCTGCACGAGACCGTGGCCCGGTCGCTCGTCGACAGTGGCGTCGAGCGGCTGTTCGGGTTGATGGGTGACGCCAACCTGACCTACATCGCCGCGTACCTCGACCTCGACAGCGGCCGATACATCGGTGCGGTGCACGAGTCGGGGGCCGTGTCCATGGCCGACGGCTACGCCCGCATGAGCGACAAGCTGGGCGTCGCCACGATCACCCACGGCCCGGGAACCACCAACGCGTTGACGGCGCTGACCGAAGCGGTCCGCACGCGCACCCCGCTGCTGTTGCTCACCGGCGAGACTCCCCGCGTCCGCGGTCACCTGCAGGCGCTCGACCTGCGGGCGGCGGCCCAGCTCACCGGGGCGGACTACCACCTTGTACACAGCGCGCGGACCGCGGTCGACGACATCGCCATCGCGATGCGGACGATCTACGCGACCAGGCGCCCCGGGGTACTGAACGTCCCGCCCGAGCTGCTCGACGAGCCGGTCGAGTACCGGCCATCGGTCTTCCGCTCGCCCGGGTTCGGCAGGCAGGCGGCCGGTCCGGACGAGGACGTGCTCGACGCCGCGGTCGGGGTGATCGCCTCGGCGGAACGACCGATCATCCTGGCCGGGCGCGGCGTCGTCCAGAGCGGCGCGCGCGACGACGTGCTCGCGCTGTCCGAGCAGCTCGACGCCCCGCTGGCGACCACAGTCATGGCGAAGGACCTGTTCCGCGGTCATCCACTCGATCTGGGACTGTTCGGCGTCGAGGCCCACCCGCTCGCCCTCACCTACCTCAGCCGCGCCGACTGCGTGATCGTCCTGGGCGCCGGACTCAACCGCTACACGACGGTCGGTGGCGACCTGCTCAGGGACAAGGCCGTCGTCCACTGCGACACCGACGTCTCGGTCCTCGGCGGACACCCGGGCTCGACGGTGTCAGTGCTGGCCGACGCTCGCACCTTCGCGCGGGCGGTACGCCGTTGCCTCACCGAACTGGGCCCGCCGCCGGCCCGACGGTGGACCGGGTCGGTGCGCGCCGAACTCGCGGGCTTCACGCCGGAGACCCAGTTTCGCGATCGGAGCTCGGCGACGCTGATCGACATGCGCACCGCGATGGTCGCGCTGGACCAGGTGCTGCCGGCCGAGCGGACGCTGGTCACCGATATCGGCCGCTTCCGGGGAGCACCCTGGCGATTTCTGCACTGCCGGCCCGGAGGGTTCTCGCACAGCGCGAGCTTCGGCTCCATCGGACTCGGTCTGGCGACGGCGATAGGCGCCAGTGTGGCCGACCCCGACCACGTGACGGTGGCGGCCGTCGGCGACGGCGGCCTGATGATGGGCCTGATGGAGCTCAACACCGCGGTGCAGGAGCGCCTGCCGCTCGTCGTCGCGGTGCTCAACGACGGTTCGTACGGGGCCGAGTTCCGCCGGCTCACCGCGCACGGCCACGACCCGAGCTACTCGCTGCGGCCATGGCCGTCGTTCGCCGCCGTCGCCAAGGCGCTGGGCGCGCGGAGCGCGACGATCCGCACGGTCGACGACATCCGCGAGCTGAAATCCACCTTCGAGAACCTCAGGACTCCGTTTCTGCTCGACATCAAGGCTGATCCCGCGCTCAGCGCGGGCGATTGGGAATGACCAGAAGGGTTAGTTGGGATGAACACGGATTGCTCGGTGTGCCGGCAACGGATCGATGACCGGTCACCTCTGAAGGCGAAGTTCGTCGATGACCGGATCTCCTGGCCCGAGCCGTACCGGATGGCCGTGTCCTTCGTCGTCAACTACCAGGGCAGCGAGGCACTCAAGCCCAAGCCCAACGGCTACGTCGACTACGAGAGCTTCACCGAGAAGGACTACGGCGCGGTGGACGGTGTGCGCCGCATGCTTCGCCTGCTGAAGTCCCGCGGTGTGCGCGCAACCTTCATGGTGTGCGGAGCGCTGGCCGAGCACTTCCCGGACGAGGTTCTGGCGATCAAGGAAGATGGGCACGAGATCGCCGGCCACGGTTATCACCACGAGGTGGTCACCGACGTCCCTGTCGACCAGGAGCGCGAGATCTTCGCCGACACGCTGAACATCTTGGAACGGTTGACCGGTGATCGCCCGACCGGATGGCGGAGCTGCCACCAGAGTCCGAACACCACCGCCCTCGCCATGGAAATGGGCCTTCGGTACAACTCGAACTCGTACATCCGGGACATGCCGTTCCTGTTGACCGACGGCTCCCGTGAGATCGTCGAGGTCATCCGCCAGCCGTTCGGCGACTCGAGAGCCTTCGGGGGGACGCGGTCGGGCGTCGACCCGGCGGTGGCGTTCGCCATCTGGAGCGGCGCGTTCGATACGTTCTATGGCGAGTCCGAGCTGGGGCCGGTCTACTGCCCGTTCTCGTTCCATCCGGAGATCTCGGGTCGGGCCGGGCGGATCAACGCGGTGGCCAAGCTGATCGACTACGTTCAGGGCCATGACGGCCTGTGGTTCGCGACGTCGGACGAGATCGCGCGCCGAACCCTCGAGTGCGCCGGGAGTTCCACCCAGCTCGTGGTGGCATAGAGGCGAGGGTCCGACTGTGATCATCGACTGCCATGGCCACTACACGACCACGCCGCCACAACTCAAGGCATTCCGCGACGCGCAACTGGCGTGGCTGTCCGACCGGGCCGGCCCGGCCCCGGAGTTGTCGGCCATCACCGACGGCGAGATCCGTCGGAGCATCGAGCCGAACCAGCTGCGTCTTCTGCGCGAACGCGGCGGCGACGTCATGCTGTTCTCGCCCAAAGCCTCCGGCATGGGCCACCATGTGCCGGACCCCGGCGTCGCCCGGGTGTGGGCACGCGAGTCGAATGACCTTGTCCATCGGGTCACGGAGCTCTTTCCCGAGCACTTCGCCGGCGTCGCCCAGCTCCCACAGACCCCGGCGAACGGGTTCGACGACTCGATCCGTGAACTTCGACGGTGCGTGGACGAACTGGGCTTCGTCGGCTGCAACCTCAACCCGGACCCCTCGGGTGGCTTCTGGACCGGCCCACCGCTGACCGACCGTTACTGGTACCCGATCTACGAGGCGATGGTCGAGCTGGACGTGCCGGCGATGGTGCATGTCTCCTCGTCGCGAAACCGCAACTTCCACGCCCTCGGCGCCCACTACCTCAACGCGGACACGTCCGTGTTCATGCAGCTGATCGAGGGCGATCTGTTCCGCGACTTCCCGACCCTGCGCCTGGTCCTGCCGCACGGCGGGGGAGCGGTGCCGTACCACTGGGGTCGGTTCCGAGGACTGGCTGAGCGGCTGCGGCGGCCACCGTTGGACGAGCACGTCATGGGCAACGTCTTCTTCGACACCTGCGTTTACCACCAGGCTGGAGTCGACCTGCTGACCCGGGTCGTCGACGCCGGCAACATCCTGTTCGCCTCGGAGATGCTCGGCGCGGTCAAAGGCGTCGATCCGGACACCGGCACCGGGTGGGACGACACGAAACGCTACGTCGACGCGGCGGACCTTTCGGGCGAGCAGCGGGACGCCATCTTCACGCGTAACGCGTTGCGGGTCTATCCGCGGCTCGCGGTCAGGCTGGGCCTGCGCGCGTGACCCGCGGCTCACCAGGCGACGCGGCGGCCGTCGATCGCGGTGTGAAGAGCTGGTTACGGCCTCTGATCAGGCAGATTTCGGCTTGAGCGTTGACGTGAGCGGGGTCACCCTCGTAGGGTAATGGTCTGCCCAATGGACCATTATTCCGATGGACCGGCATTCAAGGTGGAGGTGTGTAAATGGCCAAGTGCGGCCCGCGCTGGGGCATCTTCGCAACGGGCCTCATGGTCGCGCTCGTCATGGCCGGGTGCGGGGACTCGGAGCCAACGAGCACGGCGGTCGGAAACGCTGGCGGGACGCCACTCGAGCAGCTGTACGCGGCGGCCCAGAAGGAAGGCGAGGTGGCTTGGCAGTCTCCGCGCAGCCAGGAAACCGTGCAGCCGGTCATCGAGGCCTTCGAGAAGGCGTACCCCGGCGTCAAAGTGAAGTACATCAGCAACAAGAACTCCTCTCAGATTCAGAAGCTGCAGTTGGAACAGGCCGGCCGCGCCGTCACTCTCGACCTGGGCATGACCACCGGATCCACGGTGTCCACGGTCACCTCGGAGATCTCGGAGGTCGTCGACTGGCCGAAGTACGGGGTCGCCTCCGCCGACCTGTCCCTGCACCCGAACCTCATGTACTCGTGGGCCTCCACGGGTATCTGGGCCTATAACACGGAGCGGGTCCCGGCGGCCGACGTTCCGAAGTCGCTGGACGACCTCCTCAAGCCGCAGTGGGCGAACAAGGGCATGCTCGCGGTCGACACGGGCGGCAGCTACACGGACACCTACGTCCTCAACCCCGAGTTGGGCGGGATACCCGCCGCGGTCGCCTACACGGAGAAGCTCGCGGCCCAGAAGCCGACGCTCACCGCCAACGGCACCGAGAACATCGCGCTTCTGACCTCCGGTCAGGTGGCCCTGACCCCCACGGAGATGAACCTGCTCCTGGAACAGAAGCACCGGGGCGCACCGGTCGCCTTGGCGCCGCTCGGCCCGGCCGGGGTCTCGCCGACCTTCGCCTACGTTCCCAAGGGCGCGCCGCATCCCAACGCCGGGACGCTTTTGGGGATCTTCCTTTCCAGCCCCGAGGGCCAGCAGGCCCTGGTCAAAGTCAACAGCTCGAAGGTTCCGCTCACCACCGACTGCTCCGCTGAGTCGGTGAAGCTCGAGATCGTCAAGGAGATGTGCGACGCGGGCCTGGAATGGGAGGCGGCCGCGAAGCCGGAGGACTTCGACCAGCTGTCGGAGAAGGGCGACCAGATCGCGAAGGTCTTCGGCGTCAGCTGAGGCCGGACGACCTTTGTCCCGGCGACCACCGCACCGAGGCGCTGAACGGGCCGCGGTGCGGTGGTCGAAGGGCGGCCCTCGGGCACGTTCAGCTTGACATTGGTACGCGGTACGGAAGGCGGATGGACAGTGCACAAACGTGGTGATGGATCAGTGGGATGAGCGATAGCCGAGAGCTGACGCCGACCGTGCCGCGACCACAGGTGGCAGAAGGCACCCGGCCGGCCGACGAACTCAACGGTCGCGCACCGGAGCCGGCGCGGCGGGCGGGCACCCGACAGGGCCACCATGTCCGGGCCTACAACCTCACGAAGGCCTTCGCCCGGCGGATCCACGCGGCGTACATCGTCCTGACCATCATCGTTCTCGGCCTGGTCGCCGTTCCCGTGGTGACCCTGCTCTACAGCAGCCTCAAACCGACGACGAGTCAATTGCCCTTCCGGGTGGACGGCTACTCGCTGAGCAACTTCGTCAATATCTTCAGTACCTCGAAGATTCTCGAGTTGGCCGCGAACACCGCGATCTTCGTGGGCGGGACGCTGGTGCTCACGATGGTGCTGTCGGTCGGCCTGGCCTACGTCATCGAGCGGACCGACGTGCCGTACCGGTCGTTTCTGGAGTCGCTCGTGGTGGCCCCCATGGCGGTGCCGGGAACCGTCCTGGTCATCGCCTGGCTTCTGGTCGCCAATCCGGTGAACGGCCCGCTGACCGTCGTACTCGGCAAGATGTTCGGGGTGAACTTCGACATCTACTCGCTGCTGGGCATGATCATCGTCAGCGGTGTCTTCGGTGTGCCGAGCATGTACATGATGATCGCTCCGCAGTTCAGCAGCTTCAACACGGAACTGGAGGAGGTGGCGGCCTCCGCCGGCGCTGGTTGGCGACGGCGCATGCGGGCGATCGTCCTGCCGCTGGCCTCGCCCGGGATCTTCGCCGGGGCCATCCTGCTCGTCGTCGTCACGTTGGAGGCCTTCTCGATTCCGGCGCTCCTGGGCCGAGGCGACGGGATCTTCGTCTTCAGCACCTACATCCAGCAGGCTCTGCAGCCGCCCTCGGGACTGCCGAACTACGGTGCGGCCAGCGCCTACGGCGTGCTCATCCTAGTAGTGGCGATGGCCCTCTTCGAGCTGTACCGCCGCCAGGTGAAGCACGCGAACCGCTTCCGCGTCGTGACGGGCGTCGGCTACCGGCCGACGGTCAAACCCCTGGGACGGTGGCGCTTTACCGTCTTCGCGCTAGTGCTGGTTTACCAGGCGGTCGGGATCGTGATACCCGTCCTGACCCTGCTGTGGATGAGCTTCCTGCCGTACGTCCAAAAGTTCAGCTGGGCCTCCTTCGCGGACTTCACATTGGACAACTACGAAGTGATCTTCCGGCCCGGCGTCTTCGAGCTGGCGCGCAACACCCTGATCATCAGTCTGGCCACTGCGACGATAACCACGTTGCTGGCGCTGTGCATCGTTATCGTCGCCGTCCGCGGCCGGTTCCGCGGTGGCGGGCTGCTGTTGGAGATGACGTCCCTGGTGTACGGCGTCCCGAGCGTCGTGCTCGGCGCGTCCATCCTGTTCTTCTACCTCATGGCCCCCATCCCGTTGTACGGCACCATTTGGATCATCGTGTTGGGCTTCGTCACGGCGTATCTGCCGCGCACGACGCGCCAGACCCAGGCGGGGTTTCTGCAGTTGGACAACGGTCTGGAAGAGGTCGGGCGGGTCTCGGGTGCCTCGGCCTTCACGGTGAACCTCAGGATCGTGCTCCCGTTGATGTGGCCGACGCTGTCGCGCGCCTGGCTCTGGGTGTTCGTACACGCCTTGGGAGAACTGCCCATCGCGCTGCTGCTGTCGACGGGCGACACCCGCACGATCATGGTGCTCGTATGGCAGTACCTCACCGAGAGCGCGGCCTATCCCCAGGCGAGCGCACTGGCGGTGATGCTGCTCGTTGTGTGCACGTCGATTACGTGGTTGATCAATCGCAGAAACCGGAGATCGTCGGAAGGCGGCGCGTTATGACGGCAAACGTGGATCAGCGGGAGACGCCGGGGGCGGCACCGCGGCCGGCCGTTGGTCGCGGCTCGGTCCGCACCCGCGGCGAGACGCTGCAGGTCTCCGGCCTGACCAAGTCTTTCCTCGACGCCAGGCAGAAGACGCGGGCGTTCGCCATCGAGGACATCTCCTTCGAGGTGCCGAAGGGCAGCTTCTTCAGCCTCGTCGGCCCGAGCGGGTGTGGCAAGACGACGACCCTGCGCTGTATCGCCGGCCTCGAGAACGCCGACCGGGGTGAAGTCAGGATCGGCGACGCCGTGGTGTTCTCGACGGCGAGCAGGCGCAACCTGTCGCCCGAGGAGCGGCCTATCGCGCTGGTGCCGCAGTCGTACGGCATCTGGCCGCACATGAGCGTGTACGACGTCGCCGCCTTCCCGTTCAAGCATGGCCGGTTCAGGCGGGCACACCGCCGCGGAAATCGGCAGGCCACCAAGCGGCGTGTGATGGAGATGCTCGAAGTGGTCGGCCTCGACCACGCGGCGACACGGTGGTCCACGCAGCTGAGCGGCGGCCAGCAGCAACGCCTTGCGCTGGCCCGGGCGCTGCTGTGCGAACCCGACCTCTTGCTTCTGGACGAGCCCTTGTCGAACCTCGACGCCAAACTACGGTCGCAGCTGCGCACCGAGCTCAAATCCTTCCAGCAGGACTTCGGGGTGACCACGCTCTACGTGACCCACGACCAGAGCGAGGCGCTGGCGCTTTCGGACAGCCTCGCGGTGCTGAACGCCGGCCGGGTCGAACAGGTGGGCTCGCCGAAGGCGATCTACGACTCGCCCCGCTCGTCGTTCGTGGCCGACTTCCTCGGCAGCGCCAACCTGGTTCCCGGCACCCTCGTCACTCCGTTCGGCGACGACGACGAAGTCCACGTGCGCACGGCCTTCGGAGTGGTGCGCTGCATGCGATTCCGGGGCGAGGACAGCGGGACCGACGGGACGAGCGCAGTCGACGGCAACGTCTGCATCCGCCCGGAGGACATCGACGTGCAGCCGGCCACGACCGGTCAGCCGTCGCAGCCCAACGCACTGACCGGCACCGCGGTGTCGGTCGAGTTCCTGGGCCACATGCAGCACATGATCGTCGACCTGAGCGGGACGAAGCTCCACGCGTACCTGCCGCCGTCCACCGCGTGCCGGCAAGGCGACCCGGTGATCGTGACGGTGCGACCCGACCGGGCCCTCTACCTGTCGCGATAAACGCTCACTGCCTGGGAGAAGCTACATGTTCTATTTCGACACCCATACGCACGTCATCTCGTCCGACCGCGAGCAGTACCCGTTCGCCCCGCTGGGCGGCGTCCAGTCGGCCTGGTCCGTCGAGCATCCCGCCACCGCCGAGGATCTCCTGACCCAGATGGACGAGGCCGGCGTGGACCGGGCGGTGCTCATCCAGGCGGCGACGGCCTACGGCGTCGACAACAGCTACGCCGCCGACACCCTGGAGCGCCACCGGGACCGCTTCGTCGGCGTCTGCGCGGTGGACTTCCTGTCCGACGGCGTGATCGACGACCTGGACCATTGGATCTCGGACCGGGGCTTCTCGGGCGTCCGGATCCGCCGATCTCCCGGCAGCACGAACATCGAGGCGCCGGCGCGACTCGACGATCCACGCCACAACCGGGTGTGGGAATACCTGTCGGACCGCAAGATCCCGGTCTGCGTCACAGTACGGGCCGAGCACCTGCCCGAACTGTCCGCGGTTCTCTTCGGATTCCCCGGCCTCACCGTGTTGGTGGACAACGGAGGACGTCCCCGGCTCGACGGCGGGCCCCCGTACGACGAGGGCATCAGGGAACTGTCCGTGCTCAAGGAATTCGACGTCCACCTCAAGATCACCCCAGGGGTGATCCACCGGGTCCAGAAGCAACCCGGTGGCGATCCGGGCGCGCTCGTGACCCGACTGATCGAAGAGTTCGGGTCCGAGCGAGTGATGGTGGGCTCCAACTTTCCCGCGGCGAAGGGGAGCCTCGGCGATCTGCTGGACCTCATCGAAGACACCCTGGGCGCGCTGGGGCCGGCCCAGAAGAGCGCCGTCCTCGGCACGAACGCCGCGGCGATCTACCGGGTGAGTACCGCTTGACGGCCGTAGAGCAGAGGTGCTCCCTGCTGGTACATTGGACCTACCATTGGTCCTTCGGGGAGGGAGTGCCGTGCCGAAGGTCGTCTACATCGGCAGCGACGGCGATCAGCGCTCGGTCGACGCCAACCCCGGCGAGTCGGTCATGAGCGCCGCCGTCCGCGCCGGCGTCCCCGGGATCGTCGGGGAATGCGGCGGTCAGCTCTCGTGCGCTACCTGTCACGTGTGGGTCCGGGAGGACTTCCGCGAGCGGGTGGGTGGACCCGGTGAGATGGAAGCCGATCTGCTCGACCTCGGGGTGACCGACTTCACCGAGGCAAGCCGCCTCGGCTGCCAGATCCCGATCACCGAGGAGCTCGACGGACTCGTCGTCGAACCGCGCCCCGAGGCGTGGCGCTGAGAGCGAAGGAACGCATGAGCCATGTTGCGGCCTGACATCAACGACCTGCTCACGCAAACGGGTCCCGGCACGCCGATGGGTGAGCTGTTCCGGCGGTACTGGCAGCCCGTGCTGCACACTGACGAGCTCCCCGAGGACGGGTGTCCACCGGTGCGGGTCAAGATCCTGTCCGAACGCCTCATCGCCGTCCGCACGCCCGAAGGCGAGTACGGGCTGATGGACGAGTTCTGCGCCCACCGGGGTGTCTCGTTGTGGTTCGGCCGCGTCGAGGAGGGGGGCATCCGCTGCCCGTATCACGGGTGGAAGTACGCCGCCGACGGCCAGGCGATCGACGTCCCGAGCGAACTCAACAACTCCGAGTTCTGCAAGAACGTCAAGCTGCGCTCCTACCCGCTCGTGAAGGTGGGCGACCTGCTGTGGTCCTACCTCGGCGACCCGGCCAAGCAGCCGCCCCTGCCGGAGTGGGAGTTCGCCACCGTCCCGTCCGAGCAGACCTTCACGTCGAAGCGCTTCCAGGAGTGCAACTGGCTCCAGGCCCTCGAAGGCGGCATCGACTCCAGTCACGTGACCTGGCTGCACGGCGGGGGACCGAACGGCGACGGCCTCGAGGCCGACCCGCTGTTCGCCGGCGCGAGGGGCAATCAGTACAACAAGGGAGACCTCAAGCCGTACTTCGAAATCGTCGAACGAGACGGCGGCCTGCTCATCGGCGCCCGCCGCAACGCCGAAGAGGGCCACTACTACTGGCGGGTGACGCCGTGGGTACTGCCCAACTTCACGATGGTGCCGCCGCGCGGAGACCACTCGCTGCATGGCCACTTCTGGGTGCCGATCGACGACGAGAACTGCTGGGCGTGGAGCTTCGACTACCACCCCGTCCGCCCGCTCACCGCGGCCGAGCGGGACGCGATGAAGGGCGGCGCCGGCGTGCACAGCAAGAACGTCCCCGGCACCTACCGTCCGGTGGCGAACAAGGACAACGACTACCTCATCGACCGCGAGAAGCAACGGACCGGCGAGTGGTTCTCCGGGGTCGAGGGCATCGCGATCCAGGACTCGTCGTTGCAGGAGAGCATGGGCCCGATCGTCGACCGCACCAAAGAGCGTCTGGTCGCCACCGACGTCGGCATCATCAAGGCGCGCCAGAAGCTGCGGCGCGCCGCCGAAGCTCTGCGTGACTACGGCACCGAGCCGCTGGGCAACCGGCCGGCCCACCAGCGGATCCGCTCCGTCGCCGTGGTCCTGCCGGCGGACCAGTCGTTCGTGGAGGGCAGTGGTGAGGCGTTCGACGCACGCCCGGGTGTGGCCCAGACGTCGGTCTGACCAGAGGCACGTGAGGAATCATGGCTGAACCGAGTCCGGTGAGCCGGTGCGCCCGGGCCGCCACCGCGAAGGAGGCGGCGTACCGGATCGACTATCCGTTGGCCTACGCGCGGTCCACCCGCGTGGTGGCCTTCGACGACGAGGCGGCGCGGACCGTCCGCGCGGTCATGGACGAGCCGTGGGGCCAGGCGCAGTTCTACTCGGCGCCCGGTCCGGGCCACGAGCTCCTCACCGTGGCCGGTGAGGCCCGTCCGCTCGCGGGCGAGCTGGCGGACTCGGACTCCGTCATCATGGTCGCTACCAACCGCGTCAACGCCGAGGCGGTCGCCACGGTCGGTGCAGCGGCGCAGGTGCGCGCCATCATGACGGCCGGCCTCCTGATGGCAGATGAGGACGGCTTGACCGGCGAGACCTTCATGGCGATCCGACCGTACGCCCGCATCCTCCTGGCGCCGGCGGATCAGGACGACCTCGTCGAGCTGTTGAGAGCGATCCGCGCCTGAGCCGTCCGGGCGTCTGAGGAGGAAAGACATGCCAATCGTCGAGCTGCACGGAATCCGGACCCGCTACGAGACCGTGGGAGCCGGACCACCGCTGCTGATGTTCAGCCCGGGCGGGTTCGATTCGAGCCTCGAGAACTGGACGCAGCTCGGTCGCTACCGCCGGCTCGGTTTCGTGGAGGCGCTATCGCCCCACTACACCTGCATCGTCTTCGACCGACGCGAGTCGGGCGCCTCGGGCAGCCGGCTGGAGCGGCTCTCCTGGGCCAAGTACGTCGCCCAGGCGGTCGCTCTCCTCGACCATCTCGGCATCGCGTCGACGCACACCATGGGTGGCTGTGTGGGCTGCTCGTCGGCGGCGCTGCTGGCCATCGCCGATCCGGTCCGGGTACGGTCGATGGTACTGTTTTCGCCGGCCGGTGGGGTCACCTACCGGATGCGACAGCAGGAACGCTTCACCGCTCATCTCGGCTTCGTAGCGACGGCCGGCCTGGCGGCGGTGGTCGAGCTTGCCCGGTCGACGACCGCCGGCTTCTCGACCGACCCGCGGGTCGGCCCGTGGGCCGCGGTGTTGCGTGGCGACGACGCTTTCGCCGCGGCCTACGCGGAGTTCGATCCGACCCGCTACGCGTGGCTGGTCAGTGGATCAGCGCGTCTGCTCTTCGACCGCGACACCGTGCCCGGTCCGGAGCCAGAAGACCTGCTGACGCTCGATGTCCCGGCGCTGATCGTGCCCGGGGAGGATACGTCGCACACCCGCTCGGCCGCGCGCTACCTGCAGGAGTGCCTGCCGAACAACGAGTATTGGGACGTGCCCGTCGCCGAGCAGACGCCCGAGGCGTCGACGGCGCGTGTCCTGGAGTTCCTCGGCCGGCAGTGATGCCGTGCTGTAACCACATTGGAGTGTCGATGACAGATCGAGTGCGGGCAGCGGTCCGGACCGCGCCGCGGACCACCGAGATCCTCGAGTTCCCGATGCCGGTTCTTGGTGACCACGACGCCCTGCTGCGCGTCGAGGTCGCCGGCATCTGCGGGACCGACGTCAAGTTGTACGACAACCCCGTGATCGGGGGACCGGTCATCATGGGCCATGAAAACGTCGGGACCATCGAACACGCTGGTCCTGGATTCACCCGACTGCACGGCGTGAAGCGCGGGGACCGGGTGTTCGTCGAGCATTACGTCGGCTGCTACCACTGTGAGTGGTGTCGGATCGGGGAGTTCCGTCACTGTGAGGCCACCGATTGGCGGACCAACCCTGACGCGCGTCGCTTCGGCTACACGCCGACCACCAACGAGGGCACGTTGTGGGGTGGCTTCTCGGAGTACATGTACCTGCCGTGGAACGCGGTCGTCCACCGGGTCCCGGAGGGCGTCAACGCCGAGCTCGCCGGTCTGGTGACCCCACTGTCCAACGGCATCGAGTGGGCATTGCTCGCCGCGGGCGTCGGCTACTCCGACACCGTCCTCATCCAAGGCCCGGGTCAGCAAGGGCTGTCGCAGGTGGTCGCCTGCAAGCAGGCCGGAGCGGCACAGATCATCGTCACCGGCACCACTCGCGACAAGGCCCGGCTCGGCCTCGCTCAGGAGCTCGGCGCGGACCACGTCGTCGACATCTCCCAGGAGGACCCGCTCGACCGGGTCCGCGAGATCACCGACGGCCGGGGCGTCGACTTCGTGCTCGACTGCACCTCTCGGGCCGGCGCGGGTCCCGTCCTGCTCGGCATCGACGCGCTCAAGCGCCGCGAGGGTGTGCTGCTCATCCAGGGCGAGCTGGCCGCGTTCCCCGACTTCCCGGTCAAGAAAGTCACCGAGAAGGCGATCACCATCAAGAGTGCGCGCGGGCACTCGTACAAGGCGTGCGAGCTCGCGCTCGAGCAACTGGCGTCGGGTCGCTTCCCGCTGGAGCGGCTGGCCACTCACCGATTCCCGCTCGAGGACGTCGACCTCGCCATCCGCACCCTCGGCGGCGAGGGAGTCGACGACGTCATCCACATCTCGCTCATGCCGGGGCTGACCCGTCAGCAGATCGAGGCGCTCTGACCTCAGGCCGTAGCCTGGAGAAAGACCTTGAGAGGCAAGCTCGGGTCGCTCGCGTGCGGCGCCGGTACGTTGCCGCCGCGCTCCAGGATGCGGCGCACCGCCATGAAGTCGCGGGGCGAGTTGACCGCGTCGATCGACACCAGCTCGCCGCGTCGGTAGTACAGCAGCGAGAACGCCTCGGAGGCTGGATCGCCGCGGAGCACCGTTTCGTCGTATCCGCTGTTGAGTCCCGCGATCCGCAGTTTGAGGTCGGCCTGGTCGGACCAGAACCAGGGCACGCCGGCAGCCGGGGTCACCACGCCCAGCAGTGTCGCGGCCGCGACCTTGGCCTGGGCGACCGCGTTCGGTACCGATTCCAGCCCCAGGGACCCGAACTCGGGGTGGGCGGTGACGGTGCAGTCGCCGGCGGCCACGACGCTCGGAACGCTGGTGCGGGCGCGCTCGTCGACGACGATGCCGCCGTGGCAGGTCAGGCCGAGCGACTCCGCCAGCTCGGTGCGGGGGACCAGACCGATGCCGACGACGACCATGTCTGCCGGCAGCACGCGCCCATCGGTGAGCTCGACGCCAGTCAACCGGCCGCGGTCGCCGGTGAAGCTGGCGACCGCGGTTCCCAATAGGATCCGGGTGCCGCGCCGGCGGTGGGCCGCGCTGTAGAAGTGCGACATCGTCGGCGCGACGGCCCGGGCCAGCAGCCGGTCGGCCGCCTCGACGACGGTGACGGCCTTGCCCGCCGCGGTCGCGGCGGCCGCGGCCTCGAGTCCGACGAACCCACCACCGACGACCACCACTTCTTGGGCGTCTTCGAGCTCCGTGCGCAGCTGAGCGGCGTCGTCGACGTCACGTAGGTAGTGGATGCCGGACAGCTCCGATCCGGGCGCCCAGATCCGCCGCGGCGCGCCGCCGACGGTGAGCGCCAACCGGTCGAATTCCAGCGTTCGCCCGTTGCGCGTGGTCGCCACACCGGCGCCTTTTACCGGATCGGTGAGCCGAACGCCCTCGACCCACTCGCCGCACACGAGGTCGATGTCGTAGTCGCGGTAGAACTCCGGCCCCCGGAGGGCAAGATGATCTTCGCCGAGCTCGCCCTGAAGATATGCCTTGGACAGGGGTGGACGCTGGTACGGCGGCCGTCGCTCGCCGCCGATCAACGTGATCGGCCCGGTTCCGCCGAGGTCGCGCAGGCTTGTCGCCAACTGAAGACCGGCCTGACTCGCTCCGACGACCAGGGTGGACTCCATACGACGACTCCTTTGGTCGATTGGCCATACCATATTACATTCGCTTGATCGGTGGGCGCAACGGCGCGGGGTGGGTGCGGCCCCGGTAGACCACGGTTGACCGGCCGCGGCGTAATGGTCTAACCTATTTGGGACCGTTCGAACCGGGGAGACCGCCATTCCGCACGAGCATCGACACCGCCTCGACGACGGCTACGTGGAGGTCCAGAGCTTCGAGCAGCACACGCTGACCTCGGTCGGCATCGACATCGGATCGTCGACGTCCCATGTCGTGCTGTCTCGCCTCAGGATCCGCCGCCAGGGCGATTTCTCCAGTCGATTCGTGGTCACCGACCGGGAAGTCGTCTATCTGAGCCCGCCTCGCCTCACCCCGTACTCGACCGGAACGACCATAGACGTCACTGAGCTGGAGACGTTCGTCCGCGCCAGCTACGAGGCGGCGGGCCTACAACCCAAGGATGTCGAGACCGGCGCGGTGGTGGTCACCGGCGAGGCCCTCAACAAGCACAACGCCCAGCAGATCGCTGATCTGGCTGCCCATTGGTCCGGCGACTTCATCTGTGTGTCCGCCGGTCCGCGTCACGAGGCACTGTTGGCCGCGCACGGATCCGGTTCGGTCGCCCTGTCCCGAGCCACCACCGGCACCGTTCTGAACGTCGACATCGGCGGCGGCACGACGAAGGTTTCACTGGTCGAGAACGGCGCAGTCACCCACCTCGAGGTGTTCAGCGTGGGCGCCCGGCTGGTCGCCTTCGACGACGCCGGGATGCTGACCCGGATCGAGCCGCCGGCATACCTCTTCGCCGACGAGCTGGGCGTCACGCTGGCGGTGGGGCGTCGGATCACACAAGACGTGACCGAGGCGATGGCCGGGTTGATGGCGCGGGTCGTCCTCGACTCGGTGACGCCCGGTCCGGCCGCCGAACTGCGGGCGCGGCTGATGGTGACGCCCTCCGGTGTCCCGTCGCGGCAGCACGGGTGCGCGTTCGACCACATCGTCTTCTCGGGCGGGGTGTCGGAGTACATCGACGATCGCGACGACGCTTCATACGGGGATCTGGGCCCGGCTCTGGGGCGGCACATTCGGCGGCTGGTCGCGAGTGCGGGTCTGACCGACCTTCTCGCTCCGGCCGAGCAGGGCATTCGAGCGACGGTGCTGGGAGCCAGTCAGTTCTCCGTTCAGGCCAGCGGCCAGACCTGCTACATCGCGGAGCCGTCGGCGTTGCCGGTGCGCAACCTGCCGGTGGCCAGGGTCGAGCTTTGTCCCGGGGCGGATCACGAGAGAGCTCTCATCGACACGCTGAGTCGAGTGGACCGTATCTCGATGGACGAGCCGATCGCCTTGGTGGTGGAGTTCGCCGGGCCCAGGAACTACCAGGCCCTGCGCCGCTACGCCGAAGCGCTCGTGCGGGTCGCGGCCGGCCACCCGCTGTATCTGGTGCTGCGGGACGACCTGGCCCGCTCGTTGGGCCGGCTGATCGCCGAGGAGCTGGGACACGCGGCCACCACCGTCGTCGACGAGATCGAGGTGGGCGACCTCGAATACCTCGACATCGGGAAACCGATGGGTGCCACCCGATCCCTACCGGTCACCGTCAAGTCCCTGGCGTTTCCACACCAACAGCTGGCCCACGCGGCCGGGCGAGACGCGACAAGCGAAGATAGGAACCGAGATGTCTGATTCGGGCGAAGCGAAACCGAGTGCGTCATTCTTCTACGACGAGTGGATGGAGAGCCAGAATTTGCCCGTCTATCGGGGACACTTCGTTCCCGATCTGCGCACCATCGACCTGGGCCACTGGCCGGAGCGAGGCTGCAACGGCGCGTTCGTGCGGCTCGCGGGCATGGAAGGCATCAGCGAGGCCCGCATCACCGAGGTCCTGCCCGGACAGACGACCGAACCCTACAAGGTGGCGGTCGACGAGATGGTGTACGTGATCAGCGGTTCTGGTTCGACCACGGTCTGGGCCACCGGCGACCACGCCGAGCAGGGCAAGCAGTTCGAGTGGGCAGACAAGGCCCTGTTCCTCGCGCCGAACAACCACTACCGGCAGTTCAGCAACCTCTCCGGTGACCGGCCGGCTCGGCTCCTGCACTACAACTACCTGCCCCTGGCCATGTCGGTCATCACCGATGTGGCCTTCTTCTTCGACAACCCTTACCGGGCCAACACGACCCGGGCCGAACTCGACTCCGCTTTCGCCCACGCCAAGGAGATGAAGGGTTCCGGGATGCGCTGGCTCGCCGGTCGGAACCCGAATGCCACCTACTGGTACGGCAACTTCTTCCCGGACATGAGCGCCTGGGATCAGCTCGACACGAACGCCCATCGAGGTGCCGGCGGTCGCGTCGTCCGCATCCAGTTCGCCGACTCGGACATGAGCGCACACATGTCCGTCTTCGACGCCCAAACCTACAAGAAGGCGCACCGCCACGGCCCGGGCAGATTGATCGTGATCCCGACCGGAGCCGGCTACTCGACTCTCTGGCTGGAGGGCGAGAAGCCGGTCGTCGTGCCGTGGCAGGAAGGTGCGCTGTTCGTACCGCCGGACCGCTGGTTCCACCAACATTTCAACCTGGGCGCGAAGCCGGCCCGCTACCTGGCCCTCCACCCGCCGGTACAGTTCCATGGCCACGCCGAACGACCCGAGGACCGGGCACGGGACCAGATCGAGTACCCGGACGAAGATCCAGCCGTTCGCGAGTACTTCGAGGCAGAGTTGGCCAAGCGTGGCCTGGCCAGCGAGATGCGGCCCGAGGCCTACCAGCGACACGCCGACGCTTGGGCCTGACGTCCGGGAAGCCCCGACCTCCGAGGCCGTTGTCGACCCCCCGGCAACGGCCTCGTCGGTGGTGAGCGTGGCGGAGCGAAGGTCGTTGCCGCGAGATCGCTCCGCGGATCAGCCGCGCAGTTCTTGTGTACCCTCGGCGAACAGCGTCTCCAGCGCGACCGGGCGTGTGAGGATGCCCTGGTCGGTGGCGTGCCGGACGATCTCCTCCAGCACCGCGCGGTTGTCCTCCAACCCGTAGGGGAGCGGATCGGCGCCGGTGATCCGCATGACCCGTTCGTGCGTTCGATCCACAGAGGTCGGATTGTCGACGGCGCCGTCGCGCAACCGCCGCACGTAGCGTTGCTTCGAAGACGTGAACGCCTCGAAGAGATCTGCGGCGAGGTCCGGGTACGCGTCCAGCAGTTCGTCACGCACGACGACGAGGTGGTTGATCGGGTAGTGGCCGCGGGCCCGGAGAGCCGCGTAGCCGGCCTCCGCCGCGTCCGGGATCAGCGGCGCGACCCCCGGCGCGTCGACGGACGAACCCACGGCCGCGTCTAGGGCGCCGGTGCTCACCAGCTCAGCCAGGTCGGGACTGCCGGCCGGAAGCGGGCGCACGTTCGGTGGGGGCGCGTACTCGGCAACGTGCTCGTCTCCCGACGGCGCCCATGTCACCTTGTCCAGGTCCAAGCCGTACTCGTCACGCAGGACGCCGCGGGCCCAGACACCCGTGGTCACGGTGTAACCCCGGCTGACCCCGACCGTGCGCCCCGCGAGGTCGGTCGGGTTCGTGATGCCCGCAGCTGTGTTGACCACGACTGCGCCGTGGTGGAATCCGCGAACCAGGAAGATCGGCAACGCCGTGAAGGCAATCCCATGCTCCTTGGCGCAGAGGTACGTGGTGACAGCCATCTCGCAGACGTCGAACTCGAGCCGGCGGACCATGCGGCGAAAGGCTTGCACCAGCACGGGGACGTCGACGAACTCCAGCTGGTAGCGCCTGGGCCGAACCAGCCCGGAGGTGAGGTCCCGGTTGTTGCCTTGGGTGCGAGTAACGGTGCGCAACGCCCGTTCTGCCACCTTGCCCCGCCTCTCGACGCTCCTGGATTTTCGCTAGACTATCAAACAGTCAGTCCATTAGGCCATCGGGTGTGAAGCTGGCACCAAGACGGGAGCGAACATTGGCGGAACTTCGATGGGGTTAGGAGCGTGACGACCGCGCAGCGCCGGCCCATCCTTCGGCGACTGATCATCGACATCACGCCGCTGCGTGAGTCATCCGACTACCGGCGACTCTGGACCGGAAACGCCATAGCAATCCTGGGCAACCAGATGACCCGGGTCGCGGTGCCCTACCAGGTCTACGTGCTGACTCACTCGACCCTGATCGTTGGTCTGGCGAGCCTCGCGCAACTCGTCCCGCTGATGCTCTGCTCGCTGTTCGGCGGCGCGGTCGCGGACGCCGTTGACCGGCGCAAGCTGTTGATCGTCACCGAGAGCCTGGCCGCCGCCGTCGTCGGCGGCTTGGCCCTGCTCGCGTTGATCGCCCGTCCCCCGGTCTGGGCCATCTTCCTGCTCGTTGCCGTCTCGGCCGGTCTCTCCGCGTTGGAGGGCCCGGCCCGCAACGCCTCGTTCGCCGGCCTGGTTCGGCGGGACATCCTCCCGTCCGCGTTCGCGCTGAACCGGAGCCTCAACCAGGTCGGGACGATCGTCGGGCCAGCGGTGGCCGGTGTCGTGATCGCGGCGCTCGGCGTGTCGACCACGTACCTGGCCAACGCCATCACCTTCCTTCTATCCATCGCGGTGCTCAGCCGGATGCGGCCGATGCCGCCGGCCCACGCCGTCACCCGGCCCGGACTCCGGTCCGTCATGGAAGGCCTCAACTACCTTCGGAGCAAGCCCGCCGTGATGGGTTGCTTTCTGGCCGACCTGAACGCGATGTTCTTCGGGATGCCGCGGGCACTGTTCCCAGCGATCGCCCTGGACCAGCTCGGCGGCGACGCGGTGACCGTCGGCTTGTTGGCCGCCGCCCCGGGCGCCGGTGCTCTCATCGGCGCCCTTACCTCGGGCTGGATCAGCTCGGTGACGCGGCAAGGACGCGCCGTAATCACCTCGGTCGTCATGTGGGGCCTGGCGATCGCCGGTTTCGGCCTCTCGCACTGGCTACCCCTCAGCCTGCTCTTCCTGATGGTCGCCGGCGTGGCCGACGTGGTCTCGGCCGTGTTCCGCCAGACCGTTCTGCAGCTCAGCGTGCCCGATCGCTTGCGCGGACGGCTTTCCTCTGTCCACATCGGCGTCGTCGCGGGCGGTCCGCTACTGGGGGACGCGCGGGCCGGAGCGGTCGCGAGCGTCACCGGTCCGGCGTTCGCGATGGTCTCCGGTGGTGTTGCCTGCTCAGTCATCATGGGACTTCTCGGCTGGCGGCTGACCGCCCTTCGGCGGTGGACGCTCGCCGATGCCGAGGTCGATCACCGCGACGACGGAGCATGATGGCGGAGCACGGGCCGCGCTCACCGCGACCGGCCGGCCCGGTGACGAACGGACCAGCTCGACCGCGCCCCGCCGAACGGAGCACTAGCTACGGCCGTGGCCGGCGGTGGTGCGTCCGGGGTTGTGGCCGAGTCGGCGGGAGACCTCGTTTGTCGCTTGCAGTAACGCGGTGACCATTGCCGGGCGTTGGTCGGAGTCGAGGTGCTCGCGTTGCCCGGCCAAGCTGAGCGCGGCGATGGTGTTGCCGTACAGGTCGTGGATCGGGGCGCCGATCGCGGCCACGCCGACGGTGACGTCGTCGACGGTGAAGCTGTAGCCGTCGACCCTGATCTTCGCGAGCAGCGCGGCCAGTTGTTCGATGCTGTCGAACGGGCGCCGCTCGAGGGTCTGCGCCTCGTGCCAGGCGCGGTCGAGCAGCTCCTGCTCGTGGAAGGCGAGCAGCGCGGTGGGTGCGGCGCCGATGGTCAGCGGGGTGACGCTGCCGGCGCGCAGCGAGACGATCCGGAACGGGCGCGTGCCTTCGACTCGCTCCAGGCAGACCGCGCGCCCGTGGTCGAGGACGTAGAGGTAGACGGTCTCGCCGAACTCGTCGCGTAGCCGGCGCATGGTGGGTAGGGCCTCGGTGCGCAGGTCGATGCCGTCGGCGATGCCGGCGGCGATCTCGAAGAGCCGGATCGTCATCTTGTAGCGGCCGTCGCCGACCCGGGTGACCCAGCCGGCCTCTTCGAGCGTGGCCAGCAGGCGCCGGGTCGTCGACTTGGTCATCTCGGTGGCGCCGGCGAGCTCAGCCAGGCTCATGTCCGGTTGGTGGGCGCTGAGTAATTCGACCAGTTTCGCGGCTTTTAGCACTGAGTTGACGATGTTCTTGTCGCCAGCGGGCGCGGTCCGGCCGTCGAGGGGTGCCGCGGGTTCGACGGCTGCTCTTTCCACGGCACGGACAGTAGCACCGGGTCCGGCGGCCACGGTCGCAGCGCGTCGCCGGCCGGATGCGCGGGGCAGTGGTCACCCGGGCGTGAGTGGCGGCGCTCGGGAAATCTTTCGTTCGTCCCTTGACTGACCAGTGGTTATTCACCAAGATTCCGGTATCCGGTTCGCGTGCCGGATACCGGAACAGTGGAACGGGATGAACGAGCGACGCCGGCCAGCCCGCCGGCGCCCGCCACGGGGCCGGCCGGGGAGCCACAGGTGGCTCCCCGGCCAGGCGAAGGAGGACTGGTGATCAGGACCGGAAAGCAGTACATCGACGGCCTCGGGCCGGATCGGGAGATCTACATCGGCGGCCGGCTGGTCCGTGACGTCACCAGCTACGCGCCGTTCCGACCGGTGATCGACTCTTACGCCGCGCTGTACGACCTCAAGCACGACCCCGCGCACCGCGACGTGCTTACATACGCCACCGGTGACGGAGACGGGCGGGCAGACGTGAGCTTCCTGCTCCCGCAGACGCCGGAGGACGTGGTGCGGCGCGGCGACGCCCTGCGGCTGTTCTCCAACACCAGCCTCGGCATGCTCTCCCGCTCGCCGGACATCATGAACTCCCAACTCGCCGGCATCGCCGACAACGCCGACTGGTTCCGCCAGTGGGGCGACCAGTGGGCCGAGAACATCACCAACTACTACCGGTACGTCCGCGACAACGACCTCTTCCTCACCCATGCCCTCGGCAGCCCGTAGACCGACCGGTCCAAGCCTTCGCACCAGCAGAAGGACCCGTCGATGAACGTCCACGTCGTCCGGGAGACCGACGCCGGCCTGATCGTCTCCGGCGCCAAGCAGCTGGCGACCACCAGGAGTTGCCGGTTCTGGCGCTGGCCACCGGCCTACCCGGCTGACCGTACCGCGCGTTTCAGGCGACGGCTGCGGGCGATGGCGTTTGGGTGCGTGGCTGGGTTGGTGCTGGCCGTCGTCGCCGTCGCGGAGCTGGCGGTGCTGGCCAGGGTTCGCGGCGGGTCAGCATTCTGGCCTGCTGCGGGTGGCTGGGGTGGCCGCCGTCGTCACGTTCGCGATCGCCGTTATCGGCTTGCTGACGCTCGGACGTTCTTCATTGGCACGGACAAACTTCATTGGCAAAGGACACTGACCACCCGCACCCGGTATCTGGTCTACCGGGGCTGTTCTTGGCAACGTGGATGAGCACCACCCGGGCATCGGTTTCGAGCGCCAATCCCTACCAGTTCGGTCGGGCACCGAGCGCAGTCGTGCATGATCGTTGGGCAAGAAGATCGGGAGCCACCGCATCGACGCAGGGCGTCACCCGCCGTGCTCGATGGCAACCCGACCCGCACCGCAGGCGCGCCAGCGCCGAGGCGCGGAAGCGGGGCGGCAGCCAGGACGTCACTTGCGGTGACCTCGCCACAGATCGCAAAGCTGCGAGTTGGTGGACCCCAAACTCGCTGCCCATCGTCCCATTCGAATCGCTCGACCGGGGTTGTGGTGCTCGATGAGGTTGCCCGGGTGGTGCTCATCCACCCTGCCGAAACAACCGGGGCCGCCGGGCCGCGCTTGACGCGGCCGGCGCCCGAGCGTGCGGCGAGTTCGGAGCCCAGGTCCCACGACGGTTCGGCTGAAAGTCGGCCGGGGCGGGCCGGCGCGACGGCTCGTCGGGCGCTGCGGGCGGCCTGAGCGGCCGTCGGGTTGGCGTGTGTGGACGTGCCTGGTCCGCGTTCTCGGTTACAGCGCGCTGGGGGGGGTGGGGCGGGGTCAGCAGTCGTCTTGCTTCCATGTGCCGTCTTCGCGTACCCAGGGTTCTTTGGTCTGGTTGAGGGCCGGCACGTCGTAGGTGTAGGTGACTCGGGTGAGGTCACCGGAGATCTGCGCGTCGAAGCTTTTGATCGGCAGTGCCTTGCCGTACATCTGCTTGGCGGCCGTCAGCATGCCGGTGAATTCGCTGAGGGTGATGCGTTGTTTGCACCTGGCCGAGAACAGGTTGTACGCCACGGTCGGTTTCGCGTCCAGGAAGGCGTCCGAGTAGGCCACGACTGCTTGGCGAAGTTCGTCCTGCTGGCCGGAGGCCCGGGTGGTCGCAGGGGTGCCGGCGCTTGGCGTTGCGCTCGCGGAGGCGGTTGCGGGCGTTGTGGGGGTGGCGGCGTCTGGGGTGTCGGTGTCTGCCGCGCAGGCGGTGAGGGACAGCAGGAGCAGCGGCGACAAGATCATGGCTTTGCGGATCACGGTCGGCATGCTACTGCCCACCGGCACGGCTCGAACGCGCTGTGCGCTACCGGGCCACCCGCTACGCCGTGATCAGCGAGGAGTGGCTATGGCGTTTCTGCGGTGCCTCTAGTGGGGTGCTTGGCCGACGAACACGCCCAGGCCTTTGTGGCCTTGCAGGACGCCGTCTTCCTGTAGCCGTTCGATGGCGCGTCTGGCGGTGGCGATGGAGCATTTGTAGGTGGCGGCGAGTTCGGTCACGGACGGGATTTTGTCACCTTCGTTCAGTTGGCCGTTGGTGATCTGTGCGGTGATGTCGGCGATGATGCGCTCGGTGAATGTCTGGGCTGGTGTCTTGGGCATCTAGCGGCTGCTCCCTGTGCGTAGGCGGACCCATTGTCCACCACGCGGCGGGACTGCCTGTCGCCGAAGCGCGCGGCGGCCGTCCACCGGTTGGCGTGCCCTCGACGTCGCCGACCTGTGCGCCGGGTATGCGTCGAGCTTCCCGCGCTGGCCTCGGTCAACCCCGGTGAGCAGCGACGCAACCCCGCCCCAACTTCATCCGCCTAACTCATCTGTCTCACCTTGTTGACCTAACTCACCTATCTCATCTAGTTTGGGCGGCGAGGTACGGCGCTGCCCTGCGTAGGCGTGTGGAGCGGTCGATGTGCCTTTCCCGTCTTCGCGGGAGACCGGGTCGGCGTTTGCCGTGGCGCCAGGCCAGGGGAGCCGGCTCGGTCACGCAAGGGACTTTCCGTGCGCCCCGACCCGGGCTGGCGTGGACCTGGCCGGGTGGTGCGGCTTTTACGCGTATTTGTCGTGAGGTTGGAGGCTTGGGTGGCGACGGTGACGTTGACCGGTGAGGCGTTCGTGGCGGGTACCGCGGACGTGCGTGATGGTGGCCGGTGGTCGAGCACCGCCGTGCGGGTGAGGGCTGGCCGGTCGCGGCCGGTGCCGGCTGGCGGGGGTGGGGTGTCACGTCGGGTGCTGGGCGCGGGGGTGTTGGCCGCTGGTGTGGCGGTCGCGGCCGGGGCGTGCAGCGATGACGGGGCGGGCGCGGCCGGGCAGGAGGTGGAGCAGGTGACGTTTTTGACCACGGTCGGTAAGCAGGGCCGGGACGCGGCCGCGTTCGTGGCCGAGGCGAAGGGGTTCTTCGCCGCGCATGGTTTGAAGGTCGACATTCAGCCGGGCCGGGCCGGTGACTACAACCATCAGCAGTTGGCGGCCGGGAGCGCGCAGTACGCGACGGTGGACGGCGCGGGTGCGGTGGTGCGGTACGCCACCGGTAAGGACACGTCGTTCCAGGTGTTGGCCGCGGTGCACCAGCAGACGGTGGTCGGGATCGTCGGGCTGGCTGGCGGCCGGATCAGCAGCGACCCGCGCAGCCTGGTCGGGAGGACGCTGGGCACGATCAAGAACGCGGTGCCGGAAGTGTTGTGGCCGGCGTACGCCAAGGCGGCCGGGATCGACGCGAAGTCGGTGACCTGGCGGTACGCGGCCACCGCGGACCAGCTCAACCAGCTGGTGGCCGCGGGGACGATCGACGGTTCCGCTCAGTTCGTGATCGGTGCTCCGGGGATCGAGGCCGCGGCCGGCAAGGCCGGCCGCAAACCCGAAGCCGTGGTGATCCCCTACAGCACCCATCTGGGGTCGCTGTATGGCGGGGTGCTGATCGCGCAGAAGAGCACCATCGACGCCCACCCCGCCCAGGCGAAGCGGTTCGCGGCGGCGCTGTCCATGGGCCTGGACTACGCGGTGAAGAACCCGCAGGAGGCGGGGCAGATCATGGCGGACCAGGCCGGCCAGGATCCGGTGGTGGCCGCGGCCGAGTTGGAGCGGATGCGGGCCTACGTGTTCGCCGCCGGGGTGACCACCGCCGGGGCGCTGGACGAAACCCGGGTGGCCGGGATGGTCGGCTCGTTGACCGCGCACGGGCTGATCCCGCAGGGGATGAACCCGGACCTGCCCAAGACGATCGCCCGGTTCGACCTGGCCCCCGCAGCGACGTCGTGAACCCGACCCCGCCTTCACCCCCGACCCCGACCCCGTCCGCGCCGGTGTCGGTGTCGGTGTCGGTGTCGTATGCGTTGCCGAACACCGACCGGCACGCCCCCGAGCTGCACACCGGCCTGGCCACCCTGTTCGATGAGGACACCATCGCCCGGCTGACCGAGCTCGGCGGCGGGGGTGGATGGGCCGGGGCGAGGTGTCTGGAGTTCGGTGCCGGGGCCGGCAGCATCGCCGGCTGGCTGGCCGACGCGGTCGGCCCGCACGGCCGGGTGTACGCCACCGACCTGGTGGTCGAGCAGATCCCGGCGCATCCACGGCTGACGGTCCTGCGGCACGACCTGCGCAGCGACCCGCTGCCGGCCGGGGTGTTCGACCTGATCCACGGCCGGCGGGTCCTCGAACACCTGCCACAGCGGCAGATCATCCTGGACCGGCTGGTCGACAAACTCGCCGCCGGCGGCACCCTGCTGGTCGAGGGCGGCCGCGCGTTACGCACCCCCGACATCGTGATCAGCGCCCCTGACCCGGACGCCCGCGAGTTGTACCTGCGCTACCAACGCACGGTCGGGCAGGTCTTCGCCGGCCAGGGCGCCGACCCCGGCTGGGCGCCGACCATGCACCGCGCGTTCTTCGAGCGCGGGCTGGTCGATGTGCGCACCCGCATCCGCAGCGGGTACTGGACCGGCGGCGACGCCGGCTGCCGGATGCTGACCGCCGTCCAGCAGATGCTACGGCCGAAGCTGATCGAGGCCGGGATGACCGACGCGGACCTGCACGCGGTCACCGCGCTGCTGCGCGACCCGCGGCTGGTCGTGCGCAGCCACGAGATCTACGCCACCAGCGGCCAGGCAGCCGCCTAAACCCCCGACGGCCCAACCGTTCGAGCACCGGCGGGGGCTCCGGCAAGGCGGCCGGAGCCCGCCACCAGGCGGCATGGAAGCGAGACGACGAACCCCCGTGATCCGGTTACCCCTTCACCGGCTACGGCCGCAGCTACCGCTGACCCTGCCCATCCTGGCCGCCGCCACCGCCGTGGCCGTCTGGTGGCTGGCCGTGGCCGCCTTCGACATCGCGCCGCTGTTTCTGCCCTCACCAGCCGCGGTCGCCTCCGCTTTCGCCACCGCGCCGGGCCCGCTGCTACGCGAGACCGGCGCCACCGCAGCGGTCACCCTGGCCGGCTTCGCCCTGGCCGGCATCAGCGCGGTCGTGCTCGGCGCGGTCCTGGCCGCCTGCCGCACCGTCGAGCGGGCCGTCCTGCCCCTGCTGATCGGCGGTAACGCCATCCCCAAAGTGTCCCTGGCGCCGCTGCTGGTGGTCTGGCTCGGCTTCGGACCACAGCCACGCATCGTCATGGTCGCCGCGATCTGCTTCTTCCCCATCCTGCTGTCCACCATGGCCGGCCTACGCACCCCCACCGAACTGGCCGAACTAGCCCGCTCCCTGACCGCCTCCCGCTGGCGCACCTTCACCAAAATCCGCTTCCCGTGGGCGCTACCACAGATCTTCACCGGCCTCAAAACCGCCATCACCCTCGCCGTGATCGGCGCCGTCGTGGCCGAGATCGCCTCACCCAACGCCGGCCTCGGCGCCGTCATCGTCGCCGCCGGTGCCAGCGCCGACACCGCCCAAGCCTTCGCCGCCATCACCCTGCTCGCCCTACTTAGCACCGCCCTGTTCTACCTGCTGCACGGCCTCGAGCGGATGCTGCTGCGCTGGGCCCGTGACACCTCCACCTAAAGAGCACCCCACCACCCACCTTTCTGCGGTACGACACCCCTGCCCACCAGGAGGGACATCGATCCACGTGCGTCACCCCGATGCCCGAAACCGGGAGCTGATCGCCACATCGCCCGCCAGCCGCCGACCAGGTGACCACGCCACCGCACACCGGCGACAAGGTCCTCGACCCGCTTGGCCGTCGGATCCACGGACATCGACCACACCTGCACCGGCCGCCGTACGCAACGAACTGGCCACAACGGACTGGACCCGACCGGTGTCCGCGGTTACCGGGCATTGCCCGGCTCGGCTGCCGGGAATCGGCCTTGAACCTTTCGGTGAACACAGCAACGAGTAAGGAGACCAACGAATGCCTCCAGGCGTGCGGATCCGCCGCCGGCAGTTGCAGACGGCCGTCCGTCATTTCCGGCACCGACGAGACGGCCGCCGGATCACACTGGTCGCGACCATCCACTGCGCGCTACCGGTCTACTTCACTGAACTCAAACACCTGATCTGCCAGATCGAGCAGACCGGAGCGGCGGTGTACTGCGAAGGACTCGACCGGTTTGTCGGCCCACCCGAGCCGGACCCCACGCCGGCCGAGCAGCAGATCCTCGACCGGTGGAACCAGCAGGACGCCGACAATGCCGACCGACGGGCACAGCGGCACGGATACGTCACCCAGCGACACCTGCTGGACCACCCCAGCTGGCGGAACGTGGACCTGCCCGCCCGCGGCATGGTCCGGCTGGTGGGCCTGGACGACATGCGGCAGTGGCTCGACGACCATCGCACCGCGGCCGCCGAAGACCCGCACGCCGAGCTGGCCAGCCAGGTTAGCGACCTCACTTTCTGGCGGGAGATGGCCAGCCGCCGCCGGCGGATCCAGCGGCGGGTCGCGGCCCGCGAACACCCGCGCCTGTACGCCCGCCGCCGTCAGATCATCCTGGAACGGTTGCACGCCCAAGCCGTGGACCAAGACATCGTGGCCGTCAACGGCTGCGGTCACCACTGGGCGATGTGCGCGGATCTGCGCGCGCACGGCTACCGGCAGACCGGCGTCAGCTGGCACACCGCCCGGCCCTTTCCCAGCTTCCTGGAGCAGATCCGCCTGCTTCAGCAACTGAACGTGGCGCGGCAGAGCCAGGCGGATCGACCGATCACCAATCCCGCCACCGCATCGACAGCGGGTCAAAGCGAGGGCAGTGCGTGAGCCACCCACCACATCCGGCGTCGCGGTCCGGCGGGGTCGAGGGGTTGGCATGTTCGATGCCCCCGCTGCTGGCGGCGGTCGCCAGCGTGGTGGCTGGCCGGGCTGTCGACGGGATCGCCGAGGGTGGTAAGGCGTTGCTACGGCGTCGGGCCGTCGCGGACCCGGCTGCCGCCGCCGCCCTCGACCACGGCGACCTGGACGAGCAAGTGTTGATCGCGGTTCGGGCGTTCCTGCGCGCGGCGGCGCAGGCCGACCCGGCTGTCGCCGCCCAGCTGACGCAGCTGGGGCGGCTACTGCCGCCACCACGGCAGCTGCCTTCACCTGCCGCGTGTGAGGTCAATCGCGGCGAAGAACTCAGCCCGCTACGGCAGCTGCACGGCGAGGTCGGGCGACGGGTCGTGGTGCTACTGGTGGGCCCGGCCGGGGTGGGCAAGACCGCGCTGGCTGTCCAGGCCGCGACACCCGACGAGCGGGAGCAGGACGGCCACCTGTACGTGGACCTCCGTGGCACAGCCGCCGATGGTCCGCTGCCGGCGGCGTTGGCGCGGCTGCTGCGGTCGGTCGGGATTGCGGAACCCGCGGCTGCCGCACGAGGTGGATGAGCTGGTGACGTTGTGGCGGTCGGTCACCGCATCTGGCCGTCTGGTCGTGCTGATGGACAACGCTGATTCGGCGCAGCAGGTCCAACCGCTGCTGCCGGCCACCGCGCACTGCCTGGTGTACGTGACCGCCCGCACCGCCCTGCCAGCTCTGGTCGCCGCCGGTGCCCACCTGCTACCCGTCGGACCACTGGACGGCGACGCCGCCACCATCAGGCTCGACCGGATCGCCGGCCGGCAGCGGTTGGCCAGCGACCCGCCCACTGCCGCCGGCCTGGTCGACGCCTGCCGGGGGATGCCGCTGGCGGTAACGGTCGCCGGTGCGCACCTGGTCGCCGACCCCGGCCACACGGTGCGGCGTCTGGCCCACACCCTCACCATTTAAGGAGTAGCACCGGATGGCATCGACGATCCCCGCAGGCGGCGGCTCAGAGCCCGGTAGCGGCATCACCGCAACCCGGCCGGCCGAGCCGCTGGACGGCCCGGCGCCGGCGGTGCCGGGCATCGCGGTCGGCAGCCGATATCACCGCCTGGCCGGCGGCGCTGGCCGCCGCCGGTGGGCGACGGCCGTGGCCGGGATCCTCGTGCTTGCGGGCGGGCTGGTGCTGGTCAGCGGCTCTCAACGGGTAGCCCGGTGGCTGCCGGGCGATGGCCTGCCGCTGTTGCGTGGGCAGACGGCGCTGGCCCTGTTGTTCCTTGCCGAGGGGCTGTTCCTACCGCTCGTGCTGGTCGTCGCCCGCTGGGTGGAAAAGCGCCCCGCCGGCACCGTGCTGTCCGTGCAGGGGCGGGTGCGGTGCAGGTGGCTTGGCTGGTGCCTTGTCCTCACCCTGGCCTGGTACCTGACCCTGGCCACAGTCACCGTCCTAGGCGGCAGCGAGCAGTGGGTCGGCTGGCAAGCCTTCGCTGGCCCCTTCACCGCCCTGGCAGCGGCCGTCGTCGTCGGATCCGCCGGTGAGG
This sequence comes from Phytohabitans maris, assembly GCF_031085175.1. Taxonomy (GTDB): domain Bacteria; phylum Actinomycetota; class Actinomycetes; order Mycobacteriales; family Micromonosporaceae; genus Phytohabitans; species Phytohabitans maris. The sequence continues at coordinate 58,477 of NZ_JAVHUY010000023.1, forward strand.
AACTCGTGTTTCGTGGCCTGCTGCTGCAGGCCGCGGGCAGGTTCTTCTCCCAACCGTGGCCCGCGATCCTCATCCAGGCCGTGCTGTGGACGGCCATGTACAACCCATCCCAGATATGGGCGGCGGCCTGCCTGCTGGCCATAGGCATCACGCTCGGCTGGCTCACCATCCATACCGGCGGGCCGGAAGCGGCGATCGCCTGGCACGCGGCGCAGGGCGTGAGCGCGACCGTGTTAGGCGTGGCGTTCTGGGACGGCGGCCAGGCCCCCACCGACCAGACCAGCGGCGACCTGACGGCCGGCCCCGCGATCGTCTACCTCCTGCTCTCGGCGCTGATCGTGGCTGCCCTCTACGGCCTGGCCCGCACGCTCAAACCAACCACCACCTACACCCTTGGACGACCTGACCGCTGAACCTGGCTCCCCAGGCCACCCTCCGGCCAGCAACCATCCATAGTGGATTAGTCGAGTTCGGCACCAGGGCCTTTCCTTCACGTACTCCGCCGAAGCGGCGACCATCCACATCAGACCAGCAGCGCGACCGACGACAGGAAGGGAACAGGGACGAGGATGGGCGTCTACGACTGGCCCGGACGCTGGTGGCCACCGGCCGGCACCGTACTCGCCGTCATCCTGGCGGCCGCCGCTGGCGTGGGCGTCGCGACCCTGCTGCCCCGGCAGAACCCAGCAGGGTACCGAGCCGCCGCCCTGCGCCACCGGGCCGGAACCGTCCACTCAGGCAGCGGAATAGACCCCGCCGGTGGTCATCGACGACCTCGTGCTGCAGATCGCTGATACGCGGAGCGACCGAACACGCTCGAGACCGATGACGCGGCGCGGTCGCGTTTCACGGGCCGAACACAGCCACCCGAACATGCCCACCGGGGCCACCGCATCGACGACCGCAACCCGTACCCGGTGGCTGAAACCTCACCGCAGACCAGACCCAGCAACCCGCGAACCGAGCCCAAACGCCCGCTGAAGCCGTGCAGCCCACCACAAACAACCCCGCGCATCGATCCACAACCGTTGGGAGCCAACACGTGCACGAGTCCGACCTGAGCAGCACCATCCACAGCAGCCGGCACCTGACCGCGTCCGCTGCCGTGTTCGACCCGACCCGCCGCACGGTGTTGCTGGCCGTGCACAAACTGACCCGCTACTACCAGCTCCCGGGTGGTCATTTCGGGCCGGGGGAGAGTGGTAGCGACGCCGCGATCCGTGAGGTGCGTGAGGAGACCGGGGTGCAGGCCACCCTGTGGCGGGCAGGCCAGTTCGATGTGCCCGGTGGGACCTGGCAGCCGTCACCGATCATGACGATCGAGTACCCGGCACCGGCCAACCCGACCTGGAACGAGGACCCGCACCACCACGTCGACCTGCTGTTCCTGGCCACCGCCGACAGCCTTCTGCCCACCGTCCCACAACTCGAGGAGGTCGACGCCGTGCGGTGGCTGCCGATCGATGCACTCGACCGTCCGGACGTGCGCCCCGACATGCCAGTGATCGTCCCGATTGCCTGGCGACTGCTCCAGATAGGACAGCTGTAGACGGTGTCCGAAAGTGGGACGAACCCGGGCCTGGCCGGCGACGGCTGTGGTGACGCAAACCCTGCCCGACGCCAGCCCGCTGATCTGCCGCCTCCCGATACCGATGGCAGTGGGAACACCTCTACAAGGCGATCCGTGGCCTGCTGGAGGGCTGCGGCGTACGTCGGGACCGGCCACCCGAACGCTACCCCGGTCCGGACCAAAGGGGCCTATCAGCTTCGCGGGCCCTTACCGGTGGCGGTCGGCCAAGCCCACGTGCTGGCCCCTATCGGGGCGAGCCCGTCGATCCGTTGCCGCACCGACGATACCGCTCGCCGGCCTCGAGGCCAGGCGCTGTTGGGGCGTGCCGTCACCGACAACTGTCCAAACCGGACAGCATGTGGACGACAACATTACAAGCGAGGAATCTCGTGACGAGCAGACTGTTCAACCCCAGGACCGCGGCGGCCGCAGCGGCGGCAGCGGCGGCAGCCGTGGCCGGTTCAGCGGCGCTGTGGATGGTGCTGTCCTGGCCGTATCCGCGACCAAGTGGCACGCAGCGCTGGCAGGTGGTCCTGGCCGGACTGCTGGTAGGCACCACTACCAGCATCGTTGGTGGCGGCCTGGCCGGGGCGGTCGCGTCTGGGAACCGGACGGCGTTGCGCTGGTGGGGCAGGGCCGGGCGGACGCTGCCGGTGGTGGCGATGGTCACGCTCGTGCTGGCCATGATGGCGGCGTGTGGCTCGCGGTCCCGGCCGGGCGATGGTGTGCCGAGGCTGGCGGATTCGTTGCTGGTTTCGGATGCGCCGTCCGGGTCGGCGACGCAGAGCTACCCGGCGATGGCGAACCTGATCAAACCGAAGCAGGGCGGCGACCGGCACGCCCGCGGCGCCGCCCTGGTCTGGCGCACCCATGTGCTCACCGCGGCGCACTGCGTCACCGACCAGGCCGGCACCGTGGAAGACCACACCGGGATGCAGGTCCGGATCCGGTCGGCCCAGTGGCGCACCGGTGGGCTCGCCACGACTGTGGCGGCGGTGGAGGTGTTTGGGGCCTGGCGCGGCGACGCCCTGCATTGGCCGGACCGAAGCGCGACCCTGGCCCTGCTGCGGCTGGCGGCCACCGTGAGACCGGGCGGTGTGTGGTCCTGGTCGGTTGGCGGACTCGCGCCGCCGCGACACAAGGAGGATCCGAGGTGACCGCTACCGGTTCCAGCCCAGCCGGGCAGCCGCCGGTGGTGGTGACGCAGCCGCCACAGTTGGCCCGGCTCACCCGGTCGCGCCTGGCTAGGAGCCCCCTGAACAATCCGGCTTCGGGTGGGGGTGTGGGAACGGGGAAGGCTTCTCAATGGCCGTCTGTGCGGCGGTTGGGTCACAGCGCGTGGCTGGACAACGAGCTTGCCTTTCCCCGTTCTGGGTTGAGGTTAGCCCGGTGTCCGGTGGTGGTCAGGCGATGGCCCAGCCGTCGGGGTGGCGGGTGAGGCCGAGGTTGATCAGGCGGCGGAGGTTGAGGGCGGCCATGCGGGTGTGTAGCCACCAGTCGTTCGCGGTCACGCCGTGGTAGCGCAGTTTGCGGCAGCGGCCTTTCGGGCCGATGAGCCAGGCGATGGAGCGTTCGACCATGGGTCGGTGCCGGCGGTAGGTGTCACGGAGGTCGTCGTGGGTGGCCCAGTCGTGGCGGGCTTGGCGTAGCAGCGCGTGGTGTTTGTGTAGGACTAGGCCTCGGCCTGTCTTTGAGGTGGTGCAGTGCTGTTGTAGTGGGCAGTCGCGGCAGGCGGCGCCGAAGGTGACCGTGCGGCGGGCGGTGATGCGTCGGGTGACGTGGTTGGGGCAGGTGACGGTGCCGGCGGTCTCGTCGACGGTGAAGTCGTCCAGGGTGAACCCGCCGGCAACGGCGGGGGTCAGCGGTCCCGGTTTGATGACCGCGGTGTGCCCGGCGTCGGTGAGGGCGGCGCGGGCCTCGCCGGTGCCGTAGGCCGAATCGCCCAGTACTTCGAACCCGTCGGGCGGCGGATCGACCGGGTCGTTGTCCAGCAGGTACAGACCGACGACGGCTTCGTGGTTGTCCTCGCCGCAGGCCATGGTGAGCTCGCCAGCGGTGAACAGCCCGGTGTCCGGCTCGATGGCCACGTGGGCCTTGTAGCCGTCCTGGCGGTGGTGCACGGTTTTGTGCGCGTGCCGGGCCTGCGGATCGACGGTGGAGATCACCCGGTCCTCGGCGACCCGATGGGCGATCCGCCACCGCCCATCCGTGCCATCGGAGCCGTCGGCGGGTTCGACGTCCTGACCGGCGACCAGCGCCAACAACGCCAAGGCCTGGGCGGCCGGCTCGTCCAGCTTCGCCTCGGCCAACTCAGCCACGATGGTGTTGGCGTCGTTGACCAGCACCGACACCAGCGCGTCCCGGGCCGCCTTGTCATCCCACGCAATCGAAGGCTTGCCCGGATCATCCCAGTCGTGCGCGTAACACCGCTCGGCAATCAGGTCGGCCGCGGCGGGGACCAAGCGGCGGACCCTTCGCACCGCGGCGATCAACTGGGTGACCGTGTCCTGCGTAGCCACGGCGTCATCCAGGACCACCGAATCCAACGCCCGCCGCGTCTTGCCTTTCAACACACCGGTCTGGGCGACCACCTGGCGAACCGCCTCGAAGATCCGGTCCGGCCGGTTCGAGGCCCGTAGCCGGTTGCGCCACACCGTCAACGTGGTCGGGTGGAACCCCTCATGATCGATCGGCAGCCCACACGCGGTCTTCCACCGCAGATCACACCGCAACGCGGTCATCGCCTCGCTATCGGAGCGATCCTCCAACGTCTGCAACACCAGCACCGAGGCGATCACCTCGCCCGGTACCGACGGGCGACCCTTCCCAGACGGGAACAGATCCGCGAACAGCCCGTCCGGGAACACATCCAGCCGGTGCTCGGCCAGGAACGCGTACACACTGCCCGCCGGTACCAGATGCCCCACCAAAGCCGCGGCATCCAACAACACACGGTCCGGATCCGATCGACCCTGCATCACCCGATTATCGATCAAACCCGATCAAACCCGATGGACCGCCACACCATTAATCAGCGGTCTCCTAGCTGCCGCTAGCTGTCAGTGGACCGGTCGGGCCGCCGGAGATGCGTTCGACACCGGGCGACCGTCGCGGACCAGAAGAGTCAGCGGACGGACCGGGGTTTTCTCATCGACCGAGCCTTCCGGCGGCGGACGTGCCGGCCGGTGTCGGGGGCGTGGTGGGGCACGTACCCCCAGGGCCAGCCCTGCGCGATGCTGTCTGGATCAGCCCGGCACCAAAGCGCGCCGTCAGCGGCCAGCACAATGTCGCCCGTCTGCCATTGTTCTGCGATCCATCCAAGCCGCCGCGCCAACACGGCCCGCACCCCGGTGGCCCACTCAGGAATTCGCTCAGTGCGAGGGTTCGAGATCGTCGAGGCGGACACCCCTGCCTTCGGCGAGGGCGATTCGTATGTCGCCGGCCGGGTCTGGCGCCATGGGCGCGTCGCCGATCGCGTCGAGCAGCGCGAGCAGTCTGGGGTACGGCGCCTGGCGGATTCGCTCATGGACGCCTCGCTGGCTGGCTTCTCGTACCCTTCCACGCATGGCGTCCGAAGAAGAGGGTAGATCGTCCGGCGGAAGCGCCCGAAAGCTGCCGGTCCTGCGGCGGCTATGGGGTTCGGATCGTCAGTGGACGATCGCCGATAAATTGACCGCGCTGGGTCTAGTAGTTGCCCTCGGCAGCCTCGCGGTCGCGGTCGTCCAGCTTCGTCAGGGCGGGACGAGCGCCGCAACGCCGTCGACCACATCCTCGGCTGATCCGCCAACGCTGTCCCCCGAGAAGAGCCCGACCTCGAGCGTCACGCCGCCACAGCCGAGCCAAGAAGGTGCTTCACCATCCGCGCCTGCCGGACCGCCGTCGTTCGGCCCGGCCGGCGTCGACCTCCTCAGCAGCGGTACCGCGCGCGTGGAAGTCGACGACGAGCCAGTGGGGCTACTGAAACTCAGCACGTGGAGGATCTATTACACCGGTGATCTGTCCGCCTCGCAGAGCGGCATCGTGGGACGCGGGGGAACCGCATTCGCCCTCATCAATGCCACCACGGCGACGCTGGACTTCCAAACCTGCCGAACCCAAAAGTCGTGGAGCGCTGTGATCAACTGGAACCAGCTAGAGCAGTGGTCTGTGGTCTGCATCAAGACCGCCGACAGACGCCGAGGGATCATGCGGATTGACGAAATGCCCGACCTGGACACGCGGCATCCTGAGGTGGTCCTAACCGGCCAAATTTGGAAGCCGCTCGTGAACGAGTGATGCCACGCGGCGCTTGACCCCAGCGGAGTCCCCCCGGAACGACCGGCCGTTGACCTGGACTCCCTCACCGATGACGAGCGTGAGCCGGCGCTGACACCGTCGTGGCAGATCCTGCTGACATCGAGATGGTGCGCGAGCGCTGACATCGACCCGGCACATCTCAGCAGCAAAATCCGCCGACATCCATGCATGCGGCAGGCGCGGACTCATTTCATCCTCAACATCGATCCGGAGAGCCGTTTCTCGACAGCCAGGACAACCGGACGATCCGGTCAACGTTGTCCGCTTCATTTGTGAGGATGCCCCTGTCCAGCAAGGGCCTTGGTCGTCGCCGCAGCGGTGGGTGCGGGCGCGTTCGTGTTCGATGGCGAGGGGTCGTCGCGGCGGTAGTCGCTGACCCGATGCTCGTCCTTGTGCGCGGCCAACCAGCGGTAGGCCGAATGGCGACGTACGGCTAGGGCTTGTCCCCGGCGGCGGAGCGAGCCCCTACGATGAATCGGCGTCCTCCAGCCTCTATCGCGCCTGGCGGCAGCGATCCGTGGGCATCGAGACGGCAGCGACCAGTGCCAGGACCGTTGCCAGGTTCGGTGTGTTGGTGTCGGTTACTGGCGGGGACGGCCGGCCGGTGGCTGGGTTGTGTGCAGTAGGTGCTGCATCTTCTCCAGGTTGGCTCGATGACGGCGGTATTCGGGATGATCGTGTGGGGTCAGGTCCACCAGCGCCGCGAAGGACACGGCCGCCGCGACGAGGTCTGTCGAATCAGGTGTTAGTTCGTCGCGCGTCATGAGCATCGGGGCGCGAATCTTGTGCGCGCGAATGAGCAGGTCGCGGTCGCCTGCCGCGGCGCTGATGGCCTCGTCGGCCAGTCGGATGCCCTGCTCCAGATCGCTGAGCGCGCCATGGGGCTCGTGCAGTCGGTAGCGTTGATCGAAGGCCACCGCGAGGTCGAGGAGCCGGGTCGGCCAGTTTGGTACCTCTTGGCCGGCGACCTCAACGAGTCGTTCGAAGGCACGGACAAAAGTGTCCGCCAGCCCGGAATCGCGCTCGCGCCGCCACGCGGCCCGCACCGCGGATGCATGCCCCTGCAACGCCCGCAACCGAGCTGTGGGCAGATCGGTGTCCGCTCCGGCTGCGATCGCTCGGCCAATCTCCTCATACGTCTGCGGCGCGACCGCTGCCGGATCGATCACGTACGCGAGGATCTGCAAGGCGACACAGGCGTGCAGCTCCTCAACCGGATCTCCCAAACCCATAGCACGCACGCGGTGCAGCAGGGAAAGATCAGCGATCATCCGCGCGGCGGAGCCGCCCAGAGCAGCCGTGTCCGCGAGTACGTCGTCCAGGACAGCCGAGGCCTCCGCCAATGCCATATGCTCAAGCGCCGGTCGAGCGTCCTGCGCGGCAATACAGCCGTCAAGCCGGCGCCGGAGCCGGACGCCGGCCACCGTCGCGTTGTCCGCCACCGAACGGTCCGCGTGCCGGTGCCGTTGGCGCGACCTCCACCACCTCACGCCCATCGACGATACTGGCTCCGTTAGATCCAGCCACACATCCCGCCGGCCGGCCCGCTAACCGATCGCGACATCCGGGTGGCCGGCAGGGCGCGTAGCTCGGGGTAGCTGCCGGCGACGTCCCGATCGTTGCGCGACAGCACGTGTACGTTGCCGCGTTCGACGTACACGATGGCGCGGACACCGTCCCACTTGAACTCATAAGACCAGCCGCCGCCGCCTGGGAGCTCGCCCAGGGTGGCCAGCATCGGACGCAGCAGTGCCAGTGACCCGACCGCCATCACGTGCTCAGATCCGCGGGCGGCGTGGCTGGGCCAACGCTGGATGGCTGTGTGGGCTCATCCACTGATCATCACCTGCGAGGGCGGCTGGCGGAACGGTTTCTGCACGGTCAACGGCCGTCTGCGGCGCCGGCTCGCCGTTTGGGTCGCGCCGCGCCGTTGACCAGCCTGCTCTTGTCGGTTCGTCGGCACTGGTTGTGCGGTTGGTCGCATGATCGAGTCGTGTTCGACGTGGCTGACATCCCGCTGGTCGATGGGCCGGCCGATGGCCGCACGGCCACGGTCGAGCTCGACGAGGACCGGATGCCGCCGCAACGGCTTGAGCTGGAGGAGGGTGTGTACGAGCTGGAACCGGTGGCCGGAACAACAGCGCCGTGGCTGTACCGGTGGAGTCCCGAGGCCTAGCCATGTCAAACGACACTCGAATTTGCCGTACGACGCTGGCCATCACACGAGCGTGGTGCCGGCGGATTGCGATCACGCCCTTGCCCGAGTACTGGGCGCCGCCAGCCCGATCGAACGGGCGTACGATTCGATCGTGACGGGCGAACGCGTGCTGCTCTCGCTCGGTCCGGCAGCAGGTGGCGTGGTGGTCGCGGTCGGGCCGACCGTCGTCGTCGGCGCTCACCTGTACGAAGCGACCGCGCATCGAGCCGAGGCGGAATGGGGCCGTTGGCGACCGGTGTACCGGCCTGCTACGGACTGCTGCGACCCGCACGGCGGCGACGCGGACGGATGCGAATGACCTTGAACCGACGGCAGCCCCGGGTCAGCGGCGACCTGCTGCCGGCGTCTACGAACTTGTCGGAGGTCGGCGCCATCATGGAAGCCATGAGCAGCATTCCACCCGTTGACGAGGCGACTGCGGACGGAAAATGCTGCGGCAAGCAGAGCAAGGGCGCCGGCTTCGCTGGCGAAGGCAACCTACGCACCGCGGCATGCGCGTTGTGCCCGGGATCGCCAAGTTTCTGGCGCAGACCGGAAAATCGCGAGAGCGGGCAGCCCTACCAGCCGGTCCCGCCACTGGGCGCAGATGTGCCCGCTGACTGAGGATGTCCAAGGCTTTGGCATCGACGGGCCAGACGCACCTACCTCGCGGCGTCTCGGTGTGCGGCCGGCGGACCGCGACGTCGACCGCGTGGCGCCACGACCGCCGAGCATCTGATCGCGGCGCATCTAGCGCCGCGTCGGGTAGCGGGACACACGGCCCGAAAGGTGCGTTGAAGGGCGATATCCGCTGGTCACAGGTCTGTGACTTTTAGCCGTACTTGTCACTGCGGTGGCGGTGCATCCTGATGCGTCGTTCTATCTTTCAGCGGTTGTTGTCACCGACTGTCGGCATTACTTGTCACGTTCGCCCGAGGGGAATGGCATCTGGTTACGTCGAGCAGGCTTGAGGCCAGGTGGTTCGGTTCGGCGGGCTGCGGTTTCATGTGGTCGGTTGGTTGGTGCGGAGCCAGGTGACGACGGCGAGGACGCGGCGGTTGTCGTCGCTGGCCGGTTCGAGGCCGAGTTTGGTGAAGATGTTGTTGACGTGGGTTTCGATGGTTTTCCGGCCGAGGAACAGTTGTTTGGCGATGGCGGCGTTGGAGCGGCCTTCGGCCATTCGGCTGAGCACGTCGCGTTCACGGTCGGTGAGGGTGGCTAGGGGGCCGTGTGGGCGGGTGACGCCGACGAGGGAGGCGATGACCTCGGGGTCGATGGCGGAGCCGCCGTTGGCGACGCGGTGGAGGGCGTCGAGGAAGTCGTCGAGGTCGGCGATGCGGTCTTTGAGGAGGTAGCCGAGTCCGGCGCTGGTGGCGGTGAGGAGGTCGAGGGCGTGGCCGGCGTAGACCCATTGGGACAGCAGCAGGATGGCGACGGTGGGTTGTGCGGCGCGGATGGCTCGGGCGGCCCGTAGCCCTTCGTCGGTGTGGGTGGGTGGCATTCGGATGTCGATGACGGCGGCGTCGGGGCTGTGGTTGGTGACGGCGGTGAGGAGGGCGGGTGCGGTGCTGACGGTGGCGACGACGTCGATGCCTGCGTCGCGGAGCAGCCCGGCGATTCCTTCGCGCAGGAGCACGCTGTCGTCGGCGATCACGACGCGCATGGCAGTTCCGCGACGAGCGTGGTACCGGCGGCTGGTGGGCTGCGGATCTCGAACCGGCCGCCGATCGCGGCGACGCGGTCGGCGAGTCCTTGCAGGCCACCGCCGGGCGCGAGGGTGGCGCCGCCGGCGCCGTCGTCGGTGACCTCGACCCGGACGTGGCCGCTGTGGTGGTGTACGGAGGCGGACAGTTGGCCGGGTTGGGCGTGTTTGATGGCGTTGGTGAGTCCTTCGTTGACCAGAAACCACACGGTGGCCTCGACGGTGGGCGGTAGCCGGGCGGAGGTGACATCCAGGTCGACGGGCAGGGGGAGGCGGGCGGTGACGGTCCGCAGCGCGACGGCGAGGCCTTCGTCGGCCAGGACTGGGGGCAGGACGCCGCGGGCCAGGTTGCGTAACTCGGCCAGGCAGGTGCGTAGTTCGTTGACGGTGGTATCGAGTTCGGCGACGGTTTGTGGGTCGTGGCCGGCAAGGCGGCGTTCGAGCCGGCGCAACCGGACGATGGAGGCGACGAGGCGTTGTTGGGCGCCGTCGTGCAGGTCGCGTTCGATGCGGCGGCGTTCGGCGTCGCCGGCGTCCACGATCCGGCGCCGTGAGTCTTGGACCTCGGCCAACTGCGTCGCGGCTCGGGCGTGCAGGGCGGCGTTTTCCAAGGGGAGCGCGGCGGTGGACAGGGCTGCCTCGACCAGGCGGGGCTCCGCCTCGGCGAGCGTTCGGGGCATGTCGACCAGGGCGATCCGCCGCCCGCCGACGGATACGACCTGCGCGAGGCGGTCCGGCCGGTGCGGCTCGGCGGGGTGCCCGTCGTCGTCGATCAGGCTACCGTCGGGCAGGTAGTACACGACCCGCACGCTCGGGTCTGCTAGCGCGGCTTGCAGCACGCCGGTCAGATTCCGCGGCGTGGCGGACCCGTCGCGTAGGTGTCGGGTGAATGCCTCCACGGCGGTGATGGCCTGCCAGGTGTGGTGGTCGAATCGGCGGTCGAGTTGGCGTTGCAGCCCGCGTCGTAGCGGGTTCGCGGCTGCCGCCGCGGCGAGGGTGGCGGCGGCCACCGCGACAGACGCGCCCGCGTCGAAGCCGGCGCCGGCGACCGTACCGATCCCCAGAGCGAGGGTCGCGAACCCGCCGACGAGCAGCACGGTCAGCGTGATGTAGACAATGGCGCGGCGCAGCAGCCGGTCGGCGTCGAAGAGCCGGTGTCGGCGCATCGCGATCAGCACACCGGCGACGAGCGGGATGAGTGCGACGAGTTGTACGCCGGGGCCGACGACAACGTAGCCGACGGTCAGGATGAGCACGGTGCCGCCCAGGCCGAGCAGCGCCCAGGACAGCTGCTGCCGGAGCGTGCCTCGTGCCCGACGGTAGCGGGCTACCAGCGCCGCTAGGCCGACAAGCCAGCCCAGCTGCAGGACCCGTTCACCCCACACTGCGAACGCGAACCCCGCCGGCGCCGCCGCCAGACTGTCTATATAGGACAGGTGGTAGGCGGACAGGGCGGGGCCGCGGGCGGTCCACGCCCCGACGGCTTGGACGACGAGCGTCACCGCGGCCACCACGGCGGTGGCCCAGAGGACCGGGCGCCACCGCCCATGTAGGGGTCTGCCGTCGGGGAACAACAACAGCAGCGGCGGGCCGGCGGCGAACGCGATCATGCCGAGCGTGTTCGCGGCCCATACCCACGTCGCTGCCGGACCGGCCACCCCGGCTGGGTCGAGCGTGACGGCGAGCCCGTCGCAGAATCCCATCCCGGCCAGCAGCAGGCCGGTGACCGAGATGATCCAGCCGGTGCCGTTGCGTGGCTGGTGATCGATGATGAGCGCCCCGACCAGCGCCAGCACCGTGCCGTTGACCGCGCCGACAACCGTCGGCGGCTCCGCCGCCACCTGCGGCCACCCGCCCGCCGTATCCAGCACGAGCGCCGTGACCGCGAGCAGTAGCGAGGGGGCGGCCAGCTGCCACCCCAACACCCTCGCCCGCTGCGCCGTCCACACAGCTCGCATTGTCACCCGGTACGGCCGGTGGCCGACAGCACACCACGGTGGGTTCCGGGTTTTCCCGGAACCTGGCCGGCGTTCCGGGATTTCCCGGATCCGCCCGCCACCGGATCGAACGGACCATCACAGCGACCCAGCAGAAAAGAAGGGCCCGTTCATGACCGAGAAGATCACCATCGAGACCCTCGACGAGCCGGCTACGACCCGGCGGCCGGCACACGTGCTGCGACCTGGTTTCGGCCTGCTTGCCGCCGGCGCGGGCGCCGAGGCCGTGGCCCGCGTGCTGTATGTGCCGTGGTGGGACGACGCCGACCGGTACATCGGCGACATCGTCGCCCACCGCGGCGTCCACCTCACCGGTGCGGTCCTTTCGTTCGCCGCCGCCATCGTGATCACGGTCGCGATAAGCCGGCTGTGGGCCGCCGCGAACACCAACCGGACCACCGGCACCGCCCTGACCGCCGCGCTGCTGTTTCCCGTCGGCCTGGCCGCTGGTGCGGCGATCGCGTTCCTGACCGGCAGCTTCGCCGCCGACGCCGACCGGGCCGCGGCGGTCGCCACCTGGCAGGACGCCTGGACCAGCGCCGGCGCCGACCTCGGCTGGTGGACCGCGATGCTCGGCGCACTCGCCCTCACCGTCGCCGTCACCGGCCTAGCCCGCCGCCGCACCGTGCCGCGTATCCCGGCGGCACTCATCGGCCTCGGCGCACTGGCCACCGCGGTGACCTCAGCCGGGCCGGTCACCGCGATCCTGGTCACCGCCGCGCTCTTACTGGTCGCCGGCGCCGGATGGGCTGCGGCCAAGGCCACTGTGGCACAGTGACCGATGCGAGGTTCCGTGTCGTGTCGAGGCGCACGGTGTGGCGCCGACACGAAGCTGGAACAGGCGGACGGTCGTGGTGGCGGTGCGGCCCGCACCGGTTTACCCGCATCGGCCGGCTGGCGGATCGTCGCCGTCCTATGGTGGCAGCACGGTGGCCGCCGTGGCGTCAGTGTCCACCCTGACACGACGACTGGTGCCTGCACCGTCGCCACCACCGTGGCCTGGCAGCGAGATTGGTCAGTAGCCGGAAACCGGTCCGGACATCTTGTTGACAGGAGCCACAAATGACTACCGAAATCGTCAGCCCACGCCAGACCACTGCCGCCGCCCGGGGGATCGCGTCAGGTGCGTCGATCCTTTTCGCTGTGGCGCTGTTCGCCAGCGTGGCGAGCGTGGGTGTACCCAGCGATGCGACCGACGCCGAGCTGCTGGCCTGGTGGCAGGATTCGGGCAACCAGACCGCCACCCTGGTGTCGATGTTCTGTGCCATCACCGCGGCGATCAGCTTCGCCGCCGTCGCCAACCACCTGCGCACCCTCGTTTCGGTGGGGAGCGGCCCGCACCACCTGGCCCGGTTCGCGCACGTGATGGCCACCGCCTACACGGTCACGTTGCTGGTCACGGCGGCCGTGCGCGGCGTGATCGGCTACCAGGTGAAGGTGGCCGGCGAACCCGTTCCGGACGTCAGCGTCCTGCGGTACTCCACCTCGCTGGGCTACACCCTGCTGGACAACGTCACCATGACCACGCTCGCGTTGTCGATCTTCACCCTCTCCCTGGCGATCCTCAAGACCGGGGTGCTCAGCCGCTGGGTGGCGATCGGCGGCATCGCCTGCGCGGTCATCATCACCGCCGCGATCACGGCGACCGTGGGCGCGTTCGCCATCCCGCTGGCGCTGCTGTGGGCCGTCGGCACCGCGATCGCCGTCTGGCGGCCAGCAGCCGCCTGACCGCCTTCGGAACACGACTCAGAAAGGCACCATCATGCTGCGCTTCCCACCCAGCCTGCGGCTGCCCATCGGCCTGGCCTGCACCGTCGTCCTCGCCGCCGGATGCTCTGCCGACCCCGGCCCGCCCGCCGACGACACCTCGGCTTCCGCGTCCAACAACGGCCGGAGCGTCGTGGTGCTCGGCCACTCCGGTGCCACCGGCTACAACTCCGACCCCGCCGACGGCAGCCGGGACGCCCGCGGCAACTCGTGGGCCACCGGCACCAACCCTGCCGTCAACAGCATCTACCAGCGCCTGCAGGCCCAGTCCCCGGAGTACACCGGCCACAACATGAACCTGGCCAAGGACGGCGCCACCGTCGATGACCTGCTCGGCCAGGCCAAGCAGGCGGCCGCGGCGCAGCCACCCGCGGGCATTGTGCTGATCCAGGTCGTGGACAACGACATCCGCTGCGACGGCACCGACCCCGACAACTATGACCCGTTCGCGCAAACACTGCGCACCGCCCTACAAACCATCACCCAGGCCGCCCCGCAGGCCAGGATCTACATGCTGAGCCAGTGGGCGACCGTCGCCAACTACACCGAAACCATCGCCGACATGCCCGGCGGCCCCGAAGCCAACACCGGCACCGGCCCCTGCGACACCTTCGACGCCAACCGCCGGATCCGTCCGAAGGCGGTCGCCTACCTGCAGGACGTCGTCGACCACTACCACCAGCAACTCGCCACCGTCTGCGCCGCGTTTCCCACCTGCACCTACGACCAAGGCGCCCTGCAGAAGATGACCCTCGTGCCGGCCGACCTCAGCCCCGACCTCAACCACCTGTCCATCGACGGCCACCGCAAATACGCCGAACACGCCTGGAACGCACTGTTCTAAATGGACATACGCAGACACACACGGAGGGTGGTTTATCGATGCGGACACGACGCTGGGGACTGCGTATCACGGTCGCGTTGCTGATCGGCCTAGCCAGCGCTGGCTGCGACGACCTCACCGACACCGACCCGGACGCGGGAGCCCCGATCGGCTGGGAGGAGGGCAACGAGGCTCCGGGCGGGCCGGCCAAGGTGCCGGCCATTTTCCCGCAACGGGCAGGATCTGGCCGGCCCGGACGGCGTCCGGGCCGAGATCGAACAAAAAGTTCCGGCAGGCGTGCGGGGGCGAGCTCTGCGTGCGGCTGGTGGAGGAGCCGCGTGGCGATCCGGACACGCCCGGGCTGACGAAGTGCCAGTTCGTCGGACTGGATCCGAAGGCGGGCACCGAGGTAGCCAGAGGGGCCACGGTGGTCATCGTGACCGGTGATCAGGAGTGCGTCTCACCGGACGAGCAGGACGATCTGGAAACCCCGCAGGAAGAACCCGATCCGCAGCAGAGCGGACCGGAGCCGGACGGCCCCTCGGCGGAGGCGACCGGTTGAGCCAGCGGCCGGACCCCGCGACATCACCGGCCGGGCAGCCCGACGAGCCGCCCACGTCAGGGCTGTCCCAACTGGCCAGGATCCTCGGCGCGATCATCTCGCCCACCACCGTGCTGACCGCGTTGTTCTACTACTTCGGGTGGATGTTCTCCTACTGGTTCTTCGACTACTTCGGCGTGAACTCCACCCTGCTCGGCCTGACCACCAGCGACTACCTGATCCGCAGCGTGGACGGCCTGTTCGTACCCATGACCGTGCTGGGATGCTTCGGCCTGGTCGCGTTGTGGGGCCACCGGATCCTACGCGCCCGCATCACGGCCACGGTCCGCCCGGGCGTGGCCCGGGTCGGCATCCCGGTCCTGGCAGGCGCCGGCCTCGCCCTGGTCGTCGCGGGACTGGTCAGCGTGTTCACCGCGACCGTCCTGGACCGCTACGTCGCGGCGGCACCGCTCAGCCTGGCCGGCGGCGTCCTGCTCCTCAAATACGTCGTGAGCCTGCGGCGCATACTTCCCCGGCCGGCAGCCCCGCCGGCAGGTGAAGCAGGCGACACACGCCCGTCCGGGGCGGCGTGGGCCGCCGCCGCGGAGTGGGCGGCCGTGCTGGTCCTCGTCGGCGCCAGCCTCTTCTGGGCTGCCACCGACTACTCCGGCGCGGTCGGGCGCACCCGGGCCTGCCAGTTCGCGCAGGAACTGCCGACCTACCCCACCGCCGTGCTGTACAGCGAGCGAAGCCTCAACCTCCACGCCGCCGGCGTCCACGAGACGCGCTGTCCAGACACCGACGCCGCGTACCGGTTCCGGTACGACGGCCTCAAACTCATGCTCCAGTCCAGCAACCAGTACCTGTTCCTGCCCGAACAGTGGACCCCCGACGACGGCGTGGCGATCCTGCTACCCCGCGCCGAATCGCTCCGGCTCGAGTTCACACCAGCTGACGCGGACCGATCCCCGTTACACATCGACTGCTGACCGCTCCGCTGCGACATCCGCTACGAAGAAAAGCGAGGTGGTTGTCACGGGCACGTCTTCTGTCACCGAAACCTAGCTCGCTGCCCGGCCACGGTGGCCGGTGCAGGCACCACCGGGTGGTGTCAGGGTGGACACTGACGCCCGCACGGCCGGTGTGCTGCCACGATGAGACGATGACGGTCCGGACGCCCCCGCTGGTGACGGTGGGCCGTGCGGCCGCGTGGCTGGTGGTGCCCGCGCTGGTTGCCGGCACGCTGCTGCTGGAGCACTGGATCGCCGCGACCGGATTTCCGTATCCGCGCAGCTTCGAGTCCGCCAGCTCCGGCGCGTATGCGACGGCGACGCTGGTCTGTTGGCTCGTCGGTGTGGTGTTGACCTGGCGGGTGGTCGGCAACGTCGTCGGCTGGCTGTTCCTGGCTCTGGCCGCGTCGATCACCGGCGGCGGCCTCGCCGACGCCTACGGGGTGCTCGCGGTCCGGGCCGACCCGGGCAGCCTGCCGTCCGGCGAGCTCGCGGCGGCGGTGGGCGACGCCGCGTTCGCCTGGGGGTTCCTGCTCATCGCGCTGTGCCTGCAACTGACCCCGTCGGGACGCCCGATGTCGCCACGGTGGGCTGTGCTGGTGTGGGCGTCGATCGGATCCTGCGTGGTGTTCGAGGTCGCGGCGCTGCTGCGGTCCACCCCGCTCGGCGGGGCCAACGCGGGGCAGGTCAGCCCCCTCGCCGTGCCCGGGCTGGCCGGCCCGGCGGCCGCCGTGGCCGCGGCGGCGGTGGTGACGCTCGGGCTGTGCGTGCTGGCCTCGGTCGCCGCGATCGTGGTCCGGTTCCGCGCCAGCCGCGGCACCGAGCGGCAGCGGATGCTCTGGCTCGTGGTCGGTGTCGCCCCGCTGCCGGTCTGCGTCGTGGTCGCGTTCCTGGCCGCCTACTCCGGGCACGAACCGCTATCCGGTTGGGCGTTCGTCGCCGGGCTCACCTGCCTCGCCGTCGGCGTGAGCTTCTCGATCATGAAGTACCGCCTCTACGGGGTGGAAGAGGCGGTCGTCAAGACCCTCGCGTACCTCACCGCGACCGGCGCCGTCGCAGCCGCCTACGGGCTGGTGGTGCTGGCGGTCACCGGCACCGTCCCCGCCGTGGACTCGGGGTCCACGCCGACCACCGTCCTGGCCACCCTCGTCGCCGCCGCTGTCGCGCTGCCTGCCTACCGGTGGGCCCGCGACGCAGTCGACCGGCGGTTCAACCGGCGCCGCTTCGACGCGGTCCGCATGATCCGCGCCGGCCTGGCCGCGCCGTCGCCGGACCTGGTCGGGCTGATGCGCACCGCTTTGGGCGACCCCGACGTCCGGATCGTGTTCCCCGCCGACAACGGCGGCTGGGTCAGCCCCGACGGCCAAACGGTCACGCCGGCCAGCGACGCGGTCGACGTCACCCGGATGGGCGCCACCGCCGCCAAGGTCGAGTTCGACCCACACCGTACCGACCGCGTGGTCGTCGACGCCGTCGCCAGGGTGGCCGCCGCCGAGATCGACAACCTCGGACTGCGGGCCGCGCTGGCCCGGCAGCTCCACCTCGTCCGCGAATCCCGGGCCCGGCTGGCCAACGCACACCTCGACGAACGGCGGCGCATGGAACGCGACCTGCACGACGGCGCCCAACAGCGGCTGCTGGCCATCGCGTTCCAGCTACAGTCCGCCCGGATCAACGGCACACTGCACGTCCTACGCGAGCAGACCAGCCACGCCATCGAACAACTCGCCATCGCCGTGCAGGAACTACGCGACCTAGCCAACGGCCTGCAACCACACTCGCTGGCCAGCGGCGGCCTGCGCGCCGCGGTCGAAGACCTGACCCTGCGCATCCCACTGCGGCTCACCACCGACGTGACCGAACAGCGGTTCGCGCCCACCGTGGAGTCCGCCGCCTGGTTCGTCATCGCCGAGGCGGTATCCAACGCGGCCAAGTACGCCACCACCGACGCGGTACACATCGCCGCGGCGGCCACCCCCAACGGCGCGAGCGCCACCGAGCTCCGGGTCACGGTCACCGACCACGGCGCCGGCGGAGCCGACCCCGCCGGCCGGGGCCTGCAAGGACTCGCCGACCGGGTCGCCGCACTCGGCGGCCGGCTCACCGTCACGAACTGCCAACCACACGGCACCCGGGTGGAGGCGACCCTGCCATGCGAGTCGTGATCGCCGACGACTCCGCGCTGCTGCGCGAGGGCCTGGCCCGGCTGCTACACGAGACCGGAGTCAACGTCTGCGAAACCGCCCGAGACGCCACCGAACTGACGGGCGCGGTCGAGCGGTGCAAGCCTGATATCGCCATCATCGACATCCGCATGCCCCCCACGTTCACCCACGAAGGCGCCGCCGCCGCGATCGAACTGCGCCAACGCACGCCCGGACTCGGCATCCTGCTGCTGTCCCAAGGCATCGAGACCCGGTACGCCACCCAACTGTTCGAACGGCACGCGGACGGGTTCGGCTACCTGCTCAAGGACCGCGTCGTCGACGTGGACACCCTTACCGGGGCACTGCACACCATCGCCGCTGGCGGCACCGTCCTCGACCCGCAACTGTTACGCCATCTGATGCGCCGCCAACCCGCCACCAACCCACTCAACTCACTGACCGCACGCGAACGCGAAGTCCTCACGCTGATGGCCGAAGGGCTCTCCAACACCGCCATCGCCGGCCGGCTCACCGTCACCCTGAAAACCGTCGAAAGCCACATCGCCCGGATCTTCACCAAGATGGGCCTGAACGACACCCCAGACACCCACCGACGGGTACAAGCCGTCCTCACCGCCCTGCACCTGACCAACGATGCCCCGTAAATGGGCTCTGCAGGGCGGGTGTTGCCCCGACTCGAACAACGACGTAGCCGAGTGCCAGTGACACCGAGGGTCGGGTCAACCGAACGGCGCGGCGCCACCGTCACAGGCCCGGCGGTAACCAGGACTATGCGTCTCGGTCGGGTCGCGGGCCGCGCCAGGCATACGCGAGGACGCCTGCGGCGGCGGCGAGCGTCATGGCGGCCAGCAGAAGCGCCAGGCCACGTACGCCGGCCTGGTTCTCGTGCGTTCCGGTCGCGGCAAGACCGAGCACGACCGACGTGGCCAGCGATGAGGTGATGGCGGCGGCCCAGCGCAGGTGGCGGCGCCGCAGCGCCGACACTAGCGCCGCGACCGCGGTGGAGAGCAGGGTGAGCCACCCCAGAGACCAGATCGTGGACGCGGCGGCGGCCCGGTTGGTTTCGATCCACCAGGTGTTGCCGATCCCGACGACGGCGTTGTATGCCTCGTCGAGGCGGGCCGAACCGGCCAGGTCGAAGACCGCGTGATGGCCGTCGGCCGCGCCGGCGGAAACCGCGACCGCGCCGGCCAACGACAGCGTCGCGGCCGCAGCGGCGGCCAGCAGCAGCGCCGGCCGGTGTCCCCATGCGGGCAGGTTGGGGCGGGGCCAGCCGGGGCCGCGTAGCGCGTACCAAAATACGCCGGCGGAGCCGGCCAGCAGCCGGACGGTCAGGTCCAGCACATAGGCCGCAGTGCCGGGCTGGTCGGGGCCTTCGGTGTAGAAACCGACCAGCGCGGCAGGTCCGGCGTTGACGCCCAGGTCCGCGGTCACGAACAGGCCGACCCAGACCACCAGGGTGGCGCCCATGCCAACCGTCCAGCTGCGGGCCCGCTGCCGCAGCGATACGACCAGCGCGATCGCCGCCACCACCGGGGCGAGCACGAAGAACGCGACACCGGACAGGCCGGTCGCGCCGCGAATGTTCAGATCCCCCGCCATCTGCGCGAACTGGATCAACGACACGACGGTGGCCAACGTCAGCGCCGCCACCAGGCCGGGATGGGCGATACTCCGACCGCCCGTCGCGGTGGTCTGCGCCGCCGTGGGTCCGGACGCGACGGGTGAGGCGGCCGCGGCTACGACAGCCGCAGCTGCAGCCGCAGGCTCGGGGGCGGGCGCGCGTCGTGGCCCGCGGGCCACGACGATCCGTTCCGTCAGCCCGAAGACCCACTTCATCGGCACCTGGCCGGGCGTACGGCGGGCCACCTCACGGCGGGTGTAGTCGAACAGCTCGTCGACGGTGATCTCGCCATCGCCGTCTAGGTCGGCGTCGCCGGTGGCCAGGCCACGCACCAGTGCGCCGGTGAACACCGACGGGCTGGCGTCGCTTTCGGACAGCACGTCTCCGTCGAAGGAGTACTCCGTGGCGTTGGTCGCGGTCAGCACGATCTTCCCGGCGCCGCCGCCGAACTCGTCCGCCAGATGCACGCCCCGGTCGCCGCGTACCAGGGACCCCCGCGCGAACGCGCCGCTGTAGCAGCAGTCCAACACCAGAATGACCCGCGCCGACGCGGTCTCGGCCATCAGGTCGTTGATCAACGACGCTGGCACCGCCGTGGTCGACAGCCGGCCCAGCTCAGTGTCCCGGGCGGCCAGATGCAGCCGCCCGCGCGCGTCCTTGAGCCCATGGCACGAAAAGTGCAGCAACAGCAGATCTTCGCTGTCGCGGCCCGCGAAGAACTCGGCCACCCGCCGTCGCACGGTCCGCTCGTCCGCGTCGGTGAGCAAGTCCACGGCGAAGCCACCCAACGCGGGGTCACCCAGCACCCGGGCCAGTGCGTTGGCGTCATGGACCGGAGACCGCAGCGCTCTCAACGCGGAATCCTCATACGTCGCGTTCGCCACGACCAGCGCGTCCCGGCCCGTCACTCGCGCACGCGGTGCCGGCCCGTCCGCCTCCGCCACGTCCAGGTGGACGGCCTGGCTGCGGTCTTGCCGTTGCCGCCACCGCTCCACGAGCTCGGCCAGCTGCACGACTGTCCCGGCCGTGCCCACCACCGTCGCCACCAACTCCAGCGTGCCGACCACATCCACCCGCGTGCCCGGCGGGGCCGGACCGGCCGTCACCCGCTCGACCCGCTCCGCACCGAGGTCGAGCAACTCCTGCCGCAGCCGCAGCACCAGCGACTCCGCCTCGCCGGCCGCTAACCGCTGTCCCGGCGCAGCTGACAACCGGATCGTGAACCGCATACCCCAAATGCTCCCAGATGGACAGTCACCAGCGACACACCCACTTCGGGCTTGCAGCCATCGCGGCCGATCGGAGCACGGCTGATCTCGCACTGGGCCTGCAACACATAATGTTTATGGTTCTCGATGCACCGTCGCCGCGGCCAACACACCGAACGTGCGGGGCCCATCCGCGACCGCCGCCAACAGGGACTCGGCACAAGGGACGGTGGGTGATCCGCCGCGACGCGCGCGATGCCCGGACCGTGTTCTTCCAGGACCCGAAGACGCACGACTGGCACCCTCTGCGCTGGGTCGTCTCCGTCAGCAGTTGGGAATCAGTGCGGCGTACATGGCATATGGGGAGCTCCAGTGGGCCGAGGCCGGCGCCGAGACAGCCATCGTTGCCGCGGCGACCGCGAACGCTGAAGCGATCGAGGCGACCCTGGTGAGCTACCTGGCCCATGTCCGCCGCCGTCATGGGGGGCTCGTAGCGCCCGTGGGTGAGCCCTCCGGCCACGGTGC
This sequence comes from Phytohabitans maris, assembly GCF_031085175.1. Classification (GTDB taxonomy): domain Bacteria; phylum Actinomycetota; class Actinomycetes; order Mycobacteriales; family Micromonosporaceae; genus Phytohabitans; species Phytohabitans maris. The sequence continues at coordinate 79,905 of NZ_JAVHUY010000023.1, forward strand.
TTGGGCAGGGGCCGGGGGCGCCGGGTCCGCAATGGTCGGCCATGGCCGAGGTCGTCGGACACGGGCAGGCCGGATCTTGAGGCGCCTGGTCCCCTCCGGGAGCGCGAACGACGCACTGCCCGGTGCGGCGCGGCGCCACCCACTCGCGCCACTCATGCGCTTCGATGAGGTTGTGGCGGTCGAGCAGGACCGGTGCACTACTGGCCCGGTCGGCGTGGTTGACCGGCCGGTGCTGTGGTCGCACCGGTGCGGGTGGGACGAGCTGGCCGCGCCCGGCGTTGACCTGCATGACGTACGCGGCGCGGTGGATGTCGGGCGGGGCTGGACCAGTCGTTGGACGGCGGTCTGGCGGTACGCCGGTGACGAGGTCGTCTGTCCGGTGCGGGCGCTGGACTCGATGCCGGTGGCAGGGTGTGAGCCGGTGCGGCGGTTCTCGTGGCGGCGGGGTCAGCGGCATCGGCCCGGGTTGCAGTTTCTGGTGAGCACCGGCCGGCATCACGGGTTCGAGTCGTTGGCGGAGGCGCTGGTGTTGCTGGCGTTGGATTTCGCCGGTGATCTGGTTGATGTGCTCGCCCAGCCGCTGAGGTTGCGGTATTGGACGCCTGATGGTCCGCGGGAGCACGTGCCGGACGTCCTCGCCTACACCAGGACGGGTCGGTGGTTGATCGATGTGCGGCCCGCAGCACGGGTCGCCGCCGCCGATCGGGTGGCGTTCGCCGCCACGGCTGAGGTGGCGGTGCTGTTGGGCTGGCGTTACACGGTGGTGACCGGCTGGCAGCCGCATGTGATGTCCACGTTGGACGCCATGTCCGCGCAGCGGCGCCCGCTGACCGACCGGTTGGGGCTGGCCGAGGCCCTGTCGGCGGCGGTCGCGGACGGGCCGCGCCCGTTCGGCGAGCTGGCCGCATCGACGGTGGCGCCGGCGGTGGCCCGGGCCTGGCTGCTGCACCTGTTGTGGCACCGCCGCCTCGGCGTGCAGCTTGGCGCGCCGCTCGGCGACGCCACCTTGGTGTACACGGGCCCGCGATGAACGTGACGCCTGCGCCGCTGGACCTGGCACCCGGTGCGGCGATCGTGCTCGACGGAACCCAGTGGGTGGTGGAGCGGGCCGACCCGCAGTACGGGCGGGTGGTGCTGGTGTCGGCTGGCGGTGATCGGATGCCGGTGACGTTCCGGTTCCTGGCCAACCACCCGGGCTGCCGGCCCTCGACCCGCACGCCCGAGGTGCCGGCCTCCGGGCGTGGCCGGCAGAGCGCGGTGGCCGGTGATCTGACGGCGCGGCAGCGGGAGTTGCTGGCGTTGCGGGTGGCGCACCTGCTGGAGGTCGAGACCGGCTACCGCGGCGGGGATCCGCTGCACCCCGGGTCGGGCGAGCCGAGGCCGGGCTACGACCCGGCGACCACGACGCTGTCGCAGCGGCGGCAGGCCAAGGCCGCCGAGTTGGCCGGCCTGGACCGCGCTCAGGCCCGGCTGCTCGGGCTGGAGCGGGTCGGGGTGCGCACGCTGATCCGGTGGGAGGTCGGCCGTCGCCGGTTCGGGCCGGTCGGCTGCGCCGATCAGCGGTGGCTGCGCCCGCGGGCGGGGCACCCGAGCGTCGGTGAGCCGGTCCGGGAGGCGATCCACGCCGTGCACCAGGAAACGATGCACCGTTCCCGGGTCAGCATGCGTACCCGCGAACGGATGATCCACCAGTACGTCCGCGAGCAGTTCGGCCCGGAGGCGGAGGCGGCGATCCCGAGCTACGGCACGCTGCGGCTGGTCTGGAGGGAGTGGTTCGGGCCCGGCGGAGCCCGCCAGCACTACGCCCGCACCGCAGACCTTCCGACAAGTGGCGGGCACGTGGTGGTGCACCGGCCGGGCCAGGTCGTCGCCCTGGACACGACGATCCTGCCGGTCAAGGTTCGAGAGACCGTGTTCGGCGAGCCGGTGTCGACACATTTGACTCTTGCGTTGGATGTGTACACGCATTCGCTGGTCGCGTTCCGGTTGACGCTGGTGTCGGACAGCGCGGTCGATGTGGCGATGCTGTTGCGGGATGTGACGATGCCGCTGCCGATGCGGCCAGATTGGGGCGAGGACATGGCCTGGCCCTACCCGGGCCTGCCGGCCGCGGTGGTGGCCGAGTTCGCCGGCTACGAGGTGGCCGGGTTGCCGTTTTTCGCGCCGGAGACGGTCACCACGGATCACGGCGGCCCGTATCGCAACCATCATCTGGTCGAGGTGCAGCGGGTGCTGGGCGCCAACATTCTGCCCAGTCGCGTGCTGCGTCCCACGGACAAGCAGGCGGTCGAGCGCGTATTTGGCGCCATACGGTCGCTGCTGTTCGAGCACCTGCTCGGCTACACCGGCGTCGATGTCGCCGACCGCGGCGTCGACCCGGAGGCCGACGCCGTGTTGACCATCGACGCGATGGAACACCTGGTCGCCACCTGGACCGTGAAGATCTGGCAGAACAGGCGACTCGGCGAACACGCCCCGTGCTGGGATCCGGTCGGCGACCACAGCCCGAACACCCTGTTCGCCGCGGCGATGGCCCAGGGCGGCTTCGCCCTGCAGATCCCCAGCCCGGAGTTGTATTACCAGCTGCTGCCGGCGCACCACCTGGCCATCCACGGCCGGCGCGGGGTGAAGGTACGCGGACTGTGGTACGACGGGCCAGCACTCGACGACTACCGCGACGGGCCGTCCACACGCGGCGGCCGACACAAGGGACGGTGGGTTATCCGGCGCGACCCGCGCGATGCCCGGATCGTGTTCTTCCAGGACCCGAAGACGCACGACTGGCACCCGCTGCGCTGGGTCGGGCTACCGCCAGAGGGCGAGGTGCCCGCGTTCTCCGATGCCCGGGTCCGCGACCTGCTGGCCGCAGCCCGGCGGGCCGGGCTGCGGCCCCGCACGGACACCGAGCTGCTGCCGCTGCTGCTGGACCTGATCGGCGGGCACATCCCGGTCGAGGCGTGGCCCACCCGGATGGGCAAGACCGAACGCACCGCCCACGCCCGCGACACCTTGCAAGGGCAGGCCGCCGCAGCGGATCGCCCGATCAGCCAGTCGTCGTCGCGGACGCAACCAGCCCGCCCGGACGCCGCGGCCTCGCCATGGCCGCCCGAACAGGGCGGCTGGCGCGAGCCGGCCCGGCAGACACAGCGGGCCGTTGACGGCGAGCGCCGCCACCGCCGCCACCAAGCCCTCGCCGACACCCGGCTCGCCGTGCCGGCCCGGTTGGGCGACGGCTTCCGACGCCGCAACCTGTTCCTGCTGCCCACCGACGACAGCGACGGCGACGCGTCCGGGTCGGAGGCGTCGTGACCACCGAACCGCGCCAACCACCAGCGGACGGCACGCTATCGTTCGTGTTGCCCGGACCGGTCGCTGACCGGCAGACCGTGCAAGGGTGGCGGCGATGGCGGCTGACCCGCCACGCGTTCGTCCCCGCACCCGCGTTGAGCATCGCGCAGTACCGGACGTTGAGCCCACGCAAGCGGCATCTGCACGACCTGCACCGCGCCGCCACCCACGCGAACCTGCCGTTGCAGGACACCCCGATGAGCCTGGCGGTCACCCGCATCATGCGGTCCCGGCTGCAGACCAACGCGCTCAAGCACAAGCCGACCACCCGCGCCGGGCTGATGATCACCGGCGGCGGGTATCAGGGCAAGACCGAGACCGCGTGCGAGATCGCCGCCGGCTTCGAGGACGCCTGGCTGGACCTGCACCACCAGCTCAACCCGAACGCGATTCCGGGAACCCGGGACCTGCACGCCACGGTCGCCTACGTACAAACCCCGGTGACCGCCAAGCCGAAGAGCACCTGCGAGGCGATCCTGGACTTCTTCGGCGCCGACCACCACAAAATGACCCTCCCGCAGCTGACCCGCGCGGTGCGCACATCGTTGCATGACCACGGCGTACGGGCACTGCTGCTAGACGACATCACCCGGCTGAAGATGCACCGCGCCGACGACCAGGACAGCCTGGACCTGCTGCGCGCGTTCATGAGCATGAACTCCAGCCAGACGAAGGCGACCAGGGCGACGGCGGCAGGCCAGTACCCGCACCGTGGCGGCAGAGTCATCAGCCCCTGCTCCGGTGCCTGGCCCACCAGACGGGACAGACCCATGTGCAGGGTGCGGAGCGGACTGATTCGCTTCCACACCGGACCGATCAGTGCCGACAGTAGGGGGACGCAGACCCAGATCCAGACGTAGAGCACGCCGGGCGCGGGGTTGTCCCGGCCGAGCGCGGGCCCGAACAGCAACACCGCGATCACCCAGCCGGCAAGCACCACACCGAACATGCGTGACGCGACGCCAACCGCGCGGGCGTCGAGTATTTGGGTCAGGAACCGGGGCAGCGGCCTACCAGCCGTAGCGCCGTGGAACCGCGACCGTGGCCAGGCGCGGGTGAGGATCACGAAGGTCGCTGCCAGCGCGACGACCGCACCGCCCACGGCGTAGTCGAACGGGATCGGCAGATCCTGCCGGCCGCCGATGCCGTGCGCCAGGATCGGGCCGCTCACCGTACGAGTAGCTGGGTCAGCAGCATGCCGGTCTCATGGGTCTCCACCTCGAACAGGCCTGTCTGGTCGGCGACGAACTCAATGGTTGCATCGTGGCCCGGCCCGACCGCAGCCTCCCGGTCGTAGCCGTGCACGTGTACCTCGTCGGCGACATCGCTGTGGACGACCAGGCGAACCCTTTCTCCCTTGCGGACAGTGACCCGCCCAGGTGCCGGGTCGACTTCGCCACCCCTGACGGTGACCTCGACAAGGCGGGCGTCGGTGGCAGGCGAGGAGCCCGATAGTGATGGCCCAGCCGACGCGCCCTCCACCGACGACGCACCGGCAGACGGTGACCCGGCTCCCGACCGGGTCGAGCGTGGCTGCGACACGTCCCGGCCGCGCTCGCACCCGGTGGCGGTCAACAACATGGTTGCGACGGCTACCGCCAGCAGCGGCCGGCAGGACTTGCGGAGCAGGGGGCTCATGGTCCATTAGTCGCCGCCCGCCCCTGCCTGGTTCCGGCTATCTATGCGGCCACCAGCCGCGTGCCCGAGAGGCCGATGAGGACCTAGGCAGTCCGGTTATCGTCCCCGCGACGGTCGGGTCCGCGGCGACGGGCTCGGCGGTCGGGGCGTGAGGTCCGGTAGCCGCCGGCTGGGACGGCGCCGGCGTGCTGGGCGCACGGGGGTGCACCACTGGGCTGTACGTCCGCTCATGGTGGCGGGAGTCGGTCCGGGGCCTGTCTGTAGCTGCAGTAGTGCGCGGATCAGCGGCGAGGTGCCGCAGACCGCCAGGGCGACGCCTGCCACCGCGCATGCACGGTTGGCCGCGGCAAGGCAGCCGACGCCGGCCTGATCCACATGCACAACGCCGGTGAAATCCACCACGATGCAACGGGGGCGCGGCAGGCTTCCAGCCTCAGCGGTGATCGCCGCCTGCAGGTCGGCGGCTGTCCGGTGGTCAAGCGTTCCGCGCAGGTCGAGGATGACCGACTCGCTGTCATGCCAATAGACGTGGGCGATCGATAGCGTCACGACAGGCCCTGACCAGCGGTGTGGTGCGACGCCTGTGCGTCTCGTCGCTGCGTGCGTGGCATGGTCAGTCTCCTTCCGGACCGCCGACCAGCTTTCCCAGCACACCCACGGCCGCGCATGCGGCGACAGCCGCCGCAACGCTCATCGGCGACGTCTGGGGTGGCTGCGTCGGTCCATGGGCTCGTCGCGGGGCCGGCACCCGGCGGGCACATGGCCGGCAGCGTGCGGGTCGCCAGTCGCGGCACGGCCCGCCCAACCCGCCTGTCGCCGTGTCCCGTCCATCTACGGGCCAGCGAGCAGGCTCGCGTAGTCGGCAGCCGTGGCCGGCGCATCAGCCAGCGACCCGTCGGCACGCGGCACACCGACGACCTGGCCGTCCCGGGTGAACGAGACTGCCGTGATGGCGTCCTTGGCGGTGAGCGTGCAGACGATCTGGGCGAAGGCGAGGATCTGGTCGGTGCGGCCGCTCTCGTCCAACCCGGCCGTGAGCTCGACGGTGGCTCGCCCGTCATCCAGCTGGACGCCGACGACGATGTCGTTGCCGAGCAGGGCGCTGGTCAGGCCGTCGCGTTGCTCCGCGTCGGTGGGTCCGGCGAGCAGGTCGTCGACGAGCTCGTCCACGCTGGGCTGGGCGTCGAGGTTGCGGGTGACGGCGACCAGTTCGCCGTCCTGTACGAAGTAGAGGCGTTCCTGGATGGGGCCGGCGCCGGGTCCGGGGTCTGGCGGTGTCTGGGTCGCCCAGGCGTGCGAGATGCCGTTGGGTGGGTTCGCTTCGCGGGGGATGTTTTCGGCTTGGACGCCGCAGCCGGTGGCGGCGGCTACGAGCAGCAGAGTCAGCGCGGCAACGCCCCGGCGACGGCGGGGCGTGGTCACGGGTTCGCCCTGGGCAGTTCGACCCGGAAGCGGGCGCCGCCGCCGGGCCGGTCGGTCACGCTCACACGACCGCCGTGTGCGCTGGCGTGCCGGGCCACGAGTGCCAGGCCGAGGCCGGTGCCGTCGCTGTCGCCGCGGGCGCTGGCGGCGCGGCCGCGCACGAACCTGTCGAAGATGGCCTCGCGGTCTTCCGGTCGCACGCCGGGCCCCTCGTCGTCCACCTCCAGCACGAACGCGTCGGGCATCTGGCTGAGGGACACGGCGGTCGCGCCGCCGCCGTGCCGGTCGGCGTTGTCCAGCAGGTTGCCCAGGATCTGGATGAAGCGGCGACGGTCGACCGACCACCTCGCGGTGCTCCCCTCGGCCACCCGCACCACCTGTTCGGGCAGGCCGCGTGCGCGGCATTCCTCGCGGGCCATGGCGGCGACGTCAACCGGTGTGCGCTGGATCGGTTGATCGTCGCGGGCCAGCTCCAGCAGGTCGGCGACCAGCCGCTGGAACCGGTCCACCTCCTCGGACAGCAGGGTGACGGCGGTGGCGGCCCGGCCGCCCAGTTGGGGTCGGTGCCGGTCCAGCACGCTGGTCGCCGCGGACAGCGTCTGCAGGGGTGAGCGCAGCTCGTGGCTGACGTCGGCGGCGAACCGGCGGTCCCGTTCCAGCCGGGCCGAAAGCTGGTCCACCATTTCGTTGAACGAGGTCGTCAAGCGTTCCAGGTCGGGTTCGGTGGCCGGGTCGAGGCGTGCGTTGAGGTCTCCGGCGGTGATCTCGCGGGCGGCGGCGGTGACCGTGTCGAGGGGGCGTAGCACGCGGCGGGTCAGGTACCAGCCGAAGCCCGCGCCGGCCGCGGTCGTGCCCGCGGCGACCAGGGTGAGCACGAGGGCGAGGGTGCGTAGGGTCTGGTCGAGCTCGCGCATCGAGTCGATGACGTAGAAGCCGCTGTTGGACGGGAGCGGCACGCCGACGACGACGGCCGGGCCGCTGTCGGTGTGGACGCGCTGTTTGCTGAGCTTGCCCTGCTCGACCATGCCTTGCAGGGCGGGTGGGATGGCGTCGGTCAGGCCGGCGTCGGCGGCGCGGGCGTACCAACGTCCGTCGCGGTGCAGCAGAGCACGGCGGGTGTTTCCGGTGTTGAGGGTGCTGAGCACCGCGGAGACGTCGGGCCGCTCGGTGGCCAGCCCGGCGTGCACCACGCCCGCGTCCAGGTACGCCGAACGTAGGGCGCTGCGTTCTCGGCCGGCCATCAGCGCCCGCTCGGTGAGCTCGTACGACAGCGCCGCCATCGACGCGGACAGCGCGAACGCGCCCGCCGCGAACGCGGCGGCGACCCGGGTGCGCAGGCCAGGACGTCTCATCGCTGCAGCTTGTAGCCCATGCCGCGGACGGTGACCAGGTGCCGGGGCGCGGTCGGGTCGTCCTCGATCTTCTGCCGCAGGCGTCCGATGTGGACGTCGACGAGTCGTTCGTCGCCGTAGGCGTACTCCCAGACCCGTTCCAGCAGCTGCGCCCGGGACAGCACCCGCCCGGGGTGTTCGGCCAGTTCGCACAGCAGCCGGAACTCGGTGCGGGTGACCGCCACCGGCTTGCCGCGCAGCGCGACCTCGCCGGCTTCGGGCCGGATCTCGAGGTCGTCGAAGACCAGCGCGGGTACGGCGGCGGCCGCAGTGGCGGTCCGGGCGCGGCGCCGCAACGCGCGCAGCCGCGCGGACAGCTCCTTCACGGCGATCGGCTTGACTACGTAGTCGTCCGCGCCGGCTTCGAGGGCGGCGACGATGTCGTGGGTGTCGTCGCGGGCGCTGACGACCACGATCGGCACGTCGTCGCGGGCCCGCAGCTGGCGGATGCACTCGTAGCCGTCGATGCCGGGCAGCATCAGGTCGACCAGGACCGTGTCGGCCGGCGCGCGCTTCTGCTCCCGCAGGCCCTCCTCGGCGGTGGCAGCTCCCCTTACCGTGTAGCCCTCGTCTTCGAGGCCGAGCGTCAACGACAGCCGGATCCGGTCGTCGTCCTCGATCAGCAACACCTGCTCCATCGCTAAATCATGCCCAGCCACACCGCCGATTAGGCAGCCCGGGCGGGCACCCGGAGCGGTTTGTCATGGGACTGTCACGAGACCGCGGACGGACCGCCATACCACGTCAAGAGGCTGGACAGGCCCCAGATCACCACGACCGGCACGCGGAGGTTCGCACGTGAGTACCCCAGCCCTGGCCGAACAGCCGCTACGGCCGGGCCGAGTGCCACTGGTCGAGGTCGTCATCACCGAGCCGATCGACGCACAGTCCGCGCCCCACGTGCGGGCCCTGCTCGACGAGGCTCTGGCACTTCGCCCGGAGCACCTCGTGGTGGATCTCGCCGGCTGTCCGAGTATCGACGCGTCCGGGGTCGCCGCCCTACTGGAGACCCACCGTCAGGCGATGCGCGATGGTGGGCGGCTCAGCCTGCGGGCGCCGTCCGTCGGTGTACACCGCAACCTTCGCCTGGCCCGCGTGGCGAACGTGCTGCACATCGTCTTGCCTGAGGTCACGCTGCCGGCCGAGGAGTGGTCCGCCGCGGCCGGCAGCGGCGCACTCGTGGACCCGCGGCCGGCGCGGTGACGACGGCGCCCTCGAGCCCCTCACCCCGCCCTTCCCATCCCCCCGACGGGCGGGGTGAGGCAGGCGCCACAACCGTCCACATCGGAGTATCATGACCGCGTCCCATGGCCCGCACCAGCACGACCTGGTGGTGGTCTCGCACCGGCTGCCGGTTGCGGTCGACGAGGCCGGGCCGAGGTGGGCGGACCGGATCGGTGACGGCACAGCGGCCCTGGGCCCGGCCGTAGCCGCCCGCGGCGGCGTCTGGCTCGGTTGGGCCGCACGCGCCAACGTATCGACCGCTTCGTTCGCGCACGCGGGCCTGCGCCTGCACCCGGTCGCCCTGTCCGATCGCGATGTCATGGACTACGAGCGGGGATACTGCGCCGGCACGCTCGCCCCGCTCTACCACGGGCGGGTCGAGACGCCCGAGTTCCGCGACCAGTGGCGCCTGGCCTACCAGCGAGTCAACCAGCGGTTCGCGGACGCCGCCGCCACCCTGGCCGCCCCAGGCGGCGTCGTCTGGGTGCACGACTACCACCTACAGGCCGTACCTGCCCTGCTGCGCCGGCGCCGACCCGACCTGCGCATCGGCATGTCCCTGCACGCACCGTTTCCCCCGGCCGAACTGTTCGTACAGCTGCCGACCCGGGCGCAGACCCTGTACGGACTGCTCGGCGCCGACCTGATCAGCGTGCCGCACCCGCGGGCGGCCGCCACCGTGCTCGAGCTCGCCGCGGATCTACTGCACCTGCCGGTGCGCGGCGGTACGGTGACCGTCGACGGCCGGCGGGTCATGGTCGGCGCCTTTCCGGTGTCGATCGACGCGGCCGCTGTCGAACAGCTGGCCGCGGCCGATGCGATACGTGCACGGGCGGCCGGTATCCGGGCGAATCTGCACGGCGCCCGCACTGTCCTGCTGGCCGTCAACCGGCTGGATCCGGCCGAGGGAACCGAGCAACGCCTCGACGCCTACGCCACCTTGCTCGGCACCGGACGCTTGGACCCCGGCCGCACCGTCCTGGTCGAGGTCGCCGCCCCTGACGGGCCGGACACCCCTCGCCGGGAACGGACCCGCGCACGGATCGACCGCCGGGTCGCGCAGATCAACGGCGAACACGCCCGCATCGGACACCCGGTCATCCACTACCTACGCCGCAGCCCGCCGCTGCCGGAACGGGTAGCGCTCTACCTGGCCGCGGATGTCCTGCTCGCCACACCGCTGAGCGCCGGCACCCCGACCACCGCCAAAGAGTTCCTCGTCACACGCACCGACGACACCGCCCGTCTGGTGCTCAGCGAGTTCACCGCCGAGCAGCTGCCCGGGGTCGCCACCGTCAACCCCAACGACCCGGACGCCCTCCTCGACGCGATCGCGGCGGCCGCGGCCGCGGCCGAGACCGGGGTCCGTTCCGCCGATCTGAACGCCGCCCGGCAACGGCTGCAGGGGCAGGACGTGGACAGCTGGGTCGAAGGTCTTCTGCACACGCTCGCCGCCCCGCCACCGCTAACCGACGCCGGCGGCGATCCACGCTACGTCGCCATCGGAACCCCGCCCTGACCCCCCTGACCCCCGGCCGCGCCCGCGCAGACGGCAGCACCTGAACCCGACAGGAAGGCAAGGAGTCCCACACGAATGGTCACCCTCACCGACAACGCGATCGGCCTCATCCGCCGCCTCACCGACCGGCCCGGCATTCCCCATGAGGCCGGCCTTCGCATCGCGACCGGATCAGAACCCGGCGCGCTCACCGCCGGGGTCGTCAGCGGCCCGGTGACCGGCGACCACGTGCTCGACTCCGCCGGCGCCCGGGTGTTCCTCGACCCGCAGGCAGTGCGTGCCCTGGACGACAAAGCCATCGACGCGGCCATCAAGGACGGCACCGTCACCTTCACCATCACCGACCAGCCCGGATGACCACCTCGTCTGGCACCACCCGCCGGGGGCGCGCCCCCCCGCGCCCCGCGGCCCCCCCCCCCCCCCCCACCCCCCCCCCCACCTTACCAAAACCCGCCGCCAAAAGGCCCCGCCCGGCCCCCCCCCGCGGGGCGCCCCCCCCCGCGCCCCCGGCGGCCCCCATGACCGACTGACACTGCCCCATAGCGTTCCGAAACCGCTCCGGAAAATGGCCCCGAGCGGCATTCTGGCATTCACGGAAAATGAATTGTAGCGGCGCCATGTCGTCCATTTGGTCGGCGCGCCCGGTTCAACGAACGAATGCAATTCTTTCTTAAGAAACTGCTATTTGACTTCTTAAAACGGACCGCTTTAGCCTCGACAAGAGAAATGGTTCGGTCGACTCTCGGAGGTGATTTCGCGGTGATCCGCCGACGCCTTGTCGCCGTCCTTGTCGGGCTGGCACTCGCACTGGCCACGCCAGCGGCCGCGGCCAACGCCCAGCCCGCAGCCCCCGCACAGCTCGGCGCGACCGACCTCGCCCTGCTCAACGGCGTGCGGCTGGCCGGGCTCTGGGAAATGCCGGCCGGGCAGATGGCCGCCGAGCGAGGCAGCGCCCAGCGGGTCCGCGAGGTCGGTGCGCAGATCGCCGCCGAGCACGCCGAGCTCGACCAGATCGTCGTCGACGCCGCGAACAAGCTCGGTGTGCAGCTGCCGACACAGCCCAACGACGACCAGAAAAAGTGGCTCAACGAGATGCGCGGCGCGGCCTCCGACCGGGAGTTCGACCGCATTTTCGTCCACCGGCTCCGGGCCGCGCACGGCAAAATCTTCCCCGTCATCGGCGCGGTCCGCTCCGGCACCCGAAACAACACCGTGCGCCAGGTCGCCCAAGAGGCGAACAAGTTCGTGCTCAACCACCTCACCCTGCTGGAGAGCACCGGCCTGGTCCGCTACGCCGAGCTGCCACCCGCGGTCCTACCCGCCGACCAGCCGAAGGTCGACTCGCTCCAAGAGGCCGCCCTCGCCCGCACAGCAGCGGGCAGCGGCTTCAACGCGACCGTCATCTGGATCGTCGTCCTCGTCGCCCTCGTGCTCGGCATCGGCGGCACCTGGCGTCTGTTCAAGCCCCGCTAGTGCGCTGGCCACTAACCTTTGCCGGCTTCGCCGGCCCGGGTGACCAGCGGCCGAAGGCCGCCGGTCACCCGGTGAACGTTAGTGGCCACCGCACTAGACCCGATCAGACACGGTGAGCGTGTTGCAGACGTCGACGACGCCGGGGCTCCGCCACGCCAGATCACCGGCGAGGATCACCACCTCGAGGCAGTCCACCACACCGGCGAGGATCGCCACCCGGTTCTGCACCACCACGCCGATGTTTTGGTCGCCGGTCATGTCGTGGCCCAGCAGCCGGGCCACAACCCCCTCTGCCACCGCCTGGTCGACCTCCTCGCGCTCGACCGGGCGGCCCCGCTGTGGGTGGTGGAAGAAGCCGTCGTCCGGATCCGGCCACGGGATCGTCATCACGCGCTCTTTTCGATGTGCCGGGCCAGGACCCCGTCGTCGTGGTACTGGTCGGCCAGGCCGAACAGGCCGAGCAGACCAGTCGCCCACAGCTGCCGGCGGGGGAAAGGGGCGAGGTTTTCCACCGTCAGGACGCTGCCGGACACGGCCGCAGCCCGGTGGCATCGCACCAGCTCGCCGATGCCGGTCGAGTCGATGAACGACACATGCTGCAGGTCCAGGGCGATCGCCGCCGGGTTGTCCCGGGCCAGCACGGCGATGATCGCGTCGCGCACCTGCCCGACAGTGGCCAGGTCGATCTCACCGAACGGGAGCAGCCGGACCGCGGATTCGGTGTGCAGCTCGGTGATCAACATGCTGGTCTCGGATCTCGGGTCGTCGTTCATGCTGGTCTCGGATGTCGGGTCGTCGTTCATGCCGCTCGCGCCTTTCCTGGCCGCTCCACGACGCTGTCCTGCATCGGGCGGAAGGCGGCACGCAGCACCGCGGTGGCGCCGGGAAGACGCGCGGCGGCCAGGACCATCCGGCGGGTGGTCATCCGCCAATGCTGGCTGGGCACCAACCAGCGCGCGGTCTTTCGTCCGGTCCGCTGCCGGACCTGTACGAATGGGCGCATCCGCCGCTCATACGCGTTGAACGCCCGGCCGACACCGGCGCCCGCACGCAGCTCATCGGCCAACACATAGGCGCCACCCATAGCCAGCGAGGCACCCTGCCCAGCCATCAACGAAACGGCATAACAGGCGTCACCGACCAGCACGACCGACCCGCGACTCCAGTAGTCCATCTCGACCTGCGCGACCTGGTCGTAGAAGACCGCGCCGTCCTCGGGCATCTGCCGCAGCGTCCACCGCACCAGGCCGCCGAGGTTGCCGTAGAGCCTGCGCAGCGCCTGCCGCGGATCCTGCGGCACGCCGCGGTCCGGGCTGGCGTGGATGAACGACGCGGCCAACCGGCCGTCGCTGGTCGGATACAGCCCGGCCTGCCGGCCCGGCACACCGACCATCAGGAAGCGGTCCCCGACCCGGCGGCCGAGGTCGTCGTCGCTGATGACGTAGGCGGCGGTGTGATAACCCAGGTAGCGCAGATACCGCTCCTGCGCCCCGAAGATCAGCTCCCGTACCCGCGAGTGCACGCCGTCCGCGCCGACCAGCAGGTCACCCTGTTCCACGGTGCCGTCGGTCAGCCTGACCGTGACGCCGCTGCCGTTGCCGACCTGCTTGATACTCGTGCCGTACCGGATGTGGACCCGCCCCTTGACCGCGTCGAGCAGCGCCTGCTCCAGGTCGCCGCGCATAAACGACAGGATCCGTCCGTCGAAGACCGACGCGACCCGCGAATAGGCGATACCACCCTCACCGTGCTCGTTGTGGTCTACATAGGACAGCTCCGCGACCCTGGTGTGAGCGGTGCGCAGCGCGGGCAACAGCCCCATCATCTCGGCCACGTCGTAGCCCGAGCCGAACAAGTCAATCATGTATCCACCGGCCCGCGGGCCGTCGTCCCGCTCGACCAGGACCACGTCCCAGCCGTCCCGCTTCAGCCACCAGGCCAGCGTGAGCCCAGCAATACCCGCACCACAGATGATCGCTTTCACAGTTCCTCCCTGACACCAGCAGCGGCCCACGCCCGCAGACTCGGGTCAGATGCCGGCCAGATCGTCCCCATCGGACGGTTCGAGTGCGTTGCAGACGTCGCGCACACCCGGCGTCTGCCACGCCAGGCCTCCAGCGACGAACATCAGCTCCGGCGTGTCAACGGGGCCGGTGAGGATGGCGACACCGTTCTGCACCTCGACCGCGATGTTCTGCAGACGCGTCCGCTCGTCCGCGGCCAGCCGTGCCACGACCTCGTCGGCCAGGATCTCGTCCGAACTCGCACGTCGCGCCCGACGGCGGATCGGCTGCCCGGAACCGTCGTCGGGCATCGGCCACGGCGTCAGCACGGCGCGTTCCCGATCGTGGCCCGCCCGGACAGCGGCACCTCCTCCGGCACCACGTGCAGCACCTGCTCCACCCGGGCGATCCGCAAAATCCGCCGCAGCCGCGGTGACGGCGCGCGAAGTGTCAGGCCCGCACCGACCCGCAGCAGCTCGCGGTGCACATCAAGCAGCAAAGCGACACCTGCCGCGTCGATCCCGACGCATCCGGCCATATCCACCACCAGCCGGTCCGGGCGCAGCCGCACCGCCGTGTCCAGTGCCGACCGCACCGGAGCCAGACAGGTCAGATCGAAGCGGCCAGTCAGGTAGATCTCCACCACCGGCACCGACACCGGGCCGGCTACCGGTTGGGCAACCGCACTCACGCCGCACCCTCCTCACGTCGACCGGTACGCAACCAGACTGGTGGGGGCATGTGGAGGCGCCTTCGCGGAACCATGACAGTCCCGTGACAACCAGCTACGACAGCGCCTCGTCCGGCACGGTCGCCCCGGCGCAGGTGCCGCAGAAGTGGGTGCCGAACGGCTTCGGCTCACCGCTCCAGCCGGCCCGGACGGCCACCGGCCACACCACGTACCAGTCCCGCAGGTGAACCGCCGACCCGAACTCGGTGCCGCAGCGGTCGCACACAAGGCTGACGAACCCCGGCTGTCCTGGGCCCGGCCTTGGCCTCATGCTCATGCCGGCAACCGCCGCGCCGCGTTCATCTCGACAATCTTTGCACAAGTACACGCTGTCTGCGCACCGCGAGGGCGTGGGACGTGGCCACGACACCTGGGCCGCCGCGCTGTCAGCCGGACCAACCCAGCCACTGACCGGAGGCGTGACGTGCTCGCTGCGTCGATCCGCGGCTGCCACCGTGGCCGAACGTCGCTGGCCAGCTCCACCGGCCCGAGCGCACGGTCCGCATCTCCCTGTCGTCCGCGATCGGCAGGGTTCGCCTGCCATCGCGGCTGGCTGTGACTGGCTCAGGAACCCGATCCGGGTGAGCCACGCCCCGGCCGGGCTGGCGGGGGCCGGGGTTCGTCGCCGCACGGCATGCTCCGCCGTTCCCGCCCCAGCTACACCCGCACCGGCGCGTCCGACAGCTGGGTGAGTCCACTGTGCCGAAGCAGCTCCCGCACCCGCGGGTCCGGGTCGGCCAGCACCAGGCGCGCCCCCTGAGCGGAGGCCACATCCTGCACCGCCCGAAGGGCGTCGACGCCGGCCTCGTCGATGGACGGCACAGCGCGCAGATCCACGACGATGCGTTGCGGGCGGGTGGCCGCCAGCACGGCGATGACCCGCTCGTGGAGCATGTGGGCGTTTTCCGAACTGATTGCACCTTGTGGGGTAATCGCGATCGTCATCGACGGTTCGGGTAAACGATGAGTGGTGATCACGAGAGTCATCACGTCTCCGTCCGATCGGGAGGCGGCACGCCTCCGGCAGGGCTCTGACACCCTCCACGCTTGCCGCCGTTTATGGCGATCACCGATCAGGATTGCCGCGCTCCGATGACAGTTCCCTCCGACGAAGGGATCACCAAGGACCTCGTACCCTTTCCGCCGTCGCCGGCGGTAGGTCAGGCCGGCACCGTGTCAGCGGGCCGGGTCGTGGACGAGCGCCACTGGCGCCACCACAGCTGCTCGGAGGCCTCCCCCGCAGCCGCCGCGAACTCCTCCAGCGCACGTGCGAGGCCCTGCGGATCCGCGACCTGCAGGCCGCGCACCAGCTTGGCGATCGCCCGCCGGCGGTGCCGCATGACCGCCCCCACCAGGTCACGTCCCGCCGGGGTCAGCATCACCCAGGCCGCCCGGCGGTCGTCACCGCGCCGGAACCGCTCCGCCAGCCCTTTGCGCACCAGGCGGTCGGACATCCGCGTCGCGGTGGACGGGGCCACCTCCAGCTCGGCGGCCAGGTCGGTCGTGCGCTGCGGGCCGCGCGAGGCGAGCACGACCAGCGCCCGGTACTGTACGAGCGTCACCTCGGCGTCCACCTGTGCCAGCGAACGCGCGGACAGCGCGACCAACGCCCGGCTGGCACCGAGGAGGCCGTCAACGAGCGCGGCGGTTTCTGGCGCCGTCCGGCGGCCACGCACCGTGGAATTTGCCATCGGGCAATGTTTGCACATCCAACGAGCAGACCGTGGCCCGCTTGAGGCATGGCGGCGTTGCCGCGCAGCCCCCACGCACGTGGGGTACCCGCTCGGGGGTAACGGGGTCCTCGCCGCCCGAGTCGAGCCGGCGGTAGCGGGGTCGGGTCTGCGCGTGCAAAGCCGGTGGCGAGCGCACGCCGGGGCGCCGGAGTCGAGGATCCGGCCGCGTCCATGCCGGCGACCCGGTCGCAGGAATGCGCCGACCTCGTCCACGTCGTGGGTAGTGGGCCCGACGGTGCGGCCCTGCCGGTTGATCTCGCGTGGGACGTCCCGGAGGCTGCGCCGGCCGGCGGGTCAGGTCTGACCTCGGCTCGTCCAGCAATACCAGGTCGGGACCATGGGCGAGCGCGCTTGTGCAGAGCGGTAACCGTGATGGTGTCCCGCCATCACCCTGCTCTCAATGGCTCGTTTCACCGCCGACCCAGCCGCCCGGAAACTCACCAATCGGGCTCAAGGTCAACCAGGTCTTCCGCCCGCAGCTTAGCCATCTCCCGGGAGATCTTTCACTCAGGAAGGGCTGCGCAGCTGGTTGACCTCGGCCCGGAGCGCGGCCAACTCGGCGAGCACGGCCTCGATGTCGGCCTTGGTGGCGTCCTGCGGGCGGTCGGCGGTGGAGACCCGGTCGACGATCCAGCTGGCCAGGGTGCCGGTCACGAAACCGATCAGCCCGATGCCGCCAACCATGAGCCCGAGCGCCACCCACTTGCCGGCGACGGTCACTGGGAAGTGGTCGCCGTACCCGACCGTCGTGATCGTGACTGCCGCCCACCACAACGCGTCCGGATACGAGCCGATGTTGCTGTCCGGGTGCCCCCGCTCGGCGTCCAGCACCGCCAGCGCGGCGACGACCACCAGCAGCACGGTGGTGCCACCGACGTAGACCGCGAGCCTGCCGCGGGCCCAGGCGCCGCCGCGGCGGCCGAGCGCGAGCACCGCGGTCACCACCCGCAGGGCGCGCAGCGGGCGCAGCACCGGCAGCAGCAGTACGGCCAGATCGAACAGGTGGGTTCGGACGAACGCCCACCGGCGCGGGTGGATGGCGATACGGATCGCGAAGTCGGCCGCGAACGCGGCCCAGATCAGCACGTTGGCGACCTCGCACCGACTCCGCCAGCCGGCGGGCAGGTCGGGCCAGAGGATCGGGATCGCGTACACCGCGAGGAACAGCACGGCCAGCCCGGTCAACGCAAGCGCCGTGCGAGCTTCCCAGGCCCGCACCCTCGCCTCGCTCCGCCACGGCCCAACCGATGAACGGCTCTCTATGCGCATCCGCAACCTTTGCACAGATGCACGGTCCGGACGGCCCGGCGGGACCAGCCCCATCCGGTCCGCTAAGTGCCCTCGGCGTGCGGAGCTGCGGGCCGCTGCAACCCCCTTGCCGGTCTTGTCGCATCCGGCCAGATCACCACACCGCCCCTGCTCGTCGGCCCCTCCGATCCACCAGCAGCAGCGCGGTCCGGGACCGACGACCCGGGCCGCCCGCGCGGCACGATGTGGGGTGAGGATGACGATCATGCAACGCTTCCTCAGCCCCACCCATCGAGTCCCGGATCCGGGACGTCGAGACCGGATCGAGCGACGAGCAGGTTCGTGCATCAGGACCGCGTGCGGCTCGACCGCCCGGCACCGGGCGATGCACAGCGGCTGCGGTGGCCGCCGGAGAGCTCGGACGCGCCATCCCAGATCCGGTCCCTTAACCACGACGAGCCCAAACACCAGGTGCGCGGGCCGCGGCCACGCTTGGGCGGGCGGATCCGGCGCGAGGTGCCGCGCGAGCGGGCCGGATCTCGCCCTTGGCGCGGCGTGGCGCGGCTGCCGGCCGCCGCCTGCGGTAGCGGAATTTGTGTTGGCTCATCCCGCACCGGTGGAGCGGTCCGCACGGCGTCTCATGACCGGCGTGCGTCCAGGCTCAACTCGACCATGGGCAGCGCGGTGTTGTGTGCGTCTATTGTCGTGCCGAGGGTGTTTTCCAGGATGTTCTTGAACCGTTTCCAGGCGCGGGGATGCCGGCGCACGTAGTCCGCCAGCACCGCATCGGCCTCGGCTGTCGGCAGCCGCCGAGCGGTCGCGGTCCGGGGCCCATGCCGCGAGACCGAGACGCGGGCGCGCGGGTGGGCCATCAGGTTGCGGAACCATTGGGCGCGCACGCCGAATCCGGACACGACGACGTAGGTGTCGGGCCTGGGGTGGCCAACGACCTCGAGCACGACGTAGCGCTTCGCCCCGGACCTGCGGCCAATGTGCTCGAGCATCAGGATCCGCGAGCCGAACAGAAATCCGAGCCGAGCCCGGTAGAGCCAGATGGGCGCGCGCATCAGGGCGCGGTTGCCAAGTATCCGGGCGCCCACGCGGCCGATCGCCGTGGAGCGGATCGGCGACGTGTCGGACACGATCCTTTGCCTCCTCACCGCCGCGAGCGCCGGGGCCTAGCGCTGGCTGCGCGGCAGCCCACGTCGACCAGCGCCCGCCCAGAGTACGCCGGCGCGTTAGGACCGCCGGCTCCGTTGCCCCGGATCGACGCCAGCGCCGGGGCGCCGGATCTCGGCGGGTTCCACGTCGAGCCCGGCCAGTGCGGTGGTCTGCCAGCCGGGGCTCACCGACCGCGCGCATATCCAGTCGGCCGCACTCACATGACCACCACAGGCCACGTGAGGATGTTCACACACTAGCCAAACTTTGCAGAGATACAAATACCGCGCCGGGACGGTCGGCGGTTTCGCCGGCGGGCCCGGCGCACTGGCAATGCCGAAGACTGCGAGGGTGGACAGATGCGCCTGGGCCTGGGATGGGCGGACGCCATAGCGGTTGTCGTGGCGGCCGTCGTCAGCTATGCCGCGCTGCTGCTGCTGATCCGGCTTACCGGCCGGCGGCTGCTGGCGCGGCTGTCCGTGCCGGACCATGCGGCGGGCGTCGCGGTGGGCGCGGTCATGGGCCGGGCCATCCTCGGCCACACGCCGACATTGCTCGCCGGCGTGGTCGGGTTGGCCACGTTGTTCGGGCTGCATTGCGCCGCCGTGTACGGGCGCGGTCGCCGGCTCCACCGGCTTGTGCGTACGCCGCCGGTTCTGCTCGTCGCGGACGGCACCGTTCTGCCGGCGCAGCTTCGCCGAGCTGGGATCAGCCAGGACGAGTTGCGGCAGCGGATCCGCCTGGCCGGGGTCGGCTGCTACCGCGACGTGGCGGCCGTGGTACTGGAAACGACCGGGGCGATCAGCGTGCTGCGCCACGGGGCCACCGTCGCCGAGGACGTCTTCGGTGACGTGCGGGGCAAGGAACACATACGCGGGCTGTCAACCGGCGAGGGCCAGTGACGGTCGCACGCCTGTCACCGCGCGACGACCGGAACATACGGTCCGCGCGGGCGGTCAACCCCGGCGACGGTCGCCTTGACGGCCCACCCCTGGAGCCAATCGGACGGCGGCCACTGCAACGGCCGCGCCGGCCAGGACGAGACCGAGGCTGACGGCCCGCGTGCCCGATACACCGAGCGCGTCGGCGAACGGGACACGCAGGCCGATCAGGGTGGAGCAGGAGATGCTGGAATCGTCACACTCGCGTGGGATCGAGCCCGGAACACAGATGGGCATCGGCAGCACGCGGCAGCGGACCGGCACCAGCAGCACCGTCCCGGCTACCATGACGCCGATGAGCGCGGGCCAGCGCAGCCGGCCGCGCACCGCGCGAAGGACCACCGCGCCGGCGGCCAGATAGCCGACTGCCACCAGCCAGTACAGCATCGTTGCCACGACCTACATTCTCGCCCTGCTGTCTGCCGTCGTCATCTGCTGTGGCCGGTCAGGGCACGCTCTGGAGTGTGAGATCCTGCTGGACCAGGGCGGCGATGAGGTTGACGTTGAATACTCGCCAGGAACAGATGCGGTCGCCGAGTCCCTGGCAGGTCGTCTGGGTGTCCAGGTCGCCGAGCGTGATCACGCCGATGCCGTTCAGGCCACTGCCGGTGCTGCCGGCCAGCACCGGCCCGCCGCTGTCGCCCTGCCCGGCCGGCGCCTGCTGGGCGGCGTCCTCGGTCCAGAAGCCCGGGCCGATCCCGTCCTCGTACGCCAGGATCGTGGTGACGTAACTGTTGCAGGAGGCTCCGGAGAATCCGCCCTCGTAGCAGACGAGGGTGCCCTCGGTCGGGATGACGTAGCCGTTGATCGCGACGCCGCTGCTGGAGTTGTTCGGCCCAACGTAGACGGTCGCGCCGTAGTCGCGTCCGCTGATGTAGGCACCGTCGACGTCTGCGACGCCGGAGGACGTGTTGCCCAGGGTGAGTCCGCCTTCGGGGGTGTGCCACTCCTGGCTGGTGCCGCAGTGGTAGGACAGCGTCATCGCCTCGACGTTGTCCGAGTCGCGGCGGGCGGCGAACCCGGCGGTGCAGTACGAGTAGGAGTAGAACGGCCAGATCCCGCTGCGGTGCTCGACCACACCGCCACCCCAGAATGGTTCGGTGTCGTCCCAGCGCCAGGCCAGCGGTGTTGCCTCGCCCTTGACACGTGGGACGATCTTGACAGCGCTGGCCAGCTTCTCGGCGTTGCGGGCCGCGGCGGTGTCGCTGACGCCCACCCACACTCCGCTGAAGTCGGACAGTGCGCCAGCGCCGTTGACGCCGGGCAGTTGGGACAGGCGTTTCGCCTCTGCCGCCAGGACAGAGGCGGGATAGGGCGCCGCTCGGACCGTGATGGGTATCGTGCGGCCGTGTGCGCTGACGGCGGCGGCGACAGCCGATGGCAGCTTGCCGTGCCAGTAGAGCACGAGCGTGTCGTCTTCGATGGCCGTGCCGGTAAAACCATCGAAGCCTCGTTCTGAAGCGAGCTGCTGGATCCTCGTCGCCGCCTCCAGCAGCGGCGCCTGCGCGCGCATCGTCTTGGCCGCCGCACCGCCCGTCTGCGGAACGACTTTGCGGTCGGTGTCGGCCGGGGCGTTCGGCCCGGTGTGGTCGCTGCTCGTGGTGAACGCGAACGCTCTGGATCCGGTGTGCGGGCCGGCGTCGGTCGCGGTGGTGATCGGGATGGTTGTCGCCGCGAGGGCGCCCCAGCGCGAGCGCGACCGTCCGCGCCCGTGGCAGATTCATGGTCGTGACCTCCCCCATTGGTCGACCGTCTCGATCAGGGCGATGATCGAGCGACGTGTGACATCCAGAACCGTCCTACGCCGCCGAATACACACAAGTCAATCGAACATTGCGAATTGCGAGGTAATGAACCTTCTGCAATATGTGCACATGGGCACACATCGCATGGCCGCCGGGGTCGGTTGGACGCGGCGCGGGGCTCAGTCGACGCCGTTCAGGAGGTGGTAGGCGCGGGTACCCCGTTCGGTCAGCAGAGCGGTGATCACGTGCGACATGCCGGGCCGCGCCTCACCCTCTGAAGTGCGATGTGGGCGGCGGCCATAAGCACCCGGCACGACCCCCGGGTCAACGCGGGCGCTGAGGGTGCCGGTCGGCTCTGCGTGCCGGGTAGACGACGCAGGATCTCAGCCGTATCGACGCCGCACATCCGGAGCACCGACACGCCGCGCTCGTCACGGCACGCCGCCCAAAAAAGATCATCGGTGCCGGTGCTCAGACTGCCACCCTCGCCGGCACGCCGGACGGCCAGCTCGAGCATCGCTCTGGCGTCGCGGTCAAGCAGACGGCCCAGATCGGCGTCGGCACGTCCACTGCGCGGCGCCGCCGCCAGAACGCGGCCGAACAGTCCCTCGCCGTACTCGGCGGCATCCGGATCGAATCGCTCCACGTCGCCCATCCCACCTCCAGCCCGATCCGGCCGCCGCGATGTTTGCATCCTGGCACGCAGCGTCGGCCGCGAGCCATCCTGCGTGCGGCCTCACTGGCAATCGTTCCGGCCGGCATCGCGTCGTGTCGTCTCGTCGCAGGCCCCGTGCGTTCCTGTCGGTTTGTCACAGAACCGTCATGGATCCGCGCGGGTACCGCCACACCGCTAGGCCAGGCTCGGAGTGGCCCAGACCGCTGGAGACCGTGGGAGGTTGCCGATGCGCAGCCCTGTGGCACGGACGGCCAGGCAATCCGCTGCCGGCGCGACGGCCCGAGACGGGAGGCGTGGATCGTGGTGACGTTGACCGAGAACGCGATCGGAGTGATACGCCAGCTCACCGGCCAACGCGGTATGTCCGATGAGGCTGGCGTTCGGTTCGCGAGTGGTTCCTCGCCGGGGAAACTGGCCGTCGACGTGACCGAGCAGCCGCACGACGGCGACGAGGTGGTGGACACCTCAGGCGCCCGGCTGTTTCTGGACAGAATGGCCGCACGGATCCTCGAAGGCAAAACCCTCGACGCGTCCACAGTGAACGGTAGCGTCCGGTTCGCCATCTCAGACTGAATTGGCCGGCCGGACAAGCCCTGAGCTGACACCTCCCCGATGGGGGTCAGGCAGATGCGCCACCGTCGCTGCCACCGCGACTCCGACCCGTCCACTGCCGCCGCTTGGACAACGGAGTCCACAGGCGCGGTCAGGCCTTGGGGTCGCCGACCCAGCGGTGGCGTCCCAGCCGCCTGATCGCACGGCGACGGTGGCGCATCCTCCACCGAAAGGCTTCTCCCACCGGGTCAAGGCCCGGGCCACAGCTGAGCGCGGTTCGCAGAGGTCAGCGCGGGCGCGAAAACCCCTGAGCCCGTGCGGCGATCACCCAGTGACCCGCATACCGCCGTGGCGCAGATTCCCTGACGCTACAACGTCGAACGACACGGTCTGCGTGCCATGAGCCTGCGGCGGCGTAGCGGATAGCAAACTCAGCCCCCCGCCACCATTGCCGACGACGACGGTGGCCCCGGCACCCCACGACAGCACCGCCGGCGGACAACGCTCCACCGGTCAACAGCCCGCGGCGGCTGACCGGCACGCAGGTACTCGGATCAGTCATGCCGGCTCCCAACACCCCCCGTACTCATGCTCGGGCTCAACGACACAGATATGCCCGGCATCTGCGGCCAGTAACGCCAGCTGCCGCCAGCGAATTCCGTGCCCAGCGTGGTAGAGGCCATCGTCTAGCCGTCCGCGAACGTCACCGTGATGGTGACCTCCGTGCCTGCGGCGACCCACACGCGGGTCCAGAGAACGTCAAATGCCACAAGGGCCGACCGTCGATGCCTGGGTTGGAAACGCCCGCGTCGTCGGCCAGTTCTTGCGGCCCGAGGTTCGGACACGCAGGAAGCTGCTGGCCGCCGTCGTCGCTATTCGTCCCACGTGCGGGTGACCGGTTGAGACTTGAGACCAGCTCAAGATCGTCTAATGAGGAGGGGAGTTGGCTGTCACAGCGTCAGGAGCAATTGCCCGCGGCCGGAATGCCAAGCTGGCGAGGTGACGGCACTCGAGACTCAGCCGGAGTGCCGATGAGACACTCTGCGAACGGACACCTTGACAGACCACATAACAGCCGTAAACGAGCCCGTTTCGAAGCCCCGCCGTTGGTCCGCGCAAGAGGGGTGGTGCCGTACGCGGAGCTGCACTGCCACTCCAACTTCTCCTTCCTGGACGGGGCGTCCCATCCGGAGGAACTCGTGCTGGAGGCGGCCCGGCTCGGCTTGGACGCGGTCGCGATCACCGACCACGATGGCCTCTACGGGGTGGTCCGGTTCGCCGTCGCGGCCGGCGAGGTCGGCATCCCCACCGTCTACGGCGCCGAGCTGTCCCTGGACCTGCCCTCCGGGCAGACCGGGATCCCGGATCCGGTCGGAAGCCATCTGGTGGTGTTGGCGCGGGGGCAGGAGGGCTACCACCGGCTCGCCGCCGTGCTCGGCGACGCCCACCTCGCCGGCGGACAGAAAGGGCGCCCGGTCTACGACCTGGAGGACGCGGCGGCCCGCCTGGCCGGTGAGGTGGTGGTGTTGACCGGCTGCCGCAAAGGCACCGTCCCCGCCGCCCTCGCCCTCCACGGCGTCGACGCCGCACGGGGCGAGCTCGACCGCCTGACCGCGCTGTTCGGTGCGGACAGTGTTGCGGTGGAGTTGGTCGACCACGGCGACCCCAGGGATCGGGACCGTAACGACGCCCTCGCCGACCTCGCCAAGTCCACGGGTCTGCCGGTGGTGGCGACGAACAACGTGCACTACCACGCACCGCGGCGGCGGAGGCTGGCGACCGTCGTGGCCGCCGTCCGGGCCCGCTCCAGCCTCGACGACCTTGACCCCTGGCTGCCCGCCGCTGGCACCGCCCATTTGCGGTCCGGGGCGGAGATGGCGGCTCGGATGGCCCTCTACCCGACCGCCGTCCCTACCGCCGCCCGGCTGGCCGCCGAGTGCGCGTTCGATCTGCGGCTGATCGCTCCACGGCTGCCGCCGTTCGACGTCCCCGACGGCCACACGGAGGCGTCGTGGCTGCGGGAGCTCACGGACAGCGGAGCCACCGCCCGGTACGGGCCCCGACAAGCCCATCCGCAGGCGTGGGCGCAGATCGACCACGAGCTGGCCCTGATCGAGCAGCTGGACTTTCCTGGCTATTTCCTCGTGGTGTGGGATATCACCCGGTTCTGCCGGCAGCAGGACATCTACTGCCAGGGCCGCGGGTCGGCGGCGAACTCGGCGGTCTGCTACGCGCTGCGGATCACCAACGTCGACTCCGTCGCGCATGGGTTGTTGTTCGAGCGGTTCCTCGCGCCGGAGCGGGACGGGCCGCCGGATATCGACGTGGACATCGAGTCCGACCGCCGCGAAGAAGTCATCCAATACGTGTACCGAAAGCACGGACGTCGGCACACCGCGCAGGTCGCCAACGTCATCTCCTACCGGCCTAGGTCCGCGGTCCGGGATGTGGCGCGGGCGTTCGGGTTCTCGCCCGGGCAGCAGGATGCGTGGAGCAAGCAGTTGGACCGGTGGCATGACCTGAGCCCCGACACAGTGGAGGGGATCCCGGAACCGGTTGTGGAGCACGCGAGCGCGTTGCTGACCGCGCCGCGGCATTTGGGCATCCATTCCGGTGGCATGGTGATCTGCCACCGCCCGGTCACCGAGGTCGTCCCGGTCGAGCGGGCCCGCATGCCAGGCCGCACTGTGTTGCAGTGGGACAAGGACGACTGCGCCGAGATCGGGCTGACCAAGTTCGACCTGCTCGGCCTGGGCATGCTGTCCGCGTTGCACTACGCGGTGGATTTCCTCGGCTTCCACCTGGATCTCGGTGATCTGGACTGTTCCGACCCGCAGGTCTACGACGACCTGGTGGTTGAGGTCGCGTTGATCCGGCCCGGGCCGATCCAGGGCGGCTCGGTCCACCCCTACATCCGCCGCAAGAACGGCTTGGACCAGCCCATCTACGGGCATCCGCTGATGCGGCCAGCATTGGAGAAAACGCTTGGTGTGCCACTGTTCCAGGAACAGATGATGCAGCTGGCCATCGACTGCGCCGGCTTCAGCCCCTCGGAAGCCGACCAGCTGCGCCGGGCGATGGGCTCCAAACGCAGCAGCGAACGCATGGAACGCCTCAAGGACCGCCTGTACGAGGGCATGGCGGCCAACGGCATCCCATCGGACGTGTGTGACGACATCTACCTGAAGTTGGCCGCGTTCGCCAACTACGGCTTCCCCGAGAGCCACGCCATGAGCTTCGCGTACCTGGTCTACGTGTCCGCGTGGCTCAAGCGATACCACCCGGCGGCGTTCACCGCCGCGTTGCTCGGGGCACAACCGATGGGGTTCTACTCGCTACAGTCGCTTGTGGACGATGCGCGACGGCACGGCGTCGAGGTCCGCCGGCCCGACATCAACGCCTCTGGTGTCAAGGCCACACTGGAGTCCACACCGGACACCCATTGGGGTGCCCAACCCAGCACGCCGCCGCATACCTGGGGATGTAATGGACCAGCGGTGCGGCTCGGGCTGGACCAGGTCCGGACCATCACCACCGACACCGCCACTCGAATCGTTACTGCCCACGACGCCGACGGCCCCTACACCAGCCTCACCGATCTGGCGCGCCGCGCCGACCTATCCACCCATCAGCTGGAGGCGCTCGCTACCGCCGACGCGTTCGCCGGCCTCGGCCTGAGCCGCCGCCAGGCACTATGGGCCGCCGGCGCTGCAGCGTTGGACAAACCCGACCGACTGCCGGACACCGTCCCGGTTAGCGCGCCGATGTTGCCCGGAATGGACGCTGTGGACCGGCTCGTCGCCGACGTCTGGGCCACCGGCCTATCACCCACCGACCACCCCATTCGCCTCGTCCGTGCCCACCTCGACGCTGTAGGGGCAATCCGCATCGACCAGCTCAGCCAGGTGCCGGACAAGACCCGAATCCTGGTGGGTGGCCTGGTCACCCACCGGCAACGGCCGGCCACCGCACGCGGAGTCACCTTCCTGAACCTGGAAGACGAGACAGGCATGCTCAACGTGGTGGTATCCGAGGGCGCGTGGAACCGGTACCGGAAACTACTCAGGAACAGCCCGGCCCTGCTCGTGCGCGGCCGCCTCGAAGCGGCCAGCGGCGTGATCAACCTCGTCGCCGACCAGATCCAGTCCTTGCCGATCGCGGCAACACTGACATCGCGGGACTTCCGGTGACCACCGTGGAGCGAACACTGAGGGCTTGGCAACCCGAACGGGAGCAGGTCATCAGCCAGCTTCCTACGACCCAACGCCGGCCCATGCGCCGACCGAACGGCGGAATTCTCAACGGATACATCCGTTCGTCACTGCCAAAGTCCGTCCCGGCGGCGCTGGATTCGGTCCGGTCTACTTGAATGCGACGCCGGCCAGCGCGCCAGACTGGTTGGGCTGTTCGAAGTCGCTGGAGTCGTCTGGCCCGGGCCGCCACTGCGGCAGCCACACGAGTCCCGGCTCGACGAGTTCGAAACCAGCGAAGAACTCCATGATCTGATCACGAGTTCGTCTTCCGACGGCTGCAGACCTGCGCTGATAGACGTCCGCCACCGCATCGGCGACCTCCGTGTCGACCCCGCCAACGGCACCATGGCTGATTACCAGCCAACTACCGGGCGGCAGGGAACGGGTCATCGCACGCACGGCACCGAAAGCCTCGTTGTCATCCCGCACCCACAGCAGCACCGAGGTCAAGATCAGCGCGACTGGCTCGCCCAGGTCGATGACCGAGGCATACTCCGGCGACTCAATCTGCTCCAAGATGCTCGCCGGTTGACGAATATCGCCCTGCAACATTCCCACCAGATCGTTGCCCTCCAGCAGCCGCCGGCCATGAAGAACGGCGACTGGCTCGACGTCGACGTATAGCACGCGGGCGTCGGGCGCCAACGCCTGCGCAACCTCGTGCGTATTGCCCATCGTCGGAAGCCCGGATCCGATGTCGAGGAACTGCCGGACACCGGCATCAACCAGGAACCGCACCGCACGCTGCAGGAACGCCCTGTTGGACCGCGCCATGAGCCGGATAAGTGGCATTCGTTCGATCACTTCTTCCGCCGCGGCCTGATCCACCGGCAGATGATCATTTCCCCCGAGGTAGTAGTCATACATCCGGGCGACCGACGCCACCGGCCCGCGCTCGCGACCCGCATCAGGACTTCCCGTAGTCACGAGCACCTCCCGGCGTTCAAGTCTCCTTGCGCAGACGACCCACAGGGACCTTGCGGAAATCCGGCGGCGGACCAGACGTGCCTCAAGGTGATCGTAGTGGACCCAAACCTGGAAGCCGAAGCGGGACTCAGCCCAACCAGGCAGAGATCGCGACGGGCGGCTTTCGACCCGAGCGGCTAAAGACGCAGATCAAGGATCTCAACCGGGGCGTCTTCCTTTCCCTGTACGGCCGTTGGGGCGCTGCTACGTGCACGATTCGTTGACAGGAGGAAATGGTCGGCGACGGGGCAGTCGTGGTGCTGGTTTGGTTTCCTCGTCCAGCGGCCAACGGGGCCGTGCACGTCGCCGTACCCGCAGCACATCAACGGAGCGGAATCCAGGTCGGTGGATCGCCACGTTGAGGCCGGTTGGCCCCGACCGGATTCGAGGCGTACGGCGAGATCAGGGTGGCCGTACCGCGGCCGAGGTGATCGCGGAGCTGGACCGAATGCCCACCGCCGGGCGGTAGACGCGGGCCATGACGGGCAGGCCGAACCCCGCCGCCGATGGTGACCTACCCCGCCGGGCCGTCAGACTTGGTCCGGCGGGTGGATGAGGGCAACGGCCAGTAGCCGACCGTCCGATGCCCGTCGCGGGCACGTACCAGCGTGTCCTCGCCTACCTGCAGTACCGGGGCGCAGCGCGCCACCTGCGCGGGCGCCGCCGGGCCACCGGCCTCCCAGCCGGAGATGACTGGCGCGGGCAGCACGGCGGCCTCGGCGACCTGCGCCAGGCTGAGGCCCAGCTCGGCGCGGCGATGCCGCAGGAACGCGGCCAGGGTGGTGAGTGTGGCCAGGTGCCGGGCGCGGGCGGCCAGCGCCGGCACCAGTCCGGGGTCGACCGGCGGCGGGGTTTCGTTGATCGGGTCGAACAGCAGCTCAGGGCCGCCGGTGGTATAGGTGGTGACGACCTTCGCGGCCAGGTCGGTGAGCATCCGTATCGTCCACAGTCGGGCGTCACCGTCGCTGAGGTCGGCGTTTAGCCTCCACGCGGCTGTCTGCCCGTCGATGCAGAAGTCCGTGTCGACGATGAGCATCTCGCCGGCGACGGTGGCCCGCTGGCCGGACATCCATACCCGGGCCGGGTGCAGCGTGGGCGTGTCGATGAACGCGACGAGCAGGTCGTGCAGGGCGCGGGCCATTCCCACCGCACATGCGCGGTCGAAGAAGCGGTGCTGCGCGAGACCGACGAACACCTCGAACCGCTCGTCGAGCAGGTCCGGCGCCGGAGCCGGCTCCGGAAGGTCCGCGGTCTGCGCGGTGGATGCGGCGAACCGCAACGCCGGGGAGTGCTCCCGCAGCGCCGCCAGCACCCCTGCGGGGTAGCCGCGATCGGCTGGGCGGGGTCGCAGGTTCGCGAACGTGTCGAACCAGGACGGGGGACGCAGGTCCCCGGTGTGCAGCCACTGCGCCACCGGATGGTCTGGGTCGTCGACCGCGTCGGCCAGCACCATGTCGTAGGCCATCAGGACGTCCTCGTCCTGGAAGAACACCTCCCGCATGAGGTCGAACTGCCGGTGCCGGGGCGACCACGCCGGCTGCGGCGGTAGACCCAGGTCGGCGAAGTACGCGGTGTCGTCGGCCTCGTCCAGCAGCGCCGCCGCCTCACACAGGATGAGGTGCAGGGCAACCTCTTCGGCGTTGCAGCGCGGCAGCGGCGCCCGCCGCTCGCGGAGGTCATCGGCCAGGTCGCCGACGGCCCGTACCATCGCCAGCCGCCACGCCTGGCTCTGCCGGTCACACAACGAGGGCAGGTTGACCAGGAACCTGCCGGTCTCGTACCAGCCGCCGTCGTTGTCCTCCTCGCGCACCAGAGGCGCGTCGCCGTATCGGACCACCTCGTCGTAGCCGACGCCAGCCAACTGCTCGGCCGCCACACGCAGCAGGGCAGCGGCCTGCGGGGTCAGCACCTCGGCCAGCACCCGGTACTCCACCACACCCCGGTATTCGTCGGTATAGGCAGCCCACGGATCGACCCGCGCGGTGTAGCCGAGCAGGTCCGCAGCCCTTGCGAAGCCGCCGTCGGGCTCGGCGGACCCGCCGCCGAGACGCTCGCCCACCCATCGGGGATGCCCGCGTTGCGGGTCGCGGGCGGTGGTGATCGTGTACGGCGAGTACCAGTATCGCGGTGCGTCCCATCCCTCAGCGGGCTCCCGGGCCTGGTCTTCGTCTTCCGTGGCGGCTTCGCTGATGCTGTAGTGCGCGTCGTGGACGACGAACGCCTCGAACGCGGTCTCCCAGCACGGCGGCCGGTAGCGCTCCTCGTCGGTGGCCACGCGAATGCCTAACTCGGCGAGCTGCGCGTCCGAGCAGGCCAGAAGGTGCGCGGCCCGGTCGAGCATGATCTGCAGTGCCCACCGCTCCCCGGTGCACCGCGGTAGCGGAGCCAGGCCTGCTTCCAGGTCAGCGGCCAGATCGTCAAAGCAGCGGGCCCACGCCAGCCGCCACGTCCGGTCCTGCCGGTCGCACATCGTGGGCAGGTGCGCGAAGACCGTTCCGGTGGCCTTCTTCGAACGCCGGTTCAGGGGCTTGTCTCCAAGGGTGAACGCGTCCCGGTAGGCCAGCACCGCCAACTGCCGGCCCGCGACCGCCACCATCCGCGCCGCGAAACCCGGCAACACCTCGTCCAAGTCGCGGTTGTCGTAGTCGTAATCCTCGACATGCTGCGTGTAGGCCGCGTATGCATCCACCATCACCGCCATGGCCAACCCCGCATGCACATGTCATCGGCACTGGGAACGCGCCTGAACGAACCGGGCCGCGCTGGCGCCGCGATCGCGTCGCAGGTCGTGCGCCGACCCGGCCGGGGCCGAGATGAGGTGCTCCCACCGACCGTCAGGTACCGGCACGGCTCGACCGGGCGGCCGCTGGTACTACCAGAGCGTCCAGCGCCACCGCCCGGACTCCACGAACCGTGCATGGGCAGGCGCGGCGACCCGGCTACCGCAACGGCCCTCACTCGATCGAGACAGGCGACCCCGCCGACAACTGTCGCGGACAACAGATGAGCGTCCATATCCGGCACGACCCCATCCTTCCCCACGGCCCCAGGCCGCGCCTCACCACACAACGACCTGGCCCGCCACGGGCAACGGCACCGCACGCACCGCACGCACCGCACGGACGCGGCGATCGGGCGTAACCCGCATGCACGATCACCGTAGTCGCGCCCCGGACGACGAACCGCGCGAGCGCGCCGAAGATATCGACGCCGCGACTTCGGCCAGGCCGACCGCCACGACGGCCACACAACACGCTGGAGAAACGCGCCGAAAACGCCCCAGTTCACCGGCACGGTCCTCAGTTCGGCACCACCTCGGGTCAACGGTCACCGAGATCCGGCTGACGACGTGGACCGACCCCGAAAGCCATACGGACACTTGAGGCGGCCATCAAGATCTTCGGGACCGACCCAAGAAATGAGCCAACTGATCCGTTGTCCCGCCTTCGCCGGCGCCGACGCCCGAGTAGGAGTCGAACCAATGTGGCAGCGGGTGCGGCATCGGATCGGCACCGGCCAACCATGCTGCGGTGTGCTCGTCCCAGAAATCGGCAACCCGCTGCCTGGGATCGGTCATGACGGCACGGTAGTCGCGGTTAAAGGAGCCCACCTTAGTCCGACCTGCACGTCATAGCCGAGCGCGGCGTCGATGTGATGGTGCAGGCTCAGGTCGACGATCCGGTCGTCGTGCGGGTGGAACGGCCGGCCGGGGTGTTCACCGAGGAGGGGTCCAAGCGAGTCGATCAGTGGCTTCCACAGGTTGGCCCAGTTGCGGGCCGGCCCGGTGCCAATCGTGACGTGCAGCGCGAGCGGACCCGCGGGTGCGGGTGTGACGCCATCGCGGATCAGGAGGTCTCGTAGGGCCCGCTTCCATTCCGGGCGGACGTAGGAGCCAGTGAGCCGGGCGGTGAACCGTGGCGCGGTCGCCGGTTTCGTGTCGGGTACCGCTGGTCCGGTGGCAAGCCAGGACCGGCCGCGGGTCTTGCGGCCGAACACCGCGGCGAAACGGGTAGCGCCCAGGTGTTGCGCCAGCGGGTACAGGTAGTTGTCCAGATCCCGACCATCGGTGTCCAGCGCGGTCCCGTCCGGCAGGCCGACGGTGAGCTCCACCGCGAACGGCCCGTCGCCGGTCAGCAGCGCCGACGTGCTGGCGTCGGCGTGGGCCAGAAATTGCGCGAGCCGCAGCTGGCTCGGCGCGCCGGTCCGGTCCCAGCTCGCCAGCTGCGGCGCCCAGGTCAGCCACACCCGGTTGCCGGGCCGCCGATACACCACCATCATCGCATCGTCGCCGTCACGCCCAACGACAGTGATCGGCCAACTGGCCAGTTCCGCGGCCGCGGCTGGGGTGGGCCGCTTGGGTACCTGTCCCCGGCCGGGTGAGGCTGAATGCTCCAGCGGCACAGGGAGGAGCGGGCGGGTCCGCGGCGGCCAGGCCGCAGTTGCTTGGCGTCCTACCATCGCTTCATGGCCGTTGACCCTGCCGCGCTGCACGGCGATCACCAGACCCTGTTCGCGGCACTTGCCCCCGACGGAACGACGACAAGCAACCCGACCTTGCAGAGGCGGCTCGGCTGGGACTCCGACCGGTACTTCCGCTCACGTGACGCGCTGGTCGACATGGGCCTGGTCGTGCGGGGCCGCGGCCGCGGCGGCGTCGTGCGGCGTGTCCTGGCTACGACGGCGGTCGAGGAGCGCACCGTCGCAGTGGTCGTCGACGCCGGAGCCGACGCGCTCACCACGGCCGCCACGGTCGAGGCAGTCATCAAGAACGAACTCGCCCTGTACGAGCCGATGCGTCGGGTGATCGCGCATGACTGGGCCAAAGACCACCGCCGTGACCCCCTCGCCGTGGAGGTCACCGCGTTGCAGGGCCGCCGAGTTACCGGTGGCACCTGGTCGCGGCCGGACATTGTCAGCGTCGAGGTCCGCACCTTCGCCTACGTGCCCGGCAAATACCTCGAGGTCGCCACCTTCGAGGTCAAGGCGGCCAACGCCATCAACGTTCAGGCGGTCTACGAAGCGCTCGCGCACCGTCGGGCCGCCACCCACTCCTACGTGCTGTTACACGTGCCAGCCGACCAGGCGGACAACCTCGAAGACGACGTCGCCGACGTCGCCGAAGCAGCGCGGGCCCACGGTATCGGCGTGGTCACCGCTGCGGATCCCCAGGATTACGACACGTGGGAGGAGCGCGAGGAAGCCCGCCGCGTCGAACCTGACCCAGAACGCCTCAACGCGTTCGTCGCCACCCAGCTCAACGACACCACCCGCGACCTCATCTCCCGGCGACTGCGGTAGCTGGAACCCTGGCTTCCACCCAGCGGGCGTAGCCGATACCCAGCACCACCCCGGGTGTTACCGGTTCACCCATACTGCAGCGACTAGCGCCGCTCGCGGTTCGATTTGCCGGCACGGGTGGCTCAGGTGGGCACCAGACCCGCGTCGGCGGTGGCACCGCGGCGGGCGGACACGATGCGGCGGAATCTCGGTCGCAGACACGGGTCGAATCTGTGGGATGCCGGCACGGCCGTATGTGTCTGGCAGGGTTAGGCTCGACGCCATGTCGGACTTGGTGGATCCGGAGCAGAACTCCCTACACGAGAACCACGAGCTCGCGGTCGCGCTCCAGGTCGACCATGACATTCCCGTCTGAGGGCGAAGCCAGCGTGGTGAGCGTTGATAGCTCCACCGCCGACCACGATCAGCCAGGACTGGTCGTCCGGTACGGACAGTTGAACGACGCCGAGCTACCCGAGGCTGGGCGAGCCGACCGGCTGGCGGACATGCTGGTGGAACTTGTGGCTGAGGCGGGCGTCGAGGGGCGCCGCGCCGTGTCCGTACTCGGCTCGCATCCGGCCGTGGCGCTGCATGTTGGCGGCGTGGCTTACCTCGTCACCGTCACGTGGTTTGCGGAGCCGGCGACACCTGCGCACGTGCGAGAACTTCAGCAGGCCGCGGCACGGCCTGGGGTACGGCTCGTCCTGCTGTCCATGTCGGGATTCACCGCCCCGCAGGAGGCCCAGCACGACAACGATCCCACCGTCGTGCTGCTGGATCGCTTCCACGTGGAGGCGATGCTATGCGGGCTGGCCACCGTTGCGGCAATTCTAGGGCGGGCTGGTGACCGGGCGCTGTTCGACCGGATCGGATACAGCAGCCTGACGGACCTGCTCGTCGACGCCGGACGGTCGGCACCGCCGGGGTTCCTCACACCCGATCGGCTGCCAGCTCCCTGGGACCTGCGCGCGGGCGCGGCCGCCGGTGTGCAGGTGCGGCACCTGCTCAGCGGTGAGGAGGGGTGGGGCGAACCGGTTGGCTTCGCCGTAACCGACGCCGCACAGCTGTTGGTCACCACGGCCGAGGGCATCGTCGAAGTCGACCCCAAGCGCGGCACTGCCCGGTGGCTGCTGCCGCTGGCCGGCTGCCGCGGCAACCCGCTACCCCGCCCGGCCGGCGGTGTGCTGACCCTATGCGGGCCGGCCGTCGTCGAGTGGAAGGATGGCGTACTCGTTCCGGTCGCGGGTGATCTCGGTGACGCCCGCGCGCTGCTCGCAGGCCCGGGCGGTGACCCGTGGGTGCTGTCCGGGTACGGCGCCGACTTCGGCTCGGGCATCGCGACCCTCGCGCTGACCCGCCTGGGCCGTCGCGCCGGTCAGCAGCAGCGCCGCAGCGTGGTCTTCAACGCCGACGTCCACACCGCTGGATGGCTCGGTGATCTACGGTTTTTCCTGGCCGCGGCTGGGCATTCCGCCGTGGTCGACCTGGCCCGCAGTAGCAGGGTTCGGCGGGAAGACTGGATAGAGACCCCACACCACAGCCCCGACCACCTCGTCGTCGCGGGCCCGCAGGTGGTCATCACCGCCTCGCCCAACGGTCGGGGAGTACACGCCACGGTGTACGGCACCGACCTCACTACCGGCACGAGCGAACTCATCGCCGAGGTCGCCAGTAACCGCGTCCACGGCCTGGCCTCATCGGGACCAGATGGCGAGCTGCTGATGCTCGGCGATGTGCGCGGCAACGACGTCCGCGTGCCGCGCCCAGTGATCGTCGCGATCGGCGATACGACGCCAACGCCCGCCCGCGCCGACGATGTGCCCGTCCAGAAACGTACGTCCGCATCAGTCGCGGGCCGCGTAGCGATCACGCCGGCCACACCGGATCCTGCTACCACGGCCGGACCATCCGAGCCGGCGTCATCGCCGGCGGCGCTCCCCGGACCGGCCGACCCGTTCGACCCGGTCCGTGTCGCCGCACGAGGACTCCGCACGGATTACCGCCTCGACCCGAGACCGATAGCCACAGGCGGGCAAGCCGTCGTGTTCGGTGCCGTCCACAAGCCGACGAACCTGCGGGTCGCGTTCAAGAAGCTGACCGTCCGCGGCCCGGACCAGGTTGCCCGGATGCGGCGCGAGGTCGAGGCCGCGCAGCTGTTCGGCTCTCATCCTCACGTGATGCCCATCCTCGACTTCAGCCCCGGCTACGACTGGTTCGTCATGCCCCTGGCCGACGACTCCGCACAGACGAGAGCGTCGCAGCTTGCCAGCCCGCAACGGCTGCGCGAACTGGTCACCGCCGTCTGCGAGGCCCTGCGCGAACCCCACCAACTTGGTTGGATACACCGCGACCTCAAGCCGGACAACATCCTCACTCACGACGGTCGGTGGATGGTCGCGGACTGGGGACTGGGCCGGCGCCCCCGCGGCCAGACCACCGACCCACACCGAACCCGCCTTGGCGGCCCGTTCGGCACCGAAGGGTTCGCCGCGCCAGAGCTGGGCGTCAACGCGCACATCGTTGGCCCGCGGGCCGATCTCTACAGCATCGGACAGATCATCGGCTGGGCACTGACCCAGAGGTGGCCGCAAGCCAACGTCCCACTTCTGCCACTGGCCGGGCCGTGGCGCATGATCATCAAGGCCATCACCGACCTCAATCCCGACCGGCGCCTCGGCAGCGTCGACGACCTCCTCACCCTTATGGCCCGCGAACTCGACGAGCCTCCGGCCTACCCGTCAACCAGGGAAAAGCACTCCTGGCGACCGCGGCCGGAGGCGACCAAGTGGCGCTCAGGGCGCTTCTGCAACTCGCCGCCCGCGCGCACGCCGACTACGAGCTGTACATGGATGTGCTGGTCAGCCTCGACGACGAGCAGACCC
Source organism: Phytohabitans maris (assembly GCF_031085175.1). Lineage (GTDB taxonomy): Bacteria > Actinomycetota > Actinomycetes > Mycobacteriales > Micromonosporaceae > Phytohabitans > Phytohabitans maris. The sequence goes on from NZ_JAVHUY010000023.1 coordinate 116,087, forward strand.
GCGCCGCCGTCTCCGCCGACGTACCGGCCGCCCGCGACGTGGTGCAGGCGGTACAGGACCTGCACACCGGTGGCCACGTCACACTGGAGTACAGCGACGTCGATCGACTCGTCACATGGCTGCTCGTCGTGGCCTACCACGCCGAGCAGATCGAAGAGTGGGACCTGCTCGAAGACACCGCCCAGGCCATCCTGTACCTGGACCGTTGGGACCGCTGGGACGTCCAACGCGACATCCACGCCTGGCTCGCTTCACGAACGGGACACGGCGCCGCGATCGTCGCCAACGTCCTACGACGCAACCCCGAAGTTCTCTCGCACTTCAGGAGTCTCGCCAGCAACGCAGCGGCCGACCATCGGATCCGATCGGCGATACGGGGGTCGGCCTAGCTATTCGGGGTTCGGATTGCGTCGGGGCACACGCTTCAACCCGCGACTGGTCGACGAACCGGTCGCGCTCGTTCCGAGCGGCATCGGCAGCAACGCCATTGCGATCTTCCGGCCAAAGTCGCCGGTGGCCGGATGGGCGGCCTGGCTGTGTGGCCGCACGGGGAGAGACACCGGACGAGGAGACTGCGTCAGCCCGGCCGAGCGTGGATGTCGGTCGCCCACGCCGGGGCGTCTCACTCCTTGATCGTTGGTACCGGCATGCCGGCCCTCGCCCGCCGAGTTGACTGTGCCCAGGCGGGCGTTGCGGTACGGTGGTCGCCCATGACTGGTCCGCAAGGCCCAATGCCTTCCCCGCCATTTCCCGATCCTGACTCGTCAGTGCTGAGAATGATCATCGAGAATGCGGTCAACGCGATGCGATCGGGCGAGGCAACCGCGGAAGCGGCGATCCTTCACGCCGCCGTACATGGCTGGTACGAAGGCCATATCCAGGGCGAGGACGCGTGCCCTGGGTGCGACTTCAGAGGCGACCTGCCGAAGCAGCAGGGACCGGGACATCCGAGGCGGGGCTGATGCGCTCAGCCATTGCTTCCACCGCCGGAAGGGCGCCGAGAGCGTGGGCGTGCCGTCCTTCTTGCCTCGACGTGAATACTTGATGTGGTGAGTGAGATAGTCCCGCGTGGGGCTGCGGTTGTGGGCCGGGCAGTTAACAGTGGAGCAGTGGCGCCTGGAGTGGCGGCGCTGTTCACGATGGCCGGAATCGGATTCGGCGACCCTGCCGTTGCAGCTCTGGGTGTACCCGCCGGCGCGGCGGTCGGTGCGGTCGCGGAGGAGATGGTGGACGTGGTCCACAGGCTGTTTTCGTCGCGCCGCGCGAACGTAGAGCGGTTCGCAGCGACCGTCGCCGACGAGGCAGGCGCGCCGCTGGAGGATCTGCTGCGGGCGGCGAGCCCGCGGGCGCTGGAGTTCTTGGCGCAGACGGTTGGGGCTGCGTCTCAGGCCGTTGACGACTGGAAGGTCGATGTGCTCGCTGCGGTCTGGGCACAGTCGATCGATGACGACGCGGCCGTCGATGATGGCCTGCTCGGCGTTGACGCGCTGCGACAGCTTGAGGTGTCGCACCTGCGGCTGCTGCGTATCCTCGAAACCGTCCGGTACGCCGTGGGGTGGGGTCCCGCCAGCCAAGCCAATCCGGAGCGGAAAGTCCTTCCGAGGCTCTTCATCGTCCGTCAGGATCCCGGGCTGGACCGCGCGTTTGATGTCTTGGCGGGCAAGCTGGTGAGTCTTGGTATGGCCAACTGGGAGTCTCTTAGGCTCAGTCAGCCCTCCCGGGTCCGTGGGATGGGTACGGAGGGCTTGACCGTAACAGGCGTTTGGTTCCCAATGCGCCGCCTACCTGGTTCGCCGGAACGAGAGCGCCGACGCTGGTACGCGGTGAGCGTTGGGAGACGCTGACCCCACTGGCATCGGAGCAACGTTCGGCGACAGGGGCGGCTCGGGTGGAGGCGGCTGGTGGCGTGCGTCGCCGGCCTCGCCGAGTCGGTGGCATCGAAGGCAGACCCGCAGCCCGCTGATCGGGTCCGCCGGCACCTCGGGATCCGGCTTGAAGTCGCGGGGAGCGACCTTCGACGGCCGCGCGGATAGGCGTAACTCGGGCGGTGATTACCGTGCAGGACCTGCCCGCCCGGGGGCGGCGGAAGATGTGGTCGGCCGCCTCCGACCCGCAGATTCGTGATCGATTCATATGATCAGCTCGAATTCGCGTCGGATCAACCGACGGCCCATGGAATCAGCTGGCTCTACAGTGTCCCGGTGCCAGAGAAGTTCGAGGTCGACCGTGTGGATCGCATAGCCGACATCCTCTTCGGAGTTGCTACTGCCAAAGGCGTGATCGGCTACGGCCCTCTCGCGAGGCGGGTCGACACCAGGCCGGACTTCCTCAGCCAGCCCTTGGACCAGGTGTCCCGCAGGGCTGCCGAGCAAGGGGAACCACTGTGGAGCGCGCTGGTGGTAGCGCGCGACAGCGGGCAGCCCAACTCCGGTTTCTACGGCAGGGCTCGCCGGATACGCCCCGAGTATGCCGACTTAGGCGACGACGAGATCTCGGCGAAAGAACGGGACCGGTGTTACGACGCGGCTTCGTAGTCGGTGACCAAGACGAAGGCGCCGCATCCGCACAAGGTGGCCGCTCGGCCGTTCGCCGGCGGGCCGGGCCACCTGCTCCGCTCCGGATGCCACAAGCGCCGCTGGCTGCCGTTGCGAAAGCCGCCCGGCGAGGGCCGGTGGCGGCGGTCCCGTCCGACTGGCGATGATGATGGGCGCTGACAGCCCGTTGCAGGGCCGGTACTCGCGGCCGGCGTCGAGCCGGCGTCCGACGGCCACCCGACTGGTCGGCTGAGGGCCGTGCGGCGCGGGACTGTCTATCCGGTGTTGCTGTGGCTGGTCCTGACACTCGGCGTTGCCGGGATCTGGGCCCGCTTCGGTGAGGGTACGGTCACAACGATCGTCGGACTGCTCTCGGCGCTGATCGCGATGTTTCCGTTGTCCGCGGTCTGGAAGCAGCGCTGGTTCTCCACCGGCCGGCCGAGCACGCCCCGACAGGTGCTCCAGGCATCGCGCGAGCTGCGCCGAGCGATCCTTGCGTTGTGGGAGGAGGAGGCGGCTCGACGCCGGTTCCGGCATAGCCACGACCAGATCTCCGTCCGGTGGACGCGCGACACCAGCTCTGCGGGGCGGGTCGGCGAAGGGCTGTCCCTCGACGGCGCGCTGGATTCGCTCAGGGGTACGCGCAGAGCCCGACCGGCCTCGTCGTGGTTGGGGATCCCGGCTCCGGAAAGAGCAGCCTCTGTGTCCTGCTGACACTTCGCCTGTTGCACGACTCGCCGGCCGAACGGCTACCAGTCCTGCTCCAGATCGGCTCCTGGGATCCTCGGGAGAGCCTGCGCACCTGGATGGTGCGCGCGATGGAGTTGGACTACGACCTGCTCCGTGACGAGCAGCGGTTCGGCTCGAGCGCCGCCGAGGAGCTGATCAGGCAGGGCCGGGTGCTGCCGATCCTGGACGGGCTCGACGAGCTCGCCGACGAGCGGCGGACGGCCGCCCTGGAGGCGATCTACAGTGATCCGATCTCCGCCCGGCCGTTCGTGCTCACCTGCCGCAGCAAGGAGTATGCAAGCGCCGGCGCCAACCGCCTCGGCCAGCTGGCGACCGTGGTACACCTGCGTTCGGTCGCGCACACCGCTGTTGCGGACTACCTCGCTGCGAGTGCGGATCCGGGACGGTGGGAGCCGCTTCTGGGCGAGTTGGCACGGCGACCCGACGGCCCGCTGGCGACAACGCTGGCCAACCCGCTAATGCTCTTCCTGGCCCGCGCGGCGTACGAGCCGGCGACGACGGTGCCGATGGAGCTGCTCGACGAGGACCGGTTCGACGAACCCGACCGCATCCGGCAGCACCTGCTGGACAGCTTCGTACCCACCGTCTTCCGACAACCCGCACCGCATGGCGGCCGCGGGCCGGGCGTGCCTTCACGACAGTGGGATCCCCGCCGCGCCGAGCATTGGCTGGCTTACCTTGCCGCATGGGTGCGGGACGCCGGAACCGGCGAAAACCTGGACTGGTGGAGGCTACAGAACGTGGTGCCCCGACGCGTCTTCGTGGCGATCGGCGCCGTGCTCGGTCCTGCGTTCTGCGGCCCGCTGGGCCTACTGGCCTTCGGCCTGTTCGGCGCGGGCCGCTTCGGGCTGTTCTTCGGCGTCGCCATCGGGGCTGTCGGCGGGATCGGGTCCGCCGGCGTCCGCCTGGCAGCACCGCGCCGGTTCAGACCGCGAATCATCCTGCGGGACGAGGTCACGTCCGGCCGGATCGTGGAGGACATCGGCTTCGTCGTGGTCGGTGTTCTCGTCGGTGCGGTGCCAGTTGGCCTGTTATATGGCCCGCTGCCCGCGATCATTATCGGCATTCTCTGGGGCCTCGTGTTCGTCGCCGTTCGCCGATTCATCGCGCCAACAGCACCCCGAGAGGCAGTCAGCCCTGGCGGCGTGGCCCGCAGCGACCGGGACACAGTGGTTTATACCGTCGCGCTCGGCGGGATCGTTGGCCTTCTCGTAGGGGGCTTCCTCAGCAGCTTCCTGAATAGCACCTACACGGCCGGGTTCGTCACCCGGCTGAGCCCCGTCGAACGGGGCATCCTTGGCGCCGCGACCGGGCTACTCCTTGGCGCCTGCGGGCTCGGAGTGCTGATCCTCGCGACCAGTTCGTGGGGCCGGTTCGTCACCACCCGCATCTACCTGGCGATCCACGGCAGCACTCCGCTACGGTTAATGACCTTTCTGGACGACGCCCACCGGCTCGGCGTCCTGCGCCAGGTCGGCCCGCACTACCAGTTTCGCCACGTGTTCCTCCGAGACCGCCTCGCACGCTTAGGCCTGCAGAACGCGTCTACCCACAGATCTCAACCCGGCAACCGCTAACCCGGCCTTCCTCGGACAGGGCCGCGATCTTCCGCTAAGCCCACAAGCAACCTAACGACGATGGCGGGTAGCGGACCGGTCGTGGTCGGCACGCACATGTACCCCGCCTGGCTGATGCGAGTTCTATCCGGGCCGCCTCTGCTGCGGACGGGGCGGAGCGATGAATAGGCTCTGCGGATGGACAGCGGCCACAAACACAACCGGCGGGCGAAGGTAACAGCCGAGGCCATCATCGAGATTACGGATGAGGCCGCGCTGATCAAGGCAGCCATCGCTGATATGGAGAACGCCGAGTTCGCCGTCGACGGCGAAGGCGAGGGGTACCGAGCCAAGATCGAAGCTGACCCGGTCGCCGCGGTCGGCTGGCTTGCCGATGCGCACGGTCTGCTCCTGGACGTACCGGGTGCGCAGATCATCCGTGCCGAGGACAAGACGGTCGAAGTCGATGAGGTCGGCCTAGAGGTGTCCGGCGGGCCAGACTTCGCGGCGCTGTTCCCTATCTGCCGGTGCGGACGGGACTCGTGCGACACTTGCGCCGGTTACCAGCTGACGCCACGCACCGCGGCCGTGCTGTGGACAGTCGCGCAGATCCTCGCCGACCAGGGGTACGACGATGTGATCGAGCATGGCGACCAGCCAGCCGTCGACGACAACAGCTGGGCCTTGTTCGACCGGTACCCGCGGATCACCTGGCAGCAGGACGCGGTGTGGCGCAGGCAGGCTGCCCGCGCCTATGACGACCTGACCGAGGACCTTGAGGCAGGCCGGCCTCCGCGCCCGACCTGCCCGGCCGAGGAGATGGCGCTACATCTGATCCTCGAGGACGCGCCGACCGCGGTCGACGACGGCTGGGCTGGGCTGGAAGAGACGCTGCCGCACCTGCCCGAGCATCCCGACGACTGCGATTGGGACCTGGCAGGTGACGTGCTCTTCCAGGACAACGACATCCTTGGCCTGTTCGAGATCGAGATGGACGGCATCGAAGATCCCGACGGTGATCACAACCGGGCGATCGGGATGGGTGACTATCGGCCACAAGCCTGGTTCCGCACCTTCCTGAACATGCATCCGCGAGACGGACGCAGACCGTTCCGGCGATAGACCGACACCTCCAACCGCCCACAAACCTCACGATCGCACGGAACCTGGTGACCAGCTGACCGCTGCTGGCGCTTGCGCGGGCAGCCGCGCATCGACAGTTACCGGATCTGGTCAACCGCTGCGATCATGATCTGCAGCTGTTGCGCGGTCTCCAGGTTGCCGCGCTCGGTGAGCGTGCGCAGCGCGTCCTGGACAACCTGCATCGTCGTGCACGGTGTACAGGGCTACCCCGGTGGCAGCCACCAAGACGAGGTCGTCGGTGTCGACCGCCTCGCTCAGCCAGGTGCGCATGACGTCCAGGTGCCCGGAGCGGGCCAGCGGAAGTGCCATCGCGCCCAGCGGGGTCTTGTTCCCGGCGTCGGCGGCGGCCCCGAATGCCGCGTGCAGAGTCTCGGTGTCCCCCGCCTCGGCGTAAAGGCGGCCACGGCCTCGCGATACTGTCCAATCGGGTGCACGGTCTGTCCATCGTGTTGAGTGGTTGGGCGAACATCTCGGTCGGTTCGACCGGATCATCCGATGAGACGGATACGTTTCGTCGAATCCGACCCCACGGGGCCGTTGCTATTGTCGCGCAAAAGTCGAATCACAGTTCGATGGGGTCGTATGCGCGACAGACTGTACGACGCGGTGTTGCATGCTCTTCTTGAGGAGATATCTGTCCAGTTCCTCGAACGGCGTAAAGACGCCATAGGGCTGGTCACCCTCGAAGACGTATCCGCGCACGCCCAGAGGTCCGCGCCGGTTTCCGAGGGCGCCCAAGAGGAGCCAACCCGGCGGCGGATGCTGGTCCTCGTTCGCTATCTCGTCATGGCGCATGGCGACGTCTTCGGATTGGAGGCCGGCGCCTTGGCGCTGCGAGCCACGGTTACCCGCGACCGCAGCGCTGTTCGCTGGGTCGTGCAGTCGTTCGGGAGCAGGGTTCATCGGCAACTCGCGCGGATCACCGGTCGGGTCGACGACAACAGTGGCGAATGTCCGTATTCGTTACCGATGTCGCCGCCCTCCGGCGAGTCCGCCGACGGCGGAGCACCTCCGCTTGAGGATTTCTTCCGGGGTTTCGAAGAGGAGATAGCGCGCATGCGACTCGGTGGAGCGGCGGACTTCAGATGAATGGGATCGTCGTACCTCCGCGATTCGCCCGGCAGATCCGCCTGCACCTCGTCGGGAACTTTCTCGACCTCGCCTTAAGCCCGGTCATCTGCGGCATCTTCGGCCGTGCCGGAGACGGGAAGTCCGCGCAGCTCGCCGTCTGCCTGGCGCATGCGGAGACGCAGGTGTACCGGATAAACGCCAGTGACCTGGAGAGCGGGCTGGCGGGCGAGCCGGGAAAGCTCATCGCCCGTACCTACGCCGCCGCCTCGTTGGGGGTGGCCAAGAGCAAGCCGGCCGCGCTCGTCATTGAGGACGTCGACACCACCGTGGGTGAGTGGGAGCAGAATACCGGGACCGTGAATCATCAGCAGGTCCTCGCGGAGTTGATGCACATTGCCGACCGGCCGGTCGATCACGAGCGAAACAGCCCGGCCCGGGTGCCGATCTTCGTCACGGGCAACAACCTGGGCCGCCTGTATCCGCCGCTACGCCGACCCGGGCGAATGGTGGTGTTCGGCTGGCGGCCAACCGTCGACGAGCTACACGGGGTGGTCAGCCGGATATTCGCCGAAGTGGCCGCCCCACAGGTGATCGACGCCCTGGTGCGGGAGTTCCGCGACGAGCCGGTCGCCTTCTTCGCCGAGGTCCGGCGGCGCCTGCATACGGAGGCGGCGGCAGCGCTTCTCGGCGATCTGCCCCGTGACATGTGTGAGGTGCTCCAGATGAAAGCGCGCATGCGCGAACTGCTGGACCGCGGCTCGCCGGCAGACGGCTACGAGGTGCTCCGCGCGGCCAAGGAGGTTCGCGACGACCGGGAGTTGGCGTCACGTGACTTCCTTGACGGGACGGCGCGAGGAGGACGTCGATGAGCGTACGGACGTACACCTGGACGCAGACCCGTCTGGAGACGGTGCAGGACCAGTTCCGGTACCTTCTGGTGTACGGGTCGGTCGACGAGAGCAAGGCGGACAAGCTGCTTCTCGGGATCCACCGCCAAGAGTTCGAGGCGGTCGGCATCTTCGGGACCAATGCCTCCGGTCAGCGGGTCGTCGAGGTTGAGCTGGAGGTCGACTGGGAGCGGCACGGTCTGCTGACGCTCAGCGTGCCCACGCTGGTGGGCGAGCTGCCGGGGTGGCAGGAGCGGCAGGCACCCGAGATCCGGGTCGCGGGTCGCCGCTTCGCCGAGGTCGTCAAGCTCTTGGAGCTGACGACCTCCTTCTGGGTCCGGTTCGTGCCACAGGTCACCGAGGATCCGGCACTCCACGAGCAGCGTTGCGTTTTCTACGGCTTGGGCTTCCGAAGCGGCGTACCCGAGTGGGAGTCCACGCCGGAGGAACGGACCGAGACTTTCCTCGACCTGGGTGAGCTCGACGTGACAATCAGGCGTGCCAGTAATCCGTAGGTCGACCACGAGAGGTGCATGGGATGCCCCGATGGGTTCTGGCAGTGGTCTGCGCCGCCACCGGTGCCGCAGCGTCGCTACTCGTCGTCTGGCTTCTCGGCCAGAGCCTATCCCGGGCGGCGGAGTGGGTCGCGATCTTCGGCGTGGCCGTCTCGGTCGCGGCCCTCGTGGTCGCCGTCCTGACCTGGCGCCGTCCGGTTTCCCCGACGCCGAGATCCAAAAGTCCCCGCGGGGGCGCTCCCGGCACGCAGAACCGCTCCGTCCGTAACGTGCGGGGGAGCACGGTGGTGACCGGTGACGACAACAATCTCCGGGTCGATGGCGAGCGATGAGGGGGTCCGACCGGCACGTCGAGCATGTGCACGACAGCGTCGTGGTCACCGGCGACGGCAATGTCGTGCTGTTCGTCAGCGGTCGCGAGTTCGCGCGCGTGCCGATACCGCGCTCGGGCGACGGAGTGGAGCAACTGCTGTTCGGCCGGCACCGCTCGCGCGGGTCCGCGGTGTTTGGATCATGGCTGCGGCCGGACGCCGGCGTACTCGAGCCGCAGCCGCGGCCTGAGCTCGCGGAGCTCGCGGCGTGGTGCGCGGACGACCAGGCGCCCGTCGTCCGCCTGGTCTGCGGGGCGGGCGGCCAAGGCAAGACGTTTCTCGCGGCGCGGCTGTGCGAGCGGGTACGCGGTGAGGGGTGGCTGGCGGGCTTCGTTACCATGCCCCCGGCGAACTGGCGGGCCCTGTCCTCCCCGGACACGGCCGGTGTCGCGCTCCGGCGTGAACTGCTCCGGCTGCCGGAGCTGACCGCGGGCATCCACGCGGCCGTAGCGACAGGAACGCGGACGCTTCTCGTCGTGGACTATGCCGAGAACGTGGCACCAGTCGTCGCCGAGCTCCTGAACGCCGTCGCCGACGTGGACGGGTTCGCCTCCGTACGGATGCTGCTGCTGGCCCGCTCGGCCGACACCTGGTGGGATGAGCTGACCGTGGAACACCGCCACTACCGCTCTGTTCAGTCTGAGCCGGTCAAGCTGGAATCGCTCACCCGGAGCTTGACCCCGAGCCAGGTCGGCGATATCTGGCACCGTGCCGTCGAGACGTTCACTCAACGGGCGGCGGAACGCGGCCTCAAGCCTTCCCCCGCCGAACGCACGAGTGGTCCCCCGGCCACCCTCTCCACCACGCTCGACCTCTACGCGGGCGCGCTGCTGCAGGTGATTGATCCGATCGGAGGCACGGCGGCCAGGGGCGGGGACGCGCTGGCTCGCGTACTCGAACACGAGCGCCGGCAGGTCGCGCACGCATTCCGCGCGCAGCAGGTCGAGCTCAGCCCGCTTCGTCGTGATTGGGCCATGCTCACGGCGGCGCTGCGGCCGGCCGCTACGCTCAAGGAAGCCGCGCGGGCGCTCGGCTCGGTGCCCGCGCTGCACGGCCTCGACGACGCGGCGCTGCTCGGAGTCGCCGAGGTGCTGCACCGGCTCTACCCGCACGACGTCGGAACCGACGTATGGCAGGCGCCGCAGCCCGATCCGCTGGTTGACGTCCACCTGCGGCAGATGGCGACCAACGCTCCGAGCGACACCGAGTTTGTCGAGGCGCTCGCGGCGCTGTGCGGCGGTGGCGAGCTCGGCCCGGCCATGCACGCCGCCAAGGTGCTGCACCGGTGCTGGTCGAGCCTGGAGCCGGACGGGCGGTTCGCCGTGGCGCACCGCCGGATCGGCGGGGCGCTGCGCACACTGGTGCGGCGTTCGTCCGGCGGGTACGCGCCCGCGCTCACCGCACTCGACCCGAACGCCTTCGCGGCGGAGATCGTCGCGGCCGTCGAGGGCGAGTCAGCGGCCGGGCCGAGCCTGAGCGTCGCGGAGGTCACGCAGCTGGACCAGATGCTGAGGTCGATGGAGTCGACCTATACGCGTGGTGCGATCGCGGTCGCGGTGTCCAGGCGCCTCGTGGCCGCCACCCGCTGCGGCGAGCACGACACGCCCATCGAGCGAAGCCGGCACGCCGAGGAGCTCGGCGTACTCTCGCTCCGGCTCGCGGAGATCGGCGAGGCGAGGGAAAGTCTCGAGAGGATCCAGGAGGCGGTGGCCATCCGGCGGACCCTCGCCGCGAACGACCCACGGCGATACCGGGCCGCGCTCGCCGACTCGCTCTCCGACCTCTCCACGCGGCTGGACCGGGTGGGTATCCGCGACCATGGCCTTCTCGCCGCCGAGGAAGCCGTGGAGCTGTATCGGGCCGCCGTCGCCGACGATCGGCGGTACTGGCCATATCTCGCCGACAAGCTCAACGCCCTGTCCAACTGCCTGCGCGCGGTTGACCGGGACAGGAGCCTCGCCGCGAGCGAGGAGTCCGTCGAGATCTGTCGGCGGCTGGCCGACGCGGATGACGCCGCGCGGGCCGATCTCGCGATGGCGCTCAACAACCACTCCCTCAAGCTTGGCGGCTTCCAGCTTGTCGCGGAGAGCATGAAGGCCATCAGGGAGGCCACCGACATCTACCGCGCGCTCGCTGAGCGAAACCCGGCCGCCCACAGCCGAATGCTGAGCCGTGCCCTGCACAACCTCGCCCTCCGGCTGCGGGACTCGGACGAACCGGGAACGAGCTTGGATGCGTTCGACGAGGCCGTGGCGATGCGCCGGCGGCTCACCGGTAGCAGGTCCACCCGCGTCGCCCGGGCGGAGCTCGCCGCGTCGCTCGCCGCCCGGGCGACCGTGCTCCGCCTGCTCGGCCGGCGCGACGAGGGCATCGACAGCGCTCGCGAGGCGATCCACCTCTACCGGTCCGTGGTGGAACCGAACAGCCCCGCGTACCAGCCGAACTTCGCCGCCGCGCTCGTCGTCCTCGCGAGGAACTTGGCCCGGACCGATGACAAGGGTGAGGCGCTGGGCGCGCTCCAGGAGGCGTTGGCGATCCGCATGCAGCAGGTCGAGCAGGGCGATGTCGGTGCGCTACCGGAACTCGTCGACGTGCTCGGGCACCTCGCCGGCGTCGCCCAGGCGGGCGACGGCCGGCCGGACCTCTGGGCGGTCCACAACGCCGTTTCCGTCGTGCGGGAAGGCGCGAAGGCCGGCTCCACGGCCCACCTCGCCCGCGCGCTCGACTACCTTTCCCGCATCATGGCTGCCGCACACCAGCGGCAGGAGAGCGTGGCCGCGGCCGAAGAAGCAGCCGACCTCTGGGAGACGCTGGCGGCCGCCGAGCCTGGCCGGTACAGGAGTGACTTCCGGGCATCGATCCACGCGCTCGTCGCGCGCCTCATCCGGTTCGACCTTCCGGTCGACATTCTCGGAATGGCCGGACGGCTCAAGCACATTCCGAACGTCGGCGGGGCTGACGACGAGTCGCCGTCGCCAGTCGGATTGGTGCCCGCTCCAGCCTGATTAACTAGATGGGCTACCTTGCGGTGACCAGGACGGCCAGGGAGAACACTGTGGGCAGCTGGGGTTACGGACCTTTTGATGACGATACGGCGATGGACTTCATCGACGACCTGGCCGGCGGCCAGGCAATTGACGTCGTTCCCGCGCTACTTCGCACTCTTGAGCGCCTGACCGTACCGGGCGGCGCGCAGGACTACAGCCTGTCCGTCCAGGGCCTCGCTGAGCCCGTCCGGCCCGGACGGCTTGAACAGGCGTGGCCCGTACGCGGTGCCGGTCAGCGCGTTCCCGTCCGTGGAGAGACCGCGTAGCCGGGGTGCGTAGTGGGCGATCATGTCGAGGCCGTCGCGGCCGGCCAGGTACCACAGCGCTTCGGCGTGGCTGAAGACGATGTTCGGCCGGCGGGCGGCCAGGGACGGCGTCCGGGCGATCGGGTTGGCGATGGTGAAGCTGACGTTGGTCGCCTCGATGGCTGTCTTCCCACGGGTGGCGGTGGAGTAGCTGGGCCGGTGGTAGATGTCATCGAGCACGGCCAGGTAGGCGTCGGTGAAGGTAGCGAAGGTCGGTCCGGTGATCACGACAGCGCCTCCAGGAGCTTGACGGCGGTCGCGACCTGGGTTGAGCAGCGGAACGGCTCCAGGTAGCCCAGACAGGTGGCGATGAGGTCGGCGTGTTCGGTGGTGCCGGCGATGGACCGCAGCCAGGCCAGCTTCTCGATCACTTCGTGGCCGTCGCTGGCCCGCAGCTGCGGTGGCGCGTAGGCATCCAACGCCGTGGATCTCGGCCGGCACAAGCGGCAGGCAGCCGGCCAGCAGCGCCTCGAACCAGCGGGACGTCATGTGCCCGACCGCCGCGTACCGCTGCGCCAACAACAGCACCGTCGCCAGCGCGGCTCGGTGGATCTGCTCGACCTCGGCGTACCCACAGCGGCCGGTGAAGGTGACGTGCCGCCACGCCTCCGTGCGGGACCACTTCCCGACAACGCGGTGCGGGGTCGCTGCGGCGGCCGGGACGAAGCAGCGGTCGCGCTCGCCGGCGCCCTCGCAGCCGGTAGATCCTCGGCAACGAACACCCCACCACGCGGGCAACCGAAGAGGTTCTGCGGCGGCTCTACCAAGAAGGACAACAAGCCCGCCAGCAGTAGCCCTGCCAGACGCAGCTGAACATAACCCGCCCGGTGGGGTTCCGATGTCCTTGCCTCGAAGGCGCCGTCCTCGCCGAGGTCGCCTGGGCCGACGCCTGCCTTGAGGAACGCCTTCACCAGAGCCAGGACGCGTTGTCCCCGAGGCCTCGACGCCCCCGGCGATCACCGCCCTTACCAGCCACGCACGTCGAGGCGGAGACGGGCCACCAGACACAGACTCGAAACTACACCAACATCAATACCTCCAACATCCCTCACCCAGGTGAGTTCACTCGCACTGGTGAGGTCGGCCCGGGGCGCGGTGCCGGCCTCTCGGCCGGTCCGTTTCCCCGAGCCGCCTCCCGAACCCGGCGTGCCTGTTGGCCAGGCACCGGGCTCTCCACACGTCCCGGAGGGTTGCGGACGTTCCTCATGCTGTGCTGGGCCACGGCGTTGGGATCTTTGTCCGCCGGTAGAGGTAGCGCTTGGTGCGTATTGGCCGGATCGAAGAGGATCACGTCGCCGTTGGCGGGCCACCTGCCGTATCGGCGGCGTAGTGTCCGCCATGTGGCGTGTCGATGTTTGCGTCCTTGCCACCCGATGACCCGTTTCCACAGGTAGGCCCGCAGGTAGCGGAAGGTCGCGCTCGAACAGCCCCACTTGAAGTAGGCGGTCCACCCGCCCAGCATCTGGTTGAGCTGGAGCAGTAGCTCCACCAGCGGCTGGTTCGTGTTCTGCCAGCAGATCGCCTTCACCTTGGCCGTGACGGCGGCAAGCGCCTTCTTGGCCGGATAGACGTAGACGTAGTACTTGCTGGTGCCTCGCTTACGGTGGCGTTGGATACGCCAGCCGAGGAAGTCAAGGCTCTCATCGATGTGCGTAATCAGTGTCTTCGCCGGAGACAGGCGCAAGCCCATCCCGGCCAAGACCTCCGCTATCTCCTCACGGAGGGCTTCGGCGTGCGCCCGGGTGCCTGACACGGTCAGGCACCAGTCGTCCGCGTACCGACAGAGCCGGTAGTTGGGCAGACCTTGACGGCGACGCTTGGCTCGTTCGTAAGGGCTGGCGGCCGGACCTCCCGGCGCTCGGGCGATATGCTCGTCCAGCACTGACAAGGCCACGTTAGCCAGCAACGGTGAAAGGATGTTTCCCTGCGGTGTACCGGTGTGGGTGTCCCTGTGCACGCCGTCCTCGCTGAGGATGCCGGCCTTCAGGAACGCCTTCACCAAGGCCAGGACACGTGGCCTCCCCACCGGCGTCGCATAACCGGCTTCGAAGTTGACCCCACCTCCCGGCGATAGTCATGCGCTGCGCTCCGGCCCACATCCGCCAGGTTGGAGCCGGCGACACGCTTACGGAGCATCACCACTGGTTCCTCACGTACACCTTCTCGTCTCGCTTGCCGGATGCGGGCCGTCTGGCGGTACCGACCCGCTCCGTCGTTGTCAGGGCTGCTTACCACCCTCCCGCGCGCCTCCACGGTCGGGCTACCCTCTGCTTCACCTGCCTGCTGTGACAGACCAGCGGCGGGTCCTTTCATCCCGCCCGGTAAGTGATGGCGCCTCGCGGCGCACTGCGACCTCGTGTCGCACCCGAATTACGTGAGCGACGACAGCGCCGTCGCGTTCGACACCGACCCCCGGGTGCTGCAAACCATCGGCGAAGGGGCGTTCGGCGTCGGTGACGGCCGGCTCGGTTGGGTCCGGGTCGACCTGGCCGATCCGGCTTGGCCGAACAGGTGAGGCCCGACGCCCGGTTCGACGCGATCCCGGCGGCTGTCCGGTGGGCTACCCGCCGCTTCTCCGGAGGCTTTGATCGTGGTCTGATGGGGGAGCTTTGAGCCCAATTGGCTCTGGTCTGGGGGCGCGATATGACTGTCTTGAGGCTGCGCACGGTTGATCTGCCTGTAGGCGACCGGTTCGCGGCCTGGTGCGACCTCATGAGTGGCGGCGTCGTACCGATGATCCTGGAGAGTGAGTATCGGCGTGACTTCCGGGCATCTACGGAAATGCGTGACCTGGGTCTCGTGCAGCTTGTGAGAACCTCGTATCCACCGCTGCGTGGCCGGCGTACGGCGCCGCTGATCCGGCGGTCGGATCCCGAGTTGATGCTCCTGTCGCTCAACATTCGGGGTCGTCAGGTGACGCAGCGGCCGGATCACGAATGGGCGACCGGTCCGGGCGGCATCGTTATCAACAACACCTCGAGCTCGGCCACGGTGATCAACACGACGCGTGTGTTGCAGCTTGTGCTGCAACTGCCGCGATCGGTACTTGGGCGCGAGGAGCGCCGCCTCCAAACGATGTCAGTGGTGACCGACGGCGGCATCGGCGGCGCTCTGGCCTACGTCATGGCGGACTTGGCCAGGAACGCGGACCAGCATCCACCGGCTGTCGTGAGCCGGCTCTGCCTGACAGTTATCGATCTTCTGAATGGCGTGGCGCGGCTCGCCGCCGGGGCTCGGGAGCCGATATCGTCGGATGCTACCGGACGCATCCGTTACATGCAGGCGGTGCGTCACATCCTTCTCCGGCTGGGCGACCCGGCTCTAACGGTAGGTGCCGTGGCGAAGGCACTTGGCATCTCCACCCGCCATCTCGATCGCCTGTTTCGGGCCGAAGGGGCATCACCGGCGGAATGGATTCGTCGGGAGCGTCTGGCTCGGTGCCAGCAGGATCTGCTCGACCCGGCTCAGCAAGCATTGCCGGTCCTCGAGGTCGGCGCCCGTTGGGGATACCCCGACCCCACCACGTTCAGCCGCGTGTTTCGCCGTGAGTTCGGTTCACCGCCAGCGGAGTACCGACGCACCCATCGTCTCCTCCGGCGCCAAGCCGCGCACTGTGGGTCTGACCCGGTCTGACAGACATGAAAGGATCTGCGGACGACTGCCCACGGGAGGACGTTCCATCATGGACGGTATGGGTAACGGCGTCGGCAGCGTAGGGTGTTGCGCCGGAGTTTAAGGCGGAGATCGTCGACGTGTGCCGGCATGGGATCGCTTGATTGGGTGGGTCGCTAAGGTCTTCGATCTGACCGAGACTGCGGTACGCGAATGGGCGCGCGCCGGGCCGGCATCGATGCCGGAGTGGGCGTCGAGGGTCTGACCAGCGCCGAGCGCGTACGTGGCCGGCTGGTGGCGGCCATCTCTGGGCAAGAGGAGGTGGGCCGGTCGGTTATGATCCACCGGCTGATGTGACGCGGTTCCGGAATCGCTGGCCGTGCTGGCCGATGCTGGCGTGGAATGAATGGGTTGTCCCGCAAGGGATGTAGGTTGCGGCGGATGGTTTGCACGCTGCCAGTGAAGCCCATGGCGGTCAGTTCGGCGTGCAGGACGCCGGCGTCGGTGACTCCAGCGGTGAACGGGGGGTCAGGTGTTCGGTGTAGCCGTCCAGCAGGCTGGCTCGGTTGACCGCCTTAGACCAGCAGTTCGTCGAGGCTCGCGGCGCGGGCGAGCCGGCGCGCGGGCGAGCGGTCCAACTGCAGCTGTCGGCTGATCGCGCCCAGTGACGCGCCATCGGCGATGAGCTGCTGGACGGCGGTTTAGCGTTCCCGGGTCCGGTTGACCAGCGACCGTTCCCGGCCGCACACGTCGCGCGTGCCGTCCGGTTCGGGCTTCCCAGCGGGTTCCGTAGCCGTGGCCGTACCGCACGCGAAGTCGTCGACTCCAAGGACGGTGACCTCACTGACGTCCGGAACACGTGTACGGCGTAGCAGGCTCAACAGGGTGTCCCGCGCGACGCTCATCCCGAGCATGGTGGCGAGGCGGGTGCAGGCGCGGACGGCCAGCACCACCGCGATCGAGGTCAACGCAGCTGCGGATGTGGGTGCGTACCTGCTCGGCACCTTGGTCCTCAACCCGAGCAACCTGCGGGCCGGCCGCAACCGGAACACGGTGCGGGCGCGCAACGACTGGCCCATCCAGCCACTGGCGGGCGAGCCACCGCTCTCCCCGCTGGCGCACAAGCACATCGCCGTGCTGATGCCGGGCCGCGAGATCGTCCGGTACGGTCCGCCGGCCGGCAACCTCACGTTGGCCGCCGACACCGAGTTCGGCGCCATGTCGCTACGCGCGCGTTGTCATAACTGTCCCCTGTGGTGGGTGGCCGTTGCCGGCGCGCATGCTCGATGATCCTTTCTGGTTGGTGGTTGGCCACAGCGCCTACGGAGCGAGCTCGGCCAGGGCACGCTGGTACGCGTCCCAGTACAACAGCGCACCGAGCAGGTTGGGGTGGAAGGACTGTTGGGATATCAGAGCCTGCTGGTCCTCGCCGGGCGTCTTGGCCTGGACCACGCCGTTGATGGCCTCCGGGGATCCACATACACCCTTGTTATGGAAGTCGGGTCGGGGGTCGGCGAAGACCACCGGGTACTGGTCGTCCAGGCGTTCGGTGAGTTCGCGCATCTCGTCGGCGAACAAGTGGGCCATCTCCGTGGTGAATGCGAGTTCCCCGCCGGAGAGGCTGATCGTGGTCAGGCAGAGCGGGTTGGGCCCGGATATCAGCACCGGGTACCCCATCAGGACGATCTTCGCGTGCGGCGCGCGTTCGTGAATCTTGTTGAGCACCGTCTCGATGGATGGAATGACCTTGAGCTGGATGTCCAGCGGCACCTGGATCCCCAACGGCAGGGTGTCACCGGGCATCACCTGCTCGTCGCAGTCCTCCAGCGCGTTCGTGGCGCAGAACCTGATCACTTGGGACCAGCGGGCGTCGTTACCGCCGATGGAGAGCGCCACCAGAGTCGTGTTCTCGTCCAGGTAGCCCTGCTCGACCTGGGGGAGCTCGCCGAAGCTGCCGCGGGCGGGCTCGTCCCAGGCGTTGCGCGTACCGTCACTCGGCAGCAGGTGCTCGGTCTGCGCGCCGGAGCAGGCGACCATGTGGTAGTCGAGTGTGGGGTCGAATGTTGCTTCGCGAACCCCGATGGCGTCGTTTGGCTTGTCGGGCAGGCTGGCCTGCCTGGACCATGCCAAGGGGGAGCGGTGGCAGGCGTTGCGGTTTCCGCTCTGCCCGTTGTCGGTCTCCCGGTAGTACACGCCCGTGCCCTCGCCCGAGGTGTAGGAGTCGCCGAGCACGGTGATGAAATGCCGCGGCTTCTCCGGCAACGGCTGGAAGGCGACCGCGTCGAAGGCAATGTCCAGGCCGCCGCTGCCGTCGATGGTGAGGTTGCTCAGCGACACCTGGGGGGTGCCGCGGAACAGGAAGACGCCGAGGGAGACCCAGCGGTCACCACGCTGGTTCTGGTCGACGTAGCGGCTGGCGGTGTTGACGTATCTGGTACGGAACCTGGGCGCGGGGGCGCTGGCCCCGGTGTCCACCTGGTACGCGGCCTGCTGGGTGTGCGCGCCGTGGCCCGGCAGGTGGACCAGCACCCTGGCCCATACGTCGGTCCAGGTCCGGTCCAGCTGCCACGTCCCGAGCACGCTGTGCCTCGTACTGAACGGGCCCCAGGTGTGCGCGAAGTAGAAATGGCCGTCGAGGCCGGAGCCGACCTGGTGGAGGTCGGCCTTTGACGGGTACAGGCCACCGGCGTCCGATCCGAACTGGAGGCTGAACGTCCCCACGCTCGCGGTGCCTGGGCAGTCCGGGCGGACGATGCCCACCGAGTCCGGCACGTCGTCCACGATCAAGGCGTTCTGCGGTAGGGTGCTCGTGCAGACCGGTGGGTAGTGGGTGCCGCCCGGTGGCTCCGGGTCGCCGGGGTTGAAGGTCCAGTTGTCGAAGCCACAGGTCGGTACGACCGTGCCCGTTGGGGTCACGATCACGCAACCGGGTTTCCATGCCACCGGCTTGTGCCACCAGCAGTGGAAGTCGCTTTCCGCGCACGGATTGCCGGCCGCGTCGATGTCGCAGCGGTTCCCGCCCGGTCCGTTGTCGCAGAAGGCGTCCAGCGGCGGTTTGGCCGACCAGCGGTTGTCCTCGTTGGTCCACCACGCCTGGGCGTACCCGGCCTCGGTCTCGTCCGTGCGGAAGTCATACTTGACGATCGGCGACGCGGCCCAGCCGACCACCTTCTCCGGATAGGGCCACCACTGCGGGTTGCGGGCATCGTCCTGAGTGTCCAGAAGGAACGGCGCGCGGTTCTGCTTGTAGTCGGGGTTCGCCGGGTTGTTGCTCCAGCCCAGCCCCCAGTTGCCGCGGTTGTCGGTGCAGCCCGGGCCGGGCGTGCAGCCGCTGGTGTTGCCGGTGCTCGCCTGCGGGTTCATGCCGGTGTTGTACGCCCACACCGCCGCGAACCAGTTCTCGATCTTCGATGGGTCCCCGTTGTTGACGTGGATGCCGGCCTGGTAGGCCTGGTTCCACTTCTGCACCAGGATCTGCAGGCCGGCGGCGATGTTCGTGGCGTAGTCCACGGCGATGGCGCGCTGTTCGTTCGCGGGGCGCTGTCCCAGCCGCATCCCGTCGGTCACCTGGGCCACCCCGTACCCGCAGTCGGCCTGGCTCCACCGGATGCCCCAGTTGTCGCTGCCGTCGAACCCGTAGAAGTTGCCGACCAGCGGATTGCCAGTCTCGCCCTCCAGCACGTGCCACGAGGCCTGCCACAGGTTCGACTCCTGGGCGAGGATCCCGAGCAGCACCGCGGCCGGCACCCGCGCGCCCGGGTGACCGGCCAGGCCCGGCAGCGCGAACATGCCCTGCGGCGACCACGCGGGCAGCCCGGACTGCTTCCAGTTTGCCGGCCGCTGCATCGTCAACGCCCCCCGTACCGCCAGGTCCGCCGCCCACTCCACCTGCCGCCAGTGCGGCTGCTCCACCTGGGTACGCGCGTCGTTGCGCGGCACGGCACAGGTGCGGTCGGTGTCCACCGGGTCCGTCGGCGACGCCGCCGCCGCGCTCGGACCGCCGGGCGGCGCCGTGCTCAGGGCCTTGGCCTCCGCGCTCGGGGCGGGCATCCCCGGCACCGGGCTGGCCGCCCGGCCCTGCCCACCGGCGTCGGCCAGCCGGTTACCGGGCTGGACATCGAAGGCCAGCTCCGTCCCCGACGAAAGCACCCGGGCGGTCAGGTGGATCGGCTTGGCGACGCCCGGCACCGTTGGTCGCGCATACCCGGTGGCCTTCGCCGGGTCGCCGTGGCTGACCACCGCAACCCCCAAAGTGGACACGTCGGCGGTGATCGCGGCCGGGATGCGTCGGACCGGGCCCGGCAGATCCTTGCCCTCGCCCGCCACGGTGGGTGCGCCGGTGATGAAGACCTGCCCGCCACGGCCGGCGGCAAGACCCACCTCGGTCAACGGCCCCCGGGCGAGCTCCCGGACCGCTGACCGCCGTGGGTTCGACAGGTACCGCACGACACCCACGTCGCCGTGCCGCTCCAGGAACGCCAGCCCACCCAGGCGATCAGGATGCAGGTCGAACGGCGTCCCACGGGTCTTCACCACCTGCCGCCGGCTGCCGCCTGCGGCCACCTCGATCAGGCCACCCCCGCCCGCCGCCAGCACACCCGCACCGGCCGGCACCGCCGACGTCACCTGACCGGGCAGCTCGTGCCGGCGGACCACCGAGCCCTTCGCGGTGTCCACTAGGTGCAGCCGCGTCCGGCCCAGGTCGACCGCGCCCGACTGGGTCAGGACCGCGACCTCGCCGGCGCCACAGCCGGGGTTGTAGTACGCCAGGCTGGTGCGCACCGCGAGTTTCGTCACCGTACCGTCGGCCAGGTTCACCACCGCCACGAACCCGCCCCGGTCAAATGTCTGCTGCTGGTTGGTGAAGTGCCGCGGTGCGTACACCACCACCGCGCGCCCGCCCGACCCGGTTAGGCAGGCGTTGCCGATCCACTGGTCTGCCTCCAGACCCGGCTCGGACAGGCTCGCCACCGTCCGCCATGTGTAGCCTGTCGACGACTCGGCCACCAGCAGGTGAAAGCCGCTGGAGTCGCCGGCCGTCGTCCACAGCAGATCGTCCGAACGCTGCCACCCCGCAGGCAGCAACTCGGCACGCCGGTCGGGGGGAACCGTCGCGGGATCCTGCCCCCCATCCGGCGCCGCACGGACGGCCGGCGCCTCACCGACGGCCGGCGCGGACCAGGCGGCGGCGGCCGCACCGGCAGGCGGCCACATCCCGATCGACGCGACTACGACGGTGGACAGGATCGTTGCGACCATGAGCAGAGCTGTCCGACGAAGGGTACGTCGCATGGTTGTCCCACCTTGGCCGAGTGCCGAACACACCGAGGAAAGCCACCAGCAAAATCTCAAGCTAAGCGCTCAGTACCATCCGACATCCTGCCAACCACTGCACGACAGTGCGCCACCACTGGCCGGAACGGTGACGCAGACCCGGGCCCGGAAGAACACCCCGCCAACCATCCTGGTCCAGGCATCGCCGCCGTAAGCCGGACCCACCCCGGTCTCGATGCGGTTAGGCGACTGGCGCTCGATCCGGAAACCGATACCGCCGGAGGAAGTACGAGCCCAGGCAGCCGTGCACCTGAAGCTGTACCTCATCTGGACTGTGCCGGCACTCCGGTCATAGTGCTGCAACACGGTGAACGCGTCTTGACTGCATCCGTAATCTTGTGGATTGCGGCCGTCGCAGCCGGCCCCACTACAACTGACGGCGTATGCCGCGGTGGGTACAGCTATCACACCCGACACTCCGACGAGCACGAGCAGGACTCGTGCAAGGGCCCGCTTGAGCATGCCTTCCTCCTCCTTGGGTGAGCTGAGAATGGCAGCAGCCAGGGCGGTGCGTCTATCTGGTGTCGCAAACCGCCAAGGCATTGGCGAGCATCGACAAGCCGCGACCCTCAGGGCATCGACGCGCGAGCTCGTCCCGCAGGCGGGCGATGAGCTCGGCACGGTTGCTGGCGGCCAGCTTCTGGCGCGGGTGGGCGACGTGCCTCTCCACGGTCTTCGCCGAGATGTAGAGGCAGGCCCCGATCTCCCTCTGGGCCAGGCCGTCCAGCAGCTCGCCGACCGAACATTCCCGTTTGGACAATCCGCCGACCGGGCCCCGCTCGCTGGCGCTCACCGAGGCGCGCAGCGTGCAACCGGCGGCGAGCAGGTCCCGAGCCGCGCCCGGGCTGCGCCGCCCCGGCCCGCCGCACCGCACAGCGGCCTCCCAGGAACGACTCGCGGCGGCGAGGCCCTCCGCAGCGGCCATGACGGCCACTACGTCGGGGCCGCCCTTGAGGGTTGACGCCCACGCCCGGCGGCGGCGCGGACCGCAAGCTGCGGGTCCGCCCGGTGCTCGCCGGCCAAGGTCGCGAGCTGGCCGGCGGCGGCGAGCGCGAGCGCGGGGACGGCGGTGGCGACCGCGCGCTGCAGTCACGCGCCGGGGACCAAGCGCTGTTCCACCAGTACACGCCCGAAGACGTGTACTGGGGCGAGTTCGGCGGAGCCTTGGAGAACCTGGCCGCCGGCACCACCACCGTCGTGGACACCTCGCAGTGCTCCTACACGCCGGACCACACCGACGCCGCACTTGACGGCATCCGCCGCTCCGGCATCCGTTCGGTGTTCAGCTTCTCGCCGGTGTTCGGCGACCACGAGCCCGACCCGCGCTATGCCCATCCCGAGGACATCCGCCGGCTCGTCGCCGCGGGAGCCAGCTCGGGCATCATGCGCCTGGCGCTGGGCTACCACGTCGACGAAGACCTGTTCCGGCTCGCCCGCGAACTGGACATCCCGGTGTTCGCCCACGTCAACGACGAGAACTGGGGCCGGGTCCTCGAGGACTTCGAAACCGGCGGCCTGTTGGGACCGGACATCACCTTCATTCACTGCCTCGGCCTCGCGGACACCTCGTGGAATTCGATCGAGCGCACGGGTGGCAAGGTGTCGGTCTCGTGCATCGCCGAGCAGACGCTGGCCATGGGCCGCCCGGCGCCCTCCAGGCGTCACTTGACCACCGGCTCCCGGTGGGCTTCGGCACTGACGCCGTCAGCATCGCCCCGGTCGACTTCTTCTCCCAGATGCGCGCGGCCTACGCCCTGCAACGCGGCGCGGTCGACACGACCACCGGCTCTCCCACCCCCCGAGCCAGTCTCCAGCCGCGACGTCCTGCACATGGCCACGCTCGGCGGCGCGCGGGCGGCACACCTGGACCACCTGGTCGGGTCCCTCACGCCCGGCAAACGCGCCGACATCGTCGTCCTCAACGCCCGCGCGCTCAACTCCTGGCCGTCCTGCACGCGCCCGGCGCTGTGCTGCGCATGGACACCGGCAACGTCGAGACCGTGCTGGTCGACGGCCGGATCGTCAAGGCGGGCGGCCGACTGGCCGGCGTCGATGTCGACCGCGTGCTCGATGAGCTGGCGAAGTCCGCCGAGGGCCTGCTCCGGCGCTCCGGCGCCCACTCGATCCTGCTTACCTCCTGCGGCGCCAGTTGAACCGGCCGCCACCCGTCGACGCTTCCGCAGCGGCTAATAACGGATACGGAGTAACCGAAATGGAGTTCACGGACCCGACGTCCCGGTTCGTTGACCTGGACGGCATGCGCGTGCACGTCCGGCGAGCCGATACCGGGCCCACGCTCGTGCTGCTGCACGGCAGCGGCGCGTCGCTGCACGTCTTCGACGCCGTCACGGACCTGCTCGTGGACCGCTTCGACGTCGTGCGACCGGACCTGCCCGGCTTCGGGCTCACCGGACCGCGGCCGGACGCGACTACTCGATCGCCGCATCGGCTCGCGCGCCGCGACCGCCCGCAACCTCGCCGGGCTGGTCGGACCGGGCTCGACCGTCGTCGACGACGCCTTGGTCGACCGGGTGCACGCCCTGATGTCCCGGCCAGGTATGTGTGCTCGTCGTGTGATCGGACGCCGCGTAAGCGTCAGCACCACACGGACCAAACGGCATCACGTTGTGCCACCGAGTTGGACGGGATAGCATCAAACTGCGCCTGACGGACCTGTCGCTCCGATGCGGACAGGCCGGCATCCTCCACATCGGACTCTTAATCCGCGGGTTCGGGGTTCGAGTCCCTGGCGGCGCACAATTGATCAAGGATCTGACCTGGGCTTCTGTCTGGGATTGGAGTTTCTTGATGTCCACAGTGGGTGGACGTGTGCTCGTCGTGTGCTCTGGAGCCAGCGAACGGTACGGCCGGTGGCGGTTTAGGCGGCACTGTTCGATGGCCTCGCAGTGACGGCCCCAGAATGTGATCTTGGTGGGTGCGGCGGCGGCGTTGTGCGCACGCGGTGATCGCCGCGCAGGTGCCGGTGCTGATGGCTGGCTCACGGGTGGCCTGTGGCTGAGTCGGGTCGCAGGACACCCGAGCGACGCCGGCTCGCGCTACTACTCCAGACGCTGCGGTTGTCGGACCGCAAGGCGTGCCCGCAGCTGCACCGGCCGAGTGAGGCCTGGAACCCGGGGCACGACAGCTGGCACTACCGGCTCGAACTGCCGCCCGACCTAGCCGGCCGGCGGCGGCAGATCCCTCGCGGCGGCCGTTGACAGATGTTCCGCGCGGCGGCTGTGGTAGGACCGGCGACACAGCCGTTGCTGATCTTCTATGGCCTCAGCCAGGCCGGCCGTGCGATCGCTGCGGCAGCCGCCTCGGTGCCTAAGGGCAACCAGGACTGGCGGCTCCGCGGTCACGGCATCTCACAGATCGGATGGGGAGCAGACCTGCCCGACATCAAGGTCCACGCGACGAAGACGGGCAGCTTCGTGTCGCTATCGAAGCTGCTCGACTCGCCAGTTTGGCGAGAACAGGACGCAGTCCCACTCACGGCGCTCTGGGACTGCATTCCCGACACCCGTCACCTCGCACTTCGCAATGACGAGCACCGGCGCGCACCACTCTTGGTGGTACCGGAGAACCACGTCAGACAGCACCCGACGATCATTGCCACGGTGGCCTACCTGCCGCCGGCGGTCGTTTCCTCGGCTCGGCCTGCCGAGGACCTGGACACGTACATGACGGCCTTCCCCGAGGCGGACGGCTATCTCCCTGCGCTTACCGGTGACGCACCACCTCGGCCTCACTTCAGTCCACACCGCGACGGCTGGGGCGAGGTCGTGATGATGTGACGCGCGCCGGGTGTGCCCGACGGCGACGCGGCAGAACGTGACCGGCTGCTGCTGACCAGAACGCGTCAGTACGACGGACAGCCTTACCTGATTCCGGCCGTGGGCACCAACACGCGCGGCCTCCATCCGCTCATGTCGTGGTGGGCGGTCCTGCATACCCTGTCGATGTTTGCGCGCTACGAGCCGTCCGATTGGGCACGGTGCATCGCCGTTGCCTCAAGCCCGTTCGCCGTGCCCATCGAGGAACTGCTGACGACGGCGATCAACGTCGCCCCTCGGCTCGTCGCCGCGGCGATCGATGAGGTGAATGGACCGATGCCAAAACTGGGGAAGGCTAGCTAGTAGCCGCTACGGTCATCGCCGGCCAGCGGTCAGGTGGCGTGACGGGCAGCGAGCCGGTCGACAGAATGCGGCGAGCCGGTGCGCGGCCAACTCAATCGCAGCGGGCGAAAGGTGTCGATGCCGCGTCGGTCTGCCAGAATCCCCGGGTGGCAGGTGGACCGGACGTGACGGCTCTGCGAAGCGCCTTGTCGTTCCTGCCTGAACATCTCAGAAGCACAAATACCCACGACCGACTCGGTGATGCCTGCCAGCGGCTCGGACTGCCAGCACCCCCGGACGAGGGGACGAAGTTCGAGCGGGCCAGTGCCAGCTTCGAGGCGCTCCCAGAGGATCAGTTGCCCCAGGTCGCACACCTGGTCCTTGCCTACGTTCGGCTCGATGCCGGGAGACGCAACTGGCTGCAGGACATCCTGTGGGCTGCCAGCAATCCCTTGCCGATCCCCGCGAGAACCCGACGCGAAATAGCCAGAGGTCTCGACCTGGAGGACCTGGCCTACAGCAGCGACCGGTTCGAGGCGCTCCTTGACCGGTTGTGGGTTCTCGACGACGCCTTCACGTTTTTGGCTAGCAGCGACGCGAGCTTGCGCGGACAGGTCCGCCGGCACGTGTTCCGCAATCCAGGGGACTGGTCTGCCGAGGAACTATTTGAGGCTTGGCGCCTTCGAAGCCTCCGACAGACGATTCGTACTCTTCCTGGAGGGCTTGGCCTCGGCGGACGTCGTGCCCGACGAGCCTGTCCAGCGGCGCACCGTCGCTGTGGTAAACCGGCACCTTCACGACATTGGCGCCGAGCTACGCGAGACCGGCATCCGCGGCGGCTATCCCGTGTTCACCCTGGTGTCCACCAGGACGCCGGCAGGGCGTCCGAAGAACGTCATCTTCGCGTCGCGCACCAAGCCGGACATCCGGATCGTCGATGCCCTGAACAACGACATCCAGATCGTCGGTGAAACCGACGCGCTCGTCTATGACCGCCCCATCGGCACCGATGGCATCCGTTGGCGCGACCTGCAGCTCTGGTGGAAGGAAACCCGCAATCTAGACGGCGACGTCGAAGCCAAGACAACCCTCTACCGGAAGCTGCTCAGCAGCCTGCCAGAAAATTCACCGCCACAGACCCTGCTGTACAGCCTCTACCACGAAATCTTCGGACCCGCCGTGTACGACCTGCCAGCGCTGCTGCCCGAGGTCTGGCTGCATTGGGACCCGCAAACCGTCCGGATGCGCGGAGCGGATGCACTGCTCCGGTTCCGCATGGACTTCCTGATGCTGCTCCCTCGCGGGATCCGCGTCGTACTCGAGGTCGACGGCGTGCGGCACTACTCCCAAGACGGGCGCCCCCATCCGCCAACGTACGCCGAGAACATGCGGGCCGACCGCGAACTCAAACTCACCGGATACGAGGTGTTCCGCTTCGGCGCCGCAGAGCTGAAGGACCGAACCCAGTCACGAGCACTCCTACAGGAGTTCTTCGTCAGCTTGCTCCGGTCGTCCCACATCGACCTTCCGTAGTCGGACGCTCATCCGAACGCTCTGCCACCAGGACCTCCACGATCGCCGGTGCGGCGATCCTTCCTGGCTCTTGACGGCCTCCGGAGCGGCCGTCGGCGGCGCACGTGGTCGCGCACGCGGCGCGGGCAGGTCTTCAGACTGGTGGGCGATACTGGTCATCCGGTCACCCGATCATTTGCCGTCGCTTCCCAGACCCACCGTGCCCAGTGCATTTGACGGCGGCCGTTCCCACCCGCCGCTGCGGGATAATCCCGGCCTTTTACCAGGTTCCCTCTACGACGCCCTACCATACGGACAGCGCACCGTCGCCCAGGGAGCCGCCCGGCGGCCCGTTGGAGGTCAAGTGGCGTGCGTCAGTCGAACACGGTGGGATCGACGTACGTGTCGGTTGGCCGCAGGTAGGGCACGGTCCGTACCCAGTCGCCGAGCAGGGCGGCGAACCCGTTGTCGTCCGTGGCGGTCACCTCGCCCAGAACCCGCGACGGCGAATGACCGTCGCTGCCTTCGACGACCAGCGGCTTGAATGGGTCGCTGGCCCACCGGCCGCGGGATTTCTGCGTCGGGTGGACCCAGTAGATGCGCGTATCTTTGTCACCCGGCTGGCCGAAGACCAGGTGCGCCTCAAACGGATCGTCGTAGGTGTCCCCGCGCCCTCCGTTGGCTAGGCACGCCGCATGCAGCTGATCGAGGCGGACCAGTTGCTCCCGACACCCCCATCGTCGTGCCGGGCTTCCGTCAGTTCCCCACGCCTGCACGATCCAGTTCGCCGCGCCTTCTGGCAGTGGCCCCTCGGCGCCGTTATGGATCGAACGAGTGACCTCGCACATCTGCCAGATCCGCGACCCGGACGCCTCCGGATCGTGGCCGTACGGAAGTAGTTCCAGAGCTTGGGCGCGGGCGCCGGCATCAGTCGCGATCTCGTCCGCGAAGCTCAGCCGCTGTGTTCGGGTCAAGCCGTTGAGGACGTCCGGCAGGTCGTTCGTCAACAGCCGGACTAGGTCGGTGTGACTGCCGGCCGAGGTGTGGCGCAAGCCCTCGGCGGAGGCCAGCGCGACTGCGGGAACCACCGGATTGGGATCGCGCAGCAAGGTGCAGAGCTGGCCGATCCCATCCTCCAGCAGCGGATAGGTATCCAAGAACGCGGCCGCGTCCCACGCGTCCTCGGACAGCCGGGTGAGCATCCAGGCCAGGCGTTCAGCACCCTCGTGGCGGTCAAGTGTCGTGATCTTGGTGCTCTGGTCGCACTGCTCCCCAGACCAGGTGGCGACTACCACGGTCCGTGATCCTGAACCGAGCACGCTGTAGCTAGTCATCGAATGTCCTCCGGACACGGGGCAGCGTCAGACCCTGGGCGCGCACGCGACAAAGCCTGACGAACAAGGGAAGTCCGGTAACCCCACAGCACGACTGCGGCGCCGATCCGTGGCCACAGACTCGCATACCCGGGGCCTGCACGACAACCTGACACGCAACCACGGCCGCGTGCCCAAGTCGCCGCCCGCGGCGCGACCTCGCCGATCGCGGCGCCCTTAGCTTGTTGTTTAACCTCGGCCACCGTCGGTGGTGACTGCTGTCCTTTGTAGACGTCGGCGTGTCGATGCTCGACGTGGAACGGCCACCGTCCGATGATCCTTCGGTTCCCTGGCAGGACACGAAGAACGGATGGTGGCCGTGGCCACGATTGTGGACTACCTCGGTGGTCTGGTGTTGCCCGACACGCCCGCAACGCCGCTGCCCGCAGCGTTGGCGCCGGCGGCACGTTTGGCGGCGTTCCGCCGCGACTACTACCGGTGCTTGACGGCGAGGACGGACGCGTTGTTCGAGTTGACCGACGCAGTGCTGTGCGCTGACGGGCCGGTGACCAGCCTGGCCGAGTTGTCACTGACCGCCGAGCATCGCCGCGGTCACGGTGCCCTGTACGACGGCCTGAACTGGGGCGATATCGACATCGCCCGGCTGCGTGTGACGCTGGCCGGTCTGCCGCTGCCACGCACCGCCGATGCCCGGATCGTGTTGGCGGTCGATGTCAGTAACTGGCTACGGCCGGAAGCGGTGACCTCGCCGGATCGGCTGTTCTGCCACGTCTACGGCCGGGCCAAGGGCCAGGCGCAGATGATCCCTGGCTGGCCGTACTCGTTCGTGGCCGCGCTGGAGTCCGGCCGCACCTCATGGACCGCGATCCTGGACGCGCAACGGCTCGGCCCGGCCGATGACGCCACCGCAGTCACCGCCGACCAACTCCGCGACGTGGTGAACCGGCTCATCGAGGCGGGGCACTGGCGCCAGGGTGACCCCGAGATTCTGATCGTCGCCGATACCGGCTACGACACCGCCCGGCTCGCCCATGTGCTGACCGACCTGCCCGTCCAGTTGCTCGGCCGGCTCCGCGCCGACCGGGTGCTGCGCCTGCCCAAACCGGCCCGGCCGGCGGGCACCACGGGTAGGCCACCCAAGCACGGGCCCGAGTTCCGGCTGGACACCCCGGCCACCTGGCCGACACCGCAACACCAGACGACCACTGCCACCAGCCGGTACGGCACCGCAACCGCGGCCGGCTGGGACCGGCTGCACCCACGCCTGACCCGCCGCACCTGCTGGATCGACCACCACGGCGACCTACCCGTCATCGAAGGCACCCTGATCCGCCTCCAGGTCGAGCATCTGCCCGGCGACCGCGACCCCAAACCACTGTGGCTGTGGTGCTCCGCCACCGGTGCCACCGCCGCCGACATCGACCGCTGGTGGCAGTCCTTCCTACGCCGATTCGACCTGGAACACACCTTCCGCCTGTTCAAACAAACCCTCGGCTGGACCCGCCCGAAACTACGCACCCCACAAGCCGCGGACCGCTGGACCTGGCTGATCATCGTCGCGCACACCCAACTGCGGCTGGCCCGACCCCTCGCAGCGGACCTACGCCGCCCCTGGGAACGACCCGCGCTGCCGGGCCGACTCACCCCAGCCCGCGTCCGCCGCGGGTTTCGGAACATCCGCCCGAACACCGCCCTGCCAGCCAGCGCACCGAAACCCGGCAAACCCGGACCCGGACGCCCGCCCGGCTCACGAAACCGACGCCCCACACCCCGCCACGACGTCGGCAAAACCGTCAAACGCGACCTGACCATCACCGCGCACAACCAGCGCAAAGGTTAAAGAACAAGCT
>NZ_JAVHUY010000024.1 GCF_031085175.1 Phytohabitans maris
CCGCCGCCCGCCGCCCGCCCGCCGGCCGCAAGGCCGCAGTAAGATCGCAAAGAGAACTTTGCAAAAAACTCTTTGTGGTCGTACGGTGAGGGCATGGTGAAGCCGTACTACGAGCCGAACATTCACGACACCGAGACGCTTCGCGCCGTCGCCCACCCCATCCGCTCGCGGATCCTCGGGCTGCTGCGCTACGAGGGGCCGGCCACCGCGTCCCAGCTCGGCCGGAGGCTCGACGAGTCGAGCGGCTCGACCAGCTACCACCTGCGCCAGCTCGCCCGCTACGGCTTCGTGGAGGAAGACCCCGACCAGCCCAACCGGCGCGACAAGCGCTGGCGGGCCACCCAGATGATCACGTCGTGGCGGCGAAACGAGGTGTCGGACGACCCGGAGTGGCGCCAGATCAGCGACGCGCTGGAGCGCCGCCAGCTGTTGCGGGCGATCGAGCTCTTCCAGCGCTGGTTCGCCGGTGAGGAGCGCTTCGACCCGCGCTGGCACGCCACCGGCGGCCTCTACGACAACATGGTGCGCCTCACCCCGTCGCAGCTCGCCGCGCTCGACCGCGACCTCATGGCCGTCGTCGATCGCTACATCACCGCGCCGCCCCCCGCCGAGCCGGACGAGCCGGTCCGCCACGTGGCGATCTTCCAGCAGCTGCTCGCGTTCGAAGGGGTGCCGTTGTGATCACCGCCGGTCAGGCCGAGCGCCGCTACCTCGTCCTGACCGGGCTGCGCTGGTCCGCGACCGGGCTGATCCTCCCGGTGCAGATCCTGCTGTACGCCGCTCGCGGCATCGACCTGCCCACCATCGGCCTCCTCATGGCCCTCTACTCCGGCCTGGTCGTCCTGCTCGAGCTGCCCACCGGCGGCC
The DNA here is from genome assembly GCF_031085175.1 of Phytohabitans maris. Lineage (GTDB taxonomy): Bacteria > Actinomycetota > Actinomycetes > Mycobacteriales > Micromonosporaceae > Phytohabitans > Phytohabitans maris. The sequence continues at coordinate 868 of NZ_JAVHUY010000024.1, forward strand.
TGGCCGACCAGATGGGGCGGCGGCGCACGATGCTGATCGCCTCGGTCTTCCTCGTCGCGACCCCGCTGGTCGCCGCGTTCGCGCAGGTGTGGTGGCACTTCGCCGCGGCGGCGGTGACCTCCGCGCTCGGCCGCGCACTCGGCTCCGGCCCGGTCGAAGCCTGGTACGTCGACACCGTCCGCGCCGCCGACCCCGCCGCACCGCTCCGCCGCGGCATCTCCTGGGGTTGGGCGGTCGAGTGCGTGGGGCTGGGCGGCGCGGCGATCCTCGGCGGCGCGCTCCCGCAGCTCTTCCGCGGCCTCGGTGGCGGCCTGATCACCCCGATCTCCGTTCCGGCGCTGGCCTCCGCCGGGGTCGCGGCCGTGAGCCTGGTCGCGCACGCCGCGCTGATGAAAGAGCCCCGCAGGCCCGCGGCGGTCGACCTCCGCGCGGCCCTCCAGGCCGTCCCCACCCAGATCACCCAGGGGGTACGACTAGCGGCGGGCGACCCGGTCATCAGGCTGCTCGTCCTCCGGGTGGCCGCCTTCGGGCTGGCGATCAACACGCTGGAGACGCTCGCCCCGCTCCAGTTCGCCGAGCTGCTGGGTGGCGCCGAGCGGGGCGCCGCCGCCTACGGGCTGCTGGCCGCGGGTGCCTTCCTCGGCACCGCCGCCGGAGCCGCCTCGGCGCCGGCACTGTGCCGGATCGGCCCGGCGCCGCTCTCCGTCGCGGCCGTCTGCACTGGACTGTCCACTGTGGCGTTCGGCGCGCTGGTGCTGTCGGCGGCGGGTATCGGTGGCTTCGGCCTCGCGGCGGTCGCCTACCTCGGGGCGTACGTGCTGTCCGGCCCCTCCGGCCCGCTCGCCACCGAGGCGCTGCACGAGCGGGTGAGCGAGCGGGAGCGGGCCACGCTCGTGTCGATCGCCTCGCTCGCGCTCCAGTTGGGCGGCTTTGTGGGAGCGCTCGCGATCTCCCGGCTGGCCGCCGCGGCCGGCTACGCGTACGGCTGGCTGGCCGCCGCCCTGGCCATCGCCGGTGCCGTCGTCGTTACCGTACGTGCCGATCGGCTCGGTCGAGGCGCTCCGCGGGCCCTCGTCGCTTCGAGCACGCTCCGTTAAAACCGGGAGTTCACTTATTTGCGTCCAATGGGCGACTGTATCGAGACGCCGCTTGGTCGATCCTGTCCTGTAGGGGAAGTGGACCCTCTTGGGCCCCGGCTCCGGGCCGCTGTTCGGCGGCGCGGAAATCGGGGCGCTGGCGCCGACGCGGTTCGGGCCGAAGGGGTTCATGGGAAGAGGGTGGTCATGACCGAAGCGGGAGCGGGGGCGCTGCGCGAGATCCTCGTCGTGCTGGTGCTCGCCCTGGTCGGCCTGTTACTCGCCGTGTTGGCGGCATTCGCACCCTGGTATGCGACGCCCGCTGACGCCGGGGGCGGCGCGGTCGTCGAGATGCACTCTCCGCAGCGAGCCGGCCCGGGCACCGGGAGCGTGGCTGTCGAAGCGCGCTGAGCCCGGGTGGTGTTCACTGGGAGGCATGCCTGCCAACACTGACCCGCAGCCATGGGGTGCGGGCACGGTGACCAGGATCGGCGCGCCCGTGCTGCCCCCGCCGGCCGACCCACCGCCGCCCGCGCCGCCGGGCGACCGGGGCCGGGAGCGGCGCCGGCTCCTGTGGTTCGCTGGTGTGGCCGGCGGCATGCTGGTGATCGGCTTGGTGCTGGTGCTCGCCTTCACGGCGTCGGGCGGCGTCGACCCGTTCGGCGACAAGCCGGCCGGCCCCTCCGACGTGCGGCCGCCGCTCGCCCGGGCCTGCCCGGCACCGACCGGCTTCACCGAGCCGGCGCCGGTCGACCCCGGCCCGCCGCCGAGCGGGGCGCGTACGGTCGACGAGGAGGCCGGCATCTCCTACGCGGCGTACGGCGCACCCTGGGAGCCGTGGGGCACGGTGTGGAGCGCGGGGACACTCGAAGTGCCGTACAAGGTGGGGCAGCACTTCATCACCGAGACCTACTCCGGCGGCACGTACCATGCCTCGATCCTGTCCGCGGCCGTGCCCGCGGCGGACAACGACGCCTTCGCGATCAACCTGGAGTGCGTGGGTCGGCAGGTCGCCGCCGATGTGCGCGCGGAGTACTACCCGCAGCCCACGACCATGGACCTGCACCGCGACGAGCGCACCACGCTGGGCGGCCGGCCGGCCTGGCTGACGATCTTCCGGCTGCACTTCAGCCGCCCCGGATTGCAGGCCAAGGACGAGCTGGCCGGTGTCGCGGTCATCGACGTGGGCAAGCCGACGGCCGCCGTGCTGTACGTGTCGATCCCCGGCACCCACCGCCAGTTCGACTACGTGGTCGACGAGGTCTTCGACTCCGTCCGCCCCACCTGATCGTCAGGATCCGTGATCAAGGCTCCCTTCACGTCGTTAGAACGACTTGGCGGGAGCTTTGATCACAGGGCCTAGGGGAGCGGCTCGACCGGGTCGCCGACCGCGATCTCGCCGAGCGTCTCCGGCACGAGCTGGATGCCGAACCAGGCCCACCCGTCCCACCTGCGGTGGCGGGCCAGCGTGCGGATCGGCTCCTTGCCGCTCGTGCGGCTCTCCGGATCGATCGTCGTCATCACGCACCGCCCGCACGGGCCGGCCACCCGAAAGTCGACCGGGCCGAGCCGCAGCCGCTTCCAGCCGTCCTCCGCGAACGCGACCGCGCCCTCCACCACCACGTTGGCCCGGAAGCGCCCCGGGTCCAGCGGCTCGGGCAGCTCCTCGCCGCGCTCGACGGCGGTCTCCGCGATCCAGTCGTCGAGCTTGCGCAGCGAGCCGAGCGAGACCAGGTGGAGCGGGGCGGTGTCGCCGAGATGGAAGACGTCGCCCGGCTCGCCGCCGACCTCCGTCGGCACGGCGCGCGCCGTCGTGTCGGCCAGCCACACCAGGCGGGCCGGCCGGCCGAGCGTCGTGGTCAGCCACGCGTCGGCCGCGTCGCCGCCCGCCGCCGCACGGTCCAGGTTCCAAAACCGCACGGGTACGGTGTGTGCCGGCTCCGGCGGTGGCACCGCGAGACTCGGCGCGCCGGGCGCGGTGAGCAGCAGGCCGCCGTCGGGTGTGGTGGACGCGGCGACCGTGAAGAGTGCCCGGCACCGCCGCGCGGTGATCGGCTCGCCGTCCGGCGCCACCACGGCCCACCGCCGGTCGCCGGCCAGCCCCCACCACTCGACCCGGGCGCGGTCCACCGCGACGGCGCGCGTGGACTTCACCGGGTAGAGGCTGATGCCGACGACGCGCACACCTCAGAGTCTCACGCCGGGAGGCTTCACGACCGCCCCGGCTGGCGACGCGCTAGTGTCGCCGTGTGGCGCGCAGACCCAGAATTCCAGCGACGAAGTACCCGGTGGAGCGGCGCACGCTCGACAACGGCCTCCGGGTGGTGCTGGCACCGGACCGCAGCGCACCGGTGATCGGCGTCGCGGTGGTGTACGACGTGGGTATCCGCTCCGAGCCCGAGGGGCGTACGGGGTTTGCCCACCTCTTCGAGCACCTCATGTTCCAGGGCTCGGAAAACCTGGAAAAGCTGGCGCACTTCCGGCACGTCCAGGGCTCGGGCGGCACGTTCAACGGCTCCACCCACCTGGACTACACGGACTACTACGAGACCCTCCCGGCCAACGCGCTGGAGCGGGCGCTCTTCCTCGAGGCCGACCGGATGCGCGGTCCGCGGCTGACCGAGGAAAACCTGCGCAACCAGGTCGACGTGGTCAAGGAGGAGATCCGGGTCAACGTGCTCAACCGGCCGTACGGTGGCTTTCCGTGGCTGAAGCTGCCGCCGGTCATGTTCGACACGTTCCCCAACGCCCACGACGGGTACGGGTCCTTCGACGACCTGGAGAGCGCGACCGTCGCCGACGCCGCCGAGTTCTTCCAGCGCTACTACGCGAATGGCAACGCGGTCCTGGCGGTCGCCGGTGACCTCGACCTCGCCGAGACGGTGGAGATGGTCGAGCGGCACTTCGGCGACGTGCCGGCCCGCCCGGCGCCGGAGCGGCCGAGCTTCGCCGAGCCCGACCTGACGGCAGAGCGGCGCGAGGCGTACACGGATCCGCTGGCCCCGCTGCCCGCCGTGGCGACCGCCTGGCGGGTGCCCGACCCGATCGCCGACTTCGCCGCCTACGTGCCGTACGTGGTGCTGGCCGAGGTGCTCACCGACGGCGAGGCATCCCGGCTGGTCGAGCGGCTGGTGCTGCGCGACCGCACGGTGACCACCGTCGGCGGCTACCTGGGCTTCATGGGCGAGCCGTGGGAGGTGCGCGACCCCACCGCGTTCCTGCTCCAGGCCCACCTGCCACCCGGCGGTGACGTCGACAAGGTGCTGCGTACGGTCGACGAGGAGCTCGACCGGCTGGCCACCGACGGGCTGGCCGAGGGCGAGCTGGCCCGCACCCAGGCGAGGATGGCCACACACCTGCTGCGCGACACCGACGCGGCCCTCGGGCGGGCCCTGCGGATGGCCGTCCTGGAGCAGCAGCGCGGCACCCCCGAGCTGCTCAACGACCTGCCCCGGCTGGTCGGCGAGGTCACCGAGGAGCAGATCCGGCAGGCCGCCGCGGCGCTCGTGCCACAGCGCCGGGCGACCGTCGAGGTCGTCGCCGGAGGAGCGGGAGGAAACCAGTGAAGGCGCTGCCCGACCTCGGCCCCACGCGCAAGCTGAAGCTGCCCAAGGAGGCCGAGCGCACGCTGCCCAACGGCCTCACCGTGATCGCGATCCGCCGGCCGGCCGTGCCGCTGGTCGAGGTGCGCCTGCGCGTGCCGTTCGCCCGCACCCACCTGGCCCGGGCCGCGCTGCTGTCCCAGACGCTCTTCTCCGGCACCACCGAGATGTCCACTGTGGATATCGCGGCCGAGCTGCAGAAGGTCGGTGGCGGGCTGAGCGCCGGCGTCGACCCGGACCGGCTTATGGTCTCCGGCAACGGCCTGGTCACCGGCCTCGACCGGATCCTGGAGCTGCTCGGTGAGGTGCTCAGCGGCGCGGCGTACCCGGCCGACGAGGTCGCCACCGAGCGCGACCGGCTGGCCGACCGGATCCAGGTGGCGCAGAGCCAGCCCTCCCACCTCGCCCGGGTCGCGCTGCTCAAGCGGATCTACGGCCGGCACCCGTACGCGGTGCAGACGCCCGAGGTGTCCCAGGTGCGGGCGGTCCGGCCGGCCCAGCTGCGGGCGCTGCACGCCGAGCGGCTCCACCCCGCCGGCGCCACGCTGGTGCTGGTCGGCGACCTCACGCCGGACAAGGCGCTGGATACGGCCGAGCGCGTGCTCGGCACCTGGAACGGCGGGGGGAAGCAGGTCGACCTGCCGCACACGCCGCCGATCGAGCCCGGGCCGCTCACGCTCGTCGACCGGCCCGGTTCGGTGCAGTCGTCGCTGCGGCTGGCATTGCCGGCGGTCGACCGCACCCACCCCGACCACGCCGCGCTCCAGCTGGCCAACCTGCTCTTCGGCGGCTACTTCTCGTCTCGCTGGGTGGAAAACATCCGCGAGGACAAGGGGTACACGTACGGGCCGCACTCGGTCATCGAGCACAACGAGGCCGGCTCCTCGTTCGTGGCCGCGGCCGAGGTGGCGACCGAGGTGACCGGCCCGGCGCTCCTGGAGACGTACTACGAGCTGGGGCGGCTCGCCTCGGTGCCGCCGAAGCAGGAGGAGCTGGAGCAGGCCCGGCAGTACGCGCTCGGCACCCTCCAGCTCGGCATGTCCACCCAGGCCGGGCTGGCGACGCTGGCCAGCACGTACGCCGGTTTCGGGCTGCGGCTGGACTACCTGCCGGGGTACGCGGCGAGGCTGGCCGGCACGACGCTCGACGAGGTGGCCGCCGCGGGCGCCGAATACCTGGCACCGGCCAAGGCCGCCACCGTCGTGCTGGGCGACGCCGAGCGGGTGGAGGCTTCGCTGCTCGCCCTGACGGCGGTCGAGAGAGCGTGAAAGCACCCCAAGAAAACGCTCCGCTTCGCTCCACGTTTCCCCAGGAGCCCCGCAGCCTGCCGCCGCTGGCACGCTCCACTCTGGACCGCGCCGCCCACCACCGCCGCGACCCGGACTGGCTCGCCGCGGCGTGGGCGCGGTCGCGGGTACTCGTGGTGGACACGGTCACCGGCGGCCGGGCGCTCGTCGACGAAGCCGGCGCCCTGGTGCTGCTGGACGCCAAGGAGGCGCCCGAGGTCGACGCCGACCGGCGGATGTTTCTGGGCGTCGAGCCGGACGGCACGCCGGTCTTCGCGGTCGACGCGCCGCTGCCGGACGGCACCGGCGCCCGCGCCCTCGACCTGCGCGCGGTCGGCCACCTGCTCAGCGACCGGGACGCCGGACTCTTCACGGCCGCCGCGGCCCTGGCGCAGTGGCACGCGGGTCACCAGTTCTCCTCCTCGACCGGGCTGCCCACGACGGCGGCCGAGGGTGGCTGGACCCGGGTGGACGAGGCCGGCGCGCAGATGTGGCCGCGGACCGATCCCGCCATGATCGTGCTCGTGCACGACGGCGTCCCCGGCTCCTCCGGCCGGTGCCTGCTCGGCAACAACGCGGCCTGGGGCAGCGGGCGCGAGGTGCGGCGCTTCTCCTGCCTGGCCGGGTACGTCGAGCCCGGCGAGTCGGCCGAGGCCGCGGTGATCCGCGAGGTCGCCGAGGAGGTCGGTGTCGAGGTCCAGGCGGTCGAGTACGCGGGCAGCCAGGCCTGGCCCTTTCCCGGCTCGCTGATGCTGGGCTTCACCGCGCTGGCCGACCCGGCCCAGCCGGTGCGGGTCGATCCCACGGAGATCGCGCACGCGCGCTGGTTTTCCCGCGAGGAGATCGCCGCAGTGCTGGCCGGCGAGGTGGTCGACGCTGGCGACGGCGCGCGGGTCGGCCTGCCGCCGGCCTCGTCGATCGCGCTTTTCCTGGTCAACCGCTGGCTCACCAGACCGCCGGCCTAGGGCCTGCCTCCCGGACCGCGTCGCTCCATCGAGACCGCTCGCCTCGTCTCTCCGAGACCCGCTCGCCTCGCTCCGATCCAGATCCGGGAGACAGACCCCAGCCCGAAACGCCATCTCGGTCCGCGACCACCGTTGCCGCGAAGACCACGGACCGAGACCGAGGCCGTCGTGCCGGCAGAGGCAAGGTTCGCGGCGGGGGAGCCGGAGCCGGTCACAACGGTCGTCCTGGCTTGGTGCCCATCCACATGAAAATCCATGCGTGGAAGTTCCATCCCATGTTCGCGGAATTCCCAGGATCGGGCAAGAGATTCTCAGTTCAAATCGAACTCGCCCGCCTTGGCACTCGCTACGAAGTCGATCCACCGTTCCCGCGCGAAGATCAGAACTGGCCCTTCCCGATCTTTGCTATCCCGCATGGCGACCGCCGTCCCCATCTCACTGATCTCCACGCAGTTGGTGTTCTGGCTGCGCGAGCTGGTCCGCCAGCTGATCCGGTGACCTGCACTCATGACGCGACTCCTATCGGTCGGGCGGCGGGCTTGGCCGCTGCGAGGGACGCTGCTGTGGGCGGCGCCTGCGCTGAACCGGGGGCGTCAGGGGTGCCGGCGGCGAATCCGCGTCGTCGCCGGCGTGTGGGCCGAGAGCGGCGGCAGCCTCGGTGATCCACCTGAGGGACTCGGCCGGCGGGCGCGCTGCCTGCCGGAGCCAGTCGAAGACCCGCCCGTACCGGGCGAGCATGTCGTCGTCGGTCAGGATGAGGTCGGCTGCCAGCGCCTCGACCGCGACCGCGTCGGGGTCGTCGGGATCGGCGAACCGGTAGATGGAGAACGCGGTCTCCGGCAGGTACCAGTCGGCGACCTTGGCCGACGACGGCAGCACCCACAGTGTCACGTTGGGCAGCTCGGCCAGGCGGGCCAGGTGGCGCAGCTGGCCGGCCATCACCGGCGCCGGACCGCCCCGGGGGCCGAGCGCGGCCTCTTCGAGCACGGCCTCGTACCGGGGCGGCTCCGCGTCCCGGGTGACCGTCGACTGCCGCGCCACCCGGGCGGCGACCTCGGTTTCCGGATCTTCCGCGTCCTCGGGTGCGATCACCTCGCGCGAGGAGAGCAGCCGCACCCGCGTGTACCCGGGCGTCTGTAGCAGGCCCGGGAGGATCACCGGGCCGTACTCGAAGATCTCGGCGCAGCCCGCTTCCAGCTCCGCGTAGCCGCGCTGGCGTGGGGTCATCACCGGGTAGGAACGCAGCCACCCGCGGGTGTTGCCCGCGTCCCGGGTGATGCCGATCAGCTCTTCGCGGGTGGCGCCGCTGACCTCGTACAGGTCGAGCAGGTCGAGAACGTCGCTGAGGTCTGGGCGGCTGCGGCCGTTTTCCAGCCGGGAGAGCTTTGAGGCCGAAGCCCAGCCCACCCGCGCGATTACCTGGTCACCGGTCAGGCCGGCGACCTCGCGCAGGCGGCGTAGCTCGGTCCCCAGCCGCCGACGTCGCACCATCGGACTCGGCGCAGGAGGCACCCCAACCCTCCCTCGGTCATTCGGGACGACACAGTATGAACTGATTGTGACCCGATCATGTTCTCGACCGTGGGCGTGTTCCGCAAAAGGTTTGGTTAGCCTGAGATTGCCGCGAGCCGGGCTTTGACCTCGATGATCGAAGGATTTGTCAGCGCCGATCCGTCCGGAAAGCGGACCGTGGGAACCGTTTGGTTGCCCTCGTTTACGCTCATCACGTACTCCGCAGCGACCGGATCTTGCTCGATGTCGACGATCTCATATCCGATGCTTTCCCGATCGAGCTGAGACTTGAGTCGGTAGCAGTAACCACACCAGCTCGTCGAGTACATCGTGAGCATTTGTCGGTCCTTCCGTATGGGGGATCGCGCCGGCGCGCGGCGGGGGGCGGGCGCGCCGTTGCGCGCTCCACACCCGCCAACGTCGGTGGTGGGTGCCATGATTCCTAGCCGTGGGGGGAAACACGCCAGCCGACCGGGTGCTGTCCGGGCTCGACCCGGAGCAGTGCGCGGCCGTGACCGCACCGGCCGGGCCGGTCTGCGTCCTCGCCGGCGCGGGCACCGGCAAGACCCGGGCCATCACCCACCGGATCGCATACCGGGCGCTGACCGGGGAGATCGTCGGGCGGCACGTGCTGGCGGTCACGTTCACGTCGCGGGCGGCGGCCGAGATGCGGGCCCGGCTCGCGGTGCTCGGCGCCACCGGGGTGCAGGCGCGCACGTTCCACTCGGCCGCGCTGCGCCTGATGCGCTACTTCGCGCCCCGGCTGCTCGGCGGCCGGGCGATGCCCGAGCTCCTGGAGAGCAAGGCGCGGCTGGTCACGCTCGCCGCCTCCCGGGCCGGTGTGCGGGCCGACCGCACCGCCGCGCGCGACCTGGCCAGCGAGATCGAGTGGGCCAAGTCGTCACTCGTCGAGCCGGCTGAGTACCCGGTGGCCGCCGCCAAGGCCACCCGCGAGCCGCCGTACGAGCCGGCCAAGGTGGCCGAGGTCTTCGCCGCCTACGAGCACGTGAAGCGCGCCAACGGCGTGGTCGACTTCGAAGACCTGCTGCGCGCGGCGGTGTGGGGGATCGAGGAGCACCCCGACGTCGCCGAGCAGGTGCGGGCACAGTACCGGCACTTCGTCGTCGACGAGTACCAGGACGTCAACCCGCTGCAGCAGCGCCTGCTCGACGCCTGGCTGGGCGGCCGCGACGACCTGACCGTGGTCGGCGACGCCAGCCAGACCATCTACTCGTTCACCGGCGCCACCTCCGGCTACCTGATCGACTTTCCCCGCCAGCGCCGCAACGCGGTCGTGGTCCGCCTGGTCCGCGACTACCGCTCGACGCCGCAGGTGGTCGGCCTCGCCAACGCGGTCATCCGCCAGGCCCGGGGCGCCGAGGCGCGGCTGCGGCTGGAGCTCGTGGGGCAGCGCCCGCCCGGCCCCGAGCCCGACCTGCGGATCTTTCCGGACGAGCCGGCCGAGGCGGCCGGGGTGGCCGCGCGCTGCCGGCAGTTGATCGCCGCGGGCACACCGGCGCGGGAGATCGCCGTGCTGTTTCGGACCAACGCGCAGTCCGAGGCGTACGAGGAGGCGCTGGCCGAGGCCGAGGTGCCGTACGTGGTGCAGGGCGCCGAGCGGTTCTTCGAGCGGGCCGAGGTGCGGCAGGCGGTACTGGCGCTGCGCTCGGCCACCCGGTCCACGCCCGCCGGCGCGCCACTGGTGCCGGCCGTCGTCGAGGCGCTCGCGGCCACCGGCTGGCAGCGCGACCAGCCCCCGCCCGGTGGCGCCGCGCGCGAGCGCTGGGAGGCGCTCGCCGCGCTGGTCACGCTCGCCGAGGAGTACGCGGGTACGCCGGCCCTCCTGCCGATCGGCGAGGCGGCCACGGTGGAGCGGCCCCCCTCGCTCGCCGATTTCGTGGCCGAGCTTCAGCGGCGGGCGGCGGCGCAGCACGCCCCCACCGTCGAGGGCGTGACGCTCGCCTCACTCCACTCGGCCAAGGGCCTGGAGTGGGACGCGGTCTTCGTGGTGGGGCTCTCCGACGGCACGCTCCCGACCACGTACGCGAAGACGCCCGAGGCGCTGGAGGAGGAGCGGCGGCTGCTCTACGTCGGGGTGACCCGGGCGCGGCAGTGGCTCTGGCTCTCGTACGCCCAGTCCCGCGCGCCCGGCGGCCGGCCCCGGCGGCCGTGCCGGTTCCTGCCGCAGTTCGAGCGGGGCGGCGGCGAGCGCGGCGGCACCGCGGCACTGAGCCGCCGGCCCGAGCGCCGCCGCGCGCAGGTGGTCTCCTGCCGGGTCTGCGGCGCGACCCTGCTCGCCGGCGCCGACCGCAAGCTGGGCCGCTGCGCCACCTGCCCGTCCACACTGGACGAGGACCTCTTCGCCCGGCTGAGCGAGTGGCGGGTCCGCGTCGCCGGCGCGCAAAAGGTCCCGGCGTACGTGGTCTTCACCGACGCCACGCTCGTCGCGCTCGCCGAGCGCCAGCCGACCGGGCCGGAGGATCTCGTGGCCATCGCCGGCATCGGCCCGCGAAAGCTGAGCCTCTATGGCGATGCCGTGCTCGCCCTGGTCAGGGGTGCGAGCGTCGATGATCTTGTACCGGAGGAGCCTCCGGAAAAAAGTTCCGTCAACTAGCCGTAAAACCGTTTGCGGTCGCCCCGGGGGCAGGCATAGCCTCATGGCACACCTCGCGCGCGCGGCATCCATGCTGCTCGCCGGAGTGGGCGAGAAGCACCGAGACCAGATCTGGCGACGAGAGAGACAGGAGGTGGCCCCGGTGAAGATCTTCTACGCGATCGAGCGACCGTCGGCGCTGCCTGCTGCCTCCGCTCCGGTGTCGGCTGCCGCCCTGCGCATGGGGCTGGCCGCTGCCGACGTGCCGCAGCTGACGCAGGTGCACCAGGTCCAGACCCAGGTCGATTCCCTGGTCCGGACCGAGGCGTGGACCAACGGCGGCGGCTACGGGACCAGTGGGCTCGCGGTTAAGGGCGTTCCGGCCAAGAAGCGGCAGGACGTTCGCGGTGTTCCACCTCGAGGAAGGCCGGTCTGAAAACAGACCTCCGGCTCACCTCGAGGCCGCGGAACCCGTAACCGGGATCCGCGGCCTCAGTCATTTTCGCCACAAGCACAGGCGTTTCCGCCACAAGCAGAGAGCAACGAGCGAGAGAGAGGTGACCGGGTGATGAGTCTGGCGTTGGCCCCGGTCGACGAGCGAGTCGACCTGGAGGCAAACCTGCCCTGCCGGAAGTTCGACCCCGACCTGTGGTTCGCGGACTCCCCGACCGAGCTGGAACTGGCCAAGTCGCTGTGCGGGGACTGCCCGCTCCGCGTCGAGTGCCTGGCCGGCGCGGTCGAGCGGGCCGAGCCCTGGGGCGTCTGGGGCGGCGAGATCTTCGAGCGTGGCGCGGTCGTTCCGCGCAAGCGGCCCCGTGGCCGTCCGCGCAAGGAGGACGTCGCGCGTGACGCTGCCCTGCGGGTCGAGGTGGAGGCGCGGATGGCGGCCAACGGGCTCGCCGAGTCGCGCAACGCCGTCCGGCTGGCGGCCTGACATGAACCCGATCAACGTACGCACGACTTCCCGAGATGGAGCGACCGCCATGCATCACCTAATCCACGAAGCGTTGTCGAGGGCCCGAATGCGCCGGCCTCAGGCCGGCACCACCACGAGCTCTGAGGCGACCCGATCCGCCCGTCACATAGCGATGCAGGCCCGCCGCCAGGCGGCCCGCGAGATGGGCCTTCTCTAGACCGCTACCTAGGCCGCAGGGGCCCGGCGACGCCGGGCCCCTAGCGGCGCGCATTACCCGCTCTGCTTTCCTACAGGATTTGAGCTACCGCGATGTCCGTTGTGGTCCGGACCGTCGCTCCCGCGGCCTCACCCTCCGCGGTCCACAAACCCAACCCCCGCGGCCAGCGGCCGCGCATGGCGGGCGACCTCCGACCACCGGGGGTGGGCCGGTGTGTCGCCAAGCGCCTCGGCACGAGGCGCCCATGGGCCAAGGCCGGAGCGAAGACGTGGCGAAAGGCCTTTGTGGATAAGCGCCGATGATCGTTAACCCGAAATCCGCGTCCTCGCCGGCGTATCACGCTGATTCTGGGCGAACGATCACCGCACTTGAGATTTTCGGGCCCGGGGCGGATGCCGGTGGTGCCGCTATACGGCCCGGGATCGGGCCGATCGGATGGTGCCAGGTGATCGACATCATGTCGCGGAAATAGATCGTGGTACGCAAGTGCCCCCGGAGGGGCCGTTAGGTACCACGATCTGTTTGTCCTCCCAGCCTTCGGGAAGGACCCCAGGGGTCTTGCGGTTTTGATCTTGTGGACGCGGAGGGTGAGGCTGCGGGAGCAGCGGTCTGGACCACGACGGACGTCGCGGTAGCTCGGATTATCGTCTTGGATTTGATCATCAAGGGTGCCCGTCACTCGGCGGGGGCGAAGCCGGGGAGCCAGCTCTCCACGATGGAGCGATACGGCGCCTTCGCCTCGAGCTGGCAGAGCACGCCGATCGAGCCGAGCGTCACGCGGTGGATCAGCAGGTACGACGGCGGCAGGTTGAGGTGGCGGCTGAGCTGGTACGCCGGGCTCTTGGGGCTGCCCAGCCGGGTGGCCTCGGTGCGCAGCCAGGCGCGGTTGAACTGGAACTCCTCCTCGACCAGCGGCGCGAGCATCGGCAGCAGGAAGTCGAGTACGGCGCGGGCGTCGATGTCGTCGTCGGGCTTGACGAAGCCCTCGTCGCGCAGGCCCTCCAGCACCGCGTCGGCGTCGTCGGCCAGGGCCAGGCGGACCAGGCGGCCGATGGGCTCGGGGTGGCCTTCCGGGAGGCGGGCGACCGCGCCGAAGTCGATCACGCCGAGGCGGCCGTCGGGCAGGATGCGGAAGTTGCCCGGGTGCGGGTCGGCGTGCAGCAGGCCGGCGCGCTCGGGCGCGGAGAAGTGCAGGATCGCCATGAGCCGGCCGGCGGCGTCACGCTCCTCCTGGGTGCCGTCGTTGATGATCTTCGAGAGCGGCGTGCCGTCGATCCACTCGGTGACCAGCACGCGCGGCGCGGCGGCCACGACCGGGGGCACGAAGATCTCGTCGTCGCCCGCGTACGCCTCGGCGAACGCTTGCTGCGCCTCCGCCTCCAGCTCGTAGTCGAGCTCCTCGGTGACCCGGGCGCGGAGCTCGACCAGCAGCGGCTTGACGTCGATGCCCGGCTGGATGATCCGAAACATGCCGGCCAGCCGGGACAGCTGCTTGAGGTCGGCGATCAGGGCCTCGCCGGCGCCCGGGTACTGGACCTTGACCGCGACCGGACGCTCACCGTCTCGCCACACCGCCCGGTGTACCTGGCCGATGCTCGCGGCCGCCGCCGGCGCGTCGTCGAACTCCGCGAACAGCTCGCGCCAGTCCGGGCCGAGCTGGGCGGCCAGCACCTTGTGCACGCTCGCGGCGGGCAGGGGTGGCGCGGCCTCCTGGAGCCGGGTGAGGGCCTGGCGGTACGGGCCGGCGAGGTCGGCCGGGAGCGCCGCCTCGAAGACCGACAGCGCCTGCCCGAGCTTCATCGCACCGCCCTTGAGCTGCCCTAATACGCTGAAGAGCTGCTCTGCGGTGCGCTGCTGGATCTCCGGAGAGATCACCTCCGAGGCCAGTCCGGTGACCCGCTTTCCGAGCCCGAGGACGGTGCGGCCGGCGAAGCCGAGCGGGAGCGCGGCAAGCCTGGCGGTGCGGGTGGCGGCCCGGCGCGGGATATCGGTCACCGGATCATTGTGACCGACGCTCGGACGAAGTGACGGGCGTAAATGCACGCTGGCGGCTGCGGCGGGCGCAGCCGCACGAGGGGTGGGGCGGCCAGGCGCGACGGCGGGTGCGGCCCGGCGCGCTGATCTCGATCGCCCCGCCGACCGTGTCGGGCTGCTCGCCGTCGAGGTAGAGCAGGGCCTCGCTGGCCGCGTACGCCGTCCCGGCGAGCAGGGTGGGCGCGCTGCACGGCTCCGGGCGGGCCTCGCTGGCGAGCTGGGCGGCGAGCGCGGGCCAGGCCGGGTCGCGGTCGCGCCGGTGCAGCTCCAGGCAGTTGAGGCAGGGTGCCCCGCCGGGCGGGACGAGCGGGCCCACGACGGCCACACCGTCGCGTACCCCGACCGCGAGGTGGGCGAGGCGCCGCTGGCCGTAGCTGGCCGCCAGGAGGGCCGCCGGACGGTCCGTGCCGGCCTGGACCACCAGCGAGGCCCGGCCGCGCTGGATCGGGCGGGTCTCGGTGCCTGGGGCGGCGCGCGTGATGGCCTCCGCGACGGCCTCGGTGCGCTCGCGGCGTACGTCGCCGGGGAGCAGGGGTCCGCCGACGGCGTCCAGCGGGTCCACCACGCCCGCCAGGTCGGGCTGGACGTGTCCGACCCCGGACTGGGCCAGCGCGACCGCGAGCGGCGCTGCCAGGCGGCTCCGCCCGGTCACCACGACGCTGGCCGCGGCCCGCCGGCGCAGGATCTGGGCGGGGGTGCCCGGTTTGTCGGTACCGCGCAGGGCGAGCGCGGCGGCCTCGGCGGTGAGCCGGCGGCGTACCGGCTCGGGCAGGCTCGCCGGCAGGAGGGTCTGCGCGCCGACCACGAGCCCGGCGGCCCGGAGCGTGTCGAGCAGGAGGCGGGCGTCGGCCCGGCTCACCCCGATCCGGTCGGCCTGGTCGAGGATCGCCCGCTCGGGACGAGTGCCGTCGATCAGGTCGAGCAGGCGGACGGCGCTCGGGTTGGCGACCTCCAGCACGACCGCGCGGGCCGGGTCGAGGCCGAGCTGCAGCGTGTGCCGGTCTCGCCACAGGCGGTGAAGTCCGGGCAGGAGCGTGGGGCGCGGGAGGGCTGTCATGGCATGACAGGCTGTCACCGTATCTTCGCGGCCCGTCGTTCGTTGTCCACAGGCCAAAATCGCCGTGCACTGGGTTATCCACAGGCGTAAGCGAGTTATCCACAGTTCCGGGCAGGCTGCTGTCGGCCTGCCGACATGACTTTTCGTGTTCGTGTCACGACACGGTGGCATCGCTACCGGTCACTGGATGCGGAGAGGGGGGGGCGGGCGGCCCCCCCCCGCCCCCGGTCCACGGTTGGTTTGTGTTTTCTTTGGCGGGCGCCGGGTTGGTGGGGGGCCCCCCCGGGGGGGGCCCCCCCCGGGGGGGGGGGGGGGGGGGGGGGGCCCCCCCCCCCCCCCCCCTCTCCGCAGTACCACGTTTGTTTGATCTTTACTTGGCCTTGCCCAGGATCCGGTTGACCGTCGTGCCGCAGACGGGGCACTTGCCCTTCGCCATGTTCATGCCGGTCTTGGACACCTCGACGGTGCCCTCGAAGTCCCGCTTTTCCTTGCACTTCACGCAGTACCCGTTGTAGGTCTGTGTCTTTGTGGCCACAGTGCCCCTCCTCGTACTCTTCTGCCGGGTTTGAGCTTCCGGCACGTCCCCCCAAGCCTGCGCCCGAAGGCACCGGCCCTGGACCCAACTCCGCGAACCACGGTGTAGTCGCTGGTCCCGCCGGACCCTACCCAGGTCTGGGCGGTTCCATGTCAACGACGCGTCGACATTGTGAGGAAGCCGACGACGTGAGTGTGCATGCCGGAATCTACCGGATAAGTCAGTTTCGCCGGGACACGCCGGAGGAACCGGTGCAGAGTGACCCTGGGCCTCCCTCGTAAAAGATCACTTACGGTAGTGACCTTGGCCTCTCGGCGCGGTCCATCGAAGAAATTTTCCGGACGAACGAGGCGAATAAGGAATCTTTCCGGCGCCTACCTCACGCTTGGCTCTTGCGGCAACCTGGCTGGTACGGATTAGCGTGCCATCGTGAACGTTCCGCGGGGCTGCGCGGTCCGCTAGTGGCTGGGGCGCGCAAGCCGGTCGTCGAGGTACGGCGCAGCCAGCGTCGGCGTCGCACGGTGTCCGCGTACCGCGACGGCGAGCGCGTGGTCGTGCTCATCCCCGACCAGTTCTCCCGGGCCGAAGAGACCGAGTGGGTCGACAAGATGCTCGCCCGCCTGGCCGCCCGCGAGGAGCGGGTGAGCCGCTCCGACGAGGAGCTCCTGGTGCGGGCGCAGCGGCTGATCGCCCGATACCTGAGCGAGCACGCCCGGATCGTGGTCCCGGCGAGCGTCCGCTGGGTGACCAACCAGAGCGGCCGGTGGGGCTCCTGCACCCCGGCCGACCGGACGATCCGGATCTCGCACCGCATCCAGGAGATGCCCGACTGGGTGATCGACTACGTGCTGCTGCACGAGCTGGCCCACCTGGTCGTGCCGAGCCACAACGCCCGGTTCTGGGAGCTCGTGGGGCGCTACCCGAAGTCCGAGCGGGCCCGCGGCTATCTGGAGGGCATCGCGGCCGCCACCGGGGTGGTCCTCGCCGAGTAGGCGCGCCGCGGGCACGCGCGTGGCCCGCGGGGGACTAGCCTCGGCACAATGACGTACGGGTTCGAGACGCTCGCCATCCACGCCGGCCAGGAGCCGGAGGGACGGACCGGCGCGGTGGTGCCGCCGATCTTCCAGACCAGCACCTACGCGCAGGACGCGGTCGGGGCACCCCGCCAGGGGTACGAGTACGCCCGTTCGGGCAACCCCACCCGCGACGCGCTCCAGGAGTGCCTGGCGGCGCTGGAGGGCGGCCGGCGGGGCCTGGCGTTCGCCTCGGGGCTGGCGGCGGAGGACACGCTCCTGCGCACCGTGTGCCGCCCCGGCGACCACGTGGTCATCCCCGACGACGCGTACGGCGGCACGTTCCGGCTGGTTGCCAAGGTGGCCGAGCGCTGGGGGCTGAGCTGGACCGCGGCCCGGATCTCCGACGTCGACGCGGTACGGGCCGCGATCACCGACCGCACCAAGGTCATCTGGGTGGAGACGCCCACCAACCCGCTGCTCAACGTCGCCGACATCGCCGCCCTCGCCGGCCTGGCCCGCGAGCACGGCGCCCGGCTGGTCGTCGACAACACGTTCGCCTCGCCGTACCTGCAGCAGCCGATCGGCCTCGGCGCCGACGTGGTGGTCCACTCGACCACCAAGTACGTCGGCGGCCACTCCGACGTGGTGGGTGGGGCGCTGGTCGTGGCCGACCCGGGGCTCGGCGACGAGCTCGCGTACCACCAGAACGCGATGGGCGCGGTCAACGGCCCGTTCGACGCCTGGCTGACCCTGCGCGGGGTGCGCACGCTGGGCGTCCGGATGGACCGGCACTGCGACAACGCCGAGCGGATCGCCGCGTACCTGCACAGCCACCCCAAGGTCAAGCGGGTCTACTACCCCGGGCTGCCCGAGCACCCCGGCCACGAGACCGCGGCGAAGCAGATGCGGCGGTTCGGCGGGATGGTCTCCTTCTCGGCCGCGGGCGGCGAGGAGAGCGCCGTGGAGATCTGCAACCGGGCGCGCCTCTTCGTGCTCGCCGAGTCACTCGGCGGAGTCGAGTCACTGATCGAGCACCCCGGGCGGATGACACACGCGAGTGCTGCCGGCTCGCCGCTTGAAGTACCCGCGGATCTCGTGCGACTGTCTGTCGGCATCGAGACCGCCGACGATCTGCTCGCCGATCTGGAGCAGGCACTCGGCTGAGTTTCCGGTCGCCGCGGCGCGGCCACGCGATGCGGCGACACGGCGCACCCAGGGGAGGGGCTGTGCAAGAGACGTGGGTCGGTGCGACGGCCAAGCAGATCGCCCGCGCCGTACGCCGCGGTGACACGTCCGCGACGCAGGTCGTCGCCGACCACCTCGACCACATCGCGTCCGGCGATCCGGTGCTGACCGCGTTCCGGGTGGTCCGCGGCGGCGAGGCGATCGTCGAGGCGGAAAAGGTCGACGAGCAGGAAGACCTGGCCAACCTGCCGCTGGCCGGTGTGCCGGTCGCGGTGAAGGAGAACACCGCCGTGGCCGGCGTCCCGGGCTGGAACGGCTCGGCCGCCGCCCGCGGGCCGGTCGCCGAAGACGACCACGAGGTGGTCCGCCGGCTGCGCGGCGCCGGCGCGGTGGTGCTCGGCGTGACCCGCATGCCCGAGCTGGGGCTGTGGGGCACGACCGACGACCAGACGGGCACCACGCGCAACCCATGGCGCACCGACCGTACCCCCGGTGGCTCCTCGGGCGGCGCGGCGGCCGCGGTCGCCGCGGGCCTCGTGCCATTCGCGCACGCCAACGACGGGTTCGGCTCGATCCGCATCCCGGCGGCCTGCTGCGGCCTGGTCGGGATCAAGCCGGGCCGGGGCGTGGTGCCGGCCGGGATCGGCGCCGACGACTGGTACGGCATGGCCGAGCACGGCATCCTCGCCACCACCGTGGCCGACGCGGCGGTCGGGCTGGCGGTGCTCGCCGGGCGGCGGCCGGACAAGCTCGTCGAGCCGCAGCGCCTCAAGGTCGCCGTCTCGCTCCGTTCGCCGGTGCTCGGGGTCCGCCTGGACAAGCCCAACCGGGACGCCGTCGCCACCGCCTCCCGGCTGCTGGTCGCCGCCGGGCACGACGCCGTCTCGGCCGAGCCGGTGTACCCGCCCTCGCTGGGCATGCGCGGGCTCGCGACCTGGTTCGCCGCCGCGTGCCGCGACGTCGAGAGCGCCGGCCTGGACCGGGCCGCGCTGCAGCCGCGCACGCGCCGGCACGCCAGCCTGGGGGCCTGGGCACTGCGCCGCGGGTACGTCCGGGAGGCGGACCGCGCGGCCTGGCGCGAGCGCTCGATCGACTTCTTCACCGACCACGGCGCCGACCTCATGCTCACGCCCGCGCTGGCGGCCGCACCGCCGAAGGCCGAGGGCTGGTCCGGCCGCTCCTGGCGGGCGAACATGGCCGCCAACATCCGGTACGCGCCGTACGCCGCACCGTGGAACCTCGCCGGCCTGCCCGCCCTGGTCGTACCCGTGGGGCTGCGGCCGGACGGGCTGCCCGTGGGCGTACAGCTGGTCGGGCCGCCCGGCTCCGAGCTGCTGCTGCTGGCCGTGGCGGGGCAGTTCGAGATGGCGGCGCCGTGGCAGCGGCACGCCCCCACCTGGCCCCGGAGCGGGACCAGTCCGGGGCCGGGCGCGGAGCGGTCTGCCCGGATCGTGCCGGCGCCCGGTGCCGAGGCGTAGCGGGCAGAGCCCCGCGTGGGGCGCGCGGTGGATAGTGCGACGATCGACTCGTGACTGAGCTTCTGACGCTGGAGGACGTGCAGGCGGCCCGCGCGCTGCTCGGCGACGTCGTACGGGCCACGCCGCTGGAGCCCTCCCGCCCGCTCTCCGCGGCGCTCGGCGGGCCGGTGTGGCTCAAGTGCGAAAACCTCCAGCGCGCCGGGTCGTACAAGGTCCGCGGCGCGTACGTGCGGATCGCCCGCCTCTCACCGCGGGAGCGGGCCCGCGGGGTGGTCGCCGCGAGCGCCGGCAACCACGCGCAGGGTGTGGCGCTCGCCGCCGGGCTGCTCGGCGCCAAGTCGACCGTGTTCATGCCGGTGGGCGCGCCGATCCCGAAGGTCTCGGCGACCAAGGGGTACGGCGCGCACATCGAGTTCGCCGGGAGCACGGTGGACGACGCGCTGGTGGCGGCCCGCGAGTTCGCCGAGCGGACCGGCGCGGTGCTGATCCACCCGTTCGACCACGTCGACGTGATCGCGGGGCAGGGCACGGTGGCCCTGGAGATCCTGGAGCAGTGCCCGGACGTGGGCACGATCGTGACCGGGCTGGGCGGCGGCGGCCTGCTCTCCGGCATGGCGGTCGCGGCCAAGGCGCTCAAGCCGGACGTACGCGTCATCGGCGTACAGGCGGCGGGCGCCGCTGCGTACCCGCCCTCGCTCGAAGCCGGTGCCCCGGTGCGGCTGCCACACCTGTCGACGATCGCCGACGGCATCGCGGTGGGCTGCCCGGGCGACGTCACGTTCGCGCACGTCAGCAAGCTCGTCGACGGCGTGGTGACGGTGACCGACGAAGACATCTCGCGGGCGCTGCTGATGCTGCTGGAGCGCGGCAAGCAGGTGGTCGAGCCGGCCGGCGCGGTGGGCGTGGCGGCGCTGATGTCCGGTGCGGTCAAGGCCGAGCCGCCGGTGGTCGCGGTGCTCTCCGGCGGCAACATCGACCCGCTGCTGCTCCTGCGGCTGATCGAGCACGGCCTCGCGGCGGCCGGCCGCTTCCTGCGGTTCACCGTGCGCTGCGGCGACCAGCCCGGTGAGCTGGCCGCGCTGCTGGCCCAGATCGCCGAGCAGCGGGCCAACGTGGTGGACGTGCTGCACACCCGCCACAACCCGCGGCTGCGGCTGGGCGAGGTGGAGGTCGCGCTCTCCGTGGAGACCCGCGGCCCGGAGCACTCCGAGAAGCTGATCGGCGCGCTGCGGGCCCGGGGCTACACCGTGCGCTTTCCGGTGAGCTAGCCGCCGTACGGCGCGAACTTGACCACCGTGACCTTGATGTCCGCGCCGCTGGGCGCGGTGTAGGTGACCGTCTGGCCGGTGCCGGCGCCCAGGATCGCCTGGCCGAGCGCGGACTCGGGACTGTAGACGGTCAGGTCGGTGGTCGCGGAGATCTCCCGCGAGCCGAGGAGGAACGTCTCGGTGTCGTCGGTGTCGTCGTCGAAGTGGATCGTGACGACGGTGCCGGGTGCCACCTTGTCAGCCTTTGGCGCATCACCCACCTGCGCGGTGCGCAGCAACTCCTGGAGTTGGCGGATACGCATCTCGGCTTTGCCCTGCTCTTCGCGGGCGGCATGATAGCCCCCGTTTTCGCGCAGGTCGCCCTCTTCCCGCCGAGCATTGATCTCGGCAGCCATCGCCGGACGGGCCGCGATCAGCTCGTTGAGCTCGGCCTGCAGGCGGTCGTACGCGTCCTGAGACAGCCAGGTGGCAGGCGCCTCGCGGTCGGTGCTGGACACAGACGATCTCCTCCGTAGGGCTAATGGGCGAACAAGGTAGAACTACCAACTTACCAGCGCGCGACACCCTCAGAATTAACCAAGTTTTGCCGCTTCGAACCGCACGCCGTTGCGCTCTGTTCTGTTGTCGGGCGGCACTCCCATTGTTACGCCGCTCGGCAGCGAACCACTTCCCCATTTATCGGGCGGGCGGTCGTGGCCAGCACATATCTCGTCACCGGCCGGGTCTCGCCGGGCGGGGCGTCGACCCGCACCTCGGCCTTGCCGACGTCGGCGCCGTCGCGGGAGCGGGCCCGGACGACACAGATCGCCTCACCGCCGGCCGGGACGGTCACCCGAAACTCGATCAGCACCTGCGAGTCGGTGATGTCGCTGTATCGCAGGACCTGGCCGTCGTACGTCGGATCCCCGTACTGCCGGTAGAGGCGCACGGCGAGCGCGGCGCCGGCGGCGATCACGACGACGAGCAGGAGCGCGACCAGCCACGGGCGGCGGCGACGCGGCTCCCGCCGGCGGCCGTACCGCCCGGGCGGGAACACCGGCGCGGCGGTGCCCGTTGTGGCATGGGTCTCGGTCACCGGGTGGCGTCTCCTGCGGTCGTTGTCGTCGTTGTCGGAGGCATCGGCCAGAATGGCTGAGTCCGTGTGTCCGACGACCATCTTCGCAGCCGGCGCTCCACGGGGCTCCGGCAGGTACCGGGGGAGTTCCAGTGGCAGAGCAGCTGCGCCTCATGGCGGTGCACGCCCATCCGGACGACGAGTCCAGCAAGGGCGCCGCGACGATGGCGAAGTATGCGTCCGAGGGCGTGCAGGTGCTGGTCGTAACCTGCACCGGCGGCGAGCGCGGCAGCGTGCTCAACCCGAAGATGGACCGCCCGGACGTCTGGGAGGACATCGCCGAGATCCGCCGAGCCGAGATGGCGGCGGCCCGGGCGATCCTCGGCGTCGACCAGGCCTGGCTCGGCTTCGTCGACTCCGGCCTGCCCGAGGGCGACCCGCTGCCCCCGCTGCCCGACGGCTGCTTCGGGCTGGAAGATCCGCAGTCCGCGGCCGGGCCGCTGGTGCGGCTCATGCGCGAGTTCCGCCCGCACGTCGTGCTGACGTACGACGAGGAGGGTGGCTACCCGCACCCCGACCACATCATGTGTCACCAGATCAGCGTGGTGGCCTTCGAGGGGGCCGGCGACCCCGAGCAGTTCCCCGAGATGGGTGCGGCCTGGCAGCCGCACAAGCTCTACTACCACCACTCCTTCACCCGGGCAAAGTTCCAGGCGCTGCACGAGGGCATGGTCGCGGCCGGGCTCGACTCGCCGTACCAGGAGATGCTCGACGGCTGGGTCGACGACGGCACCGACAAGGGGCACCGGGTCACCACCCGGGTCGAGTGCGCGGAGTTCTTCCCCGTCCGGGACGACGCGCTGCGCGCGCACGCCACCCAGGTCGACCCCGACGGGACGTGGTTCCGGGCGCCGCTGGAGGTCCAGCAGCGGATCTGGCCGACCGAGGACTACGAGCTGGTCACGTCGCATGTGGAGACCCAGCTGCCGGAGACCGACCTGTTCGCGGGGGTGCGCGGCGCCAAGTGACCGCACAGGCGTACGGTGGGGTGATGCTGACGGCTGCTCAGGTGCTCGCGGAAAACAACTTCGGCGACACCCGCTCCGGCGGCCTGGCCGGGCCGATGGGGCTGTTCATCATCGTGCTGCTGGCGATCGCGACCGTGCTGCTGATCCGTAACATGAATTCGCGCCTGCGCCGCCTCCCGGGCCGCTTTCCCGGGCAGGATGCGGAGATCCCGCCGGCCGATCCCGCGGAGAGTGTCCAAGATCCGACAGATCGCGCGGACCGCGCCTGACCGTGTTCCTGAGGGTAGGGCGCTTCCTGGAGCCGGATCGGCCGCCGTCATCAGCGGGTCTTGCCACTTGATGGCGAAACCGACCCGGCGACCCCTGTTGCCGCAAACCGGTTTGGCTTAGCCTCGCCGGGGGGCCATTGTCCCCGGGCCGCGGGCTGAAGGGGGCGCCGATGCACAATCGCCACGGTTTCCCCTCTTTGGGGTGTAAGCGGACAGACCTGTCGCCGGCGGTCGGGGGCTACCCGTGACAGCCGCGCGTGCGACCGCCCCGGCCCCCCGGCGGATCCGCGCGCTCCACATCGTCGTCCTCGCCATCGCGCTTCCGGCCGCCATCGCCGGCCTCGTCGTTCCGGTCGACGTGTCGAGCCGCGGTGACCTGTCGCCGCTCGCCCAGGCCGGCCTCGCCGCCGGGGTCATGGCGCTCGGCCAGCTGGCCCGGCTCCGCTTCCGGGTCGGCGCCGGCGCGGTGAGCGTGACGTGGGGCGAGGCCGCGTTCATCGTCGGGCTCTACCTCGCGCCCGCCCCGTGGCTGCCCGCCGCCACCTTCGCCGGCACCTTCCTGGCCTGGGTGCTGCTCACGTACTTCTCCGACCGGCGTTCGCCGCTGGAGATCCTCCACGTCGCCGGGTCGCTGACCGTCGCCGTGGCGGTCGGCGCGCTCGCCACCCGGGCGGTCGCCGATCCGTTCGAGGCGCGGCTCACGCCCACCCTCGCCGGCGCCCTGGCCCTCGGCTCCCTGGCGTACCTGCTGGTCACCGGATGGCTCGCGGCGCTGACGCTCTCCGTGCGGCAGGCCAGGCCGGCGGCCGGGCTGTTCCTGCGCGCGCTCCGGGCGAAGTTCCTGATGTTCGTGGGCAACGTGCTGGTCGGCTTCGTGGTGGTCAGCATGATCGAGCGCGACCTCCGGTGGCTCCTGCTGCTGCCACCCGCGCTCTGGCTGCTCCAGCAGACGTACGGGCACCGCCTGCGCGCCGACGAGGAGCGCCGGCTCTGGTCCGCGTTCGCCGCCGCCACCCGGGAACTGAGCCGGCTCGACGAGCGGGCGGTGGCCCGGGCGGGCGTCGGCGGCGCGCTCTCGATCTTCGGGGCCGAGGCGGTCGAGGTCGACGTGCTCCGCGCCGACGGCTCCCGCCGGCGCTACACGGGTGACGCCTCCGGCACGCTCGCCGAGGCCGACCTGCGCGAGCCGCTCCCCGACCCGCTGCCGGAGGAGCCGGGCCTCGTGCGCCTCACCGTCGCCGGCGTGGCCGTGGGGCTGCTGCGCGTGCGGTTCTCCCGGGCGCTGGAGCCGGGGCAGCGGGAGCAGATGGCCCTCTCGGCGTACGCGGACGCGCTCGCCACCGCGCTGCACGACGCCGCCACCCACGAGGCGCTGGAGTCGTTGACCGAGCGCTCGGCGTTCGACTCGGTGCACGACCCGCTGACCAAGCTGACCAACCGCGCCGCGTTCCTGCTCAAGGGCGACGCCGCGCTCCGGCAGGTCGTGCGTGAGGTGCCGGTGGCGCTGCTGCTGCTCGACCTCGACCGCTTCAAGGAGGTCAACGACACGCTCGGCCACGCCGCCGGCGACGAGCTGCTGCAGGGCATCGCGGCCCGGCTGGGCGAGCTGGCCGAGCCCGGCGAGCTGCTGGCCCGGTTCGACGGCGACGAGTTCGCGCTGCTGGTCACCGACCTGGAGGCGCCCGACGGCGACCGCTCGTCGCCGACGCCGCAGGCGCTGCGCCGGGCCCGCGCGCTGGTCGAGCACCTGGCCACGCCGATCGAGGTGGCCGGCGTGGTCATGTCGGTCGAGGCGTCGGTAGGCGTGGTCGTCGCGCCCGCGGGCTCCGCCGACGTGGCCGAGCTGGTGCGGCGCGCGGAAAACGCGATGTACCAGGCCAAGGAGGGCGGCGGGAGCGTCGCCTGGTACGACAGCGCCAAGGACGAGGCGAGCACCGACCGGCTGGCCCTGCTCGCCGAGCTGCGCGAGGCGCTCACCGTCGAAGACCAGCTCGTGCTCGCCCTCCAGCCCGCCGTCGACCTCGGCACCGGTGCGCCGACCGGCGTGGAGGCGCTGATCCGCTGGCGCCATCCCCGGCGCGGCTCGCTCGGCCCGGTCGACTTCGTGCGGGCGGTCGAGGGCAGCGACCTGCTGGCCCCCTTTACGCGGTACGTCGTGGACAAGGCGCTCACCGTCGCCGCCGAGTGGGCCGAGGAGGGCCTGGACGTACCGATCTCGGTCAATCTTTCGGCCCGCAGTTTGCTTGATCCCCACTTGCCGTCCGACGTGGCTGAGCTGCTGCGCCGCCACCGCGTACCGGCCCGCCGCCTGGTCCTGGAGATCACCGAGACGGTGGTGCTCAGCGAGCTCGAAGTCATCGACGAGGTGCTCGGCTCCCTCCGCGACCTGGGCGTGCAGCTCTCCGTCGACGACTTCGGCACGGGCTACTCGTCGTTCACGTTCCTGACCCGCATCCCGGTCAACGAGGTCAAGATCGACCGCTCCTTCGTGCGTACGATGGCCGACGCCCCGACGTCAGCCGCCATCGTCAACGCGACCGTCGACCTGGGACACCGGCTGGGCCTGCGGGTGGTCGCCGAGGGCGTGGAGACCGCCGACCAGCGGGCCGCCCTGGCCGCGCTCGGCTGCGGCGCCGCGCAGGGCTACCACTTCTTCAAGCCCATGCCGGCCGACAAGATCGTGGCCGTGCTCCGCTCGCTGCTCGACTCCGCTCAGGCCCAGGTCTTCCCCCTCCGCGCCGACGGCGCCTCCTGACGCCACTGCCTCCGCGCGAGGATCCACGGCTGCGGCTCTCGCCGATGCCGTCGGCCCCGCGGCGCCCGCTCCCGCGGCCCATCGCGCAGATCTTGGAGAGTTAGGGCGGCTATAGGTGCCCTAACTCTCCAAGATCTCCTTGTGGGTGCACGGAGGGGTGAGGCTGCGGGAGGACGACCGGCGGCTCCGGACGGTGCCGGGCTTCGCAAACGGGCTGGGGCGCGCCGGGCCGCAGGGGAGGCTCGGACGAGATCCGAACCACGGCGGGTGTCGGGGTAGCTCAGAGATCGTCTAGGGCTGGAGGGCGGCGGGCTCGGGCTCGAGGTCGGCGGCGAGGGCGCGCGGGGCGAAGCGGCGGGGGATGAGGCGGCGGGTCGCCAGGCGTTCGCGGGCGGTGGCCAGCGGGCGGGGGTGTGCGGCGGCCAGGGCGACCAGCCGGCGGGCGGCGAAGCTGCCGCCGCCGAGGAGCAGGGCGGGGATCCACGGGACGACCGCGACCAGCGAGATCGCGCCGATGGCGGCGGTCCACGGCACGCCGAGCGAGGCCAGGCCGACGGCGAGCGCGGCGTTGTGCGGGTCGGCGCCGCCGATCCGGGGAACGATGCTCGCCAGCTGGCTGGCGGCGAAGACGGTGACGAGTCCCAGCAGGCTGACGCTGCTGCCCACCCCGATGACCGAGCCGAGGATGAGGCCGGCGACGCCCACCTGGTACGCGACGGAGATCGCCAGCCCGAAGGCCAGCGCCCCGGGGCCGGGCAGTGGGCGGCGGGCGAGCAGGTCGGGGCGGCGGCGGTGCACGATCAGCGCGGCGACGCCCGCGGTGGCAGCGACCGCGCCGAAGGCGGCGAGCATCTCCCACGGCAGGGTGACGCCGGCCAGTACCACCCCTAGCGCGATGCCGCCCATGCCGATCACCCGGTCCATCGCGACCTCGGCGACCGCGACCCCGCGGCCGACTCCCGACTGGTGGAGGCGGTGCACCCGCCACAGGTCGGCGCCGGCGTGTACGGGGGAGACGAGGCCGATCAGCTCGCTCTCGGCGTACGCGCGGATGTGCCACCAGCGACTGCGGCCGCTCATCGAGATCGCGTGCCACCGCAGCGGGCAGAGCAGGTACTTGCCGACCGTCCACGGGAGCAGGCCGAGCAGTACCGGCAGGGGCGAGGCCTGGGGCACGCTCGCGATGCTCCACACGGACACCACGGCGCTGGCGGCCAGCACCGCGAAGCCGAGCCAGGCGTTGGTGACGACGGGGCGTATCCGCGTCCAGACCGTACGCATGGCCACAGGCTGGCAGCAGACGGTTATGGCCAGTTGGCCGTCAGTCAACCAATCAACGACTCGAACGCGGCACAACCAGGCCGGACTCGTACGCCGTGACCACCGCCTGGGTGCGGTCGCGCAGGCCCAGCTTGCTCAGTACGCGGCTCACGTGGGTCTTGACGGTCTCCTCGCTGACCACGAGGCGGTCGGCGATCTCGGTGTTGGACAGGCCCTCGGCGATCAGCCGGAGCACGTCGGTCTCCCGCGGCGTCAGGGCGCGCAGGGGTGTGGCCTCGCGCGGGCGGGGTCGCAGGCGCGCGAACTCGTCGATCAGCCGGCGGGTCACCGTCGGCGCGAGCAGCGCCTCGCCGGCCGCGACCACGCGCACCGCGTCGAAGAGGCGCTCGGCGGTCACCTCTTTGAGCAGGAAGCCGCTCGCTCCGGCGCAGAGCGCGTCGTAGACATGCTCGTCCAGGTCGAACGTGGTCAGCATGAGGATCCGCGGCCCGTCCGGAAACCGCGCCATCTGGCGGGCGGCCTCGATGCCGTCCATGACCGGCATGCGCACGTCGAGGAGGACGACGTCGGGCCGTGCTTCGCGGCAGGCCCGGACCGCCTCGGCGCCGTCGGCGGCGCTGCCCACGACGAGGAAGTCGGGCTGGGTGGCGAGCAGTGCCGCGAACCCGGCCCGGACAACCTCCTGGTCGTCCACCACCACGATCCGGATGCGGTCGCCGCTCACGTCGCCTCCCCCGACGCGAACGGGAGCCTCGCCTCGGTCGCGAGCGGAAGCCTCGCCTCGGTCGGGAGCGGAAGCCTCGCCTCGGTCGGGAGCGGGGGCGCCACCTCCGCGGACCCGAGCGGGAGCACGGCCTCGACCAGGAAGCCGCTGGCCGGTGCCGGTCCGGTGTGCAGCGTGCCGCCGACCATCGCGGCGCGCTCGCGCATCCCGAGCAGGCCGTGGCCACCGCTCGCCGAGCCGGGCGGGGGACCGGGGCCGTTGTCGCGGACGCGGACGCGGAGCGCGTCCGCCGCGTAGTCGAGCTCCACGTCGACCGCGGCGCCGCGGGCGTGGCGGCGGGCGTTGGTGAGGGCCTCCTGGACGATCCGGTACGCCGTGAGCTCCACCCCCGGATCCAGCGGCGCGACGTGCCCGTGGACGATCAGGCGGGTGCTCGCCCCGGCCGAGGCGCGTGCCTCGTCGATCAGCTGGTTGAGCTGCTGAAGGCTGGGCTGGGGCCGGCGGGTGGGGGTGGTGCCGGCGTCCTCGCGGAGCACGCCGAGCAGGCGGCGCATCTCGGTGAGCGCGGTGCGGGCGGTGTCGCCGATCGCGCTGAACCGCTGCGCGCCCTCCTCGGGCAGCCCGGCCGTGGTGAGGCGCGCGGTCTCCGCCTGTACCGCGATCATGGAGATGTGATGGGCGACCACGTCGTGCAGCTCGCGCGCGATGCGGGCGCGCTCACCCCGCGCCGCGTGCTCCACCAGGCTGTCGGCCATGACCTGGTCGGACGCGGCGCGCTGGCGAAGCTCGCCGCGGAGCCTCCGTGCCTGGCCGAGGAGGAGCGCCGCCAGAGCCACGCCGAGGAGGAGCACCGAAAGGCCGCTGCGGACCACCGCCGCGTACCCGATGAAGGGGAGGGCGACCGGCAGCGCGACCCGGCGGGGGCGGCGGAGGCCGAGCACGTAGAGCATCGCGAGCAGCGCGACCGCCGCGCCCACGGTCAGTGGGTAACCCGCGAGCAGTGTCAGGAACGTGGCCCCGGTGGCCAGGAACGCGGCGGCCGGCGGGCTGGCCCGGACCAGGGCGAGCGGGGCCGTGCCGCCGAGCGCGGCCAGGACGCCGAACGAGAGCCACAGGTTGTCGTCGCTGGACACCACATGGCCCATGACCTGGACCATCGCGCCGAGGCCCAGCGCCGTCGCCGCGATCAGCGGCCAGTCGGGCGCGCCAGTGAGCCGCCGACCCGCGACGGCCGTGCGGTCGGCGAGCGCTCGCGCCTGGTTCACGTACGCCATTGTCCGAGCGTCCGAAGGGGTGGGCGTCCCTCCTGTGGGGGATCCGTGTGGGGTGAATACGGCGCCGGAGCGTGACGCCCCGGAGCCCGCCGGCTTCCTAGTCTCACCAGCATGGCAGCAACCATCGAAGCTCGTGGACTACGAAAGCACTACGGGGCGACCGTGGCCGTGGACGACCTCTCGTTCACCGCCGAGCCGGGCGAGGTCACCGGCTTCGTGGGACCCAACGGGGCGGGCAAGTCCACGACCATGCGCATGATCCTTGGCCTGGACGCACCGGATCGTGGCGAGGCGCTCATCGGCGGCCACCCGTACCGCACCCTGCGCAATCCCCTCTGCGAGGTGGGCGCGCTCCTGGACGCCTCGGCGATCCACCCCGGGCGGCGGGCCCACGACCATCTACTGTGGATGGCGCACTACAACGGCCTGCCCAAGAGCCGGGTGGGCCAGGTGATCGAGCAGGTCGGGCTCGGCTCCGCGGCCCGCCGCCGGGCCGGCGGCTACTCGCTCGGCATGCGCCAGCGCCTGGGTATCGCGGCCGCGCTGCTCGGCGACCCGCCGGTCCTGATGTTCGACGAGCCGGTCAACGGGCTGGACCCCGAGGGCATCCGGTGGATCCGGGGACTGCTCCGCTCGCTCGCCGCCGAGGGGCGCACCGTCTTCGTCTCCAGCCACCTGATGGGCGAGCTGGAGGGGACCGCGGATCACCTCCTGGTGGTGGGCCGCGGCCGGCTCATCGCCGACACGACGGTACGCGAGCTGCTGGCCCGCGCGTCCGGCGAGCAGATCGTGCTGCGTACGCCGGCGCGCTCCGAGGCGATGACCCTGCTCGCGAACGCGGGTGCCACGGTCGCCGCCACCGACCGCGACACGATCACCGTGCGCGGGATAGCGCCCGACCGCATCGCGGCCGTGCTCAGCGCCGGCGGGCTCACGTTTTCCGAGCTCTCCCAGCATCGGGCGACGCTCGAGGAGGCGTACATGGAGCTGACCCGCGACGAGGTCGAGTTCAACGCGCCCACGGTGGGGGGTACGCGATGAGCGCGCGGGACGGCTTCGGGCAGGTGCTCCGGGGCGAGTGGACCAAGCTGGTGACGGTGCGGAGCACGGTGTGGTGCCTCTTCCTGACCGTCGGGCTGACCATCCTGCTCTCGATCATCGGCGCGCAGGGGAGCAGCACGAACGTCGGCGACAACGCCGAGCGGCTGCTCGAGGACCGGTTCCACTTCATGCACCAGCCGCTGGACGGCGACGGCACGATCACCGCCCGCGTCGTGCGCCAGGAGGACACCGGCGACTGGGCCAAGGCCGGCATCATGATCAAGCAGAGCACCGAGCCGCGGACGCCGTACGTGGCGATGCTCGTCACGCCGGGCCACGGCGTGCGGTTCCAGGCCGACTTCAGCACCGACGTCGCGGCCGGCGCCGGCGGTACGCCGGCCTGGCTCCGGCTGACCCGCTCGGGCACCACGATCACCGGCTTCACCTCGCCGGACGGCGCCGCCTGGCGGCAGGTCGGTACGGCCGAGCTCGCCGGGCTGCCGCGGACCGCCGAGGTGGGGATGTTCGCCGCCACGCCGGCCTCCGGCACGCGGGTCATCCGCCGGGGTGGCAGCACCACGTCCAGCCCGGACTACGAGCCGAGCACCGCGACCTTCGACAGCGTGAGGCTCGCGCCCGCGGCTGGTGGCCCGGCCGGCGCTTGGCAGAGCGACGCGATCGGCGGCGGGGTGGAGTTCGCGGACGGCACGACGCTCGTCGGCGAGGCCAGCGAGTCCGGTGGCGTCTTCACCGTGACCGGCACCGGCGACATCCGCGAGGTGCCGTTCACCGAACGCGGCGACGACGACATCGTGCGAAACGCGCTCGGCGGCGTCTACCTCGGCATGATCGCGGCGGCGGTGCTCGGCGTGCTCTACGTGACCAGCGAGTACAAGACCGGCATGATCCGCACGACGCTCACCGCCAGCCCGCGCCGCGGCCGCGTACTCGTGGCCAAGGCGCTCCTTCTCGGCACGGTGACGTTCGCCTGCGGGCTTGTCGCGAGCCTGGCCTCGCTCCTGGGCGCCCGGCCGATCCAGCGCGACCGGGGCTTCGTCCCGCCGTTCTACCCGGACCCGTCGCTGACCAGTGGCACGGTGCTGCGGGCGGTCTTCGGCACGGCGGCGTTCCTGGCGCTGATGGCGCTGCTCGGGCTCGGCCTCGGCGCGGTCATCCGCCGCACAGCCGGTGCGGTCGTCGCGGTGCTCGCGCTGGCCGTCGTACCCGGCATCGCCAGCTCGCTCCTGCCCGTGGAGGGGGAGAAGTGGCTGCAGCGGCTGACCCCCCTCGCCGGCCTGGCGATGCAGCAGACCCGGGAACGGTGGGACAACTGGGTGAGCCCGTGGCCCGGCTTCGCCGTCGCCTGCGCGTACGTGGCGCTGGCACTCGCCGCCGCCGTACTCCTGATCCGCCGTAGGGACACGGCATGAAGCATGCTCCACGTTTCCGCGGGGCCCCCGCGATCGCGGCGGCGAGGGTGAGTGAGCGCGGCATGGGGGTGACCGCGCTCCACCACCGTGGAGGGCCTGGCCTGGTCCGGGCCCTCCACGGCGAGTGGACCAAGCTGCGCACGCTGCCGAGCACCGGATGGCTCCTGCTCGGCCTGGTCGCGAGCACCGTGGGGCTCGGCGCGGTGACCACGTGGAGCATCCCGACCGACTGCCTCGACCCCGACCTCGGCTGCCGCGAGGACCTGGCCCGGGTCAACCTGACCGGCGTGTACCTCGCGCAGATCGCGGTCGTGGTGCTCGCCGCGCTCGCGGTGACCGCCGAGTACGGCACGCAGACTATCCGGGTCACCCTGACCGCCGAGCCGCGGCGCGGGCTGGTCTTCGTGGCCAAGGCGATCGTGGTCACCGCGCTGGTGGCCGGGGCCGGCACGGTGGGGGTACTCGGCGCGCTGGCCGCCGGCCGCCCGATCCTGAGCGGCAACGGCTTCACCACGGCCGCCGGCTACCCGCCGCTGTCGCTGGGCGACGAGCCGACCCTGCGGGCGGCCGGCGGCACGGTGCTCTACCTGCTCCTCGTCGGCCTGCTCAGCCTCGGGATCGGCATGTCGCTGCGGCACACGCCGGCCGTGCTCGCCACCGTGCTGAGCGCGCTCTTCGTCTGGCCGATCGCCGCGTCGCTGCTCTCCGGCGAGTGGGCCGCGCGGGTCATGAAGTACGCGCCCATGAACGCCGGCCTCGCCATCCAGGCCACCGAACGCCTCGACGACCTGCTGATCGGCCCGTGGCAGGGGCTGGGCGTCCTCGCCGCGTACGCCGCCGGGACCCTGCTGACCGGCGCCGTCGTGTTCAGCCTCCGCGACGCGTGAAGCACGCCGCCGCCGGCGGCGCCCTGCTGACCGGCGCCGTCGCGTTCAGCCTCCGCGACGCGTGAAGCACGCCGCGACCCGTGAGAGGGTGGGAGGGTGAACCGGCTCGAGAGTGCCACCTCGCCGTACCTGCTTCAGCACGCCGACAACCCGGTCGACTGGTGGCCGTGGTGCGAGGAGGCGTTCGAGGAGGCGCGGCGGCGGGACGTGCCGGTGCTGATCTCGGTCGGCTACGCGGCCTGCCACTGGTGCCACGTGATGGCGCACGAGTCGTTCGAGGACGAGGGCGTCGGGCGGCTCATGAACGCCGGCTTCGTTTCGATCAAGGTCGACCGCGAGGAGCGGCCCGACGTCGACGCGGTCTACATGACCGCCACGCAGGCGATGACCGGGCAGGGCGGGTGGCCGATGACGGTCTTCGCCACGCCGGACGGGCAGCCGTTCTTCTGCGGCACCTACTTTCCGCGCCCCAGCTTCCTCCGGCTGCTGGAGAGCGTCACGACCGCATGGCGCGACCAGCGTGACGCGGTCCTGCGGCAGGGCGCCGCGGTGGTCGAGGCGATCGGCGGCGCGCAGGCCGTGGGCGGGCCCACCACGCCGCTCACCGCCGACATCCTCGACGGTGCCGCCCTCCAGCTTTCCAAGGACCAGGACGAGGTGTACGGGGGCTTCGGCGGCGCCCCGAAGTTTCCCCCGCACATGAACCTGCTCTTCCTGCTCCGCCACCACCAGCGCACCGGCTCGGCGGCCAGCCTGGAGATCGTCCGGCACACCGGCGAGGCGATGGCCCGCGGCGGCCTCTACGACCAGCTCGCCGGCGGCTTCGCCCGCTACTCCGTGGACGCCACCTGGACCGTGCCGCACTTCGAGAAGATGCTCTACGACAACGCGCTGCTCCTGCGGGTGTACACCCAGCTGTGGCGGCTGACCGGCGACGCGCTGGCCGGGCGGGTGGCGGCGGAGACGGCCGCGTTCCTGCTCGACGGGCTGGGTACGCCCGAGGGTGGCCTGGCCTCGGCGCTCGACGCGGACACCGGCGGTGTGGAGGGCGCGACGTACGCCTGGACGCCGGCCCAGCTCGGCGCGGCGCTCGGCGACGAAAACGGTGCCTGGGCGGCCGACCTCTTCGCGGTAACCGCGCAGGGCACCTTCGAGCACGGTACGAGCGTGCTGCGGCTGGCCCGTGACGTCGACGCTGCCGACCCGGCGGTGGTCGAGCGCTGGACCCGGGTGCGGGCGAGGCTGCGCGAGGCGCGTGACCAGCGCCCGCAGCCGGCGCGTGACGACAAGGTGGTGGCCGCCTGGAACGGCCTGGCCCTCACCGCCCTCGCCGAGCACGCCATGGTCACCGGCGACGAGGTGACCGCGGCCGCGGCCCGCAGGATCGGCGAGGTGCTGGCCGAGCGGCACGTCGTCGACGGGCGGCTGCGCCGGGTGTCGCGGGCCGGCGTGGTGGGTGAGCCGGCGGGTGTGCTGGACGACTACGGCGCGGTGGCGGAGGGCTTCTGCGCGCTGCACCAGCTGACCGGCGAGGGGCGCTGGCTGGAGCTGGCCGGGCGGCTGCTCGACGCGGCGCTCGCCCACTTCGCCGCGCCGGGCGGTGGGTTCTACGACACGGCCGACGACGCCGAGCGGCTGGTGACCCGCCCGGCCGACCCCACCGACAACGCGACGCCCTCGGGGCTGTCGGCGATGGTGGCGGCGCTGGTGACGTACACGGCGCTGAGCGGGGAGACGCGCTACCGGGAGGCGGCCGAGGCGGCACTCGCGACCGTCGCGCCGATCGTCGACAAGCATCCCCGCTTCACCGGGTACGCGGCGGCGACCGGCGAGGCGCTCCTCTCCGGCCCGTACGAGATCGCGATCGTCACCGACCAGCCGGAGGCGGATCCGCTCCGGGAGGCCGCCCACCGGCACGCCCCGCCCGGCGCGGTGGTCGTGGCCGGCGCGCCCGACCAGCCCGGCGTACCGCTGCTCGCGGACCGGCCGATGCTCGGCGGGCGCCCCACCGCGTACGTGTGTCGCGGCTTCGTCTGCGACCGCCCCGTCACCGACGCCGGTGAACTCGTGGCCCAGCTCCGCGGTATCGGGGGCAAATCGTCCTAAAATCGGCTAATGGCCGGAATTGCCGCCACCTTCGGCGCGCCCGAGAGAGCCCTCGACGCCATCTCCGCCGCGCTCACCCGCCGCGGCGCCGAGCCGGCCACCTGGCGCGCCGGCGCCACCCGCCTGCTGGTACGGGCGAGCATGCCGGCGGTACACGAGCACCGCGGCCTGGCCCTCGCGCTCGACGGGATCGCCGAGGTCAGCGCGCTCGCCGCGGAGTACGCCCGGCGGGGCGCGGCCGGGCTGGTGTCCGGCGCCGAGCCGTACGCGTTGATCCTCGCCGACCCAGCCCGCGGCGCCCTGGTCCTGGCCCGCAACGGCGACGGCCCGCCGCTCTACTACGCCGAGACCGCCACGGGCGTGCTGGCCGCCTCCGAGCCGGGTGCGCTGCTCGCCGCCGGCGTGCCGGCCGAACCGGACGGGGCGGTGGTCGCCCGTTTCATCGCCACCGGCGCGTGCGACGACACGGCCGGCACGTTCTACGCCGGGATCCGCCGCGTGCTGCCCGGCGAGGTGGTGGAGATCGCCGGCGGGACCCGTACCCGGAAGCAGGTGGCCACCCGCGACGGCGCCGGACGCTTCGCGCGCTCCGTGCTGGACGCGGCGGTCGGGCGGGGCCGGATCGGCGTGCGGTTCGGGCACGGGCTGGCCGGCGCCGCGACGGTGGGCGCCGCGCTCACCGCCGCCGCGTCGCTCCGCTCCGAGCCGCCGCTCGCGCTGACTGTGTACTCAGCCACGTTTCCCGGCCTGACCACCGCGGCGGCCGACTTCGCCGCGGCCGTGCTGGGCCCGGTCACCTCGACCGGGGCGCGGCACCGCGCGCAGCCGTACTTCGCCGACGAGCTCGACGTCGACGGGCTCCTCGCCGACCTCGGCGAGCCGGTGCCCGATGTGGACAGTTACCTCACCTGGGCCACCGCCCGAGCCACCGCGGGCGAGGTGGACACGCTGATTGACACATCAGACAGCGGCGCCCATCTCGCGCGCGTCGCGGACCGGCTGGAGAGCCGGTACGGCGTGACCGTCCGGTTTCCGCTCCGCGCGCTCCCCTCCACCGGGCCGGTGCTCCGGGCCGAGCTCGCCGCGATCGTCGAAGGCACGCTTCCGTTGCGGGCGGCCAGATTCGCCACCGCGCACGCCGCGCACTCCCTGCTGCCGCCGCTGCGCGAGGTGCTCCTGCGGATGCGCGCCGAGCTCGCCGCCGCGCTGCTCGACCCGCGGCTGGCCGGCGCCCGCCGACCGTCGTGGGGTGCGCTGGCCGCGCTCTTCGGCGGCGCACAGGTGGACGCCGGCGCGGTCTTCCGGCGGTACATGGTGGAGCGCTGGCTCCGCACGCTCGCCCCGTCGAAGCCCGCCCAGCGTCCACAACGGACGGCCAAAGTGGAGGTGAAGGCCGGCGGTGCGGAGTGGACCCGCGTGTCACTGTCCACAGAGGTCTTCTCCGCCGGCGACAAGCTGCCGGAGAAGGTCGCCTGGTACGTGAGCGAGCGCTTGGCCGAGCTGGGGCGCAAGGCGTACCGGCGGGGGCGCTGGCATGTCCTCCTCGCCGCGCGTCCGGTCGCGGTCGTCCAGGGGCGGACCCGCCCGGTCTGGGAGATCCGGCCCGGCGCGGTCGCGCGGGCGTTGCACCGGCGGGCCCGCCCCACCGCGGGCCTGCACGACCCATGGACGGCCCAGGTGGCGGTCGAGCGGGTCGGCCCGCTGCGGGCCGCGTTCGGTCCGGCTTCGGTCCACGGGGTACGCGGCCCGCGCCCCGGCGGCGTGGCCGTGGTGCTCCCGCCGGAGGATCCGTCGCGGGTGGCCGCCGACGTGCTGGCCGCGCTGCGCACCGCGCTCCCGGAGGAGGCCTACGCCACGCTGGGCGGCTGCGCCATCGTCGGCGCGGGCGGTGTGGCCGCTGTGGCGGGTGAGCTGGACGTGACCCTCGCGGCCCAACTCTGCGCCGACGACCCGCTCGCCACCGACCCGATCGCGCTGGTCCTCACCGGCGCCGCGGCCCGGACGTCCCGCACGAGCCGCCGTGCGCTTCGCGCGCAGGGGTGAGCGCTTCGCACGGAGGGCGGGCGTGCCCTCCGCCGCAGGTGAGCGTGGCCGGCACCGGAGGTGCGGATAGGCTGGCCGGCGAGATGGATACCCGAACCGGTTTGCCCGTTGTCGGCATGGTGGGCGGCGGGCAGCTGGCCCGGATGACCCATCAGGCCGCGATCGCCCTCGGCCAGTCACTGCGCGTGCTCGCCGCCTCGCCCGAGGACGGCGCCGCGCTGGTCGCCGCCGACGTGCAGTACGGCGACCACACCGACCTGGCCGCGCTGCGCACCTTCGCCAAGGGGTGCGACGTCGTCACGTTCGACCACGAGCACGTGCCCACCGAGGCGGTGCGCGAGCTTGCCGCGTCCGGCGTGGCGGTGCACCCGGGGGCGGACGCGCTCGTGTACGCCCAGGACAAGCGCGCCATGCGCGAGCGGCTCTCCGCCCTCGGTGCGCCGGTGCCCCGCTGGCGCCCGGTCGCCTCGGCGCGGGAGGTCCGGGCGTTCGGCGACGAGGTCGGGTGGCCGGTGGTCGCCAAGGCGATCCGCGGCGGATACGACGGTCGCGGCGTGTGGCTGCTCTCCCCGGACGACCCGCTCCCCGCCGGCGTCGAGCTGATCGCCGAGGAGCGGGTGGCGCTGCGCCGCGAGCTGGCGGTACAGGTGGCCCGCTCGCCGTTCGGCCAGGTCGCGGCATACCCCGTGGTCGAGACCGTGCAGCGGGACGGCATCTGCGTCGAGGTGCTCGCCCCCGCGCCCGGCCTCCCCTCGACGCTCGCGGTGGCCGCCCAGGAGCTGGCCATCGACATCGCCACGGCGCTGGACGTCGTGGGCATGCTGGCCGTCGAACTGTTCGAAGTGGACGGTGGCCTGGTCGTCAACGAGCTCGCCATGCGCCCGCACAACTCGGGTCACTGGACGATCGAGGGTGCCCGCACGTCGCAGTTCGAGCAGCACCTGCGCGCCGTCCTGGACTACCCGATGGGCGAGACCGCGCTGACCGCCCCCGCCGTGGCGATGGCCAACGTGCTCGGCGGCCCGGACGGCGGCATCGGCATCGACGAGCGGCTGCACCACCTCTTCGCCACGGACCCCGGGGCCAAGGTCCACCTGTACGGCAAGCAGGTCCGCCCCGGCCGCAAGATCGGGCACGTCACCACGCTCGGCGACGACATGGACGAGGTACGGGCCCGCGCCGCGCGCGCCGCCCGCTGGCTCCAGGAGGGCGCGTGACCGCGACCGTTGGCGTGATCATGGGCAGCGACTCGGACTGGCCGACGATGAAGGCCGCCGCGGAGGCGCTGGACGAGTTCGAGGTGCCCTACGAGGTACGCGTGGTGAGCGCCCACCGCACCCCGGTCGGCATGATCGAGTACGCCCGCTCGGCCGCCGACCGCGGCCTGCGCGTGGTCATCGCCGGTGCCGGCGGCGCCGCCCACCTGCCCGGCATGGTCGCCTCGGTCACCCCGCTGCCGGTGATCGGCGTACCGGTGCCGCTCAAGCACCTGGACGGCATGGACTCGCTGCTGTCGATCGTGCAGATGCCGGCGGGCATCCCGGTCGCCACGGTCTCCATCGGCGGCGCACGCAACGCCGGCCTGCTCGCCGTCCGCATCCTGGCCGCCTCCGACGGCGCACTGCGGTCGCGCGTGGTGGCGTTTCAGGAGGCGCTGGTCGAGGTGGTCGCCCAGAAGGACGCCAACCTCCGCGCCACCCTCTAGGGCGATTCGGCGGGTCTGTGATCGAAGCTCCCCTCACGTCGCTAGAACGACTTGAGGGGAGCGTCGATCACAGACGTGGGGAGGGCGCGGCGTTTATGCGACCGGCTGCCGTCGCGTGGCGCGGCGTTTATGCGACCGGCTGCCGTCGCGTCCGGAACGTCAGTGCCACCAGCAGGGTGAGCGACGCGATCAGCACCGCGACGGTGAACGCGGTGGTCATGCCGTGTACCAGCGTCTGGGTCGGCGGGCCGGACGCGTCGCGGGTCGCGGTGCCGAAGACGGTCACCAGGATCGCCAGGCCCAGCGTGCCGCCGGTCTGCTGCATGGTCTGGAGTACGCCGCCGGCCGCGCCCGCGTCGCGGGGTGGGACCGTGGCCATGATGACCGGGGTCAGCAGCACGAAGCCGAGCCCGCCGCCCAGGCCCAGCATCAGCATCGGGCCGAGCAGGCCGGCCGCGTACCCGGTGTCGCCGTGTAGCCGGGTCAGCCAGGCCAGGCCGGCCACCATCACGGCCGCGCCGGTCACGGCGAGCGGCCTGGGTCCGAAGCGGGGCAGGAGGTGGGGGACCAGCCGGGTCACCACGAACATGCCGGCCGCCAGCGGCAGGAACGCGAGGCCGGTGGCGAGCGCGCTGAAGCCCCGGATGTCCTGCAGGAACTGGGTGAGGAAGAAGAACATCGACATCATCGCGGCCGGGCCGAGGAAGAAGTTGAGGTAGCCGGCGGCGCGGTCGCGGTCGGCGAACAGGCGCAGCGGGAGCAGCGGCTCCCGGGTCCGGACCTCGATCAGCAGGAACGCCGCCAGCAGCGCGATACCGGCGCCGATCGCGATCTGGGCGCGGGTGTCCGACCAGCCCTCGCCCGCGGCGCGGATGAAGGCGTACACGAGGGCGGCGACGCCGGTGCTCGCCGTGAGCGCGCCGGGCAGGTCCAGCCGTGCCGGGTGCCGCTCGGGCTCGCGGACGAACCGGGGCGCGAGCAGCACGGCCGCGAGGCCGAACGGCACGTTGATGAAGAGCACCCAGCGCCACGAGGCGACCTCGGTGAGGACACCGCCCACGATCAGCCCGATCGCGAAGCCGGCGCTCGCCATGCCGGAGAGCAGCGCCAGGGCCCGGATGCGTTCCCGCGCCTCGGTGAAGGTGGTGGTGATCAACGCGATCGTGTTCGGGCCGGCCATCGCCGCGCCGACACCCTGGAGTACGCGTGCGGCGAGCAGCCAACCGGCCGAGGTGGCGAAGCCGCCGGCCAGGGACGCGACGGTGAAGAGCGCGATCCCGGCGACGAAGAGCCGGCGCCGCCCGAGCAGGTCACCGGCCCGGCCGCCGAGCAGCAGGAGGCCGCCGAACGCGAGCGTGTACGAGTTCATCACCCACGCCAGGCCGGTGCTTGAAAAGTGCAGGTCGTCGGCGATCCGCGGAAGCGCCACGTTCATGACGGTCGCGTCGAGGATCAGCATGAGCTGGCAGGTCACGATGATCGCCAAGGCGAGCCGGTGCCGGCCGGCGGGCGGGGCGGAGGTCGCGGACGAGCGGGCGGTGACCAGGGTCTGTTCCGGCAAGGGAATCTCCTGGAGTCGGAAGGAAGAACCGGAGATAGTCTCCGGTTAGAACTCCCGCTAGCATATGGAGATGACCTCCGGTTGGCAAGCTTATCCGGAGACTGTCTCCGGATGATTGAAGGGGGTGCCGGTGCGCGCCGACGCCCGTCGCAACTACGAACGCCTGATCGCCGCCGCCCGGGACGCCTACGCGGAGTACGGCGCGGAGGCGCACCTCGACGACATCGCCCGGCGCGCCGGCGTGGGGCCGGGCACGCTCTACCGGCACTTCCCCAGCCGGGAGGCGCTGCTGGCCGCCGTGTACCGCGGGGACGTCGAGGCGCTGGCCGAGCGGGCGAAGGAGCTGTCCAGCACGCTGTCGCCGGGCGCGGCGCTCGACGCCTGGCTGCGCCTCCAGCTCGACTACATCAAGACCAAGCGAGGTCTGGGTTCGGCGGTGAAGGCGATGCTCGGCGCCGACTCCGAGACGTTGGCGTTCTGCCGGGACACGATGCGGGGTGCGCTGCGCGACCTGCTCGGCCAGGCGCAGGAGGCCGGGGTCATCCGGCCGGACGTCGACGCGCCGACGGTGCTGCGGCTGGTGCACGGGGTCGGCATCGCCAGCGAGTCCGTGCCGGACCAGGCCGACCGCCTGCTCTCGATCATGCTGGACGGCCTGCGGCCGCTCCCGCCCGCGGCTTCGCCTCCGGCCTGAGTAAGCCGGCCCGCTGCCGCTCCCGGCCTGCGGCCTTTTCCGCCCGCGGCCTTTCCCGCCCGCGGCCTTTCCCGCCTGCGGCCGCGCGAGGGCGGCCTGGGGCCGGGCCCGCCCGCAGCTTCGCCTCAAGCCTGAGTAAGGCGGCGCGCGGCCGCTCCCGGCCCGTGGCGGGCGCCGGCCGCCAGCTCGAAGGCGGTCAGCGCATCCGGGTGACGGCGCGCCACCTCTCCTGGGTGCGGCGGCGGCTCTCGTTCGTCGCACCGAAGAAGATGAGCAGCGCGCCGATCGGGATCAGGATCAGCCACGAGAGGCCGACCAGCGTCAGGGCGTGCAGGGCGGCGATCACCGTGACCACCGAACCGACCACCAGCGGGGCCTGCTGGCGGGTACGGGCGCCGAAGATGACCGTGGCGACCGCGCCCAGCAGCAGGAGTACCTCGCGGGTGGCGCTGGCCTCGGTGCGGACGGCGATGACCAGCGTCGGCACGAATGCGGCGATCAGCGCCGGGCCGTACGCGGTCCAGCTGCTCAGGTCGGGCCGCTGCCGGAGCTCGAGCAGGCCGACGAGCAGGGCCAGCGCGGCGAACGGCAGCGTGTAGGCCTCGGGCACCGACACGTCGGTCAGCGCCATGAAGAGCCACCAGGCGACGATCTCGCAGACGATGCTGGCCCAGAAGAGGGTGCGGCGCTCCACCGCGCGGCGGCCGGGGCGGGTGGAGGCGATGCCGAGCACGGCGCCCCAGGCGGCTAGCAGCCCGGCCACGTGGGCCGGCGAGTCGAACGCCAGAGCCAGCGCGACCAGGGCGGCGCCGTACCCGCTCCACTCGACGGTGGCCGCCTCGCGGTAGGACTCCGGCAGGCGCAGCCTGGGATGCACGGCGGCGACCACGAGCAGGACGGCGCCGACGGCGAGCACCCCGTACGCGGACCAGGCCGCCGGCAGGCCGACGACCAGCGTGGTGGTGAGCACCAGCCCCATGGCGGAGGCGGCCGCGAAGAGCCAGCCGAGGATGCGGGCCCGCTGGGTCCGCCCGAAGATCGCCGCGGTGGCGCCCACCGCGACCGCGCCCGCCAGCGTAAAGAGCGTGAGCGAGCGGGTGGCCAGGCTGCCGGCCATCCCGGCGCCCCCCGCGGCCAGGCCCAGCGCGAAGACCACGAGGCGGGTGACCCGCAGCGGGCGGGCCCGCTCGGCGGGGGGTGGCGGTGGCGTGAGGGCGAGCCCGAGCATCGCGAGCGTGAAGACGGCGAGCGCAGCCATCGTGGAGGCCGGCCAGGCGGCGCCGAGCGCGATCGGCGCGATCAGCAGGGTGATCGCCGCACCGGGCAAGATGACCGGAACCGCCTGGGCGAAGCGCTCCGCCCGGCGGTCGGACGACGTGGAGAGCTGCCCTCCGAAGCCGACCGCGGCCAGCGCCGCCGCGATGGTCAGCAGCAGCGTGCCGACGACGTCGCTGGGGTCGATCGAGCGATCCGGGTCGGTGAGGGCGGCGGGCGGGCCGTCCCAGATGTGGTTGACCGTCTGGTGTGGATCGACCAGCGCGGCGACGAGTGCCGGTGCGATCGAGGCGAGCGCGATGAGCGTGGGGATCGCGGCCACGAGCGCCGCGCCCATCTCCGGGCTCACCGACCAGCGGCCACGCGGGGCCGGGCCGGAGGGCATGCGCCGCCACACGCCGCCGAGCATCACCGACCAGCGCTGGGTGGGCTGGCCCACGTACCGCGGTGGTGGGGTGGCGGCGCGCAGCAGTTCGGCGACCACGCCGAGGAGGGCGGCGGCCGCCGCGTACACGCCGATCGGCAGGTCGGTGGGGAGCGCGGCGAACGCCGTGATCGTGGCACCGCCGGCGATGCCCACCGTCGCGTACGGCAGGTAGCGGGCCACCTTGCGGCGTACCAGCGCGATCACGCCCAGGCCGGCGGCGGAGCCGGCGAGCGCCCAGGCGAGTACGGCCGGCGCGCCCTGGCCCAGCGCCGCGGCCGTCGAGGCGAGGGCGCCCGGCAGGGCGAGGAGGGCACCGCCGGCCGCCGCGCCACCGATCTGGCCCAGGTGCAGCGGCATCTCCGCCTCGGGCGGTGGCGCGCTGCCCGGTATGTCTTCCAGCGAGGCGTCGTCGAGCGCCGGCAGCATCCGCGCGAGCGTGGCCACGAGCGCGCCGACCAGCACGATCATGGTGAGCGACGCGGCGGTCGTCCAGGGTCGTACCAGGCTGGCGCCGACCGCGTGCAGCGCGACGCCGGCGGCCACCGCGGCCCGGGCCAGTCCCGCGCGCGGGTCGTCGGCGATCACCGACGCGACGCCGTACACCGTGGCGACCGCACCGCCGACCAGCATCGGCGACGACCACGGCAGGCCGAGCGCGACCGGCGCGCCGATCGTGGCGAGGCCCACGCAGACGGCGGCGACGTCGTACGCCCAGGGGCGCGGCAGCACGATCGCGGCCGCCCCGGCCAGCAGTGCCAGCGCGATCGGGGCCTGCCAGCCCACCCCGCCGGCGCCGGCCGGCCAGGCGTTGAGGTCGGCCTCCCAGAGCGCGCCGGGTGTGGCGAGCACGCGCAGGCCACCGCTGAGCGCGGTGTATCCGGCGATCACCGCGAGCACGGCCCCGCTGGCCGCGACGCCGAGGGTCGGGCCGCGCCGCCAGTCGGGGGGCATCGCGCGTACGCCGACGGCGACGAAGAGCACGAGCAGGGCCGCCACTGCCAGCACGGCGCCGGGGAAGAGGATGCCGGCGATCCGGGCGAACGTACCGATGATGCCGGCGATCGCCGCCGCGGCCGCGAAGTCGGGGCCGTCGAGCAGCCGGTCGGGCCGGCGTCCCGCATCGATCGACGGGGCGAGGAAGAGCAGTACCGCACCGACCAGCAGCAGCGCGCCCACCCAGGCGTCGGCCACCTCGGCACCCGGCGCGCCGAACGCGGCCGCCGTCACCGCCAGCGCACCAAGCCCCGTGCCGAGCGACAGCGGGAGCGCGATGCGCCGCCAGGCGACCTGGGCCAGCGCCGCGTACCCGAGGGTCGCGCACACCGCCACGAACGCGGCCGCGAGGATCGGCACGGCGGCTTCCTCGCGTACCGGTGCGGTGGCCGCCACCGCCGCCGCGGCCGCTCCGGGCATCGCGAACGCCGCGCCACCGGCCGCCCAGTCGCCCACCATCTCGGCGGCGGGACCGGCGCGCAGCAGCTGGGCCGGCGCCGGCTCGTCGCGGAGCGCGTCGGCCTGCTCGGGCAGCCACGAACCGGCGATCGCGATCAGCACGCCGGCCAGCGTCAGGACCGCCAGTACCGCCGCGGTCGACGCCGGCCGGGCCAGCGACGCGCCGGCACCCACCAG
The DNA here is from genome assembly GCF_031085175.1 of Phytohabitans maris. Taxonomy (GTDB): domain Bacteria; phylum Actinomycetota; class Actinomycetes; order Mycobacteriales; family Micromonosporaceae; genus Phytohabitans; species Phytohabitans maris. Next base: position 44,791 of record NZ_JAVHUY010000024.1, read on the forward strand.
GCCGACCACCGCGGCGCCCGCCACGTGCGCCTGGGCGGCGCGCTCGCTCCTCGCGTACAGGCCGGTGGCGCCGATCCCGATCGCGGCGAGCACCGGCAGCCAGGGGGCGGCCGTCCACGGCATCGCGAACGACGCCGGCGTCGCCAGCGCGGTCAGCGCCACGCCGGCGACCGCGGACTCCCGCCGCGCCTCCGGCGGGAGCGAGAGCACGGCTGCGATCGTCAGCAGCAGAGCGCTCGCGGCGAGCTGCCAGCCCGCCGAGCCGGCTGCGTCGGCGAGGCGGCTCTGGTAGTCGCCGAGGTCGGCGTCCCAGACGTCGGGCAGCACCAGGCGTACCGGGGCGACGGCGGCGCGCAGAGCGGTGCCGGCGACCACGATGCCCATCACGATCAGCGCGGCGGCCGAGGCGAGCTGCGGCCCCCGCCGGTACGCCTCCGGCACCCGGCGCACGCCCAGGCCGGTCAGCGCGATCACGCCAGCGATCAGCAGCTGCGCCCGCCCAGGCACGGCGACCGCCACGATCTGTGCCGCGGCACCGATCACCGCGAGCGTGAGCACCCCGGCGGCCGCGTCGACGACGACCCGCCGCCCGAGCGCCGTCGCACCGGCCACCCCGACGGCCGCGGCGAGTACCAGCGTGAGGCCGGCGCCGAGCGCGCCCTGCGGGGTGTCGGCCTGGAGCGTCGCGACGGCGGCGAAGAGCAGCGCCACGGCCACCGCGAGGGCGCTCAGCCCCCAGGTCAGCTGGCGCAGCCACACCGCCGCCGGCTGCGGTGCGGGCTTGCGGCCGGCGTCCGCCGCGTCGGTGACCACCGCGTCGGACTCCTCCGGCGCGCTCTCCGGGCGCTCGGTGTCCGCCGGCTCGTTCTCGACCGGCGCCTCGGGCGGGGCCTCGGGAGGTGCCTCCGGCGCGCCCAACCACGGCGGGGTGGCCAGCCGCCCCCGCTGGTCGAACTGCCGGGCGAGCAGCAGATCCTGCCCGGCCACCACGGTCAGCACGAGCGCCCAGCCGGTCGGCCCACTGATCCACTCGTACGCGAGCAGGGGCACGATCGGCTGCAGCGCGAGCACCGTGGCGTACCGGGGGACGCTCAGCCCGGTCAGCACCGCGTACCAGCCGGCGACGAGTGCGGTCAGCGCGAAGACGACGCCCGCCACGACCGCGCCCGGTACGGCGTCACCGCGGATCTGGTCGACCGTCCACAGTGCGTACCCGTCGAGGGGCACCAGGCCGAGCCCGACCGCGGCGATCGTCTCCGCCGTGGAGATCAGCCCCCGGCGGGCCACCACCGGCGGCGCGACCAGCATGACGGCGGTCGCTCCGATGAGGATCGCCGCGCGGCTGACGTCGTCGAACGAGGTGAACGCGACCGCGGCGAACACGACCGCCGCGATGCCCAGCAGGAGGCCGCCCAGGCCGAGGTAGATGTTTTGCACCTCGCGGGTGGACGCCTCGGGCCGGTGGTCGGGCTCGACGTCGACCGGCGCCGAGCGCGGGGGAGGAGGCGGCGGCGGAGGTGGTGGCGGTGCGGCGGCGCCGGCCGGGCGGGCACCCTCCTGGCGGGGGACCCGCCGCGGCGGGGGCTGTGCGGTGTGCGGCGGCGGGCCTCCCGTGCCCGGCGGCGGCGGCGCGCCGGCCGGGCGGCGGACGAAGGTGCGGCGGCGGGTACGGGTCCGCAGCTTCTCCTGGGCCTGCGCGTTCGCGTGGGCGAGGATGTCGCGCTGGAACTGTGCCGCTTGCAGCTTTTGTGCGTTGAGCTTGGCCTCTTTGCCGATCCGGACGTCGTCGGCCTTGATCTCCGCGATCGACCGCTCGATCCGGGCCAGCTCCTCAGCCCACTGGCCCTGGAAGGCACCGCAGTGCGGGCACTGTGCCACCGGCTGGATCTGCCGGCCACACGACGAGCACTTGAACGTCGCCATGGCACCCTCTCTCCCGCGGAGCCCGACACAGTGGACTCCCCGAAAGCATGCCTAAGACAGACGCCCGAAGTCTACGGGCTCGCCCTATGGGCGGCCCATGCCCCGGTACTCCCAACCCGCGTGCGTCCACAGTGCCGAGTCGAGGCAGTTGCGGCCGTCGATCACGCGGCGGCCGGCGGCCAGCTCGCCGAGCGCGACCGGGTCCGCGTTGCGGAAGTCGGCCCACTCGGTCAGCACGCAGACGAGGTCGGCGCCCCGGACGGCGTCGTTCATCGACGACTCGTACGCCAGGTCGGGCTGGGCGGCGCGCGCGTTCTCCATGCCCTCCGGGTCGTACACCCGGACGTCGGCGCCGGCCTTGGCGAGCAGCGCGGCGACCGCGAGCGACGGCGCGTCACGCACGTCGTCGGAGTTGGGCTTGAAGGTGGCGCCGAGCACGGCGATCCGGGTGCCGGACAGGTCCGGGCCGGCCGGGCCGGAACGGCGGCCGAGCAGGTCGGCGGCGAGCTGGAGCACGCGGGTGCGGCGGCGCAGGTTGATCAGGTCGACCTCGTGCAGGAAGCGCAGCGCCTCGCCGGCCCCCAGCTCCTGGGCCCGCGCCTGGAACGCGCGGATGTCCTTGGGCAGGCAGCCGCCGCCGAAGCCGACGCCGGCCTGGAGGAAACGGTTGCCGATGCGCGGGTCGTAGCCGATCGAGCGGGCCAGCATGGTGACGTCGCCGCCGGCCACCTCGCACACCTCGGCCATCGCGTTGATGAACGAGATCTTGGTAGCCAGGAACGCGTTGGCCGCGACCTTGACCAGTTCGGCGGTGGCGAAGTCGGTCACCACCAGCGGCACCTCGCGGTCTTCGGTGGCGGCGAGGTCGAACACGCCCTTGTGGGCCGCGTACAGCATCGCGTTGGCCCAGTCGCTCTTGACGCCGATGACGATCCGGTTGGGGCGGAGCACGTCCTCGACCGCGAAGCCCTCCTGGAGGAACTCGGGGCTCCACGCCACCTCGATGCCGAGGTCGGCGGGGGCGTGCTTGCCCACCAGCTGTTCGATCCACTCGGCCGTACCCACCGGCACCGTCGACTTGCCGACGATCAGTGCCTTGCGGGTGAGGTGCTGGGCGAGGCCGGTGACGGCCGCCTCGACGTACGACAGGTCGGCGCCCATCCCGTCGGCCCGCTGCGGCGTGCCCACGCAGATGAAGTGGACGTCCGCGAAGTCGGCGGTCTCCTTGTAGTCCGTGGTGAAGCGGAGCCGGCCGGCCGCGAGGTTGCGGCGCAGCAGCTCGTCGAGGCCCGGCTCGTGGAACGGCACCGCCCCGCCGGCCAGCTTGGCGATCTTGGCCTCGTCGACGTCGAAGCCGAGCACCTCGTAGCCGAGCTCGGCAAAGCAGATCGCGTAGGTCGCACCGAGGTAGCCGGTGCCGAGGAACGCCAGCCGGGGACGGGGCGCGCCGGACGGCGGGGTGACCGCCCCGATCGCAGGGACGGGCTGGGTGCTCGAGTACGGGATCGTCACGCCTGTGTTCTCCGCTCGCACTGGGCGGCGCTTCGCGTCGCGCGTTTCGGGTGGTGCGCCATGGCCGGCGCCGATTATCGGACTATTTAGGTCTATGGGGCAAACACTGAGTCTGCCATTGTGCAGCCGACGATAGTGCGTGAGCCTACGCGGTCGTGAAGGACACCTGAACGCTGGTCGGTATCCTCACATTCACCCAAGAAGATCACCAAGGGGAGGCGCTATGCCGACAGAAACGTTCGAAGCGTACCGGCTTCCCGAGGAGCACGAGGCCGTGCGCGAGGCGGTTCGGGCGGTATGCGACGCGAAGGTGGCACCGAACGCGGCCGAGGCCGACGAGACCGGCGAGTTTCCCAAGGCGTCGTACGAGGCCCTGCGCGCCGCAGACTTCCACGCCCCGCACATCCCCGAGCAGTACGGCGGCGCCGGCGCGGACGCCCTCGCCACCGCGATGGTGATCGAGGAGGTCGCCCGCGCGTGCGCCGCCACCTCACTCATCCCGGCGGTCAACAAACTGGGCACGATGCCGCTGCTGCTGGCCGGCTCGGAGGAGCTCAAGCGCCAGTTCCTGCCGCCGGTGGCGAGCGGCGAGGCGATGTTCTCGTACTGCTTGTCCGAACCCGAAGCCGGCAGCGACGCCGCCGCGATGACCACCCGCGCCGTCCGCGACGGCGACCACTGGGTCCTCGACGGCGTCAAGCGGTGGATCACCAACGCCGGCGTGTCCCGCTACTACACCGTCTTCGCTGTCACCGAGCCGGGCGTCGGCGCCAAGGGCATCTCCGCCTTCGTGGTGGACAAATCCGACCCCGGCGTCTCCTTCGGGGCACCGGAGAAGAAGCTCGGCATCAAGGGCTCACCCACCCGCGAGGTCTACTTCGACGGCGTACGCATTCCCGCCGACCGGATCATCGGCGAGCCCGGCACCGGCTTCGCCACCGCCATGCGCACCCTCGACCACACCCGGGTCACCATCGCCGCCCAGGCGGTCGGCATCGCCCAGGGCGCACTGGACTTCTCCGCCAAGTACGTGACGGAGCGCACCCAGTTCGGCAAGCCGGTCGCCGACTTCCAGGGCATCCAGTTCATGCTCGCCGACATGGCCATGAAGCTGGAGGCCGCCCGCCAGCTCACCTACGCCGCGGCCGCCCGCTCCGAACGCGGCGACACCGACCTCACCTTCTTCGGCGCCGCCGCCAAGTGCTACGCCTCCGACACCGCGATGCAGATCACCACCGACGCGGTCCAGCTCCTCGGCGGCTACGGCTACACCCGCGACTTTCCCGTCGAACGCATGATGCGCGACGCCAAAATCACCCAGATCTACGAAGGCACCAACCAGGTCCAGCGCATCGTCATGGCCCGCCAGCTCCTGAAAGCCTTCCGCTGAGGGCGGCTCAGCCGACGACGAGGCGCTCGCCGCCGAAGTCAGCCACGATCTCCATTCGTCCGCCGAGAGCCTCGATGTACGCGGCCAGCGTTCGCAGTTCGCTCGTGCTGACCTTCGCCCGCTCGATCGCGGAGACACGCTCCTGCCGAACGTGCATGCGCTCCGCGACCTCGGCCTGGGTGAGGCCAAGCCGCTTACGCATCTCGGCGAGGCGATGTGCGCGGCTGACACCGACAAGGCGTTCCGCGCCGGCTTCGACCTCTGCCCGGTCGTCCGGGTCGGGGAAGAATTCGGCCAGGAACTCGTCGCGTTCGTACCCCTGGGTGCTCACGATCCCACCTCCTTCAGGTAAACGGCGTATCGCGCCTCGGCCTGTGGAATCGCCTCCCGATACCACGACGCCCACTGACCAGCCTTGTCTCCAGCCACGAGCAGAACGGCGTTCGTCCGTGGATCGAAGATGAACAAGATCCGCACTTCGCTGGAACCGCTGGAGCCCGGACGCAGCTCCTTGAGGTTATGCAAAGTGGAGCCCTTGATCCGGTCCACCAACGGACGTCCGAGACTCGGACCTTCGTCGAGGAGCCGTTATGGCCTGGCCGACGAGGATCGCCGTTGACCGGTCCGCACGACGTAGCTGATGGAGCCACTCTCGGACCTCTCGGACCATCTCCAACCGATAGCCCACCCGACCAGCATACCCGGCGTTAGTACCTCTGGGTACTACAGCGACGGGCTGCTTTTCGTGGCGCCGATCGGGTGACCGGGCGGCGTCAGTGGCTGGGTGGGATGACTCGGAGGTGGCCGCGGCGGCCGGTCTGCTGGCCTGAGCGCGGCTCGTCGGGGAGGTCGTCCAGCCGGGGGGTGGGGCGGGCGGCTTCCCGGACGGCCTCGGCGAGGGCGACCAGGTCGTCGGTGGTGGGGGGTGGGGGTGCGAACTCGCCGTCGTGGCGCACGAGCTCCCAGCCGCGGGGGGCGGTCAGGCTGCGGGCGTGCGGCTCACACAGGTCGTACGTGTGCGGCTCGGCGAAGGCCGCGAGGGGCCCGACGACCGCGGTGGAGTCGTTGTAGACATAGGTCAACGTCGCGACGGCCTGACGCGGGCAGCCGTTTCGGGAGCAACGCCGTGGTGACCTCACGGCGGCACGTTATCTCCCCTACTCGGTCCGCCGCTCCGGATGCGACCGCGACACGCCGGCCACGCGAGATCACGATATGAAGACGCAGGTTGGACACGGGGTGAGTTGCGTCGCCCCCGGGCCACTACGCTCTTGACGTGAGCAGTCCCGAACCGCGGCGCCCGGGTCCCGGCCGCCGGTCCCACCGCGACCGTCACGGTCGTGGCCTGCGCGGGCGCCTGGTGCCGGCCACGGTGCCGCTGGCCCGCACCAAGGCGGAGATCTTCGACGACCTCGTGCTCGACACGGTGGAGGCGCTGGAGCGGCGCTTCGCCAAGGAGCTGGCCGGCGTCGAGTTCGCCGTCGAAGACGTTCCCCCGGATCTCAACGTCTACGACTCGGACGTGCTCGAGGACGGCGAGGTGCCCCTCGCCCGCCTGCTGCCCGGGCGCCCCGGCCGGCAGGAGGTGCCGCCCCGGATCGTCCTCTATCGCCGGCCGCTCGAGTTTCGGGCGATGGACCGGGAAGACCTCGCCGACCTGGTGCACGACGTGATCATCGAGCAGGTCGCCAATCTCCTCGGCGTCGACCCCGACGAGCTGGCCTGAGCCGGGCCAGCGCTCCCCCCTTGGTGCGCTGGCCCGCACATCGGCTCAGGCGACGCGGCGCTTGAGCTTGCGGCGCTCGCGCTCGGAGAGCCCGCCCCAGATGCCGAAGCGCTCATCGTGCCCGAGCGCGTACTCCAAGCACTCGGCCTTGACCTCGCAGCGCGAGCAGATGCGCTTCGCCTCGCGGGTCGATCCGCCCTTCTCCGGAAAGAACGCCTCCGGGTCGGTCTGCGAGCACAGGGCCCGCTCCTGCCACTCCGGCGCGTCTCCGATCAGGTCGGCCACCTCCAGTGGGCCGTCCATCAACCTGCCTCCTTCTTGCGCACCGGCCGCGTCGCCGGCGCAACCCCCCACGCGGAAGGCGTGTCTTTATGTCCGAACGGTGTAGTTTCAGATGATCCTAGGGAACAACTGAAGATCCTATTCGAACAACCCCAGTGAAATTACACGCGTGTAATGCGTGCGTCGTCAAGCCGAACCTGATAAAAGGGCCCGCTTTCTCGGCGCGCCGCGCGCGACTCGCGGGAGAAGCGTGCGAGGCGCCACCGCCCCTATCGATTCAGCCCCCTCCGGGGTAACGCTCGATCACCAAACGTCAGCGCGGCGCGTACGCCGTCGTGCGCTCCCGCGCCGGCCGCCCGGCCGCCTTGGCTATCGAGTGGAGCTGCTCGACGGTGCGTGCGGAACCGTTGGCCGAACCCGCCATCCGCGAGATCGTCTCCTCCATCAGCGTGCCGCCGAGATCATTGCAGCCGCCCTGGAGCATCGCGACGGTACCCTCGTCGCCCAGCTTCACCCAGGAGCACTGGATGTTGGCGATCCGCTCGTGCAGCAGGATCCGCGCCATCGCGTGCACGACCCGGTTTTCCCGCCAGGTGGGGCCGGGGCGGGCGATGCCGGCGAGGTAGATCGGCGCGTTCGTGTGCACGAACGGCAGCGCCACGAACTCGGTGAAGCCGCCGGTCCGGTCCTGGATGCCGGCGAGCACCCGAAAGTGCCCGAGCCAGTGGCGCGGGTGGTCGACGTGGCCGTACATCATCGTGGAGCTGGACCGGATGCCGACCTCGTGTGCCGTCGAGACCACCTCGACCCAGGTGGCGGTCGGCAGCTTGCCCTTGGTCAGCACCCAGCGCACCTCGTCGTCGAGGATCTCCGCGGCGGTGCCGGGGATGGTGTCGAGCCCGGCCTCGCGGAGCATGGTCAGCCAGTCGCGGATGGACATGCCCGCCTTGCTGGCCGCGGTGACGATCTCCATCGGCGAGAAGGCGTGTACGTGCATGCCCGGCACCCGCTCCTTGACCGCGCGGACCAGGTCGGCGTACGCGGTGACCGGCAGCTTGGGGTCGATGCCACCCTGCATGCACACCTCGGTCGCGCCGGCCCGCCACGCCTCCTCGGCCCGGTCGGCGACCTGCTCCACGGAGAGGCGGTAGGCGTCGGCGTCCCGCTCGCGCTGGGCGAACGCGCAGAAGCGGCAGCCCACATAGCAGACGTTGGAGAAGTTGATGTTGCGGTTGACGACGTACGTCACGTCGTCGCCAACCGCCGCGCGCCGCAGGTCGTCCGCGATCCCGCAGAGCTCGTCCAGCGCCGAGCCGTCCGCCTCGAACAGCGCCATGGCCGCGCCCTCGTGCCGGGGCTCCAGGAGCGCGGCCGGCTCGTTCGCCGCGAGTCGCAGCGCGGCCGCGACCGGCGTCGAGGCCAGCACGGACGGCGCGGACAGCGAGGCGGCCACCTCGGACCAGTCGCCGTAGACGGAGTCGAAGTCGCCGCGGCGGTCCTCCGTGCGGCCCACCGTGTCGATCTCCTGGTGGAGGTCTACGCGGCCGGCCGGGACTGTGTCGTCGGGCTCCTGCCAGGGGTGACCGGTCGGCTTCGCCTCCGGGGCGGCCAGGCCGGTCTCCAGGGACAGGGCGGTTACGTGGGGGAGGACCCGGGGGTCGAGCCAGGGGTCGCCGCGGACCACGTACTCGGGGTAGACGGCCAGGCGCTCGCGCATCGTAAAGCCGGCGTCGGCCGTGTGGCGGGCCAGCTCCTCGATCTGCGGCCAGGGGCGCTCGGGGCTCACATGGTCGGGCGTCACCGGCGACACGCCGCCCCAGTCGTCGATGCCGGCCCGCAGCAGCAGCTGGTACTCGCCGGCGATGAGGTTGGGCGGGGCCTGGATGCGGGCCCCGGGTCCGAGCAGGATGCGGGCGACCGCCACGGTGGCGGCCAGGTCGTGCAGCTCGGCGTCGGGCATGCCGCGCATCGCGGTGTCCGGCTTGGCGCGGAAGTTTTGCACGATGACTTCCTGGATGTGCCCGTACTGCCGGGCCACCCGCCGGATCGCGAAGAGCGAGTCGGCCCGCTCGGCCAGCGTCTCGCCGATGCCGATCAGGATGCCGGTGGTGAACGGCACGCCCACCCGCCCGGCGTCCTCCAGCACCCGCAGGCGTACGGCGGGCTCCTTGTCGGGGGAGCCGTAGTGCGGCCCGCCCGGCTCGCTCCACAGCCGCGTGGCCGTCGTCTCCAGCATCATGCCCATGCTGGCCGCGACCGGCTTGAGCCGCTGCAGGTCGGCCCAGGACAGGACGCCCGGGTTGAGGTGCGGCAGCAGGCCGGTCTCCTCCAGCACGGCGATCGCGCTGGCCCGTACGTAGTCGAGAGTGGAGTCGTAGCCCCGCTCGTGCAGCCACTCGCGGGCCACCGCCCACCGCTCTTCAGGCCGGTCACCGAGCGTGAAGAGCGCCTCTTTGCAGCCCTGCGCGGCGCCGTCGCGGGCGATCTGGAGCACCTCGTCGCGCTCCAGGAAGGCCGCCGAAGTCGGGGTCCCCGCGGAAACGTGGAGCGCACTGGAGCGTTTTTGTGGGGTGACCAACCGGTGCGGCACCGTGGCGAAGGTGCAGTAGTGGCACCGGTCGCGGCAGAGGCGGGTGAGCGGGATGAAGACGTTCTTGGAGAACGTGACGACGCCGGGCCGCCCCGCGTCGCGCAACCCGGCGTCACGGATGCCCCCGGCGATGCGGAGGAGCTGGTCGAGTGGCTCGCCGCGCGCGGTCAGCAGCGTGGCCGCTTCGTCCACGTCGAGCGCGCGCCCCTCGGCGGCCCGGTGCAGCGCCCGGCGGAGGCTCGCCTCGGTGGGCCGAGCTTCGTTGTGATCAGCCACCCGATGAAGCCTACGGCGGTGCGGCGTAGGAAGGGCAGTTGCCCTCCCCACACTCTGGCTTCGCCGCGCCCAAAGCCCCCACCAAGCCGCTGGTGATGACTGTGATCGAAGCTCCCGTCAAGCCGTTAGAACGACTTGAAGGGAGCTTCGATCACCAGACGGCTATCGCTGGACCGGGCGGGTCGGGTCGTCGCCCAGGCCGGCCGGCGGGGGCGGCGGGAAGCCGGCCGACGGCTGCTGGCTGGCCGGGTTGATCAGCTGGGTCTGCTGGCCCGGCTCGGGCGGCGGCTGCTCGTGGCTCGGCGGGGTGCTGGTCGGCGCCTGCGGCGGGGTGGCCGGCATGGGCGGCACCGGTGCGGTGGGCGCGCCGGCCGGGCCGGCACCGTACGGCTGGGCGGGCGGCTGCCCCGGCTGGTGGCCGTACGCCTGCGGGTAGGCGGCGGTGGGCTGCCCGTACGCCTGGGGGTAGCCCTGCTGCGGGTAGCCCGGCTGCTGCCCGTAGCCCGGCGGGTAGCCCGGCTGCTGCCCGTACGCCGGCTGCCCGTACATGCCCGGCTGGGGCTTGGGCTTCGGCACGAAGTAGAGGCCGCGGGCGACCCGGACCAGCGCGTACGCCGCGATGGCGAGCACCGCCAGCACGGCGATCCGGGCGAGGAACGCCTTCAGCGCGTTGAAGACGCTGTCGTCGGCGATCTTCACGACGCCGATGAAGAGGCCGAAGACGACGCCGAAGAACGCGGCGACCGCGTACTCGATCAGCGCCACCAGCGTGATGATCTTGGCGCGGCCCAGCGCCGGCTGGACGTGGTTGGCCAGGAGCACCGCGAGGAACGGCAGGCCGATCGTGGCGAGGCTGACGAAGCCGTCGAAGCTGCCCGCGGCGTTGCCGGTGAAGGTCTCGAAGTCTCCGGTCGGGATGAGGTCGAGGATCGCCACGAAGAGCAGAACCGCGGTGGCGCCAAGGAGCACCAGGGCGGCGAGCTCGCGCAGCGGCTTGGTGAACTGGCTGGCCGACGTCCCGTCGCTCGGCGTGGCCTCGGGTTGGGTGGTCAAGGCTCCCCCTGGGGTGGCGGACAAAGCGGTCTGCGCCCGTGAGCCTAGCGGGCCGGGGGTAGTGCCGCTGCGCTCGCATGGCCTGCGGGAGGATGGTGGCATGCGGATCGTGGTACTGGCCGGAGGCATCGGCGGCGCTCGCTTCCTGGTGGGCGTGCGTGCGTACGCCCGCGAGGTGGGCGCCGAGGTGACCGCGGTGGTCAACGTCGGAGACGACGCATCCATGCACGGCCTCCGGATTTGCCCCGATTTGGACAGCGTCATGTACACGCTCGGTGGCGGCGCCGATCCCGAACGAGGCTGGGGGCGGGTCGGCGAGACCTGGACCGTGAAGGGCGAGCTGGCCGCGTACGGGGCGGAGCCCACCTGGTTCGGCCTCGGCGACAAGGACGTCGCCACCCACCTGGTGCGCAGCACGATGCTGACCGCCGGCTACCCGCTCTCGGCGGTGACCGAGGCGCTCTGCGACCGGTGGCAGCCCGGCGTGCGGCTGATCCCGGCCAGCGACGACCGGCTGGAGACCCACGCCGTGGTCCAGCTCGACGGCGAGCAGAAGGCGATCCACTTCCAGGAGTGGTGGGTGCGGCACCGGGGCAATCTGCCGACCGAGCGCTTCGTCTTCGTCGGGGCGGAGTCGGCCAAGCCGGCGCCGGGCGTGCTCGACGCGCTCGCCGCGGCCGACGTGGTAATGCTGGCGCCGAGCAACCCGGTGGTGAGCATCGCCCCGATCCTGGCCGTGCCGGGGCTGCGCGAGGCGGTCGCCACGGGCACCGCGCCGGTGGTCGGGATCTCGCCGATCATCGGCGGCGCGCCGGTGCGCGGCATGGCCGACAAGTGCCTGGCGATCGTGGGCGCGGAGTGCACGGCGGCCGGCGTCGGCGGGCTCTACGGCGCCGATCTCCTCGACGGCTGGTTGGTGGACACGACCGACGAGGGCGCGGAGGTGCCCGGCGTGGCGGTCCGCGCGGTTCCACTGTGGATGAGCGACGAGCAGGCGACGACCACGATGGTGCGCGCCGCGATGGAGTTGGCGTGAGCGAGCGAACCAGCAGACACAGCGGCCTTTGTGCCTCGCGGCCGCCCGCGGCGAAGCGAGGACGGCCGTGAGGCTCGAAATCCTGCCGGTCACCGGGATCGGTGACGTCTCGCCCGGCGACGACCTGGCCGGGCTGATCGCCGGCGCGGCACCCTGGCTGCGCGACGGCGATGTGCTCGTCGTCACCAGCAAGATCGTGTCCAAAGCGGAGGGTCAGCTGGTCGACGTGCCGGCCGACGGGCCGGAGCGGGCCGCCGCGCGCGACGAGGTGCTGGCCGCCGAGACCGCGCGCACCGTGGCCACCCGCGGCCAGACCCGGATCGTGCAGACCCACCACGGCTTCGTGATGGCCTCCGCCGGCATCGACGCCTCCAATGTGGAGCGCGAGCGGCTCGTGCTGCTCCCCAAGGATCCGGACGCCTCGGCCCGCGCGCTCCGGGCGGCGCTGCGCGAGCGGCACGGCGTCGACGTGGCCGTGGTCGTCTCCGACACGATGGGCCGCCCGTGGCGCAACGGCCTCACCGACGTCGCCCTCGGCGCCGCCGGCATCGCGCCGGTCCGCGACCACCGGGGCGAGACCGACCCGTACGGCAACGAGCTGCACATCACCCAGATGGCCGTCGTCGACGAGCTGGCGGCCGCGAGCGAGCTGGTCAAGGGAAAGACCGACCAGGTGCCGGTCGCGGTGGTGCGCGGCTACCTGTCCCGCCCGGGCGACGACGGCCCGGGCGCGGTGGCGCTGGTGCGCGAGGCGGCCGCCGACATGTTTTCGCTGGGCACGACCGAGGCCCGCGCCGCCGGCCTCCGCGCGGCCGCGCTGCTCCCGCTCGACCCGCCCCCGGCCGAGGAGCCGCCGGATCCGGCCGCGGTGGACCGGGCGATCGCCGCGGTGGCCGGCGTGGTCGCCCCCGGCACGCTCTTCACCCACGATCCAGACCAGGGGGTACGGGCCACACCGCCCCGGTCCACCGACGCCGCTGCCCTGGTGCGTTTCGGCACCGACCTGCACCGCCTGCGGGCCGCCCTGGCCGCTGAGGGAGTGGCGGCCGTGCCCGTGCTCCCGGTCCTGCCGGACTGATTCACACCCCGCGCGGGGGTGGGTGCCCCGGGTTTCGACGTCGCCTGCCAGCTGTACCGGAACAGTATTGACATGTTTCGGTATCTCGGTCGAAACTTGTCGGTGACGGCATCGGTGATCATCGATCACGAGGCCGCTCCCACCACCCCACGCCGGAAGGAGAGCCCTGGTGATCATCAGCTCGGGCCGCTCTACGTTCCGATCGACGGTCATCGTGCTGGCAGTCGCGGTGCTCGCGGTCACCGGAACGGTAACTGTGCTAACGAAAACCTCCACCCCCGCGTACGCCGCCGTGGGCGTCGAGGACGACGGCGCCGACTGCCCGGTGGCCAACACCCCCTCGACGTCCAGCGCCAGGCTCCCGGATCCCTTCCGGAAGATTGACGGTAGTCGCATCACTTCGAAGGCCGACTGGCGCTGCCGCCGGGCCGAGATCCGGGAGATGGCCGAGCGGACCGTCTACGGTCAGAAGCCTCCAAAGCCGGCATCCGTCACGGGTACCGTCTCCAGCAGCAGCATCACCGTGAGCGTGTCGGACCAGGGCCGCAGCGCCAGCTTCTCGGCGAGCGTCCAGCTCCCGACGACCGGCACGGCACCGTACCCGGCCGTCTTCGTCGTGGGCGGTCTCGGCGCCGACACCGCCACCATCCGCGGGGCGGGCGTCGCGGTCATCAACTACGACCCGCTCGCGGTCGGCCGGGAGGGCACCCCGCGCAACAACAAGCAGGGCGCGTTCTACAGCGTCTACGGCGCGTCGAGCAGCACCGGCATCCTGATGGCGTGGGCCTGGGGCGTCAGCCGCCTGATCGACGTCATCGAGTCCTCCGGCGGCAACGTCCTGCGGGCCGACGGGCTCGGCGTCACCGGATGCTCCCGGTACGGCAAGGGCGCCTTCACGATCGGCGTCTTCGACCAGCGGATCGCGCTGACCATGCCGGTCGAGTCCGGCAGCGGCGGTGCTCCGATCTTCCGCGGCATCCCCGGTGAGTCCGGCGCGCAGCCGCTGAGCAGTGCCTACAGCGAGCAGCCGTGGCTGGGTGACGCGTTCAACTCGTACACCGGCAACCCGAACTCACTGCCGGTCGACACGCACGAGATGGTCGGCATGATCGCGCCGCGCGGCCTGCTCCTCATGGAAAACCCGCACATCGACTGGCTGGCCGCCCGGTCCGGCAGCAACGCGGCCCTCGCCGGCGCCGAGATCTACAAGGCGCTGGGCGTGGGCGGCAACATCACGTACTGGTCCGACGTCTCGGACGGCACGCACTGCGCGGTCCGGCCCGAGTGGCGTACCCCGATGCAGCAGTTCCTGCAGAAGTTCCTGCTGAAGACGGGGAGCGCGGCCGGCACGATCCGGATCTCCAGCCGCAAGCAGGGCAACCTCGCCGAGTGGCGGGACTGGACGACGCCGACGCTGACCGACGGCCCGACCACGCCGCCGCCGACGACCCCGCCGCCCACGACGCCTCCGCCCACCACGCCGCCGCCGACCACCCCGCCCCCGACGACGCCTCCGCCCACGACCCCGCCGCCGGCCGGTAACGGCTGCACGGCGACGGTCTCGCTCAACCAGTGGACGGGCGGTTTCGTGGCCACGGTACGGGTGACCGCCGGCTCCGCGGCGATCAACGGCTGGACGGTCTCGGCGACCCTGCCGTCGGGCGCCAGCGTCACCAACCACTGGAACGCGAACCGCACCGGCACCAGCGGGACCGTCCAGTTCACCAACGCCAGCTACAACGGCACCGTCGGCGCTGGCCAGTCGACCGAGTTCGGCTTCCAGGGCACCGGCACCGGTACCGGGATCACACCCACCTGCACGGCCGGGTAGCGCCCTCTCGGACCCCGGGTCTCGCGGCCGCCGCGGGACCCGGGGCTCAGCCCAGCCAGATCGCCACCCGGTGGTCCTCGTCGGTGACGTACACGTGCTGGCCGCTCTCGACCGCCAGCCCTTCGACGTTGTGGAACGGGGCCAGGTCGCCGACGAGCTCGGCGGGCACCCGGCGGCCGCCGTCCGGCGCGGGGAGGCGGAAGCGGATGTGCCGGCTGGTCACCTCGCCCCCCTCGGGGTGGTCGTCGAGCAGCACCGAGCCCTTGCCCAGCGCGTCGATCGAGCCGACGATCGCCTCGTACGTCCCGTCGCCGGCCGCGGTCAGCGCCCGGAAGCCGACCAGCGCGCCGGGCGGCGTGACGCCGGTGAGGGCGTACGCCCCGAGCACCTCCGGCCAGGTCTGCGCGTCACTGTCGAACATGCCCTCCACGCCGGCCACCTCGACCAGCACCGGCTCGCCCTTTTCGGTCACCGGGAAGCGGAGCCCGAGCAGCAGCGTGCCGGACGGCGTGAAGGCGGCCGCCTCGACGTTGAGCGGGAGGTCGCCGGCGGCGAGGCGGGTGGCCCAGCTCTTCTCCCGCGCCGTACCCCGGTTGATGGTCTCCACGATGAACCTGGCCCGCACCCGGTTGCCCGGCGGCAGCGGCGTGATGTCCGCCGCCGCCAGCGCGTCGTTGACCAGCCGGTGCAGCCGGAACTGGTTGCGCACGATCTGCAGCGGCGCGGCGCCGGGGCGACCCGCGTCCGCCTCCCGAAACCGGGCGAAGAACGCGCGCTTCGGGCGCAGCGGGCCGGCCTTGGAGCCGAAGTGCGAGCCGAGCACGTAGATCCACTCACCGGAGCGGGCCAGCGCCTCCCCGTCTTCGGTGCGGCCGGTCTCCGCACCCGCGTCGAAGGCGGCGTGGTGCGCGGTCCAGGTGCCGTCCGGGCGTTCCAGCAGCAGCGCCAGGCACTGCTCGACCGTGCCCTCGTCGAGCACCGTCCAGAATGCCCGCCGCGCGCCGTGCGCCGCCAGCACCTCGGGCGCGAGCACGGGCAGCAGGTCGCTCGCCTCGTTACAGCCGACGGCGAGCTCAACCGGGGTCAGCGTCATTGATCAAACGTAGCTGTCGTCGCCACGCTGCTTGAGCTGGTCCACCAGCTTCTTCACATCCTGGGCACGGTCGCGGGGGCAGACGAGCACCGCGTCCTCGGTGTCCACGACGATCAGGTCGCGTACGCCCAGCGCGGCGACCAGCCGGCCGGACCCGGGTACGACCACGAGGCCGCTCGAGTCGTGCAGCAGTACGCCCGGCTT
This sequence comes from Phytohabitans maris, assembly GCF_031085175.1. Lineage (GTDB taxonomy): Bacteria > Actinomycetota > Actinomycetes > Mycobacteriales > Micromonosporaceae > Phytohabitans > Phytohabitans maris. The sequence continues at coordinate 60,785 of NZ_JAVHUY010000024.1, forward strand.
GTCGCCGGCCGTGCCGGCGCCCACCACCACGTTGCCGGCCGGGTCGGTGGGGAGTACGTCGCCGAGCGTGTGGAAGTCACCGATGTCGTTCCACCCGAAGTCGCCGGGGACGGTGCCGACCAGCCCGGCCACCGCCGCGCCCTCCATCACCGCGTAGTCGACGGAGATCTTCGGCAGGGTCGGCCAGACCTCGCCGAGCACCTCTTCGCGGGCCGCCGACTCCCAGACCGCCGCGATCCGCTCCAGCCCGGCGTGCATCTCCGGCTGCTGGCGGGCCAGCTCGGCGAGGAACGTGTCGACCCGCCACACGAACATGCTGGCGTTCCAGAAGTACCGCCCGGACTCTACATAGGAGACCGCCACGTCGTACGCCGGCTTTTCCTTGAACTCCTCGACGACGCGGATCGGGCCGTCACCGACGCCACTGCCGCACTGGAGGTAGCCGTATCCCGTCTCCGGCCGGGTGGGCTTGATGCCGACGGTCATCAGCAGGCCCTGCTGGGCGCCTTCCACCGCGCGGCGGACCGTCGCCACGTACCCCTCCGGGTCGGCGATCAGGTGGTCGGCCGCGAACGAGCCCATCACCGCGTCCGGGTCGCGCCGCGCGATCACCGCGGCGGCCAGGGCGATCGCCGCGCAGGAGTCCCGCGGTGAGGGCTCGACCAGGATGTTTTCCTCCGGCAGCCCGGTGAGCTGCCGGGCGACCGCCGCCGCGTGGGCCAGGCCGGTCACCACCAGCGTCCGCTCCGGGGTGGTCAGCGGCGCGAGCCGCTGGACGGTCGCCTGCAGGAGCGAGGCGGCGGTGCCGGTGAGCGGGTGCAGGAATTTAGGGTGGCCGGCTCGGGACAACGGCCACAACCGTGTGCCGCTGCCGCCCGCCGGGATGACGGCGAAAAGCATGCCGCCCATCATGCCTGTCACTGGCCTGCCGCGCCGGTTAGCTCGCGGCGCGGCTCCATGCGGCTACGTGCACCTCGGCGCTGCTCTCCCAGGTGAACTCCTTGGCCCGGTCGAAGCCCGCCTTGGCCAGCGACAGCCGCCGGGCCTCGTCGTCGAGCAGCGCGCCGAGGTCGGCGGCGATCTGCGCCGGGTCCTCACTCGTGTACGCCACCGCGTCGCCGCCGACCTCGGGCAGTGACAGGCGCGGCGTGGTCAGCACCGGCGTCGCGCAGGCCATCGCCTCCAGGATCGGCAGGCCGAAGCCCTCGCCGTACGACGGGTAGGCCGCGACCAGCGCGCCGCCCAGGAAGCCGGGCAGGTCGGCGTAGCGCAGATAGCCGGGGCGGAGCAGGCGGAGGTGGGCCGGCACCTCGGCGACCGCGCGGTCGATGTCGTCGTCGTGCCCCTGGCCGCCGGCGATCACCAGGGCCGGCGGGTCGGTGCGGTCGCGCACCGCCTGGGCCCAGCCGCGGATCAGGTTGGGCACGTTCTTACGGGGCTCCTTGGCGCCGAGGAACGCCACGTAGCCGCTGCTGCCGAGGCCCAGCCGGGCCCGGACCCGGGCCTTCTCCTCGTCGGTCGGCGGGTGGAACGCGGCGTGGTCGACGCCGTGGTAGGCCACGTCGATGCGGGTCGGGTCGGCGTCGAGCAGGCGGATCAGCTCGTCGCGGGTCGCCTTGCTCGGCACGATCACCCGCTCGGCCCGGCGGAGGGCGGTCTTGATCGCGCTGCGGAAGAACGTGCGGCGGGACTTGTCGTAGTGCTCCGGCTCGGTGAAGAACGTGGCGTCGTGGACGGTCACCGTCACCGGGCAGCCGGCCCGCAGCGGGCAGGTGTAGAACGGCGAGTGCAGCACCTCGGCGCCGACCTGCTGGGCCAGCAGCGGCAGCCCGGTCTGCTCCCAGGCCAGCCGGGCCGGGCGGTGGGCCACGGCCGCCGGCGCGGCGATCACCTCGGCGGCCGGCAGCATGCGGCCGTAGCGCTCCACGTCGGTGCGGAGGGCCACGACGGCCAGCTCCACCCCGGAGCCGATGACCTTGGCGAGGGCGCCGAGCAACCCGTCGACGTATCTGCCGACGCCACCCCGGTCGGCGGGAACACTCGTAGCGTCGACGAGCACGCGGGGCGGACTACCGGGGGTCACTGGACGACTCCTTGCGACGGTCTGTGGTTGTGTTCAACAACACGTACGTAAAGCCTACGCCGCACGGTTCGGCCATCGTTGTCTGCGACGCGACGGTAAGACTTTTCCCGGAGTGAGTGAGTCAGGAGTGAGTACTGTCCGGCATTGTGATCGAACGCTTCGCCACCGCGGCCGCTGAGGATCCGGCCCAGCCGCTGCTCACCTGGTACGACGACGCGACCGGCGACCGCACCGAGCTGTCCGGCGCCACGCTCGACAACTGGGTCGCCAAGACCGCGAATCTGCTGGTGGACGGCTTGGGGCTGGGCTCGGGCGACCGCGCCGGCGTACTGCTCCCGCCGCATTGGCAGACCGCCGCCGTGCTGCTCGGCGCCTGGGCGGCCGGCGTCGAGGTCGTCGCTCCCGGTGCTCAGGTTACGAATGGGAAAATTTCCGTCGATGTCATTTTCGCGGCGGCTGATCGGGTGAACGACGCGGCGGAGTGGAGCGCCGGCGACCGCTTCGTGCTCGGCCTCGCCCCGATGGCCCTGCCGATGCGGACAGTACCGTCCGGTTTTGTGGACTACGCGGCTGAGGTGCTGACGTTCGGGGACCACTTCACGCCGTACCCGGATCAGAGTGACCGCAGCCTGGTGGAGCGCGCGGCGGCCCGTGCCGCGGACCTCGGCCTGAAGGCCGGCGACCGCGTGCTGGTCGACGCCGCGAAGCACCCGGACCCGCTCGACTGGCTGCTCGCGCCGCTGGCCGGGGGCGCGACGCTGGTGCTCTGCGCCGCCCTCGACCCGGCCAAGCTGGACGACCGGGCGGCCGCCGAAAAGGTCACAGCTCGGCTGGTATGACCTCGCGGAACGCGCCCTCCTCGGTCCACACGAAGAAGCCGGCCCGGTCGCTCAGCCACGGCCGGGACCGCACCTCACGCTCGGTGAGCACCTTTTCGTCCACGTCGAGGAGCACGTACCGGGAGCCGTCCGGGTTGCCGTCGCGCCAGCCGGGGCCGTAAAGCGCGTCGACCAGGCGGTCGCGCCGCCCGGGCGCGAGGGAGTCGCCGACCACCCAGTCGCTCGGCAGCCGGTACCAGCAGGTGCGGGTGACCTTGGCCAGCGGGCTGAACGCGTGGTTGCCGTCGACCCACACCCCCAGCGTGTCGGTGACGGTCAGCCGCAGGTACGCGCTCATGGCCGTCTTCTCGCTCATGGCGATGAGACGCCGTGGCGGCACCGCATCGTTGTCGGCTGAGTGGTCAGTGCTCTCGGGCGAAACGTCGGAACTCCTCCAGCGACTCGGGGTTGGCCAGCGCGCCGGTCGCCGCCGCCTGCTGGATGGGCGTGCCGGTGAGGATCCGCTTGACCGGCACCTCCAGCTTCTTCGCGCTGAGCGTGCGGGGCACCGCCCGTACCTGATGGATCTCGTCCGGCACGTGCCGGGGCGACAGGGCGGTACGAAGCTCGCGGGCGATCTTCTTGCGAAGGTCGTCGTCGAGCTCGCGGTCACCGGCCAGCACCACGAAGAGCAGCAGCTCACCCTGGCCGTCGCCGTCGATGTGGACGACCACCGAGTCGACCACCTCGTCCAGGCCCTCGACCACGGAGTAGAACTCGGCGGTGCCCAGCCGTACGCCGCCGCGGTTGAGCGTGGCGTCCGAGCGGCCGGTGATCACGCAGGTGCCCCGCTCGCTGATCGTGATCCAGTCGCCGTGCCGCCACACGCCGGGGTACACGTCGAAGTACGCCTCGCGGTAGCGGCTGCCGTCCGTGTCGCCCCAGAACCCGACCGGCATGCTCGGCATCGGCGCGGTGATCACCAGCTCGCCGAGCTCGTCGATCACCGGCTTGCCGCTCGGGTCGTACGCCTCCACCCGGGCGCCGAGGCAGCGGCAGGAGAGCTCGCCCTCGTACACCGGGACGAGCGGGGCGCCGCCGATGAAGCCGGTGCAGACGTCCGTGCCGCCGGACAGGGACTGGAGCTGGACGGTGGGGCTGACCGCCTCGTACACCCAGGCGAAGCCCTCGGGCGGCAGCGGCGCGCCGGTCGAGCCGACCCCGCGCAGCCCGGGGCCCATCCGCGGGGTGAGCCCGGCCTTGCGGCAGGCGAGCAGGAACGGCGCGCTGGTGCCGAAGTACGTGATGCCGGCCTCCTCGGCCATCCGCCAGAGCGCGCCGAGGCCCGGGTACCCAGGATTTCCGTCGAACAGGACGATCGCCGCGCCCACGGCCGGGGCGGAGACGAGGAAGTTCCACATCATCCAGCCGGTCGTGGTGAACCAGAAGAACCGGTCGCCCGGACCGAGGTCGTGGTGCAGCGCGAGCATCTTGAGGTGCTCGACCAGGATGCCGCCGTGGCCGTGCACGATCGGCTTGGGCAGCCCGGTCGTACCGGAGGAGTAGAGCACGTAGAGCGGGTGGTCGAAGGGGACCGGCTCGAAGGCGAGCTCCTCGTCGGTCTCGGCCGCCAGCTCGGCCCAGTCCCCGTCGCCGTGCAGGTACGGCAGCGTGACCGTGTGCCGCAGCGACGGCAGCGCCGCCCGGATCGCGGCCACCTCGGCGCGCCGGTCGACGGCCTTGTCCCCGTACCGGTAGCCGTCGACCGCGACCAGCACCGAGGGCTCGATCTGCTGCCACCGGTCGACCACGCTGCGCGTGCCGAACTCCGGCGCGCAGGAGGAGAAGGTCGCGCCGAGGCTGGCGGCGGCGAGCATCAGCACGTACGTCTCCGGGATGTTCGGGGCGTACGCGGCCACCCGGTCGCCCCGCCCCACGCCGAGCCGGCGCAGCCCGGCCCGCACCCGCCGTACCTGCTCGCGCAGCTCGGCCTTGGTGAGGGTCACCGGCGCGCGGCTCTGCGAGTACGCCAGCACGACCGGGTCGTCCGGCGCCAGGCCCGGCATCCGCAGCACGTGCTCGGCGTAGTTGAGCGTGGCGCCGGGAAACCAGCGGGCGCCCGGCATCACCTGTCGCTCCAGCACGGCGGCCGGCTGGTCGTACGCGATGATCTCGAAGTAGTCCCAGATGGACCGCCAGAAGCCGGGCAGGTCGTCGACCGACCACTGCCACAGCTCGGCGTACCCGGCGAAGTCCAGCCCCCGGTGCTCGCGCAGCCAGCGCAGGTAGTCCCCGATCCGGGACCGGTCCCGCACGTCTGCCGGTGGTGTCCACAACACGGTGCCCTCGCTCATGCCCGTCCTCGCTTCGCCGCGGGCGGCCACGAGGCTCCAAGCGCCCTGCGCCCAATGATTCGCTCGCTGCGCTCGCTCATTCGATCATCTTGCCCGCCTGCCACGTGGCGAGCTAACCCGGTACGGTGCGCGCATGCGACATTTATGGAGTTTGCTCGCTGGCGTGGTCGTCGCGCCGCTCACCTGGGTGCTCGTCTCCGTGGGGCAGTCCAGGTCGTCCAGCACGGTGGCCGGGTGGGCCGAGGCCCGGCGGTACGACACGATCGACCTCATCGAGCCCGCCGCCTACCTCGTGGTGGCCGGCATCCTGCTCGGCGTGATCGGCACGCTGCGCTTCTCGCCGCTCGGCCCGCTCCTCGCCGGGCTGCTGCTGATCACCCCGTATGCCGGGCTCTTCGCCGACCCGCTGGCCGTACGGGACACGGTGCCGGACAACTGGGCGGTCCTCGACCGCGACATCCCGCTGCTGGTACCGCTCGACAACGGCACGCTCCTGCTGCTCGGGGTGCTGCTCGTGATCGCCACGTTCAGCGTCCAGCGGTGGCGGCGGTGGCCGCTGGCGAGTGGGTACGCGCCCGAGCCGTTCGTCGTCAAGGACGAACCGGACACGCTGCCGGACGTGGTCACCGCGCCGGCGTCGCTCTCCTCCTTCAACGCTTTCGATACGCGGCCACTGGGCGAAGCGGACGAGACGCCCACGGTCCCCAGCCGGCCGTCCGGCGGTACTCCCTGGTCGGCGCCGCCCGCCGGTGCGGGCAAGCGCACAAGCGGCGAGTCGTAGCAGTTCAAGGGGGTTGCCCCCGCGGGGTACGGTGCCCCTGCGGATGATGATGGGGAGGGCACATGCGCCACGCGGGTTCGCTCCTGCTGTCGCTGTTTCTGGCGCCGCTGATATGGGTCGGAGCCGGCTACGGCCTGACCGAGGTCAACCGGGCCCGGGTCCAGTTCGCCGGCGGGTTCCAGATCGAGATCGTGCTCGGCCTGCTCGCGCTGCTGGCGGCCGGCGGGCTGTACGCGCTGCTGACCATGGCGCGGCTCTCCCCGATCGGGCCCGCCCTCATCGGGATCGTCTTCGTCGTGCTGGCCGCCTGGTCCGCGTTCGACCCGGCGTCGTACTTCGACACCATGCCCACCGACCTGCGCCGCGGTGACTTCGCGCTCACCTACCCGGCACTCGGGTACTCCGCCCTCCTCGCCGTGCCGCTGCTCGCCACACTGCTGAGCCCGCGCCGCTGGCGCCGCTACGCCCACCCGGCCGCCGGCACGCCGGTCGCCGCACCGCCGTACCCGGTGCCGGGGCCCGGGATGCCCCCGGGCGCGGTCCCGCCGGGCGGCGCGTACCCACCGCCCTACCCCGGCCAGCCCTCCTTCGCCGCGGCGCCGGGCTACCTGGCCCCGCCGCCGCCCGGTGCGCCTTACCAGCCGGTGCCCGGCGGACCGGGTGCACCGCCGCCGCCCACCGCGCCGTTCCCGGTGACCGCGCCGCCCGTCCCGCCGCTGCCGTCGTCCGCGCCGCCCGCCCCGGTGCCGTCCTCGGCGCCACCGGTGCCGGCCGAGGCACCGACCACCCGGATCCCGGCGCAGACCCCGCCCCCGCCACCCGAGCACGAGACGACGACGCGCCTCGGCCAGCCGCCGGCCGAGGCACCGACCACCCGGATTCCCACCTCGCCGGCGGCGGTCCCGCCCGCGCCGGCGCCGGCCGAGGCCGCGACGACCCGGATCCCGACCTCGCCCACGGCACCGGTGCCGGCCGCCACGCCGCCCGCGACGCCGCTCGGCGACCAGACCACGCGGAGCATCGGCACGCCGGACACCGAGGCCACCCAGCTGCTGAAGGGCCCGCCGCCGAAGGACGCCTACCCGCGGCCGGCCTGGTCCGCGCCGACCCCGCCGCCGATCACCCCGCCGGGTGCCCGCAAGCCGGACGACGACCTCGACGACCCCGAAGCCACCCAACCCGCCCGCTGACCTGTAGATCACTGACCCCGAAGGTCCATTAAGTGCTCTCCAAGCCATCAGTCACCGCGACGTCCGCGGACGGTCCGACCTCAACGCCAGCCCGCTGATCGTTCACCCGAAACCCGCGTCCTGCCCGGCGCGTCACGCGGAGAACGGGCGAACGATCACCGCCACCCCTTGGCTCGGGGCCCGAACCGGACTTCAGCTGGCGATCGTGGTATTTCAACGCCCCTCTGGGGGCACCTGGATACCACGATCTGATTCCGCGACCCGACGTCGAAGCCCGCAGCCGGGCGTCAGGCGGCCGTGCGGCGCCAGCCCAGGAGCCAGATCAGGTACGCGCCGCCGAGCGCGGCCGTCACGACGCCGACCGGTAGCTGGGTGGGTGCGAGGGCCCGCTGCGCCAGGAGGTCGCTGGCGAGCAGCAGCGCGGCGCCCATCGCGGCCGAGGGTAGCGGGTTTGGCCCGGTGGCCCGGGTGAGCCGGCGGGCAAGCTGGGGTGCGGCCAGCGCGACGAACGCGATCGGTCCCGCACAGGCGGTACCGACCGCGGCGAGGGCCACCGCCGTGGCGATCAGGGCCAGCCGGACCCGCTCCACGGAGACGCCGAGCGAGCGGGCGGTCTCGTCGCCCATCTCCAGCACGAGCGTGCGCCGGTGCAGGGCCAGCACGACCGGCAGCAGCAGCGCGAGCGCCCCACCGGCCACGGCCGCGTGCGCCCAGCCGCGGGCGTTCAGGCTGCCCATGATCCAGAGTGCGGCCCGCTGCGAGTCGAAGATGTTCGCTCGGGCCAGCAGGTACGTGGTCATGGCGGTGAGCAGCGCCTGCACCGCCACCCCGATGATCACCAGCCGGTACCCCTGCGAGCCGCGCCGGTAGGCCAGCAGGTAGACCGCGGCCGCGGCGAGGGCCCCGCCGAGCACCGCGCCGGACGCGATCTCCAGCAGACCGCCGCCGACCAGGATGATCATGATGAGCGCGCCCACGCTCGCCCCGGCCGTGAAGCCGATGACGTCCGGGCTGCCCAGCGGGTTGCGGGTGAGGCTCTGGAAGATCGCCCCGCTCGCGCCGAACGCCGCGCCCACCGCGAGCGCGGTCAGCACCCGGGGCAGCCGCAGGTCGATCACGATGTACTCGGTCGCAGGGTTGCCCTGCCCCACCAGCGTCCGCAGCACGCCGGCGGGCGAGATCGGGTAGTCGCCGGTGCCGAGCGCGACGACGGCGACGGCGGCGCAGATGCCCAATAGTGCCAGGCCGACCGCGAAGGAGCGCTTCACAGCCGGGGCAGCCTTCCCCGGCGGCGGACCAGCACGACGAGCAGCGGGGCGCCGATCACCGCGGTCACCACGCCGACGCCGACCTCGCCGGGGCGGGTCACCACCCGACCCAACACGTCCGCGACGAGCAGCAGGATCGGCGCGAGCACCAGCGAGTACGGCACGAGCCACCGGTAGTCCGGTCCGGTGATCATGCGGGCGGCGTACGGCACCATCAGGCCCACGAACGTGATCGGCCCGGCCGCCGCGGTCGCCGAGCCGCAGAGCAGCGTGACCGCCACCGCACCGAGCACCCGCGTCTGTCCACGGTGGACGCCGAGCGCCTGTCCCGCCTCCTCGCCGAGCGCGAGCGCGTTGAGCGAGGGGGTCAGCCCCAGCGCGATCGCCGTCCCGATCACCATGAACGGCAGTACGCCCACGATCACGCCCGGATCGGCGCTGGCCAGCGAGCCGACCATCCAGTTGCGCCACCGGTCGAAGGTCGCCGAGTCGGTGAGCAGGATCGCCCGGCCGATCGCGTGCAGCACGTACGTGAACGCGATACCGGCCAGCACCAGCCGTACCGGGCTCGCCCCTTCCCGGCCGCGCGCGCCGATCGCGTACACGAGTGCGGCGCTGGCGGCGGCCCCGGCGAAGGCGAACCACACGTACGCCCACGGGCTGGTCAGCCCGGCGATGCCGATCGCCACCAGCACGCCCAGGGCGGCCCCCTCGTTGATGCCGAGGATGCCCGGGTCGGCCAGGGGGTTGCGGGTCAGCGCCTGGATGAGCGCACCGGCGAGCCCCAGCCCGGCGCCGACGACGAGCCCGAGCAGCGTACGCGGGACCCGCAGGTCGTGGACCACCACGTGGTCGTCGATCCGCGCGTCGTAGTGCAGCAGCGCGTCGAAGACCGTGCCGATCGGGATCGATTTGGAGCCGACCGCGATCGACAGCAGCGCCGCGGCCACCAGGGCGGCGCCGGCCGCGACCAGCCCCCAGGCGAGCGCCGGCCGCGACCGCACGCTCGTCGCGGGGACTCCCGCTGCGGTCGCCGTCACAAGATCCCTCCTCGACATCGCGGTGTCGGTTAGCTTAGCCTCCCCTTATCTAGGCGAGGAAAGGCCATGGCGTGAGTGGAGTGAGCCGGCGACGGCTGTTGATCGGTGGGGGCGCGGCACTGTTCGTGCTGGCCGGGTGCGGTGGCGAGGACGGCGGTGAGGCGCCCGCGGCGACCGGCGGCAGCGGTCCGTGGGAGTTCACCGACGACCGGGGCAAGAAGGCGACCCGGGAGAGCCGGCCTACCAAGATCGTGGCGCAGCTCAGCGCCGCCGCCACCCTCTGGGACCTCGGCATCCGTCCGGTCGGCACCTGGGGCGACACGAAAGACATGACCGCGCGCAAGGGCAACGTCGACACCGACGCGGTCACCTGGGTCGGCCAGACCTGGGGCGACTTCAACATCGAAAAGCTCGCGTCGCTCACCCCCGACCTGCTGGTCGCGCCGATGCAGACCAAAGACCAGCTCTGGTACGTGCCGGAGGACGCGGTCGCCAAGATCGAGCCACTCTGCCCGACCGTCGGCATCAACCAGTTCGAGGTGCCGGTCGACAAGGTGATCAGCCGCTTCGCCGAGCTGGCCACCTCACTCGGCGCCGACCTGAACGCCAGCGCGGTCACCAGCGCCAAGACGGAGTTCGAGGCGGCCGGCACGGCCCTCGGCGAGGCGGTCAAGGCCAAGCCCGGCCTGCGGGTGGCGTTCGTCAGCGGTACCAAGGAAAACCTCTACCTCGGCAATGCGAAGATCTTCTCCGACCTGGCGTACCTGCAGAACCTCGGCGTCAACTTCGTCCAGCCGACCGTGCCGGCGAACGAGCCGCACTGGGAGGTGCTCTCCTGGGAGCAGGCCGGCAAGTACCCGATCGACGTGCTGCTCTACGACTCGCGCAACCCGTCGTACTTCACCACCGACCTCTCCCGCTACCCGACGGTGGCCAACCTGCCGGCCGTGAAGGCCAACCAGGCGATCTCGTGGAACCCGGAGACGCCCTCCACCTGGGCCGCGTTCGGGGCGGCGATGCGCGACCTCACCGGCAAGCTGAGCGCGTGCAAGACCGTCGCGTGAGTCGCCATGCCGCTGGCCAACGCCCTCCTGGAGCGCTACAACGCGGCTGACGGCTACCCGCCCGCGGGTGCGGTCCGGGACGGCGCGGGCTGGCACACCCTCCGCGAGCTGCACGCGGACGGGAGCGTGCTGGCGGCGCAGATGCGCGCGTTCGCCGCCTCGTCCGGCTGCCCGGCGCAGACCGCGGCGACGCACATGGCCGGCTGGGTGACCGGCTCGTTCATCCGGCCACTGGTCTACGCGTACCGGGAGGAGCGCCGGCTGCCACTGTTTACAATGGACGGTACGGCGCTCCGCGCGGACCCGGGTGGCTGGTTCAACGCGCTGGCCGTGGAGGCGCCCGTGCTCGCCGTCCTCCCCGGCGACCCGCTCGCCGGCAAACCGGGTGTCGTGGTGACGTCCACGATGGACGCCGATCTGATCGGCACCGTCCTCGCCCTGTCCGGCCCGGTCCTCGACACGTTGCGGGGCGTCTCGCGCCTCGGCCGGCGTACCGCTTGGGCGCTGGTCGCCGACACCGTGATGAGCGCGTTCGCGGGGGAGCTGCCGCCCGGCCCGGCGCACGCCGCGGTGGCGGAGGCGGACCGGCTGCTCGCCGCCGGCGGCCCGCTCGCGGTGCGGCGGCGCTGGAGCGGGCCGGTGCCGCTCGCCGCGGCCTGCTGCCTCGCCTACAAGCGGCCCGGGCTGGAGCACTGCGAGCGGGTCTGCCCGAAGCTCGACGACGTTACCCGGCGGGACCAGATCACAACCTGGCTGCGTCAGCCCACGTGACTATCTTGCGGACCGTGTTGATGCCCATCCAGCGCAGCGGCTCCGGTGGCCACTGTGGAGACTGGTGGCCGACCCAGGGGAGCGAGGTCAGCTCGCTCTCCACGCCGAGGATCAGGTCGGCGAGCGTACGGCCGGCGAGGTTGGTCGTGCCGACCCCGTCACCGACGTAGCCGCCGGCCCAGGCCAGCCCGGTCTCCCGGTCGAGCCCCACCGAGGCGGCCCAGTCGCTCGCCACCCCGACCGCGCCGCCCCAGCTGTGCGTGATCGGTACGCCGGCGAGCGCGGGAAAGAGCTCGACCAGCGCCTTGTACAGCGCGGCGAAGACACGCGGCTCGCTGTCGTACGCGGCGTCGGTCTTCGACCCGAAGTGGTACGGCGCGCCCCGACCGCCGAACGCCAGCCGCCCGTCCGCGGTGCGCTGCCCGTAGATGATGAGCCGGCGGAAGTCGGTGAACGTCTCCCGCTCGGCCAGCCCGGCGGCGGCCCAGAAGTCGTCCGGCAGCGGGGGCGTGGAGATCATCAGTGAGTACACCGGCGCGATCGCGCGGCGGGTGCCGGGCAGCCGTGGCGTGTACGCCTCGGTCGCCCGCACGACCACCGGGGCCCGCACCGTGCCGACCGGGGTGTCGGCCGCGCCCTTGCGCAGCCCGACGACCGGCGTGCCCTCGTAGATGGTGACGCCCCGCCGCTCCACCGCCCGGGCCAGCCCGCGCACCAGCCGGGCCGGGTGGATCGCGGCGCAGTGCGGCGTGTACGCACCGCCCAGTACGCCCGTGGCGCCGCACCGCTTCGCGGCCTCCTCGGCGCTGAGCAGTACCAGGTCCTCGTCCTCCGCCACGGCGGCGCGGGCGCGGCGCAGCTGTGCCGGCGTACGGGCGAGCGCCACCGTGCCGCCCTTGCTCCAGTGGCAGTCGATGCCCTCCGCGGCGGCGACCCGCCCGACTTCGTCCACAGTGGAGTTCATGGTGCGGCGCAGCGCGGCGGCCGCCGCCGAGCCGTGCTGCCGCTCGATCCGGGACATCGGCGTGGGGAAGAGGGCCGAGCACCAGCCGCCGTTGCGGCCGGAGGCACCGTAGCCGGCGAACTCCTTCTCCAGCACCACGACGCGCAGCGAGGGCGCGGCGCTCGCCAGGTAGTACGCGGTCCACAGGCCGGTGTACCCGGCTCCGACGATCGCGACGTCGGCCACGAGCGACCCACCCAGCGCCGGCCGCCGCGCCAGGTCGTCGTCCACAGTGGACATCCAGAGGCTGTCCGCCTTCAGAGACGTTGCCATGCCTCGGCCAGTACGGCGCGCAGGATCTGTTCCATCTCGTCGAACTGCTCCTGCCCGGCGATCAGCGGCGGCGCGAGCTGCACCACCGGGTCGCCCCGGTCGTCGGCCCGGCAGTAGAGCCCGGCCTGGAAGAGGGCGGTGGAGAGGAAGCCGCGCAGCAGCCGCTCGGACTCGTCGTCGTCGAACGTGGCCCGGGTCTGCTTGTCCTTGACCAGCTCGATGCCGTAGAAGTAGCCGTCGCCCCGGACCTCGCCGACGATCGGCAGGTCGTTGAGCTTTTCCAGCGTGGCCCGGAAGGCGGCCTCGTTGGCCCGGACGTGCCCGGTGAGGTCTTCGCGGGCGAAGATGTCGAGGTTGGCCAGGGCCACCGCGCAGGAGACCGGGTGCCCGCCGAAGGTCACGCCGTGGGCAAACACGCCGGTCTCGGCGAGGAACGGCTCCATCAGCCGGTCGGTGGCGATCATCGCGCCGAGCGGCGAGTAGCCGGAGGTGAGGCCCTTGGCGGTGGTGATGATGTCGGGCTGGTAGCCGTAGCGGACCGCGCCGAAGTACTCGCCGAGCCGGCCCCAGGCGCAGATCACCTCGTCCGACACGAGCAGCACGTCGTACTCGTCGCAGATCTCCCGCACCCGCTGGAAGTAGCCGGGCGGGGGTGGGAAGCAGCCGCCGGAGTTCTGCACCGGCTCGAGGAAGACCGCCGCGACCGTCTCCGGCCCTTCGCGCTCGATGGCCCGGGCGATCTCGTCGGCCGCCCACCGCCCGAACGCCTCGACGTCGTCGCCGTGCTCCGGTGCCCGGTAGAAGTTCGTGTTGGGCACCTTGATCCCGCCCGGTACCAGCGGCTCGAAGTCACTCTTGATGCCGGGCAGGCCGGTGATCGACAGGGCGCCCATCGACGTGCCGTGGTACGCGATGTAGCGGCTGACCACCTTGTGCTTGGTCGGCTTGCCGACCCGCTTGTAGTAGGCGCGGGCCAGCTTCCAGGCCGCCTCGACCGCCTCCGAGCCGCCGGTGGTGAAGAAGATCCGGTTGAGGTCGCCCGGCGTGAGCGCGGCGATCCGCTCGGCCAGCTCGACCGCGGTCGGGTGCGCGTACGACCAGAGGGGGAAGAACGCCAGCTCGGAAGCTTGCTTGGCGGCCGCATCGGCAAGCTCGGTGCGGCCGTGGCCGGCGTTCACCACGAAGAGGCCGGCGAGGCCGTCGAGGTAGCGGCGGCCCTGGGCGTCCCAGACGTAGGCACCCTCGCCGCGGACGATCGTGGGCACCTCGCCCTCGCGGTAGCTCGCCATGCGGGTGAAGTGCATCCAGAGGTGGTCGGTCGCGTTGCCCATGCAACGATTACCGCATAGTGCTGCCCCGGCGTGCAAGGGAATCCGTCACGCGATAAACGGGATACAACGGATTTCGCAGCGTCTCCTCCTTCTGGTCGATCCCCGGTCCGCTGGGAGGAGGGTTGCCGCCGCGCCGATCACCAGACTGGCGGCGTGACCGACGATGCGATGCGCTTCTTCCGCGAGTTCGCCCGCGCACCCCTCTCGGTGGGTGCGATCGCCCCGAGCTCCGCCGTCCTGGCCCGCCAGATCTGCGCCACCGTCCCGGAGGGCGGCGACCCCGTGGTGGTGGAGCTCGGTCCCGGTACCGGTGCCTTCACCGACGTCATCCAGCGCCGGCTCGGCGGCCGCGGTCACCACCTGGCGGTCGAGCTCAACCCGGTCTTCGCCGCCCGGCTCGCGGACCGGTACCCCGGCCTGGACGTCGCGGTCTCCGACGCCGCGCACCTCGGCGACCTGCTGGCCGAGCGCGGCCGCGGCCAGGCCGACGTGATCGTGAGCGGGCTGCCGTGGGCGGCCTTCTCCGCCCGCCGGCAGGGGAGCGTACTGGACGCGGTGCGCTGGGCACTGGCCCCGACCGGCGCCTTCACCACGTTCGCGTACATCCACGCGCTCTGGGCACCCCCGGCCCGGCGGCTCCGGTCAGCGCTGGGCACGGCGTTCGAGGAGGTGGTCGTCGGCCGCACGGTCTGGCGCAACCTGCCGCCCGCCCTCGTCTACCACGCCCGCCGCCCCCGCACCCTGCCCGCCGCTCTCCCCGCTCTCCCCGCGTGATCGAAGCTCCCTTCAAGTCGCTAGAACGACATGAGGGGAGCTTCGATCACGGCGGGCCGGCCTCAGGCCGTGCCCCAGCTGTACGTCTGCTTGCGGAGCTTGAGGTAGACGAACGCCTCTGTCGCGACCACGCCCTCGACCTGGCGCAGCCGGCTGATGATCTCGAGCAGGTGGTCGTCGTTGCGGCAGACCACCTCGGTCAGCAGGTCGAACGAGCCAGCGGTGATCACCACGTAGTCGAGCTCCTCGACCTCGGCGAGCCGGTCGGCGATCGCCTCCAGGTCGCCGGTGGCGCGTAGGCCGATCATGGCTTGGCGGGGAAAGCCCAGCTGGAGCGGGTCGGTGACCGCCACGATCTGCATCACGCCGGCGTCGAGGAGCCGCTGCACCCGCTGCCGTACCGCGGCCTCGGAGAGCCCGACCGCCTTGCCGATGGTGGCGTACGGGCGCCGCCCGTCCTCCTGCAGTTGCTCGATGATCTGCTTGCCCACGTCATCGAGCAGTACGTGGGCCACACCCTCGCCCACGCCCTGCCGCGGCTTCGCCATCCAACGCCTCCCGCGAGAGCACTGTTACGTTCGCATTTCGTTGCGGATTGGCTCTTCCGCAACGGAATCCTTGTGACTGAGCATTACATCATGCCAGGATCAGGCGTCGGGTCGTACGAACCATTCTCGCGAACCACTCTGGAGCCGCACATGCGCCTCACACATAGCCCCCTGTCACCTGAGGCCACCGCCGTGCTGTCGGCCACCAGGTTCTCACGGCGCACCCTCGTCCGCGGCGCGATGGCCTCCGGCGCGCTGGTCACCACCGGCGGCCTGCTCAGCGCCTGTGGCACCGAGGGGACCTCGCAGTCCGCCGAAAGCTGCGTCAGCGACGACACGTCGAGCACCGACAAGAAGCTGGCCTTCTCCAACTGGCCACAATATATGGACGTCGATGAGAAGGACGAGTCCAAGCACCCCACGCTGCTCGCCTTCCAGCAGAGCACCGGCATCCAGGTCACGTACACAGAGGACGTCAACGACAACGACGAGTTCTTCGGCAAGGTGCAAAACCAGCTCTCCGGCTGCCAGCCCACCGACCGCGACATCTTCGTCCTCACCGACTGGATGGCCGCCCGCCTGATCCGGCTCGGCTGGCTGCAAAAGCTCACCAAGGCCAACCTGCCGAACGTCCAGGCCAACCTCCTGCGCTCGCTGCGCGCCCGCCCGTTCGACAAGAACGACGAGTACGCGGTGCCGTGGCAGTCCGGCCTGACCGGCATCGCGTACAACGGCAGCGTGACCGGCGAGGTGCGCACGATCGACGAGCTGCTCACCCGCGCCGACCTCAAGGGCAAGGTGACCTGCCTGACCGAGATGCGCGACACGATGGGCCTGATGCTGCTCTCCAACGGGCACGACCCGAGCAACTTCACCGAGGCCCAGTTCGACGACGCGCTGGAGAAGCTCAAGCGGGCGGTCGCCTCCGGCCAGATCCGCAAGTTCACCGGCAACGACTACTCCACCGACCTGGCCAAGGGTGACATCGCCGCCTGCGTCGCCTGGTCCGGCGACGTGATCCAGCTGTCCGCGGAAGACGAAAAGATCAAGTTCGTCGCGCCGGAATCGGGGCTCATGCTCTGGTCGGACAACATGCTCGTGCCCAACAAGGCCGCCCACAAGGCGAACGCCGAGAAGCTCATCGACTACTACTACGACCCGGGCGTGGCCGCCGAGCTCGCCGCGTACGTCAACTACATCTGCCCCGTGCAGGGCGCCCAGGAGAAGATCACGGACATCGACCCCGAGTTGGCGGAAAACCCGCTGATCTTCCCGGACGACGCGACGCTCGGCAAGACCAAGGTGTTCATGGCGCTCGACGAGGCACAGGAGCGGTCGTACTCCACGAAGTTCCAGCAGGCAATCGGGGCGTGACGATGGCGGCCGAAAACGGTGACCTGCGGCTGGTCAGCCTGACGAAGCGGTTCGGGATCTTCACCGCCGTCGACGACCTCAGCCTCACGATCCCGCAGGGTGGGTTCTTCGCCCTGCTCGGGGCCTCCGGCTGCGGAAAGACCACCACGCTGCGCATGGTGGCCGGCCTGGAGGAGCCGACGAGCGGCAAGGTGCAGCTCGGCGGCCGGGACATCAGCCGGCTCCGGCCCTACAAGCGGCCGGTCAATACCGTGTTCCAGAGCTATGCGCTCTTCCCACACCTGGACGTCTTCGAAAACGTCGCGTTCGGCCTGCGCCGGCGCGGCATCGGCGACATCCGGGCGCAGGTCGAGCGGATGCTCGCCCTGGTGCAGCTGGAGGGGTACGGCAAGCGCCGTCCCGCCCAGCTCTCCGGCGGCCAGCAGCAGCGGGTCGCCCTCGCCCGCGCCCTCATCAACCACCCGCAGGTGCTGCTGCTCGACGAGCCGCTGGGCGCGCTCGACCTCAAGCTGCGCCGGCAGATGCAGATCGAGCTCAAGCGGATCCAGACCGAGGTCGGGCTGACGTTCGTGCACGTCACGCACGACCAGGAGGAGGCCATGACGATGGCCGACACGGTCGCGGTGATGAACGCGGGGCGGATCGAGCAGCTGGGCGCGCCCGCCGAGATCTACGAGTTTCCGTCCACACCCTTCGTCGCCAACTTCCTCGGCCAGTCCAACCTCCTGGCCGGCCAGGTCGCCGGCCGTTCCGGCGACGACATCCTGGTTTCGGCATACGGTTCGCGCTTCTCGGTGCCCGCGGCCCGCTGCCGGGCCGTCGACGGAGACGTCTATCTGGGGGTACGCCCGGAGAAGCTGCACCTCGCTCCGGACTCCGACTCGGTGCCGGCGGGCCACCAGTGGGTCACCGGGGTCGTCTCGGATTCCTCCTATGTGGGCGTCAGCACGCAGTACCTCGTCCGTACCCCCTGGGGCACCGAGGTTTCCGCGTTCGCCTCGAACGCCGGGGTGCTCGCCCAGGTCCCGCTCGGCGCGCACGTGGTGGCGTACTGGCGGCCGGACCACGCGTTCCTGCTCGGCCGCGAGGCGGGTGCCGGCGACGCCACCCAGCCTTTGCTGGAGCCGGTTCCGTGAGTGTCCTGGCCCACCTGCCCGCCGAGACGCCGGCCCAGCAGACGAGGCGGGGGCACAGCCGCCTGCTGCCATACCTTTTGCTGCTCCCGGGCGGGCTGTGGCTGACCGTCTTCTTCGCGGTGCCCGCGGTGCAGCTCGCCGCCACCAGCCTGTACGACCCGAGCGGGTCGCTGCAGGAGGGCTACGCGATGACGTGGGAGTTCGGCAACTACGCCGACGCGCTCTCCGCGTACTGGCCGCACTTCGTGCGCTCGCTCGTCTACGCGGGCATCGCCACGCTGCTCTGCCTGCTGCTCGGCTACCCGCTGGCGTACGCGATCGCGCAGAAGGCCACCCGCTTCAAAAACCTCATGCTGGTCTGCGTCATCGCACCGTTCTTCACCAGTTTTCTCGTGCGCACGCTGGCCTGGAAGACGATCCTGTCGGACAACGGCTTCGTGGTCGGCCTGCTGCGCGACGTCGGCATCCTCGGCTCGGACGGCCGGCTGCTGGCCACTTCCGTGGCGGTCGTGCTCGGCCTGACGTACAACTTCCTGCCGTTCATGGTGCTGCCGCTCTACGCCAGCCTCGACCGCCTCGACGGCCGGCTGCTGGAAGCGGCCAACGACCTCTACGCCAGCCCGGTGCGCGCCTTCGCCAAGGTGACACTGCCGCTGTCGATGCCCGGCGTGGTGGCCGGCACGCTGCTCACGTTCATCCCCGCCGCCGGTGACTACATCAACGCGGAGCTGCTCGGCACGCCCAACCAGTACATGATCGGCAACGTGATCGACTCCGCCTTCCTCGTGCGGCTCGACTACCCGCAGGCGGCGGCGCTGTCGTTCATCCTGATGGCCATCATCCTGGCGATGGTGTTCGTGTACGTGCGGCGGGCCGGAACGGACGAGGTGCTCTGACCATGAAGCTCGGGCGCTGGCTCTCCGACCACTGGGTGATGGGCGCGGGCGTACTCGTCCTCGCCTACCTCTTCCTGCCGATCGCGGTGGTCGTCGGCCTCTCGTTCAACGAGCCGTCGAGCCGCCTGTCGTACGACTTCAACGAGTTCACATTGGACAACTGGACCAACCCGTGCGGTCCCGGTGACATGTGCGACGCGGTCGTGCGCAGCGTGCAGATCGGCTTCCTCGCCACCGTCGTGGCCACCGCGCTCGGCACCCTGATGGCGTTCGCGCTGGTACGCCACCGCTTCCGCGGCCGGGGCGCCACCAACCTGCTCATCTTCCTGCCGATGGCGACGCCCGAGGTGGTGATGGGCTCCTCGCTGCTCGCCCTCTTCGTGGCCGGCGGGGTCCCGCTCGGCTTCTGGACGGTGGTCATCGCGCACGTGATGTTCTGTGTCTCGTTCGTCGTCGTCACGGTGAAGGCGCGACTGTCCGGATTGGACGGCCGGCTGGAGGAGGCGGCGATGGACCTGTACGCCAGCGAGCTACAGACCTTCCGCAAGGTGACGCTGCCGCTGGTCTTCCCGGGCATCGTGGCGGCCGCGCTGCTGGCGTTCTCGCTGTCGTTCGACGACTTCATCATCACGAACTTCAACTCCGGCACCACCGTCACGTTCCCGATGTACGTCTGGGGCGCCGCCCAGCGGGGCATCCCGCCGCAGGTGAACGTCATCGGCACCGCCATGTTCCTGATCGCGCTGCTGCTGGTGCTCAGCACTTCGGTACGCCGCCGGCGGGCCGCATGAGGATCCTGCTGGTCGGCGCGGGCGGGGTGGGCTCCGCCGTCGTGTCGATCGCCGCCCGCCGCGACTTCTTCGGGTCGATGGTGGTGGCCGACCGCGACCCGCGCCGCGCCGATCGGGCTGTGTCCATTATGGATGGTCGCTTCACGGCGGTGGGACTCGACGCGTCCTCGCCCGCGGACGTGACGGCGCTCTGCCGCGAGCACGGCATCACCCACGTACTCAACGCGGTCGACCCGCGGTTCGTCATGCCCATCTTCGACGGCGCGTACGCCGCCGGCGCCGACTACCTCGACATGGCGATGTCGCTCTCCAAGCCGCACCCCGAGCGGCCGCACGCGGAGACCGGCGTGAAACTCGGCGACGACCAGTTCGCCCAGGCCGAGCGGTGGGTGGCGAGCGGGCGGCTGGCGCTGGTCGGCATGGGCGTCGAGCCGGGGCTCTCCGACGTCTTCGCCCGGTACGCGGCCGACGAGCTGTTCAGCGAGATCGACGAGATCGGCGTGCGCGATGGTGCCAACCTCGTCGTGGACGGGTACGACTTCGCCCCCTCGTTCTCCATCTGGACCACCATCGAGGAGTGCCTCAACCCGCCGGTGATCTGGAGCGCGGACCGGGGCTGGCACACCACCGAGCCGTTTTCCGAGCCGGAGGTCTTCGACTTTCCGGCGGGGATCGGCCCGGTCGAGTGCGTCAACGTCGAGCACGAGGAGGTGCTGCTCATCCCGCGCTGGGTCGGCGCCAAGCGGGTCACCTTCAAATACGGCCTGGGCAGCGAGTTCATCGACGTGCTCCGTACCCTCCACAAGCTCGGCCTGGACGGCACCGCGCCGGTGCGGGTGGGCGGAGTGTCGGTGGCGCCGCGCGACGTGGTCGCCGCCTGCCTGCCCGACCCGGCCACGCTCGGCGACCGGATGCGCGGCAAGACCTGCGCCGGCACCTGGGTGCGCGGCACCGGCAAGTCCGGCGAGCCGCGCGCCGTCTACCTTTACCACGTGGTCGACAACGAGTGGTCGATGCGCGAGTACGGGCACCAGGCCGTCGTCTGGCAGACCGCGATCAACCCGGTGGTCGCGCTGGAGTTGCTCGCCTCCGGCACCTGGTCCGGCAGCGGTGTACTCGGGCCGGAGGCGTTCGCGGCCCGGCCGTTCCTCGACCTGCTGACCGCGTACGGCTCGCCGTGGGGGATGGAGGAGCGGTGAGGTACACCCGATGACCCGATACGGCCCGATGTTCGGTCCCGACGTGACGTTCCTCGGCGTCGCGCGATGCGACATCGGCGAGCCAGCCACGTACGCGGACGCCGACGTCGTCATCGTCGGCGCGCCCTTCGACGGCGGCACCACCAACCGCCCGGGCACCCGCTTCGGCCCGTCCGCCATGCGCCAGGCCTGCTACCTGGAGCACGACGGCAGCCGCCCGTCGCTCGCGCTGCGCACCGACGGCCTGCGCGACCTCAAGGTGTACGACGCGGGTGACGTCGAGATGTTCAGCGGCGACATCGAGCGGGCGCTCGGCGCGCTGGAGGAGGCGGTCGCCGCGGTGGCGGCGACTGGCGCGATCCCGCTGGTGCTCGGCGGCGACCACTCCATCACGCTGCCGGACGCCAAGGGCGTGGCCCGCCACCACGGGTACGGCCGGGTGTCGATGGTGCATTTCGACGCGCACGCCGACACCGGTGAGATCGAGTTCGGCTCGCTCTACGGCCACGGCCTCCCGATGCGCCGCCTCATCGAGTCCGGCGCCATCCGCGGCGACCGGTTCCTCCAAATTGGACTGCGCGGCTACTGGCCCGGCCCGGCGGTGCTCGACTGGATGGCGCAGCGGCGCATGCGCTCGTACGAGATGAGCGAGATCGTGGCCCGCGGCGTGGACGAGTGCCTGACCGAGGCGTTCACGATCGCGGTGGACGAGTGCGACGGCGTCTTCCTCTCGGTCGACATCGACGTGGTCGACCCCGGCATGGCGCCCGGCACCGGCACCCCGGAGCCGGGCGGCCTGACCGCGCGCCAACTGCTCGACGCGGTCCGCCGCTGCTGCCTGGAGCTACCCGTCGTCGGTGTCGACGTGGTCGAGGTCTCCCCGCCGTACGACCACGCCGACATCACCGCCTACCTGGGCAACCGTGTCGTCCTGGAGGCCCTCTCCGCGATCGCCCGCCGCCGCCAGGGCGGCGAGCCCTGGGACCCCCGCCGACCCCTGCTCGACGGCCGCTGACGCCAAGCCGGGCCCAGCCCGGGGCACCAGCGGGTTGACCTGGCGTGTCATGATCCTGGCTACGGGTTTTGGGGATTTTCGTAGCGGGGGTAGGCGCGGGTCGATGGGTGAGTTCGTGGACGCGGCGCTCGGTTTCCCGGCCGTGCTGTTCACTTTCCTCCTCGTGGTCGTCGTCGGTTACTGGCTCCTCGTGCTTCTCGGTGCGCTCGACATCGAGGCCCTCGACTTCGACGCCGACGGTGACGTGTTGGGCGGTCTCGGCTTCGCCGGGGTGCCCGTGGCCGTCACCGCCTCGCTGCTCATCGCGATCGCCTGGTTCGTGAGCCTCGCCGGCACGGTGCTTTTCGGCGGCGTGCTCGTGCTCGCGATCCTCGCGCTGTTCGTGGCGCTCGCGGCCGCGTGGTTCGTCACGCGACTGCTTGTCAAGCCACTCCAAAAGCTCTTTCCCAGCGGGCCGGAGGCGTCCCGCGCCGACTTCGTCGGGTCGGTGTGTGTCATCCGCACCGGGCGGGTCAGCCAGACATTCGGCCAAGCGGAGGTTACCGCCGCGGATGGTTCGTCCGCGATCATCCAGGTGCGGCAGACCGGCGCCGACACGTTCAAGGCCGGCACCACCGCGCTGATCTACGAGTATGACGCCGACGGGGAGTTCTTCTGGGTCACCCCCGTCCCACACAGCCAGCCACACGGATAGAGAAGGACCCCTCATGGACGCCATCACCACCGGCTTCGGCGTGCTCATCGCCGTCGTACTTCTCGTCGTCATCGTGTTGCTGTTCATGGTGAGCCGGCTCTTCCGCAAGGTGGAGCAGGGCAAGGCGCTCATCATCTCGAAGATCCGGAAGGTCGACGTCACGTTCACCGGCGCGGTTGTCCTGCCGGTCTTCAACAAGGCCGAGATCATGGACATCTCGGTCAAGACGATCGACATCGAGCGCACCGGCAACGAGGGGCTCATCTGCCGCGACAACATCCGGGCCGACATCCGGATCACGTTCTTCGTGCGGGTCAACAAGACGGTCGAAGACGTCATCAAGGTGGCGCAGGCGATCGGCACCGCGCGGGCCAGCGACCAGGAGACGCTGCAGGAGCTGTTCAACGCGAAGTTTTCCGAGGCGCTGAAGACGGTCGGCAAGCAGCTCGACTTCGTCGACCTGTACACGAAGCGGGACGAGTTTCGCGACCAGATCATCCAGGTGATCGGCACCGACCTCAACGGGTACAGCCTGGAGGACGCGGCGATCGACTTCCTGGAGCAGACGCCGATGGCGCGGCTCGACCCGGCCAACATCCTCGACGCGCAGGGCATCCGGAAGATCACCGAGCTGACCGCGATCGAGCACGTGCGGACCAACGAGTTCCAGAAGACCGAGCAGAAGGAGATCACCCGCCAAAACGTCGACGCCCGCCAGACGATCCTGGAGCTGGAGCGGCAGCAGGCCGAGGCGGAGATCAAGCAGCGCCGCGAGATCGAGACCATGCGGGCCCGCGAGGAGGCGGAGATCGCCACCGCGCACGCCCAGGAGCGGCAGCGGGCCGAGGGTGCCAACCTCCGCACCGAGGAGCAGCTGGGCGTCCAGCAGGAGAACAAGGCACGCGAGATCGCGGTCGCGGCGAAGAACCGGGAGCGGGTCATCGCGATCGAGACCGAGCGGATCGAAAAGGACCGCATGCTCGAGGTCATCGCCCGGCAGCGGGAGACCGAGCTGACCACGATCGCCAAGGACAAAGAGGTCGAAGCGGAGAAGCGGGCGATCGCCGAGGTGGTCCGGGAGCGGATCGCGGTCGAAAAGACCGTCGCCGAGCAGGAGGAAAACATCAAGCGCCTGCGGGTGGTCGAGGAGGCCGAGCGGGTGCGGCAGGCGACCGTCATCCAGGCCGAGGCCGAGGCGCAGGAGTCGCTGGTCAAGGACATCAAGGCGGCCGAGGCGGCGGAGGCGGCCGCCAAGCACAAGGCGCGCGAAGCGCTGGTGCTGGCCGAGGCGCGCCAGCAGGCGGCCGAGCTCGACACCCGGGCGAAGATCCGGCTGGCCGAGGGGGCGCAGGCCGAGGCGGCCGCGGCCGGGCTGGCCGAGGTGCAGGTGCGCGAGCGGGACGCGGCGGCGATCGAGAAGGTCGGTCGCGCCGAGGCGGCCGTCGAGCGGGAGAAGGCGCTCGCCGCTGCCGAGGGCGCGGAGAAGGTCGGCAAGGCGGAGGCCGTGGTCGAGCGGGAGAAGGCCCTCGCGATGGCCGACGCGGTGCGCGAAAAGCTGAAGGGCGAGGCCGAGGGCCTCACCGAGAAGGCCGCCGCGATGGCCGCGCTCGACGAGGCCACCCGCGAGCACGAGGAGTACCGGCTGCGGCTGGAGGCGGAGAAGGAGATCCGGCTGGCCGGTATCGACGTGCAGCGCCAGGTGGCCGAGGCGCAGGCGTCGGTCATCGGCAAGGGCCTGGAAAAGGCAAACATCGACATCGTCGGCGGCGACAGCATCTTCTTCGACCGGCTGATGGGCTCGATCGCGGCGGGCAAGGCGGTCGACGGCTTCGTCGGCCACTCCGACGTGGCGCAGACACTGGCCAAGCCGTGGCTGGACGGTTCGGCCGACTTCACCAAGGATCTGGCCGAGATGCTCAAGTCGCTCAGCACGGCAGACGTGCAAAACCTGACGCTGTCCGCGTTCCTGCTCCAGCAGATCAAGGCCGGTGGTAACGCCGACAAGCTCAAGGAGCTGCTGGAGGCGGCCAAGCGGCTCGGCCTCGCCGACGCACCCCTGGCCGAGCTGAACGCCAAGTGACGACGGCAACCGAGGCCAAGCCCGCGCTCGACGTCGGTACCTACGAGGTCCTGCGCGGGCGGCTCGCCGACCGGTCGGCCGAGCTGGTCCGCCGGGCGGAGGCGCTCAACGTGCGCCGCCTGGAGGTCTTCGGCAGCGCGGAGATGCGGCTGGTCGGCACCGAGCGGATCCGCACCGAAAACAACTGCGTGCCCCGCGACATCGTGTCGATCGGCGGGCTGATGCTCTTCGGCTACAACGTCTTCATCGGGCTCAAGCCGGAGACCACAGTGGACGATGTGTTCGCGGTGCACGCGTTCAGCCGCGAGGGCGAGGCGTTCCGCTTCGAGCCGGCGGCCGAGGTGCCGTGGCTGCGCGAGCCGCAGTTCCTGCGCGACTTCGGCGAGCTGTACCGGTACTACCGGGAGACCCGGCTGCTCCAGCTGCGCCGGCTCGACGGGCGGCTGCTCGCCGTCTTCCAGACCGGCCCCAACACCGAAGACATCCGCGTGCTGCGGTGGCAGGTGGCCACCGACGGCACCGTGTCCTACATGGACAACCGGGGCGAGCGCGACCACACGTTTCCGTCGCCGCACGACTTCGAGTGGGTGGAGACCACGCGGGAACACCACGTTCTCGGCCGCCACCCGCACATCTCCATCAGCGACGAGGTCTTCGTGGAGACGGTCGGCGGCACGCTCACCGTCAAGGTGGAAAACAACACCGAGACCGGTGAGGGGATCTACGCCGAGCCGGTCGACGAGCCGCTGCAGAGCCTCGCCGACGCCGACGTCCACTACGCCCGGGTCGGCCCGCTGATCCTGCTCCGCGTACGGCCGTACAAGGAGACGGTCTGGCGGCACCTGGTCTTCAACACGCGCACCAAGTCGGTGGTGCGGCTCGACGGCATCGGGCAGGCGTGCCAGCGGCTGCCGGAGGACCACGGCATCATCTTCCCCGGCGGCTACTACCTGGCGACCGGCGTCAACAAGACGTTCGAC
This sequence comes from Phytohabitans maris, assembly GCF_031085175.1. Taxonomy (GTDB): domain Bacteria; phylum Actinomycetota; class Actinomycetes; order Mycobacteriales; family Micromonosporaceae; genus Phytohabitans; species Phytohabitans maris. Next base: position 86,248 of record NZ_JAVHUY010000024.1, read on the forward strand.
ACCGACGTGGCGAGCCTGGAGTTCGACCGGGTCATCCGCTCCACCAACGGCGAGGACGTGCTCTACGTCTTCCACGCGCGGGCCGAGGGGCGCACGCTCCTGTTGCCGTACAACGTGATCCGCAAAGAGGTCGCCACCCCGATCCCGTGCCACGGGTACTCGCTCTTCGACGACGGCACGCTCGTCGTGTTCCGGGCGACTTCCGAAGAGCCGACCCGGGTGCACCCGATGCAGGTGTGGCAGTCGCCGTACCTCTCGGACGCGTACGCCGCCGCCCAGCCGACCGGCACCGGGCCGCTGGAGCGGGTAGGCAACGCCGACCTCGTCCGGGGCATCTCCGACTGCCTCTCCGTGGGGCGGATGGCCGACGAGACGACCCCGTCGACCGGAGTCTTCGAGGCCCTCATCGCCACCTGTGCCCGCATCTTCGACCACTATCACTGGCTCGGCGAGCCGGAACTGGGCGACCTGCGCTCGCCGCTGTCGGAGGTACGCGCCACCGCCGAGCAGGTGCTCGACGAGTTCGAGAAAGTGCAGGCGCTCACCGCGCAGGCGGCGACCGCGCTGGACGAGGCGGGCGCCCGGATCCAGTCGCTGGTCCGCCGCACGCGCGGTGAAGCTCCACAGTCGACGGACGGCTGGGTGGCGCAGCTCGCCGACCTCCGCTCGGCGCAGGGCCACCTGGTGACACTCCGCGAACTGCGCTATGTGGACACCGCCCGGATCGACGAGCTTTCCCGGGTACTCGACGAGGAGCTGGCGTCCGCGGCGCAGCGTGCGGTGTCGTTCCTGCGGCGGGACGACGCGTTCGCCGGCTACCACGCGGAGATCGACCGGCTGGTCGCGGACGCGGAGGGGATCGCGACCGTCGCGGCGGCCGAGCCGCTCGGCGAGCGGCTCGCCGAGCAGGCCGAGGGGATGCAGGTCATCACCGAGGTGGTCGGCTCGCTCGACATCGCCGACGCCACCGTCCGCACCTCGATCCTGGAACGGATCGGCGAGGTGCTCGGCGGCGTCAACCGCGCTCGGGCCACATTGGAGGGTCGGCGCAAGGAGCTGCTCGCCACCGAGGGGCGGGCCGAGTTCGCGGCCGAGTTCGCGCTGCTCGGCCAGGCGATCACCGGTGCGCTCGCGGTCGCCGACACCCCGGAGCGCTGCGACGAGCAGCTGGGCCGGCTGCTGCTCCAGCTGGAAAACCTGGAGTCGCGGTTCGGCGAGTTCGACGACTTCCTCGCCGACCTCGGGGCCAAGCGCACCGATGTGTACGAGGTCTTCTCCGCCCGCAAGCAGGCGCTGCTGGACGAGCGGGCCCGCCGCTCCGACCGGCTCGTCGACTCGGCCGACCGCATCCTCGCCAGCGTCCACCGGCGGATCGCCACGCTCAAGACGATCGACGAGGTCAACACGTACTTCGCCGGCGACCCGATGGTGGCCAAGCTCCGCTCGGTGGCGCAGGAGCTGCGCGACCTCGGCGACCCGGTGCGCGCGGAGGAGCTGGACGGCCGGATCAAGGCGGCCCGCCAGGAGGCCGGCCGCAGCCTGCGCGACCGGCTCGACCTCTACAGCGACGGCGGCGAGACGATCGCGCTGGGCCGGCACCGCTTCGCGGTCAACACCCAGGCGATCGACCTCACGCTCGTGCCGCACGACGGGCGGATGGCGGTCGCGGTCACCGGCACCGACTACCGGGCCGCGGTGCGCGACGAGGCGTTCGAGGCGACCCGGCCGTACTGGGAGCAGCTTCTCGTCTCGGAGACGCCGGAGGTGTACCGGGCCGAGTTCCTCGCCGCGTCGATCCTGCTCGACGGCGACCTGGACGCTCTACACGAGGCCGCCGTGGTCGAGGGTGGACTGCGCGACCTGGTACGCCGCGCGGCCGAAACGCGCTACGACGAGGGGTACGAGCGCGGCGTGCACGACCAGGACGCGGCCGCCATTCTCGACGCCCTGCTCCGCCTGCACGCCGGCGCGGGCCTGCTCCGCTACCCACCCGCCGCTCGCGCCGCCGCCCAGCTCTTCTGGGCGTACGGCACCGACGGGGCCGCCCGCACCGCGTGGTCCACGAGGGCCGGCTCGCTGGCCCGGGCCCGGGCGGCGTTCGGCGCCACACCGGCGATCGAAGAGCTGCGGACCGAGCTGGCCGGCGCGGTGGGCGGCTTCCTGCGCGACCGCGGCCTGCCGCTGGACGCCCACCTCACCGGTGAGTACCTCTTCGAGGAGCTGGCGGGCGCGCCGTTCGGCTTCGTCACCAGTGCCGGCGCCCGAGACCTGCTGGACCGCTTTCACCGCGCGACGGTGGAGTCCTTCGACGAGGATCTGCGCGCGCTCGGCGGCGACCTGGCCGCCCGGCACCAGCTCGCGTCGGCCTGGCTGGCCGCGTTCGCCGGCGATCGGCCCGCGCCCGAGCTGTCCGAGGCGGTGGCGATCGAGCTCTGCGGCACCGAGCTGCCCCGCCACGACTCGTCCGCCGTCCTTTCCGCCACTGTGGACGGTGTACTGGGGACGCACCCGCGGGTCACCGGTCGCAAGCTGGAGCTGCGGCTCGACGAGGTGCTCACCCGCGTGCGGCGGTTCCGTGACGAGCGGGCGCCGGGCTTCCGGGCGTACCAGCGGCGGCGCAACGAGCTCGTCGCCCACGAGCGCACCCGGCTGCGCCTGGCCGAGCACCAGCCCAAGGTGATGAGCGCGTTCGTCCGCAACCGCCTGCTCGACGAGGTCTACCTGCCGCTTATCGGCGACAACCTGGCCCGCCAGCTCGGCGCGGTGGGCGATGCCAAGCGCACCGACCAGATGGGGCTGCTGCTGCTCATCTCGCCGCCCGGCTACGGCAAGACCACGCTGATGGAGTACGTGGCGAGCCGGCTCGGCCTGGTCTTCGTCAAGGTCAACGGTCCGGCGCTGGGGCACGCGGTCACCTCCGTCGACCCGGCCGAGGCGCCCAACGCCACGGCCCGGCAGGAGGTGGAGAAGATCTCGTTCGCCCTGGAGATGGGCAACAACGTCCTGCTCTACCTCGACGACATCCAGCACACCTCGCCGGAGCTGTTGCAGAAGTTCATCTCGCTCTGTGACGCCCAGCGCCGGATGGAAGGTGTGTGGGAGGGGCGCACGCGCACGTACGACCTGCGCGGCAAGCGCTTCGCGGTCTGCATGGCCGGCAACCCGTACACCGAGTCGGGGCAGCGCTTCCGGATCCCGGACATGCTCGCCAACCGCGCCGACGTGTGGAACCTCGGCGACGTGCTCTCCGGCAAGGAGGAGCTCTTCGCACTCAGCTACATCGAAAACTCGCTGACCGCCAACCCCGTGCTCGCCCCGCTCTCCACAAGGGACCGTGGTGACCTGGAGCTGCTCGTCCGGCTCGCCAAGGGCGACGAGGCGGTGCGCCCGGACCAGCTCGCCCACCCGTACTCGGCGGTCGAGCTGGAGCAGATCCTCGCGGTGCTGCGCAAGCTCCTGCGGGTGCAGCAGGTGGTGCTCACCAACAACCAGGCGTACATCGCCTCGGCCGCCCAGTCCGACGCGTCCCGCACCGAGCCGCCGTACCAGCTGCAGGGCTCGTACCGAAACATGAACAAGCTGGCCGAGCGGATCGTGCCGGTGATGAACGACGCCGAGCTGGAAGCCGTCATCGACGACCACTACCTTGGCGAGGCGCAGACGCTGGCCGCCAACGCCGAGGCCAACCTGCTCAAGCTCGCCGAGCTGCGCGGGCGGCTCAGCGGCGAGCGGGCCGCCCGGTGGAGCGAGGTGAAGGCGGGCTACCTGAAGGCCAAGGCACTCGGCGGCGCCGAGGACGACCCGATGAGCCGCGCGGTTGGCGCCGTGGGCCTGCTCGCCGACCGGGTCGGCGCGGTCGAGACGGCGATCGACCGCGCCGCCGAGCGGCTCTACGACGACAAGGCGTGAATGATGCCCTCGCAGCTGCGGACCACGACGGCGGCCGCGCGCCGCTGTTCGAGGCTCAGCAGCGGGTCTTCGGTCTGCTCCTGCCAGCGGGCCAGCGCGCCGGTGGCCAGCTCCCACAGCTGGCCCGGGTTGGTGCGTGGGTCGACGCCGAGCCGGGCGGTCGGCGTGGTGCCGCCCTCGCCGACGAGCCGGCGCGCCTCCGCCTCCAGCTCCGCGCCGAACTTGATCCGGTGCCCCTGTAGCGCGGCGACCAGCCGAAGCTCGCGAAAGTCGTGTGCGTTGGTCAGCGTGTGCTCCAGGTCGGCGAGGAGCTTTTCGCTGCCGGGCCTCGGCTCGGTGCGGAGCACCGCCTCCAGCGCGGCGAGCGCCGAGCGGGCCTTGAGCGCGTCGGCCCGGTCGACGAAGCAGCGGCCGACCGCCTCGCGCAGCTCGCTGAGGCCACTGCGGCGGACGAGCTCGGCGGCCAGCCCGGCCCGGGTGTCCGTACCGGTGCCGGTGCGGATCAGCGTGGTGGCCAGCCGTACGCCGAAGATGCCGAGCCGGTCGAGCAGGTCCTCCCGGGTCTCCACGTCGACCAGCGCGGGGAAGTCCTCACCCACGAAGCGGTCGGTGGTGAGCAGGTACGGCTCCAGCTCCGGCCGCGGGGTGCGGGCCAGTGTGGACAGTGCGGAGTAGTCCCGGTCGCTGAGGACCCGGCCGGCGAGCGCGATCAGGCCGCCGAGCGCCACCACGGCCAGGCAGAGGGAGCCGACGTGGTGGTCGCGGTGATGCTTGCGGGCGAGCTGCTTGGCGGCGAGCAGTGCGTCGATCCGGCCGCCGCCGATCTCGTCGGCCCGGGATAGCACCAGGATCACGTTGACCGGAGCGGCCCGGGCCACGGTGCCGTCCTGCGCGGACTCCAGCCACTCCAGGTCGGTGCCGCGCCCGTCGCGGGTCAGGTAGAGCACCGCGTCGGCGTCCCGCAGCACCTTGTCGCCGGCGTCCGGCAGCGCCGGAGTGTCCACAATGGTGGCGTTGCGCAGCGCCCGGCTGGGCCAGGTGACCACCAGGTCGTTGACCGGTGCCGGCCGCCACCGCCGGATGTCCACCCGCAGCCCGTTGGCGGTGCGCGCGACCGGCAGCTCGATCCCCGCCGGGTACGCGGTGGCGTGCGGCTCGGCGCCGTCCTGGTACCAGGTGAAGACCTGCTCGGCGTCCGGTACCTCGATCGGCGCGACCTCCTCGCCGACGATCGCGTTGACCAATGTGGACTTGCCGGCCTGCCAGGGGCCGGCGATCGCGATCCGCAGCGGCTCGTCGAACCGGCTCAGGTGGTGGCGGAGCTGATCGGCCGCGGCCGGGCTGTCGTGGTAGAGGTCGAGCGCCTCGTGCATGAGCCGCCACACAGACTCTTCCAGGACGGACGTCACCCTACGGGCTCCAGGCGGCGCTGCCGTTGCCCGGGGGCGCCGCCCAGCTCGGTCAGGGCCTGGGCCCGCTCGTACAGCGCGGCGAGCCGCCGCATCTGCTGCTGCACCTCGCGGCGGCGCTGCTCCCGCTCCAGCGCGTCGGCGTCGGCGGCCTGCTTCGCGCTGCGCAGCGAGTGGACGATCGCCTCCTGCAACTGCTCGGTCAGCCCGGTGAAGTGGTCGCGCAGCGCCCGCTGCACCCAGCGCGCGGTGTCTTTGCACTCCTTGTTGAGCCGGAGGAAGAAGTCGTCGACGTGCCGCTGCGAGGCGGCCTTGGCCGCGGCCTGCCGGCGCCGCAGCATCGACTTGCCCTCGTCGCGGATCGTCTTGCCGCCGAAGAGCGCGCCGGCGCCGAGGGAGACCGGATTGATCAGCGGCATGCCGGCGAGTGTCGTGGCGAGGCCGAACATGAGCAGGCCGCCGTACGAGCCGCGGAGTCCGCTGAAGATCTTCTGTACCGGCGTGAACCTCTCCACGCTCGGCCGCTCGATCTCCTCCAGCTGCTCGGCGAGCCGGTCCGGGATGCCCGCCCGCCACTCCGGGAGGATGTCCGCGCCGTACCGGACGAAGTGGTCGGCGACCCGCCCGGTGACCCAGTCGCAGCGCTGCACCAGCCAGGCGAAGTTGGCCTCGGCCGCCTCGGTCAGGCTCTGCTCCATCCACTCCTGGTAGTCGTCCCAGGTCTTCAGCGGGTCGGCCGTCTCGAACGCCTCGTCGACCTTGCGGATGATCTTTCGGGTGCGGTCGCGCAGGTCGTACTCGATGTCGGACATCAAATCCGTCATCTCGTCGGCGAGCGTGTTTTGCCAGCGGGTGGAGCAGCGGCGCAGCTCGTCGAGCCCGCGCTGCGCCTCGTACAGCCGGTGCAGCGACCCGGAGTCCTCATTGGACAGCTCGGCGCGCAGCGGCGCGGCGAGCTGCTCGATGACGGTGCTGGCCATCAGCCCCACCGCGGCCGGCGCGAGCACCTGCCCCTTGGAACCCTGCTCGCGCTTGAGCCGGGCGATCAGGTCGGGGAAGCCGGACTCCGCGTTGACCGCCTTGTCGTTGGTGCGCGCGGCCTGTAGCCGCAGCGTCGCCGAGACCGGCACGAGCGCGGCCGGCACGCCGGCGCTGGCGAGGTGGTCGCGGTTGCGCTCGGCCACCGCCCGCCAGTGCGGGGAGATGTCGATCTTGGTGAGCGCGACGACCACCCGCGGGTGCGACTGGATGATGTGCAGCAGCAGGTTGATCTCGGAGACCGAGAGCTCGCGGGTCGCGTCGGTGACCATCACGACGATGTCGGCCCGGGGGAGTGCCGCCACTCCACTGCCGGTGCTCGGGTCGTCGCCGTCCGCGCCGGGCGTGTCGATGAGCACGATGCCGCTCGCCAGGAGTCCACGAGGGACACCGATCTCGGCGTGCACCTCGCTCGCGCCCGGCCGGCGGCCCGGTGTGGTCGCGCTGATCCGGGCAGCGATGTCCGTTACGGGCATCGGCACCCGCTCGTCTTCGTCGCCCTCGTGCACCAGGGCGGCGGAGGGCGACTCCGCGTGCCGTACGACCGTGGGGATCGCGGTGGTCAGCCCGTCGCCCACGGGGCAGACGGGCGCGTTGATCAGCGCGTTGACGAGCTGGCTCTTGCCCTGCTTGGGCTCGCCCACGACGAGCACCCGCAGGGTGGGGTCCAGCAGCTGCTCCCGCTTTTGCAGCAGCCACCGGACCAGGTCGGTGCGGCTGTGCGCCGCGCATACCCGAGCCGTCTCGTCGAGGGTGTCGAGCCAGATCGGTGCCATCACCGGACCAAGTCTGCTGATTTCCACTCACATATCAAGTGGGGTCACTTAAATATCAAGCGGGGTCACTTAAAGAAATCAAGAGGGATGGGAGACCGGGCCCGAGTCCGGTCTCCCATCCCTGGGACCGCGGTAACGCTTAGAGAACCAGCCGTGACGGCGGGTTTTACGGACGGAATCAGAACAGGATGTCGGTGACGCCGAGAAGGCCGCCGTCGGTGTGCGCGTCGGCACCCGCCGAACCGTGCACCGTGCCCTGCACGCCGCCCACGCTCGCCGAGCCGTGCGCCTCCGCGCCGCCGCCCAGCAGGCCACCCACGCCGAGGCCGTCGAGCGTGCTGTCCACCGTGCCGGTGGTGCCGCTCAGCAGCGAGTCGGCACCCAGCGTGTCGTCCAGCTCCGGCAGGTCGACCGGTGGGACGCCGAGCGGGGCGGTCACCGAGCCGACCAGGCCGGTCACGCCGTCGAGCTGCGAGTCGACGGTGCCCAGGGTGTCGTCGGTGGTGTCGAGCACGCCGTCCACCGGCGCGCCCGGGACCAGGCCCGTGGCGGTACCCAGCGTCGAGTCGATCGTGCCGGTCGCGTCCGCGCCGACCGTACCGACCACATCGGAGTCGAGGGTGCCGGCCACGTCGTGCACGCCGGAGAGGTCGACCGACGCGCCGGAGGTGCTGGCCGCGACGCCGATGCCGGGGATGATCCCGCTGGTGGTGAGGCTGACACCGGTGGTGTCGACGGTGATCGCACCGACCGCGGCGATGTTGACGTTGGCGTCGGCGCTGGGCGTGGGCACGGCGACGCCGAGCTGCTGGGTGACCGTCTGGAGCTGGCCGATCACGTTGGTGGCGTCACCGTCGAGTGCGCCGAGCTGGCCGAGGCTGAGGTCGCTCGTGGGCACCAGGCCGGTGATCCCCTGAACCGGCGCGTAGTCCACGACCAGAGGGACCACGTCCTGCACGTCCGCGGCGGTGATGTCACCGAGCCCGGCGGCGTTCAGCGTGCCCTCTGGGTCCAGCTCGAACGCCGAGCGCGCCTCGGGGTTGGTGAGGAGGTTCAGCACGAAGTCGTGCAGTGTCTGGGTCGATTCCATGCCGCAGACCGTAAAAGCGCGGTGATCGTCCGGGCATCGGGGACCGCGCCGGGTTTCCGGGTTAGGGGATTAGGGGGTCCCTCGCCCCAGAATTAGTGGCTCAGCAGCACGAACATCTCTGGTACGAACGTATGGGTCCGCTGGGAGGAGAGCGCTCGGATGCCGTACGTGCTGGGAATCGACATCGGTGGGACGACCACGACCGCCGCTGTCTCGCGACTGGGTAACGCGGGATGGCTGGCACCCGAGGTCGTGCGGCTGGGGACACGGTCCGCGGCCGTTCCGTCGGTGTTACACGTATCGGGAGACGGTGCGCTTACCGTGGGCGAGCCGGTGCAGTTGGACGCGGGGCGGGTAGCCCGTGGTTTCGTCCGGCGTATCGGCGATGACGTGCCGCAGATCGTCGGGGGTGAGCCCTGCACCCCGCAGGCGCTCACCGCCGTGCTGGCCATGTGGGTGGTCGAGCGGGTGTTGGCTCACGAGGGGGAGCCGGCCGAGCAGGTGGTGATCAGCCACCCCGCCGCATGGGGTACGTATCGCCGGGAGCTGCTGCACCGGGCGCTCTGGGAGATCGGCCTGGCCAACGTCACGTTGCTGCCGGAGCCCGTCGTCGCTGCTGAGAGTCACACCGCACGCGGTTGGAGGGGCCGCACCTTCGGTGTGTACTCCCTGGGTGGCAGCGACTACGAGGCTTCGGTCGTGCGCTGGGCAGAGGGTGTCGGTTTCCAGCTCCTCGGCAGTGCGGGCGCGATCGAGCCGTTCGGCGGCGCGGACGTCGACGAAGCCCTCGTCGGCCATGTGCGGTCGCGGCTCGACCGGGACCTGCGGGAGGTGTTCGCGAGTGGCCCGCAGGCCCGGATCGCGCTTTTCGGCCTGCGCCGGGAGTGCCGGCGGGTGAAGGAGGAGCTGACCACGGCCACCGAGGCCGAGGTGGTGCTCAGCACGTCCCACGGGCACGTGCGGGTGCCGGTCAACCGGGCCGAGCTCGAAGAGCTGGTCCGGCCGGCGCTGGAGCTGAGCGTCGAGACGCTGGCGCAGGTGATCCGTACCTGTGGCCTGCGGCGGCGCGAGCTGGACGGCGTCCTCCTGGTGGGTGGCGCGGCGCGGATGCCGCTCGTCGCGGAGCTGATCCGCGCCGCACTGCCCGGTCCGGTCGGCGTCGAGGCCGAGCCGCAGACCACGGCCGCCACGGGTGGGGCGCTCGCCGCCGTGCAGGTGGTGTCGCCGCCGACCGCGCGCCGCCAGGATCCAATGTGGATCCCGCAGCAGCGGGCCATCGAAGCATCGAACCATGAGCCGCCGCCGCTCGTTCAAGAGGGCATGGACGCCGGTCCACCGCCGCGCCCGCCCGTCGACATCACACCGTTGCGACTCCGCCCGACACAGCGCCTCTTCGGCCTGGTAGGAGGCCAAGCTTGAGTTCCCGGATCGTCCTGGCCCAGCGGCTCGTCCTGGACGACCCGACCACGGCGTTGCTCGACGCGGCCACCGCCGCGCCGCAGGCGCCGTTGCGGGTCGCCATCCAGGCCCCCGGTGGGTACGGCAAGAGCCTGCTGCTGCGCGAGCTGGCCCGGATCTACCGGCGCGCCGACGTGCCGGTGGTCGACGCGTGGCAAGAGGTGTCACTACAGGACGGTCCGTTCGTACTTTCCTTGGATGACGCCCACAGAGTGGGAGAGACGCGGCTGCGCGAACTGTGCGCGCTCGTCGGGTCACGGCGGGCCGGGATCGTCCTCGCGTACCGGCCGTGGCCCCGCTCCGCCGCGCTGGTCGAGCTGCTGGAGCTGCTCCGGCTGGACGGGCCGCCCCTGGTGCTGAGCCCGTTCACCGTCGAGCGGACGGCCAAGCACCTGGGCGTCGAGCCGGGCGCGGCGGCCGCCAGCTACGTGCACGCGCAGACCGGTGGCGTACCCCGACTGGTGGAGCGCCTGGCGCCGGCGGCCGAGCACCCGGAGGACGGCGTACCCCCGCAGGTGCTCGCCCAGTTCCGGACCGACCTGGACGACCTCGACGCCGACCTGCGCGCGCTGCTGCTCGCCGCCGCCACCGGCGTAGACCTCCCCACCGACCTGCTCGGCGGGCTGCTCGACCGCGCGCCGCACGAGGTCGACGACCTGCTCGACGCCGCGCGCGCCACCGGCCTGCTGGCGCCGGACGGCCGGCTGGTGCCGATCGCCCGCCGCGCGGTCGCCTCGCTCAGCCCGGCCGCGCAGCGTACCGCCGTGTGGCAGCGGCTCGCGCAGTTGCAGCTCGCCCGCGGCGGCGGCGTACTCCCGCTGGTGCGTGCCCTGCGCGAGGTCGGTGTGAGCGGCGGTGGCCTCGCCACCGTCTTCGAGGCCGCGGCCGAAGAGGCCCTCGTCGACGAGCCGGCGCTGGCCGCGGAGCTGTTCGCGGTCGCGGCGTCCGCCGGACGGCCGACCGACGCGCGCCGGGCGCTGGCCGCGGCGCTCTCCGGCGACCTCGACGCCGGCCTCCGCCTCGCCGACCGGCTGGTCGCCGCGGAGGGCTCGCCGGACCGGGCGGTGGGTGCGGCGGTATCGGGTTCCGCGCTCGCCCATCGCGGCCAGCTCGGTCGCAGCGCCGAGCTGTACCGGTGGTCGGGCACCACGTCGTCGGTGTCGTTCGCGGCGATCGGCTTCATCGGTACCGGCCAGCTCGGCCGGGCCGACGACCTGGTCCCGCCGGACGGCCCGCCCACCCTGCTCACCGGCGCCGCCGCCTTGATGGCGAGCGGGATCCGGGAGTCCCTGTCCGGCTCCGCCACGGCCGCGCTGTCCACATTGGTCCAGGCGGCCGCCCTGCTGGAGCCGGCCGGCCGCGCGGTGCTGCTGCCGGACAGCCCGGCCGCGCTCGCCGCGCTCGTGGCCATCCACTGTGGCGAGTTGGACACCGGCGAGTCGGTGCTCGACCGGGCCATCGCCGCCGATGTCGGCGCCGCCCTGATGTCCCGCCGCCACCGGCTGTTGCAGGGCTGGATGCAGATGGTGCGCGGGCGCACCGCGGCGGCCGCCGAGCACCGCGCCGCTGCCGGGACCGGCCAGCTGGAGCCGCGCGACCTGCTCTTCGCCACCGCCCTCGACGCCGGCATCGCCCGGCGCAACAGCGACCTCGCCGCCCTGCACCGCGCCTGGGCGCAGGCCCGCGAGGCGGTCATGCGGCACCCGGTCGACCTGTACTCGCTGCTGCCGCTCGGTGAGCTGGCGGTCGCCGCCGCCCGGCTGGGCGAGCAGGCCCGCATCGCCACCCACCTGGCCGAGGCTTGGCGGCTGCTCGACCGGCTCGGCCGCCCACCACTGTGGACGGTGCCGCTGCACTGGTGCGGCCTGCACGCCGCGATCATCGCGGAGGAACCCACAACCGCCGATGAACACGCCGCCGCGTTGGTGGCGACGGCCCAGCACAGCCGGTACGGTGCGGTGGTAGCGGCGGCCGCGGAAAGTTGGCTCGAGACACTGCGCGGGGCGGTCGATCCGGCCAAAGTGGAGGCTGCCGCCAGGGGGTTGCACGGTGCGGGACTGTGGTGGGACGGGGCCCGGCTGGCGGGGCAGGCGGCGATCCGTACGTCGGATCGCAAGGCCATGACCGCGTTGCTGGACTGCGCCCGGCTGCTCCAGGGTTCCGCTCGTGGTGGCGGCGCACAGTCGGCGGCCCAGCCGGCCGTGGCGCAGGTCACAGAGGCGTTCACCGCGCCGGCGGAAAGCCTGCTCAGCGAGCGGGAACAGGAGGTGGCGGATCTGGTACTCGACGGGCTGACGTATCGACAGATCGGCGACCGCCTCTTCATATCGGCCAAGACGGTCGAGCACCACGTGGCACGTATGCGCCAGCGGCTGGGCTGCGCCAACCGGGGCGACCTGCTGGCCAAGCTGCGTGCCATGTCCGCGGACCGGCCGGGCGCGGGGTCGCGCCGGGCGCCTTGGCCGCGACGCCCGATGGACTGAAGATTTCAACGAGGGGGAGACGACGTTGGCGCATCCGGCGGTTACGAGCGATGACCTGGCATGGCTTCTCGACGACGTCGTCGACCGCGTTCCGGGCGCGGAGCATGCGGTAGCCATTTCCCCTGACGGCCTGCTGCTGGCCGCCTCCCGCCACGCCGGCCCGATGGCCGCCGATCAGCTGTCCACTGTGGCCGCCGGCCTCTACGCGCTGGCGGTCGCCGCCGGCCGCCACACCGAGAGCGGCGCCGTCCGCCAGATCACCATCGAGATGCGGGAGAAGTTCCTCTTCGTGACCGCCACCGCGGGCGGCGCCATCCTCGCGGTGGTCTTCGAAGGCGACTCCGACGTCGACGCGATCGCCTACGAGATGGCCCTCTTCGCCGGCCGCGCCGACCACCACCTGCCCGCCTTCACCGCGCTGGCCGCGTCCTAGCCCGGCGGTTGCGGTTACCTCCTCATCCCGGGATGGTCGCGGTTGTCGGGTGCCCCGTTCGCGCGTGCAGCTCGAGAGCTCTGCGGACGCACACCATGTTCGGCCGTGACCCCACTCCGAAGGCTCTACGATCTGTTCGAAGATTTGGGCTACCGCGACGTCCGCGGTGGTCGGACCCAATGCCACTCACCTTAAGTCGATCATGAAGCTGGGCCCGTGCCTAGGGGCACGCCGTCCGACCTTGTCCACGGCTGTCGAGCCGCAAGCCCTTCCGTGATCGACGCGGGAAGAGCGGGGGTTCGGACGGCTTGCCCTGCGTCAAATTCGGTCGGCGCACGGCGATCGTGGTATTCCAGTGCCCCCTGTGGGGCACCTGAGTACCACGATCTCGGCGAACGGCCTGGATCTGGTCATTGTCCGCGCGGAACGCGGGCCGAACGTGGGCTGGTGGCGGGCTTTGGCATCTAGCCCTCCGCCAGCGCCGCGCGGCACCGCTCGGCGTGTGCGGTGACCCGGTGGCAGAGCCGCTCCGCGAGGTCACCGTCCGCGCCGGGCGCGGCGGCCGCCTTGACCGCCTCGGGCGTACGCGCCGCCAGCTCGTCCACCCGCGCCACGGTGGCATCCGGGTCGAGCCCAGCGGCCTCGGCGAGCCGCCGCCAATGCCGCGCCCGGAGCGCCGCGACCCGGTACTCGCCGCCGATGCGCATCGCCATCCGCAGCTTCGGCGCGTACATGTCGTCGTAGGGGAGGGCGCTGGCCAGGTCGTAGAGGGGCGCGAGGCGCACCTGCCGGCCGGCGAGCAGCAGGGAGTAGTTCTTCGCGTGCGCGTCCGTACCCGCGATGATCCAGTTGAACGCCAGCGCGTCCACGAACCGCCGTACCTCCGCGTCGCCGTCGGCGCTTTCCGCCCGGAGGAGAGCGATGATCTGCTCCGGGCTCGGACCGCCCTCGCTCTGGTACTTGATCACGGGCGGTATGCCCAGCGCCTGGCACAGGTCTTCCTGATGCAGCCGGTCGACCGTCCCGTCCGCCCGCCGCGTCCGGTCGTAGCGGTCGATGACGATGACCCGCTCCCCGGCGAACGACGCGACGCGCGAGGCCGCCGCGTCCAGGCCGAGGTGCCGGGCGGCCGCGAGGCACATGTGTTCGTTGAGGTCGTGGTCGTCGAGCCCGGTGATGGCCGGCTTGAGGATGTGCGTGGTCGGCACGGCGCCCCAGGGCGCACCCCAGCGGTCCGTGGTCTCGTCGTGGTAGAGGGCGGTCTTCGACTGCGCGCCGCCGAGGCTGAAGTTTCCGGTGGTGGCGACGTGCCACGCCGCCGGATCCCGCCGCAGGAGCCGGATCCGGTCGGCGATCTCCGCCTCGCTCATCCAGGTGACTCCACCGTCGCGGGCGAGTTGGGCCTCGACCCGGTCCGGTGTGACGAACTGCACGGCCCCGGCGCAGTCCTCACCCACGTGGCCGAGCAGCGCGAACGGGTTGCGCGCAGACGCGTGGTATGACCGGGCCCACCGTTCGAGGACCCTCTCGTTGTCCGGCAGCAGGCCTAGGAGATAGGGGCGGATGGCGTCGTCATGTGTTCGCTGCGTCAACGGCATTGATACCGACAGCGGCGTCGAGGTTGTGGATGCCCGCCACTCGTCGTCGTAGGTGAGCGTGAGCTCGCCAGCGCGGTTTTGTTTCACCGCACCGGCCACCTGACCGTCCATCAGGACGACGAGCGTCATGAGCCACATCATGCCCGATACGGAGCGTGGTGGGAGGCCGTCAATCAGGTGGTGGAGAAGGCTTCTTCGAGGATCCGCAGGCCGCGCTCCAAGGTCGGGTCGTCGATCACCAGGGGTGGTAGGAAGCGCAGCACGTTGCCGTACGTGCCGCAGGTCAGGGTGAGCAGGCCGGCGCGGTGGCAGGCGGCCGAGACGGCGCCGGCGGTGGTCGGGTCCGGGGTGGTGGTGCCGGGCTGGACGATCTCGACGGCGAGCATGGCGCCGCGGCCGCGTACGTCGCCGATGCGCTGGTCGCGTCCGGCCAGTGTGCGCAGGCGGGGCATCATCACCGACTCGATGTGGCGTGCGGCGGCGGCGAGGTCGAGTTCGCGCATGGTCTCGATGGCGGCCAGGGCGGCGGCGCAGGCGAGCGGGTTGCCGCCGTACGTGCCGCCGAGGCCGCCCGGGTGCACGGCGTCCATGATCTCGGCGCGCCCGGTGACCGCGGCCAGGGGCAGCCCGCCGGCGATGCCCTTGGCGGTGGTGACCAGGTCGGGCACCCACTCCGCCTGCCCCTGGTGCTCGGGGCGGGTGCCCGCGACCCGCGCGCCGGGGCCGGGCACACCGCCCTCGTGCTCGCAGGCAAACCACGAACCGGTGCGGCAGAAGCCGGTCTGGATCTCGTCCGCGACGAAGAGCGCGCCAGCGGACGCGGCCCATGTGGCGAGCGCGGGCAGGAAGCCGCCGGCGGGTACGACGAAGCCGCCCTCGCCCTGGATCGGCTCGGCGACGATCGCGGCCACGTTGGCGGCGCCGACCTGCTTGTCCACCTGGTCGAGCGCGCGGGCGGCGGCCTCCGTGCCGCTGAGGCCGCCGTCGCGGAACGGGTACGACATCGGCACCCGGTAGACCTCGCCGGCGAACGGGCCGAAGCGGTGCTTGTACGGCATGTTCTTGGCGGTCATCGCCATCGTGAGGTTGGTCCGCCCGTGGTACGCGTGGTCGAAGACGACGACGGCCGGCCGCCCGGTCGCGTGCCGGGCGATCTTCACGGCGTTTTCGACCGCCTCGGCGCCGGAGTTGAAGAGGGCCGAGCGCTTCTCGAACGCGCCCGGGGTCAGCGCGTTCAGCGTCTCGGCGACGGCCACATAGGACTCGTACGGGGCGACCATGAAGCAGGTGTGGGTAAAGCGGGCGACCTGCTCGCGTACCGCCGCGACGACACGGGGTGCCGCGTTGCCGACGGAGGTGACCGCGATGCCGGACGCGAAGTCGATCCACTCCCGACCGTCCACATCGGTCAGCGTGCCGCCACCGGCATGGTCCACATAGGAGTCGATGACGCTGCCGACCCCGCGGGCCACCGCCGCCGTACGCCGCTTGTGCAGTTCCTCGGAAGTGGTCACCACTACCCCCAGTTGTGCATGACGTGCTTGACCCGGGTGTAGTCCTCCAGGCTGTACACGGAAAGGTCCTTGCCGTGTCCGGAGTGCTTGAACCCGCCGTGCGGCATCTCCGAGACGAACGGGATGTGGGTGTTGACCCACACGCAGCCGAAGTCGAGCCGCCGGGTCATCCGCATCGCGCGCCCGTGGTCCTTGGTCCACACGGAGGCGGAGAGGCCGTACTCGACGCCGTTGGCCCAGCGCACCGCCTCCTCCTCGTCGGTGAAGCGCTGCACGGTGATCACCGGCCCGAAGACCTCGTCCTGGATGATCTCGTCCTGCTGCTGGACGCCGGAGACGACGGTGGGCGCGTAGAAGAAGCCGCGGTCGCCGACCCGGGAGCCGCCGATGCCGACCGAGGCGTGGCCGGGCAGGCGGTCCACGAAGCCGGTGACGCGGGCGAGCTGGTTGGCGTTGTTGAGCGGGCCGTAGAGCACGTCCTCCTCGTCCGGCCCGCCGGTCTTGGTCTCCCGCGCCTGCTCGACCAGTGCGGCCACGAAGTCGTCGTGGATGCCGGGGCCGGCGAGCACGCGGGTGGCGGCGGTGCAGTCCTGGCCGGCGTTGAAGTAGCCGCCGACCGCGATCGCCTCGGCCGCGGCTGCCAGGTCGGCGTCGTCGAAGATCACGACCGGTGCCTTGCCGCCCAGCTCCAGGTGGGTGCGCTTGAGGTCGGGTGCGGCGGCCGAGGCGACCTCCTTGCCGGCCCGGGTGGAGCCGGTGATCGACACGAGCTGCGGGGTCGGGTGGGCGACGAGCGAGCGTCCGGTGTCGCGGTCACCGCAGACCACGTTGAAGACGCCGGCCGGCAGGAACTCCGACGCGATCTCGGCGAGCAGCAGTGTGGAGACCGGGGTGGTGTCCGACGGCTTGAGCACGACCGTGTTGCCCGCCGCCAGCGCCGGCGCGATCTTCCAGATCGCCATCATCAGCGGGTAGTTCCACGGGGTCACCTGGGCGCAGACGCCGATCGGCTCGCGCCGCACGTACGAGGTGTGCCCGGCCATGTACTCGCCGGCCGAGCGCCCCTCCAGCACCCGCGCCGCCCCGGCGAAGAAGCGCAGCTCGTCGGCGCAGGGCGGGAGCTCCTCCTCGGCGGTGAGCTGGCGCGGCTTGCCGGTGTTGCGCACCTCGGCGTCGACCAGCTCGGCCGCCCGCGACTCCACCGCGTCGGCAAACTTCAGCAGTGCCTTCTGCCGCTCGGCCGGCGTCGCGTCACGCCACGACTCGAAGGCGGTGGCGGCGGCGCCCATCGCGATGTCGACGTCGCGCTCGGCGGAGACCGGGGCCTGGGCGAAGACCTCGCCGGTACAGGGGTCCACCAGATCGCTGTAGCCGCCGTCGACCGGATCGACGTACTCCCCGTTGACGAAGTTGCGCAGGATTTGCTTATCAGTCATCGAGGTCTCCCGGTGAACGGCGGTTATCGCATCCCACCCGCCATCTTCGCGACTGAATTCGCGGCAGACAAGGTTCTGTGCGACCGTTTTCGTTTTGGTGATCGAAGCTCCTCTGAAGTCGTTAGAACGACTTCAGAGGAGCTTCGATCACAGGCGGACCCGGCGCCGGCACCCCCTGACTCCGGGGCCCTCTAGAGTCTGACCATGGAGATCACGCCCTTCTACGTGGCCGGCCAGAAGAGCACCAGCGACGACATCCTCGACGTTCACCACCCTTACGACGGCCGGATGGTGGGGCGTACCGCGAACGCGACTCCGGAACAGGTCGAGCGGGCGCTGGCGGCGGCGGCCGGCGTGGCCGCGGATGCCTCCGCACTCCCTGCCTCCGCCCGCGCGGCGGCGCTGGACCACGTCTCCCGCCGGCTCGCCGAGCGGGCCGACGAGGTGGCCCAGCTGATCACGGCGGAAAACGGCAAGCCGCTCAAGTGGGCGCGGGTCGAGGTGGGGCGGGGCGTCTCCACGTTTCGGTGGGCGGCGGAGGAGGCGCGCCGCTTCGCCGGCGAGCTCCAGCGACTCGACACCGAACCGGCGGCGGCCGGCCGGATCGCCCTGGTGCGCCGCTTCGCCCGCGGGCCGGTGCTCGGCATCAGCCCGTTCAACTTCCCGCTCAACCTGGTCGCCCACAAGGTCGCCCCGGCCATCGCGGTCGGCGCCCCGATCGTCCTCAAGCCGGCGCCGGCCACCCCGCTGACCGCGCTGCTGCTCGGCTCGCTCCTGGCCGAGACTGACCTGCCGGCGGGCATGTTCTCGGTGCTCCCGGTCCCCAACGACCGGGCCGGTGCGCTGGTCGAGGACCCGCGGCTGCCGGTCGTCTCGTTTACCGGCTCGGGCCCCGTGGGGTACGCGATCCGCGACAGGGTGCCGCACAAGCACGTGACGCTGGAGCTGGGTGGTAACGCGGCCGCCCTGGTCTGCGGCGACTGGTCCTCGCTCGACGACCTGGACTGGGCCGCCCAGCGGATCGCCCTCTTCTCCAACTACCAGGCCGGGCAGAGCTGCATCGCGGTGCAGCGGGTCTTCGTGCACGAGTACCTGGAGGACGCGTTCGTGCCCCGCCTGGTCGCGGCCGTCGAGGCGCTGAAGACCGGCGACCCCGCCGACGAGACCGTCGACGTCGGCCCGATGATCAACGAGGACGCGGCGAAGCGGGTGGAGAGCTGGGTCGACGAGGCCGTCGCCGGCGGCGCCACCCTCGTGTCGGGCGGCCGCCGGCAGGGCGCGACCTTCCCGCCGACAGTGCTGACCGGCGTACCGGCCGGCGCCAAGGTCCTCACCGAAGAGGTCTTCGGCCCGGTGCTCGCGGTGGCCCGGGTCACCGACGACGCCACCGGGCTCGCGGCGATCAACGACTCCGCGTTCGGCCTCCAGGCCGGCGTCTTCACGCACGACCTGCAGACCGCCTTCACCGCCCACCGCACGCTCGAGGTGGGCGGCGTGATCGTCGGGGACGTGCCGTCGTTTCGCGCCGACCAGATGCCCTACGGCGGCCTGAAGGGCAGCGGCGTCGGCCGCGAAGGCCTCCGCAGCGCCATGGACGACTACACCGAGCCGAGGGTCATGGTCCTCACCGGCGTCGATCTCTGAGACGCTTTCCAACTTCAGAGTCACTTTCAGATAGCTTGCCCCGGTCCGCCGCAGCTGTAGGCCGTCGCTCCCGCGGAGACCGCTGCCTGTTGGTCGTGCGGTGGAGTAGCCAGCCTGCGGTGATGATGTTGTATATGTGGGCGATGCTGGACGCGGTGGTGGTCGATGTGCTGGCGGCGCGGCGGTAGTCGCGCGGGATCTTCCATTCCTTCATTCGGGGCGAAGGTGTGCTAGATGCGGGCCCGGACGCCGCGATGGATCGGGTTTGGCGTCCTGTTTCCGCTGCGGCGGTTCGGTGCCGTCAGCGGGCTTGCGGTGCGGGATGACTACGTCCGGGTTGCCGCGGTAGGCGCGAGTTTCTGGTTGATGCCGCTGGTGCGGTAGACGATCGTGTCGTTGCGGCCCGCCGGTGGCCCCGGGTCGGTATCAGCCTGCCAGCGACGATCGTGACCTGATCTGGGCCCGCGACGCCGCACCGGCCCCAACGCCAACAGCGGCCTGAGGGTGTCGATGGCCGGTGGGCGGCGGAGTGCGAGATCCCGAACGGCGGTCCGATCTGCCGCAAGGTCAGGTTGGTGCGCCAGTAGGCGGCGACCAACAGCATCCGGTCCCACAGGTTCGAGGCCCCACTGGCGTCCTGGGCGACCGTCCGCGATTTGGTCCCCAACCGCGCCGGGCGACCAGTCGGACCAGCTTGCGGAACTGCCTGGGCTTGCAGCCGGAGCAAATTAGATCTACCTGGTCAGCCGCTATTCGGGCAGCGGATTTCCGTGACGTGCGGGACAATTATCGCATGCGGCAGCTTCAGCTATTCACTCCGGCCGCACTAGCCGAAATGCGTGACCGCACCGCATCCCGTAACTACTCTCCCGAGCGAGACGAGTTTCGCCGCGAGCACGAGCGTCACCGCGCCTGGGGCCTCATGCAACGCCACGGCCACAAGCTAAATCGCCTACGCCACGGAGCTCGCACCGCCGTCCAGGAGGCGAGCCCACTCGCCTCCACGCGCTGCGGCGAGACACCGACCGGGGTCACACCGCCAGCCGAGAAAAGCCAGCCCATCCCTCATAAGCGCGACGAGCGCGACAGCCGCGACGACAGTGCCGAGCCGTCGCGAAGCCTGGCACCGGCGCCGAGCAAATCACCGACGCGCCCGACGCGCACCGCACCTGGCCGACGTGTCTGCGCCTTCAGACCCCGGTCGCGGTCCACGCTGACGCCACCAAACGCAGCCATCGCGCGCCTCTCGAAAACGCCGACAGCTATTGGTATACGCCGTACCAAGATTCGTAATCCATTGGCCAGACATCTCGCCAAAGGAGCCGTAAGAGCACGAGCCGGCCCCAATACCTCAGGATGCGTTCCAGCCACACCGCACGCGAAGCGAGCTGGCGGCCACGCCGCGATCCACGCACCGAGACGATCTATTCCAAGGGGTCAGTGGTCGTAGGCGGTCAGTGATCGCATGATCGGTTGGCCGGTGTGCCAGTTGTGCCAGATGGCTGCGGTCAGGGCGAGGAGTCGTTGCAGGACGCGGACGGCGACGCCGGCGGCGGTTCGGCCGCCGTGGCGTTCGAGGTTGAGTTGGTCTTTGAGGGTGTCGTTGACGGACTCGATGTTATGCCGGACGGCTCGTAGGAGTGTCTTTCCGGGTCGTGGTGGGTCGGTGCGGTAGGTGGGCCGGATGACTTCGACATTGCGTTCGTTGAGCCATTTCTCGGTGGCTCGGTCGCGGTAGCCCTTGTCCACGACCAGGATCAGGCCGTCGGGGTGGTGGAACATGGCCGGTTGCAAGCAGACCAGGTCGGCCAGGATGTCACGCTCGTCGGCCTTGGGGTTGGTCGGGGCGAACGCAACGGGCAGTCCGTGCACGGTGGTGACCAGATGTAGCCGTAGTCCCCAGAATCTGCGGGAGTGGGAGGCGCAGTAGCCGCACCCGGCCCACCCGGCGAGGTCGGAGTTTCGGGCGGTGGTGCGGGAGGTGCCGCACTGCACCGGGGTGGAGTCGGCTAGGCGGATGGGGTGTTGCCACAGATCGGTGTCGGCGGCCAGAAGAGCGATCAGGTGCGCCAGTTGCGTTGTCAGGGCGCGTAGGCGCTTGTTGTAGCCGGGCTGTTTGGGCAGGTACGGGGACAGATGCCCGATGTCCTTGCGGGCCCGGCGTAGCCACCGGGTCTCGTGGTGGTGGCCGAGCAGCACCTGCAGGACCGCGGCGGTGATCAGCTCGGCGTCGGCGTTTTTCGGGTCGATGCCGATCGTGGGTCGGTACCGGTTGAGCTGCGGGGACGCCTTCAACTCGTCATCGAACTTCACGTACAGTGCGGTGGCTAGGGTGTCCAGATCGACGTGCACGTGGCCTCCATGGTCATCGTTGCTCAGCAACGTCGATCATGGACGCCCGTCTTCGCTGCTGCCCCGTACCCCTTGGAATAGATCGTCGGGGCCGCAGGCGGCCCGCGGCCCGCAGGCCGGAGGACCGGTCGGCCGATCGTCGGGTTTGTCGGTCACGGACCAGCCTCGTGCGTATAGCTGCGTAGCGGCTCGGAAAGCCCGCTGAAGCCCGGGTCCGGATCGTGGCTCGGCAATTCGCCTGGACCGCTTCCTCCTTCTGCCGGTTGCTCTCGCCATGATCGGGTGCCAGCCGCGACGTTTCCGCGAGCCCTGGCGAGCCGCCGGGGCGCGGCGGTGTCCGCGGCGGCAGCGACCCGCAGCCGGCGCGGACCGGGCAACGCCTATGGCCAAAGCCCCTCTGAGCAGCTAGAAGAGCCCGGCGCGGCCTGGCAAGGGCGCTGCAAAAACAGGCCCTAGGATTTCAGGGCGGAGGAGACGAGCGCCTGGCCTTCCTTTTGGAGCTGGGCGAGGTGGTCCTGGCCCTTGAAGGACTCGGCGTAGAGCTTGTAGACGTCTTCGGTGCCGGACGGGCGGGCGGCCAGCCAGCCCGACTCGGTCACGATCTTGACGCCGCCGATCGCCGCGTCGTTGCCGGGGGCCTTGGAGAGCACGGCGGTGATCGGGTCGCCGGCGAGCTCGCTCGCGGTGACCTGCTCGGCGGAGAGCTTGGCGAGCACGGCCTTCTCCTCGCGGCTGGCCGGCGCGTCGATCCGGGCGTACGCCGGGGCGCCGAACCGCTCGGTCAGCTCCGCGTAGCGCTCGCTCGGCGACTTGCCGGTCACCGCGATTATCTCGGAGGCGAGCAGGCAGAGGATGATCCCGTCCTTGTCGGTGGTCCACACCGAACCGTCCCGGCGCAGGAACGACGCGCCGGCGCTCTCCTCGCCGCCGAAGCCGACGCTGCCGCCGACCAGCCCGTCGACGAACCACTTGAAGCCGACCGGCACCTCCATCAGCCGCCGCCCGAGGTCGGCCGCCACTCGGTCGATCATGGAGGAGGAGACCAGCGTCTTGCCGACCGCGGCGTCCGCCGCCCAGTCGGGGCGGTTGCGGTAGAGGTAGTCGATCGCGACGGCCAGGTAGTGGTTGGGGTTCATCAGGCCGCCGTCCGGCGTGACGATGCCGTGCCGGTCGGCGTCCGCGTCGTTTCCGGTGGCCACCTGGTAGGCGCTGCGCTGCTCGATCAAGGAGGCCATCGCGTACGGCGACGAGCAGTCCATCCGGATCTTGCCGTCCCAGTCGAGCGTCATGAACCGCCACGTCGGGTCGACCCGCGGGTTGACCACGGTCAGGTCGAGCCCGTGCCGGCTGGCGATCTCGTCCCAGTACGCCACGCTCGCCCCGCCCAGCGGGTCGGCGCCGATCCGCACCCCGGCCGCCCGGATCGCGTCCAGGTCGACGACGTTCGGCAGGTCGCCGACGTACGTACCGACGTAGTCGTACCCCTCGGTCGTCTCGGCCGCGCGGGCCCGCGCGACGGTGACCCGCCGGACCTCCTTGAGCCCGCTCTCCAGCAGCGCGTTCGCCCGATCCTCGATCACCTTCGTGACGTCGGTGCCGGCCGGCCCGCCCGACGGCGGGTTGTACTTGAAGCCGCCGTCCTGCGGCGGATTGTGCGACGGCGTGACCACCACACCGTCGGCCAGCCCGCTGGTCCGACCCCGGTTGTGCGTGAGGATCGCGTGCGACACGGCCGGCGTCGGCGTGTAGCCGTCGCGGCTGTCCAGCCGTACCCGCACCCCGTTGGCGGCGAAGACCTCCAGCGCGCTGAGCAGCGCCGGCTCGGAGAGCGCGTGCGTGTCGCGGGCCAGGTAGAGGGGGCCGTCGATGCCGCGCTCCGCCCGGTACTCGCAGATGGCCTGGCTCATCGCGACCACGTGGTCTTCGTTGAACGCCAGCTTGAGGCTGGAGCCCCGGTGCCCCGAGGTGCCGAAGCCGACCCGCTGCCCGGCCTGCGACACGTCCGGCTTACCCGTGTAATAGGCGGAGACGAGGTGCGGAACATCGACGAGATCGCCGGGCTCGGCAACGCGACCGGCACGAGGGTGAAGCCGGGCAGTATCGGACACGACGTATCCTCTCGGGAAGTTGGGAAGCGGTTTCGATCGTAGTCGCGTGGGAGGCTTCTGTTGGCGGGGAACATTCGGGTCGTGGCATTCGATCTCGACGACACACTCGCCGTGTCGAAGTCCCAGATCGACGACCGGATGGCGAAGCTGCTGGCGGAGTTGCTGGCCCAGGTGGACGTCTGTGTCATCTCGGGCGGACGGTTCGAGCAGTTCGACACCCAGGTGCTGCGCTATCTGGACCTCGACTCCGGCGTACGCGAGCGGATGCACCTCATGCCCACCTGCGGCACCCGCTACTACCGGTGGATCGACGGCGACTGGGGCCTCGTGTACGCGGAGGACCTCAGCGAAGAGGCCAAGGAGCGGGTCGTATCCGTGCTGGTCGAGGGGGCGAAGGCCCTCGGCATCTGGGAGCCCGAGCCGTGGGGCGAGATCATCGAAGACCGCGGCAGCCAGGTGACGTTCTCCGCGCTGGGGCAGCGCGCGCCGGTCGACGCCAAGTACGCGTGGGACCCGGACGGGGCCAAGAAGGGGGCGCTGCGCGACTACGCCGCCGCCCGCCTGCCCGACCTCGAGGTGCGCAGCGGCGGCTCGACATCGGTCGACGTGACCAAGAAGGGCGTCGACAAGGCGTACGGCATGGGCAAGCTCATGCGGCACCTGGGGCTGACCACCGAGGAGGTGCTCTTCGTCGGCGACCGCCTGGACGAGGGGGGCAACGACTACCCGGTCAAGGCGATGGGCATCCGGTGCGTGGCGGTGACCCGCTGGCAGGACACCGCCGACTACGTCGAGCGGCTGCTCACCACGCTCCCCGACGCCCTACCCGGCGACGTCTAGGATCATCGCAGCGCCCCGATACTTTGGGCGCTGGTCGCGTCGGCTCGTGGGCCCGGGACCAGCGCGGGAGCACAGTGCTTGGAAGGAGCGTCCGGTGTCGCTGGACACGCAGTTGCTGGAGATCCTCGCGTGCCCGGACACGCATCACGCACCGCTGGATTACGACGCCGCGGCCGAGACCCTGACCTGCACCGAGTGCGGGCGGATCTTCGAGGTGCGCGACGGCATCCCGGTGCTGCTGCTGGACGAGGCCCGCTCTCCCGAAGGCGAGAAATGAGCGCGAGCGTTCGCGGCCGGCGTTCGGTCGACGAGGCGGTGCTGGACGACGCGGCCGCCATCGAGGAAAACGACCCGGGCGGCATGCTGCGGGCCACCGCCTCCGCCGGCGCGCAGGTCCGCGAGTCGGCGGCCCTGGCCGCGGAGGCCAACCTGGCCGTGCTCGGTGACGAGGGGCGCCCCCGGGCCGTCGTGATCGCGGGCATCGGCACCGCCGGCCGCACCGGCGAGATCCTGGCCACGGTGGCCGGACCGCGCTGCCCGGTACCCGTGATCCCGCACCGCAGCGCCGGCGTGCCCGGCTGGGTCGGCGCGGCCGACGTGGTCATCGCGGTCAGCGCCTCCGGGCGCAGCCCCGAGGCGCTCGGTGCCGCCGAGGCGGCCGCCCGCCGGGGTGCCCGATTGGTGGCGGTCGGCGCGCCCGACTCGCTGCTCCAGTCGGTCGCCGAGAGCGCCCGGGCGCCGTTCATCCCGGTGCCGCGGCGCGCGCCGGCCCGCGCCAGCCTGTGGGGGCTGACCGTGCCGGTGCTGCTCGCCGCCCGTACGTTCGGCCTGGTCAAGGTCAATGAGGCAGACCTGGCGGAGACCGCGGCCCGGCTCGACGCGGACGCCGACCGCTGCCGCCCGACGGCCGAGTCCTTCGTCAACCCGGCCAAGTCGCTCGCGCTGGGCCTGGCCGGCTCGGTGCCGATCGTGTGGGGCTCCTCGCCGCTGGCCGCCGTGGCGGCCCGGCGCTTCGCCGACACGATCTCCGCGAACGCCCGCTACCCCGTGGTCGCCGGCGCGCTCGGCGAGGCCGGCCGTGGCCGGGTGGGCCTGCTCGACGGCGTCTTCGGCGGGCTGGTGGAGTCGTCCCGCGACATCTTCGCGGACCCCGGGGACGAGCAGGAGGTGACCCGGCTGCGGGTCGTGCTGCTCCGCGACGGCGGCCTCGGCAACGAGGAGGACGCCGACGAGCCGGTGGCGGTCGAGGAGCGGCGGGCCGACGCGGTGCAGACCCTCGCCGAGCGGCGCGGCGTCCGCTGCGACGTGGTGACCGCCGAGGGCGGCTCCCCGCTGGAGCGGCTCGCCTCGCTGGTGGCCGTCCCGGACTTCGCCTCGATCTACCTCGCTCTCGCGCACGGACTCGACCCCATGGCCGTGCCCGCTGTCACTGAGATGAAGGAGCTGAGCAACCCATGAGCGAGCGAATCATCAGGCACAGCGCTTTGGGTGCCTCATGTCCGCCCGCAGCGAAGCGAGGACGGGCATGAGTGCTTCTGGCGGCACGCGGGCGATCGTCGCCGCCCTGCTGGCCAACCTGGGCATCGCGGTCACCAAGTTCATCGCGTGGTTGCTCACCCAGTCGTCGTCGATGCTGGCCGAGTCGATCCACTCCGTGGCCGACTCCGGCAACCAGGCGCTGCTGCTGCTCGGCGGGCGCCGGGCGCAGCGGCGGGCCACCCCGCAGCACCCCTTCGGGTACGGGCGGGAGCGCTACATCTACGCGTTCATCGTGTCGATCGTGCTCTTCAGCGTCGGTGGTCTGTTCGCGCTCTACGAGGCGTACCACAAGTTCCAGGACCCGCACGGCATCGACAGCTGGCACTGGGTGCCGGTACTTGTGCTGTGCGTGGCGATCGTGCTGGAGTCGTTCTCGTTCCGTACCGCGATCCTGGAGTCCAACCACGTACGCGGGAAGTCGTCGTGGGTGCAGTTCGTCCGCCGGGCCCGGGCACCCGAGCTCCCCGTCGTACTGCTGGAGGACCTCGGCGCGCTGGTCGGTCTGGTCTTCGCGCTCTTCGGGGTCGTGCTCACGCTGGTCACGGGTGACGGCATCTGGGACGCGTTCGGCACCGCCGCGATCGGCATCCTGCTCGTCACCATCGCGGTCGTGCTGGCGATGGAGACCAAGAGCCTGCTGCTGGGCGAGAGTGCCACGCCGGAAGACCAGGCCAGGATCGAGGCGGCGATCACCGCGGGCTCCGAGGTCGAGCGGATCATCCACATGAAGACGCTGCACCTCGGCCCGGAGGAGCTGCTCGTCGCCGCCAAAATCGCGGTACGCGAGCACGAGACCGGCGAGGACATCGCCCGGCACATCGACGCCACCGAGGCCCGCATCCGCGAGGCCGTGCCGATCGCCCGGGTGATCTACCTGGAGCCCGACATCTACCAGGTCCGCGCCGAGCCGGCTCCGGCCACGAGCTGAGCGTGCGCCGTCTCGCCGGCCGCATCCGGCCGTACGCCTGGGGCTCCCGCAGCGCGATCGCCCGGCTGCAAGGACGGCCGGTGCCGAGCGACGGGCCGGAGGCGGAGCTGTGGCTGGGGGCCCACCCGCGCGACCCGGCCACGGTCGACGGGACGAGCCTGGCCGACCTGATCGCCGCCGAGCCGGAGCGCCTGCTCGGCGGCGCGGTCGTGGCGCGCTTCGGGCCGCGCCTGCCGTACCTGATGAAGGTGCTCGCCGCCGCCGCGCCGCTGTCGCTCCAGGCGCACCCGGACGCGGAGCAGGCCCGGGAGCGGTTCGCGGCCGGGCATCCGAGCTACGTCGACGCGTACCACAAGCCGGAGATGCTCGTGGCGGTCTCGGACTTCGAGGCGCTGTGCGGGTTTCGCGACCCGGCGGCCGCCGCGGCCGTACTGTCCACACTGGATGCGCCAGCGCTCGACCCGGTCCTCTCCGCGCTCGGCCGCGGCGACCTGCGCACCGCGGTGGCCGGCCTGATCGAGCTGCCGGCCGCCGTGGTCACGGAGGCCACGGCGGCGCCCGACGCGCCCGAGCTGGTCCGTCGGCTCGCCGCCCTCTATCCGGGCGATCCGGGGGCACTGGTGGCGCAGCTGCTCAACCACGTCACGCTCGCGCCCGGCGAGGCGATCTGGATGCCCGCCGGCAACCTGCACGCGTACCTCGACGGCACCGGCGTGGAGATCATGGCGGCCAGCGACAACGTGCTGCGCGGCGGCCTGACGCCAAAGCCGGTCGACGTCGCCGAGCTGCTCCGGGTGCTCCGCTTCGAGGTGCTGGACGACCCGGTGGTACGGCCCGAGCCGGTCTCGCCCGGGATCGTGACCTGGCCGGCGCCGGTCGAGGAGTTCGTCCTGCACCGGGTACGGCCCGCCGGAGGCGTGGTGGAGCTGCCGGTGACCGGGCCGCGGGTGGTCCTCTGCGCCGCCGGCGAGGTGACCGTCGACGACGGCGCGGGCGCGGTGCAGCTGGCCGGTGGCGAGGCGGCGTTCGCGGCGGCCGGGCCGGCCGGACTCTCGTTCGAAGGGGCCGGAGAGGCGTACGTCGCGTCGGTACCGGCGTAGTTTTGGCCCTGTAGCCCTCTGTGGGCGTACCTCCCTGAGCGGTCTCCGCCCTCATCTGGGCGTTTGCGCCATCAGCACAGAGGTACAGATCAAGAAATTTCCTGATTCGCTTGACACCGCTATAGCGCAATGTAACGCTATAACCACGCAGCGTTATCGCGACGAAGGTCCGAGTCACGCGCGGGGGAACCAAACCGGGGGGATGCGCGGGGCGGTGGGAGTTGAGCGGAAAGACCGCTCATGACCCGCCGCCCCGCGCGCTGCGTGGGGTACCCAGGGCCCGAGCCTTCTGTGTGGCTTCGACGGCGCCCGCGTATGGTGTGTGGTCGTTGCAACGGACGCGTTCGACAGGAGCTTTCATGACCAGCACTCTGCCGGCGCCGGACGCGTCGGCCTCGGCCCGCCCGCGCACCGTCGCCGAAGGCGACTACAAGGTCGCGGACCTGTCGTTGGCCGGGTTCGGTCGCAAGGAGATCCAGCTCGCGGAGCACGAGATGCCCGGGTTGATGGCGCTGCGGCGGGAGTACGCCGCCGCCCAGCCCCTGGCCGGTGCCCGCGTCACCGGCTCGCTGCACATGACGATCCAGACCGCGGTGCTGATCGAGACACTGGTCGCGCTGGGTGCGCAGGTCCGCTGGGCCTCCTGCAACATCTTCTCCACGCAGGACCACGCCGCCGCCGCGATCGTCGTCGGCCCCGACGGCACGCCCGACGCCCCCTCCGGCGTCCCGGTGTACGCGTGGAAGGGCGAGACCCTCGCCGAGTACTGGTGGTGCACCGAGCAGGTGCTGCTGTGGCCGGACGGCCAGGGTCCCAACATGATCCTGGACGACGGCGGCGACGCCACGCTGCTGGTGCACAAGGGCGCCGAGTTCGAAAAGGCGGGCGTGGTGCC
This sequence comes from Phytohabitans maris, assembly GCF_031085175.1. GTDB lineage: Bacteria > Actinomycetota > Actinomycetes > Mycobacteriales > Micromonosporaceae > Phytohabitans > Phytohabitans maris. Next base: position 114,798 of record NZ_JAVHUY010000024.1, read on the forward strand.
GGCGCCGGAGACCGCCGACAGCGAGGAGTACGCGGTGATCCTCGGCGTGCTGCAGCGCTCGCTGGAGGAGGACAACCGCCGCTGGACCCGCGTCTCCGCCGGTATCAAGGGCGTGACCGAGGAGACCACCACCGGCGTGCACCGGCTGTACGAGATGCAGGCCGCGGGCAGCCTGCTCTTCCCGGCCATCAACGTCAACGACTCGGTGACCAAGAGCAAGTTCGACAACAAGTACGGCTGCCGCCACTCGCTCATCGACGGCATCAACCGCGCCACCGACGTGCTGATCGGCGGCAAGGCCGCGGTCGTCTGCGGGTACGGCGATGTGGGCAAGGGCTGCGCCGAGTCGCTGCGCGGCCAGGGCGCCCGGGTGATCGTCACCGAGATCGACCCGATCTGCGCGCTGCAGGCGGCGATGGACGGCTACCAGGTCGCCACGCTCGAAGACGTGGTCGAGACCGCCGACATCTTCATCACCGCGACCGGCTGCTTCGACGTGATCACCAACGAGCACATGGCCCGGATGAAGCACCAGGCGATCGTCGGCAACATCGGCCACTTCGACAACGAGATCGACATGGCCGGCCTCGCCAAGCGCGACGACGTCGAGCGGATCAACATCAAGCCGCAGGTCGACGAGTGGCGCTTCGCCGACGGCCACTCGATCCTCGTGCTCTCCGAGGGCCGCCTGCTCAACCTGGGCAACGCGACCGGCCACCCGTCGTTCGTGATGTCCAACTCGTTCTCCAACCAGACGATCGCGCAGATCGAGCTGTTTACGAAGACCGACCAGTACCCGGTCGGCGTCTACACGCTCCCCAAGCACCTGGACGAAAAGGTCGCCCGCCTGCACCTGGACGCGCTGGGCGCGCGGCTGACCGAGCTGTCGAAGGAGCAGGCCTCCTACCTGGGCGTGCCGGTCGATGGCCCGTACAAGTCGGACCACTACCGGTACTGAGACGCGCCTTCTGCTCTCACGGCTGACCGGCGGCCTTCGGCCGCCGGTCAGCCGGTGAACGCTAGCGGCCACCGCACTAGCTGGCCCGATTTCGGCCTTTGGGCCGGACCCCGGTGCCGACGCAGTAGACGAGCCAGCTCACGGCGACCGCGGTGGCCAGGAAGCTGAGGTGCATGGCGTCGAGCAGGAGGACCACGGCCAGCACGGCGAGCCAGGGGAGGAGCACCTTCACCCACGCAACGGTACTGGCTCGGGGCGCTCTTTCGGTGGGGTCGGTGCGGCGCATCTCGCGTCCGCTCGTTGCGGCGGCTCGCGTTCCTGGCTGCGGCGCCGTTCGGGTGCGGGCAAGGAGCGGCGGGCCGGTGTTTGCCGCCACCGACCCGCCGTCCGGTCCCTGCGACTCGATCAGAGCATGTGCTGGGCCTGTGGGCCTACCACCTGTACAAGTTCTGACTCGAGGAGTCGAAGCCACCGCCGCTGGACGCTCCGCAGCGTCGTGACGATCGGGCGGCTCGGCGTCTCGTCGGCCGGGATCAGCACCGCCTGGTCGCCCGGGAGAACCATCAGCCAGGCGGCCACCCGCCCGCCCCCGTCGCTCCCGCCGGGCGCGTGGGCCTCGCTGTGCGTGCTGCCCTTGCTGTCCGTGCTGCCCTCGCCCTCCGTGTGGGCCTCGCCGTCCGCGCGACCTTCGCCACCCGTGTGGCCCTCGTCGGCCGTGTGGCCTGCGCCGTCCGCGCGGCCGTTGCCGGGCGTGTGGCCTTCGCCGTCCCGGCCCTTGTCGCGCCGGTAGAGGGCGAAGAGGGTCGGCTTCTCGTCGACGAAGACCAAGCCGAGCCGCAGCTGCCAGGGCAGCTCAGGAAGCTCGGGAACCAACGTCCGCTCGTCCAGCACGGCTGCCTCCCACGGTCTTCGCCCGACTCGGTGGCTGCGCGTCGACGCCGTTGTCGTCGTACATTCCAGGGTGCATGCCGCGCCTGCGAGATGCAAGTGCATCTGATGCCATCTTGTTGCAACCTAGTTCATGAAGTTGCGTGTACGGTATGCACGATGGCAGTGAAGCCAAGCCCGACCACTTTGCGACGGCAATTGGGCGCGGAATTGCGCCGCTTGCGTGCCGACCGCACAGTGGCGGACGTGGCCGCTGAGCTCGGCTGGTCAGAATCCAAGCTGAGTCGCATCGAGACCGCCCACACGGGCGTCCGGCCCAAAGACCTGGACCGGCTCCTTGAGGCGTACGCCGTCGCCGAAGAAGCCCGAGCACGAATCCGGGCGCTCGCGGGGCAGTCCCGGCAGCGGGCGTGGTGGGAGGCGTACGGTGACGTGCTGCCAAACGCCTACGAGACGTACATCGGGTTCGAGGCCGAAGCGGTCGGCATCTACAACTACGAGGCACAGATCGTGCCCGGCCTGTTGCAGACCGCCGAGTACGCGAGCGCGGTCATCCAGGCGGACGGAATCTACGAAGACGACGAGGTGCACGGCCAGCGGGTGGCCGTGAGGATGGCACGTCAGGCCGTGTTGACGCGCGATCCTCCGCCCAAGCTCTCCGTCATCCTCGACGAAGCGGTCCTACGCCGCCAGATCGGCGGTCCGGACGTCATGCGCCGCCAGCTCACCCGCCTCGCGGAGGCGAACGAACGAAAGATGATCACGGTCCAGGTCCTCCCCTTCTCGGCCGGTGCCCACCGTGCCTTGGCTGGATCGTTCGTCGTCCTTGAGTTCTCCGGCGAGTCGGACCAACCGCTCGTCTACTGCGAGGGCATGACCGGCGGTGTGTTCCGGAGCCGGCAGGATGAGTTGCGAAGCTATTGGATGAGCTTCGAATCGCTTCGCTCGGTCGCGTTGAGCCCGAAGCTCTCTGTCGAGTTCATCAACAAGGTCGTGCACGACAGTCAGTAGTGACTTCGTGGTCCAAGAGAGGAACGGCGCAAATGTCTGCGTCTATCAGTGCCCCCGTCAACTGGCGCAAGAGCACCCGCAGCGCGGGCAACGGCCAGTGTGTAGAGGTCGCCGCGATGTCCGAGGGTATCGCGATGCGTGACTCCAAGGACCCCGAGGGTCCCGTTCTTCGGTTCCGTGCGGCCACGTGGCGGGACTTCGTCGGTTCGCTCCGCGCCGGAGAGTTCGACCGCTCGATGTAGCAGTTTCCTTGGCCGAGGTGGTCCGGTTGCCGGACCACCTCACAACCGCGCTACGAATCTGCTATCGGCTGACCCGGTGTGGAACTGGCGGATCGCGAGCCGCCGCGCTTCGCGCATTTGGCGTTGCTGGCGAGTGTGAGGGCGACGCCGACGACCGCTGCGGCGGCGAGCATGGCCGATATACCTCCGCTAATCGATCTTGATTGAGTCCAAAGTGCCTGGTGGGGCGGTGTGGGTCACAAAGGGCTCAACTTGACTCGCGCCCTGGTGAAGAGAGAAGGTGTGGCTGCCCTAAGTTAGGGGTGCCTAAGGATCCGGAGTCACACCATGGGCGACAACCCCCTGTTCGCGACCTACCTGATCGGCCTTCGCGAGGGTCTCGAGGCCACGCTGGTGGTCAGCATCCTCGTCGCCTTCCTCGTCAAGTCGGACCGGCGCAACCGGCTTCCCTGGGTGGCCCTCGGCGTCGCCGTGGCCGTGGTGCTGTCGGTCGGGTTCGGGGCGCTCCTGACGTACACGCGGACCACACTGCTCGCCGACTACCGGGACCGGGAGCTCTTCGAGGCGATCACGTCCGTGGCCGCGGTCTGCTTCGTCACCTGGATGATCTTCTGGATGCGCCGCGCCGCCCGTTCGATCGCCGGCGAGCTGCGCGAGGGGCTCGACCGCGCGATCGCCGTCGGGCCGATCGCGGTGGTCCTGTTCGCCTTTCTGGCGGTGGCGCGCGAGGGGTTGGAGACGGCACTGCTGTTCTTCGCCGCCGTACAGGGCGCGGAGAGCGACACCGGCCCGCTCCTCGCGATCATCGGCGGCATCATCACCTCGATCGTGATCGGTGTGCTGCTGTACGCCAGCGCCGTGCGGATCAACCTCACCAAGTTCTTCACCTGGACCGGCGTGCTGCTGGTGCTGGTCGCGGCCGGCATCCTCAAGTACGGCGTGCACGACTTCCAGGAGGCTGACGTCCTGCCCGGCCTCAACACCCTGGCCTTTGACATCAGCGGCACTCTCGACCCGTCGACCTGGTACGCGGCGCTCCTCGCGGGGATGTTCAACATCACGCCGGCACCCACAGTGCTAGAGGTCATCGCCTGGCTGGCGTACGCCGTACCCGTGCTGTTGCTCTTTCTCATCCCCGGCCGCAAGCGGCCGGCGCCACCTCAGCCATCCCCGGAAAGCCCCGCGCCCGCGGCGTCACAGGCAGCTTGACCGCAAGGAGAACCCGCACGATGCGTACCCCTAGAATTCTCGCCCTCGCCGCGGCCGGCGCATTGGCCGGCGGCGCCCTCGCGGCCTGTGCCGACGACGCCGGCTCGGATGGCGACGCGGCCGCCGCCGGCGGCCCGATCGCGGTGAACGCGACCGACAGCGCGTGTGAGGTCGCGAAGACCGACGTCGACGCCGGCACGGTGACCTTCAAGGTGACCAACAAGGGTGTCAAGGTCACCGAGTTCTACGTGTACGCCCAGGGTGACCGGGTGATGGGCGAGGTGGAGAACATCGCGCCGGGCCTCAGCCGCGAGCTCCACGTGGAGCTGCCCGCCGGCAGCTACGAGACGGCCTGCAAGCCGGGCATGGTGGGCAAGGGCATCCGCGGGGCGCTCAAGGTGAACGGGTCGGCCGCGCCGCTGACCGCCGACGCGGCGCTCGCCTCGGCCACCGAGAACTACCAGCGGTACGTCAAGAGCCAGACCGCCGCGCTGCTGGAGAAGACGCAGGAGTTCGTGACCTCGGTCAAGGCGGGCGACGTGGCGAAGGCCAAGGAGCTGTTCCCGGTGGCGCGCACGTACTGGGAGCGGATCGAGCCGGTCGCGGAGATCTTCGGTGACCTCGACCCGAAGATCGACGGGCGCGAGGAGGTCGTCGAGGAGGGCATGGAGTTCACCGGGTTCCACCGGATCGAGAAGGACCTGTGGACGACCGGTGACATCTCCAAGGACGGGCCGCTGGCCGACCGCCTGATGGCCGACGTCAACGAGATCGTGGCCAAGGCGAACGCCGAGAAGCTCTCCCCGCTCCAGCTCGCCAACGGCGCCAAGGAGCTGCTGGACGAGGTGGCGACCGGCAAGATCACGGGCGAGGAGGACCGCTACTCGCACACCGACCTGTGGGACTTCGCCGCCAACCTGGAGGGTTCGAAGGCGGCGATCGCCGCGCTCCGCCCCGCGCTGGAGCAGCGGGCGCCCGACCTGGTCAAGCAGCTCGACACCGAGTTCGCGAACGTGGAGACCACGCTGGGCAAGCACCGGGCCGGCGACGGGTGGAAGCTGCACAACCAGCTCAACCAGGACGAGCTCAAGGAGCTGTCCGACTCGATCAACGCGCTGGCCGAGCCGATCAGCAAGGTGGCGGCGGTCGTCGCGAAGTGATGGAGTCCGGTGAGTGAGCGACCCAGCAGGAGGTGGTCATGAACCGGCGCAGGGCCCTCGCCTTGGCGGGCGTCGGTGTGGTCGGTGCGGGCGCGGCGGCGGGGGGGGGGGCGCGGCGGCGGGGGGGCCCCCCCGGCCCGGGGGGGGGGGGCGGGGGGGGGGGGGGGGAAGGGGGGGGCCCCGCCCCGCTCCTGCGGGACGACGACCCGGCCACGGCGGGAGTGTCCGGGGCGGTCGAGTTCTACGGCGAACGGCAGGCCGGCATCGTCACGCCGGCGCAGGACCGGCTGCATTTCGTGGCGTTCGACGTGGTCACCAAGAGCCGCGACAAGCTGGTCGAGATGCTGCGGGAGTGGACCGAGGCGGCCGCCCGGATGACGGCGGGCAAGGACGCCGGCCTCATCGGCGCGGTGGACGGCATCCCCGAGGCGCCGCCGGACGACACCGGTGAGGCGCTGGGGCTGCCGCCCTCCGGCCTGACGCTGACGATCGGCTTCGGGCCGTCGCTGTTTCGCAACGCGGACGGCGTCGACCGGTTCGGCCTGGCCGCCCAGCGCCCGGCCGCGCTGGCCGACCTGCCCCGCTTTCCCGGCGACGCGCTGGAGGCGAAGATCTCCGGCGGCGACCTGTGCGTACAGGCCTGCGCCAACGACCCGCAGGTGGCGGTGCACGCGATCCGCAACCTGGCCCGGATCGGGTTCGGCACGGTGAGCGTGCGCTGGTCGCAGCTCGGCTTCGGGCGTACCTCCTCCACGTCGACCAGCCAGGCCACGCCGCGCAACCTGTTCGGCTTCAAGGACGGCACCGCCAACCTCAAGGCCGAGGAGGAGGCGCTGCTCCGCGAACACCTGTGGGTGCAGCCCGGCGACGGACCGTCCTGGATGGAGGGTGGGTCGTACGCGGTCACCCGCAAGATCCGGATGCTCGTCGAGACCTGGGACCGCACGTCGCTGGCGGAGCAGGAGGCGATCGTCGGGCGGACCAAGGGCTCCGGGGCGCCGCTGGGCGGCAAGGACGAGTTCGAGGAGCTCGACTTCACCCGCAAGGGCGCGGACGGCGAGCCGGCCATCCCCGAGGTGGCGCACGTGCGGCTGGCCCACCCGGACCAGAACGGCGGCGCCCGCCTGCTCCGGCGCGGCTACAACTTCGTCGACGGCTCGGACGGGCTGGGGCGGCTCGACGCGGGGCTGTTCTTCATCGCCTACCAGCGCGACCCGCACAAGCAGTTCGTGCCGGTACAGACCGCGCTGGCCCGCAACGACGTCATGAACGAGTACATCCGGCACGTCTCCAGCGGGCTCTTCGCCTGCCCGCCCGGCGTACGCGAGAAGGGCGACTTCTGGGGCCGGGCACTTTTCGGCTGAGCTCGACCTTTCCGTGCGCTCTCCCCACGGCGGTGATCGAAGCTCCCCTCAAGTCGTTCTAACGACTTGAAGGGAGCTTCGATCACCGGAAGCGCTCAGTCGGGCGCGGCTTGGCGGAGCGTGCTGGCCACCGGCGGGCGGCGCATGCCGGTCCAGTCGGGCTGCTCGGCGGTGGGGCCCAGCCACGGCGGCCGCGGCCAGGCGTGGCTCGGCCACTCGTGCGGCGGGCCCGGCGGCACCGGCACCGGCGGCCGGGTGAGCGTCGTCGCCGGGCGGGACGGCACCGCGAGCCCGGGCCAGAGGGCCGCGGTGGCCGAACGGGCGCGGGCGAGGCGGTGGGCGGCCCGCCGGTGCCGCTCGGCGAGCACGGCCGCGAGGTAGGCCCAGCCCGGTACGCCGGGCGGTGGCGGTGGCGTGGTCCGGGCCAGGATCTCACCCGCCAGCGCCTGCCCCAGCCGGCTCCGCTCCGGCTCGGAGAGGCCGTGGCCGCGGGCCAGGAAGTGGCGTACGGCCAGCGCGAGGTCGTCGTCGAGCCCGGTCAGGTCGAGCGTGGACGCCCAGCCAGCCAGCGGCGGCGGCATGCCCGGCACCCAGCCCCACGAGGCCGGGGTGCGGTCGTGGATCACCATCGTGCCGGCGGCGAGGTCGCCGAGGCGTTTGCCGCGCGGGTTGGCCAGCATCGTGGCGAGGCTGGCGACCCAGGTGACCAGCGGCAGTACCAGCCCCGGCCACTCCACCGCGACCCCCACTAGGCTGCGGGTGAGCGCGTGGCGGAAGCGCACCGGCCCGCCGTCGTCCCGCACGACCCGCAGGCCGACCGCGAGCTTGCCGACGGTGCGGCCGCCCATGAACGTCTCGCACAGCGTCGGGTAACCCACGAGCACGAGCACAGCACCCACGGTGAACAGCGCGCCCTCCAGCGCGGCATCGACCACCGGCGCGGTCGAGAGGGAGACCGCCACGATGACCAGCAGCGCGAAGGCGAGCATCAGCTGGACGGCGATGTCGACCAGCAACGCGAGGACCCGGGAACCGACCCGGGCCACGCGTACCTCGACCTCGACCGCCTCCCCGCTGACGAGGACGCCGGCGGAGGAGTGGACTTGCGCGCTCACCCGACAAGTGAACACCATGTCGGGCGTGGACCTCGACGCGTACGTCGCCGAACATGACGCCGAGTGGCGGCGGCTGGAGCAGCTGTCCCGTGGCCGGCGGCTGACCGCGGCCGAGGTCGACGAGCTCGTGGCCCTCTACCAGCGGGCCGCCACGCACCTGTCGGTCGTCCGCAGCCGCTCGCCCGACCCGGCGCTCGTCGCGCGCCTGTCCCGGCTGGTGCTCGCCGCCCGTGCCACGATCACCGGGGGCAGCCGCCTCTCCTGGCGCGAGGTGGGGCGCTTCTTCACCGAGGGTTTCCCGCTCGCCGTCTACCGGGCCTGGCCCTGGTGGTCCGGCGTCGCGGTGGCGTTCACCGTGCTCACCGGCTTTCTCATGTGGTGGGTGGCCGGCCACCCGGAGAGCGCGGCCGCGTTCGTCGGCGAGGAGGCGGCCGAAGACCTGGTCGCGTCGGAGTTTGCCGGGTACTACACGGAGTTCCTTCCACCCACGTTCGCGTTCCACCTGTGGACGCACAACGCCTGGCTGGCCGCCCAGTGCCTGGCCTCCGGCGTGCTGATCGTGCCGGTCCTCTGGCTGCTCTGGAACAACGCGCTCAACATCGCCGTGGTCGGCGGCGTGATGATCTCGTACGGTCGCGCCGACCTCTTCTTCGGCCTGATCACGCCGCACGGGCTGCTGGAGCTGACCGGCATCTACGTGGCGGCCGGCGCCGGCCTGCGCATCGGCTGGTCGTGGATCGCCCCCGGCCCGCACCGCACCCGCGGCCGGGCTGTGGTCGAGGCAGCCCGCGATGGCATGCTGGTGGCCGTCGGGCTGGTCGGCCTCTTCGCGGTGTCCGCGGTGGTCGAGGCGTTCGTGACGCCCTCGCCGCTGCCCACCGCCTTCCGCATCGGCATCGGCGCCGCGGTCTGGCTGGGCTTCCTCGGCTACGTCGTGATCCTCGGCGGCGCCGCGGCGAGAAGGGCCGGCGAGCTTTCGGAGCCGCGCTCACGGCCGAGGGCGTCATAGAGTTCAGACAGATGTGCCCCGGTCCGGACCGTTTTCTTCGGGTGCTTTCCCGCGGGCACTGCTGCGGTCGGGGCTCGCTGGCGCTCGCCGAGTTCCCCGGTCTCCGCTGCCAGGTCCGCGCCCTTTCCCCGCGCAGCACCTTCCCCATCCGGATGGTCTGGAGTGCTCCCGCCGGAACCGCTGTTCGTCACGGACGCACCGCGCCCCCATGATCTACGTCGTGCAAGGAAGGGCGCGGCCAACGGTCTTCCGGCCGCACCGGTGGCCTTGATCGAAGGCGTCGCCTGAAGCCCGGCCCCCGGCGGCCGATTCTCAGCCCGAACGGGCCGCCCACCAAGGCGACAGGGACCATGTCGTGCCGCGTTGGCCGCTGGTGATCGTTGTATCACGCTGATTCCGGGCGCGCCTACCACCCGTTTCCCTTGATCGACGCCCGGAGAGCGACCCAAGGCGCAGATCGTGGTACACGACTGCCCCTACAAGGGCAGCTGTGTGCCACGATCTGCCCGGAGCCAGCCGACGTCAACGCCGATCAAGGGCCGCCACCCGCCCGGTGCCGCCTGCTTCCGATGACAAAGCAGGGCCCGAGCCCGAACCTCCAGGGGAGTGCGGGTCGGCGACCAGTCGGGGTCAGGGTGAGCTTCGACCCCGAAAGGTCTCCTGGATCGCGGGCGGTCGTGCGGGCGGCAAGGGGCGTCGCTGCCTGGAGGTGCCCGCCCGCTCGGGCCGGCGGTCGGGGGCGGGGTGTGAAATCGCGGAGGGTGAGGCCGCGGGAGTAGCGGTCCGGACCACCACGGACGTCGCGGTAGCCCAAATCTGTGTCTGGAAAGGGATTCTCTAGAGACTTTTCGGGGTCAGGTTCCCGCGCGAGACCCCGCCGGTGATCGAAGCTCCTCTGAAGTCGTTAGAACGACTTGAGGGGAGCTTTGATCACCCTGACCCCGAAAGTCTCTAGAGCTTTCCGGCCTGCTTGAGTGCCAGGTAGGTGTCGGCCACGCGGGAGGCGAAGGTGTCGACCGGGGCGTCCAGCACCTCGACGCCGTGGCGGGTGAGGGCCGACCGGACGCGGTCGCGTTCGCCGAGGGTGCGGAGCGTGGCGGCGGCGAGGTAGGGGTCGCCCTTGGCTTCGGCGAGCAGTGGGTCGTGCACCGCGGCCACCAGTATCTTGTGCCGTGTGGCCAGGCGGGGCAGCACCGGCAGGAGGCCGTCGCCGAGCGCGCCCGGCTCCAGGGCGGTGAAGAGCACTACCAGCGCCCGCTTGCGTTCGCGCCGCAGCACCTCGCCGACCACGAGCTCGAAGTCGGTCTCCACAAGGGAGGGTTGCAGCGGCGCCAGGGCGTTGACCAGGCGGGGGAGCAGCACGTGCCGGCCGCCGGAGACGGTGGCCCGTACCGCCGTGTCGACCGCGAGCAGGTCGACCTGGTCGCCGGCGCGCAGGGCGAGCGCGGCGAGCAGGAGGGCGGCGTCGATGGCCGCGTCCAGCCGGGGCTCGGCGCCGGCGAGCACAGCGGAGGTCCGGCCGGTGTCGAGTACGCAGACCACGCGCCGGTCGCGCTCCGGGCGCCAGGTGCGTACGAGCACGTCGGAGCGGCGCGCGCTGGCCCGCCAGTCGATGGAGCGGACGTCGTCGCCGATGACGTACTCCCGCAGCGCGTCGAACTCGGTGCCCTGCCCGCGCCCGCGGGTGACCGTCGAGCCCTCGAGCGTACGCAGGCGGGCGGTCTTCTCCGGCAGGAAGCGCCGCGAGTCGAAGCGGGGCAGTACCCGAAGCGTCCACTGTGGTGTCTCGGGCCGCCCGGCGCGCTGGCGGAAGGCGAGCCGCAGCGGCCCGTACGAGCGGAGGGTCAGCCGCACCGCCGGCCGGTCGCCGCGCCGGGTCGGGGTCAGCGACGTCTCCACCGTCACGGCGCTGCCCGGCTCCACCACCACCCGGTGTACCGCAGGGGTGGCGCCGGCCGACGGCACCCACGCGTCGCGGAGGTCGGCGTGCAGCACCCGGGGCGAGCGGTTGGCCACGCGCAGCGCCACCGTCGCGGTCTCGCCAGAGCGCACCGTGCGGGCGCCGTCCCGGGTGAACTCGACGTCGCGCAGCGGGGCGGCGAGCGCGAAGTCCACCATGGACAGAATGAGCACGGCGCCGGCGAGCACCGCCAGCCCCAGCCAAGGCGACGGCCACAGCGGGAGCGTGGCGGCCGCGAGGATCAGCAGCAGGGCGGCGCGGCCGGTGACCATCAGCGTGGCGTCGGCACGGTGGCGAGCACCGAGTCGAGTACGGCGTCCGCGGTCACGCCTTCGAGCTCGGCCTCCGGGCGCAGCCGCACCCGGTGCCGGAGCGTGGCGCGGGCGACCGCCTTGATGTCGTCCGGGGTGATGTAGTCGCGCCCGGCCAGCCAGGCCCACGCCTTGGCGGTGACGAGCAGCGCCGTCCCGCCGCGCGGCGAGGCGCCCAGCTCCAGCGAGGGCGAGGTGCGGGTGGCCCGGCAGAGGTCCACAATGTACGCAAGCACCTGCTCCGCCACCCCGACCCGCTGCATGCTGGCCCGCCCGGCGGCGAGGTCGGCGGCGGTGGCGACCCGCTGGACGCCGGCCGCCTTGAGGTCGCGCGGGTCGAAGCCGGAGTGGTGCGCCCGCAGCACGCCGATCTCCTCGTCGCGGCTGGGCAGCGGCACGGTCAGCTTGAGTAGGAAGCGGTCCAGTTGCGCCTCGGGCAGCGGGTACGTGCCCTCGTACTCGATGGGGTTTTGGGTGGCCGCCACGATGAAGGGCTCGGGCAGCGGTCGGGGCGTGCCCTCGACGGAGACCTGCCGCTCCTCCATCACCTCCAGCAGCGCCGACTGGGTCTTCGGCGGGGTGCGGTTGATCTCGTCGGCCAGCAGCAGGTTGGTGAAGACGGGGCCGGTGCGAAACTCGAAGACCGCGCTGCGCGGGTCGTAGACCGGCGAGCCGGTGACGTCGCCCGGCATCAGGTCGGGCGTGAACTGGAGCCGCTTGGCGTCCAGGTCGAGCGCGGCGGCGATCGTGCGTACCAGCAGCGTCTTGGCCACGCCGGGCACGCCCTCCAGCAGCACGTGGCCGCGGCACAGCAGGGCGATCACCAGTCCGGTGACGATGGCGTCCTGGCCGACGACGGCCTTGGCCACCTCGGCGCGCAGCCGGTGCAGGGCGGCGCGGGCATCGTCGGATCCCGCGGGAAGGGTCACCGTGCTCTCCTTACGGCTTCGACGAGCGCGTCCAGGTCGGCCTGGAGGCGCCGCAGGTCATCGTCGCTTTCCGGGGTGGGCCCGTCCAGCAGGCCCTCGATCTGCTCCCGATCCCGCCCGGTCGCGGCAGCGGCAGCGTCCACAAGCGACATCTCGGGGGAGGGGGCGAGCAGCTGCGCGAGCCGGTCCCGCGCCGCCGCCCGGAGGAGGTCGGCGGTCGGGCCGCGGGCCTTGGCCCGCCGGTAGAGCCGGCCCCGGCCGTGCACGGTCTCCGCCGCCCGTACCGTCACCGGCAGCGGCTCGGTCACCGGCGCGCCGAGCCGGCGGGCCCGCCACAGCGCCAGGAGCACGACGGCGAGCGCGAGCTGGATCAGCAGCGCCCAGAACCACGCGGGGAACGCGTCCCACAGTGGATTCTCACCGTCCACACCGGACGCTGAAGGTCCGCCGGACGAGTCGTCCTCGGGCGAACCGGCGGAGCCGTCACCACCACCGGAGCGGGAGTCGTCGGACGAGCCGTCGCCGCCCGAGTCGCCCTCGGCCGGGTCGGTGCCGCGCGACGGCGGTACGCCGCTGGCGGAGCCGGGGTCGTCGGTGACGCCCGGCGGCGACTCCAGCTCGTGCAGGTCGAGCCAGACCACGCGGGAACGGGTGGCGAGCAGCCCGGTGGCGAGTGCCCGGTTGCCGTGCTCGCCGATCCGGTCGTTGCGGAACGGGTCGCTCGCGCCGATCACCACGAAGTCCGACTGGAACCGGATCAGCCGCACCACGCCGGTGCCGTAGCAGCGGGTGCCGTTGCCCTCGTACCGCTGGCGCAGCGCCGCCGCCCGCCCGGCCGCACGGGCCTCCTCCAGCTCGCAGCCCGGTTCGGCCGCCTGGGCCGCCCACCGCCGCCCGCCCGGCACGAGCGGGAGCCCGGTGTCGTCGAGCGCCCGGCGGGCCGGGTCGACCAGCACGATGCGCGTGGTCGGCGGCATCAGGCGGAGCATGGCGAGGTAGTCGGGGTGGACCACCCGCGGCACGGGGAGGAAGAGGGTGGCGTCGCCCTCGTACGCCGAGGCGAGCGCGTCCGAGGTGCGGGTCTCCCGCTCCACCCGTACGCCCCGGGCGGCGAGCGCCTGCGCCAGCCGCTGCCCGCCGATCCCGTCCGCGCTGAGCGGACTGAGGAACGCGGGGTCGCTCGGGTCGGGCTCGTTCACCGCGTACGCCACGCCGGTCACCGCGAAGACGAGCGCCACCGCACCGAGCGGGATCGCGAACCGGTGCCATCGCCTCATGACAGCGCCCGGTGCATCTGGTCGGCCAGCTCGCGCATCCGCGCGTCGTGCTGCGCGCCGGCGGTGCGCTGCCCGTACCACACCTCGGAGAAGACGCCGCCGGCCGCGCTCAGCGGTGCGTCGACCACCGGCCGGGCCCGCGCCGCCGCGCCGGCCAGCTCGGTGACCGTCCACCCTGGACGGTGCTCGACCACCTGCCGCTCGATCAGCTCGCGCACCATGGCGCGGAGCCGTTCGCGGACCGCCTCGGCGTACCGGCCCTGTGCGGCGAGCCGGTCGGCCAGCGAGACGAACGCGGCCACCGGCAGGTCGGGCATCTCCTCGTCGCGGATCTCGGCCACCGGCCGCACCGGATCCTGCTCCTGCCGCCGCTTGCGGCGCCGGAAGGGCCAGCGGAAGCGCGGCCACCGCGGGCGGATCCGCGGCATGCGCAGGCGGGGGAGGCGGCGCGGCACCCAGCGCGGCCACCAGTACCAGCCGGCACCGACCAGCGCCGCGAGCAGCAGCAGGCCCAGCGCGGCGAGCGGCAGCGGCACGACGTCACCGAACGCCGCCACGGCCTCGGTCCACCATCTGCTCAACGGGCCACTCCCAGCAGCGCCGGGGTGAGCGGGCCGCGGTGGCCGGCGCGGGCGAGCAGGATGTCGAGCCCCTCGGTGCGCATCCGGGTCTCCAGGTGCAGCACCGCGTCGAGGCAGGCGAGCGTCGGGTAGGCCACGGTGTTGACCAGCAGCCAGGCCAGCGCGCTCATCGGGGCGGTCCACTCCGCGCCACCGAGGCTGAGCGCGTCGAGGGCGGCGTAGGCGCCGAGCCCGAGGGCCACCCGGATGGCCAGCCAGGCCACATATCCCAGGACGCGGATCCCGGCGGCACGCAGGCCCGCCCGGCAGGCCAGCGTCGCGGAGCGGCGCAGCGCCCGTCCGGGTCCGAGCCGATCGAGTACGACGGCCGGGGCGGCCAGCCCGAACAGCGCGTACACGACGAACCAGGCCGGACCGGCGAGCGCGGCGACGAACATCGTGGCCCCGGCCACGGCGGCGACCACGGCCACCGCCCCGAGGCGGCCGCCACTCGGGCGCAGGAGCTGGCGGGCCGTCGGCCGCTGCCCGAGCAGGTCGGCCCCCGCGGCGCGGGCGGTGAGCCCGCCGAGCAGCGCGATGATCGTGACCTCGGCCGCCGCGCCGGTGGCGAGCAGCACCCAGTACAGCTCCAGCTGCCGCAGCTGGGGGAAGTCGGGCAGGTAGGCCGGGGGCTCGGCGCCGGCGGCCAGCCGCAGCGGGGCGAGCAGCGCCTGCTCGATCGCGGCCAGCACCGCCGCCACCGGCAGCAACGCCCGCCCGTGCGCACGCAGCAGCGACACCGCGGCGTCGAGCAGCTCGCCGACGGTGAGCGGGCGCAGCGGCAGCAGCACTGCGCCATCCTGGCACGGGTCCGCTACCCGGGCGAACCCGTGCGGTCACCAATGCGAGATCGTCCGATTTGTCATAACCCCTGGTGAGGGCGGTCCCATGGATCGGACGCGAGGTGGAATATTGAACGCATGAGGGCACGGGTACTGGTTGTCGACGACGATCCTGCGCTGGCCGAGATGCTCGGCATCGTCCTGCGCAGCGAGGGCTTTCTGCCGTCCTTCGTCGCCGACGGCGAGCGGGCGCTGGCCGCGTTCCGGGAAAACCGGCCCGATATCGTGCTGCTCGATTTGATGTTGCCGGGGATGAGCGGCATCGACGTGTGTCGGTCGATCCGCGGCGAGTCCGGCATCCCGATCGTGATGCTCACCGCCAAGAGCGACACCGTCGACGTCGTGCTCGGGCTGGAGTCCGGCGCCGACGACTACGTGGTCAAGCCGTTCAAGCCCAAGGAGCTCGTGGCCCGGATGCGGGCCCGGCTGCGGCGGGGCGAGGACGCCGCGCCCGAGCTGTTGACCATCGGCCCGCCCGGCAACCAGATCACGATCGACGTGCCGGCCCACACGGTGAGTCGCGACGGTGACGAGGTCAAGCTGACGCCGCTGGAGTTCGACCTGCTCGTGGCCCTGGCCCGCAAGCCGCGCCAGGTGTTCACCCGTGAGGTGCTCCTGGAGCAGGTCTGGGGCTACCGCCACGCCGCCGACACCCGCCTGGTCAACGTGCACGTCCAGCGCCTGCGCGCCAAGATCGAGCCGGACCCCGAGCGGCCGGAGATCATCCTGACCGTGCGCGGCGTGGGCTACAAGGCGGGCACCGGATAGCCTGGTGTCGCCGTGGCAGTCGATACACGCTCCGTAACCGCGCTGGGTGCGCGGGTGCTGGCGGCTGCCCTCGACCTGTGGCGCCGGGCGGCGCGGCGGGGCGCGGTCGTCGCGGGGCCGCTGCACCACACCTGGCGGCGGTCGCTGCACTTCCGGGTCGTGGCGATCACCCTGGTCACGTCGAGCCTGCTGGTCAGCTCCTTCGCCTACCTGGTCGCCACGCAGAGCACCAACATCCTCCTGGACCGCACGAGAAACGCGGCGCTCAAGCAGCTCCAGGTCGACACCGACTACGCCGCCGAGCAGCTGCGCGCCTTCAACCAGGCGTACGACCAGCAGGTGCAGACAAGCCTGCGAAACATCGCCAGCTACCTGTCCCGCGGCGGACCGGAGCAGGGCGGCGCGATCGTGGCGCTGACCGCGAGCAAGCAGCCCTACCTGCGCACCGCGCAGTCGTTCGACGTCTCCCCACTGATCAGCGACGACCTCGCGCACCAGGTGGCGGTCGACAGCCGGGTCTCCGACCAGATCCGTACCCACGACTTCGGCGCCGGCCCGACGAAGTACCTGGTGACCGGTTCCCCGGTGCCGACCGGCTTCGGGCCGATCGAGCTGTACTACATCGTTCCGCTGACGACCGAAGACCAGACCGCCGGGCAGATCCGCACGATGGTGCTGCTCACCGGGGCCGCGCTGGTGATCCTGCTCGGCGTGCTCTCCGCGCTGGTGACCCGGCTCGTGGTGCGTCCCGTGCGGGTGGCGGCCCGTACCGCGCAGCGCCTCTCCGCCGGCCTGCTCGACCAGCGGATGGCCGTGCGGGGCGAGGACGACCTGGCGTTGCTCGCCGCCTCGTTCAACCAGATGGCGACCAACCTGCAGCGGCAGATCGTGCGGCTGGAGGAGATGTCCCGGCTCCAGCGGCGGTTTACCTCGGACGTCTCGCACGAGCTGCGCACCCCGCTGACCACCGTACGGATGGCGGCCGACCTGATCTTCGCGGAGCGTGACGAGTTCGACCCCGCGGTCGCGCGCGCGGCCGAGCTGCTCCAGGCCGAGCTGGACCGGTTCGAGGGGCTGCTCACCGACCTGCTGGAGATCAGCCGCTTCGACGCCGGGTTCGCGATGCTCGACGCCGAGCCGACCGACCTGGTGCCGGTGGTGCGCCGCGTCGTCGAGCGGCTCGGCGGTGTCAGCGCCCGGGCCGGCGTACCGATCGAGGTGAGCCTGCCGGAGACCCCGGTGATCGCCGAGGTCGATCCGCGCCGGGTCGAGCGGATCCTGCGCAACCTGGTCGGCAACGCCGTGGAGCACGGCGAGGGGCGGCCGGTCTCGGTCGCGCTCGGCGCCGACGACTCGGCGGTCGCGGTGACCGTGCGCGACCGCGGCATCGGCCTGCGCCCCGGCGAGGAAAAGCTTGTGTTCAACCGGTTCTGGCGGGCCGACCCGTCCCGGGCGCGGCAGACCGGCGGCACCGGCCTCGGTCTCTCGATCAGCCTGGAAGACGCGCGGCTGCACGGCGGCTGGCTGGAGGCCTGGGGCGCGCCGGGCCAGGGCGCCCAGTTCCGGCTCACCCTCCCGGTGCGGGCCGGCGACCGGCTGACCTCCTCGCCCCTGCGCCTCGTCCCGCCGGACGCCCTGCCCCCAAACGCCATCGAGGTGCGCCCCACCACCCTGGAGGTGAGCGCGTGAGGCGGCGGACTGTCCTGGCCGCCGCCGCGGCGGCCCTCGCGGTCGGCCTGACCGGGTGCGGGATCCCGGACGAGACCCAGGTGCGCGACATCGGCCCGGGTCCCAAGTCCGGAAAGCCCACGAGCCGGGGCGGCGGTGCCGGCCCGCCCTCGCGCGAGGCCGCGACCACGAAGGAGAGCTTCACCACCAACTTCCTGGCCGCGGGCGCCGGAGAGCCCGACAAGATGGAGCTGCGGATCAAGGGGTTCGTGCGGGAGGACGCCCGCGAGGACTACACCATGGGCAGGGAAGCCAAGGTCAACCTCGCCCGGCTCAGGAAACCCCCCGTGTACACCGACCTGGGCAAGGAGACCTGGAAGGTCAGCCTCGACGTCGACCACGTCGGCGTGCTGGACGCGGAGGGGTCGGTCGGCCCGGCGGAGCTGAAGGGCAGCTCGGTCGAGTTCACCATCAGCGGCACCGAGGGCGACAACAACTGGTACGTCACCGATCCGCCGGAGAGCATGCTGCTCAGCACGGACGCGCTGGCCCAGTTCTACACGCCCCACACCATCTACTTCTGGAGCGCCGACCGCAAGACGCTGGTGCCCGACGCCCGCTACCTGCCCAGCGAGTTGGACAAGGGGCGGCAGCCGACCCAGATCGTCGAGTGGCTGACCAAGGGCCCGCCCGACTGGCTCGAACCGGCGGTCAGCCCGCTCAACGACAACGCCAAGAGCAACCAGAACGTCCCGTACCCGAAGGACCGGCTGGAGGTGGCGTTCAACGCGGCCGCCGCCGAGCCGCCGCCCGGCATCGACAACGTCGACATGGTGCTCCAGCTCGGCCAGCAGCTGATGTGGTCGCTGCGTTCGTTCGTGCAGGTGGACCTGCAACTGTCGCTGGACGGGGAGCGGGCCCGGACGTTCACCAAGGACCAGGCCTTCTACTCGGCCAACGCCGCCAACCGCGCGCCCGAAGGGCCGGAAGAGGAAGACGCGCAGCCGGAGCGGTTCGCGCTGGTCGGTGGCAAGATCTACCGGCTCAAGGGTTCGCCGGACGGCGGCACCCAGCCACTGCCGCGACTCCTGCTCGCCGACGGCGTCAACGAGGGCATCCTCTCGGCCGCCCTCGCCCGCGAGGCCACCGACGAGGCCCTGCGGACGGCCGCGGCGCTCGTGACCCAGAAGGACGGGAAGTTTCAGCTGCGGCTGGTCGCGGCGGTCGGCGACGGCACCGAGGCCCCCGTGACGAGTGGCGGGTTCACCTCGATGGGCCGGGCCGTCTGGCTCAAGGCCCCGATGGACGTCGGGCTCGTGGTCGCCAACAAGCAGCTGTACCAGTTCACGCCCCAGGGGCGTCTGGACCGCGTCCCGCTGCCCGCCGGTATCGACGGAAACGTCGCGGACGTCAGCGCGGCCCCGGACGGGCGCCGGATCGCGGTCCTGGCCAAGGGTCAGGTGTACGTGCTCGGCATCGCGCGGGGCGTCAAGGTCGAGGTGGAGGACGGGTCGTACCGGCAGGTGCCCACGCCGTTGAAGAGCGCGTCGGCCGTCGACTGGAGCGAGGAGACGAAGGTCGTCGTGGCCGGCACGAGCCATGACGACAAGCCGGCCGTGTGGGAGGTCAGCATCGACGGCGCGCTCGCCGAGCAGCAGCAGGTCGGCGACCCCGGCGGGACCGTACGGCACCTGGTGGCGTACCCCGACGACCCGGTCGTCTCCGGCTTCACCACCAAGGTGATGTACTCCCGCGAGGGCGCCGCGTTCGACCTCGACGGGGTCAACCCGACGATCGAGGCCGGCGAGGTGATGGGTGCCCCGGACGGGGTCACGCCGGCCCAGGTGACCGCGCCCTTCTTCCTGCTGGACTGAGCGTGGCCGGCTGGGCGGGACTCGTCGACCTCGTACTGCCGGCCGGGTGCGCGGGGTGCGGGGCCGAGCGGATCGCCTTGCGGTACGGCGTCTGCGCCCCCTGCGCCGAGGGGCTGGAGAGCCTCCGGCCCGGCCCGGCCGCGCCCACACCCGTACCGCCCGGGCTGCCGCCCTGCACCGCGCTCGGCGCGTACGACGGGGCGCTGCGGGAGGTGCTGCTCGGCTACAAGGAACGCGGCCGCCACGGCCTCGCGGTGCCGCTTGGCGCACTGCTCGCGGACGTGGTGGGAGCGTCGCTCGGCGGTGGCCCCGGCGGCGTACTCCTCGTGCCTGTGCCGGACACCGCGAAGGCCGCGCGGGCCCGGCACGGTGACCACATGGTGCGGCTGGCCCGGCGGGCGGCGGCGCGGTTGCGGCGGGCGGGCTGGTCCACCGCGGTGGCCCGGCCGGTACGCGCGCTGCCCCGGACCGACTCGGCGGAGCTCGGCGCGGCCGCCCGGGCCGCGGCGGCGGAGTCGGCCTTCCGGATCCGGGCGGGACGGGTCTCCGGGCTGCGCCGCGCCGCCACCGGCCGGGCCGTCGTGGTGGTCGACGACATCGTCACGACCGGCGTCACGCTGGCCGCGGTGAGCCGGGAGTTGGCCGCCGTCGATGTACTGGTGGACCGGGTCGCCGTGCTCGCGGCCACCCAACTCCGTTACGGGCAGTAGGCCGCTTTTCACCCCAACGTGCTAACTGGGCGAATCTCCCCGAAACGGTCTTGGGCTGAGGGGTGACTACTGAGCGCGTACGAGTTAGCGTCGTCTTCACCGGGGTATGGCCATCGGTTCAACCACCGGAGGGGCAAGCGCAACCGTCTTAGCCCCCGCAGCCGGAGAGGAGGCGCAAATCCTTCATCGTCATCCGGCAACCGGCCGGTGACGTCACCACAGAACCATCGTGGGGGAGGTCACGCGTGGACATCGTCGTCAAGGGGCGCAACGTCGAAGTGCCCGATCACTACCGCGTACATGTGGGTGAAAAACTCGCCAAGATCGAGCGCTACGACCAGAAGCTCATCCGTGTCGACGTAGAACTATTCCACGAGCGAAACCGGCGACAGTCGGACTACTGCCAGCGCGTCGAGATCACCGTCTACTCTCGGGGTCCGGTCATCCGGGCCGAGGCCTGCGCCAAGGACTTCTACGGCGCACTCGACTGCGCGATCGCCAAGCTCGACACCAGGTTGCGCCGCGCCGCGGATCGGCGGCGGGTGCACCGCGGCCGCCACACTCCCGTCTCCGTCGCCGCCGCGACGGCCGGCCTGCCCACGTCGTGGGTCGACGAATCCAGGGCTGCCGCGTCCAACGGATCCATGGCCGCCACGGCCACCGCTCCTGCCGCCGAGGAGATGGAAGACGACCAGCCGTGGCACATCGTCCGGGAAAAGGAGCACCCGGGCGAGCCGATGACCATCGACGACGCGCTCTTCCAGATGGAGCTCGTCGGGCACGACTTCTATCTCTTCCTCGACAAGGAAAACGGCCGGCCGAGCGTCGTCTACCGGCGCAAAGGCTACGACTACGGGATCATCGCCCTGTCGGTCTGATCCCGCGCCAGGTCAGCGGCGAGCAGGCCGTAGACGACGTCGTCGACGCGGGTGCCGGAGATGCCCGGCAGCCGGCCGCGGAGATAGCCCTCCCGCCGAAAGCCGGCTTTCTCCAGCACCCGCTGCGACGCGGCGTTGCCCGGCAGCGTGCCCGCGGTGAGCCGCCCGATGCCGGCCGTCCCGAGCGCCCAGCGGGCGAGCAGGCGTACGGCCCGGGTCGGCATGCCCCGGCCCCGCCAGGCCGGGAGCATCGCGTAGCCGATGCCGGCGGTGGTGGTTCGCGGGTCCTCGTAGTAGAGGCCGATCGTGCCCGCGGGCGTGCCGGTGCGCGCGTCCGTGATGGCCAGGTCGGCCCGCTCACCCGCGAGCCACCACCCTTCGGCGCGGGCGCAGCGCAGCTCGACCTCTTCGCGGTCCGGCACGATCGGCGGAAGGCTCGTGCCGGCGACGTCCGGCAGCGACAGCAGGGCGTGCAGGAAGGCGGCGTCGTCCGGGACGATCGGCCGCAGTGTGACCACGCCGTCGAAGAGCGCGCCGCCGGGCAGGTCGGGCAGCAGCCGCCGGGTGGGACCGGGCGGGTCGCCGGCGAGGCGGGCCCAGACCACCATGTCGTACCGTCCTGCGGCGCCCTGGCCACCGCTGCGGCGGATCCCCTCGCGCTGAAACCCGGCCGCGAGCGCGACCCGCTGGCTCGGTGCGTTGGCCAGGTTCGTGAGCAGCTCCAGGCGGCTGAACCCGCGGTCGAACGCCCAGGCCGTCAGCGCCCGCGCGGCTGCGGTGGCCACGCCCCGGCCGCGGGCCCACCGGACGACCCAGTAGCCGATCTCGCCCTGGCTGCGTTCCGGCACGACGCGGCTGATGCCCACGCCACCGATGAGGCGGTCGGTGGCCGGGTCGGCGATCGCGTACGCCGCACCGCCGGCCGCCCACGCCGAGGGCGCGCCGTGGGTGATCCAGTGGGTCGCGTCGTCGCGGGTGTAGGCCCGGGCGTTCGGCTCGGCGTAGCCGGCGGCGAGGTCGTCGACGTCGTCCGCGTGGAACGGGCGGAGCCGCACCCCGCCGGCGTGGATCACGATCACGGGACGAGCCCTCCCACCCAGGCGTCCTTGCGCTGGCCGCGATGGGCGAGCGCACCACGCTGGGTCCCCTCGACGGCGAAGCCGGCCTTCTCCGCCACCCGCCGGGAGGCCACGTTGCCGACGTGCGCCCGCCACACGATCCGGGCCAGCCCGAGCGACCGGAAGCCCCAGTCGCAGAGGGCGGTCAGGGCGGCCGTGGTGTACCCGCGCCCGCGCACCCAGGGCGCCGCCAGGAAGCCGACCTCGCCGACGAACGGGTCGTCCGCCGAGATGGTCAGGTCGATCGAGCCGGCCCAGGCGCCGTCCGGACCGGCGATCGCGTAGACCACCCCGTCGCCCCGCGCCCATTTGGTCGGCGTGATGCGCAGCGCGAAGTCTTCGGCATGGGCCCGCTCGTACGGATCCGGCACGGTGGTCCAGCGTACGGACTCCGGGTCGCGGCAGGCCTCGGTCATCGCGTCGAAGTCGCGTACCTCCGGCGGGCGCAGCCGCAGGCCGCCCTTCGCGGCGAGCACCGGCTGCGGGTGCGTGAACACGCGGGCGCGGCGCACCACCGTAGCGTCGAGCACCGGATCCATCGGGTCGCCGGGGAGCAGCGTGCCCGCCCAGCCCTCGCTGCCGTCGTCGGCCAGCCGCAGGTAGCCCTCGACGCGGAAGCCGGCGCGGAGCGCGACCAGCCGCGAGGCATGGTTGCCGATCTCGGCCTGCCACACCATCCGGCGCAGGCGCAGCGACTCGAACGCCCACCGGGACACCGCACGCGTCGCGCGGGTCGCCACGCCCTGGCCGCGGGCCCAGGGCGCGGTCCAGTAGCCGACCTCGGCCGTGGAGAGCACCCGGTCGATCGTGACGAGACCGCAGGAAGCGAGCAGGTCGCCGGTGTCCGGGTCGACGACCGCGAACGGCGCACCGGTGCCCTCCCGCCACGCGGCCGCGGAGTGGCCGGTGACGAAGTCGCGGGCGTGCTCGGGCCGGTAGGGCGACGGCACGCGGGTCCAGCGCTGGATCGCCGGGTCCTGGCAGGCCCGGTGGACCGCCTCGGCGTCCGCGGCCCGCCACGGCCGAAGGACCAGTCCTTGATCGTTAATCTCCGGTTGGCTGTTCGCTTGTGCCCCCACGCGGCCATGTTGCCGTACCGTTCGCGACGGGCATAACCGAATACGCGCTGCCGCAGAGGCAAAATGTCCGCTTTGGCGTGATCGCCGGAGACGTGGCTGACAGTTGCGCCGAAGGTGCGCCTACGATGGTTCGGCAGACTGTCCAAGGGGAGCGTTGACCCGTGTCGATTTTGGAAAAGGTCCTTCGTGCCGGCGAAGGTCGCATGCTACGGCGGCTCAAGGCCGTCGCCGCCGCTGTCAACTCACTCGAGGACGAGTACACCGACCTCACCGACGCCGAGCTGCGGGAGCTGACCGATCAGTACCGCCAGCGCTTCGCCGACGGCGAGACCCTCGACGACCTGCTGCCGGAGGCGTTCGCGACCGCCCGCGAGGCGGCCTCCCGGGTGCTCGGCCAGCGGCACTACGACGTGCAGGTGATGGGTGGCGCGGCGCTGCACTTCGGCAACATCGCCGAGATGAAGACCGGTGAGGGCAAGACACTCACCTGCGTCCTGCCGGCCTACCTCAACGCGCTCTCCGGCAAGGGCGTCCACGTCGTCACGGTCAACGACTACCTGGCACAGCGCGACGCCGAGTGGATGGGGCGGGTGCACCGCTTCCTCGGCCTGAGCGTCGGTGTGATCCTGCCCAACCGCCCCTCCGCCGAGCACCGCGCGGCGTACGAGTGCGACATCACGTACGGCACCAACAACGAGTTCGGCTTCGACTACCTGCGCGACAACATGGCCTGGTCGAAGGAAGAGCTCGTGCAGCGCGGCCACAACTTCGCGATCGTCGACGAGGTCGACTCGATCCTGATCGACGAGGCCCGCACGCCGCTGATCATCTCCGGCCCGGCCGAGCAGTCCGCCCGGTGGTACACGGAGTTCGCCTCGGTCGTCGCCCGGCTCCAGTCCGGCAAGGACGGCGAGGGCGACTACGAGGTCGACTACGCCAAGCGCACGGTCGCCATCACCGAGCGCGGCGTGGCCAAGGTCGAAGACCGGCTCGGCATCGACAACCTGTACGAGTCGGTCAACACCCCGCTCGTCGGCTACCTCAACAACGCCATCAAGGCCAAGGAGCTGTACAAGCGGGACAAGGACTACATCGTCAACGACGGCGAGGTGCTGATCGTCGACGAGTTCACCGGCCGCATCCTGCACGGCCGGCGTTACAACGAGGGCATGCACCAGGCCATCGAGGCCAAGGAGCACGTCGAGATCAAGCAGGAAAACCAGACGCTCGCGACGGTCACCCTGCAAAACTACTTCCGGCTGTACGACAAGCTGTCCGGCATGACCGGCACCGCGCAGACCGAGGCCGGCGAGTTCAACAAGGTGTACAACGTCGGCGTGGTCAGCATCCCGACCCACCGGCCGATGATCCGCCTCGACCGGCCGGACGTCATCTACAAGACCGAGAAGGCCAAGTTCAACGCGGTCGTCGAAGACATCGCCGAGCGCCACGCTCTCGGCCAGCCGGTCCTGGTCGGCACGGTCTCGGTGGAAAACTCCGAGATCCTCTCCCAGATGCTGCGCCGCCGGGGCATCCCGCACGCCGTGCTCAACGCGAAGTACCACGCCAAGGAAGCCGAGATCATCGCGCAGGCGGGCCGCAAGGGCGGCGTGACCGTGGCCACCAACATGGCCGGCCGCGGCACCGACATCCTGCTCGGCGGCAACCCGGAGCACCTGGCGGCCAACGAGCTGCACCAGCGCGGCCTCGATCCGGTCGAGCACGAAGACGACTACCAGAAGGCGCTGGAGGAGATCCTCCCGCGGTGGAAGCAGGCGTGCGACGAGGAGGCCGAAGAGGTCGCCGCCGCCGGTGGCCTGTACGTGCTGGGCACCGAGCGCCACGACTCCCGCCGCATCGACAACCAGCTGCGCGGCCGGTCGGGCCGGCAGGGCGACCCGGGCGAGTCCCGCTTCTACCTGTCGCTGCAGGACGAGCTGATGCGCCGCTTCCGCGCCGGCGCGGTCGAGGCCGTCATGGAGCGCTTCAACATCCCCGAAGACGTGCCCATCGAGTCCAAGATGGTCACTCGGCAGATCAAGAGCGCGCAGGGCCAGATCGAGGGCCAAAACGCTGAGATCCGTAAGAACGTCCTCAAGTACGACGAGGTGCTCAACAAGCAGCGCCAGGTGGTCTACGCCGAGCGCAAGCGCGTGCTCGACGGCGAAGACCTCAGCGACCAGGTGCAGCACATGATCGACGACGTCGTCGAGGCGTACGTCGCGGGCGCCACCGCCGACGGGTACGCCGAAGACTGGGACCTTGAGCAGCTCTGGGCCAGCCTCAAGCAGCTGTACCCGGTCGGCGTCACCATCGAAGACCTCGAAGACGAGGCCGGCGGCGAGCGCAACAACCTGGACGCCGACTTCCTCATGGCCCAGCTCAAGGACGACGCGCACGCGGCGTACGAGCGGCGCGAGGAGGAGCTGGGCACCGAGGCGGTCCGGCAGCTTGAGCGCATGGTGCTGCTGCAGGTGATCGACCGCAAGTGGCGCGAGCACCTGTACGAGATGGACTACCTCCAGGAGGGCGTGGGCCTGCGGGCGTACGCCCAGCGCGACCCGCTGGTGGAGTACCAGCGCGAGGGCTACGCGATGTTCGCCACGATGATGGACGGCATCAAGGAGGAGACGGTCGGCTTCCTCTACAACCTGGAGGTCCAGGTCGAGGAGGCGGCCCCGGCCGCACCGGCACCCGCGGTCGGCCCGGCTCCGCTGCCGATGCCCGACGACGCCACGGTCGAGATCCGCGCCAAGGGGCTCGGCCGCCAGCGACCGCAGCAGCCCCTCCAGTACTCCGCCCCGACGATCGACGGCGCGTCCGGTGGCGGTGCCGTCTCGGTCGAGCAGGAGCAGGACACGGCACCCGCGCTGGGCCTGGGCGGACCGACCCCGCCCCGCGCCAGCGGCCGCCGCCCGTCGCCCTCACCCAGCCAGGCATCGAGCGGCGGCGGCCCGTCCCGCAACGCTCCCTGCCCGTGCGGCTCCGGCAAGAAGTACAAGCGCTGCCACGGCGCCCCCACCGCCGGCGCCTGACGCAGGGGTCGTCGCCCGCATCGTGACCCAGGGCGTGTCCGCGTGACCTGAGCTCCAACCACGCCGGATACGCCCTGGACCGTTTTGAGGCGGTGACTTGAGCTGCCGCGCCCTCGGCATCGGTGCCGATGCGGGGGGGGGGGGGGGGGGGGGGGGGGGGGGGGGGGGCCGGCG
>NZ_JAVHUY010000025.1 GCF_031085175.1 Phytohabitans maris
CCCGGCGGGCGCCCGTCTCGCTCGAGTGGGCTGCTTCGGGCGAGACGGGCGGGTGCGGGTGGTCGACGAAGCGGATCGACCACGCCGCTGGTCCTGGTGCCGGCGGCGGCCCTTCGGGAGGCATGAGGGCCACCGCCGGCGGCGTCCCGGGCCGGGGGCTGCTTGCGACCCTGGACACCACCCGCCCTCCGGGCAGCTCGTCCGCCAGCCGACCGGTGGGCGGTCGCCGCTAGGCGGGGACCGGCGTACGGCTCCGGCCGCGCCTGCCCCGCGCCGGCTCGCCGGGCGCCCCCGTCTCGGGCAGACCGCCGTCCGACTCGGTCAGCCCGGCGCCCGCCGCCACCGCGGCCAGGTCCGGCTCGGCGCCGTCACCGGGGAGCATGTCGACGCTCAGGCCGTCTGCCGTCTTGTCGCCGTCACCCTCCTCCGCCTCGTCCAGGTCGTCGCCGTCGTCATCGTCATCGTCGTCATCCGCGTCGGCTGGGACCGTGGCGGCGATGGCGAGCGGGTCGAGATCCTCGTCGAACTCCCGGCCGCCGCGCATCTCGGCCAGCGCGTCGTACGACGGGGACGAGATCGGCACGGAGCCGAAGTCTGGATCGGGGATGTCGTCGAACGGGTGGTCGCCGTGCCGGGTGGGCGCCTCGGCCTCCGGCACCGCCTCGGTCGCCTCGCCGCGCACCCGGCTTTCCGCCTCGTCGTCCTCGACCGCGCTGGTGGCGGCCGTCGGACGGTTGCGCGCGAAGCGGGCCCGGCCACGGGACAGGTCGTGGCCGACCGCTACGGCCTCCATCTCGTACGCCACGCGGGGGTTGCCCTCCGTGTCGCTCCAGTCGCGCGTGTAGAGGCGGCCGACCACGACCACGGGATCGCCCACCATCACGCTGGAGGCGACGCCCTCGGCGAGCCTGCGCCAGCAGGTCACCCGCACGCGCAGGCTGTGGCCGTCGACCCACTGCCCCGACTCGCGGTGGAGGCGGCGTGCGGTCGAGGCGACCTTGAAGTTGGCCACGAGGGTGTGGCTCTGGCTGGTGCGGCGCCACTCGGGTGCCGTCAAAACGTTGCCAATGATCGTGAGATAAGTGTCAAACATCGCGTCTCCCACGCAGGGGTCCGAAGGGCTTGTGGTGCGAGTCGACTCGTGCGACAGCCTGGCCCCGCGCGACCGGTCCACGCCACCGCGTGAGCGCCGGCTGTGGACGAGCGGGCGCCCTGTGGAAAACACCCTGATCAAGCGTTGATGTGCTATGGACCGCCCATGGCGTACCGTTCCCGGGATGAGGGACGGGGAAGTGGACGTTCTCGGCACGCCGTACCAGAGCAGGGTCATCGACCTGGGCCACGACGAAGAGGGACCGGTGGTCGCGACGCTGGTCTCCCGCCGCGCCCAAGCGCCCACCGGGCGCGCGGTGCTCTATGTGCACGGGTTTGTCGACTACTTCTTCCAGACCCACCTGGCGGACTTCTACACCGACCGCGGATGGGACTTCTACGCGCTCGACCTCCGCAAGTACGGGCGCAGCCTCCTCCCGCACCAGACGCCGAACTTCTGCCGCAGCCTCACCGACTACTACCCCGAGCTCGACGCCGCGGCCAGCATCATCCGTGACGAGGAGGGCCACCACACGCTGCTCGTCAACGGCCACTCCACCGGCGGCCTGATCACGTCGTTGTGGACACACGACCGCCGCGACGAGCGCCTGGTCGACGGCCTCTTCCTCAACAGCCCCTTCTTCGACTTCAACGCGCGTTGGGTGGTGCGCAGACCCTTCGCGGCCGCCGTCGCGCGCGTCGGCCGCGCCCGCCCGCTGCGGATCGTCCCGGTCGCCCCTTCTCCGGTGTACGGCCAGACGCTCCACGCCGAGCAGCGCGGCGAGTGGAGCTACGACCTGGCGTGGAAGCCACTGCTCGGCTTCCCGGTGCGGGCCGGCTGGCTGGCCGCGATCCGCGAGGCGCACCAGCGGCTGCGGGCCGGCCTGGCCATCCCCGCGCCGGTGCTGCTGGCCTGCTCGGTACGGAGCTTTCGCGGCTCGGCCTGGCACGAGGCGGCCGCCCTCGCCGACGCGGTCCTCGACGTGGAGCACATGGTGCGGTGGGCGCCCGGTCTCGGCCCGCACGTCACGGTGGTACGCGTCGACGGCGGGCTGCACGACCTCACGCTCTCCGGACCCGTCGTGCGCGCACGCGTGTTTGACGAGGTAGGGCGCTGGATGGGCGCGTACGTCGAGCGTCCCGTGCGGGTCGACGAGACCGGCGGCGTGGCGGAGGCAGCCTGAGGGTCGGCTGAGCGCTGCCTGAGGATCCGACACCGCCATCGGCCGTAAAGCCGGTGCTCGTCAGCCGTGCACCTGGAAACCTAGTATGTGCTGGCCAGTGTTGCCGTCACGGCGTCACGCGCTCGTAGCTCAGCGGATAGAGCAGCTGCCTTCTAAGCAGTTGGTCGCAGGTTCGAATCCTGCCGAGCGCGCGTCCCACCTCCTCTCGGCGGAAACCCAGCGGGTGTCTCGGTACCGGTGCGGGCTGGATCGTGGCGTGAAGGGGTGAGGCATTCGAGGTGGTTCATCATTATTGGACCACTTTTGCCGGCTGCGCTCGTCGCCACCAAAGATGGCTCTTGGCCGGGTATGGGGTGGCCAGCACGGACGACAGGCGCTAACTTCGGTCGCTAACGAGGCGCTTGGGACGAGAAGGCAGCAGCGGGAGCCGCTTTGACAAGACACCAAGGCCGGGGGCCCAACGGCTTGCGGGCGGCCGTCGCCCATGACCGGTAGGGTGCTCGGCGGCCGCGTTCCGAGGGTCGACGATCTTCGCTGCGACGGCTCGCGGCAGGAGCGTATCGTTAACAGTCACCGCGGGACTTCGGGGGAGACACCGTGACCAAAGACTATTCGAGCATTCCTGACTCGAGCATCAACGTCGACGTCACCGACCTGGTCAGCTACTTCCTGAAGATGCAGGAGCTGTCCGGGTCCGGCGGAGGGCCGGCGCTGGCCGAGCTCAACGAGATGCCGCTGTACATTCAGGACGGGCTCACCATGCAGCCCGCCGACGGCGTCGCCCCTCTCCCCGAAGGCATCCACGCGGCTCACCAGATCAACGGTTACCGCAGCAACTTCCAATACTTCGTCCGGGACGTGATCGAAGGGATCCAGAACATCGGCTCCGCCGCCTGCGTCATCGGCGAGATCTTCGAAAACGGCGACGGCGAAAACGCGGCGGACCTGTCCGACATCATGTTCGCCTTCAGCGACCCGGGCGCCGGCCGGCCCGACGGCTTCCGCCCCGGCCAGGACCCCAAGACCCTGGACGAGGTGCGGCAGGAGCAGATGGCCAGCATGCCGCAGGCGGCCCAGGGCGGAGACAACTACACCTCGGTGCGGCAGGAGAACGGCTGGACCATCTACACCT
Organism: Phytohabitans maris; assembly: GCF_031085175.1. Classification (GTDB taxonomy): domain Bacteria; phylum Actinomycetota; class Actinomycetes; order Mycobacteriales; family Micromonosporaceae; genus Phytohabitans; species Phytohabitans maris. The sequence continues at coordinate 3,409 of NZ_JAVHUY010000025.1, forward strand.
ATCCAGACGGCTCCGTGCTGAAGAAGCACACGGTGAGCACCGGCTACTACGCGGCGGGCGACACGACGACCGAGGAGGTGTACGGCCCGGGCGGCGCGTTCGTCTCCCGCACCAGCACCCATACGAACAGCGAGCTCGACGGCACCGGAAACCGGACCGTCACGGTCACCCGGGCCGGTGAAGAGGGGGCGTCGACGACCAGCACCACCCGTACGTCGACGCGACCCGACGGGTCGATGACGGTCACCAGCTCCAGCACCAGCCGAAACAGCGAGGGCGAGGAGACGGCCGGCCCCACCCGCACCACGACCATCGATCCGCAGAACGACGGCGGCGACTCCAGCGGCACCGCCGGTCCGGTCGAGGCGGCGGAGGAGCGGTTCGGCACCACTGGCTCCGACGGCATCCAAGAGGAATACGGCCGCGGGTACTAGGGGGCGGACGCGATGACCGACGAGCGGTACAACTACTGGGGCTACGAGACCTCGGGCAACACCGAGCTCCAGCGTGAGCGCGAGGCCCTGCGGCACATGCCGGAAGGCCGGGACGGCAGCTACCGGTACTACCCTCCGCTGGAGGCGGGCTCCAACTATCCGTCCCCCACTGTGGACTGGGACGACCCTCGCATGGACGAGGACAGCGACGAGTACCGGGCCGCGTACGCCAACGACAGCGTCGAGCGGATCTACAAGCGGGTCATGGCGCAGGACTCCGCGGCCGTCCGCCGGGTCGCGCACCAGTGGCGAAACACCTACCACACGCTCGACGAGCTCGCCGACCGCATCTACGACCTGGCCGACAAGCTCCGCAGCGGCGGGGGCGGCAGCGACAAGGGTTGGCAGGGCAAGGGCGCCGAGGCGTTCATGGCGCGCGGCCCGGGCGCGACCCTGAAGTCGATCGACGACTGGAAGTACGCGGCGACGATCATCTCCTCGGGGATCGACGCCCTGGCCGACAAGATCGACCACTATCAAGGCAGGATGGAGACCTTCTACGAGGAGTACAAGAGTCACATGGTCTCGAGGAGCAACGAGTTCCTCGGGATGTACGGCTTCGACTCCGTGGGCGATCTCGAGGGGCAGCGGCTGCACGGCTTCGACGCGGGCGAGTCGTATGTGAACATCATGCGACACGCGTCCGATGAGAAGGTCGCCGAAGCGCGGCAGATCCAGGCCGACATGGCGGAGTCGTACCGGACGACCATGTGGCAGGAGTTCGCCGGCGCCAAGGAGACCCGTTACGAGGGCCCGGGCGACGCGGTGCAGCACAACCAGGCATTCGTCGAGCGGTGGATGACGGAGAAGTTCGCTCCGAACATCACCCCGCCGAGCATCACGCAGCCCAACATCACACCGCCGACCATCACACCGCCCAGCGTCGACCCGGCCCTCCTGAAGCAGCTCGAAAAGCCGCTCGGCCTCCAACCGGACATCACCGCGCCCAGCGTCGACCAGGCGGACCTGCCGTCCACCGAAAACCTGACGCAGAACGCTCCACAGATCACGCCGCCGAACGTGGTGATGCCGCCCGCGGCGCTGCCGCCCCCCGCCATCGCGCCCCCGGCGATCCGCCAGGTCGGTCCGGCCGGCCCGCCGGCCCTGCGCGCTCCCGGTGAGCTGCCGACGGGCCCGGGCGCCGGACGACTGCTCAACAACCTCCCAGGCGGCGGTGGGCCGGGCGTCCTTCGGGGCGCGAGCGCCCCACCTTCGGCGGAAGGGCTGCCACCCTCCCCGCCGCAGGGTGCCCGCCCCGGCCAGGGGACGCCACCGCCGCAGATCAAGCGGCCTGGGCAGCCAGGGGCGCCGAGCATGCCGCAGCAGGGCCAGCGCGGCGGCGGCCCGGACCGGTCCACTCCCGCCACTCCGGGAAGCCCGGGCAGGCCGGCCTTGGAAAACCAGTTCGGCGGCCCACCGAGCACACCAGCGTCGCCGGTCATGCGCAATCCTCGGTCCACCCCCGGGGGCGACCCGCGCGATCCGCGCCGGGGTACGCCCGGCATCGCGAGGCCCGGGGTCGGCGGGCAACCGCCCGCGCCGGGGCGTCCCGACGCCGTGCCGCCCGTGCTGGGCCGGCCAACCGGCGGCACGCCCAGTGCGCCCGAGAGGCAGACCGCGCGACCGCCGGCCGGATCCCGAGACACCGGCCCGCTCGCAAACCCGCTGGCCCCGCCGCCCCCACCCACCTCCAGCCCGATAGTCGGGCGCACGCCCAGGCCGGAGCCGCGGGCCGAGACCGCCGGTCGCGTCGTCCGCGCCAACAAGGGCGGATCCAGCGGGTACGAGGCGCAGATCGGCTCGCGGCGGCGCGAGCAGGAGCCAGTGGTGTCCAAGGTGGACGCAGAGTTCGACAAGATCGCAAAGCTTCTCGACAAGGAAGCGCCGTGGCGGGTTGCGACCCCGGGCGGCGGTGTCCTGGATGCCGCTCCGACCCCCAACAGCACCCCGACGGCGGAGCCCAAACCGGTCATCGGGGGGTGACGGCGCGTCTTGAGACATGGCCTAGCCGCGTGCGCCGCCGTCGTCGTGCTGGCCGGGTGTGGCGGCGACGAGCCCGTCGCGGAGCCCGCCAGCGGCGGGGCGCCGACCTCGTCCCCGTCGACACCACCGGGTCCGCCCAGCGCCACCGGCCCTCTCTACCGCGAGCCGGCGAGCCTCTGCGCGGCCGCCGACCTGAGGCCGCTCACCGAGCTCTACCCGCAGGTGCTCGACCCGATCGGCGATGGGCCGGGGCTGTGCCGGATCACCCTGAAGTCCCGCGACGCGTCCCTCGTGGCGTCCCTCGACTCAAACACGTTTCCTGAACCGTCGAACGCGTACTACGGCTACCGGGGCTTCCGCGGTGACACCGAGGCGTACAGCGACATCCAGGGCGTCGGCACGGCCGCCGGCTGGGCGCCGAAGGACCAGGGGATCTGGTTCATGGCGTACGACCGTAACGTGCTCCTGATAATCGATATCAAGCACACCGATCCCCGCCGGAAACTGCCCGCGGACGCGCCGGAGCACGTGGCCCGGGTGGCCGCCGGCACCTTCGCCCGCCTGCCGAGCTGACCAGCCATGACAGATGAGGCGCGCTGATGGAGCTCGAGACGTTGACCCCCGACGACTGGCGGCCGGCAAACGACGTGGAGGAACGGCTGTCGGCGGCTGCCACGGCGGGCGACCTCCCCGAGATGCTGCGCATCCTCGCGGGCGCGCCGCTGCTGGTGCCGGGTCTCCGCGACGGAACGGCCGAGGAACAGCGGCAGCGCCTGTTCACACGCGACCGCGAGGGCGTGCCGTACGTGCTGGTCTTCACGTCTCCGGAAGGGCTGTACCGTGCGGTCGCCACGGACGGATGGCGGGTCACCAACATGACGGAGCTGGTCGGGGGTGTCCCGGCGGGCTATGGCCTGGCATTCAACCCGGCCACGCCGATCGTCGTGCTGGTCGAGCCGGAGACGGTGCCCACATTGGTGCCGACGGCGGCCTCGACCGCCGACTTCGTCCCGGCGAACGAAGGCGAGCGGCTGCTGCGCGACGCCCTGATCGCCCCGGACGCCGACCTGGCGCTCGGTGTCCTGGTGACCGCGCGGGTGCTCGCGCCGACCCGGGCGGTGGACATCGACGGCGTGCTGACCGTGCCGGTCTTCACCTCGACCGAGCGGTACGACGAGTTCGTCGCGGGCTGGGACATCGACCTGCCGACCAGGAGCCTGGACCTGGTGGCGGTGCTTCAGCATTGGCCCGGCCCGGAGTACCGGCTCGGGGTCAACCTCGGCTCACCGATCGAGCTGTCCCTGCGCGGCGAGCGGGTGCCCGAGCTGCTCCGGTACGCGGTGTCTCTCGCCCACCGGCTGCGCCAGCAACCCCCGCCGGACAGGGCGGTCCCGCGGCAGTCCCCATCCGTCTCGACGGCGGCCGGCGCCACCCGGACGCCGGACGAGCCGGAGCCGGAGCCGGGACCCTCCGAAAACGGCAACATCGCTGACGTGCTGCGCGGATTCCACTGAGGTCACGATGAGCCAGCCCTGAAGCGAAGCTCAGGCGGGTGCGCTACGCAGAGCACATCATCTATTGTCAAGGCAGGCTGAGGAAGGACGGGGAGGCCGATGAACACTTTCTTGAGGCTCGAGGACGACCCCAACGAGATCGCGGGCACCGGCGCGCGGCTGCTGGGGATGGCGCAGCAGTTCCAGGGCGAGGTGCAGACCGTCCTCGGCGAGATCAAGTCGATCGACGCCGAGCGCCCGTGGGCGTCCGACAAGTACGGTCAGGCGTTCGAGGCCAACTACACCAAGGCCGGGGAGGGCCAGGACGAGCCGATCCGCGACGCCGTCCAGGAGCGCATGGGCCACGCCGGCGAGCAGCTGACCACGGTCGGTGACCAGACCGTCCTCGCCATGACGGAGTACCAGGGCGCCGACGACACGGGTGCGTCCGAGATCCGCAAAACCGCCATCTAGCCGGGTCCGTAGTGAGCAAAGCTGTCCATATCTACATCAAGTACGCCGGTCCTCTCCGGGTAGTCACGCGGCGCGTGGCGCAGGGTCTCGGGATGACCGGATACTTCCAGTCCGACCTCGGGTTCATGGGGTCGCTGGACGCGTCGCCATGGCTCGGCGAGCAGGCGTGGACGCATGTCTACATCGGCGCGAACGAGTGGGACCCGCACGAGGTGACCGCGTTCTCGCCGTACGAGTATGCGGTCAGCCTGGACATGCGTGGCCCCTACGAGCGGGTGGAGCGGCTGGGCTGGCTGGTCTTCGACCGGCTTGTCCAGTTGGGTCTCCCGCTGGCGTACGAGGGACGCGACGCGGATCTCATGGCCGACTTCCTGCCCGGCCGTGGCGTACGCAGGTTTCCGACCGGGACCGATCCGGAGGAGTCGAACCGTGTGGCGTGGCACGAGCCGCGCTTGCATGACGATCCGGCCGCGCCGTGGGGGGCGGAGCCGGAGCTGGCGGTAGTTCCACCCGGGCGGGTCGTGGTCTTCGAGACGGCCGGGCTGCTCCAGGTGGTTCCTATGGCGCGAGCGGACGGTGGGTGGCGGTGGGTGGCGCCAGCGGCGTCGATTCGCGCCAGCCGCGGCGCGCACGAGGTCGGCCTGTTGCTCGGCTCCACGCTCGACACCACCTCGGCGCCAGACCGTGACGACCGCGCCGAGATCGAGCGCCTGTTGTACGACCTGCCTGGCGTGGGCTTGACGGGTGTCGAGGATTTCGGCCGGCGCAGCGTTTCGGTGGAGGTGCGTTCGGACGGCGCTGTGGTGACGGCGGTCCCGCACGGTCCGTACCGGGGTGCTCCCGACGAGCCGCCCAGCGGCCCGGTCGTCGAGTCGCTGATCCAGCGGCAGGACACCGCCGGACTCGATGCCGCCGGCCTGGGACGGATGATGATCGACCTCATCTCGGCGGTACGGGAGCACGCGCCAGTCTGAGGACGCGACATCGACGGGACGTGGGTGGCCGTGCGGCCGCGGGAGAGATCGGGGGGAGGCTGACGTGGCGCCGACGGCGGAGGACGCTGCCTCGGCCGCCCTCGACGCGGTCGAGGTGTGCCTGCGCGAGATCGACCGCTGGATTCCGGTGCTCGGCGACTTCCTCGACATGATCTCCGATTGGCCGGAGGCGGAGCATGTCCGCCTCTACGACCTCGCGGAGCAGTACGGATCGGCCGCGGAGCTCTACTCCGGCCATCTGGAAGACCTCAACGGGTACATGCGAGACCTGGACGCCTGGCAGGGCGACGGCGCCTCGGAGATCGCGAGGCAGCAGCTCACGGGCTACTTCGAAGAGCTTTCCAGCATGGCGGAGACCCTTGGTGGGGTCCAGCAGTACGTGCACGGCCAGGCGCTCGAGATCGAGTCGATGAAGTGGATGGCCGTCGTCGCCCTGGTGATGATGATCATTGCCCTGATCCAGATGATCATCACGATCTGGACGGGCATCGGGGCGGCGGCGGGCGCCGTCGCGATCAGCGGGGCCCGGGTCACCATCCAGACCGTCGCCAAGGAGCTCTTCCGCAAGCTGATGCAGGAGACCATCAGGGGCGGCATCCGCAAGATGGTCCAGACCGGCTTCACCAACGTGGGTCGGCGGGCACTGATGGGCGCCCTGGCCAATGCGGCGTTCATGGGCGGCATCAAGGCCGGCATCATGGGGATCCAGGCGCTCCAGGGCCATGACCCGTTTGTCGACGGTTGGGAGCAGAAGTTCGCGATCGGCCTCGCCGACAGCCTGATCGCCGGCGCGATCGGTGGCCCGCTCACCTTCGGCGCCAACAGTCGCTTCGTGGAGGCCGTGGCGTTCGGCGTCGGCCAGCTCGGCGACAACCTGATCCGCATGGGCCTGGACTCGCTTTTCCGGGCGACCGGCAACCAGGACTGGGCGGAGCGCAACGGGCTCTACAGCGGCATGGGCCTGGGCGACGCCTTCCAGGCGATCATGCCGGCCTCGATCCTCGGCGAGATGATGGAGCCGGCCGGCCGCGGCCACCGGCCGGATCACGTGCAGAACGCGGTCAACAACGGCGCCAACAACCTGTTCAACAACCTCCCGGACCCTGCCCCGGGCGGCGCCCAGCAGACCGGCAACCAAAACCAAGGTGCCCCGGCCCCTGTCCTCGCGCCCGGCGGCCTGCCCGCCGGCTCGCAGTCGCAGACCGGTGGCCCAGCGCCCGGCACCCAGGGCGCCGGCTCCCAGAGCGGCAACCAGGGTGCCGGGTCTCAAAGCGGCGGCCAAAGTGGATCCCAGCGCGGCGGTCAGACCGGTTCCCAGGCCGGCTCCCAAAGCGGCTCCCAAGGTGCCGGCACCCAGAGCGGCTCCCAAGGGGCCGGCACCCAGAGCGGCGGCCAAAGTGGATCCCGGGATGGCGGTCAGAGCGGCTCGCAGGGCTCCCGCGGATCCAACACCGACGGCGAATCGTCCGAAGGCTCCGCGCAGACGCAGGGCACCCAGCCCGACGGGGCGAGCGGCACGCCTCCCGCCGCGACCGACGGTTCCTCCAGCACCCCGCCGGCGGAGTCCGACGGGGCCTCGGGCACACCGTCGCAAGGGGACGGTGCGTCGCAGACGAACGACTCGTCGTCCGGCCGATCCACCGCCACACCGACACCGACGCCCGCCACACCGGCCACACCGGACGGTTCGACGTCCACAGAGACGGGCGGCTCCACCACCAATACCGATGGCACGGCGTCACAGCAGACGTCGAGTGAAGGGGATCGGGCCGAAACCGACCAGCGGAGGGCGACGCCGGAGGTGACGCCGCCCGTCTCGTCAGGCACTGTGGAGGGTTCGACCGACGGATCGGCTACGCAAAGCGAGTCTTCGGACGCCGCGTCGAGCCAGCCACCGTCTGAAGGGGACGGCACCTCGACCCGGGATTCTTCCGGGGAGAGTTCTACCTCGGAGAGCTCGTCGGCCCGGGCGTCCGCAGAGGACGGTCCCTCCACCGACGGGTCCTCCTCGGAGGATTCTTCGTCGGAGGATTCCTCGTCGGAGGGCACCGGCAGCACGCCGCCGCCCGTGCAGCCGGACGCGGCGCGTCCCGACACCGGTCAATCGTCGAGCCAGCCGTCGTCCAGCCAGTCGCGCGAGGCGCGGTGGTGGAACTTCGGCAAGCGCCTCGAACAGCGGATCGAGGCGCAGTTCACGGAGGGCGCCGCCAACTTCTTCGGGGGTACGCTCCAGGGCAGCACGGTCCGGCCGCCAGCACTCACGCCAGACCTGGTGCAGCGGGTGCTCGACGCGCGGCCGGAGTCGCTGAGCACGTACGGCAACCGCATGCGCGGCTTCATCGAGCAGCACTTCACAGAGGTGGACGCCGCCGGGACGCGCCGCCCCCTCGACGATGCCCAGATCGCCGCCAAGCTGGCCGACATGCGCGGCGCGACACCCGCCCCGCAGGGCGGCTCGGCACCGTCCCCCGGCGGAGACGGCCAGACGGGCCAGACCGGGACAGGCCAGACCGAGACGGGCCGGACCGAGACAGGCCGCACTGAGACGGACCGGACCGAGACAGGCCAGACCGAGACGGACCAGACCCGGCAGTCCGAACAAAGCCGGGAGGAGAGCCAGCAGGCCCGATCGGAGAGCGAGACCCGGCGCAGCCGCGAGGAGGCGCCGGCCCTGCCCGGATTCGCGCCGATGCCCGGACCGGTACTCACCCCTACCGGCAGTGCCAGCCCGCCCGGCAGCGTCGCACCTCCTGGCGGGACCACGCCCGCCGGCGGTACCAGCCAGTCGAGCGGCACGAGCCAGTCGGGGCGCGACGGCGACGGTTCGAGTAGCGAGAGCTCCACTCCGCCGGACGAGGGGCAGGGCCAGCCCGAGCCGAGCGCCGCGACGGGCGGTTCGTCAGTTGGCTCGTCCTCCGGCGGCGACGGGACCACCGGGACCGCGACGCCGGACACCACGGGGACGACCGGCCAGCCGGCCAGCCCCGGAGACGGCACCCGTCAGTCCCTCATGGACCGCGTCCGCGACCGCGTCAGCCGCCTCTTCGGACGGGACTCCGCCAGCCAGCAGACGCGGCAGGAGGCCGCCGAACGGGCCGCGTACGAGGCGAACATGCGCCAGGCGCAGGCACAGCTCCGGCAGACGATCGAGAGCGATCCGCGGGTTCAGCAGCACCGGCAGACCGCCGCGAACGCCGCCCACCAGGCGCAGCAGGCGAGGACCGAAGCGGCCGCCGCGACCAACGACGCCGGGCTCGCCCGAGCCGAACAGCAGGCCGCCCAGCAGCGAGCCCAGCAGTACCGCAACCAGGCCGCCCGGCTGGACCCCAGTGACCCGCAGCGGGGCGCGCTGCAGCGGGCCGCCCAGCAAGCCGACCAGTACTCGTACCAACGCGCCTTTGACGCCCAGAACGCCGAGGCACGGGCCAGCGCCGCGCAGCAGCGCGCGCAGGCGGCTGACGCGACGGCGGCCCAGGCCAATCGGGACGCGGACCAGATCACGCAGAACGCCGCCACGCACCAGCAGGCCGCGTGGCGTATGGCCAATGTGGACACGGGCGCCGGGTTCCGCCAGGTCGGGCCGGCGCACCCCGGTCCGCAGGTGTCGATGGTCAGCGGCCGGCCCGACGTCCCACCCCCGGTGTCGCAGAATCGCCCGTACGACCAGCCGGGTGGCCTGCGCCGGCCGCTGGCCGCGGACCAGGCCCGGCTGCAGCGCGCGCTCAGCGACGGTCAGGGCGGCTACGTCCGGACCCCCGACCCGACCGGCCCATGGCTCCGGCTCGTCAACGCGTTCGGGCTCGGTGACCCGACGCGCACCCAGAACTGCCAGGACGCGGTCGCGTCGCTCTTCGACACGTTCGTACACGGCCGGCCGACCGTCGCCGCCCCGCGTACGTACGACGGCTATTCGGGGAGCAGCCCGCATGTGCCCTCGGGCGGTGAGGCGGACGGCCCGGGCCGGATGGAGGACCTCTCCGGCGGCCGGTTCCAGTCACTGGTGGGCAACCTCTCCACGCAGTCGCCGAGCCAGCGCGGGCCGCAGGTGGACCGGGGCTTCGACCAGATCCGGCAGCAGCTCCTCGCCGGTGGCCACGGCTCGTTCGCCGCGATCATCACGGGCTGGCAGAGCGGCAGCTCACACGCGTGGGCAGCGGTCAACCACAACGGAAACATCTATTTCGTCGACCCGCAGGTGGGCACCGTGGTGGCCGCCGTCGACGGGCCGAACGGCGTCTCCTACATCGACCCGCACACCGGGCAGGACGTCGGCAACCCGATCCACGACCGGTCGCAGATCACCATGATGGATGCGCTGGTGGTCGACGGGTCCGCGCGGCCCATGCCGTTCGCCAACAATCCGCCCGGCACGTGGAACTCCCGGCCGCTCACGCCCGATTACCTCGCGTCGCAGTCGCCGCAGGTGCAGGCGTCGGACGGCGCGGCGAACGATCACGCCGCGGCCCGGGCCGCGCAGGAGCAGGCCAGGTCCGAGACGCAGCGGGCCGAACGGCTACGGCAGCACGCGCAACGGCACGCCACCGAAGCGCAGGGGCATGCCCTGCGGGCCCAGGCCGACGCCCAGCAGGCCCAGACACACCGCGCGGAGCGCGACGCGGCCGCGCAGCGGGCGACCCGGCTCGAGCAGGAGGCCCAGCGTCACGACGCGTACGCCCGGCAGTACGCGGAACTGGCCCAGCGGGGCACCCCGGACGCGCAGCAGGCCCAGCACATGGCCGACCAGCACCGGGCCCTCGCCGACGGGGCCCGGCAGCAGGCCAACGACCAGCGTGCCCAGGCACAGCAGCACGAGGGCGAGCGCCAGCGGGCCGAAGCCAAGTGGCGCCAGGCCGAGCAGCAGCGCGCCGATGCGGAAGCCCGCGCCGCCGCGGTCGCGCGGGACGCGGCCACCGCCGAGCATGCCGCCGCCGCGAGCGCGCAGCGGGCGGCGGCGCTGGAGACCAGCTACGGGCAGCGGGCCAACCAGGCGGCGCAGGCCTACGACGCTCAGGCCGCCCAAGCGGCCGCCGATGCCGCGCACCACTCGCAACAGGCCCAGCAGCACCCGCCGCACGACCCGCTGCGGCGCCAGGAGGAGGCCCGCGCCGCGCACCACAATCGGCTGGAGCAGAACGCCCGCCAGGCCGCGCACCACCACCGGGTCGCCGCGCAGCACCAGCAGGCCGCGGCGGCGCGTGACGCGCGCGCCGAGTGGTACGACCAGGCTGCCCAGCGGCACGAGCGGCAGGCCGCCGTCGAGGAGCGCGACGCCCGTACCCATGAGCAGCGCCGGGCGGCGGCGGAGGCGCGGTACCGGCAGGCGGCCGCGGTCGACCCGCAGGTGGCGCAGCGCTTCCGCGACCAGGCGAACCACTTCGCGCAGGCCCGCGACGCGGCACAGGCCCGTGCGGCCCAGCAGCGCCAGGACGCCCAGACGGCGAGGCAGACGGCCGCCACCGAACGGGCCGAGGCCGCGAACCATCGCAACGCCCGCGATCAGTTTGAGAGCGCGGCCCGGGAATGGGTCCAGCAGACCCGGCGCGAGGACCGGTTCGACCCGGGTTCGCAGACGCCGTCCGGCCGTACATTCGACCCGGAAAACCTGCCCGACGGGCTGCGCCAGCGGTACGACGCGCTGACCGACCCCCGGGCGCGGGAGCAGTTCGCCCGCGTGTACGAAAGGGCGCGCGACGACGCCGGCGTCACCCGCGCGCTGGAGGGCATGGAGCGCGGGGCGGCCAGAAACGGTACGACGCTCGAAGACGTGCTCGTCGAGCAGCACGAGAAGGCCGCCGCGCGCCAGGCCGTGACGCCCCCGCCGCCCGATGTGGTTCGCGACATCGACCAGCGACTGCGGGAGGCGGAGCGGGTCCGGCAACGGATAGACGCGTACGCGCAGGCGCATCCCGAGGTCCGGGGCATCGATCGGTGGCGGCGCTCGCTGGACGCCGAGATCACGGCGCTGGAGAACGAGCGCGAGGGGCACGGCACGCCGAGCCCGGAGCGCCACGGCCGGAGCATCCAGGGCATCGACGGCGAGGTGGCGCTCGCCGAGCGGTCGCGCGGGGTGGTGGAGGTCGCCATGACAGTCGAGGTGCGGCTCCCGGACGGCCGGGTGCTGCGCACCGACATCGACGTGGTGGCCGAGGGCGGCCGGGTCTGGCTCGACGCCAAGAGCTACGAGATCTTCGGGCCGGACAGCTACAACGTCCGCCACCACCAGGGACAGATCGCGCGACAGCTCGAGATCATCGAGCACAGTGGACACCGCGTCGACGGCGAGCCGCCGCGCCTGGAGTGGGTGTTCGTTCGCGGCGTACACCCGGACGTGGTGCCGCTGCTCGAGGGGACCCGGGTGTACGACCCGGAGACCGGGGCGGAGCTGCCCCACCGGGTCACGGTCACGGACGGCCGCCCGCCGGACACCCCGCCCCCACCGCCCCCACCGAGCGGCGCCCCACCCGCCCCCGCGGCCCCACCGGGAGCCGTCCCGGACACGACAGCTCCCACCGAGGTAGCCGGCGAGCAGGGGCCACCGGACACCAGCCGGGACGATGACCGCCTGTACTCGCGGGAGGTCTCCCACACCAACCAGGACGTGCTGGTCAACGGTGGGGACGCGCCGTTCACGCTCGAAGAGGTGCACCGGGTCGCGGAGATCCTCGGGATCGACCTCACCGGCGTGGACGTGCGACTGATCACCGACCCCGAGGAGATCCGCTACCTCGACTACCAGGGGGCCAGCGCGTACACCCCGGTCGAGGCCGGCGGGCGGGAGATCCGACTCGGCCCGGCCGCCTTCGCCGACGCTGAGACCCTGGCGGTGACGATCGCGCATGAGTACAAGCACGTGGAACAGATACGTTCCGGTGAGACGATCAATACGGCCACCCGGCGTGAGCTGGAGGACGCGGCCTACGCCGTGGAGCCGGCCGCTCTGGAAAGGTTCCGGGCACACTCCGAAGGGGGATCCGATGGCACCGACGGCACGGTTCTCGATCGAGAAGGTGTTCGACCTGGAGCAGAGGAGCGGTCTGCTGGCGTCCGGGATGGTGCTGGAGGGCGTGATAGCGGAGGGCACGGTGCTCTGGGACGAGACGACCAGGGCGCAAACGACGGTACTGGGCGTGGAGTTCGAGACCAGGGCGGAGCGGGAGACCGGCCGGACGACGCTTCTGCTCGAACGGACCGACCCGACTCCGGTGGTGCCCGGCCGGGTCCTGACCAGCATGACCTGACCCGCCACATCGGCCCACCCACGGATGGCTCAGCTCCGGCCACGCACGCCGACAAGTCAAGCGGTATGCCGGCGCCAGATGATCGGGCCGGACAGACCGAAACCGGCGACGCGGCGAGCCCCGACGCCACGCCGGCGTACGTGGACACCGCCGAGGCGGTCCGGCTCGTCCGCCAGCACCTGCACGCCACCCGCGCCGGCTACGCGTTCTACCCGGCCGGCGACCGGGTGCTCTCGTTCGCCCATGCGGTGCCGCCCCGTCCCGGCGTGGTCACCTTCGACCTGCACGGCTCGCCTGACGGCTTCCACATCGACGGGCGGGTGCTGACCCCCGAACAGTTCGCCCACGCCATCGACGTGATGCGCCAGGAAGGCCGGATCCACCTCGGCGCCGGCGACCACGTCCGCCTGACGGCCTGCGACGTCGCTCGCGGCGACCACTCGCCCGCCGCCCGGTTCGCGCGGGCCTCCGGTACGGCGGTCACCGCGCCGACCGAACGGGTGTGGACCAACCGGCGGGGCGAGGAGCGCGTCACCTCCGCGGAGCTGCGCGGCGGCCGTTGGGTGCCCACCGAGCCGGACAACGGTCGCTGGCGCACCTTCGAAGCCGACGGGCAGGAGCGCGGGGCGCCGCACACCGAGTCCGGCCCGACCCCGGAGTACGGCGGCTCGGAAGCGGCCCGGTCCGGCACGGACGGCGCCTCGGAGCAACCCGCCAGCGACGGCGACCCGCGCGGCCCGGTGCTCACCCCCGACGTGCTCGAGAGCGAGTACGGCATGCCGGAGCGCAACCAGGAGGCGTTCCAGGCATACGCCGAACAGCACGGCCTGGTCATCGACGTACGGCCGACGAACGCGGCGGCGGTACGCTGGCTCGCCGAAGGCGCCATGCCGAAGCCGCTGGATATCAAGGCCAAGACGATCGACGAGCGCGACGTGCTGCTCGGCGCGCAGGCCGGCAACGTCGGACTGGTCGGGTACTTCGAGCCGCGGCTGCCCGCCCGCCCGGACGGCATGTCCGACGCGCAGTGGGAGTCCGTCGAAAAGCGGTACCGGCAACGGCTGAACGAATATGCCGAGCTGTCCGAGACGATGGCCCGGCTGGCGGCGAGCGGGCGGTTCACCGTCTCCGACGGCGTGGTCTACGCCGTCGAAGGCGAGGGCGGCCAGCGCCCGATCACGGGCGACCACGACTTGTTCGACATCCGCCGCACCGACGGCTCACGCCTGGACCCCGACGAGTACGGCGACGTCATCGAGGAGCTGCGCGGGCAGGGCATCGGCGTGCAGCACGGCGCCCACATGTACTGGCAGCCACAGAGCGCCTTCGAGCTCCAGATCCACGCCGACATCGCGGCCAAGCACCAGCCCGGCGGCGAGGAAGGGCTGGTCCGCTTCGCGCCCGGCGAACCGCCCCGCCTGGTCGACGCGTCGACCCCGGTCCACGAGCAGACGTCCGCCCCACCGCGCGACCAGGACGAGTCACCGTCCGGCGGCGACGAGTACCAGGCCCGCTCGGGCACCGACCCGCCATCCGACGCCAGCCCGCCCGCGACCGACCGGGCGGACCTCGACCGGCTCGCCGCCGAGGCGAGCCGTCCCGGCACCGGCGAAGGCGCCACCGGGCGCGCCCGCACGCAGGTGTACGCCATCGCGGAGCGGCAGGGCCTGCTCGGCAACGACGCCACCACGGCCGAGCGCCGGGAAGCACTCGGCGATCAGCTCTCCGGGCAGACCCGGCAGCTGCTGGAGACCTCGCCGAGCCTCGCCGACCGGGCGCGCGTGGAGCGGCTGTACGCGCGGGAGGCGTTCGACCACACCGGCTTCCCCCTCGACCAGGCCGTACGCGGCGCGGAGAGCCTGCCCGCCCTGCTCGAGTCGGGCGTACAGCCGCACGAGATCGCCCGGCATGCCACTCCGGAGACGCTTCGGCGCCTGTTCGACCTGTCCGAGAGCCAGGCCAACGACCTGGCGACGCTGCTGGGCGACCCCCAGGTCCAGACGATGCTGCACGACAGTTGGGGCAGCCCGCCGTTCGATCCGCCGATCCTGGCCGAGTCGGTCCTGGCCAAGCTCGGCGCACACCCCGAGCTGGTCCGGATGATGCTCGACCTCCCGGACCTGCGCAACGCCCTCGCACTGCGGCCGGTGACTCTCGACCACCTGGCCAGCCACCAGCAGGCGATCGACACCTTGCGGGAGGTGGTGGAGGACATCCAGCGCCGTGGACCGGAGGCCGTGCTCGCCGACCCCGAGGTGACGGTGGAGCCGACACCGTTGACGGACGACCAGCGGCAGACCAGCGAGGCGGCCAAACCGGAAGAGGTCCAGGATCGTCAGACCGGCTTCGACCAGCGGCGGCAGGACGATGCGGCGTATCGGGCGGAGTACCTTGACTCGATGTACGTACAGGCAGTGCGGGCCCAGGCGGAGCTGAACGCGATGGCGGCCGAGGTGGCGGGCGACACCGGCGAGCCGGCCGGCCGGTCCGAGCCGAAGAACCGCCAGCGGGCCGAAGATAAGGTCGTCAAATACCGCGGTGAGGTGTCGAGACTCAAGGATCTCGCGGCCGCGAAGGTCGCCTTCGACACCATGGCCGATCTTTATCGAGGGCTGGAGCAGGTGAGACAACACCCAGGGGTGACCATCGTCAAGCTCGACGATCGGTTCGCTCGTCCGCAGGACAGTGGCTACCGGGACATACAGATGAGTGTGCGCACCTCCAATGGACATGTGGCCGAGTTCCGGCTGCATCTGAAGTCGCTGGACGAGGTGGCGGATTGGGAGCACGCCCTGTACGAGATCCGTCGTGACCTGGATACGTTTGGCAAAGAGCGTCGCCTCACGCCCCCGGAGGAAGCCATCCGATTCGGCCTGCTGCAACGGGAGCGGGAGCTGTTCTGGCAGGCCCTGCGGCCGGCGTTGGGAGAGGGCCAGCCGTGACCGTGCCGAGCGGCTTCGTACTGCCGATGTACTACGAGCACTACTCGTTTCCGGTCAAGATGGTGAGAACGCCGGACGGTGGCCTGATGACGTACGACTTCGACGTGGTCACCGGCGGCTGGAAGAAGGCCAACGACATCTTCGACGAGATCGTCTTCGCTCACGGTGGTGAGACGAACAAGATCACCCGTGACGAGTTCGTTCAACTGGTGGAGTCGGAGCGGGCCCACTGGCTGACCGGTGTCGGGCCGATCTTCGCGCTGTACGAGACGGTCCGAGCCATCAGGGAGGCAGCCCGCGCAGAGGATCGGCCGCTCACTCCTACTGAGAAGGCTCTGGTTGCCGGTACCCGCCGGCGTACCTACGCGATGTTCGAGGCCGAGTTGGCGGCGCAGGGTGACCCGGGTGCGGATCTCGACGCCGCACGGGAGGCTGGCTGGACGGAGGGGTCCGCCCCGGGGCTGCCCTCCACGCGGGTGGTGATCCTCCGCGAGGGTGAGCGGGTGCGGGCGGATATCGCCGCGGCGGATGCCGCGGCGGCCCGGGGTGAGGCGGTGGATGGCGCGGCGCTGGCGGCTGCTCGGGAACGGTGGCGTGCGCTGCGTGCGCATTACCGCGAGTGGTTGCCGCCGGTGCCGGTGTCGCGGTGCCCGGACACCGGTGAGGTCGTCGAGTGGCGGCTGGATGACGTCAACTTCGACGGTTGGTTCTGGGAGTACCACAATCCGCTTCGGGTGACGCCGAAGCTGCCGCCCACCTGGCGGGCGATGACCGGTGCGGTTCGCCTGGCCGAGGTCATCGGTGCGGCCCCGTTCATCGCCAAGCCCGGCCCCGAGGTGCCGTACGTGGTGCCCCGGATCCTCGACGAGCCGGATGTCCGGGCCGTGATCGCGCAGGTGCGGGTCAGTCCGCACACCGGCTGGGCGATCACGTACTACGCACCGCGGCGTCTCGGTGTCCCGCTGGCGAACCTGTGGGGCGCCGACAACTACCCCGTCTACGACGACGACGGTACGTGGCTGGGCTGGGACGAGGTGCCGGAGTGGCCGGCCGACAACGACTACGATCTGCGTCCGTGGGTGCTCAGCGGCAAGCTGTTGTGGATCGCCCCCGATGACGAGACGATGACCTTGCGCCAGGGCGTTGACGGATGCCCGTATCTGGATCTTCCCGGGCGGCGCGAGTACGGCATCGTCGAGCGTGGCGAAGTCCGCTACCCGCCGCTGCCGCCGAGCGCGTCGCCACCGCCGGGAAACAGCTGACCCACCCATGCCGTGAAAACGAGGATGACGACATGAGCCGCTTCCGGGTGACGCCGGTATTCGACGCGGTCGACGGCGACGAGCCGTACTTCTCCCCGGACCGGCGACGGGTGCTCGATGGTGCTGAGCGGGCCCGCCTGTTGACGTACCTGGCCGGGGCGCCCCTGGTGCTGCGCGCGCACGGGCTGGAGCCCGACCCGCTCGACCCGTCGGCCGGGCAGGCCGTCCCGGTCGGGTTCCAGACCGACGGCGTGTGGATCTGGCAGGAGGCCACCGTCTACTACCTGCGGCGCTACGGCATCGCTCCGGAAGACGACCTGGTCAGGCACATCGAGGCGGCCGGATACACGCTGCCCGCCCAGCTCGCCGACGAGGTCCTCGACGACGCGGCTGACGCCGCCCTCGCACCGGCGGCCTCGCCGGCGCCGGATGTCCGCCGCGACGTGCGGTACTTCGCCGACGTCCCGGCGGGCGGCTCGGCCGAGGACCCGGGTGGCCTGTCGAGGCAGTGGCACCAGACCTGGCGCGACGGCGAAGACGTACGCATCGACCAGGTCTGCGACCCCGCGCTGCGATGGCGCGACACGGGCGCTTTCGCGTCCAACGCGCGCGGCGGCGAGCACGACTTCGTGGAGATCCCACAACGGCTCGCCTCCCGCATCCTCGACCGCTGGTGGGCCGAGGAACACACGGACGCGAGTTAGCTCACTGGTGGACGCCCGACCGGAACTTCGGTCCGGCGTACTGGTTGACGAGAGCCGCCACCTCTTCCCGGCTCTCCCGGAGCTGGTCCATCTCGACCACCGCGTACCCCTTACGGGCGGCGCCGGGCGGGAAGGTGGGCTGCTCGCCGGTCCGCACGTCGTCGGAGAGCCACATGACGAGCATGTGTCGCTCGGTCGGAGTCGGCATGCGCTCGATGTTGATGGCCTCGACCTGCTCCCAGCCTGCCTCGAAGCGCAGCCCTTCACAGTGGACGGAGACGCCGCTCTCGCCGAACGAAATGCGGAACGGTCGCATGCTGAGGGCGAAGACGAGAAGGCCGACCAGGATCAGGAACACGCCACCGATGCCGGCGAAAACCACCAGGTAGCCGCCGAGAGGGCCACCGATGAGAAGGCCGAAAGCGGCGATCAGGAGCCCTACGGCACCGACGCCCATGCCCTTGAGTGCGAGCGACCGGTCAGTCCATCCCTTTCGATGCAGCTCCATCAGCCCTCCTCCATGGCTCACACCGACCAGACCCTAGCAGGGAAAACGCCGGTCGATGCCCATTTCAGCGGCGAAGAGCGTCGATCTCCTCCTGGCGGGCCCGTGGCACCACGCCGAACAACTCCGCCTCCACAGTGGAGCGGGCGCGGGCGTTCGCCAGGGCGAGAACGCGTACCGGCGGCGGGGCCTGCGCGATGCGGGCGGCCCGGCGTGCCACGCCCTCCCCGTCGGTCTCCTCCGGCTCGGGCCGGGCCAGCCGGGCCAGCTCGCCGGCCGGCGTGCGCCACAGCGGTGAGGCGTCGTCGACCAGCGTGTCGGCGCGGGCGCTGCCCCGGGCCGCCAGAAGCGCGGCGGTCACCGACTCCGGGTCGGTGACGTCGACGGTCGCCAGCTCCCGCACGGTCTGCACCGCCACGCGCCAGGCCACCAGGAAGTCGGGCCACGCCTCGGTGGCCAGCGCGGCGGCGTACCGGGTGGTGGCTTCGTGCAGGACCGGGGCGGCGGCCGAGTGCACGGCGGGCGGTGCGGTGGCGGCCAGCCCTTCCGGCAGCGGTGGCCGACCCTCCGGACGCCACCCCGGCGGCAGCGGGAAGGCGCGCCGCGGGTCGACGAACTCGCGGAGGGTAAGGCCGGCGAGGTCGACGGCGTCGACGTGGCGGGTGACCCGGTCGACGATCCAGGCCGGCTCGCGCGGCGGTGGTGTGGGCTGGTCACCCGGATTGGACACGACCGGACCGCCCGGCCTGATGGCCTCCGGCGGCGCGTCCCAGCGGACCTGGTAGACCAGCTCCTGGCCCTCGACCAGGTAGCCGGTGTCGAACCCGCCGTCGACCCACATCGTGTGCGCGCCGAACCGAGGCGGGCGGGCCCGCACCAGGGCGATCGCCTCCGCCGGGCCGCCGACCGGATCGGGCACCGGCTCCCGCGGCTGTGGGGGGTGGGCGCTGGACGGCAGCAGCGAGCGGGGGACGTCGGGGGCGAGAAAGGACAGCTCGGCGTCGTCCCACGGGCGCGGCAACGGCAGCGGCAGGCGGGGCGGGAAGGTACGCCGCTGCGCGGCGATGTCGCCGGCGAGCGAACGCTCCGTCAGCACCGCGCCGCGCAGCAGCGGTGGCAGGGCGGCAAGCTGGCGCAGGTGTGCGGGGGGTGGCACCGGGACCGCCGGCGGGGCGGGTGGGGGGTCGCCCGCGCGGCGCAGGGTGCGCGCCTCGACCGGGATCATCGCCAGCACCATCGCCGCGGCCCAGTCCAGCGGCCGCTCCCGCAGCAGCCACTGGCGTGCGCCGACGGCACCGTCGTACCACGGCAGGGCGACCACGGCGGCCAGCACCTCCGGGTCCGCGCACTCCCTGGCGAGCACGGCCGCGGTGGACACGCCCATCTCCAGCCGGGCACGCACGAGGTCTCGCTCCGCGCCGGGGTCAGGGGTGGCGAAGGCGGGCGCATACGCCAGCGGGCGCGGTCGCGCCGGGTGGAGCAGCCCGAGCACGAGCGCGTCGAACGCGTCCCGCTCCCGGCGCGGGAAGACCTTGCGCAGCTTCCGGCCCGCGTCCGCCCACGCCCCGGCCAGCTCGCCGTCCCCGCCGGTCACCCCCACCGCTGCTCCCCGCTGCCGTGGAGGTAGATGTTGCCGCCGAGGATCGGCAGCTCCTCGCGCGGCTCGCGGGCGAGCGCCGGGGCGATCGCGTAGTCGGTCTCACCGTTGAGATAGAGGGCCGCGAAGCCCGCGTCGAGCAGCGACTCACCGTCCATCGTCACCACGTGGTACTCGTGCTCGACGGCGGCCTCGAGCAGGTCGGGCGTCCGCCGGGAATGCAGGAACGCCACCTCGAGGTCGGGACTTAGCCCGGCGCACGCGGCGGAGAACGCCCGCGCGACCGGCGGGGCGGCGTCCGTGCCCGCACCGGACTGGCCGCGCGCGGCGTCGAGCTGGTCCTGGAAGGCGTAGAGCTCGAAGGCGAGCAACAACACGGTCAGGGACCCCAGGTCGAAGGCCCGCACCACGCAGCCCTGCCCGCCCCAGTCGGCGTAGAAGGAGCCCGGGCTGGCGGGATCCGCGGCGGGGGTGATGCCAATCCTGGTGAGCGTGTCCGGCAGCCACACATAGTGCAGGCTGGCGGGAGATCGGGGAAGGTAGAACGCCGCGCCGATCGGGCGCTTCAGCGGCCACGGCGGCGTGCCGGCGGACTCCGCCAGCTGCTCCGGCGCGGGTGGCTCCCAGTCCGGGCGGCGCTCGTGCACCGGCTTGGCCGGGCTGGGCTGCCCTCCGGTGACCAGCGTGTCGAGGGCCGCTTCGAGGGTGGCGCCCAGCGACCACTCGCCGACCGCGTCGATGGCGAGCACCTCGCCGTGGTCGGCGATGGCCAGTACCGCCTCGTCCATGCCCTCGACCCCGATCGGAAACAGGGACGCCCCGAGAGCGCGACCCGCGTCGATCAGCGTCTCCACGCTCGCGGCGGCCAGGGCCGGGTCCAGCGCGAACGGCCGCGGATTGAGATCCACCCCGGGCCGCCCCGCGTCGACCACGAGCCCGCCGAACTCCGCCAGCGCACGGTCCGCGTGGACGGACGGCCGCAGCCGCCCGCCGAAAACCCCGGTGCGCGCGAACACCGCCCGGCGCAGCCCGGCCAGCTCCTCGTCCGGGAGGCGACGGCCCGGGTACCAGCCGGCGGCCCGCAGCGCGTTTTCCACCGGGGGCGTGAAACGCTCAGCCATTGTCGGCCTCCGCCCCATCGCCGGCATCGTCTGGTGACTGGAGCGCGAAGCCGAAGTGCCGCAGCAGTGCCATGCAGGAGACGCAGGGCGGTGACGGCTGCCCGCCGGTCGGGTCGCCCGGCTCGCGTACCCGATAGGTCACGACCTCGGCGCCGCGCAACAGCTCGGCGCGGGCCTCGTCGATGCCGACCGGCGGCTGGCCGGCGGCGGCGCGGCGGGCGTCCTCGGCGTGCAGGGCGTCGGAGATCGCCGCCACCTCCGCGCACCGGTCGCCGCCACGCTCCCGGTACGCCGGGGACGCGCTGGTGAGGAACGCGGCGACCAGCGGGTGGAGGTTGGGCGAGCCCGCGCCCTTCATGGAGCGTCCGCGGCGCAGCCGACCGTCCGCCAACCGCAGGTGGGTGACGTTTTCCGGGAAGGTGGCCCGGAGCCGGTCATACTCGGCCCGCGCCACCGGATCCCACGTCAACGGCGCGGCCGGCGCCTCCCGCCGGTAGTCCTGGTACATCAGCGCGACGGTGTCGGGCGGCACCGAGGGCCAGTACGTCAGCTCGCCGGTCGCCTTGTCGACCACGATCTGACCGGCGCCGATGCCGGCGGCATCACCCTGCGGAAACTCGCGCCAGAACACGTAACCGAGGTCGAACTCCCGCATGCCGAGGGAACGCTCCGCGCCCACCGGCTTGTCCTGATAGGCCCAAGGCGCCGCAATCAGCTTGGCTTCCCACTCGCCGAGCACGCTCGCCTCCCCCGAATGCTCCATCCGGCGCCACTCTAACGTGTACGCCGCACCGCCGGCCGGTCGGTTTGACGCGGCCGAGGCCGGTCCGGGTGCCGAGCTCGCTGGGCCGCCAGGCGGCTACCGGTCAGGCGGTGAAGCCGCCGTCGGAGGCCACCACCGCGCCGTTGACGTTGACCGCCTCGTCGGAGCCGAGCCAGCACACCAGCGTGGCGATCTCGTCGGGCTGGGCGGTCCGGGTGGTCCGGGCGAACGCCTTCTCCAGCCGCTCGTAGGCCCACGCCACCTTCGGCACCGCGCTACGGCCGATGTTGGTCGCCACCCCGCCGGGGCAGACCGCGTTGGCCCGGATGCCGTCGGCGCCGTAGAGGGCCGCGATCGAACGGGTCATGCCGACCAGGGCGTGCTTCGACGTCACGTACGCGGTGCCGGCCACCGCGCCGGTCAGCCCGCCGATGGAGGAGACGTTGACGATCGCGCCGCCGCCGGCCGCCCGCATCAGGGGCAGCACCGCTCGGGACAGCCGCATCGGGCCGGTCACGTTGACCGCCATGACCCGCTCCCAGGTGGCGTCGTCGACCTCGGTCACCGGCAGGAAGAAGTCCATGATGCCGGCGACGTTCGCCAGCAGGTCGATCCGCCCGTCCGGGAGGAGACCCACGATCCGGTCGACGTCCGCCTGCGCGCTCACGTCGGCCACCGCCATCGTCGACTGCCCGCCGGCGTCCGCGATCAGCTTGCCGGTCTCGGCCAGCGCATCCGCGTCGACGTCGCAGCCGAGCACCCAGGCGCCCTCGGCCGCCAGCCGCAGCGCGACCGCCCGACCGATACCCGAGGCGGCACCGGTAACCAGCGCCACCCTTCCCTCGTACCGTCGCTCGACCATCACACACACCTCATCCGTCGCCACGCGGCCGACCTCGGCCCTACTGATCAAGCCTCGCGCTGTGGGCACGGCGCCGCGCAGGGCCACAGGTCCCCCAACCGGGCGACCGGCGTCCCTTTAGTCCCGGCGGCCGCGGCGGCGCCACCAGACCAGGGCCAGCGCGAGCGCGACCGCCGCGGTGGCCCAGAGACAGCACGAGCCGGCGACCAGCAGGGCGGTGAACTCCCACTCCACCTACGCCTCCGGTTCCGCGGCGGTGCCGAGCTCCTCGGCCCACCGCTGCGACCAGCGCCCCAGCGGCCGCAGGGCCTCGTACGCCTCGCGGCCCAGCCCGGTCAGCTCGTACGTGGTGTCCGGCAGCTGGGCCACGATCCGGCTCTCGACCAGCTCGCCCAGGCGCTGGCGGAGCACGCTCGACGACATGTTTCCGCAGCGCTGCTGGAGCGCCCGGAAGCCCAGCGGCCCCTCCCGCAGCTCCCACAGCACGCGCAGGCTCCACCGGCGGCCGAAGAGGTCGAGCGCGGCCATCAGGGGACGCCCCGTGGTCGACCCCCGGACCGGGCCGCCGGGCTTCGGAGCGGTCACCGCACACCCCCTGGCGCTTCGGATACAGAAACGCTATCGTGCTTCTGAAATAGAAGCGCGAGGAGGGAACGGTCATGGCCCGCATCGCCCCACTCGACCCGCCGTACGCGCCGGACGTCGCCGCCGCGCTCGCCAAGTGGATGCCGCCGGGCTCCGCGCGCGAGCCGCTCGTGCTCTTCCGCGTCCTGCAGCGCCACCCCGAGCTGGCCTCGCGGATGCGGGTGCTCGGCGCCGGGCTGCTCGGCCACGGGGCGCTGCCGCCCGCCGACCGCGAGCTGGTCATCCTGCGCACCTGTGCCCGCGCCGCCTGCTGGTACGAGTGGGGCGTCCACGCCGAGGCCTTCGCCGGCCCGGTCGGCCTCACCCCGGACCAGGTGGCGGCGACCGCCTCCGGCACCGGCGGCGACCTGCTGATCCGGGCGGCCGACGAGCTGCACGACAGCGCCCGCTGGTCCGCGCGGACCTGGGAGGCGCTGCGCGGGCGCTACACCGACGAGCAGCTCGTCGAGCTGCTGGCCCTGGCCGGCTGGTACCGCACGATCAGCTACGTGGCCAACAACCTGCTGGACGCCGGAGACGCCCGCCAGGATGACGTCCTTGACAGGACGTACCCGTACGCCGACCCTTTGTGATGACAGTCCTCTATCTAGGAGGTCGCGGGGTGGCCAAGGAGAAGTTCGAGCTCGTGTTCCTCGCCGGCGGCTTGCTGCTGGATGTGCTGGCAAACCGCCTGCGCCGCGACCCGGCGACACCACGCGAGGTGGTGGGCGCCGCGATGTTCGCGCTCGACCAGGCCTTCGAGGAGCGGCGGGGTCACCTCGCCGACCCGCGGGGCGTGGCCGACCAGATCGACGTGATCAAGGCCGAGCTCTGCTCCGACGCGCCGCACAAGCTCGTGCTGGAGGCATACCTCGACGAGTTGGCCAGCCGCGCCGCGTCCGACGTCGAGCTCAGCGAGGCGGTGGCTCGCCTGCGGGAGGCCGTTCGCGGCTGGCAGGGCTGAGCCGGGGGCCGTCAGGCCCGAGCCGGCCCGTGGTAGTCCGCGGCGACGTAGACGGGCCGGCGCTCCCCGCCACCCAGCGCAAACCGGCGCAGGTAGGTCACCCGGCCGCCGGTCTCGGCCGGAGACGGCACGTTGAAGTGCGTCGGTAGCGACTCGTGCCCCCGCGCGACACGTGCCGGCGCCACCTCGTGCCGCTCACCGTGCCACGGACCGCCCAGGAAAAGTACTCGCATTCGCTGATCCTGCACTATTCGCGTCCGCACCGACAGTACGCGGTCGCGTGGTAAGGTCGACCGGTTGCAGTTTGGTTTCCGTGTGCCCAGTTGGCGCTTGGTGGGACAGATGGCCACCAGGCGCTTTTTGTGTAGCCGGATTTCCGAACGAGGCTGGTCAATGCCGGCGACGCAGGACCCGCAAGGTGCGGGCCCATCAGCCTTGTGAAGGAGTAGACATGGCTTTCGGCACCGTAAAGTGGTTCAACGCGGACAAGGGCTTCGGGTTCATCGCCCAGGACGGCGGCGGCCCGGACGTGTTCGCGCACTACTCGAAGATCGCGTCCTCGGGCTTCCGCAGCCTGGACGAAAACCAGCGCGTCGAGTTCGACGTCGAGCAGGGCCAGAAGGGCCCGCAGGCAGCCAACATCCGCCCGATCTGAGGGATCGCACACCTGCCGTGCCGACGGCGGGTGTGCGGCTCCAGGGCGCGTGCTAGCGCCACCCACACCGCGGCTCGCAGAAGGATCACTCTGAACGCCCTACGTTCCCGCGGTATCGACGACCTCAGCCTGATCCCGGTGCCGCTGGCGCCGGAGATACGGCTCTTCCTGGCCGAGGACGCGATACTGTTCTGGGCCCGCTTGGAGGCCGAGGCCGGCCGGCGGCTGCCACCCCCGTTCTGGGCGTCCGCCTGGATCGGCGGTCAGGCGCTGGCCCGGTACGTCCTGGACAATCCGGCCGTGTTCGCCGGCCGCCGCGTGCTCGACCTCGCGAGCGGCTCGGGCCTGGTCGCGATCGCCGCGGCCATCGCCGGCGCCCGCGAGGTGACCGCGAACGACATCGATCCGTACGCGATCGCCGCCATCGAGATGAACGCCCGGGTCAACCACGTGGCCGTACGGACGCGGTGGGGCGACCTGCTCGACGGCGAGAGCGACGGCGCCGACGTGGTGCTCGCCGGTGACATCCTCTACAGCCCGGCGCTCGCCGAGCGGGCGCTGCCGTTCCTCAGCCGCGCCAGCGAGCGGGGCGCCCTGGTGTTCGTCGGCGATCCGGACCGGGGTCACCTGCCGCACGACTGGCTGGAGGCCGTCGCCAGCTACCAGGTCCCGATGGCCGGAGCGCCGGAGGACGCGCAGATCGAGCGGACCGCGGTGCTCACCCCTCGCGGATCGCCCAGCTAGAGCGCCTCCCCCACGTCTGTGATCGAAGCTCCCGTCAAGTCGTTAGAACGACTTGACGGGAGCTTCGATCACAGAGCCGGCGCGAAGGCCGCCGCCAGGCGGCGCAGCCCTTCGCCGATCCGCTCGGTCGGGATCGCGCCGTACCCGATGACCAGCCCCTCGCGCACCGGCTCGCCGAAGTGGTAGTCGCGCAGCGCCTGCACCCGTACGCCGGCGGAGCGGGGGCGGCCACCACCGGCTCGACGTCCACTGTGGAGAGGGCGCAGAGGTGCAGGCCGGCCGCGGAGGGCACCACGCTCAGCCACGGCGCGAAGTCCCGTTCCAGCGCGGCGACGATCCGGGCGTGCCGCTCGGCGTACTGGCGGCTGGCCTTGCGCACGTGCCGGGCCAGCAGCCCCTCGTCGACGAACCGGGCCAGCGACTGGAAGAGCAGCCGCGCCGGCCAGTACCCGGGCCCTCCGCCGCGACCGTGCTCCCCGGCTCGACCAGCACCCGGCCGATCAGGTCGAGGGCCTGCTGGGCGCCGTGCGTGACCAGCACGTCGTCGGCGCCGGCCCGGACCGAGCGGGCCACCCCGATGTGGCGGGCGATCGCGGCGCGCAGCCCGGCGTGGCCGCGCGGGTCGCCGTACGTGGCCGAGCGGACCGCGGAGGCGCGCAACTCGCGGGCGACCAGCCGGCGCCAGGTCTCGATCGGGAAGAAGCGGCCGTCCGGCACCCCGACCGCGAAGTCGTACTCCACAGTGGACCGGTCGGGTGCCGGGACGGGCGGGGTGCGCCACACCGGCCGGGGCAGCACGTTCGACCCGGCCGGCGCGGACCGGGCGCGGAGCCGGCCGAGCGGTTCGGCCGACACGAAGGTGCCGGCGCCCACCCGGCCGACCAGGAAGCCCTCGGCGGTCAGCCGCTCGTACGCGACCGCGACCGTGTTGCGCGAGACCTCCAGCCGCTGCGCCAGGTCGCGGCTGGGCGGCAACCGCTCGCCCGCGCGCAGCCGCCCGTCCAGGATCGCGTCGAGCAGCTGGCGGTAGATGCCGGTGGCCAGGTCGCGCCGCCCGGCGAGGCTGACGTGGATGTCCATCGCCCGCAGCCTAGCCCGCAATGGAGCCGACCGATGGAAGCGCTCTCACAAACGCGCGGGGCGCCGTTACGTAACATCTTGAGAGCGCTCTCTTGACAAGTCGGATACTAAGCACGACCCTCCTCCTGTGAGAGCGCTCTCACTGAGCGCGGCGCGAGAGGGGCACCCATGCATGTCAACTCCCGCGGTCGCCGGTTTGCGGCCGTGGCCGTCGCCGTCACGACGGCGACCCTGCTGGCCGCCTGCGGCGGCGACGATGGAGACAGCGGTAGCGGAGACGGGCCGATCACGTTGACGGTCGACGTCTTCGGTCAGTTCGGATACGAAGAGCTCTACAAGCAGTACGAGGCGAGCCACCCCAACGTGAAGATCGTCGAGCGGGGCACCGGCAGCAACCTCGACGAGTACTCGCCGAAGCTCACCCAGTGGCTCGCCGCCGGCAAGGGCGCCGGCGACATCGTGGCGATCGAGGAGGGCCTGCTCGTCGAGTACAAGGCCAACCCCGGCAACTTCGTCAACCTGCTCGACCACGGCGCGGCCGAGCTCAAGGGCAACTTCATGGAGTGGAAGTGGAGCCAGGGGCTCACCGCTGACGGCAAGCAGCTGATCGGCCTCGGCACCGACGTCGGCGGCATGGCCATGTGCTACCGCAAGGACCTCTTCGAGAAGGCCGGCCTGCCCACCGAGCGGGAGGCGGTCTCCAAGCTCTGGCCCACCTGGCAGGACTACGTCAAGGTCGGCGAGCAGTTCAAGGCGAAGAACACCGGCGCGGCCTTCCTCGACGCCGCCACCAACACGTTCAACACGATCGTGCTCCAGTACGGCGGCGCCGCCGGCGGCTACCACTACTACGACACCAGCGACAACCTGGTGGTGGAGAGCAACCCGGCGGTCAAGCAGGCCTGGGACACCACGATGGACATCATCGACTCGGGCCTGTCCGGCAAGTACCAGGCCTGGTCGGACGACTGGGTGGCCGCCTTCAAGCAGGCCAAGTTCGCGACCATCGCCTGCCCCGCCTGGATGACCGGCGTCATCGAGGGGAACGCGGGCGCGGACGCCGCCGGTAAGTGGGACATCGCCAGCGTGCCCGGCGACGGCGGCAACTGGGGCGGCTCCTTCCTCGCCGTTCCGAAGCAGAGCAAGCACCAGGCCGAGGCGATCGAGCTGGCCAAGTTCCTGACCAGCCCGCAGGGGCAGATCGGCGCGTTCAAGGCGAAGGGCCCGCTCCCCTCCTCCCCGCAGGCGCTGGACGACCCGGCGATCACCGGCGCGACGAGCGCGTACTTCAGCGGCGCGCCCACCGGCCAGATCTTCGGGGCCGGCGCGAAGAGCCTCAAGCCGGTCTACATGGGACCGAAGAACCAGGCGGTACGGACGGAGGTGGAGAACGCGGTGCGCACGGTCGAGCTCGGCCAACGCAGTCCCGCGGACGGCTGGACCGACGCCGTGAACAACGCCAAGAAGGCCGCTGACAAATGAGCGCGAGGAGTGCGGGAGCGCCAGCGATCGAGCCCCGCGGTCGCGCATCTCAAGAGGACGAGTAGTGGCCACCAGCCTCGACATCCGTACCGAGCCCGGGACGCCGGTCACCCACCGGCGTCCCGGGTCACCCCGCCGGCACCGGCTCAGCCGCCTCGACACGAAGTTCTCGCCATACCTGTACGTGGCGCCGTTCTTCCTGCTCTTCGCGGTCTTCGGGGCGTACCCGCTGGTGTACACGCTCTGGGTCTCGCTGCACGAGTGGGACCTGCTGGCGCAGGAGCACCCCTTCGTGGGGCTGGCGAACTACAGCGCGCTGATGAGCGACGGCGACTTCTGGAACTCGGTGTACAACACGCTCGGCATCTTCGTCCTCTCGACGGTGCCGCAGCTGCTGCTCGCGCTCTGGCTGGCCAACCTGCTCAACCGGCAGCTGCGCGCCCGCACGTTCTTCCGGATGGGTGTGCTCATCCCCAACATCACCTCGACGGCGGCGGTGGCGATCGTCTTCGGGCAGCTCTTCAGCCGCGACTTCGGCCTCGTCAACTGGGCGCTCGGCCTGGTCGGCGCCGGCCCGATCGACTGGAACACGAGCAAGCTCGGCTCCTGGGTCGCCATCTCCACGATGGTCGACTGGCGGTGGACCGGGTACAACGCGCTCATCTTCCTGGCCGCGATGCAGGCGATCCCGCGCGACCTGTACGAGTCGGCGGCGATCGACGGCGCCCGCCCGTCCCGGCAGTTCTGGTCGATCACCGTTCCGCTGCTCCGGCCGACGATCGTCTTCTGCGTCATCATCTCCACCATCGGCGGCCTCCAGCTCTTCACCGAGCCGCTGCTGTTCAACTCCGGCACCAACGCGATCCGCGGCGGGACGCTGCGCGAGTCGCAGACCATGACGATGTACATGTTCGAGAACGCGTTCGCCCCCAACTACAACTTCGGGTACGGCGCCGCGATCGCCTGGATGCTGTTCGCCCTCATCGTCGTCGTGGCCATCGTCAACGTACTGATCATCCGAAGGGCGGCGCGGTCGGCATGAACGGCGGTCTGTGGAAGGGCACGAGGCTCACCTACGTCGCCCTCTTGCTCGCCGGCGTGATGTCGGTGTTCCCGATCTACTGGATGTTCGTCGTGGCCACGCGGTCCAGCGACGCGATGGGCGAGGTGCCGCCGCCGGTCACGCCCGGCGGCAACCTGCCCGGCAACCTCGACCGCCTCTTCGCCAACGCCGACGCCCACTTCCTCACCGGCATGCTCAACTCGGCGATCGTCGCCGCCTCGGTGACCATCTCCGTGGTCTTCTTCTCCTCGCTGGCCGGGTTCGCCTTCGCCAAGCTCCGCTTCCGCGGCTCCAACGCGCTGCTGCTCGTCATCATCGCGACGATGATGGTGCCCACCCAGCTCGGCGTGATCCCGCTGTACATGCTGATGACCGACCTCGGCTGGAACGACCGGCTGCAGGCGGTGATCGTGCCGGCGCTGGTCACCGGGTTCGGCGTCTTCATGATGCGGCAGTACGCCAGCCAGGCCGTATCGGACGAGCTGATCGAGGCGGCCCGCGTCGACGGCTGCGGCACCTTCCGCATCTTCCGCAGCGTGGTGGCGCCCGCGCTACGCCCGGCCGCCGCGGTGCTCGGCCTCCTCACGTTCATGACCACCTGGAACGACTTCCTCTGGCCCTACGCCGTGCTGAACGACCCCGAGAACCCCACCGTCCAGCTCTCCCTGCGCGCCCTCTCCAACGGCTACTACCAGGACATGTCGCAGGTCTTCACCGGCACCGCCATCGCCACGCTGCCACTGCTCGTCGTGTTCATCATCTTCGGACGCCAGATCATCGGGGGGATCATGGAAGGCGCGGTCAAGGCGTGACATCCGCACGGGAACGGCCGACGCTGGAGGAGGTGGCGCGCCGGGCGGGGGTTTCGCGCGCCACCGTGTCCCGGGTGGTCAACGGCTCCACCACGGTCGCCCCGCCCATCCAGGAGGCCGTCCGCCGGGCGGTGCGCGAGCTCGGGTACGTGCCCAACCTCGCCGCCCGTACGCTGGTGACGCAGCGGACCGACTCGATCGCGCTGGTACTCCCGGAGACCGCCACCCGCGTCTTCTCCGACGACCCGCTCTTTCCCGGCATCGTGCGCGGCGTCAGCCAGGAGCTGGAGGCCGCCGACCGGCAGCTCGTCCTGATGATGGCCGGCTCCACGGCGAGCCACGACCGCATCGAACGGTACGCGATCGGCCGCCACGTCGACGGCGTCATGTTCGCCTCGATGCACGGCATGGACCCGCTCCCCGGCGCCCTGGCGAGGATCGGCATGCCCGCCGTCTGCAGCGGCCGCCCACTGGGCCGCCCGGGAGTGCCCTATGTGGACATAGACCACGTGTCGGGCGTGGCCAGCGCCGTACGCCACCTGCTCGACGCCGGCCGCCAGCGCATCGCCACCATCGCCGGCCCCCAGGACATGGTCGCCGGCATCGAACGCCTGGCCGGCTACCGCGACGCCCTACGCGGTTCGGACCGCCGCTCGATAGTCGCGGTCGGCGACTTCACCAGGGAGTCCGGCGCGCTCGCGATGCGCCACCTGCTGCAGGACGACCCCAAGCTGGACGCGGTCTTCGTCGCCTCGGACCTGATGGCGGACGGCGCGCTGCGCACCCTGCGCGAGGCCGGGCGGCGGGTGCCGGACGACGTCGCGGTGATCGGTTTCGACGACGCCGAGTTCGCCCGCTACACCGACCCTCCACTAACGACGGTCCGCCAGCCGATAATCCAGATCGGCCGCGAAATGGTCCGGCTCCTGCTACGGCTCGCCGAAGGCGCCCCCGTCGAAGACTCCCTCATCCTCCCCACCCACCTGGTGGTCCGGGAAAGCGCCTAACCCGCGGCCCGAACCGGAGCGGACTATGGCGTCTCTTCGACCGGGAGCAGCACCGTAAACTCGGTCCTGCCGGGCTCGCTCTGCACGCGGATGTCGCCGTTGTGCTTGTTGACGACGATGCGGTACGAGATGTCGAGCCCCAGCCCCGTCCCTTCGCCCACCGGCTTCGTGGTGAAGAACGGCTCGAAGATGCGGGGCCTGATCTCCGGGTCGATGCCGGTGCCCGTGTCGCCGACCGTTACCGCTACCTGGTCGCCGTCGCGTTCGGTGCGGATGGTCAGGGTGCCGCGGTCGCCCATCGCGCCCAGGGCGTTGTCGATGAGGTTGGTCCAGACCTGGTTGAGCTCGGCCGGATAGCAGGGGATCTCGGGCAGCGTGTGGTCGTACTCCTTCACGACCGTCAGGTTGGGTGAGATCTTCGCCGTCATCATGACCAGCGTGGAGTCGAGCAGCTTGTGCAGGTCGACCACCTGGTGTGGCGCGCGGTCCAGCTGCGAGTACTGCTTGGCGGCGCCGACCAGCGCGGAGATCCGGCCGACCGACTCGTCGATCTCGCCCATGAGCAGTTCGGTCTCGATGGTGTACGTCAGCCAGCTCACCGCCGACTGCAGGTCGCTGGGGTCGACCACCTCGGCGACCAGGTCGAGCCAGGGCACGCTGGCGTCGCCGGCGACGAGGGTGGCGGCGTGGTCGTACTCGAAGCCGGCGGAGAGGCCGCGCTCCTGCAGCCAGTCGACCACCGCGTCCTCGGCGTCACCGGTCTCCAGGGCGGAGAGCTTGGGCGCGTTCGCCGCGCGCTTGACCGCGGCCTCCTGCAGCTCGACCAGGCGGTGCAGCTGCTTGACGTTGATTTTGCCCTCGGCGATCATCGCGAGCTTGTGGCGCATGCCGGCGACCTTGTCGCGCAGGGTAGCGGTGGCCCGTACGGCCGCGGAGGCCGGGTTGTTGAGCTCGTGGGTGAGGCCGGCCGAGAGCGAGCCGAGCGCGATGAGCCGCTCCCGCTCGCTGACCGCCGACTGGGTCCGCTTCTGGCCCCAGAAGAGCCCCTCCATGAGATGCATGGCCATCGGGAACCAGCGGCGCAGGATCGGGCCGAACTGGTCGGCGGGCAGCTCCAGCGCCTTCACCGGCGTGATGGCCACCATCGAGTTGGGGTACTTCTGGTCGACCTGGTCGCCCAGGTAGGCCTGGATCGCGCCGCCGTACACGCCGAGCTGGTCGGTCCGGGAGACCTCGATCTCCTGGCCGTGCACGTTGCGGGTCAGCGTGACCGCGCCCTCCAGCAGTACGACGAAGCAGGTGGCCGGCTCGCCCTCGGAGTAGACCCGCGTGGTCGCCTCGTACTCGACCACGGTGCTGTGCTCCTGCACCCACGCCAGCTTCTCGTCGTCGAGCGACTCGAAGAGGAAAAGCTTGCGGAGATCGTCCTTCGAGATCACTGTGTCTCCTGATTCGCTCGCTCGTGCGGCGCCAAAGGCGACGTCTTCCTCCGCCAGCCCGAAACCCCGACTCCGTCGGCGGGCCGGCTCCGTCCAGACGCCGCCGCGCCAACTCGCTCGCTCATTGCGCCTCCAGGTACCTGTGCACGAGCGTGACCGCCATCGCTCCCTCGCCCACCGCGGACGCCACCCGCTTGACCGAGTTGGCCCGCACGTCGCCCGCGGCGAAGACGCCGGCGACGCTCGTCTCCAAGTGGTACGGGTCGCGGTCGAGCCGCCAGCCCTTGGGCCGCCGGCCGCCGACGACGAGGTCGGGACCGGTCACCACGAAGCCCTGCGCGTCTCGCTCCACCAGGCCGTCGAGCCAGCCGGTGTGCGGCTCGGCGCCGATGAAAACGAACAGCCATGAAGCGTCAACATCCCGCGTCTGACCGGTGTTCCGGTCGCGGAGTGTGAGCCCTTCGAGGTGCTCGGTGCCGTGGCCGGCGGCAACCTCGGTGCAGGTGTGCACCTGGATCCGCGGGATGCTCTCGATCTGCTCGATCAGGTAGGCGGACATCGACTGTGCCAGGCTCTCGCCGCGCACGACCAGGTGCACCCGGCCGGCGAAGCGGGAGAAGTAGACGGCGGCCTGCCCGGCGGAGTTGGCCCCGCCGACGATGTAGACGTCGGCGCCGGAGCAGGCCGGCGCCTCGGTGGCCGCGCTGCCGTAGAAGACGCCGCGCCCGGTGAGCTCGGCGAGCCCGGGAACGTCGAGCGTGCGGTAGGAGACGCCGGTGGCGAGGATCACCGTGTGCGCCACGATCTGCGGCCCGCTGGCGCAGGTGAGCACCCGGGCGGAGCCTTTGGCGTCGAGGCAGGTGACGTCTTGCGCGGTGAGCAGCTCGGCGCCGAAGCGCTGCGCCTGCCGGCGGGCCCGGTCGGTCAGCTGCGCGCCGGAGACGCCGTCCGGAAAGCCCAGGTAGTTTTCGATCCGGCTGCTCTGGCCCGCCTGCCCGCCGGTGGCCCGCCGCTCGACCAGGATCGTGCGCAGCCCCTCCGACGCGCCGTAGACGGCGGCGCCGAGCCCGCCCGGTCCGGCGCCGACCACCGCCAGGTCGTAGAACTCGGCCGCCGGGGTGGTGGTGAGGCCGACGTGCGCGGCCAGCTCGGCCTCCGACGGCCGCACCAGCGTCTTGCCATCCGGCGTGATGACAACGGGTACGTCGGACTCGCTCGCCCCGGAAGCGGTCAGCAGCCGCTGCCCTTCCGGCTCCTCGGTGAGGTACCACCGGTAGGGCACCATGTTGCGGGCCAGGAAGTCGCGGATCTCGAACGACTCGGCCGACCACCGGTGCCCGACCACGCGCGTCTCGACCTCGGGCGAGGCGGGTGTCGCCTGCCACGCCTCCAGCAGCGAGTCGAGCACGGGGTAGAGCTTTTCCTCCGGCGGGTGCCAGGGCTTGAGCAGATAGTGGTCGACGTCCACGAGGTTGATCGCGTCGATCGCGGCCTCCGTGTCCGCGTACGCGGTCAGCAGCACCCGCCGGGCGTGCGGGAAGAGGTCCATCGCGGACTCGAGAAACTGGATGCCGTTCATCTGGGGCATCCGGTAGTCGGCGAGCAGCACCGCCACCTGCTCACCGCGCAGCTTTATCTCCTTGAGCGCATCCAGCGCCTCGGCTCCTGAACTGGCCCGCACGACGCGGTAGTCCTGACCGTAGCGGCGCCGCACATCGCGCGCGACGGCCCGGGAGACAGCGGGGTCGTCGTCGACCGTCACGATCGCTGGGTTGGCCATTGCCCAATCAAAGCACGCTCAGCCGTCCCCGCGTTCCTCCCGAAGTTTCTCCCACCGCTCCAGCAGCTCGGACATCCCTTCCTGGATGAAGACGTAGAACTCCTCCATCTCGGCGAGCCGCGCGCCGGCCGGCGACGACGTGTCGCCGACGGCGACGACCCCTTCGTGGACGATGTCGGCGAACCGCTTGTACACCCCACTGCGGATCATGCCGGCGGTGAACCACGGATCGGGCGGCAGGCGGTAGTGGTCACTGCGCGAGCCCAGCACCGGCTCGCGCACCACGAACTGCAACTGGATGAGGTAGCGCACCGCCCCGGAGACGGCCGCCGGGCTGACCCCGAGGCGCTCGCCGAGCTGGCCGGCGGTCAGGCCCGGCTCGTCGGTCACCGTGAGCATGGCCAGCACCCGGGCGGGCATCCGGGGGAAGCCAAGGTCGCTCAGGGTCATCGCGAAGTGCTCAACGAAGCGGCGAACCGCGTCCTCGTCACGCGCTTTCGGCATGGTTCACCACTCTCCTAGTGCTTGTGTGGCGGCGCCCGGAAGGCGCCGCCACACTCCGTCACAGTGCGAGGTCCCGCCGCCGGAAGAGTGCCAGGCCGGCGGCCCCGAGCGCCACCGCGACCGCGCTGAGCGCGATCAGCGGGGCCGCCGTCGCGGTCGCCGCCGGCACCGCCGGTACGTGGGTGAAGGGTGAGATGTCCCGCGCCCACTGCGGCAGGCCGAGCAGCTCGCCGAGCTGGCCGACGATCAGGCAGATCGTGTACGCGGCCCAGGCCAGTCCGATGGTCAGCCGGGGCAGCAGCCCGAAGGCGACCACCGTGAAGCCGACCAGGACCAGCGCCGCCGGCAGCTGCATGAGTGCCGCGCCGGTGAGCTGGCCCACCCGGCCCGCCGCTTCGCCGCCGTCGAGCCCAGCCACGATGCCGGTGGCCAGGCCGGAGACGAGCAGGAGCAGGGCGGCCCCGGCGACGGACACCGCCAGGTGGCTGACCAGCCAGGTCAACCGGCCGGTGCCGGTGGCGAGGACGGCCTCTCCGGCACCGCCGGCCTCCTCGATGCGCGGGCGCATCAGCGCCTGTACGACGTAGGCGGCCGCCATCGCGCCGTAGAAGGTGATCATGGCGGCGAAGAACGCGTCCGTCAGGTCGGCGCTGCTGCCACCGGCCAGCTTGGTGATCGTCTCGGCGCCGCCCTCGTTTTCGCCGAGCGCGCCCGGGACGCTTGTGGCCAGCGATCCGACCGCCACGCCGAACGCCGCCATCGCCACACCCCAGCCGAGCAGCGTGCCGCGCTGGAGCCGCCAGGCCAGGCCGAGCGGGCTGAGCAGCGCCGGCGACGCCTGGGCCGGGCCGCGCCGGTCGGCGATCATTCCCATGCCGACGTCACGGCGGACGGTCAGCGCGAACGCCACCGCCACGCTCGCCGCGAAGCACGCGAGCGGGAGCAGCAGCACCCACCAGCGGTCACCGGCGTACGGCCGGATCTCGGTGACCCAGCCGATCGGCGAGAGCCAGGCGGGCCAGGCGCTGCGCATGACGTACCCGTTGGGCTGCACCTGGCCGAGGGCGTCACCGAAGCCGCGTACCAGAAAGGCGACGCCGACCACGGCGGCGGCGATGCCGTTCGCGGCGCGTGCGCTCTGGGTGATCTGGGCCGCGACGGCCGCGATGCCGGCGAAGGCGACGCCCGCGGCGGCGATGCCGGCGCCGGCGGCGAACGACCCGGCGGCCGGCAGGCCGTAGCCGAGCAGTGCGAGGCCGAACAGGCCACCGAGCACGACGTTGGCGCCGGCTGCGACGATCAGCGCCGCGGTCAGCTCCGCGTACCGCCCGACCACGGTCGCCCCGAGCATCTCGGCGCGGCCGGTCTCCTCGTTCTGCCGGGTGTGCCGCACGACGGCGAGGGTGCTCATGAGGCCGGTGACCACGGGGAGGTACCCGAGCATCTGGAACATCGCCATCGCGCCCTCGCTCGTGCCGGTCGGCACCGTGCGCATGACGAGCAGGGCGGGACTCTCGACCGCGGCGCGCAGGACCTCGATGCGGTCGGCCTCGGTCGGGAAGCGGTCCCGGAGCGAGGCGATCACGGTCGGGACGAACAGCAACGTGCCGATGATCCAGAGTGGCAGCTGGATCCGGTCGCGCCGGATCGCGAGGCGGACGAGCCGGGCGGTGCCGACGAAGGCGCTCATCGCACTCCCGCCCCCGCCTTCACGCCGTTCTCCCGGAGCTCGTCGCCGTAGTGGCGCATGAAGAGCTCCTCCAGCGAGGGCGGCGCGCTCGTGAGCGCCCGCACCTCGAAGCGGGTCAGGTAGCGCAGCGCCTGGTCCAGCTGGTGACTGTCCACATCGAACTTCGCGTGCGTCCCGTCGACGGCGGCGTCGTGCACGCCGGCCTGCTCGTCCAGGCCGCTGATCGGGTGGGTGGTCTCGACCGAGATCGAGGTACGGGTGAGGTGGCGCAACTGGGCCAGCGTGCCCGACTCCACCGTCCTGCCCTGCCGGATGATGCTCACCCGGTCGCAGAGCGCCTCCACCTCGGAGAAGATGTGGCTGGAGAGCAGGACCGTACGCCCCTCCTGCTTCACCTCGCGGACGCACTCCTGGAAGACCGCCTCCATCAGCGGGTCGAGGCCCGAGGTCGGCTCGTCCAAGACGTAAAGCTCCACATCGGACGCGAACGCGGCGACGACGGCCACCTTCTGCCGGTTCCCCTTGGAGTACGTGCGGGCCTTCTTGCTCGGGTCGAGCTGGAAGCGCTCGACCAGCTCGGCCCGGCGGCGCTTGTCCAGCCCGCCACGCAGGGCGCCGAAGAGGTCGATCGCCTCCCCACCGGTCAGGTTCGGCCAGAGGTTCACGTCGCCGGGCACGTACGCGAGGCGCCGGTGCAGCCGCACCGCGTCCCGCCACGGGTGGCCGCCGAGGAGGCTCACGTCGCCGGCGTCGGCACGGAGCAGGCCGAGCAGCACCCGGATGGTCGTGGACTTGCCGGCGCCGTTCGGCCCCAGAAAGCCATGCACCTCACCGGTGTCGACGGACAGGTCGAGCCCGTCCAGCGCGCGGGTCCGGCCGAAGGTCTTCACCAGGCCGGAGACCGAGATCGCAGATGTCATATCAGCGACGCTACGCTCGTTTCACGAATTTGTGAAACCTCAGAAGCGTATGAACGACGTCAAGAAACGTGACCCCGCCCACCGTAGAGTTGATCGAGGTTGATCAGTCGCACGCCGGTGCCCGGCGCCGCGTCGAAGCCGGCCCCGCTGTAGCAGGCGAGCACCGTGTCCCGCGTGTCGTAGCCGCGACCGGCCAGCAGGTCACGGGCCCGGGCCAGCCGGTCCACCTGCCGCGCGCCCATGACGTCTCCCCACTTGGCCTCGCCGAGCGAGAGCACCCGCCGCGGCTCGCCGGGCACCGCCGGCGCGAAGACCGCCACGTCGACCTGGATCTGCGCCCGCCGGGCCGGATCGGCGACCACGCCGGAGCCGACCACGCCCGGCAGCCCGCCGTACGTCTCCGGCGGGGCCGCCATCGCGTACTCCCGGCAGAGCTGCTCGAAGTGCGGCCCGAGCACCTGGGCGGCGAACCGGGTCCGGGCGTCCTGCCACACCGACTCGGCCCGGCCGCTCTCCAGCAGTCCCCAGTACGGGCGCATGACCACCTGGTAGAAGGTCACCAGCGGCTCGGCGACCCGGTAGGTCATCCGGCCGGAGCGGAAGACGTCCGGCTCCCGGCGCAGCAGGCCGGCGTCCTCCAGCACGTTGAGGTGGTGGCCGATGTCGGTGGCCTTGCGGCCGATGTACCCGGCGATCCCGCCGCGCGTGCTGTTTCCGTTGGCGACCGCGGCCAGCACGGAGTGGTAGAGGGCCGCGTCGCGCACGCCGCCCTCCTCGTCGAGCAGGTAGCGCGCCTCGCGGAAGAGCGGGGTCGCCGGGTTGAGGACCGTACGCAGCACCCACTCGTCGAAGTCGGCCAGGTCGGCCGGGGCGTCCTCGCCGACGAACCGCCGGTACGCCGGGGTGCCGCCGACCACCGCGTGGGTCTGCGCGGCCAGCCGAGGGTCGGACATGCCCCAGAACTCGGCGGCGAGGCGGTGGTCGAACGGCCGCACCACGAGCTCCAGGCTGGCCCGCCCGCGCAGCGGGGCCGTGCCGCCGAGCAGCCCGCCCATCACCGACATCGCCGAGCCGCAGAGCAGGACGGCGATGTCACGCTCGGCCGAGACCGCCTGGTCGATCTCGCGCTGGAGGATCGACGGAAGGGCCGGCGTCGCGGCGCTCAGGTACGGAAACTCGTCGATCACCACCGGCCCCGGGCGGGGCGTGCCGGCGGCGAAGAGGTGCCGGATCGCCTCGTCCCAGCCGTCGAAGCGGGGTACGACGGCGGCGCCGGTCCAGGTCGCCAGCGCCTCCCCGAAGAGCCGCAGCGACTCGCTCTCGGTCGCCAGCGTGGCCCCGAAGTACAGCCCGCCGGTCTCCCGCGCGAGGGCCTCCAGCAGGTACGTCTTCCCCTGCCGCCGACGGCCGGAGACCACGCCCAGCCGGGCACCCGTACGGGCCGCGAAGGTGGCCAGCTGGCGCCACTCGCGGTCCCGGTCGAAGATCCGTGCCGGCTTTTCGATCAACCCGTCCTCCAAAAGCAAGCAGTACACTTCTT
This sequence comes from Phytohabitans maris, assembly GCF_031085175.1. GTDB lineage: Bacteria > Actinomycetota > Actinomycetes > Mycobacteriales > Micromonosporaceae > Phytohabitans > Phytohabitans maris. Next base: position 42,146 of record NZ_JAVHUY010000025.1, read on the forward strand.
AGAAGTATACTTCTCGTTCTTGCGAACGGGCCTGAAAGCCCAGGTCAGAGCTGGGCGTCGACCACCTCGCCCAGGCCGGAGGCGACCAGCTCGTCGCGGATCACGGCGGCGTCGCCCTCGACCACCAGCGTGAGGCCGTGCGGGTTGAGGTGCTTGGCGGCCGCCTCGGAGACCGTCGCCTCGTCGGCGGCGAGCAGGGCCGCGCGCAGGTTGGCGTGGTAGTCGTCCGGCAGGTTGTGCACCACCAGCGTGGCCAGGGCGCCGGCGATCGCGCCCGGCGTCTGCAGGTCGACCGAGAGCTGCCCGGCCCGCCAGGACCGGGCCACCGCCAGCTCCGGTTCGGTGACGCCCTCGACCGCCGTACGGGAGACCTCGCCCACGGTGTCGACCAGCGCCGGCACGGTCACCGCCGTCTGCACGCCCGAGCTGACCAGCAGCCGCCCGAAGCGCTTGGACTGGCCGAACTCGGCGCGGATGCCGTACGTGTACCCGCGCACCTCGCGGATCAGGTGGTTGAGCCGGGACGTGAACGCCCCGCCGAGCACCGTGGCGGCCAGCGTCATCAGCACGTAGTCCGGGTGTGCCCGGTGCGGTGCGGCATGCCCCAGCCGCAGCGTCGACTGCACCGAGCCGGGCCGGTCGACCAGCACGACCCGCCGGTCGGTACGCGGTTCGATCGGCAGCGGCCCGCCCGCCCCCGCGACCGGTTCGCCCGCACCGGCGAAGGCGGCCGCGCCGAGCGCGCCCAGGTCGACGCTCGTCAGGTCGCCGGCGACCAGCAGCGTGCCGGGCTGGCCGAGCCAGGTGCGGTGGTACTCGACCACGTCGTCGACGCCCACCCCGGCGACCGAGTCGGGGTCGCCGTGCAGCGGGCGCCCGTGCCGCCGGTCCCGGCCGAAGATGTCGGCCCGGAGCGCGGCCTCCGCGCGCGGCCCGGGGTCGGCCCAGTCCATCCGCAGGGCGGCGGCCTCGTCGTCGCGGACCCGGGCCACGTCGGCCGGGTCCAGGCGCGGGGTGCGGGCCGCCTCGGCGAGCAGCGCCACCGCCGCCGGCAGCCGGTCGACCGGTGCCTGCACGCCGATCCGGAACGAGTCCCAGTCGACGTTGGTGAACAGCTCCGCGCCCAGGCTCTCCAGCGCGAGCGCGTAGGCCGCGGAGTCGCGCTTGGCCGTACCCTCCTCCAGGGCCTTGGCCAGGACGGCGGCGATCCCCTCCCGGCCGGCCGGCTCGCGGCCGGCGCCGGCGTCCAGCAGCAGGATCGCGACGGCCAGGGCCTGGCCGGGCAGGTGGGCGGCGACCACGCCGTCGCGGCGGACGACCTCGGGAAAGCGGTACGGGCGGGCCGCGCCCGGCCCAGGACGCTCGGTGACGAGGCTCATGCGGGCTTCTCCTCCGTGAGGTAGGAAAGGGTGACCCGGCGCGACGGGTGCAGCTCGGCGGCGACCTCGGCCACGGCGTCGAGCGTGACCGCCTGCCAGGCCGGCAGCCGCTCCCCCGCGCGGGCCGGATCGCCGAACTGGGTGGCGTACCGGCTCAGCACGTCCGCCCGACCCGCCACTGTGGACACCTGCCGCCACCACGCGGTGGCCAGCAGCGCCTTGGCCCGGTCGAGCTCCTCCTGGCCGACCCCGCCGGCCAGCCCGTCGACCACCTCGGCCAGCCCGGCCTCCAGGTCGGCGGCGGCCACGCCGTCGCGGGCGGTCGCGGTCACGATGAGCGGCGCCGGCGCGTGCGCGAGGTCGACGCCGTACGCGGAGACGTAGTCCGGCTGGGCCAGCCGCGCCCCGTCGGCGAGCCGCTGGTACAGCCGGCTGCCCCGGCCGGTGCCGAGGATCGTGGCGAGCACGGTGACCGCGTCGTACCCCGGTGAGCCGAACGCGTGGGTGCGGTGCGCCAGGTAGATCCGCGGGGCGGGCACGTCGCCGACGACGTCCTCGCGCACCGGGCCGGTGGGCGGCGCGGGGCGGGTGCCGTCCGGCGCGGGCGGGATGTCGGGGCGGGACGGGAGGCCGCCGAAGTACTTCTCCGCGAGCGCGAACACGTCGGCCGGCACCACGTCGCCGACCACGGAGAGCACCGCGTTGTTCGGCGCGTAGTACGTGGTGTGGAACGCGGCGAACGTGGGCAGGTCGGCCGCGTTGAGGTCGGCCATCGAGCCGATCGTGGCGTGGTGGTACGGGTGGCCGGGCGGGTAGAGCAGCGGCAGCAGGCGCAGCCAGGCATCCCCGTACGGCACGTTGTCGTACCGCTGGCGCCGCTCGTTCTTGACCACCTCGCGCTGGTTGTCGAGCGTCTGCTGGGTCAGCGCCGGCACCAGCCCGCCCATCCGGTCGGCCTCGAGCCACAGCGCCAGCTCCAGATGCTCGGCCGGCACGGTCTCGAAGTAGTTGGTGCGGTCCGGGTTGGTGGTCGCGTTGAGCGAGCCGCCGGCGCCCTGGACCAGCCGCATGTGCTCGGTCTTGGCCACGTGCTCCGAGCCCTCGAACATCAGGTGCTCGAAGAGGTGGGCGAACCCGGTCTGGCCGTCCGGCTCGTGCCGCGACCCCACGTCGTACCAGATATTGACGGCCACGACGGGCGCGGTGCGGTCTTCGCTGACCACGACCCGCAGGCCGTTGTCGAGGCGGGCGGTTTCGATGGGCCACGGGTAGCCGGTCGGCGACATGCGCTCGACGGTAGCGGATCTGTTGCGGAACGCACGTGTGGATCCCGGCACCTCGCGCCCCGGGAGCCGGGACGGATACTACGGGCATGCTGTGTGAGCCGTACCTGCTCGATCCGACAGCCGACGGCATCCACGTCGTCTGGCACACCGAGGGGCCCGGCTCCCAGCACGCGGTGCTCGCCGGTCCGGCGGTGGCGACCATGACCGGCGACGAGGCGCGCGCCGCCGCCACCGGCCCGGCCGGCGCGGGCCAGGGATGGCGCCGCTTCAGCGCCGACACCGTCGAGCTGTCCCGCACCCGGGAGGACCAGGAGTCGGCGGTACCCGGCCGGGAGTACCCGGTCGTCACCCGCCGCGCGGTGCACCGGCACCTGGCCACCGTCACCGGGCTGCCCGGCGGGCGCACGCCGTACCGGGTGGTCTCCGGCGGCACCGTCACCGCCGCGTACACGCTCGCCCCGGCGCCGCCCCCGGACCGCCCGGTGCGGCTGCTGCTCACCAGCGACCACCAGCTCAAGCCGATGGTGCCGGCCAACCTGGCGAAGGTGGCCGAGACGGCGGGAGTGGCGTTCGACGGCGTGCTGATGGCGGGCGACATGGTCAACGCGCCGGACCGGGCCAGCGAGTGGTTCGACAGCAGCGCCGAGCCGCCGTTCTTCCGCACGTTCGAGCGGATCCTGGCGCACTCGCCGATCTACCCGGCGATCGGCAACCACGAGGTGATGGGGCGCTGGTCGGAGAGCGCGACGCTGGACGCGCAGTTCAACGACCCGCAGCCGGGCGCGTGGGACATCACCACGTACCGGGAGATGTTCCCGTACCCGCGCAGCGACTCCGGCGACCAGCGCTGGTGGTCCCGCTCGATCGGCGACGTGCACGTGATCTGCCTCTTCGCCACCCAGGTGTGGCGCTCGCCGCGGCTGGAGGGGCGGGGCAAGTTCCAGGAGGCGCTCGAAGACGTCGACAACCCCGACCGCTGGGGGTACGGGCAGTTCATCTTCGAGCCGATCAAGCGCGGCTCGCCCCAGTTCGCGTTCCTGGCGGCCGAGCTCGCTTCGCCGGCCGCGCGGTCGGCCCGCTACCGGGTGGTGATGTTTCACCACCCGAGCCACGGGCTGGGCAACCACTCGGTGCCGCCGTACACCGATCCGGTCCAGGTCGTCGGCCCGAAGTCGATCCGGTACGAGTACCCGCTCGCCGGCGACTACATCCTGCGCGACGTGGAGCCACTGCTCTCCGCGGCCGGCGTCCACCTTGTCCTCAATGGACACTCGCACGTCTGGAACCGCTTCCGGAACGCGGCCGGCGTGCACTGGCTGGAGACGTCCAATGTGGGCAACAGCTACGGCGCGTACGACGTGACGTCGGGCATGACCCGCTGGTACCCGCCGGACTACGTGCTCCAGGGCGACCCGGGCGGGCTCCAGCCGATCGTGCCGACGGTGGCCCCGTTCGTGCGCCCGGACGGGGTGCCGCTGCCCTTCGTCGCCAGCAACGAGGTGACCGTCTTCACCCTGCTCGACTCGGCGGCGGGCGTGGTGCGCTCGTACCGCCACGACACCCGCCACCCGACGTCCCCAGCCGTGCTCTTCGACGAGTTCCCACTCGCCTGAGGCCCCTTGCGGATTCTTGGGTCGCTTCCCCCGCTCGCCGGACTCCCCGGCCTCCGCTTCGCCGTCCGCACCCGCACGCCCATGTGTAGTCATCGGCTACCTATCGAGCTGCCCCGTCTGCGCGCCCGCCGGCGGTGCCCCTCCAGGCCGTCCGCGTAATTGGCTCGGGCCCGGCGTCAATCCCCACCCAAGCGATCGGCTATAGAGCGACATCGACGTACGGCTGCTATCGGATGCCGGCGTTGCCCGCTGGCGAATGTGGATCTAGAACGTTTAGGGCGCGATATCAGCCCTAGATGTTCTAGATCTACTTCGATCCGGTCGTACGCGGCGGAGTTGACGAACAGCGCACCGCCAATTGTGCAATATCACTTGGACCATTCCGGGTCGGGTTGCCGTTTTCCGGATCCGGCGCCCGCGACAGGCGGAGCGGGTCGGGCTGGTCCCGCGGGGCCGGCAGCGGAGGATCGGGGGTCGGCGAGAGTCAGCGACGCCGAGCCCCGACCGGAGCGCTGCCCGCGGGAGCATACGGTCCGCCGGTGAAGCGGACCGGGGCAAATCTATCTATGAATCACGATCTGAACGGGCCGCGCACCTCGTAGGTGATGCCGCCGGAGGAGGAGCCGGAGGTGCCGCGCTGCGAGGAGAAGTAGAGCCTCGTGCCGTCCGGCGAGAAGGCCGGCCCGGTGATCTCCGAGCCGGACTGCCCGGAGAGGCGGATGAACGGTGCCACCACCCCGGCCGGCGTGATGATGTTGATCTCCATGTTGCCGCCGTCCTCGGCGACGAAGAGGTCGCCCGAGCCCGAACCGGTGATGTTGTCCACCCCGGTCAGCGGGGCCGTGCCGGTCACCAGCGAGTCGTCGTACGCGAGGTCGATCCGCTGGTTGACCGCGTCGTACGCCCACACCCGGTTGTCGCCCTTGGTGGTAAACCAGCAGACGCCGTCGGCGTAGTAGCAGCCCTCACCGCCGTTGAACCGCTTGGCGCCGGAGACCTGGCTCCGGGTGCGGGTGGGGCTGCCGTCCGGGTCGGGCACCGGCGCCCAGCTCACCGGCCCGCTGGTGGCCGAGCCGGCGACCAGCACCTCGAGCGTGCCGGCCGAGAGGTTGCCCCAGGTGGTGGGGCGGAAGCGGTAGAAGCAGCCGTTCGTCTCGTCCTCGGTGAGGTAGATCACCCGCCGGTCCGGGTCGGCGGCGGCCGCCTCGTGGGTGAAGCGCCCCATCGCCGGCCGGCGCACCGCCGCGGTCCCGCCCAGCGGGTACGTCTCGTACACGTACCCGAGGTCGGCCTCCTCGCAGGAGAGCCAGGTCCCCCACGGGGTGGCGCCGCCGGCGCAGTTGCGGTTGGTGTTGGCCAGGATCCGGTACGCCGAGGCGATGCTGCCGTCCGCGTTGAACCGCAGGGCCGAGGCCCCGCCGGTGGCGGAGATCTCGGAGTTGGAGACGTACACCCAGCCGGCGCCGGTCACGAAGCAGGCGCCGCCGTCCGGGGCGTCGTGCCAGGTGTACCCGGCCACCGCCTGCCGGGAGCGGGCGACGATCCGGCTGGTGAAGCCGGCCGGCAGCTGTACGCCGTTGGCGTCGGCGGCGCGCAGCCCGCCGTACGGGCTCGGGCCGGGCTGGGCGGGGGCGGCGAAGGCGGCCGACCAGAGGCTTCCGGAGAAGGCGGCGGTCCCCGCGCCGATCACGGTGGCGCGTAGCACAGTGCGACGATCCATGCCGGAAACGTATTTATCGATCGGTGTCGAAGGGCACGCCCGCGAGGTGAACGTCGGTGGAAGCTCCGTTGAGGTTCCGGCAATGCGATATGATCCCGGCGTGACCCGATGGTATGTGTGCTTTAGTTGGCCGGCCCTGGCGCCGGCGGCTGAGGCATGAGCACATGACCTAGGTCACCACCGCCAGAGCCGGCCAGGGCAGGAGAGCGCTCCTGCCCTTTCGCGTGTAACGACGACGCAGAGCCGGCTTCGGCCCCGGGACGCCGGCCCCGGGGTGGCTGGCGAAAGGAACCTCCGTGACTCTCCCGAGTGTGCAGCGGGTCAGCGACCAGCGGATCGACAAGGTCGTCCCGCTGATGACCCCCGCGCTGCTCCACCACGAGCTGCCCCTGGACGACGATCTCTCGGCCGCGGTGGTCGATGGTCGGCGTGCCGTCGCCCGCGTGCTGGACCGGGAGGACGACCGCCTGATGGTCGTCGTCGGCCCGTGTTCGGTGCACGACCCCGTGGCCGCCCTCGAGTACGCGGACCGGCTCGCCGAGACGGCCGCCCGGCTCGCCGACGACCTGCTGATCGTGATGCGGGTCTACTTCGAGAAGCCTCGCTCGACCGTGGGCTGGAAGGGGCTCATCAACGACCCCGGCCTGGACGGCTCGGGCGACGTCAACACCGGCCTGCGTACCGCCCGCTCGCTGTTGCTCCAGGTGCTCGCCAAGGGGCTGCCGGTGGGCTGCGAGTTCCTCGACCCGATCACCCCGCAGTACATCGCCGACACCGTCTCCTGGGGCGCGATCGGCGCCCGCACGGTGGAGAGCCAGGTGCACCGCCAGCTCGCCTCGGGCCTGTCCATGCCGATCGGCATGAAGAACCGGCCGGACGGCGCCATCGCCACGGCCGTCGACGCGATCCGGGCCGCGGCGGTGCCGCACGTGTTTCCCGGCATCGACTTCTCCGGCACCCCGGCGATCCTGCACACTCGCGGCAACAGCGACTGCCACCTCGTGCTGCGCGGCGGGCGGGGCCTGCCGAACTACGGCGCCGAGGACGTGGCCGGCGCGCTCGACCTGCTGCGCGCGGCCGGGCTGCCGGAGCGGCTGATCGTCGACGCCAGCCATGACAACAGCGGCAAGGACCACACCCGCCAGCCGGTGGTGGCGCAGGACGTCTCCGCCCAGCTCGCCGCCGGCCAGCGCGGCATCGTCGGGGTCATGCTCGAGTCGTTCCTGGTACCGGGGCGGCAGGACCTCGACCCGACCCGCGCCCTCGCGTACGGCCAGTCGATCACCGACGCCTGCATGGGCTGGGACACGACGGTCGAGGTACTGGAAGGGCTCGCCACGGCCCACCGCTGACTTCCGCGATCAAAGCTCCCCCCAAGCTGTTCCAGCAACGTGCGGGGAGCTTTGTTCACGCGGTTCTGCGGCGCTCGCTGGAGCCCATGAAGCGGGCGGCGAGCCAGACGAAGAGCACGGCGAGCGCGATCTGGATGGCGTGCCGGATCCAGTCGATGCCCCTGGTGTCGCCGACGCCGAGCCAGTCGGCGATCACACCGCCGAGCAGCGCCGCCGCGATGCCGACGCCGATCGTCAGCCACACCGAGATGTTCTGCCTGCCGGGCAGCAGCAGCCGGCCCAGCATGCCCACGATGGCGCCACCGATGATGGCCCAGAGAATCGTTCCAATCATGGGGGGAGCGTATGACCGAGATACTCCGAAGGAGGTGAATTGCCAGGATCGCCGTACGCACTCGTGAAAGTGCTGTGAAGATTCCTCCCGCCAGCAACCCATACCTCATCTTTGTACGTCTTGCAGAAGTGACCGAACCCCTGCTGAGCTTCTCCGCCGGGCGTGCCCCCGACGGGCGCCGCCGCCACGCCCTGGTCAACCTCGGGACGCTGGTGCTGTGCGGCCTCCTCGCCGGCCTCGTCGTCGCGGCCGCGATGTTTCCGGCGATCGCCGCCTCCGGCCTGGCCGCCAAGGCCGGCGCCGAGTCGTTCGAGGCGCTGCCGAGCGAGCTCACCACCACCAGGGCGCCGCAGGCCACCGAGGTGTACGCCGCCGACGGCAAGACGCTGATCTCCCGCTTCTGGGACGAAAACCGGCACGACGTCACGTTCGCGCAGATCGCCGAGCCGATGCGCGAGGCGATCATCGCGGCCGAGGACCACAACTTCTACGTGCACAAGGGCGTGGACGCCAAGGGCATCGCCCGGGCCGCGCTCAACAACAGCTCCGGCGGCGCGCAGCAGGGGGCTTCCACGCTCACGATGCAGTTCGTGCGGATGTCGGTCACGTACACCGCGCCCACCCACGCCGACGCGGTGAAGGCCGGCGAGGACACCACCGCCCGCAAGATCCGGGAGGCGCGGCTGGCGCTGCAGGCGGAGAAGAAGTTCTCCAAGGGCGAGATCCTGACCCGCTACCTCAACCTCGCCCCGTTCGGCCACAGCACGTACGGCGTCTACGCGGCCAGCCAGTTCTACTTCGGCAAGCAGCCGAAGGACCTCACCATCGCCGACGCCGCCCTCATGGCCAGCCTGGTGCGGTCGCCGACGTACTACGACCCGCTCGACCCCGACGGCAAGGAGCGCGCGCTGGGCCGGCGCGACTGGGTGATCGGCCAGATGGTGGAGATCAAGGCGATCACCGCCGCCGAGGGCGAGGCCGCCAAGAAGCAGAAGCTCACGGTCCGGGGCAAGCGCCCGCCGAACGGCTGCACCGCCACCAAGCCCAACGACTGGGGCTTCTTCTGTGACTACTTCCGGCGGTGGTGGCTGGAGCAGGAGGCGTTCGGCCCCACGGCGTACGACCGGGAGCGGCGGCTGAACGGCGGCGGCTACCGCGTCGTGACCACGCTCGACCCGAAGGCGCAGAAGTCCGCCCGGGACAACGTGGAGCAGCGGCTCAAGACCGGTGACAAGCACGCGCTGATGGTCGCCGCGGTCGAGCCGGGCAGCGGCCGGGTGCGGGCGCTCGCCACCAACCGGGTCTTCAAGCTCGACAGCTCCGCCAACAAGCCCTCCTCCAACCCCGGCAAGTCCGGGCAGCGGGGCACGTACCCGAACACCACCAACCCGCTGCTGACCGGGGGTAGCGGCTACCAGGCCGGCTCGACGTTCAAGATGTTTACGCTCGTGGCGGCGCTGGAGAAGGGATACCCGCTGGACTACTCCATCAACGCCCCGCAGCGGTACCCGTCGAAGTACCACGGCGCCTCCGGCGACGCGGCCTGCCCCGGCACCGACCAGTGGTGCCCGGGCAACAGCAGCGCCAGCCTCGCCGGTATGCACAACGCCTGGACCGGTTTCGGCAAGTCGGTCAACACCTACTTCGTACCGCTGGAGGAGCTGGCCGGCGCGGCGAACGCGGTGAACGTGGCGAAGCGGCTCGGCATCCGCTTCCTCTCCCAGCAGGACCTCGACATGGCGAACAACCGGGCGGCCGCTGACGGCTGGGGCTCGTTCACGCTCGGCGTCTCCGGCACGACACCGCTGGACCTCGCCAACGCGTACGCCACCCTCGCCGCGGACGGCAAGCACTGCGAGCCGATCCCGGTACAGCAGATCAAGGACATCGACGGCAAGCAGCTGGACGTCGCCAACCCCCGCTGCGACCAGGCGGTCGACCGCGAGGTGGCACGGGCCGCCGTCGACGCCGCGCGCTGCCCGGTCGGTGACCAGTCCGCGTTCGGCGAGTGCCACGGCTCCACCTCGGCGGCCGCGAAGGCGGCCATCGGGCAGCCGATCGCCGGCAAGACCGGTACCACCGACAGCAAGCGCACCGCGTCGCTGGTCGTCACCACCCGGTCGATGGCGGTCGCCGGCATCCTGGCCGACCCGGACTGGCCGGAGACCACGGCGAACATGAGCCACGACATCGTCAACCCCGCCGTGTACGAGACGCTCGCCGACATCGTGCGGGGCAAGCAGCCGCAGGACTTCCCGCGGCCGAGTGAAAAACTGGCGTACGGCGAGCAGCGCTCGATCCCGGACGTCACCTGCCAGCCGGTCGACGCGGCGAAGTCCACATTGGAGAATCAGGGGTTCCGGGTGGAGACAAACCCCGAGCCGGTCGCGTCGGCGTGCCCGGCCGGCTCGGTCGCCCGCACCGAACCCGCCGGCCGCACCATCGACGGCGGCCTGGTGGTGATCCGGACCAGCACCGGGGTCGCCGGCACCCCGACCGCGCCGCCTCCCGCGCGGTAGGGCTCGCTCGGGCGGAGCGGGATGCGCGGTCGGACCGTTCCGGAGGCGCGGTGGGACGCTCCCAGCGGGGCCGGCGGGACCCGCCGGAGCGCCCGGAAGCCGGTGCCAAAAAGCGCCGCCCGGTGGAATGGCCACCGGGCGGCGCTAGGCGTCGGTGTGCAGGTCGCCTCTCGGCGAGTGGCACGACGCGGCTCCGGCCGAACGGTATTCCGCGAAGGCAATTAGGTGAGGCCCGGGGACACTGGACACACCGACAGTCATCTCAACGGCCCACCCCCACATGGTGTTCCGGGGCCTGAAGTGGCCCGCGCCACACAGGGCACAGCTAGTAGCTTGCGCGCCGGCACGCCGACAGCTGACTGGTGATCCACATCGGTCGCGGAATCAGATCGTGGTACCTGAGTGCCCCCAGAGGGGCACTGAAATACCACGATCACCGTCTTCAGACATGATTTGCCCCGGTCCGCTTCAGCTGTGGGCCGTTTGCGCGGGTCCCCGGGGAAACGTGGAGCGCAGCGGAGCGTTTTCTCGGGGTGCTTTCCCACGGGCGCCGCTGCGGCCGGCGGTCGCCGGGATCCCCGGCCTCCGCTGCCGGCCTCGCGGGGCAAGCCCAACCCAAGGGAGCACAGACGGGGCAGCTCCAGAGCTTCCCGCACACACACATCCGTCCGCCCCGGCGGCGGCGCAGTGGTGACGTGTCGTCTTTCAGTCGCGCAGGCGACCGGGGTCGACCTCGCGCCCGGGGTACCGGGTGAGGTACTCGGTCTCCAGCTCGGCCGTGCGCCGCAGGTGGTTGGCGAGCGCGGCGTCGGAGCCGTGCCGCAGCGTGTCCAGGCGGGTCCGGTGCAGGCTGGACATCTCCCGGATCAGGTCGTCGTCGGTGAGTTCGGCCGGGTCCACCCCGGTGTCGAGGTCCGCCGCCGAGGCGTCCGCGTACTGCGCTGGTCCACTCATACTCCCCACCGTTGCCCGGAGCGGAGCCGGCCAAACCCTCGCCGGTACTCTCGGGCGTATGAGGCGGCTGTGGACACCAGGGTGGATCGCCCGCCACGTGCTCGCGGTCGGGCTCGTGGGCGGCTTCCTCGCCCTCGGCTGGTGGCAGATCAGCCGAGCCGCCGGTGGCAATACGCTCAGCTGGGCGTATGCGTTCGAGTGGCCGGTGTTCGCCGCGTTCGTGGTGTTCATCTGGGTGCGCGAGGTGCGCCTCACCGTCCGCGACAAGACCCTCCGCGACTCACCCGCCGCGCCGGTCTCACCGGCCCCGGCGGGCGCACCCGCCACGGCGGCCACCGCCTTCCGCCGCCCCGTGCGCACCGCGCGGCGACCCATCGGGTACGAGGACGGCGGCGACCCGGAGCTCGCGGCGTACAACCACTACCTGGCCTGGCTCAACGAGCACCCGGACGCCCGGCCCGCCGACTATCCCGGGTGACTGGAGGAGTTGACCGTGGGGGGAGCCCTGCTGCGCTACCGCGCCATCGCGTACGTCGTGGGCGTGGTGCTGATCCTGCTCGTCGTGGTCGGCATGCCACTGAAGTACATCTGGGACGAGCCGGCGGTCGTAGAGACGGTGGGCCCCGCGCACGGCTTCCTCTACATGATCTACCTGGTGGCCGTCTTCGACCTGGCCCGCCGCACCCGCTGGGGGCTGCGCCGCATGCTGCTGGTCATGCTCGCGGGCACGATCCCGTTCCTCTCCTTCTACGCCGAGCGGGTGGTGACCCGCTGGGCGCGCGAGCCGGTCGCCGTCAGCGCCTGAGCTCGCCCTCCCGCACCGCCGCGCAGAACGCTCTCCATGCTGTCGCGGTGACCTCGATGAACGGCCCGTCCGGCGACGCGGAGTCGCGGATCGCGACGTGAGCCTTGTCCAAGGCCACCTCGACACAGTTCTGCGATTCGCACTGCCCGCTCTTACGCCAGTTCGTCGGTCCATCCGCCACGGCAACCTGCCCCTCCGCGGGCTGGTACGCGCCGGCCATGACGGCACCGCCCCGCACTCGCGCTGCTATCAAATGTTTCATGCCGAGGCATCCACAGAAAGGAGGGCGTACATGAATGAATGACCTCCCCGCCGCTACCAATGTGCCACAGGCTGTCACGAAACCCGTGAACAACAAAAAAGGGCATCCGTCGTGGATGCCCTCGCGAGGTGCCGAGGAGAGCTCCCCGGGCGGAGAGACCCGGGGAACCGGACCCTATTGAAGGTCGAACTGACCTGCGCGAACGCCGCTGATGAACGCTGCCCACGCCGGGTGGGCGAAAGCCAACTGGGCGTCCGGGACCGAGCTGTTGCGAATAGCAACCGCGTCGGCGCGCTCGGCTACTTCGACGCAGTTGTGCGTCTCGCAGCGAGCGCTCTTCCGCCACGCGTCGGCGACGGAATGTGTCTGGGCCATCCGGTGCTCCTCTTAAGCAGCCGCAAACGTCGCGGCAGAGCGCCGTGACGCCACACTGTAGCGCATGAAGAGCGGACTCATGTGCCCAAACCGCCGCACTTACGGCCGAATCCGCATCGCCAACCGAACATCAACCGGGCCCCTTTGACGGATGCCCGGGCGCCCCGCGGCGCGATGCTGGAAAAGCTAGCAGGGCAGGTGTAGCCTTCACAAGACTAGCTAAATGGCAGGTCGCGTCTAGCCAGGTGGCATTCTGCACAGATCATTCTCTGCACGGACGGGTCGACTGCACGGTGACACATCGTGGGCGCGGGATGCGCGCAGCCAGGGAAGGTCGCCGATGACGACGGTGCATGGGCCTACGGTCGGCCGGCGCCGGCTGCGGTCCGCACTGCGTCGGGCGCGTGACGCCGCCGGGCTCACCCAGGAGCAGGTGGCCGCGGCGATGGACTGGTCGCTCTCCAAGCTGATCCGGATCGAGGCCGGCTCGGTCTCCATCTCGACCAACGACGTCAAGGCGCTGCTCGGGCACTACCGGCTGACCGACCAGCAGCAGATCGAGGAGATGGTCGAGCTGGCCCGGGTCTCCCGGCGCCGCACCTGGTGGTCGCAGTACAAGGACACCCTCCCGAGCGCGTACGCGGCGTACATCGGGCTCGAGGCGGAGGCGTCCAGGCTTTCCTTCTTCCAGCCCTCCGGCGTTCCCGGGCTCCTGCAGACCGAGTCCTACGCGCGGGCCGCCGTCACCGCGGCCTCCACGACCGTGGGCGACACGATGGACGCGGAGCAGATCGAGGAGCGGCACGCGATCCGGATGCGGCGGCAAAAGGAGGTGTTCGACCGCCCGGGCCGGCCGGACATCGACGTCGTGCTCGACGAGGCCGCGCTGCACCGGCAGACCGGCGGCCCAGAGGTGCTGCGGGAGCAGCTGCTCCACCTGGCGGACGTGAGCCGGATGCCCCGGGTGACGATCCACGTGCTCCCGTTCACCGTCGGCGACTACGCGCCGCAAGGCCCGTTCGTGATACTCCGGTTCCCCGACGAAGACGACAGCGACGTCGTCTACCTGGAAGGTGTGCTGGCGCAGGACGTGCTCGACCGCCCCACGGACGTGGCGGCCTACCGACAGACCTTCGAGCGAATGCGCGAGATGTCACTCGACCCTCACGAGTCCCTCGCAAAGATCACCAAGGTTGCCGGCCAGCTCGGCTGAGCGACGCAAACAACGCAGGAGTGGCGGCATGACTGCGACATATGGGCCCACCGTTGGTCGGCGACGGTTGCGGTCCGCATTGCGCGCGGCGCGTGAGGCAGCGGGCTTCACGCAGGACCAGGTCGCCCAGGAGATGGACTGGTCCCTCTCGAAGATCATCCGGATCGAGTCCGGAGCGGTGGGCGTCTCGCCTATCGACGCGCGTGCCCTCCTCCGGCTGTACGGGGTGGCCGACAAGCCCCGGGTCGACGAGCTCGTCGGCTTGGCCCGCTCGTCCCGGGCGCGCCGCTGGTGGTCGTCGTACGCGGGTGCCCTTCCCGCGCCGTACACGGCGTACATCGGGCTGGAGGCGGAGACCTCGTCGGTGCTCTGCTACACGCCCACCAAGCTGCCCGCGCTCTTCCAGACCGAGGCGTACGCGGCGAAGGCGGTGCGCCGCGGCCAGTCCGGCACCGACGAGCAGAGCCAGGTGGCGGTCCGGCTCGCCCGCCAGCGCGAGGTGCTGGGCAAGGAGGACCCGCCGCACATCACCGCCGTGATCGACGAGGCGGTCGTACGCCGCATCGCCAGCGACCCGCGGACCAAGCGGGAGCAGCTGGAGCGGCTGGTCGCGCTCTGCGGCGAGCCCAACATCACGATCCAGGTGCTCCCATTCGCCGCCGGCGTCGACGGCTTTCCCAACCCGTTCGCGATCCTGGAGTTTCCCGACCCGACCGACGACGCCGTGATGTACCTGGAGAACGGCCTCGGCGACGACGTGGTCGACCAGCCCGACCTGGTCGGGCCGTACCGGCACGAGTTCGACCGGCTGCGCGAGATGGCGCTCAGCCCGGCCGAGACCCAGGACATGATCAAACGGATCGTGGGCGAACTCGACTGAGCCCGCCCACGATCGGTGTGGCCCCCCGGCCCCACCTGCGCCCCTCGTCCGTTGTCTCCGCTTTGCCGCGCGGCGGCCCGAACTGGGGACGAAGTATTCGGTTACTGGGTCATGCGGTAGATGTTCATCGAGACCAGGGGCTCGGCCAGCCCGCCGAGCTTGTAGGCCTCGCGTGCGCGAAGCAGCGCCCGGGTGACCTGGCCGTACTGCCGCTCCTCGTCGCTGCTGAAGAGCAGCACCGTCATCCCCCGGAACTCGCCCCAGAGCTCGTAGGCCCGGGGGCGCAGGCGGTGGCCGATCGTCGCCACTAGGAACGGGACGAACGCCACCGCCGTGAGCGCCAGGTAGGTCTGGGCACTCAGGTGGTTGAGCTCGGTGGTCATGCCGAGCGTGATCCCGATGGCGGCCAGCACGATCGCGGTCACCGTCACCGACCGAACGGTGAGCTGATGCGCCGGGCCCCGGGCCGTGTGCAGGTGGTGCAGCTCGCCGACCGGAAACCGCCGACCGCCGACGATGAACCAGTCGCGGGTCACGACGATGCCGGGCTGCTGGTAGAGCGGTGCGGGTGGTTTCGTGGTTGTTACGTCTACCGGCGTTACGGACTGTGCTGCTGGTGACCGCGCGGGGTAGCGAGTAGTCTGCACGTCATGCCTCCTACGGCTCGTGAGGCGGGCTGGTGTGGTGGGTTTTGAGATCGGCACCTGGTGGCAGCCAGGTGCCGATCGTCTTTCTCGCTCCGGTGCCGCTTCAGCAAACCCTCAAGGGCCTAGTGCCATTGTGCGAGATGCCATCTAGTCGAGGGAAGGGGCGCAATCAGCCACCTGGCAGATTGGCAGGGGTCGCCTAGCCGCATCGCGGGGCTTTCGGGGCCGCACGCCCCATTTGTCCGCGCCGTCGCCCACGTAACGCGTAGACCGACAAATCGCCCGTCCCCCGTACGGCCCACCGGCCCACATGAAC
The DNA here is from genome assembly GCF_031085175.1 of Phytohabitans maris. Lineage (GTDB taxonomy): Bacteria > Actinomycetota > Actinomycetes > Mycobacteriales > Micromonosporaceae > Phytohabitans > Phytohabitans maris. Next base: position 57,801 of record NZ_JAVHUY010000025.1, read on the forward strand.
GACCTAACCACTTAGAGTGACTCAGACATTCGCCCCATTGGCGGGTGTCAGTCACAAGTCACCCAGCGGCCACTTTCGTCCGACCGGCTCCGCCGCTAGGTTGGAGCCGCTGGTCTGGTCGTCAGTCACTCCCCCCGGGTGACGCCGGTCCGGTGCCACCACATCGCTCGACGGTCACACTCCGTCAGCGAATCGGGGACCCACCCTGTGCACTGGGGTGAATCCGCGGCCGCCTGAGCGGCGGTCCGGTAGGGCGATCTTCCCGCCCGGATCCGTCAGCTGACGTCGCTTCGCGACGAGCCGCCGCCAGCGCAGGCTCCTGAGCTTGACGGTTCGCTCGCAAGCTCGCTCACCCGGTCGGTGGCGTTGGGGAAGAAGGGTTCACCGTTTGTCTTCCGCGCGGAAGCTGCTCCGCGCGCTCGTGCTGGTCGGCCTCGGCATCGGGCTGACCGTACCGGCCGCGGCCGCACAGGCCGAGCCGTCGCCGAGCGAGCTGACGGAGCAGATCAACAAGGCGTCGACCGAGCTCGAGAAGGTCGTCGAGTCGTACAACAAGCTCAACGAGCAGCTCAAGCAGACCAAGACCGCCTCCGCCGCGCTCGCCGCCAAGATGGGGCCGCTGGAGGCCCAGCTCGCCAAGGCGGACGCCGAGGTGGGCACGATGGCGGCGGTGGCATACCGGACCGGCCAGGTGGGCACCGCGAGCGCGCTGCTCGACGGCAGCGGATCGCTGGCCGACCGGCTGGGCGTCCTCGACCAGCTCGCGCGGGACCGCAAGCGGCAGCTTGAGGGGTTCACCGCGACCGAGCGCCAGTACACCGAGGAGAAGGCGAAGCTCGAGGCCACCCAGGCCAAGCAGACCGCGCAGCTCAAGGAGCTGGCGGCCGGCAAGAAGAAGATCGAGGCCGAGCTCGACAAGCTGTACGAGATGCGGGAGAAGGCGTACGGCTCGGCCACCTCGTCCAGCGGCGGGTACACCGGGTCGATCCCCTCGATCTCCGGTAAGGCGGGCGTAGCGGTGCGGTTCGCGTACAACGCGATCGGCACGCCCTACGTCTGGGCCGCCGAGGGCCCCGACGGGTACGACTGCTCCGGCCTCACGCTCGCCGCGTGGCGGGCGGCCGGAAAGACGCTGCCACACAACGCCGCCATGCAGTGGGACGTGGTCGCGCACATCGGCCGCGGCTCGCTCCAGGCCGGCGACCTCGTCTTCTACAGCGGCCTCGGGCACGTCGCCATTTACGTCGGCGGGGGCAAGGTGATCCACGCGCCGACGTTCGGCGAGTCGGTCAAGCTCGCCTCGGTCGACATGATGAGCCCGTACGGCTACGGCCGGGTCCGCTGAAGCCACCCCAGGAAAAATCTTCGAATACGCCGATCGAGGGCGGGCAGCCGGCGAGTCCCTGACGACTCACGGCCGCTAGCCCTCGATCGGCGTCAAATCCCCTGATCGACGGGGTGGTGGGCCGGCGGGAAGTGTCGTACCGCGGGTCCACCGTCTAACGCATGAGCGAAGTCATCCTGGCGGCCCGCGAGCCGTTCTCGTTCGATCTGTCCCTGCGCGCTCTCGCCGGGTTCGCGCCCTGCGCCGGCGGCCACGTGATCAGCGGCGGCCGGGTGCGCAAGGCGTTCCTGCTCGGCGCCGAGGCGGTGGTCGCCGACATCGGTCCCGCCGCCGACCGGCCGGGGGTCGCGCTCACCCTCCACGCCGACCGCCATCTCTTGCCCACCGAGCGGGCGGCGGTGCACCGGGCCGTCGCGCAGTGGCTCGGCCTCGACGACGACCTCTCCGCCTTCCTCGACGTCGCCGGCCGCGACCCGGCCATGGCCACGCTGCTGCGCGCCGCGCACGGGCTGCACCAGGTCCGCTTCTCCTCGCTCGCCGAGGGCGCGGTCTACTTCGCGCTGGTCCAGCGGAGCACCCAGTGGTACGCGGCGGCCCGCAAGCGCCGGCTCGCCGCCGAGTTCGGGCCCTCCCTGACGGTCGACGGCGTGGAGCACGTCGCCTTCCCCTCGCTCGCCATGGTCGCCGCCCGGGACGAGGCCGAGCTGGTCCGCTTCGCGGGCAACCGGCTGCGCGCCCGCCGGCTGCGCGAGGTGGTCGAGGGCGTGGCCGGGCTCGACGAGCAGTGGCTGCGCACCGGGGCGTACGAGGAGGTGCGCAAGGCGCTGCTCGGCCTGCCAGGCGTCGGCCCGTTCACCGCGCACGCCCTGCTGCTGCGCGTGCTCGGCCGCCCCGACGGGGCCCCGCTGGGCATGCCCCAGTTCGAAGACGCCGCCCGCGCGGTGTACGGCGACCCTCCGCCCAGTCCGGCCGAGCTGCGGGAGGCGTATGGGTCGTCGATCGGCTGGTGGGCCTACTACGTGCGCACCGCCCGGAGCTGGCAGCCGGAGGCGGTGCCGGTGGCCGCGTAGACAGGCGAGCGGCCGGTGTCCGATCCGGACACCGGCCGCTCAGCGGGCAGATGGTGGGGTGTGTGTCAGGCGGCCTGCAGGCCCTCGGCCCGAGCCAGCTCGCGCAGCCGGCCCAGCGCCTGGATCTCCAGCTGGCGGATCCGCTCGCGGGAGAGCGAAAAGCGCGAGGCGACCTCGGTGAGCGAGTGCTCGCGCCCGTCCTCCAGGCCGTAGCGGGCCCGCATGATGCCGGCCGACCGGTCGTCGAGGTGATTGAGCAGGCCCTCGATCCGCTGCCGCTCGAGGGCGGTCAGCACGACCTCCTCGGGCGACGGCGCGTCGCTGTCGGCCACCAGGTCGCCCAGGTTGGTGTCGCCGTCGTCGCCGACCGGCGTGTCCAGCGACACGGTGTCCTGCGACCAGCGGACCAGCTCGTGCACCCGCTCCACCGGCACGCCCAGCGCCACCGCGATCTGCTCCGGCTCCGGGTCGGAGCCGAGCTCGCGGGTGAGCTGGCGAGCCACGTTACGCATCCGGTTGACGTCTTCGACCAGATGCACCGGCAGCCGCACGGTGCGCTCCTGCTGGGCGATCGCCCGGCTGATGGCCTGGCGGATCCACCACGTGGCGTAGGTCGAAAACTTGAAACCGCGCTCGTAGTCGAACTTCTCCACGGCGCGCACCAGGCCGGTGTTGCCCTCCTGGATCAGGTCGAGCATCGGCATGCCCGACCGCACGTAGCGACGGGCGATCGAGACGACCAGCCGGAGGTTGGCCCGGATGAACAGGTCCTTGGCGCGCTCACCCTCGAAGACGATGCGCTCCAGCTCCTCCTGGCCCACGCCCTTCGGGATCTCGCCCTCGTCGAGCAGGTGCTCGGCGTACAGTCCGGCCTCGATGGCCTTCGACAGATCGACCTCGGTAGCGGCGTCGAGCAGTGGCGTCCGGGAGATCTCGTGTAGGTAGACGCCAACCAGGTCGCGCTCTTCGGCGACCTCGTCGGTGCGCATCACCACGCTGCTTTCCACGTTGCTCACGATCCCCTCGTTCACCCCTGTTGCTCTCTTGCCTGCGGTCCCCACGTCCATCAGCCCTCCCCCGTAACTTCCGCTATCCCCCGCGGTGCTGACACCTACACAACAGATGAGACGCGTAAGGGATTCCATCTGCTGAGTCGAAAGTGTCACGAATGCCTGAGTACTAGCTGAGAGCGCGGTGCATAGTTGCTGTGCACTGCCCTCATCAGGGCGTTCGGGGTCCGACCCGGTGGCGGATTGGGCGGCCACTGCGCATACTTCGCCCGAATAATGACAACATCCGGGCTCCATCATGTGCAGCGATCCGGGTCACTACCTGTCTGCGATCCTCGTCACTTCACAGTACGCACGTACGCCGACGCCGGTTCACTGTCGGATCAAGGATTACCCCGCACGCCATCCCACATAACTCCGGCCTACCCGGCGCCCATCCCAGCCGTGACCGGCGTCACGCCCGGCCGTCCGCCAGCAGGCTGAGCGCGCCGCGCACCTGGCCGGTCGAGCGGGCCAGCGCGCCCCGCGCCTCCGCCACGCTCGCGCCGGAGACGAGCGCCACGAGGGCGACCTTCAGGTCACCGTCGGCACCGGCGAGCGCCCGGCGGCAGGCCTCCTCGCCGTACCCGGTGGCCTCCTCCAGGATGGAGATCATCCGGCCGCGCAGCTTGGCGTTGGTGGCGACCATGTCGACCATCAGGTTGGAGTAGACCCGGCCGAGCCGCACCATCACCGCGGTGGAGAAGGCGTTCAGCACCAGCTTTTGCGCGGTCGCCGCCTTCATCCGGGTGGAGCCGCTCACCACCTCCGGACCGGTGTCCACGCCGATGAAGACGTCCACCTCGGCGGCAGCGGCCGCGTCCGGGTCGGCGGTCACCAGTACGGTGCCGGCCCCCGCCGTCCGGGCGGCGCGCAGGGCACCCAGCACGTACGGCGTACGCCCGCTGGCGGCCAGCCCCACCACGAGGTCGCTGGCGCGTACGCACTCGGCCGCCTCGCGCGCGCCGGCCTCGCCGTCGTCCTCGGCATCCTCGACCGGCCGGAACACCGCACCCGTGCCGCCGGCGAGGTGGGCGCAGAACCAGTCCTCCGGCGAGTTGAACGTCGGCGGAAGCTCGGCCACGTCGAGCACGCCGAGCCGCCCGGAGGTACCCGCGCCGAAGTAGTGCACCCGGCGGCCGGAACGGATCGCGGCGACCGCCAGGTCGACGGCGGCCGCGATCTCGTCGAGCACCGCCGCCACCGCCGTCGGCACGGTGCGGTCGGCGTCGTTGATGACCCGGACCACCTCGCGGGTGGAGAGCAGGTCGAGGTCGACGCTGTCCGGGTTGCGGCGCTCGGTCGGCGAGCCGACCCGGACGACCGCCCGCCTGTCCGCCTCCGCTGTCACCGGGACCGCCGCGCCCCGCCCACGCGGTGGGTCTGCACGGCCTCGGCGGTGACCTCGAGCGCGCGGCGCGCCTTGGTCCGGTTGCGGGCCGCGACGCCGACGAAGAGGCAGTCGACGACGGTCAGCTGGGCCAGACGGCTGGCCATCGCACCGGACCGGTACGTGGTCTCGCGCGCGGCCGTGGTGAGCACGAAGTCAGCCACCTCGGTGATCGGGGATCTGGGGAAGTTGGTCAGCGCGACCGTGGTGGCGCCCCGCGCCCGGGCCTGCTGGAGCACCTCGACCACGTCCGAGGTAGTGCCGGAGTGGGAGATGCCGATCGCCACGTCGCCCTTGCCGAGCAGCGCCGCCGAGGTGAGCGCGAGGTGCACGTCCGGCCAGGCGAACGCGGTGCGCCCGATCCGGTGCAGCTTTTGCTGGAAGTCGGAGGCGACGAAGCCACTGGCGGCGGCGCCGTAGATGTCGACCCGGCCGGCCCCGTTGATCGCGTCGACCACCTGCTCGCAGACGGCGGGGTCGAGCTGCTCGGCGGTCTCCTCCACGGCGCGCGCGTCGTTGAACGCGATCGTCGCGATGATCTGGGCCAGGTCGGCGCCGGGCGGGATGTCGCCGCCCACCACCCGGGCGTCCGGCGGCTCGACCCGGCGCGCGGCCTCGGCGGCGAGCCGGATGCGCAGCTGCGGGTAGCCCTCCATGCCGACCGAACGGCAGAAGCGGATCACCGTCGCCTCGGAGGTCTCCGCGGCCGTGGCGAGGTCGGTGATGGTGCGCCGGGCGGCGTCGGCCGGGTCGGCCACGACGAGGCGCCCCACGCGCTGCTCAGCGGGCGACAGCGACGGCAGCAGGCCGCTGATGTGCACGATCAGCCCGCTCGACTCGTGGGTCGCGGAAACCTTCGTCGTTTTCGCCACGGATGAAACTTACTTTCAGAGAGGTGGGACCGTCAACCGTGACCTCGGTATCTGCGACGGTACGCCGCGGACCCCGACATGGCGCTCGGCTTCAGCCGTCCGAGCGGGCCATTCCTGATACACGTTCGGTTCATGCCGGCGTAGCGGGACGGTGGGGATACGGTGTGGCAATGGCCGATCGCACCGTTCTGATCACCGGTGGCACGGGAGGTTTGGGCGGTGCCGTCACGGCCGCCTTCCGCGCGGCGGGATGGCGCACGGTCGTACCCGTCCGAAATCGTCCGCCGCACGGCGGTGACGCCATCTACGTGACCGCGGACGTGAGCGATCCCGCGACGGTCGCGGCGGCGGTGGCCACCGCGGCCGGCGACCCGGCGGCGCCGCTGCGGGCGGTGGTCAACCTCGTCGGCGGGTTCGCGTCGGGCGGGCTGGTGCACGAGACGCCGATCGAGGACTTCGAGCGGATTCTGGCGCTCAACCTGCGCCCCACCTACCTCGTCACCCAGGCCGCGCTGCCGCACCTCGTGGCCGCCGGCGGCGGTGCGGTGGTCTGCGTCTCCTCCCGCGCGGCGGTCTCCCCGTTTCCGCGGGCCGCCGGCTACGTCACCGCGAAGGCGGCGGTGCTCGCGTTCGCGAGTGCGGTGGCCGTGGAGTACAAGGCCAGGGGCGTGCGCTGCAACACGGTGCTGCCGAGCGTCATCGACACCCCGACCAACCGGGAGTCCCGGCCGGACGCGGACACCTCCCAGTGGGTACCGCCGGCGGAGATCGCCACGGTGATCCGCTTTCTCGCCAGCGACGAGTCGGCACCGACCAGCGGGGCGGCGATCCCGGTCTACGGGCGGGCGTAGGTCGGTCCGGTGAGCGCGCCGAGGTGCGCGCCGATCCGGGCGGCCACCTCGTCCGGCGTACCGTTCGCGTCGATCACCACGAAAGTGGCGAATTCCGGCAGTGACCGGTATGCGGCGGTCGACGTGGCCAGGAACTCCTCGCTCTCGTGGTCTTCGGCCCGCAGGTCGATGCGGTGCACCGCCACGGCGGGGTCGACCGCGAGGAAGAAGGTCACGTCCGGCCGGGGAAACAGCGCGTACGCCCGGCGGGCCAGCCACTCGGCCACCCGGCTGCCGTCGTGCGCGCGGATGCTCGCGTACTGGCAGACCGCGTACCGGTCCATGACCGCGACCCGGCCGCGCAGGCGGGAGCGGAGCAGGGCGCGGGCGATCGCGAGCCAGCGGAGCACCGACTCGACCAGGAGCAGCCCCGCCCGGCCGAGCAGCCGCTGGGCGTCGCTGCCCCGGCCGAGGCGCCTGGCCAACCGGCCGAACCAGCGACGGCCACCGGCGTTCTGCCAGTAGGTCGCGGGGAGGCCGGTCTCGGACAACGCGGTGGCCAGCCGGTGGGCCTGCGTGGTCTTGCCGGACCCGTCCACGCCCACCAGTGCGACAACCCGTGGCCGCCCGGTGACAGTGGGCCGAACCCTGGAGTAGATCACGATCACCCACGGTACCCGGGCAGCACAACATCGTACTTTCGGCTAGATTTCTCTGAACCGTTTGGTCTAAGGTGAGATAGCTGATCGGTTAGGCCCCCTTTGCATGATCGGGCAGCACGCGAGACAGCACAGATAGATAGCGCAGACACGAGTCCGGACACAGGTGCAGGGAGGACCACCATGACCGCGACCCACGTGCACCGCACGAAGAGCAATGCCCCCCTGGACGAGCGCCAGGTGACCGATAACGCCGCTGACCTGCTGGCCACGATGGCCTCGATGCCGGCGCACCACCCGTCCCGGGCCAGGGTGCGCGACCAGGTGATCGAGTCGTGGCTGCCGCTGGCGCAGCACCTGGCCAACCGCTTCGCGGGGCGTGGCGAGCCGATCGAGGATCTGGTCCAGACCGCCACGGTCGGGCTGATCAAGGCGGTGGACAAGTTCGACCCGCACCGGGGTGTCGAGTTCGCGGCGTACGCGATTCCCACCATCATCGGTGAGATCAAGCGTCACTTCCGCGACCGCACCTGGGACATCCGGGTCCCCCGCCGCCTCCAGGAGCTGCGACTGAGCATCTCCGAGGCGACGAGCACGCTGCTGCAGGCGCTCGGCCGCTCGCCGACGGTCGCCGACATCGCCGGCCACATCGGGATCAGCGAGGAAGAGGTGCTGGAAGGGCTGGAAGGCGCCCGGGCGTACAACGCGGTGTCGCTCTCCATGCCGACCAGCGACGGCGACCGCGCCACCGAGCTCGGCGACATGCTCGGCAGCGAGGACAGCGAGTTCGAGCTCGCCGAGCTGCGGGTCGCGCTCGGGCCGGCCCTGGCCGCGCTCGACCAGCGCGAGCAGAAGATCCTGACGCTCCGCTTCTACGGCAACATGACCCAGTCGCAGATCGCCGACCAGATCGGCGTCTCCCAGATGCACGTGTCCCGGCTCCTGGCCCGGGCACTCGCCAAGCTCCGCGGCCACCTCGGCGAAGACGCCGCCTAGGCAAAGACGCCGCCCAGGCAGTCGCCGCGCCACAGACGCTCGACGGCGGTTCGCCGTGCGAGCGAGCCGCACGGGCGGACCGGTGTGTCTCTATGAAGGGGCAGAGGTCACACCGGTCCGTCCGTGCGCGCGTGCGTACCCAGGCCGTGGCGTGTCAACCGGTTGCCACCCGGGTATCTGTACTGCCTCCCCCGGAGCGAACTACCTGAGGAGCCTTCATGGGCGTCGATGATGGACTGCTCGTCACACTCAAGCGTGTCGCTGCCACGCTGAAGCAGGCAGAGGTCCCCTTCGCCCTCGGCGGCAGCTTCGCCGTGTACGCGCACGGCGGCCACTCCGGCGACCACGACGTCGACTTCCTGATCCGCCAGGAGGACGTGGAGCGGGCGCTGGAAGCGTTGGTGGCGACCGGTTTCCGGGCCGAGCGTCCGCCGGAGGACTGGCTGGTCAAGGTCTACGACGACGAGGGCCGGATGGTCGACCTGATCCATCACCCCCTGGACACGCCGGTGACCGAGGAGACGCTCGCCGACACCGTCCCCCGGGTCGTCGACGCGATCGTCATGCCCTGCGTGACCGCCACCCAGCTGATGATCCACAAGCTGCTGAGCTTCACCGAGCACTACTGCGACTTCACCCGCGGCCTGCCGCTGGCCCGGTCCCTGCGCGAGCAGATCGACTGGGACCGGGTACGCAAGGAGACCGCGCAGTCGCCGTACGCGGAGGCGTTTCTCCTGTTGCTCGAACGCCTGGAGGTGGTCGCATGATCGACGAGTACGTGGAGGCGGCCGTACAACGGCTGTTGACCGAGCACGCGGGCCTCGCCGAGCAGGGCATATCGGTGACCCGCCGGGAGCACACGATGATCCTCTTTGGCGAGGTGGAGAGCCCCGCCCGCCGGGACGAGATCGTGCGGCTGGTCGAGGAGCACTTCCCCGACGTACCCCTCTGGGTGGACATCGGCATCACCCGCGCGAACGCACCGACCGAGCCGGAGGACCTGCCGTGAACGACCGAAACGACCCGCCGGTTCGCATCGCGGCGGTCGGCGACGTCCACATGGACCAGGACGTGCTCGGCCGCTTCCGTCCGGCGCTGGAGCAGCTGGCCGAGCAGGCCGACGTGCTGCTGCTCGCCGGCGACCTGACCCGGCACGGCACCGAGGCCGAGGCGCGCTGCGTGGCACAGGAGTTCGGCCACGTGGGCGTGCCGGTGGTCGCCGTGCTCGGCAACCACGACTACCACTGCGACCAGGTCGACAAGGTGGTGAACGTGCTCGCCGACGAGGGCGGCATCACCGTCCTGGAGGGAGACAGCACGGTCGTGGAGACGCCCACCTGCCGGATCGGCGTGGCCGGGGCGAAGGGCTTCGGCGGCGGGTTCGCCGGGCGGTGCGCGAGCGAGTTCGGCGAACCGGAGATGAAGGCGTTCGTCCGGACCACGAGCGCGGTGGCCGACCGGCTCGGCGCGGCGCTGCGCGAGCTCGACTGCGACCTGCGGGTGGCGCTGACCCACTACGCGCCGGTACCGGACACGCTGGCCGGTGAGCCGCCGGAGATCTACCCGTTCCTCGGCTCGTACCTGCTGGGCCAGGCCATCGACTCGGCGCCGACCGCGCTGGCCGTGCACGGGCACGCGCACGCGGGCAGCGAGCGGGGCGCGACACCGGGCGGCGTACGCGTGCGAAACGTCGCGCATCCGGTCATCAAGCAGGCATACAGCGTCTTCCGGCTGGGCTGAGTAGAGGTTTCTGCCGGCGAGGCCGGGGGTACCTCACCAGACATGGAATTTCTTCTGTGGATTCTCGCAGTCGTGCTCGTGGTTGCCGGCGTCCTGGCGCTGTTCCGCCGGCAGGTCCTGTGGGGCATCGTCCTCATCATCGTCGGGCTGCTCGTGGGCCCGGGCGGCGTCAGCATCTTCACCTAACCGATCGAGGCGCCGCGCACCACGACGCCCGCGGCGCGCTCCGAGCGATCTGGGCGACTTACGGCCACCCCCAACGGCCGCGGGTCGCCCAGATCTCTGTAAGGGGCGCACAACCTGTGCGCCTGGACAGCCTCCGCGGCGTGCCTCAATCACTGGTGTGGCGCAGATCCATCACCTGACGTACGGGGCCGTGAACCCCATCGTCGCGTACCTCATCGCGTTTGTCGGCTCGCTGCTCGGTCTGGTCTGCACGGCCCGGGCGCGGGCGGCCCGGCACCGCCGCCGGCGCACCCGCTGGCTGGTCCTCGCCGCGATCACCATCGGCGGGGCGGCGCTCTGGCTCATGCACTTCACCGCCATGTTCGGCTTCGACGTGCCGGACAGCCCGGTCCGCTACAGCCCGTGGCTCACCATGGCCAGCCTCGTCGTCGCGGTCGTTACCGCCGGCGCCGGCCTCTTCGTCGCCGGCCGTGGCCCGGCGAGCGGTGGCCGCGTCGTCCTCGGCGGCCTGCTCATCGGTGCCGGCGCGGTCGCGATGCACTACACCGCCATGGCCGCGGTGCGGGTGGCCGGCCGCATCGAGTACGACGGCGCGCTCGTCGGCGTCTCCACCCTCGTCGCCGTCGCGGGCGCGACCGCGGCGCTCTGGCTGGTCGTCGCGGTGCGCGGCTGGCCGGCGGTCATCGCCGGCGCGTTCGTGCTCGGGCTCGGCGTCTGCGGCATGCACTACGCTGGCATGGCCGCGATGCGGGTACGGCTCTGGACGCCCGGCGAGACCCGGGTGGAAGGGCTCAGCCCGTCGCTGCTGATCGTGCCGATCACGGTGCTCGCCGCGGTGACGCTGATCGGTGTGGCGTTCAGCGCGCTGCAGGCGATGACCGAGGAGGAGTTCGCCGACGACCGGTGGCCCACCTCCCGCGCCGCCGGCCGGCCGGCGCCGGTGGACCCGACCGTCCAACTCGGACAGCGCCCCTGGTCGGTGCGCGCTGTCCGGGCGATCGAGGGTCAGCAGCGGGGGACGCTCGGGATGTAGCCGTCGTAGCCGGTGTAGACGTACGCGTCGGAGACGAACCGGTCGGTGCCGATGCGGTCCCAGATGTCGCTCGTGCCGTACGTGCCGGTGACCGTGGTGCCGGCCGTCTGGCAGTAGATGGTGACGGTGGCGCCGTCGGCCACGGTGCCGACCGCGCTGTAGCCGGTGCCGGGTCCGGATCGGACGGTCAGCGGCGAGCCGGCCGTGTCGACCGTGCCGGACCCGGTGTTTCCGCCCGAGCAGGCGTTGTCGCTCGTGTACGTCTTCGTGCCCCAGTAGAGCGCGAGCGCGCCGTTGAACCGGATCTGGATGTCGGCGCCGTCCAGGCGCTGCTCGTAGTGCAGGTGCGGCCCGGTCGAGCCGCCCGTGGTGCCGACGTAGCCGATGACGCTGCCGTAGCCCACCGTCTGTCCAACGGAGACGTTGAAGCCGTTGAGGTGCGCGTAGTACGTGGTGTAGCCGCTGCCGTGGTTGATCCGCACGTACTTGCCGTAGCTGGTGTCGCCCAGGTCGGTGACCCGGTCCACCGTGCCGGGCGCGCTGGCCACGACCGGGTCGCCCTGGTCGTCGGTGCGGTTGAAGTCGATGGCGTTGGCGGGGCTGTGGTTGGTGCGGGTCTGACCGGACCACGACTGTCCACAAGGGAACGGGACCTTGAACGCCGGTGCGGCCTGCGCCGGGCCGGGCCCGACGACGACCACGGCGGCCGCGGTGACGGTCACGGCGAGGAGACGGAACGCGCGTCGAGCCATCGATGTCCTCCTGCGTCGAAAACCTTCCTACATGCGCGGGAGTTTGACAGAAAGCTTCATCGAGCGGAAGACGGGACGGTGGAAATTGGCGTGATCCGGTATACCTGGAGCCCATGGCGTCCCCGGCGTACCTCACGACCATGCCGCTGCACGCGATCACCGAGATCTACGGGGAAGACGGCCTGCGGCAGCGGTTCGCCCTGGAGGTCGCCCGCTTTCCCGCGCCCGACCGGGAGCGGCTGACCGAGGCACTGGAGCTCGCCGCGCACCTGCACCGCGACGACCGCCGGGTCCGCGAGCCGTACCTCAACCACCTGCTCCGGGTCGCGATCCGGATCATGTCGCACTACGGGGTCGACGACATCGACGTGATCGTGGCGGCGCTCCTGCATGACGCGGTCGAAGACCACCCCGACGAGCTGGGCGGCGACACCGAGACGGCGCTCGCCGAGCTGGCCCGGCGGTTCAACCCGCGGGTCGCCGACCTGGTCCGCGCGGTGACCAACCCGGCGTACGACCCGGACCGCGACCGCCACGAGCAGTACCGGGCACACGTGGCGGAGAGCCTCGACCGCGACCCGTGGGCACGGGTGATCAAGGTGTCCGACTTCACCGACAACGGCGTGGGCGTCATCCACACGACCGGGCCGAAGGTGCGCAGCTCGGCGACGAAGTACCGGCCGCTCGTGCCGGTATTCCGGGAGCTGGTCAGCCGGCCCGACACGCCGCTGTCCGGGCCGGCCAAGGCCCACATCATGGACCAGCTCGACCTCGCCGAGAGCCGGTTCGCCGCCATCCTCGACGGCAGTGGAAGCGCTCCCGACGTTTCCTAATCGTTACGGCTTCTTTGCTGGAGAGCCTGGACGATGGGTCGTGCAAGCGCTTACATGTGTACACGCCCCTAGTCGGGACCGGCACGTGAGCCAAACGCACCGTGCCGGCGAGGAAGGAGGACGGCATGGCGGTCTTTCCAAGACGACGCCAAGCCATCGTGATCGCCACCGTGGTCGGGTTGGCGCTCAGCGCCACCGCGTGCGGGGACGACAGCGGAAGCGGAAGTGGCAACGGAAGCTCGGCGGAGTGCTCCGCCTTCGAAAAGTACAGCGGTAACGACGGCAAGAAGGTCACCATCTACGCGTCCATCCGCGACACGGAGGCCGACCTGCTCGAGCAGTCGTGGGAGTCGTTCACCGACTGCACCGGTATCGAGATCGACTACGAAGGCAGCGGCGAGTTCGAGGCGCAGCTGCAGGTGCGCGTGGACGGCGGCAACGCGCCGGACATCGCCTTCATCCCCCAGCCCGGCCTGCTGGCCACGTTCGCCAACGCCGGCAAGCTCAAGGCCGCGCCGGCCGACACCAAGGCGTCGGCGGAGGCCAACTACCCGGCCGACTGGCTGAAGTACAGCACCGTCAACGGCACGTTCTACGGGGCGCCGCTCGGCTCCAACGTGAAGTCCTTCGTGTGGTACTCGCCGAAGACGTTCCAGGAAAAGGGCTACACGGTCCCCAAGACGTGGGACGAGCTGATCGCGCTCAGCAACAAGATCGCGGACAGCGGTGAAAAGCCGTGGTGCGCGGGCATCGAGTCCGGTGACGCCACCGGCTGGCCGGCTACCGACTGGCTGGAAGACCTCATGCTGCGCACGCAGACGCCCGAGGTCTACGACCAGTGGGTCACCCACCAGATCCCGTTCAACGACCCGAAGGTCGCCACCGCGCTCGACAAGGCCGGCGAGATCCTCAAGAGCGACAAGTTCGTCAACGCCGGGTTCGGCCCCGTGAAGAGCATCTCGACCACCTCGTTCCAGGAGGCGGGCCTGCCGATCCTGGACGACAAGTGCTACCTGCACCGCCAGGCGTCCTTCTACGCCAACCAGTGGCCGCAGGGCACCAAGGTGGCCGAAGACGGCGACGTGTTCGCCTTCTACTTCCCGGCCGTCGACCCGAGCAAGGGCGAGCCGGTGCTCGCGGCCGGTGAGTTCACCGTCGCGTTCGCCGACCGTCCCGAGGTCCAGGCGGTGCAGAACTACCTGGCCACGCCCGAGTACGCCAACTCCCGGGCCAAGCTCGGCAACTGGGTCTCGGGCAACCGGGGCGCGGACATCAACAACTTCAGCAACCCGATCGACAAGCTGTCGGTCCAGATCCTCCAGGACCAGAGCAAGGTGCTCCGGTTCGACGGTTCCGACCTGATGCCGTCGGCCGTCGGTGCCGGCACCCTGTGGCGGGGGATGGTCGACTGGATCAACGGTAAGGACACCGCCAGCGTGCTCTCCAGCGTCGAGAGCTCCTGGAAGTAACGCATAGCCGGCCGGGCCCACCCCCGGGGGGTGGGGGGGGGCCGCCCCGCCCCCCCCCGGGGGCGGGTTGCCGTGGGGGTGTGTTGGCCCAACCGCACCCTGAACCCCCCGCCAACCCCCCCCCCGCCGGCCCCCCCCCCCCGGGGTGCGGGGGCGGCCCCGGCCGATCCCCCTCGGGAGGGCGGATGGACTTCGCGGATATTTCCCCCAAGCTCACCGTACTGGTGTACGGCCTCGTCGCGTTCGCGGTGGTCGTCGGTGGGCTCCTGCTGCTGCTCGACGTCGTACCCACCTACTTCGCCCGGCGGCGCGAGCGCCAGCTCATCGCGGTCGCCGCGGGCGACGTACCGGCGCCACCCTCGGGCCGACTGCGCAAGCCCCGTGAGTTCGGGTACGCGTTCTTCTTCCTCCTCCCGGTCGTGGTGTTGCTGCTGATCGGGCTGGTGGTACCGGTGGTCCGCACGCTCGTGCTGTCGCTGAAGAACGGCGACGGCTCGGAGTGGGTGGGCCTTTCCAACTACGGCTGGCTGTTCAGCAACGGCGACATCCTCAACGTGCTGTGGAACAGCCTTCTCTGGGTCGTGCTGGTGCCGCTGGTGGCGACCACGGTCGGGCTCCTCTACGCGGTGATGGTCGACCGGGCCCGCTTCGAGGCGGTGGCCAAGTCGCTGATCTTCCTGCCGATGGCCATCTCGTTCGTCGGCGCGAGCATCATCTGGCGCTTCGTGTACGCGTACCGCGGCGAGGGGCAGGACCAGATCGGCCTGCTCAACCAGATCGTCGTCTGGCTGGGCGGCACCCCGCAGCAGTGGCTGCTCGAGTCGCCGCTCAACACGCTGCTGCTGATCGTGGTGATGGTGTGGATCCAGGCCGGCTTCGCCATGGTGATCCTCTCGGCCGCGATCAAGGCGATCCCGGGCGACATCGTCGAGGCGGCGCGCCTGGACGGGGTCACCGCCTGGCAGATGTTCTGGCGGATCACGCTCCCCAGCATCCGGCCCGCCCTGATCGTCGTGATCGTCGCCATCACCGTGGCGACGATGAAGATCTTCGACATCGTCCGCACGATGACCAACGGCAACTACGACACGAACGTGATCGCGCTGGAGATGTACAACCAGGCGTTCCGCTACCAGGAGACCGGGCAGGGGTCGGCGCTGGCCGTGTTCCTGTTCATCCTGGTGATCCCGATCGTCATCTTCCAGATCCGCAACCTGCGCCGGCAGCGGGAGGGCTGACATGGCAACCACGACTCCCGTGCTCCCGGCCACCACCTCCGCCGAGGCGATGCCCAAGACGGTCGCCGGGCGGGTCCGCCGGCGGCTCAACACCCGCGCGGCCACGGTCATCTCGATCCTCATCGCGCTGCTGTGGACGGTGCCGACCTTCGGCCTGTTCATCTCGTCGCTGCGCCCCGAGGACGCGATCAAGACGACCGGCTGGTGGACGTTCTTCAGCGACCCGAAGCTGACGCTGGAAAACTACAACGAAGTCCTCTTCGGACAGTCGGCCTCCTCCGGCCAGCTGGCCAACTACTTCGTCAACTCGCTGGTCATCACGATCCCCTCGGTGCTGTTTCCGGTGGCGTTCGCCGCGATGGCGGCGTACGCGCTCTCCTGGATCCAGTTCCGCGGCCGGGAGTGGATCTACATAGGGATCTTCGCGCTGCAGATCGTGCCGCTGCAGATGGCGCTCGTACCGCTGCTGAGCTTCTTCTCCCGCGGCGTCTCGCTCGCCGGCATCACGCTGATGCCGGCGTGGCAGCTCGAAGACGAGCAGAAGTTCATCCAGGTGTGGTTCGCGCACACCTGCTTCGCCCTGCCGTTCGCCGTGTTCCTGCTGCACAACTTCGTGTCGCAGCTGCCCGGCGAGCTGATGGAGGCGGCGCGGGTCGACGGGGCCAGCCACCCGAAGATCTTCCGCACCATCGTGCTGCCGCTGATCACGCCGGCGCTGGCATCGCTGACCATCTTCCAGTTCCTCTGGGTCTGGAACGACCTGCTCGTGGCGCTCATCTTCGCCGGCGGTGGAGACGAGACCGCCCCGCTGACGGTACGGCTGGCGGAGCTGGCCGGCACCCGCGGCAACGAGTGGCAACGGCTGACGTCCGGCGCGTTCGTGTCGATCGTCATCCCGCTGATCGTCTTCCTCTCCCTCCAGCGGTACTTCGTCCGGGGTCTCCTCACCGGCAGCGTGAAGGGCTGATACGCCATACGCGGGTGGGCGGCCTCGGCCGCTGCGAGCGAAGCGAGCCAGCAGGGCCCGCGCCGCCCACCCGCAGCGATCACCCACGAGGAGGGCGCGCGTGACGAAGATCGATGATGTCGCGCGGCTGGCCGGCGTATCGACGGCCACCGTTTCCCGGGCCCTGCGTGGCCTGCCCACCGTCTCCCAGGCGACCCGTGACCGCGTGCTCGCGGCCGCCGCCCAGCTTGGCTACGCCGCCTCGCCCAGCGCGTCCCGGCTCGCCGGCGGCAAGACCGGAGCGGTCGCGGTGGTCGTGCCGCGGATCACCCGGTGGTTCTTCGCGACCGTGGTGGAGGCGGCCGAGGAGGCGCTCCACCGGGGCGGGTACGACCTGCTGCTGCACAACCTCGGCGGCAGCGAGACCGAGCGGCAGCGGCTGCTGTACACCGCCGCGCTGCACAAGCGGGTGGACGCGCTGATGCTGGTGGCCACGCCGCTGCAGGGGCCGGACCTCCACGCGGTCACCAGCCTCGCCCTGCCCGGCGTCACGGTCAGCTCCGGCACCGGCGTACCCGGGTGGCCGAGCATCCGGATCGACGACGTCGCGGCCGCGCGGACCGCGACCACCCACCTGATCGAGTGCGGCCACCGCCGGATCGCGCACATCTCCGGCGATCCCGCCGACGAGCTGGCCTTCACCACCCACATCGACCGCCGGCGCGGTTACCGCGAGGCGCTCGGCGCCGCCGGCATCACGCCCGACCCCGCGCTCGACGTCGAGGAGGAGTTCACCGTCGCCGGCGGCGAGCGCGCGGTGGCCGAGCTGCTGCGGCGCGGCACCCCGCCGACGGCGATCTTCGCGGCCTGCGACGAGATCGCGATGGGCGCGATGGCGGGGCTGCGGCAGGCGGGGCTCAAGGTGCCGGCCGACGTCAGCGTGATCGGCATAGACGACCATGACCTGGCCGGTGTGGTAGGGCTCACAACCGTGGCCCAGCCCGCGGCCGAGCAGGGCCGCCTGGCGGCAAACGTCCTTCTTACTCCGCTGACCGGCGGCGACTACCCGGGAGAGGAAACCGTGATCCTGCCAACTCGCTTGATCGTCCGCGAATCGACCGCGCCACCTCGGGCAAACTAGAACGATGCCTGAGTGGATCGCACCCCACGAAGACGCTCCGCTGCGCTCCACGTCTACGCGGGGACCCCGCACCAACGACTGGTGGCGCGACGCGGTCATCTACCAGATCTACCCGCGCTCCTTCGCCGACTCCAACGGCGACGGGATCGGCGACCTGCCCGGCATCACCGCGAGACTCGACCACCTCGTCGATCTCGGTGTCGACGCCGTCTGGCTCTCGCCCTTCTACCCCTCGCCGCAGGCGGATGCCGGCTACGACGTGTCCAACTACCGGGACGTGGATCCCATCTTCGGCCGCCTCGACGACGCCGACAAGCTCCTCGCCGCGGCTCGCGAGCGGGGGCTGCGGGTGATCGTCGACCTGGTGCCCAACCACACCTCCAGCGAGCACCCGTGGTTCAAGGCCGCGCTCGCCGCCGGCCCGGGCAGCCCGGAGCGGGCCCGCTACGTCTTCCGCCCGCACAAGCCCAACAACTGGCAGAGCACGTTCGGCGGGCCTGCCTGGACCCAGGTGCCCGACGGCGAGTGGTACCTGCACCTGTTCGACGCGGGGCAGCCCGACCTCAACTGGGACCACCCCGAGGTGCGCGCCGAGTTCCGTGACGTCCTGCGGTTCTGGCTCGACCGCGGCGTCGACGGCTTCCGGGTCGACGTGGCGCACGGCCTGATCAAGCAGGCCGACCTCGCCGACTGGCACTACCCGGTCGAGCCGCTCTCCGGCCCCGCCATGGAGGGCATCCGGCCGCCGATGTGGGACCAGGACGGCGTACACGACGTCTACCGCGACTGGCGGCGGGTGCTGGACGAGTATCCGGGCGAGCGGATCCTCGTCGCCGAGGCGTGGGTGTCACCGTCCGAGCGGCTCGCGGCGTACGTGCGCCCCGACGAGATGCACCAGGCGTTCAACTTCGAGTACCTGGAGGCCGCCTGGACCGCGGCTGCCCAGTTCGAGGTGATCAGCCGCTCGCTGGAGGCCAACGGCACGGTCGGCGCGCCGACGACGTGGGTGCTCTCCAACCACGACGTGCTCCGCCACGCCTCCCGCCTCGGCCTGCCGATCGGCACCATGCGCCCGCGCGGCATCGGCGCCGGCGACCCGCAGCCGGACCCGGTGCTCGGCCTGCGCCGGGCCCGCGCGGCGACGCTGCTGATGCTCGCCCTGCCCGGCTCGGCCTACCTGTACCAGGGCGAGGAGCTGGGACTGCCCGACCACACCACGATGCCCGACGAAGCCCGCCAGGACCCGATGTTTCGGCGCACCCACGGCGAGCAGAAGGGGCGCGACGGCTGCCGGGTGCCGATCCCGTGGGAGAGCCACGCCCCGTCGTACGGGTTCGGCCCGTCCGAGCGCACCTGGCTCCCCCAGCCACCGGTCTGGGCCGACCTCGCGCTCGACAAGCAGCGCGGGGTGCCCGGCTCGACATACGAGCTGTACCGGGCGGCGCTGCGCCTGCGGGCCCAGCACGGGCTCGGCGGCGGCTCGCTCAGCTGGACCGAGGGCCCCGACGGCGTGCTGGCCCTGCAAAACGGCGACGTCTACGTGCTGACCAACTTCGGCGGTACCCCGGCCCCACTGCCCACCGGCGCCCGTCCGCTGATCAGCAGCGAGCCGCTCGCCGCCGACGGCACGGTGCCGACCGACGTCACGGTGTGGGCCGCGGTGTAGCCGGCTCCCTCCGCTCGGCGCGGGCCTCCAGCAGTTCGTGGACGGTGGCGATGTCCGCCGGCGAGCTGCGGGAGGCCCGCCAGTACATGAGGCCGGTGGGGATGAAGAAGAGCTGGAAGAAAGCGAGCCCGACCGCGTAGTTCAGCGGCGGCGGAAACGGGCCCTGCAGGGCCCGGAAGGCGACACCGGCCAGGCCGTTGCCGACCGCGCGGCCCGCGCCGTTGGTGAGGTTGCCCAGGCTGTACACGGTGCCGCGGTGCTCGGGCGGGTTGACGTCGGCGATGAGCGCGTACCAGTTCGGCGAGTTGGCCGAGGTCAGCGCCAGCGCGACCAGCGCGGTGAGCAGGCTCAGCCCCACGGTCGGCTCGGTCACCACGCTGGACAGTACGGCCCGGACCGCCGCGCCGGCGCCGGCGCCGTCGGGAACGTCGATGCGGATCGGCACGAAGAAGAGCACGAGGTACAGCGGTACGGCGGCAAGGATGCCGACCGCCGCCACCATGGCCCGCCCACCGGGGTCGCGCCGCTGCAGCCGGTCGCCGACCAGCCCGCCGATGATGGAGAAGCCCGCCCCGAGCTGGAACAGCGTGGCGAAGACGCTCCCCACCACGATCGCGGTGTCGTCGCTGTACCCCTGCTGCTCGGCCCGCTCCCGGAAGAGCACCGGCAGCCACACCAGCGACCCGAACGCCACCTGCGCGGTCAGGCCCTGGAGCACCAGCCAGAAGTTGGTCCGCCGGCGCAGGATGCCGGGCAGGTCGGCGCGGCTGATCCGGTAGTCGTACTCCCCGCCGTGCGCGATCACCCCGGCGAGCTCGGGGTCGCTCTGGCCGCGCCGCACGTCGTAGGTGAAGACGTACGCCAGCGTGGCCGCCAGCCCGACCACGGTGAGCACGAGGAACGGCACCCGCCAGTCGTGCCGCCCGAGCAACCCGCCGACCAGCGTGCCGGCGAGCGTGCCGATCCCCTGCGACAGTCCCCAGAAGCTCATCACCAGCCCGCGGTGGCGGGGCGCGATCAGGTCGCTGACCACCGAGAAGCCGACCGAGGCGATCGCGCCCAGCCCGACCGCGGCGATGATCTGGGCGGCGAAGAACGCGGCGTAGCCGCCGCTCACCGCCGTGCCGGCCGCGCCCGCCGCCCAGACCAGCGTCCCCACCATGAGCAGCGGCTTGCGGTGGTGCCGATCCCCCGTGTACGCCCAGGCGACGGCGGCGACCGCGCTGACCAGGAAGGTGATCGCGGTGACCAGGCCGATGGCGCTCTCGGCCACCCCGAACGAGTCGCTGATGCTGCCGTAGAGCGGCGGCACGAGCCCGATCGCCACGTTGTCGAGCGAGGCGAGCACCACGAAGACGGCGACGCTGTAGATCCGGTGCCCCCGCCCGCCGCTGCTCATGACCGCACACAACCAGCGCAAGATAACGAAGAGGTAGCGCCACGCCGGCCGAGCTTGATCATGGATTTCCGGGGAGTCTAGGGCAGGCGGTGCGGCCGGGACTCGATCGCGCGGCGGACCGCCCGGGACACCTGGCCGAAGACCACGCCGTCGCGCGTCTTGAGGAGCATGACCGGTCCTGTGCCCAAGTCTCCGTAACCCACCGTGATGGTCAGCAGGGCCCGACCGACCCGGCGGCCGGTCAGTGATCGCGACTTGTCCCTACGGCCGACCCGCCCCGAGCGACCCCGCCGCTCCCTTGGTGAGGACCAGGCCGAGCTCGCCGGCGCGGTCCCAGACCGGGCGCATCGCGGCCTCCGGGTCGCGGTGGAAGACGCTGGCCCGCAGGCGTACGAAGACGCAGTTGCCGACCCGCTCCAGGATGGCCTGGCGGCGCAGGTCGTGGGCGAACGCCTCGGCGCCGTGGTAGGTGTCGCCGTCGCACTCGATGGCCAGGCGGCGGCCGTCCGGGGCGGCGACCATGAAGTCGACCTTGAACGTGCCGATCCGGAACTGGGGCACCGCGCGCAGCCCGGCCGCGACCAGCCGGCGGTGCACCGCGCGCTGGAACTCGGTCGCCGGCTCGCCACCCACCTCGGGGGGCGCGGGCGGGCGCTGGGCGTACGCGAGCAGCGCCGCGCGGGCGTCGTCGGGGTGCAGGTCGGCGAGGGTGACGGAGTGGAAGAGCCACATCTGGTCGCGGGCCCGGGAGGCGGCGACGTTGATGCGGCGGTGGAAGTCGCGTTTGGTGAACGCGCCGATCGCGGCGTCCGCCGAGGAGACCACCATCGAGGCGAGCACCACGTCGCGCTCGTCGCCCTGGAACGTGTACGGGTCGCCGACCCGCAGCTCGCGGCGCTCCAGCTCTTCGGGGCCGATCTCCTCGCGGAGCCGGTGCTGGAGGTACGCCGCCTGCCCGCTGCCCGACAGCAGGCTGACCACGCCGAGCGTGTGCCCGGTGTAGGTGGGGTCGGCCACGATCGCCGCCACCCGGGCGACCAGGGCCTCCGCCTCGGCGATGTTGACCTCGCCGTACTCGGGGAGCGTCACCCGCTTGCCGTCCGGCACGTGCTCGGCCACCACCGAGCGGTCGAGGCCGCTGCGGGCGGCGCGGAGCGGCTGGATCTTGCCGTCGTAGTAGACGGCGCTGGAGAAGCCGATGATCTCGGGCACGCTGCGGAAGTGCTCGGTGAGCAGGATGCGCTGCGGCGAGCGGCGTACGGCGTGGTCGTAGAGGCTGCTCTCGGTGTCGAAGTGCTCCGCCGACGGCACTCCGGCCGGGTGCAGGTGGGTGGCGACCAGCGCGTTGACCCGGTCGGTCGGCACGCCGACGAGCTGCGGGCCGATCTGCTGGTCGTCGCCGACCACGACCGCGCGGCGGGCGAGGGTGAGCACCGGCAGCGCGAAGAGGTCTGCCTGGGACGCCTCGTCGACGATCACCACGTCGAAGACCGGCGCGTGCCCCGGGAACTGCTCCAGCGCCCGGTCGATCGACATGATCCAGACCGGTACGGCGGTGACCGCCTCGGACATGGCCCGCTGGGCGGCGGCCTGCCAGTGCGCGGCGCTCTTGCCGGTGCCCTTGCCGATCTTGCGGAGCGCGGCGGTCCAGTCGGCGAGGGCCGCCTTGCGCCGGTCGTCGAGGGAGAGCGCCACCTCCAGCCAGGCCGAGGTGACGACCAGGTCACCGGTGAGCCGGCGGATCTGGTCGCGGGCCCGCTCCAGCCGGCGCCCGAAATCGGCGCCGTCGACATCGCCGACCACCTCGTCGAACCAGGTCTGCGCCTGCCGCCACTGCCACGCCCGGAGCGCTCCCGCGCCGTCGAAGGAAGCCGCCCCGCTCGCGCCGGCGGAAGCAGTGCCGCCCGAAGAAGCCGCGCCGGGGGCGGCACCGGCTCCGCCGGGGAAAGCGGCGCCCGCGGCAGCACCGCCGGAGGAAGCCGCGGGCCCGGCAGCACCAGCGCTGCCACAAGAAGCCGCGCCGGCGCCGCCGGACGCAGCCGCAGCGGTGCCGCCCGGAGAAGTCGCGCCGGCGCCGCCGACGGAGGTGGCGGCCGCGTCGATCGCGGCGGCCCACTGCGGGGCTACGGCGGCGAGGCGGGCGTGTAGGGCGGCGTAGCGGGTGGCGTCCGGCCGCAGTGTCCACAGTCGACGGATCTCGGCCAGCGCCGCGTCCCAGCCGGCGAGGTCGTCGCGGTCCCAGGCGGCGGCGAGCGCCTGGATCTGTGGCGACTCGGGCGCGAACCGGTGCAGCCACTCGGCCATCGCGGCCCGCTCGGCCTCCAGCCGGTCGGCGAGCAGGACGTTGCCGGCGGCCTCGACCGCACCGGCCAGCTCGGCGATCTGCCGGGCGTCCACGTCGCGGGGGCAGCGGGGGAACACGGTGACCAGCGTCGCGTGCAGCTCCGGCCAGCGGTGGCTCTCCCACTCCAGCGCGGACACGGCCGAGGAGAGCAGCCGCCCCGCCCACAGCTCCGGCTCCCCGCCACGCCCGCCCGGCGAAACGCCACGCCCGCCCGGCGAAACGCCACGCCCGCCCGGCGAAACGCCGCGGCCGTCCGGCGAAGCACCGCGCGCGTCCAGCGAAGCACCAGGCCCGCCGGGCGAAACGCCGCGCCCGCCCGGCGAAACGCCGCGGGAGGACGGCGGAGCGGCGGCGTCCACTGTGGAGGTCGGCACGGGCACGTCGAGCCGCGTGCGCCACTCGTCCCACCGGGCGGCGAGCTGCTGCCGCAACTGCTCGCGCTCCACGGTGGCCACCACGAGGTCGACGTCGTCGGTGGTGCGCAGCGGCTCGCCGTCTACCTGTACCTCGGACACGAGCCGGGCCAGCTCGGCGTGGGTGAGTCGGCGCACCGCCTTGCCGGCCGCGTACCGGGCGCGGATCTCGGAGAGCTGGGAGAGCAGGCGGCGGGGCTGCGTCGAGTACGGCTCGGGGATCGTGACCCGCCGCCCGGCCACGAACGCGGTGCGCTGCCCCAGCTCGCCGAGGAGCTGCTGGCAGGCGGCCACGTGGCCGTCCCACACCGCGCGCCAGCTCGGGTCGCGGATCAGCTGGCCGAGGCGGTCGGTCCAGCTCCCCTCGCGGCGGGTCAGCTCGTCGGCCGCCCCGCGCAGGGCGGCGGCCAGCTCGTCGACGACCGTGGGCCCGTGTTCGCGTACTCCCGCTATGGCCATGCCGCGGTCTCGCAGCGCGTCGACCACCTTGCGTGCGTCGCGCAGCGCGTCCCTCCGCGCGGCGACCGCTTCCCCGGTCGGAAGCTGGCCATCGGCGGGCAGGGGTCCGAGCGCGGCGGCGCGGTCGGCGGCGGTCAGCCGCCGCGCGAGATCGGCGAGTACGGCGAACTCGGCGGCCTCCAGCGGCGGCGGCGTGCCCGGCGGGATCGGGTCCGGGACCAGCGCGTCGGCCTCGTGCCGGCGCAGCCACTCGCCGACCTCGCCGGCGCTGCGCCCGTCGTAGCGGCGGGCCTCCCGCTCGGCCGCGGCGAGCAGCTCGGCCCGGGCGGCCGCGAACCCCTCCTCGGCCGCCGCCACCTCGGCGACCAGCTGACGCACCCAGGCCGCCTCCGCCTCACTGTCCAATGTGGCCGCGCGGTCGGCGAGCTCGCGGGCGGCGACCTGCAGCTGCACGAGCTGGTCGGCGGAGCGGCCGAGCACCGCCAGGCAGAGCGGCTGGATCTCCTCGGGCAGCCCGTCGCGGAGCACCCGCAGCGGGTCCTCCTTCTGGGCGAGCACGAGCACCCGCTTGCCGTGCGCGACCAGGTGGCAGATGAGGTTGCGGATCGTGTGCGTCTTGCCGGTGCCGGGTGGACCCTGCACGGCGACGTTGCGGTGGGCGGCCAGCCGGCGGGCGATCGACTCCTGCGCGTCGTTGGTGGCCATCGGCATCAGCAGCCGCTCGCTGGTGCGGTCCCAGGCCTCCGCGTCGTCGTCGGGCATGCGCAACCGGCTCGGCTCGTGGGCGAGCACCCCGGCGAGCGCGCCGACCTCGAGGCTCCCGCCGGTCAACCGCTCGCGCAGGGCTTCGAGGAAGCGGCGGACCATGCGCTGGCGCGGCCGGACGAACAGGACGCCGGTGTCGACGACGGTGTCCGGCTCCAGGCCGAGCCGGCGGGTGGCGCGGCGGGCGAAGTCGAGCCGTTCGGCCGCGTCCCACGGGTCGATGTCGACCTGGCCGCCGGTGCCGCCGAGGTCGAGCAGGTCGGCCACCCGGCGCCCGTCGAGGTCGCCGAGCGCGTCGACCTGGATGCGTGGCGGGCCCTGCGGGGTCACCGAGACGGTGGTGGAGTCCGGGTCGTACTCGATCGCGACCGGCGTGGCCAGCAGCGGGTAGTGGATGTCGCGGTGGCGCAGGACCAGGTGGCCCCAGACCAGCTCGACCCGGGCGGCGTCGATGTCGACCCGGTACCGCAGGTCGTAGAGGCGGTCGTGCAGCCGGCGGGTCACCTCGGCGAGCTGGTGCTCGCGGGCCCACGGCTCCCACTGGCCGTCGCGCCACTCGGTGAACGCGGTCTCCACCTCGGGCGCGACCTCGCCGATCGTGGGCGGCGACACCGTCGAGAGGTCCCAGACCAGGTGGCGCAGGAGCGGGGTGGGGATCGAGGGCGGGTCGGGCGGGTCCGGCCGGCCGACCCGCAGCCAGCTGCCGCCCGGCTTGAACGGGCCGACCCCGCACTCGACGTGGGCCGGCAGGTCGTCCTGCCAGAACGCGTCGGCGGCCGGCACGGCCCGCACCGGCTTTTCCAGCAGGGCGCGGACGGCCAGCAGGTATTCGGTGAGCGCGACCGCCCGCGCGTGTACCGCCGGCGGCGAGTCGCCGCCGGCGGTCTGCTCGGTGTCGCCCAGCGCGGTCATACCCATCGACGGTAACCCGCCGGTGCACCGCCGCGCCCGTTGATCAAGCGGTTCGGTCGATCACGTGTTCGCGCGCCTCGGCGTACCGGTCGCGGATCGCCGGGACCGCCTCGCCCTCGTACGCCTCGACCGCGCCCGTGGACCAGGCCGGTGGCTCGTCGCCGCCGAGCGCGACCCAGGCGGCCTGGCGAGCGGCGCCGTCGGCCACATACTCACCCGGGGGCGGCACGACCACGGGAGCGCCGAAGACCTCGGGCGCGATCCGGCGTACCGCCTCGGAGCGGGCGCCGCCGCCGACCAGGATCACCCGGTTGACCACCGCACCCTGCGCCACCAGGGCGTCGAGGCCGTCGGCGAGCGCGCAGAGCATGCCCTCCACCGCCGCCCGGGCCAGGTGGGCCGGGGTGGAGGTGCCGAGCGTCAGCCCGTGCAGGGCGCCGGTCGAGTTCGGACGGTTGGGGGTGCGCTCGCCCTCCAGGTACGGCACGAGGCAGAGCCCGCCGGCCCCGGGTGGTGCGCTCAGCGCCAGCCGGGACAGCGCGGGATGGTCGACGCCGAGCAGCGCCGCGACCGCGTCCAGTACCCGGGCCGCGTTGAGCGTGGCGACCAGGGGCAGGAAGCGCCCGGTGGTGTCGGCGAATCCGGCGACCGTGCCGCTCGGGTCGGCGGCCGGCTTTTCCGCGACGCTGAACGCCGTACCCGACGTGCCGATCGAGACCAGCACGTCGCCGGGAAGCGCGCCGGCGCCCAGCGCGGCCGCGGCGTTGTCACCCGCGCCCGGGCCGAGCGGAGCGCCGTTCGGCAGGCTGCCGGCGACACCGGTCGGGCCGAGCACCTCGGGCACCAGCGGCTCCCGCCCGAACGCCCGCCGGAGCAGGTCGAGGCGGTACTCCCCGGTGGGCGTCGACCAGTAGCCGGTGCCGCTGGCGTCGCTGCGGTCGGTGCGCAGCGCGTCGAGGCTCCCGGCACCGGCCAGCTTCCAGGTCAGCCAGTCGTGCGGCAGGCAGACGGCGGCGGTGCGCTCGGCGTTGGCCGGCTCGTTGCTGGCCAGCCAGCGCAGCTTGGTGATGGTGAACGAGGCCACCGGCACCAGCCCGACCGCGTCCGCCCACGCCTTGCCGCCGCCCAGCTCCTCGATCAGCTCGGTGGCCGCGCCGGCGGAGCGGGTGTCGTTCCAGAGCAGGGCCGGCCGCACCACCTCGCCGCCCTCGTCGAGGCAGACCATGCCGTGCTGCTGCCCCGCCACCGAGGCCGCCGCCACGTCATCGAGCCCGCCGGCCGCGGAGATCGCCGTGGAGAGCGCCGCCCACCAGGCTGCGGGATCCACCTCGGTCCCGTCCGGATGCGAGGCCCGCCCCTCCCGAACGAGCACACCGGTCTGCGCGTCCCGGACAACCACCTTGCACGACTGCGTCGACGAATCCACTCCCGCGACGAGCATGCCGTCCCTCCCCTTTCGACGGTGCCGGCCGGGGCCCGTGCGGGACCCCGACCGGGTGGGTCAGGCCTCAGCGGGCGCCGAGCGCGTGGTCGGCCATCAGCTGGTTGAGGCGGACGAAGCCGTAGCCCTGGGCGCCCTTGGCGTCCGGGTCGAAGTCTTCCCAGGCGGTGCGGTCGGCCAAGAGGTCGGCGACCGTCTCGCCCGCGCCGAGCGTGGGCTGGGACAGCTCGGCCACCTTGGCGGCGGCGAGCGCCTCCCGCACCTCGGGATCCGCCCGGAACGCCGTGGTGCGCTCCTTGAGCAGCAGGTACATCCGCATGTTGGCCTTGGCCGACTCCCACACGCCCGCATAGTCCTCGGTGCGGGACGGCTTGTAGTCGAAGTGGCGCGGCCCCTCGTACGCCGGGGCGCCGTCCGGGCCGCCGTGCTCCAGCAGGTCGACCAGCGCGAACGCGTTGAGCAGGTCGCCGTGGCCGAAGACCAGGTCCTGGTCGAACTTGATGCCGCGCTGCCCGTTGAGGTCGATGTGGAAGAGCTTGCCGGCCCAGAGCGCCTGGGCGATGCCGTGCGCGAAGTTGAGCCCGGCCATCTGCTCGTGGCCCACCTCGGGGTTGAGGCCGACCATGTCGCCGTGGTCGAGGCTGGCGATGAACGCGAGCGCGTGCCCCACCGTCGGCAGCAGGATGTCGCCGCGCGGCTCGTTGGGCTTGGGCTCCAGGGCGAAGCGCAGGCCGTAGCCACGGTCGATCACGTACTGCGCGAGCGTGTCGACGGCCTCCCGGTAGCGGTCGAGCGCGGCCCGCACGTCCTTGGCCGCGTCGTACTCCGCGCCCTCGCGGCCGCCCCACATGACGAACGTCTGCGCGCCGATCTCGGCGGCCAGGTCGATGTTGCGCAGCACCTTGCGCAGCGCGTAGCGCCGGACCGAGCGGTCGTTGCTGGTGAAGCCGCCGTCCTTGAACACCGGGTGGGTGAACAGGTTGGTGGTGACCATCGGGACGACCAGGCCGGTCTCGTCGAGCGCCTTGCGGAAGCGGGAGATGACCTCGTCACGGCTGGCGTTGTCGGCGCCGAACGGCACGAGGTCGTCGTCGTGGAACGTCATGCCGTAGGCGCCCAGCTCGGTCAGCTTGTGCACGGCCTCGATCGGGTCGAGGGGAGCGCGGGTGGCGTCACCGAAGGGATCGCGGGCCGGCCAGCCCACGGTCCAGAGGCCGAAGGAGAACTTGTCGGCGCGGGTCGGCTGGACAGACATATGAGACCTCCACGTAACATCCGCGATTTGTTCAACGGTTGAATTATTTGCCTCCGCTATGGCACTGTCAAGGGCATGACGGACGGGCCCGTACGGCAGGCTTCGCTGCGCGAGCACAACCTCGGGCTGGTGCTGCGCCAGGTCGCCAGCAGGGCCCCTGGGCCTGGCCGTCGCCTGGCGGGCGACGGCCGGGCTCCCGAAAAGGAAGCCGCCCGCCCGCCGTCCCGAGCCGACATCGCCGCCGCCACGAGTCTCACCCGCGCCACCGTTTCCGCGCTGGTGGATGACCTGATCTCGGGCGGCCTGCTGACCGAGGTGGAGCCCGCGCCAAGGGCCGGCGCCGGGCGCCCGGCGGCCGGCCTCGTGCTCTCCACGAGCGGTCCGGCCGGCCTCGGCCTGGAGATCAACGTGGACTACCTGTCGGCCTGCGTGGTCGACCTCGCCGGCACGGTCCGGCACCGGGACGTGCGCCACGCCGACCAGCGCCCCGGCCGCCCCGACCAGGTGCTCGCCGAGGTCGCCGGGCTGGCCGCGGACGCCCGCGCGCACGCGGAGCGCGAAGGGCTCGTGCTGGCCGGTGCCGCGCTGGCCGTACCCGGCCTGGTGACCCCGGCCGGCGTGGTCCGCCTCGCCCCCAACCTGGGCTGGCGGGACGTGGACGTGCCGGCCGGCCTGGCTGCGGGGCTGGCAAGGTCCGGCCCGAGGAGCGAAGCGAGCGCGGTAGGCAGAGCCGCGGGGCTGGCACGGTCCGACCCGAGGAGCGAAGCGACGAGGCCGGACCGAGCCGGCCACCTGCGGCACCCAGCGAGCGAAGCGAGCGCGGCCAGCAGAGCCGCTCTCGACGGGCTGCCGGTAACGGTCGACAACGAGGCCAACCTCGCCGCGCTCGGCGAGCTGCACGCCGGTCCCGCCGGCCCGGCCAGCTTCCTCTACGTCTCCGGCGAGATCGGCATCGGCGCCGGCATCGTGCTGCACGGCGCGCTCTTCAGGGGCGCCCGCGGCTGGAGCGGCGAGCTGGGCCACATGGCCGTACGACCGGACGGCCCGGCCTGCCGGTGCGGCGCGCGCGGCTGCCTGGAGCAGTACGCGGGGCAGGAGGCGATCCTGCGCGCCGCCGGCGCCGACGACCTGCTCCCGCAGGCCGAGGCGGGTAACCCCGCGGTGCTGGACGCGCTGGCATCGGCCGGCGAGGCGCTCGGCGTGGCGGTCGCCGGCGTGGTCAACCTCCTCGACGTCGAGGCGGTCGTGCTCGGCGGCATCTACGCGCCGCTGGCCGCCTGGCTCCGCCCGGCCGTCGAGGCGGAGATCCACCGCAGGGTGCTCACGGCCGCCTGGTCACCGGTGGCCGTACGCCCCTCGGTCCTCGGCGCCGACGCGGCTGTGGTCGGCGCCGCCGGCTCGGTCGTGCGGACCATCCAAAACCACCCGGCCCGGTGGCTGACCCGCACCGTCTCGTGATCGGCCGCCGATGCTCGCCCGGCCTCGGGCGCCTCGCTCCCGTGGTTCCCCGTGTCGCCCCCAGCCAAGGCGGTGACCCCACCCGCCCACCGCCCGGCCCACCATCCATCTGCTGACCGGCGCACAAACCGGGGCAGCTCGACAGCCCGCCCAAGCGACGCTCCCCTCCGACGTCCACCAACAGCCCAACGGGCCTCCGGCGTCTCAGGCGGCGAAGCCACCTGCGAGGCGGTTCGGGTTGTGTCGTGGCGGCATTTGCCCTGCTTTGACATCGGAAGCAGCCGGGCCCAGGCAGCACGGGCGGTGGGGCAGCCCTTGATCGGCGTCGACGTCAGCCGACTTTGAGCAGATCGTGGTACGTAGCTGCCC
The DNA here is from genome assembly GCF_031085175.1 of Phytohabitans maris. Taxonomy (GTDB): domain Bacteria; phylum Actinomycetota; class Actinomycetes; order Mycobacteriales; family Micromonosporaceae; genus Phytohabitans; species Phytohabitans maris. The sequence continues at coordinate 87,831 of NZ_JAVHUY010000025.1, forward strand.
TTGTAGGGGCAACTCTGTACCACGATCTGCGCCTTGGGTTGATCGGGCGGCAGAAGGTTGTCTCGATCCGCCTTCCGGCATGATCGTTCGCCCAAATTCCGCGTGAAACGCCGTCGAGAACGCGGAATCCGGGCGAAGGATCATGAGAGGGCGCCGTGCGGACAGCGGCACATAGCGCGGACGGTGAGGCCGCAGGAAAGCGGCCCCTACGCGCAGGCGCCCCATCGACCTGGCTGGGCGCGTTGGTGCGCCCAGCTCCGCAGCGGCTAGTACGCGCCTCGGCTGGCCATCACGGCGCCGATCGTCTTCCACATGATGACGACGTCGGTGGCGAGGGACCAGTTCTCGACGTAGTACAGGTCGAGCCGCAGACCGTCCTCCCAGGACAGATCCGAGCGGCCGCTGACCTGCCACAGGCCGGTGATGCCGGGCTTTACCAGCAGGCGGCGGGCGATGTCGCCGTCGTAGCGGGCGACCTCGGACGGCAGCGGCGGGCGCGGGCCGACCAGGCTCATGTGGCCGACCAGCACGTTGATCAGCTGGGGCAGCTCGTCGAGTGAGTACTTGCGCAGGATCCGGCCCACCCGGGTGACCCGCGGGTCCTTGCGCATCTTGAACAGCAGGCCGTCGTGCTCGTTGCGGGCCGCCAGCTTGGCCAGCATCTCGTCGGCGTTGACCACCATCGTGCGAAACTTGAAGACGCCGAACTCGCGGCCGCCCTGCCCGACCCGGATCTGCCGGAAGATGACCGGGCCCTTGCTGTCCAGCTTGATCGCGAGCGCGATCACGACCATCAGCGGCAGCGCGATGGTCAGCCCGAGGATCGCGGTGAACCGGTCGACGAAGCCCTTGACTATCTTGCGGGTGCCGCGAAACTCGGGCGCCTCCACGTGGATCAGCGGCAGCCCGGCGACCGGGCGGGTGTGGATCCGCGGGCCGGCCACGTCGGTGAGGGCCGGCGCGAGCACCAGGTCGATGCCGGTGCCCTCCATCTGCCAGCCGAGCCGGCGCAGCCGGGCGGCGGTCAGTTCACCGGAGGCGGTCACCGCGACCGTGTCGACACCGGCCGCCCGGGCCGACTCCAGGATGCTGCGGAACGAGCCGACCACCGGCACGTCGCCCAGCCGCTGCGGCACCGGGGCGAGCAGCGCGTCCGGGATGCAGGCGCCGACCACGCGATAGCCCGCGTACGGCTCGCGGCGCAGCGTGTGCACCAGCTCCAGCACGTGCGGCGCGTCGCCGACCACCAGCACCCGGCGGGACCACCCGGTGCCCTTGGCGCGGGCCTTGTGCAGCCACTTGCGGGCCAGGTAGCGCCCGCCGACCAGCCCGACCGTGCCGGTGGCGAACGTCAGGGCGAGGAAGCCCCGGGCGACGCCGACGTTGGCCACGTAGCCGACGATCGCGATCGCGCCGGCCAGGCGGAGGGTCGCCGAGGTGACCCGGCGGTACTCGTCCGCGCCGTACCCCAGCACACGGTCGTCGTAGCAGCGCATCACCTTGAGGGAGCCGAGCCAGACGAGCACGAGGGCCGGGCCGACCACCGGGTACGGGATCTGCGAACCGATCGGCTCGCCCCCGCCGAACGGCTCGACCGCCCAGTTGAACCGCCCGAAGTAGCCCGCGAGCACGGCGCCGGAAATGATGGTGAGATCCAGCACCACCAATGCCCGCTCGTACGTGCGGAGCCTCGCGCGCAGCAGCGCGCCCGTCGTTTCCGCCGCGTTCGGTACCCCCACCGGACGCGTCAGGAGAGTCGCCGACGTCACCAGCCCTCCCCCAGCTTGTCAAGTCGACCGTGCCCTCACGGCAATCGCCGGACCCATGATCGGGGCCGGCGGCGCCAGAGCACCAGGACATCTTGACCTACGGGCGCATCTCGCATGGGCTTCCGACAAAAAACTGTCAGTTCATTGCGATCAACCACCCGAACGTACATGTACGCAAGGTAGTCAATTGCCTACATCAGGTATATCCGCTGCTCAGCGGGGTGCCGCGGGACGCAATGCGAGCGCTTTGAGAAAGATGTCGCCAATCTTCGTCGGGTCCTTTGTGACGAAGACGCCGCCGCCCGTGACGTTGGTGATCCGCTTGAGCTGCCCCTCGTCGACGCCGTCGCCGATGCCCAGGATGATCACCTGGATCGGGCGGCGCGGGTCGGCGAGATCCTTCAGCTGGGCCAGCAGGGTCTGCTCGTTGATCCCGTTGGCGTCGTCGTTCTTGCCGTCGGTGAACATCACGATCGAGTTGACCCGGTCGGCCGCCCACCCGTCCTGCACCTCCTTGTACGCCGCGAGCATCGTGTCGTACAGCCCGGTGTCGCCGTCGGGCTTGGGCGAGATCGACTTGAGCGCGTTGAGCGCCTGCGAACGGTTGCTGCTCAGCGGCCCGATCGGCACGAGCTCGCGCCAGTCCTTGCCGCCGTCGAGCTCGGTGGAGAACGTCCAGAGCCCGAGCGCCCACGAGTCGTCGAAGAGGCTGAGCCCGCCCTGCGCCGCGGCGAGCGTCACCGCCATCCGGGTGGCGTTCTCGGCCGTGGGCACCCTTTCCAGCATCGAGCCGGAGACGTCCATGACGGCGAGCATGCGGCCGGGCGCGGTGACCGCCGTCCAGGTGGCCAGCGACCGGTCCAGCGCCAGCGGGTCGAGGTCGCCGGCGGCCCGGCCACCCGCGTTCGGCGTCGCGGACGGCGGCCCGCCGGCCGGGCTGGGCGCACCGGTGGGCGCGGAGAAGCCGGAGCCCCAGGTGCCGTCGGGCGCCCGGAGGCCCTGCGCGCCGAGCAGGTCGCGGAACGACCGGGTGTCGAGCGCGTCGTGCACCGCCTCGGCCGCCGCGGCCTTGTCCGGGTCGACGCCGGGCATCACCGCGAACGGGTAGTCGAGCGGCGCCGGCGTCGGCTCGACGTAGAGCGCGGCCAGCGGCACCGGCGGCTTCTTCGCGTTGTACTCGATGACGTCTTCCTCGGACAGCGGCGCCACGTTGAGCCCGGAGGCGAGCGAGGCGGCATCGGAGGCCTGCGGAAACTTGGCCACCAGGTCGTCGCGGAGGGCCGAGCGGCCGATCGCCAGCGAGCGCAGTGCCGCGGTCTGCGCCTGCGCCCCGTTGCCGCCGCTGGCCGCCGCGCCGAGCGAGAGCAGCCCGGAGAGGCCGGCCGCGTCGCGGGTCGGCTCGACGATGCCGGTGCGCAGGCCGGTGCCGGTGGTGATCCGCTTGAGCAGGTCGGTCCAGCCCACCTTCTTTTCCGGCCAGCCGAGGCTCTCGGCGAGCGGCTCGGGCATCGCGGCCACGACCGGGCTGCGGGCGACCGAGCCGCCGTCGGTCGGGTTGAAGCCGGGCGCGAGGTTTTTGAGCCGCACCAGCCAGCTGGAGGAGTCGGGCAGCCACACGTCGGGGGTCTCGAGCGTGCCGTTGGCGCTGCCGACGCCAGCGAGCCCGACGTTGTGCTGGGCGGCGATGACCGCGGCCATGTCGACCGAGTTGACCTCGTTGATGTCGACCGCCACGCACGTGCCGCCGGCCGAGCCGCCGTCCGCGCGCCAACTCTCCACGGTGGAACGCACAGCGGGTGCGATCTCCGGGGAGGCGGCAAGGGCAAGCTTCATCTCGCCGGTGCACCGGGAGCCGGCGAGCTCCCGATAGCCGAACCACGAGCCACCCACCACGACGACAAGCGCCACCGCTACAGCGATGGCGCCTGCTCCGCGAAAGTTGCTGTGCATGCGATGGCGGCCTGGCACGGTCCCATCCTGCTGATGCTTCGTGCGCGTCGCCAGGTGCGTTCGGCCGAACGTTACGGATCAGCGACCTTCCGGCCGATATTCGCTTACACGGCGTAGCTATATAACGGCGGTCCGTTTTGGGAATCCCCCATATACCGGGGCCAATCCCCAATCGTTCAAGCCGGCATCTTCATTAGCGATATCGTCCTATAAGGACTTAGCGGGCAAAACGCACGTAGGGCTGGGCAGCTCCAGTACGCTCCCCGGCTCCTGCGGAACCCCCGAGTCGGCGTCGAGGTGGAAGCCGACAACCGCGTGCGACCGCTCGTTGGCCACGTACAGGTGATCACCGACGAGCGCGAAGTGCCGCGGCCACCGGCCACCGGTCGGGATCTCGGCCAGGTAGACCGGTACGTCGCCGTCGAGCGCGAACGCGGAGATCGTGTCGGTGCCGCGGTTGGCCACGTAGAGGAAGCGGCCGTCGGCGCGGACCGCGATCTCGGAGGGCTGGGCGCCGGTGAGCCGGGTGGTCGCCACGCGGCCCCGCTCGTGCAGCACGCCGGCCCCGCCCTCGATGTCGTACGCGGTCACGGTCGCGTCGAGCTCGCCCACCAGGTACGCCCGGCGGCCGTCCGGGTGGCGGGCGAGGTGCCGCGGCCCCGAGCCGGCGTGCGCGTGGATCCGCGGCCCGAGCGGCACGAGGCGGCCGGTGGCGGCCTCCAGCTCGTACCGGTACACCGAGTCGGTGCCGAGGTCGACCACGAGGATCGCGCCGCCGCCGGGGTTGGGCGAGGCCATGTGCGCGTGCGCCCGCTCCTGCCGCTTGGGGTCGGGTCCGGCGCCCTCGTGCGCCAGCAGGTCGGTCCGCTCGCCCAGCGCGCCGTCGTCGCCGAGCCGGTGCACGGCCACGCTCCCGCTGGAGTAGTTGACGCTCACCAGGTATCCCCCGCCGGGGGCGACGGCGAGGTGACACGGGTGCATGCCGCCGGTCGAGCCCTGGCCGAGCGGGCGCAGGTCGGTCTCCCCGTCGACCGCCCAGGCGCTGACCCCACCCTCCTCGACCTCGTTGACCGCATACAGCACCGGGAGCGTCGGGTGCCAGGCCAGGAACGACGGCGACGGCGTACGGGCCACGACGCCGAGCGATTCGAGGAGGCCGGTGGCCGGGTCACGCCGTACGGCGGTGATGCCGGCCCCTTCCCCGCCCGAGTCCGGCGTGTAGCACCCGACGTAGAGGAGTTCAGGCTGGGCGGTGGGCGGCGACAGGGAGGTCACGCTCCGATCCAACCAGACCGCAAGCGGTTGATCTAGCGTCAGCGAATCGTATAGGATCCACGATTGTGGCGACGATGAAGCCGGCCCGGCGACTGACCCTCACCGAGGACGTGTACGGGTCTGTGCAAGCGCTGATCATGGACCACGCCGTCGCGCCCGGCGCCCGGATCAACATCGACGCCCTCGCCCGCCAGCTGGAGGTCTCACCGACCCCGGTGCGCGAGGCGCTGGCCCGGCTGGAGGCCGACGGGCTGGTCCGCAAGCGCCCGCTGGCCGGATACACGGCCGCGCCGCTGCTGACCCGTGAGGAGTTCGAGGAGCTGGTGGAGATGCGGCTCATCCTGGAGCCGCCGGCGGCGAGCAGGGCCGCCTCGGTGCTCCCGGCGTCCGATGTGGACCGGCTGCGCGCGGAGGCCGACCTGCCCGACCCCCAGCCGGGGATCGCCGCTTTCACAGCGCAGGACGCCCGCTTCCACCACCTCGTCGCCGAGCTCTCCGGCAACCGGATGCTGCACGAGGCCGTGGTACGCCTCCGCTCGCACCTGCACCTCTTCCGCCTGCACTTCCCCCCGGCCCACTACGGCATCAGCGCCGAGGAGCACCACCGCGTGGTCGACGCCATCGCCGCAAGCGACCCGGAGCGGGCCGCCGGGGCCATGCGCGCGCACATCACCGCCGCCCGCGAGCGGCACCTTCCCTACTTCGGGAGGACCACTTGAAAGTCGCGCTCTTCGTCACCTGCGTCAACGACCTGGTCTTCCCCGGCACCGGCCGCGCGGTCGTCCAGGTGCTGGAGCGGCTCGGCCATACCGTGGAGTTTCCGGTCGACCAGGGCTGCTGCGGCCAGATGCACGCCAACAGCGGCTACCGCGAAGAGGCGCTGCCGCTGGTGGCCAACTTCGTCAAGACCTTCGACGGGTACGACGCGGTGGTCGGCCCCTCCGGCTCCTGCGTGGCGATGGTCCGCGACTGGTACCCGAAGCTGCTGCCGGACGCCGCCGAGGTGGCCGCCCGCACGTACGAGCTCTCCGAGCTCCTGGTCGACGTGCTCGGCGTGACCGACGTGGGCGCCACGTTCCCGCACCGCGTGACGTACCACCCGACCTGCCACGGCCTGCGCATGCTCCGCCTCGGCGACCGGCCGCGGCGGCTGCTGGCGGCGGTCGGCGGCCTGGAGCTGCTCGACCTGCCCGGCGCGGAGGAGTGCTGCGGCTTCGGCGGCACGTTCGCGGTGAAGAACGCGGGTGTCTCCGGCGCGATGCTGGCCGACAAGTGCCAGGCGATCGCCGGCACCGGCGCCGAGTACGTGGCGGCGGTCGACAACTCCTGCCTGGCCCACATCGGCGGCGGCCTCTCCCGCGCCGGCGGCCCGGCCAGACCGATCCACTACGCCGAGATCCTGGCGGCCACCTCATGAGCGGGGGTCACATCGTCGCGCGGCGGCCGTTCCCGGTCGCCGCCCGCGCCGAGCTCGGCGACGCGCAGCTCCGCGCCAACCTGCGCAAGGCCACCCACACGATCCGCGACAAGCGGCTGCGGGTGGTCGGCGAGGTGCCCGACTGGGAGGCGCTGCGCCAGGCCGGCGCCGCCATCAAGGACGACGTGCTGGCCCGCCTGCCCGAGCTGCTGGAGCAGTTCGAGGCGGCGGCCACCGCGGCCGGCGCCACCGTGCACTGGGCCCGCGACGCGGCCGAGGCCTGCGCGGTGGTCACCGGGCTGGTCCGCGACACCGGCGCCGCCGAGGTGGTCAAGGTGAAGTCGATGGCCACCCAGGAGATCGGCCTCAACGAGGCGCTGGAGGCGGCCGGCATCGCCGCGGTGGAGACCGACCTGGCCGAGCTGATCGTCCAGCTCGCCGGCGACACGCCTTCACACATCCTGGTACCGGCGATCCACTACAACCGCGCGCAGATCCGCGAGATCTTCAGCCGCAACGGCCTCTCCGCCCGGACCGACGACCCGCCGGCGCTGGCCGAGGCGGCACGGCGGCACCTGCGGGCCAAGTTCCTCTCCGCCCGGGTCGGCATCTCCGGCGCCAACTTCGCGGTCGCCGAGTCCGGCACGCTCGTCGTGGTCGAGTCGGAGGGGAACGGCCGGATGTGCCTCACCCTCCCGGAGACCCTCATCTCCGTGGTCGGCATCGAGAAGATCCTGCCGACCTTCCGCGACCTGGAGGTCTTCCTCCAGCTGCTGCCCCGCTCGTCGACCGGCGAGCGGATGAACCCGTACACGTCGCTGTGGACCGGCGTCACGCCCGGCGACGGCCCGCAGACCCTGCACATCGTCCTGGTCGACAACGGCCGGACCGAGACGCTCGCCGACAGCGTCGGGCGGCAGGCGCTGCGGTGCATCCGCTGCTCGGCCTGCCTCAACGTCTGCCCGGTGTACGAGCGGGTCGGCGGCCACGCGTACGGCTCGGTCTACCCCGGCCCGATCGGCGCGATCCTGAGCCCGCAGATGAGCGGCGAGGGCGCCAACCGCACGCTGCCGTACGCCTCCACGCTCTGCGGCGCCTGCTACGACGCCTGCCCGGTGCGCATCAACATCCCCGAGGTGCTGGTCCACCTGCGGCAGACCGGCCCGCACCCACCGGCGGAACGGGCCGCGATGCGCGCGCTCTCCTGGGCGATGCGTGACCGCCGCCGGTACACGGCCGCCCTGCGCGCCGCCCGGCGCGGTGCCGCCCCGATCCGTTTGGTCGCCGGGCGCCGCGGCGCGGTGCGCCACCTCCCGTGGCCGCTGTCGAAGTGGACGTCCACTCGCGACGCCCCCCTGCCGGCGAAGCAGACCTTCCGGGAGTGGTGGGCCCATGAGCGAGCGTAGCGAGCGAATCAGACGCAGTACGCCTGATGCCTCGTGCCCGCCCGCAGCGAAGCGAGGACGGGCATGAGCGCTCGTGACGAGGTGCTCCGCCGGGTCCGGGCGGCCCGACCCTCCGCTCCGGTCGACGTGCCCCGGGATTACCGCACTGTGGACGGCGGCGCGGACCTCGTCGACCTCTTCGTCGACCGCTTGATCGACTACAAGGCCACGGTGCGGCGGTGTGACCCGGGCGGGCTGGCCGGCGCGGTCGGCGAGTTGCTGAGTGACGCCTCAGCCGTCGTCGCACCCGCCGGGGCGCGTGCCTGGCTCGCCGCGTACCCGGGAAGGGTTTTGCGCGAACCTCTCACCGTGACCGACCTCGACGCCGCCGGCGTCGCCGTGCTGACCGGGTGTGCGGTCGCGGTCGCGCGGACCGGGACGCTGATCCTCGACGCCGGCCCGGACCAGGGGCGGCGGGCGCTCTCGCTGGTGCCCGACCGCCACGTCTGCGTCGTCCACAGCGGACAGATCGTGGGCGGGGTGCCGGAGGCGCTGGCCCGGCTCGCCGACCCGACCCGGCCGCTCACGCTGATCTCCGGCCCCTCGGCGACCAGCGACATCGAGCTGAACCGGGTCGAGGGCGTGCACGGCCCGCGCCGGCTCGACGTCGTGGTCGTGGATTGAAGGGCTCAACGGCCGTCTGTCGGTGCGGCCAGCGCCGTGCGTCATCACTGAGTCTGATGGCTCGCTCGCAAGCTCACTCGCTCGCCGCGCAGGCGGGGCTGGTCGGCGCAGATCTTCTTGAGCAGCGCGACGATCGGGCGCAGGTGGTTGGGGCGGGGGTTGGCCGTCGTCACGTGCACCTCCAGCGTCAGCCGCTCGGTCTCGTGGTGCAGCGGCACCCACTTGGAGTGATCCACGCCCGCGCCGCCGAAGCGCATGCCGGGCTTGTAGATGAGCGCGATGTCCGAGGGGGCGAGCACGAGCGGGCCGGGCAGGCCGCACTCGTGCAGCAGGGCGACCCGCTCGATGACGCTGCCGATCTCGTACGTGGCGCTGGCCACCCGCCGCTCCTCGCCCGGGTCGGCGATCCGGTGGCCGGCGATCCGCTTCTCCAGCAGGATGCGGGCGCGCGAGTCCTTGGGCGGGACGTGCGCGACGCTGCGTACGAACTCGGCCAGCGGCATCGCGTCGCCCGGGTAGTCGGCCGGGACGAGCACTTCGAGCTGTGACTCGTACAGCAGGTCGGACTGGAGCTCGTCGCGAAACTCGGCCGGCGGCGGCTGGCCGATCGCCAGGTGGTACGTGCCGGTGGTGAGCGGCCAGAATGCCTGGTCGAAGAAGGACTCGGTGCCCCGGTCGCTCTGCTGAAGCTCCTCGATGCCGACCTTCTCCTCACCGGGCGGGTACTGGGCGAGCGTCTCCACGTAGAGCGTCTTGACGATCGTGGCGTGGTGCGGGAGGCAGACCAGCCGGGTCACGTCCGACTCGGCGAGGCGGCCGCGCTCTTCCTGGTACAGGCTCCGGATCCGTTCGCAGAAGCGCAGGAAGCGGCGGCCGCGCACGGTCAGCTCGGCCTTGCCGCGCGGGCCGACGCCCTCGCGTAGCGCGGGCCGCCCCAGCCACCTGTTGATCTTCAGGAGGATGGTGCGCACGCCCTCGACGGTGATGTGCTCGTCGTACCGGTCGGCGAGCAGCCGCACGGCACGCTGCCGGGTGCCGGCCTCCACCACCGCCATGAAGACGGCGCAGTCCCACTCGTCGGGCGCGCGGTCCCTCACCTTTCCCACAGCGGAAAGTTACGGCCCACCGGCCGTCCGGTTACGTGATTTGCGGTACGGCGGCGTGGCAATCGGCAAGTGGAGCTTGGCGCGCACAACAAATAGTTCTTCCGATCTTGGTCGAACGACGCCGGTCGGCCCCGCCGAAAACCGGCCGGGGCGATCACCACGGAAGGTACAAAACGGATGTGTTCGCCCGGCCGAGCTGGCACTCGCTCATCTTCTACGTCGGGGCCGCCAACCTTGCCCGCACGCTGCTCGCGCGCGGTCACGGCGACCCCGAGCCGCACGCGCACATCGGCGTGTACACCCTCTGCGCCGCGCTCGCCGTGCTCGTCTCCCGGCTGGTCGAGCGGGCCCGCAGCGCGCTCACCTCCCGGGTCTGTAGCGCCAGCCTCGGCCTGACCGGGCTGCTCTACGCGACGCTGCACGGCGGGGTACACCCGTGGGCACCGGTACCGGCGGCGGCGCTGCTGCTCGCGGCCGTGTGCGCGGGCGAGATCGGGTACCGGCTGCGTGGCACCCGCCGCCCGGCCTGGCACTCGGTGATCTTCTTCGTCGCCTCGGCCGGCGTCGCCCGCACGGTGCTGGTCGTGTACGGCGCGGGCCTGCCCCTGCTCGTCCACGCCGGCGCGTACCTGCTCTGCCTGCTCTTCGCGCTGCTGGCGGCGGGTGCCATGCGGCGGGTGGAGAGCCCGCTGACGCCCCGGGTGCACAGCGGCAGCCTCGGCCTGACCGGGCTGCTGCTGGCGGCCGCGCACGCGGACAGCCCGGTGCACGCGCCGGTCGCGATCACCGCGCTGGTGCTCGGCGCGACCTGTGTCGGGGAGCTGGCCTACCGGCGCCGCAGCGTCTCGCGCGGCTCAGGCCGGGACCGGGTGGCCGTGGTAGCCGGCCACGTGCTCGACCAACGCGATCAGCACGAGCTTGCCGGACTGCCGCTGCCGTACGTCGCAGAGCACCACGGGCACGTCGCGGTCGAGGTCGAGCGCCTGCCGCACCGCCTCGGAGGTGTAGCGCCGGGCGCCGTCGAAGCAGTTGACCCCCACGACGAACGGGATGCCGGCCCGCTCGAAGTAGTCGACCGAGGGGAAGCTGTCGGCGAGCCGGCGGGTGTCGGCGAGCACCACCGCGCCGAGCGCCCCGTACGCGAGCTCGTCCCAGAGGAACCAGAAGCGGTCCTGCCCCGGCGTACCGAACAGGTACACCTGGAGGTCCTCGTTGATGGTGATCCGGCCGAAGTCCATCGCGACCGTGGTGGTGCGCTTGCCCTCCACGCCGACCAGGCTGTCGGTCTCGACGCCGGCGTGGGTGAGGACCTCCTCGGTGTGCAGGGGCCGGATCTCGCTCACCGCACCCACCAAAGTGGATTTGCCGGCGCCGAAACCGCCCGCGATGAGGATCTTCAACGCGAGCGGAATCTGCCGATCGGCATCGAGGTCAGAGTGCCCGGAGTCCATTCACCACCGCCTGGAGGACGTCGTCTTCGGGGAAGTGGGCCGCCGTGGACGGCTCGTACATCGCGATGAGGCCGGCCGCCAGAAGGTCGCCGAGCAGCACCCGGACGACCCCGAGGACCAGGTTGAGCCCGGCGGACAGCTCGGCCACCGAGATCGGGTCTTCGGCCATCGCGAGGATCGCGCGGTGCTCAGGTTGCAGGTGTGCGGCGTCCGGCGAGCTCGCGGCGCCCGGTGCCGCGAGGACGAACGCCACGAGGTCGAACCCGCCCGTCACCGGCCGCACCCGGCCACCGGTCACCGTGTACGGACGGACTACCGGCCCGGCGTCGTCGTCGAGCCAGTCGTGCTGGGCCTCGGGGGCCGGCGACATCCGATCCGGGGAGCGCGGCGACGAGGGCGGACGGAGGCGGCCGTCCCCGGGGCCAACGGGCGCGGAGCGCCCGTCAGCCGGCAGAGCCCCGAAGGCCTCACCCCGCATCGGAGGGCACCGTCGGGTGGCGGCTGGGCGTGCTCATGTTTTGCCCCACCCGCGCGACCAGCATGGCCATCTCGTATGCGATCAAGCCAATGTCCGAGTCGATGCCGGCCAGCAGCGCCAGGCAGGCGCCCCGACCGGCGGCGGTGACGAAGAGGTACGCCCCTTCCATCTCGACCACCGTCTGGCGCACCGGCCCGGTCTCGAAGTGGCGGCTCGCCCCCCTGGCCAGGCTCTGGAAGCCGGCGGCCATGGCGGAGAGGTGCTCGGCGTCTTCCCGGGTCAGGCCGTGCGACGAGCCCATGAGCAGCCCGTCGGAGGAGAGCACGACGGCGTGGTGCGCGGACGGCACCCGCTCGATCAGGTCGTCGAGCAGCCAGTTGAGTCTTGCGGCCGGACTGGTCGTCGGCACCACTACTCGGCTCCTTCCGGCTCGGCGGGCGGGGTGTTGTCGCGCGCGGCGCCGCCGTTCGCGCCGGACGGCGTGCCGTGCCCGTTGGCGTCCGCGGACGCCGGCTCGTCGCCGGCCGGACCGGGCTCGCGGGTGGGCAGGCCACCGCCGGTCTTGCGGAGCCGAAGCGCTTCGAGGCCGGTGCCGCGAGCGGGTCGATCACCGTTGTCGTCCACCGGCGGACCCTCGCCGGCCTTGCGGCGGGGCAGCCCGCCGGAGGTGGACCGGCGGGCGGCCGGCCCGTCCACTGTGGCGCCGCGCTTGCGCCGGGGCAGCCCGTCGATCACCTCGGGCGCCCCGCCGGCGTCGCCTCCGGAGGGCGGGGTCACGATCGCGCCCGGCGGCGGTGTCGCGGTGCCGCGGGCGAGCGGCCCGGGTGTGTCTGCACCACCCCGGCGGGCCAGCGGGACGGGACCGTCGACCGGCGGCTCCACCACCTGGCGCGTCGGCCGCATCGCGAGCGGCAGGAACTGCGTCTCGGTCGGGTCGGGTGCGGCCGGCCCGCGTCCGGCGAACGGCAGGGCGTCCGGGTCGCGGCGGGCCAGCGGCACCGGACCCGGCTCGCGGCGGGCCAGTGGCACCGGATCCGCGTCGCGCCGGGCCAGCGGCACGGCGCCCGGCTCGGGGCGGGGCGTCGGGATCGCGTCGGCGTCACGCCGGCCCCGGGCGGTACCCGCCTGGAGCGCGGACATCGTGGCCCGCGCCTGCTCGGCGGAGCGGGGCGGCGGCTCGGGGTCGACCCGGTCGAGCGTCAGCGGACCGGCCGGCTCGCCCCGGAGCTGGGGGGCCAGGCTCGCCTGCCGCACCCGCTTGGGCAGCCCGTCCGCCCCCGCGCTCGGCGTCGCGTCGGTCGGCTCCGCGTCGATCACCGGCGCCGGCACCAGTACCGGGCGGGCCACCGCCTCCAGCGAGCGGCGCGGCCCCGAGTCGACGCTGGCCAGGGCGCGGGCCCGGCGCATCCGCGGAGTCTCGCCGTTGGACGGTGCCGCCGGCAGCGCGGCCGGCTCGGGCGGCGGGGTGACCAGGTCCGGCGGGATGAGGACGATCGCGGTGATCCCGCCGTACGGCGAGTTGCGCAGCTGGATCTTCACGCCGTGGCGGGCGCCGAGCTGCGCCACCACGAAGAGGCCGAGCTGGGCGCTGTTGGCCGGGTCGAAGTCGGGCGGGCGGCTGAGCTTGCGGTTGGCCTCGCCGAGCAGCTCCGGCGTCATGCCGAGCCCGCGGTCCTCGATCTCGATCGCGTACCCGTTGGGGACCGAGGCGCCGGTCACCTGCACCTTCGTCTCCGGCGGCGAGTACGACGTCGCGTTTTCGATCAGCTCCGCGAGCAGGTGGATCATGTCGCCGACCGCACGCCCGGCGATGTTTGCCGGCTCGATCTTGGTGATCGCGACCCGGGAGTAGTCCTCCACTTCGGACACCCCGCCACGGATCACGTCGATCACGCCGACCGGGTTGCGCCAGCCGCGGCCGGGCGCCGAACCGGCGAGGATCACCAGGTCTTCGGCGTGCCGCCGCATGCGCGTCGCGAGGTGGTCGACCCGGAAGAGGTTTTCCAGCTCGTCCGGGTCGGTGCTGCGCCGCTCCATCGAGTCGAGCAGCGCGAGCTGGCGGTGCAGCAGCGCCTGGCTGCGCCGGGCGATGTTGAGGAACACCTCGTTGAAGCCCTGCCGCAGCGTGGCCTCGTCGACCGCGGCCTGCACCGCCGTACGCTGCGCCTCGGTGAACGCCCGCCCGAGCTGGCCGATCTCGTCGCTGCCGTACTCGAGAGGGGGTGCCTCCTCGGCGACGTCGACCTCCTCGCCGCGCCGCAGCCGGGCGACCACGCCGGGCAGCCGCCGGTCGGCAAGGTCCATCGCGCTCTCCCGCAGGCTGCTCAGGCGCCGGATCAGCGAACGCCCCACGCGCAGCGAGATGAGCAGGGACAGCGCGATGGCGGCGAGGCCGAGCAGGCCGGCGAGCGCGAGGCGGAGCAGCACACCGACCGCGACCGGAGTGGCCCGGTCGGCGAGCGCGTCCGAACTGGACAGCTCGAACTCGCGCAGCTGCAGGATGGCCGGCTCGTACGCGCTCTGCCACGCGGAGGCGGTGACCGACGGCGCCTGGCCGTCGCGGCCCTGCGCGATCACCCGATCTTCCAGCGAGCGGAGCCGGGTGAACGCCTCACCCTCGGTCATCCGCTGGTAGGCGATCCGCTCGGTGTCCGGGAGCGCGGGCAGGGCCTGGGCGAACAGGTAGCGGTGGGCGCCGATGATCTGCACGAGCTGGGCGTGCTCGCCGCCGGAGAACTTGCCGGCCGCGAACGCGCCGGCCAGCAGCGCGTCGGACTGCCCGAGCACCTCGCGGGCCCGGCCGAGCGAGGTGACCGCCCGCGCCTCGCGGTTGAGCTCCTCGTCGTCGACGTCCGCGATGATCTCGAAGACCCGGAACGCCCCGTCGACCACCCCGCTGTACAGCCCGAGCGCGCCGGCCTGGTCCATCTCCCGGCGGTCGATGAAGCCACGGCCGGTGGTGAGCAGGTCGAGCGAGGTGAAGAGCTGGTCGAGGTTGGTGCGGAGCCGCCCGTCGGCGGCGTCGCGCAGGTCGGGGTCGCCGGCCCGGCGGCGGAACTCGGTCACCGCGGCGTCGGTGCGGTTGCGCTGCTCGCTCAGTGCTGGCAGGTCGCCCTTGCCGGCGAGGTAGACGAGGGAGAGGCGCCGCTCACGCTGCAGCTCGGAAACCATGCTCTCGCCGGGACGGCCCACCTCGTCGAGGAACGTCTGCGCCGAGAGCAGGTTTAACGCCGGGCCCAGGGTCAGCGTCGTGGTGAATATCCAGAGCGCCAAAAGGGCGGCGAGGGGCACGGTGATCAGGGCGATAATCTTCGCGCGGATCGACCAGTCGCCTGTATTCATGAGACCTCGCCCGTCGGGGTACGGTACGGCAGCCTTGGGCAGGATACATTGCCACCGCAAGTACCAAGGCGCCCTATCTCACGCGAAAAAGGGCACTGGGGCGTTCACCACCCGCTCGGGGGATGTACGCACGGAGTTTTTGTTCCGTGCGGGGATTGTCGATCATGGTTGAGCGGGAACTACTACCGCATGTCAGCCACGCAGATCGTTGTCACCGTCATCGTCGTGCTCGCGGTGCTGGCCGCCGCGGGTGCCGGCTGGATGCTGTACCGCCGGTGGTCCCTGCGTCACCGGTTCGGCCCCGAGTACGACCGCCTCGTCGCCGAGCGCGCGGGCCGGTCGGCCGCCGAGCGGGAGCTCCGCGAGCGCGAGCGCCGCCACGCCGAACTGGACCGCAGGCCGCTGCGCCCCGAGTCCCGCGCCCGCTACGCGGCGCAGTGGGAGGAGATCCAGATCCGCTTCGTCGAGTCGCCGGTCGAGGCCGTGAACGCCGCCGAGGACCTGGTCGGCCGGATGGCCGCCGAGCGCGGCTACCCCGCGGGCGACTTCGAGGAGCAGGCCGCGTACCTGTCCGTCGAGCACGCCCGCTCGCTGGACCACTACCGCCGGGCCCACGCGGTCCGCGAGGCGGTGGACCGCGGCGAGAGCGACACCGAGCGGCTGCGCGAGGCGCTCGTGCACTACCGCGAGATGGTCACCGAGCTGCTCGGCAGCGAGCCCATCCCGACCGCCGCGCGGCCCGAGGCCGAGGCCCACGAGCGCATCCCCGCCGCGGAGCGGCGCGAGACCGGCGGCCGTTACGAGACGAGCCGGTAAAGGAGGCACATCATGGCGAACCAGCAGACCGAGCGGGTCACCTCCGAGCCGGTACCGGTGCCACCCGCCGCCGACGACACGGACCGGGAGCGCGACGCGGCCGAGGACGTCACCGACCGGGTGCCGGACGACGGGCTCGACGACCGCGGCACGTTCGACGACCCGGTGCTCGCCGGCGAGCGGACCGACCCGGACGACCTCACGGCGGTGACCCCCCGCCCGCCCGAGTTTCACGAGCCGGAACCGCAGCGGACCGCGTTCGGCGCGGCCACCGTCGGCGGTGCGGCCGCCGCGGCGGCACAGGCCGGCCCTTCCCATGACGTCCGCGACAGCGCCGAAGCGGAGGACGCCGCCGGCGACGCCGAGCAGGCGGCCGAGCAGCCCGAGACGGCGGCGGCGGTCGACGCGCCGGCCGTCGAGGAGCCGATCGCCGGCCTCTGGGGCGAGCAGACCGCCCAGGGCTACCGGGACCGCTGGCGCGAGGTCCAGCTCCGCTTCGTCGACGACCCGGCAGCCGCGGCGCGGGAGGCGAACCTGCTGGTCGAGGAGGCCGTCGGCGCCCTCACCGCGGAGCTGTCCCGGCAGACGAAGGCGCTCGGCGGCTGGTCCGGTGAGGACACCGAAGAACTGCGCGCGGTCGTCCGCCGCCACCGCGACTTCCTCGACCGGCTCCTCGGGCTTTAACTACTTCATTCGCACCCCACGGCCGCGCGGATTGCTCGATGCGAGCTATCTGACAGTGACCAGTCCATCGCACGTCGGGATTCCGAACGCCTGGCATCACCTCGCACCGGGCGGAAGGAATCCCGATGTCCATACGTACCCGAATCTCCACGCGGCGCGGCGCCGCCGCCCTCGCGGCGATGGCCGTGCTCGGCGGCGCGGGGCTCTACGGCCTCGGCCCGAGCGGCGCCGTCGCCTCCAGCCACCGTGAGGCGCCGCTGATCGCGGCCGACCCGGCCGTCGACAACACCGACCTGTACGCGTTCGTCAGCCCCGACCGGCCGGACTACGTCACGTTCGTGGCGAACTGGATCCCGTTCGAGGAGCCCAACGGCGGGCCGAACTTCTACCCGTTCGCGACGGACGCCACGTACAACATCAACGTCGACAACGACGGCGACGCGAAGCCGGACGCGGTCTTCCGGTGGAAGTTCAAGACCCAGGACAAGCGCGGCACCGGCACGTTCCTGTACAACAACGGCCCGGTGACCTCGCTGGACGACGAAAACCTGCTGGTCCGCCAGACGTACACGATGGAGTCGTCGTTCGACGGCGCGCCGTTCAAGACCCGGGTGTCGAACGGGCCGGTGGCCCCGTCCCGCGTCGGCCCGGCCTCCATGCCGGACTACGGCAAGCTGCGCGACCAGGCGTCGATCCAGCTGCCCGGCGGCTGGAAGATCTTCGCCGGCCAGGCGGACGACCCGTTCTTCCTCGACCTGCGGGTCTTCGACCTGCTGTACGGCGGCGACCTGAGCGAGACCGGCCAGGACACGCTCGCCGGCTACAACGTCAACACGATCGTGCTCCAGGTGCCGTTCAAGGACGTGGCGCTGAACGGCGACGCGAAGCGCAACCCCAACATCGGTATCTGGACCACCACCGACCGGCCGCGCGTGCGGCTCGCCGGCGGCGGCTCGACGGGTGACCGCGTGCAGGTCTCCCGCCTCGGCAACCCGCTGGTCAACGAGGTCGTCGTGCCGGCCGGGCTCAAGGACGCGTTCAACGCCTCCCGCCCCGACCAGGACGCCAAGAACCCCACCATCGTCAAGCGGGTGACCAACCCCGAGGTGCCGCAGCTGATCGAGAAGATCTACGGCATCCCGGCGCCGGCCACGCCCCGCAACGACCTGGTCGAGATCTTCCTGACCGGCATCACCACCAAGGCCGGTGGGCCGATCAAGGCGGACCTCAACTCGCAGCTCAACAACAAGGACGTGAACCCGAAGCGGTTCGTCCCCTCCGAGCAGCTGCGGCTCAACCTCACGGTGCCCGTCACCGCGGAGCCCAACCGGCTCGGCGTGCTCGCCGGCGACCTGCAGGGCTTCCCGAACGGGCGGCGGCTGGCCGACGACGTGGTCGACATCGAGGTGCAGGCGCTGGAGGGCGCGGCGCAGACCGGCAAGATCGTGGACGCGCTCGCGGCCGGTGACAAGGTCGACGCCAACGACCAGGAGTTCGCCGGCACCTTCCCGTACGTCGCGCTCCCCAACGGCGTCGGCGTCAACACCGGTGGCGACGGCGTCAAGCCGGCCGCCGCCGGAGGGTCCTCTTCGGACGGTCCGGACCTGACTCCGGCCGGGTTCGCCAGCAAGTCCGACGGGGACATGCCCGCCACCATCGCGGCCGCCGCCGTGGGGGTCGCGGCGACCGCGGGCCTCGGCCTGCTGGTGCTCGCCTGGCTGTGGCGCCGCCGGGTCCGCCTCGCGGACCAGCGCACCCAGCGGTTCTGACCCTCGTTCCGGGCGCGCCGCCCCGGGGGGGCGCGCCCCCTGGCCCTGGAGGCCCCCCAGGGGACCGCCACCCCCAATCGGCCGGGCGGGGCCCCCCCCGGCCCCCCCCCCCCCCTGGGGTCCCCCCCCGGGGGCGGGGCCCCCCCCCGCGGGGCGCCCCCCCCACTTCCCCTGGAGGCTCCACATGCGACGGACAGCTCTACTCGGCGGTGCGGTGGCGCTCGCTGTCGCGGTGACCGCCGCGGCGGCCGTACTCGGCCCCACCGGAAGCGCCCCGGTGGCCGCCCCGGCCGCGGCCGCCGCCCCGGCCGACCCGGTCGCCCGCGCGCAGGAGCGGCTCCGGCTCGTACCCGGCGACTGGCGCACCTGGGCGGCGCTCGCGGTCGCGTACGTCGAGCGTGGCCGGATCACCGCCGACCCCACGAACTACCCGCGGGCCGAGGAGGCCGTGCGCCGCTCGCTCGCCGTGCGCCCCACCGGCAACGCCGAGGCGCTGGTCGCGCGGGGCGCGCTGGCCAACGCCCGCCACGACTTCGCCGCCGCCCGCCGCTTCGCCCTCGACGCCACGAAGATCAACGGGTACGGCGCGGACGCGTTCGCGGTGCTCGCCGACGCGGAGACCCAGCTGGGCAACGTCGCCGCCGCGACCGCCGCCGTGCAGCGCCAGCTGGACCTGCGGCCGGGACTGTCGGCGTACGCCCGGGCCTCCTACGACCTGGAGCTGCGCGGCAAGGTCGCCGAGGCCACCGACCTGATGCGGCGGGCGCTCGACTCGGCGGTCAGCCCGGCCGACATCGGCTTCTGCCGGGTACAGCTCGGCGACCTCGCCTGGAACGCGGGCGACCTCGCCGAGGCGACCCGCCAGTACGACGCCGGCCTCGCCGCCGACCCCGGCTCCGTCGCGCTGCGCCGCGGCAAGGCGCGCGCCGACTGGGCCGCCGGGCGGAGCGAGGCGGCCCTCGCCGGGTACGCCGACGTCACCCGCCGCGCACCGACCCCCTCCTACGTGCTCGAATACGCCGAGCTGCTGCGCGCCGCCGGCCGTACCGCCGAGGCGGACGCCCAGCTGGAGCTCGCCACCGCCGGCCACCGCCTCTTCACCGCCGCGGGCGGCGTGGACGGGCTGACCGGTACCGCCCTCGCCCTGGCCGCCGGTGACCCGGACACCGCGCTGGAGGAGGCGCGGGCCGAGTGGTCCCGCCGCACGCACGCCGACGTCGCCGACAACCTCGGCTGGGCGCTGCACCACGCGGGGCGGGACGCCGAGGCCCTGCGGTACGCCCGCACGGCCGTCGACAGTGGCGCCAGGTCGGCCGGGTACGCGTACCACCTGGGTGTGATCGAGCTGAGTCTGGGCCGCACCGGCGCGGCGAAGGCCGACCTGGCCACGGCCCTGCGACTCAATCCCTACTTCTCCCCCACCGACGCGCCGCTGGCGCGGACCCTGCTCGCGGGACCGGAGGTCACCCGATGAAACGCCGCTGGCTGCTGGCGCTCGCCGCCGCACCGCTCGCGCTCCTGCTGATGCCGGCC
Source organism: Phytohabitans maris (assembly GCF_031085175.1). GTDB lineage: Bacteria > Actinomycetota > Actinomycetes > Mycobacteriales > Micromonosporaceae > Phytohabitans > Phytohabitans maris. The sequence goes on from NZ_JAVHUY010000025.1 coordinate 107,490, forward strand.
GCGCCGGCGAGCGCGCACCCGCTCGGCAACTTCTCCGTCAACCAGTACACCGGGCTGACCCTGCACCCGGACCGGATCGACGCGACCGCGATCGTCGACTTCGCCGAGATCCCGACGCTGCAAGCCGCGTCGGAACCCACGTGCGCGGACCTCGACCTCGCCGTGGCGGTCGACGGGGAGGCTCTACAGTGGACGCTCACGTCGAGCGACTTCGCCTACGTCGAGGGGAGCGGCGGCCTGAAGACCAGCCGCCTCACCTGCGCGCTGTCGGTCCCGGTGCGGCTGGAGACCGCCACGGTCACGGTGCAGAACCGGTACGCGGCGGACCGGGTCGGCTGGCGCGAGATGACCGCCCGCGGCGAGGGCGTACGGGTCGAGTCGCCGCTGCCCGCGCAGAGCGTCAGCGACGAACTGCGCACGTACCCGGCCGACCCGCTGGCCTCCGCGCCGGACGTGCGCTCGGCGACGCTGCGGGTGACCCCCGGCGACGGTACGGCGGGTGCCGCGCTGAGCCGCCCGAGCGACGGCTTCCTGGCCGGGATCACGGCCGGCGTGGAGCGGCGCTTCCAGGAGCTGGCCGGCGGCCGCCTCACCCCGGCGGTCGGGCTGCTCGCGGTGCTGCTGGCGCTGCTGCTCGGCGCCGGACACGCGGCGCTGCCGGGGCACGGCAAGACGGTGCTCGCCGCGTACGCGGCCGCGCAGCGCCGCCGGATCCGCGACGCGCTCGCGGTCGGCGCGACGGTCACGCTCACCCACACCGGCGGCGTACTGGTGGTGGGGCTGCTGCTGGCCACGTCGAGCACGCTCGCCGGCGACCGCATCCTCGGCTACCTCGGCATCGTGAGCGGCGCCATCGTGGTCGCGGTGGGGGTGGGCATGTTCGTCCGCCGCCGGCGGGGCCACTCCCACGCGCACGGCCATTCCCACTCCCACGACCACGGGCACGACCACTCCCATGGGCATGACCACGGGCACGATCACGACCACGGGCATGGGCACCATCACCACCGCGGCGAGGGGCGGCTCGGGCTGGCCGGCATCGGTATCGCCGGCGGCCTCGTACCCAGCCCATCCGCGATCGTGGTCCTGCTCGCGGCGATCGGCCTGGGGCGCACGGCGTTCGGCGTGGTGCTCGTCCTCGCGTACGGCGTCGGCATGGCCGCGACCCTGACCGCGGTCGGCCTGGCCCTGGTCGCCGCCCAGCGCCGCCTGGGCCGCCTCCCGCGCCTTCCGGTGCTGGCCCGCCGCCTGGGCCGCCTGGCGCCCGCGGGAACGGCGACGCTGGTCATGGTGGTGGGCGCCGGCGTAGCCGCCCGCGCCGCCGCCGGCGTCTTCTAGCCCCTCCCGCGTTGATCAGGGACTTCGTGGGCGTGCCGCGCGGCGCGTCGCCCCGCGAACTCCCTGATCAACAGGCTTCCAGTGAGCGCATTTCTCAACGCCTGACCGCCGGCGGGCATAGAGTCGGCCGCGAGGGAGGTACGCACCATGACTGGTCGCATTGTTCACTTCGAGATGCCCGCCGACGACATGGAGCGGGCGCAGACCTTCTACCGGGACGCCTTCGGCTGGCAGCTGATGCCGATGCCGGAGATGTCGTACACGATGGTCACCACCACGCCCACCGACGAGCAGGGCATGCCCACCGAGCCGGGCGCCATCAACGGCGGTCTGACCCCGCGCCAGGCCCCGGTCTCGGCGCCGACGCTCACCATCGGCGTCGACAGCGTCGACGACGCGCTGGCGACGGTGGAAAAGCACGGCGGCAAGGTGGTGGCGGGCAAGATGGCGGTCGGCGACATGGGGTTCGTCGGCTACTTCACCGACACCGAGGGCAACACGGTCGGGCTCTGGGAGAACGCCGCCCCGGCCTGACCGGCACCGCCGGGTGACGACGGGAACGCCGCCCCGGCCTGACCGGCGCATCGGCCCGGGGCCCGGCCGGGGCGCCAGATCGAGAAAAGCCGCCCTTCCCCGGCGCGTTACCCAATGGTAACTTCCGGGAATGGCGGGCCCACAGCACTACCGGATCGCGGTGATCGGGGCGGGCTTCAGCGGCCTCGGCGCCGCGATCCGGCTCAAACAGCGCGGCTACGACGACTTCGTGGTGCTCGATCGGGGCACCGAGGTGGGCGGGACCTGGCGCGACAACACGTATCCCGGCTGCGCCTGCGACGTCCCCTCGCACCTGTACTCGTTCTCCTTCGACCTCAACCCGGAGTGGAGCCGCAGCTTCTCCCCGCAGCCGGAGATCTGGTACTACCTGCGCCGCTGCGTCGACGCGTACGGCCTCGAACCGCACCTGCGGATGGGGCACGAAGTGCACGGCGCGGCCTGGGACGGCGGCCGGTGGGTGGTCGAGACGTCCCGCGGCACGTACAGCGCGGACGTGCTGATCTCCGCCTCCGGCGGGCTCTGCGAGCCGGCGCAGCCGAAGCTGCCCGGGCTGGAGACGTTCACCGGCCCGGTCTTCCACTCCGCCCGGTGGCGCCACGACGTCGACCTCACCGGGCGCCGGGTCGCGGTGGTGGGGACCGGCGCGTCGGCGATCCAGTTCGTACCCGCGATCGCTGCGGACGTGGCGCGGCTGCACCTCTTCCAGCGCACCCCGCCCTGGGTGCTGCCCAAGGCCGACCGGCCGATCAGCCGGCTGGAGCGGCGCGCGTTCCGGGCGGTGCCGGGGGCGCAGCGGCTGGCCCGCACCGGCATCTACTGGCTCCGGGAGTTCTACCAGGGCACCGCGTTCCTCCAGCCGGTCATGATGCGGCTGGGCCAGCGGATGGCCCGCTCCCACCTGCGCCGGCAGGTCCCGGATCCCGCGCTGCGCGAAAAGCTCACCCCGCGCTACCGGATGGGCTGCAAGCGGGTGCTGCTTTCCAACGACTACTACCCCGCGCTCACCCGCTCCAATGTGGAGGTCGTGACGGAGGGGATCGCCGAGGTGCGGCCGGACGCGGTGGTCACCGCCGACGGCACCGCCCGCCCCATCGACGCGATCATCTTCGGCACCGGGTTTCACGTCAACGACGCCCCGATCGCGCAGCGGATCCGCGGCCGGGACGGGCGTACGCTCGCCGAGGCCTGGCAGGGCTCGCCGCGGGCGTACCTGGGCACGACCGTCGCCGGCTTTCCCAACCTCTTCCTGCTGCTCGGCCCGGGCACCGGCACCGGGCACACGTCCGTGGTCTTCATGATGGAGTGCCAGCTCGCGTACGTGCTGGACGCCCTGCGCCACCTCGACCGCGGCGGCGACGGCGCAATCGAGCCGACCGCCGCCGCACAGCACGCCTTCATCTCCACAATGGACAAGAAGATGGCCGGTACGGTGTGGCAGGCCGGCTGCCGCAGCTGGTACCAGGACAGCACCGGCCGCGTCTCCGCGATCTGGCCCGGTTACACATGGTCGTACCGGCTGCGCACCCGCCGCTTCGACCCCGCGCACTACGAGGTGGTGGCCCGTGCTTGACGGAAAGGTCCTCTTCATCACCGGCGCCGCCCGCGGGATCGGCGCGCACACCGCCCGGCTGGCCGCGGCCCGGGGCGCGACCGTGGTGCTGGTCGGCCTCGAGCCGGAACGCCTCGCCGAGGTGGCGGCGCAGACCGGCGGCGCCTGGTTCGAGGCCGACGTGACCGACCAGTCCGCGCTCGACGGGGCGGCCGCGGGCGCGGTGGAGCGCTTCGGCCGCATCGACGTGGTGGTGGCCAACGCCGGCATCGCCCCGCGCGGCACGATCGCGGTCGGCGACATCGAGGCGATGGCGCACACCGTACAGGTCAACCTGGTCGGCGTGATGCGTACGCTCGGCGCCACCGTCGACCACCTCATCGCCAGCCGCGGCTACGGCCTGCTGGTGTCGTCGGCCGCCGCGTTCACCGCGCTGCCCGGCATGGCCGCGTACTGCGCGTCGAAGGCGGGAGTCGAGCAGTTCGGCAACGCGATCCGGCTGGAGCTGCGGCACCGCGGCGTCGCGGTGGGCACGGCACACATGTCCTTTGTGGATACCGACCTGGTCCGGGACGCCCAGGAGGACCTGCCCCAGTTCACCGAGACGCTGGGCAAGCTGCCGTGGCCGTTCGGCTCGCTCATCTCGGTGGAGGCGTGCGCGCGGGCGTTCGTCGACGCGATCGAGCGGCGCCGCCGCAAGGTGTACGTGCCGCGCGCGGTCGGCGTGGCGCAGGCGGTCCGCTCGCTCATGCTCAGCCCGCTCAGCGACGCGGTCATCGGGCGCGGCGCGCGCACCGCCGTGCCGCGGATGGAAGCCCAGGTCCGCACGCTGGGACGCGCGTTCGGCCGGCACGGTGGTGGGCGATGACGACACCCTCCGTCGTGTACGAACGTCGGGGCGCCGGCGAGCCGCTGGTGCTGCTGCACGGCATCGGCCACCACTGGCAGGCCTGGCTTCCGGTCCTGGACCGGCTCGCCGAGGCGCACGACGTGATCGCGGTCGACCTGCCCGGCTTCGGCGCGTCGCCGATGCCCACCGGCGGCCCGCCGCGCGACATGGCCCGCGCGGTCGAGGGGGTCGCCACGTTCCTCGGCGACCTCGGGCTCGACCGGCCGCACGTGGCCGGCAACAGCCTCGGCGGCGCGATGGCTCTGGAGCTGGCCTGCGCCGGCCGCGTCGCGTCGGCGACCGCGCTCTCCCCGGCCGGCTTCTGGACCCGCCGCGAGCTGCGCTGGGCGATCGGCGCGCTCACCGCCCACCGGTTGGGTACCCGGGTGCCCGAGCCGGTCATGCGGGCGATGTTCCGGCACGGGGCGTTTCGCTCGCTCTGCTTCGGCATGATCTGCGCCCGCCCCGGCCGCCTCACCCCCGAGGTGGCGCTCTCCGACGCGCTGGCGCTGCGCGACGGCCGGGCCTTTCGCGCGGTGGCCCGGGCCGGCCGGGCGTACGCGTTCCACGGCGCCCCGACCGTGCCGGTGACCGTGGCCTGGGGCACCCGCGACCGGATCCTGCCCTACCGGCAGGCGACCCGGGCCAGGGCGGCACTGCCCGGCGCCCGCCACGTCGACCTGCCCGGCTGCGGCCACGTACCGATGAGCGACGACCCCGACCTCGTGGCGTCGGTGATCCTCGCGACGACCGGCCCGGCGATGTCGAGAATCCCTGACGGGCTCCGTCCCCCCGGTGAAGGTGACCAGAATGGGTCGCACCAGCACCGAGGAGAACCCGATGGCTAAGTACCTGCTGCTCAAGCACTACCGCGGCGCCCCGGCCCCGGCCAACGACGTGCCGATGGACCAGTGGACGCCGGAGGAGATCGCGGCGCACATGCGGTACATGCGGGACTTCATGGACCGGCTGGAGGAGACCGGCGAGTTCGTGGACGCGCAGGCGCTCGCCCCGGAGGGGGCCTTCGTCCGGTACGACGGGGAGGGGCGCCCGCCGGTCACCGACGGTCCCTTCGCCGAGACCAAGGACCTGATCGCCGGCTGGATCGTGATCGACGTAGACAGCTACGAGCGCGCCCTCGAACTGGCCGGGGAGCTCTCGGCCGCTCCCGGCGCGGGCGGAAAGCCGATCCACGAGTGGCTCGAGTTGCGGCCGTTCATGGGCGCGGCGCCCACGATCACGGAGTGAGCTCCGGTCACGAGATGAGGCGCTCGGCCTCGCCGGCGGGGACCGGCTCGGAGAAAAGGTGGCCCTGGCCGTAGGCGCAGCCGAGGCGGAGCAGGTGGTCGCGCTGCTCCTCGGTCTCCACGCTCTCCGCGATGAGCTGGAGGCCGAGGTTGCCGCCCATCAGCACGATCGTGTGCACGAGCGCGCTGCTCTTGGCGTCGATGCCGAGCCGGGCCACGAACGACCGGTCGATCTTCAAGGCGTCGATCGGCAGCCGGTGCAGCGCCTCCAGCGACGAGTACCCGGTGCCGAAGTCGTCGATGTGCAGCTCGCAGCCGAGGCTGTGCAGGTCTTCGAGCATCTTGCGGGCCAGCCCGACGTTGTTCATGATCACGCCCTCGGTGATCTCGAAGGCGAGGTTTCGCGGGTGCAGGCGGGACACCCGCAGCGCCTCCGCGACGTCGTCGACCAGCCCGCCCTGCCAGAACTGGCGGTTCGACACGTTCACGCTGATCCGCAGGTCTTCCCGGCCCGGTGTGCGCTGCCAGGCGGCCAGCTGCCGGCACGACTCGGCGATCACCCAGCGGCCGATCGGGATCGCCAGCCCGGTCTCCTCGGCCACCGCCAGGAACTGGTCCGGCAGGATCAGCCCGCGGGTAGGGTGGCGCCAGCGGATCAGCGCCTCGAACGCCCGGGTACGCCCGCCGACCAGCTGCACGATCGGCTGGTAGTGCACTTCGAGCTCGCCCCGCTCGATGGCCCGGCGCAGCTCGGTCTCGATCCGCAGCCGCCCGACCGCCTTGGCCCGCATGGCGACGTCGAAGAGCGCGTGCGAGCCCTTCCGCTGCGACTTCGACCAGTACATGGCGATGTCCGCGTCGCGCACCAGGTCCTCCGCGTCCGCGTACTGCCCGCCGCCGAGCGTGATACCGATCGATGCGGTCACCACCACCTCCTGCCCCTGCAGGCGGAACGGCGGTGCCAGCGCGGCGTGCAGGCGCCCGGCGACCTGCGTCGGCGTGTACTGGTCGGCGACCCCGTCGAGCAGGATCAGAAACTCGTCGCCGCCGAACCGGGCCGCGGTGTCCCGCTCGCGCAGGCTGTGCGAGATGCGGTTGCCCACCTGGATCAGCAGCGCGTCGCCGGCCGCGTGGCCGAGGCTGTCGTTGACCACCTTGAACCCGTCGAGGTCGACGAAGAGCACCGCGAACTCGCGGTCGTCGCGCATCGCCTCGCGGAGCCGTTCCAGGAAGAGGGCGCGGTTGGGCAGGCCGGTGAGGTGGTCGTACTGCGCCGCCACCCGCAGCCGCTCCTCCTGCTCGCGGAGCGTGGCGAGCACCTGCTGGTAGTCGAGGGCGACGGTGAGCAGCGCGGCCCAGTGGTTCATCGGCTCGCGCCCGGTGCCGGTGCCGGTCTCCACCGCGTCGACGACCGCCAGCAGTCCCCAGTCGCTACCGTCCACTTTGACCGGTACCACGAACGTGACCGCGTCGGCGTCCTGCCGTGCCAGGTCGAGCAGGTCGGCCGGCGGAAACTCGCTCACCGGGGTCACCAGCGGCCGGTCCGCGGTCGGCTGGCCGGCGGTCGGCCTGTCGCGCCGGTAGAAGCCGACCAGGTCGAGCGACGGATCGTCGGGCACCGGGTCGGCCCAGAGCCCGAGGCAGCCGGCCCGCGCGCTGGTCCGGCCGAGCCAGCCCAGCCGGCGCGGGTCCTCCTCGTGCGCGCGGAGCAGGTCCATGCTCACCACGTACTGCTTGCTGAGGATGCCCTGCAGGTGGGTGTGCTCGCGGAAGTGCGCCCGGCCGTCGGCCGCCAGCCGGCTCACCGGCGGGAACGCGGGCGGCTCGGCGGCGCCGTCCCGGTGGCAGCCGCACGACTCGCGGACCCGGAGCGACGTGTCGACGTACCGGAGGCCGCCTGGCATCGCCTCGCCACGGATCCGGCGCACGAGCAGCTCGGCGGCGGTACGGCCGATGGCGTCGACCGGGTGGTTGACGGTGGTGAGGCGGGGCAGGCTGTACCGCGCGGCGCGCACGTCGTCGAAGCCGATCACGGCGAGGTCTTCCGGCATCCGGTACCCGGCGTCGGCCATGCCGTGCATCAGCCCGATCGCGTTCGCGTCGGTGCCGGCGATGACCGCGGTGGCCGGCATGCCCGCCTCGACCAGGACCCGGGCGGCGGTCTCACCGCTGGACATCTGGTTGTCCTCGATCGCGAAGAGCAGCGCCGGGTCGGGCTCGATGCCGTGCCCGCGGAGCGCGTCGCGGTACGCCTCGTACCGCTGGCGGACGTCCTTGGCGCCGAGGTAGCCGGCGAACGCGATCCGCCGGTGTCCGTGCCCGGCGAGGTGACTCACCGCCTCGCGGATGCCGGTGCCGTTGTCCGGTACGACCACCGGGCAGTCCAGCTCCGGCATCTCGTGGCTGACGATGACGACCGGCTTGCCGGTGGCCTGGACGGCGGCGAGGTAGCTCGGGTACACCGCGTTGATGATCACGACGAACCCGGAGACCCGCCGCCACGCCACCGGGTACCCGAGGTCGGCGGGCTCCACCTCGGTCTGGTTGGTGCCGGCGTCCTGGGTCTGCACCGCGACGAGCGTCGCCCCCTCGACCGCGGCGGCGCGCGCGATGCCGCGCAGCAGCCCGCCGAAGTACCAGCCGCCGAGGAAAGGCGTCAGCACACCCAGGGTCAGATCTCCCGACACCTGCGAGGCTACGCCGATCTTGCCGTCACCGCCCGGGGATCGGTAATGACCGCGGGGCCCGGGCAGATCGCCCGGACCCCGCGGCTCGTTCATTTCCTACCTGGTCCTACTCGCGTCTTACCTTGTGCTCACCCGGGTTACAGGGCCGGGTACGCGTTCTGCATCAGCTGCGAGAACTGAGCCGAGAACCAGGCACCCGAGATCGGAGCGCCGGAGAGCGCGCCGGTCGCGTTGTTGCCGTTACGGGCGTTGCCGCCGTACGTCGGGTCGCACATGCGGTCGAAGCCCTTGCCCTCGTTGTTCGGGATCTCGGTGCTGGAGCCGTCCGACTCGCCCGGGGGCTTGACCCAGACGTAGGCGTCGATGCCGGTGGCCGGGTTGGCCCGCGGGCGCTCACCGAGGCCGGCACCGCTCTGGTTGCACCAGTTGCCCTTGTGGATACGGCGGTCGATCCGCGAGCCGTTGATCTGCTCGTCGAGCGTGCCCGTGGTGACCGGACCGGTCGGCCGCGCCGAGCCGCCCCAGCCGTTGCGGGAGGTGTCGATCAGCATGCCGATGTTGGACGGGAAGCCCGCCTGGACGAGCCGGGTCCGGAACGCCTGAGCGAAGCTCAGCTCGTCGTTGTACCGGTTCCAGTCGATCCACTTGGACTGCCGGTTCTGCTCGGTCACCGTGATGTACGGCTCCTGCAGGGCCGAGTAGTTGGCCGTGTTGGTGATGAAGCCGGTCACGTTGGCGATGTTGCTGCCCTGGGCGCGGGCGGCGGTGGCGAGCAGTTCGGCGGTCGGGCCGAAGTTGTCGTCCCAGCCGATCCAGCCGTGGTGCGCGGCGTCGATGTACTGGTAGGTGTTCGGGATCGCGCCAAGCTTCGCGAGGGCGTACCCGACGCCGTTCACGTAGTTGCCGTTGGCCTTCATCGTGTTGCACATCGCGGTCTCGGTCGCGCGACCCGACACGTTCGTGATCAGGTTGGGCAGCGAGTCGATCTCGATGATGTTGATGATCCGGAGGCTGCGGAACCGGGAGTCGTTCTGGTACGCGGCGATCGGGTCGATGTACTCCGTCTTGTACCGGTCGATCTCGGTCGGGCCGAGCTCACCGTTCGACGCCAGCGCGGCACAGTCGCGGCCGGGCAGGTTGTAGATCACGAACTGGATGTACGACGCGCCCTGGCGGATCGCCTCGAGCAGGTGGTCCTCGACGCCCATCGGGCCGTTCGAGCTGCTGCCGTCCGTACCCTCGATCGCGGCGATCCGGTCGATCCAGACCGCGGTCGGGTTGCTGGAGACCCGGCTACCGCCGGAGACGCCCTCAGCCTTGGCCTTCCACTCGGGGTTGACGTAGCCGCGGCCACCCGCGTACGGGTTGTCGACGCGCTGTCCGGGCGGGCCGGTCGTCGGGTTCGACGTCGGCGGGGTCGTGGGGGGCGTGGTCGGCGGCCGCGTGGTCGGGTTGCCGGTCGGCCCGCCGGTGGTCGGGTTGCTCGTCACGGGAGCGCCGGTGCAGGCCACACCGTTGACCGCGAACGAGGTCGGGTTGGTGTTGGTGCCCGAGTGGCTGCCGATGAAGCCGGGGTTGACGGAGCCACCGTTGGGGACCGAGCCGTTCCACGACTCGTTGGCCACCGTCACCTGGGTGCCGCTCTGGCTGAAGCGGCCGCCCCAGCCCTGCTGCACGGTCTGGCCGTTGGCGAACGAGAACGTGAGGTTCCACGAGGACCAGGCGTCACCCACGTTGCGGATCACGATGTTGCCCTGGAACCCGTTGTTCCACGAACCGGTGACCGAGTAGGTCACGCTGCAACCCGCGGCGGCGCTGGCTGGCAAAGCCTGGATCACCGAGAGGCCGCCCAAGCCAAGCACAGCGACCGCACCGATGGCGATGCGCTGTTTCCGGGTACGACTCGAGACGAGTCTCATTCCTGTTACTCCTACTTCGTCGCGCGGCACCAGAGCGGGAGGCTCTGGCGTGGCGGGCCGCGGGCGGTTGCGGACGCGCGCCGCAGGCACGCCTAACGGGTAGCTCGCCGGCCCGGAAGGCAAGCTGGAGGATGGAGAAAACCCGCCCAGCCTGAAGGCTGGGGGCAGTGGTCCCGCCGTGCGGAGCGGCTGGAGGCCGGCCCGCGTGCCCTGGCGAAGCTCACTCGCATCGGCTCCCCCGAATGCGTAGGGCGAGTCTTGCATGGGAGGGCTCCCATGCACAAGCGGCCGTCCAAGAAAGCGATTCCTAGCAGGCTTTTCGGCAACACGACAGATCGGACGCATCGGCGCTAGTCGATACAACGGTCTGCGCCACGACAGGCGTCGCGGTAGCTCAGAGCAACGACAAGCGGCGCGAGGGCTGGAGGTGACAGCCCGCGCGCCGCTACGAAAAGGGCTACAGCGGCTTACGACCGCGAGTCGAGACGAACTGGTACGACAGCGACGCGAACGCCGGGTCCCGGGAGAGCTGGCGGAACGCGCGCAGCTGGTCCGGCGAGATCCCGGCCGCCAGCAGCCGGGGCTCCAGGGTGCGGGAGTTGAGGTCGTGCAGGGCGGCGCCGGACGAGCCGCCGGTCCAGCTCTGCGAGTGGGTGACGGTGTCCATGTCGGTGAGGCCAGCGAGGGCCATCTCGGTGTGCACGTTCTGGGCCCAGGCCAGGTCGGCGCCGCGCTCGTGCAGTGCGCCGAGGATCGCCTCCATCACCTGCTGGAAGAGCTTGGCCGCGTCATCCGTCGGCGCGGTGAGGACGCGCAGCGGCGCGGTGCAGTCGAACTCCTCCACCACCAGCCACCCGCCCGGCGCCAGGGCGCTGACCATCTCGGCCAGTACCTTGCGGCGCTCGGGCAGGTGGAGCAGGAGCAGGCGGGCGTGGATCAGGTCGTACGGGCCACCGGCCGGGGCGGGCTCGGTGCGCGCGTCGTGCCGTACCACGCTGAGGTTCTCCGTGGCCAGGAGGTGGGACGGGTCGATGTCGGAGGCCACGACGTGCCCGTCGGGGCCCACCGCGCCGGCCATCATCCGGGCGACCGAGCCGCCGCCGGCACCCGCCTCCCAGCAGGTCGCGCCGGCGCGCATGAGAGGGCGGATGCGGGCGCCGGTCAGCGGGTCGAGGAAGGCCTCCAGGGTGGCCAGTTGGGCCTCGGCCTCCGGGGCATGGTTGTCGAACGAATAGCCGTCGGGCACGATCGGTCAGCTCCCTTGCGGTAGTGGCTGGTCGATGCTGAGCATCGATTGGACGGTCGTGGGGTCCGCGCGCACCTGCGCGGTGGGCGCGTCGAAGACGACCCGCCCGTAATCCAGGACTGCGATCCGGTCCGCCACCTCGATCGCGTGGTCGAGCCGCTGCTCCACGAGCAGCAGGCCCAGTCCGGCCTCGGCCAGGCCGGTGACCAGGCCGCGTACCCGGGCGGCCAGGTCGAGCGCGAGCCCCTCGGAGGGCTCGTCCAGCAACAGCACCCGGGGCTGGGTGAGCAGCGCGCGGGCGATCGCGAGCATCTGCTGCTCGCCGCCGGAAAGCTGGTCGCCCCGGTGCTCCAGCCGCTCCCCCAGGCGGGGCAGGAGCTCCAGCACGCCCTTGATGGTCCACATCGGACCTTCCTGGTGCCGCGCCGCGAGCTTCAGGTGTTCGGCCACGGTCAGGCTGGGGAAGACCCGCCGTCCCTGCGGGACGATGCCGACCCCGGCCCGCGCCACCTGATGCGCGGGGCGGCCGGCCAGGTCCGTGCCGCAGATCTCCACCACGCCCGAGTACGGTCGCAGGAGCCCGGCGATCGCGTGCACCAGCGTTGTCTTGCCGGCACCGTTGCGGCCGACGAGGGCCTGCACTGTGCCCTCCTCGACGGTGAGCCCGACGCCGTGCAGCACCCGGCCGCCGTGGTAGCCGGCGAAGAGCCCGTCGACGCGCAGAGCGGAAGCCATCACGCCACCGCCCCGCTGTACGCCTGCCGCACCGCGTGCGACACCCGGATCTCGTCCGGCGTACCGGTCGCCACGTACTGGCCGTCGCGGAGCACGGTGACCACGTCGGCGAGCGCGTAGACGAGGTCCAGCCGGTGCTCGACCAGCAGTACGGTCACATCCTCCGGCAGGTCGCGCAGCACCTCGCCGAGCCGCTCGAACTCCACAGCGGACAGTCCCGCGGCCGGCTCGTCGAGCAGGAGCAGCCGCGGTTCGCCGGCGAGCGCCATCGCTATCTCCAGCTGCCGCCGCTGCCCGTGCGACAGCCGTGCCGCCTCGGCGCCGGCCTGGGCGGCGAGCCCGAGCCGGTCGAGCAGCTCGACGGCCGTGTGCCGGGAACGCCTTACCCCGCCCCGCCGCCGGGCCGCCGCCACGGCCACGTTGTCCAATGTGGTCAGTGATGGCCACACCGCCGGCCGCTGGTGGATCCGGCCGATCCCCAGCTGTGCCCGCCGCGCCGGCCCGTACCCGGTGACGTCCCGCCCGTCGAAGCGGATCCGGCCGCCGCTGGGCCGGATCGCGCCGGCCACGAGATCGAGCAGTGTGGTCTTGCCGGCCCCGTTCGGCCCGATGATCGCCCGCCGCTCGCCCGGCGCGATGCGCAGGTCGAGCCGGTCCACGGCGACCAGCGAGCCGTACCTCCGGGTGAGTGCCTCCGTGATCAGGACGTCCGCCACTACGCCTCCTGGTTCGCTCGCTCGTGCGGCGCCAAAGGCGACGTCTTCCTCCGCCACCCCGAAACCCCGACTCCGTCGGCGGGGCAGCTCCGTCCAGACGCCGCCGCGCCAACTCGCTCGCTCACTACGCCTCCTGGTTCGCTCGCTCGTGCGGCGCCAAAGGCGACGCGCTCGCTCACTGTCATGCCTCCTGGTTGGCGCGCCTGACGGCGCGCGGCGACGCCGCTCGGTCCCGACGGCCGATGCGGCGCCAGTCGAATCCCGCCACCCCGCGTGGCAGGAGGTAGGCCGTCAGCACGAACAGCGCGCCGAGGAGCAGCGGCGCGTGCCCGGGCAGCAGGCCGGAGAGCCAGTCGCGGGCGGCGAAGACGAGCGCCGTACCCGCGACCGCGCCGAGCATCGACCCGGCGCCACCGATCACCACCCCCAGCAGGAGCAGGGCGGCGGTGTCGAAGCTGAAGTCGGCCGGCGAGACGTACTGCTGGGTGGTGACCAGCAGCGCGCCACCGGCACCGGCGATCGCGCCCGCCGCGACGTACGCACCGGCCAGGTACGCCGTCACCGGGTGGCCGCTGGCCCGCATCCGCGCCTCGTCGTCGCGGCTGGCCCGCAGCAGCAGCCCGGCCGGCGAGCGGAGCGCGAGCAGCACCAGGGTGACGACCACGCCGACCACCGCCAGGGCGTACAGGTAGCGGGCCCGGTCGGAGTCGAACGCGGCCGTCGCGATCAGCCCGTCCGTGCCGCCGGTCGCCGCCTTCCACCGGCTCGCCACGGTGATCGCCAGCTCGCCGATCGCCAGCGTGATCATGAGGACGACCACGCCCCGCGCGTACACCACGAGCGCCGCGGTGAGCAGCGCGAACGCCGCGCCCACCCCGGCCGCCGCCAGCAGTTGCACCGGCGGGCCGCCCACCTCGTGGAGGCCGACCTGGGCGGCCGCGTACGCCCCGGCGGCGAACGGGGCCGTCTGCCCGAGCGTGGGCAGCCCGGTCACGCCGGTCAGCAGCGCCACGCTCACTCCGACCAGGCCGAGCACGAGCAGCCGGGAGAGCGTGGCCGTCGTGTAGTCGTCGACGAGCCAGGGCACCGCCACCGCGAGAGCGACGGCAGGGAGCAGAACAAGCCACTTCATGCCGTACTCCATCGCCGGAGGAGGCCTCGCGCGCGGGCGGCGAGGATCAGCGCCATGGCCGCGTACAGCAGGAAAGGCGCGGCCGTCGGCAGCAGGGCGACCCCGAGGGTCTGGATCTCGCCCACCGCGAGGGCCGCGACCAGCGTGCCCACGACGGAGTTGAGGCCGCCGAGCACGACCACGACCAGCGAGAGGAGCAGCACGGTCGCGGCGGTGCTCGGCCCCGGGCCGATGATCGGCGCGCCGAGCACACCGGCCAGCCCGGCCAGCGCGCCGGAGACGGCCAGCACGCCGACCCGCACGCGGGTCGGGTTGACGCCGAGGCAGGCCACCATCTGCGGGTCGTCGACGGCGGCCCGCACCAGCATGCCGGCGCGGGTGCGGGTCAAGGCCAGGTAGAGGCCGACCGCGATCACCGCGGCGACCACGATGAAAACCAGCCGGTACGCGGCGTAGGAGTGCCCGGCCAGGTCGATCGGGCGGTCCAGGGCCGCCGGTACCCGCACCGGCAGGTCCTCCGGGCCGAACGCGCTGACCAGCAGGCTCCCGCCGGCCAGCGCGAGCCCGAACGTCAGCAGTGCCTGGGTCAGGTGGTCGCCCCGCTTGACCGGCGTGAGCAGCCCGGCCAGCGCGGTGCCCGCGGCGGTGGCGCCGGCGACCCCGGCGACCAGCGCCAGCGGCACCGCGGCCCAGCCACCGTCGGCCAGCCACGCCGCCACGTAGGCGCCGATCGCGTACAGGGTGCCGTGGGCCAGGTTGAGGATCCCGGCTACGCCGAAACTCAACACCAGCCCAGCGGCGACCACGAAGAGCAGCAGACCGTACGCGACGCCGTCCAGCGCCGGTATCAGGTACGGGTCCACTCTGGACTCACTCGCCGACGGTCGCGAGATCGCCGACGACCGTGTTGGACAGCGCCCGCCCGTCCTGCCGGACCTGCCGCAGGTACCACTTCTGCACCGGCGAGTGGGTCTTCTTGGAGAACTGCCAGGCGCCGCGCGGGCTCTCGATCTGGCCGAGGCCGGCGATGGCCTCGTTGATCGTCTCCGCGGTCGGGTTGTCGCCGGCCGCGCCGATCGCCTTGTCCAGCACCGCGGCCGCGTCGAACGAGGCCATCGCGTACGTGGTCGGCGGGCCGTCGTGGTCGGCCTTCCACGCGGCGACGAACTCGCGGTTCTGCGCGTTGTCGAGGTCGGGCGAGTAGTTGAGCACCGAGTACACGTTGCGGGCCGCGTCGCCCTGCGCGTTGAGCACGCCGCCCTCGGTCAGGAAGCCGGCCGCGTACAGGGGCAGGTCCTTGACCTCCGACTGGGCGTACTGCTTGACGAAGTCGATCGCCGCCGCGCCCGCGTAGAACGTGTAGACCGCCGCCGCTCCGGAGGCCTTGATCTGCGCGAAGTACGGCGTGAAGTTCTTCGTCGCCGGGAACGGCGTGAAGAGCGTCTTGCCGTCCGCGTTGGCCAGCTCGCCACCGGCCCGGGCGAACGCGTCGGTGAAGCCCTTCAGCTGGTCCCAGCCGCCCTGGTAGTCCGGGCCGATCGCGTACACCTTGCCCTTGACGTTGTCCTTCACGTACTGGGCGATCGCCGCGCCGGTCTCCTGCGACAGGTACGAGGTGTGCCAGACGTGGCTGACGTCCTTGAGCTCGGGCCGGCCGTTCGAGCCGATGAACGGGATCTTCGCCGGGCCGATCACGGGCTGGATCGCCGCGGCGGAGCCACCGCCGACGACGCCGGTGAGCGCGACGACCCTGTCCTGCTTGACGAGCTTGGTGGCGGCGGGCACCGCAGTCGGCGCGCCGTCGCCCTCGTCGGCCACGACCAGCTCGACCGGGTGGCCGCCCAGCTTGCCGCCGTGCATGTCGAGGTAGAGCTGGAAGCCGTCGCGGATGTCGGTGCCGATCGCCTGGTAGGTACCGGACAACGAGGCGAGCAGGCCGACCTTGAGCGTGCCGCCCGCGCCACCGCTCTCGTCGGCGCAGGCGGTGGCTCCGGTGGCCGCCAGGCCGAGTGCGATCAGCGCGGCGGTCATCTTGTGGATACGCATGGGTACTCCGTCTAGGGGGAGGCGGAAGGGACCGGGGGGTTCGTTCAGCGGCTGTGCGAAAGGGCCGAACGGGCCGCCGGGGTGAGGGCGTCGCCGATGCGGTTGGCCAGCTCCGTCATCTCGTACGAGACCTTCCCGACGTCACAGTTGGGGGTGGCCAGCACGAGCAGCGACGCGCCGTCGTTGAAGGCCATGGAGAACATGAAGCCGCCCTCGAGCTGGGTGACGTTGGAGATCACCGAGCCCGCGTCGAAGAAGGCGGCGGCGCCGCGCAGGAGGCTGACGAGGCCGCTGCCGGTGGCCGCGAGCTGGTCGGCCCGGTCCGGCGGCAGCGCGCGGGTCGCGGCCACCATGAGCCCATCGGCCGAGATGGCGATGGCGTGGCTGACGTCCGGCGCGCGTTCGGCGAAGCTGTCCAGCATCCAGCCGAGGTCTCGTTGGTTGGTCACGAAGGCTCTCCTGTCGCGTCGTTGTTGGGCGTGGCGTTGGCCAGGGGACGGCGGCCCGCGACACCGCGGGCGTACGCGGACATGGCGGAGGCGACCTGTGCGGGGTCGCGCCGCTCGGACCCGCCGTGGTCGCCGCTGGGCGGCACGGCGCCGGGGATCAGGTGCGCCTGCGGCTTGCGGATCGGCAGGCCGGTGCGGGTGGTGCCGACCACCTGCGGGGTCTCGAGCTGGGACGCGGCGCGCCAACCCTCGTCGCCGGGGGTGGTCCAGTTGGCCACGGCCGGCGGGACCGGCGACTCGACCGCGGGTGGCGGTTTGGGCGCTTCGCTCTGCTCCAGCCCGACAGCGTGGTCGTGGTCCGCACGGAACCAGCTGTTGACCTGTTCGAAGATGATCAGCTCCTGGGTCTGGTCGATCTCCCGGACCTGCGCGCGGCCCTGGATCGGAATCGGGTCCGGTGGCGGCGGCGGGATGGTGGGCGGCCGGGTCGGGAGCCCACCGTTCGGTGCGTTCGCCGCCTGCTGGCCGCCCTTGACGCCGGGCCGGCCGCCGTTTCCGGCGGGCAGGCCACCGTTGGCGCCCGGCAACGGGCCGGCGTGCGGGGTGCGGGGAAGCGGGATCTGCATGCCGGCCGGCGCCGGGCTGACCGGGATCGGCCCGTCCATGCGGATGCCGGTCTCCAGCCCGCCGCCGAACAGCGGCGAGTGGCCGGCGCTGGGCAGCTCCTGGTCCTCGGGTACCGGGCGGATCATCTTGCCCGGCAGCGAGACCTCGGCGATCGTGCCGAGCCGTGGGCCCGGGCGCAGCTCGACCGTCGCGCCGAGGCGGATGGCGAGCTGGCCGACCACCACCAGACCCATCGCCCGCACGGCGGCGACGTCGATCGCCGGCGGCCGGGAGAGCACGTGGTTGAGCTGGGCCAGCCGCTCCTTGGGCAGGCCCACGCCCTCGTCGCTGATCTGCACGATCACGCGGTCGCCGAGGCTCCGGGCGGTCACCCAGGTCTCGCTCTCCGGCGGGGCGTACGTGGTCGCGTTGTCCATCAGCTCGGCGAGCAGGTGCACGACCTCGTCGACCGCGTCCCGGGAGACCGCGACGTCGGTGTCGACCACGCCGAGGCGTACCCGCTCGTAGTGCTCGATCTGGGAGAGGGCGGCCTGGAGCATCTTCGACAGCGGTACGTCCTCGTGCCGCATGCGGCCGACGCCGACCCCGCCGAGCACCAGGAGGCTGGCGTTGATCCGCGCCATCCGGGTGGCCAGGTTGTCCAATGTGTACAGCCGTTGCAGCCGCTCGGGGTCGGTCTCGTCCTGCTCGACGAGGTCGACCTGCGCCAGCACCGAGTCGACCAGGCGCTGCTCGCGACGGCTGAGGTGGATGAAGATCTTCGAGGTGTTGGCCCGCATGACGGCCTGCTCGGCGGCGGTGCGGACGGCCGCCCGGTGCACGGCGGTGAACGCCTCGCCCACCTCGCCGATCTCGTCCGCGCTGCCCCGGTCCATGCTCGTGGTCACCTGCGCGGCCAGCATCTCCGGGTGTACCGAGGCGTCGGGGCGGCGCAGCTCTTCGACCATCGCCGGCAGCTCGTCGAACGCGACCGCGTTGGCCGCGTCGCGCAGCCGCCGCAGCCGGTGCGTGATCTGGCGGGCGACCGCCCAGGTGACGAGCACGGTGAGGGCGAGCGCCACGGCCATCGCGGCCGCTTCGAGGATCGCGTTGCGCCGCTCGTCGACCCGCGCCGCGTCGATCCGCTCGAAGACCGCGCCGTCGACGCGCTGCTGCACCTCGTACAGGCGGCGGGCCCAGGACTGGGTCGCGGTGATCCAGTCCGCCGTCGGTACCCGCAGCCGGGTGCCGGGCTCGGCCCGGGAGACCTGGTCCTGCAGGCGCTGCAGGCCGACGATCTCCTGCCCGCTGCCGGCCTGCTCCCACCAGACCCGCCACTGCGGGGTGGCGAGGCTGAGGAACGTCAGGCTGTTTTCGGTGAAGCCGGTGCGCGATGCGGTGATGTCCTGCTGCATCGCCGGCGTGAGCTGGCCGGCGGCCAGGGCGCGCATCACCGCGACCTGCTGCTGGCCCACGGACTCGCCGGCCTTGGAGAGGGCCGAGGACGCGCGGATCTGGTCGGCGATCTCCGCCGACTCGACGCCTTGCGCGATCGCCTCCCGGTAGGCCAGCAGGTCCGCGATGACGATGCGGTAGCTGAAGGTCATGGCGGAGACCGAGGCGTTCGCGGCGGTGCGCACCTGCGCCCGCAACGGTCCCAGGTCGTCGATGGATCCGTCGATCCGCTGCAGGACGGCCGCGGTGCCGGATGGCACGGACGGCACGAGGGCCCGCTGCCGCCGGTACTGGGCGACCGCCTGGTCCGTCTCCGCCGTCTGCTTCGCGTACGCGTCCTCTTGTCGGGTGCCCCCGGTGGCCAGGAGATCGGCCGCGGAGACCCGTTCACGCTGCAACTGATAAGCCAGGGCGCCCGCGTCGGCGCCGAGGCGCGCGAGGACACCGAGGTCACTGGCCCGCTCGGCTTGCTGGACGCTGCCCGCTAGCGCCAGGCCGGCGAAGCCGACGACGGCGACCAGCGGCGCGACCACGATGATGCGCATGCGAGAGGCGATCTTCCAGCCCCGCTGCCGAGGGCCCGGTCGGGCCGCATGGGCTTTTGTACCGGACGCCAAGATTCACTCCCACGGGTGGTCGGCACAGTTCCAGTGCACGTTGCAGGTCGCAATTCCCATTGGGTCGCACACGACGTGCGACAAACAGGCTTGCCCGTGGTACGAAAAACCGGTACCCACATTTGTACCGCGCGCAGAGGATCAGTCACTCCCCGTAGTGGGAATGTGGACAATTGCCCAAAATCCCAACCCGAGCTACCGCGACGTCCCCGCTGGTCCGGCCCGTCGACCGCCCCGGGCGGCCGTCGAGATCGTGGTACGCAGTTGCCCTCGTGCGGGCGGATCCGTACCACGATCTGCTGGGATCGGGGTCGAGGTCGGTGCGCCCTTTGAACGGCGTCGGGCGTCGGCTGGCTCGCGCGGAAACGGCGGTCGGTTTGGGCGGTGATCGTTGGCCGGCAACCGGCGTCACACAGCGTGGGGCTCACCCCGTTACCGCGCCCTCGCTCGACGCCACCGGCGCCGGCTCCGCCGCCGCGCGACCCCCGGGCTCTTGATCGACGGAAGGCTCGCGGCCGTCCGACCCGCCACTGTGGACCACCTCCCGTGGCCGGCAGGGAAGCAGCAAAGTCCCTGACATTGCTGCTTCCACCCGTCGACGAGGCAGCAAAGTCAGGGACTTTGTCGGGATCTTGAGGGCGCGCGGCACGCGGGCGCGCGGCACGCGGGCGCAGGGCACGCGGGCGCAGGGCACGCGGGCGCAGGGCACGCGGGCGCAGGGCACGCGGGCGCAGGGCGGGGCACCCCGCGCGGGGCGCGCGGCGCGCGGGGACGGGTGACGGGCGGTGCGGCGGCGGAGGGCGGGGCGGCGGGCGGCGGATGGTTGGGGAACGCGGAGGGTGAGGCCGCGGGAGCAACGGTCTGGACCACGACGGGCATCGCGGTAGCTCATGTCGGGGTGGGTGTGGTTCGTCGGGGCGACCGAGGCCGGGCGGGCGCTCAGCGGCGGCGGCTCCGGCGGAGGGCGCGGTCGATGACCGAGCGCAGGTCGTCGATCTCCACGACGACCTCGGTGGGGCCGAGCATCGCGCCGTTGTCGACGATCATCGCCACGATGTCGTCCGCCGGGGTGCGCGGGCGGGGCACGGTGCGCTCGCGCGGGCCGCGCCGCCCGTCGGCGGCGATCTGCTCGCGGGCCACGTCCGGCCAGAGCGAGGCGAGCAGGCCGCCGGTGCCGAGCACCTCGTCGCAGCGGACGGCGAACTCGCGGCTGCCGTAGCGGCGGCCGGACTCGACCGCGGCGACGGTCTCGCGGCTGAAGCGGACCCGGTCGGCGAGCGCGCGCTGGGTCAGCCCGTTGCGGGTGCGCCAGCGCCGCAGCTCGCGCCGGAACCGGCGACTCGCCATCGGATCAGGGGCAGCATCGGATGGCGCACGGTCCATGTGCTCACCTTCGAGTCGACCCGCCTATTGGAAAACCCCGCCGCTCCCATTCTGACGGCCCGGCCGACCCGAGGAAAGCCACTCCAAAGATCGACTCGGAAAGTGACCGCCGATCAGGCGGCGCGTGGAGTACGGTCGTCCAGCTGAGCGAAGGTCTCAACGAAGACAGGCAATGCGTTGTGCGCCCGGAAACCCACATTGGGCTTGAAGGAAGTGGTGTGGTCGGGCGCCAGCCGCAGGCCGGGAACGGCCGCCGTCAGATGGGTGAGCGCCACCTGCACCTCCAGCCGGGCCAGCGCGGCACCGATGCAGAAATGCGGTCCGTAACCGAACGCCAGGTGGTCGCGGACGTCCGCGCGGTGCGGGTCGAAGACGTCCGGGTGCGCGAACGTGGCCGCGTCGCGGTTGGCGGCGCCGAGCAGCAGCAGGCAGCGCGAGCCGGCCGGGATCGTGGTCTCGCCGATCGTGACGTCCCGCGTGGTGAGCCGCAGCCAGCCGTCGATGGCGGGACCGAAGCGCAGGGTCTCCTCCACGAACGCGGGCACGCCGGCCGGGTTTTCCACCAGCCGCTCCCACCGGGTGGGCACCGAGAGCGCGTTGTCGAGGCTGTGCGCGATCAGGCCGGAGGTGGTCTCGTGCCCCGCCACCAGCAGGTTGAACGCGAAGCTGGCGACCTCGTTTTCGGTCAGGATCTCGTCGTCGCCGGCCCGGTAGCGCAGCGCCTTGCTGATGAAGTCGTCGCCGGAGTACCCGTCCTGGACGCGGAGCGTGACGAGCTTCTGGCAGTACCGCCAGAAGTCGAGCAGGCCGCGCGCCAGGCGTACCTGCTCCTCCGGGGTGGGCTGGCCCCAGATCAGCGCGATCTGCCCGTCGGACCAGCTCTTGATCGCCGGTACGTCCTCCGGTGGCACCCCGAGGAGGTCGACGATGACCAGCAGCGGCAGCTCGGCCGCGAAGTCGGAAACGAGATCGACGACGGTGCCCCGCCGGGCGACAAGGCGGGACACCAGCTCGTCGACGCGCAGGCGCACGATGGCGCCGAACTGCTCGTTGACGCGCGCGGACGTGTTGGGGAACGTCGCCCGCAGCGCGCGTCGAGTGCGCGTATGCGTCGGCGCGTCGGCCGCCGCGGTGGTCGGCGGAGCGTCGATCTCCATGACGATCGACAGCGCCTCCGGACACATCTCATAAATGGGCAATAGGGTCAACGCGTTGCTGAATGCTTCGTTGTCGCCCAGCGCGTTGCGTACATCAGCGTGTTTGGTGATCAGCCAGAGTCCGAGATCCTCGGCGTAATGCACCCGCTCGGGGCCGTCGAGCAGATCCCGCCAAATAGCGGCCGGGTCGGTGAGATACGTGCCAGAGAACGGCCTGAGCTCCATGCCTGCCTCCTCGGGACTTCTACCGTGCGATACGGCGGAGGCGTTAGTCAATAGCCATTCCTGATACGCAATTTGAGGTTCACATGCGCTCAATAGATGCAAGTTGCGAAATGCACGTGAGGCCCGTTCTTTGCATCGCGACCAACCGTGTGCCGACCCTACGGGAGGAAGACCTCGCCCGGCTTGACCACCCGCAGCCAGCGGCAGCCGTACCGGTCCACGCGGAGCGTAACCTGCCCGTCCGCCACCGGTGTGCTGCCGTCGGCGAGCAGGTCGACGAGGCGGTGGCCGGGCTCCAGGCCGTCCAGCCGGAGCGTCACCTCCACCGGCTCCTCGGCGAAGTTGTGCAGCGCCACCACCGTGCCGCCGTCCTGGTCGGCGCGGTGGGCCAGCACCCGCTCCGCGCCGTGGGCCAGCACCTGGTACCGGCCCCAGGCCAGCTCGGGGCACTGCCGGTAGCGGCGGATCAGCAGCTTCGTCCAGGACAGCAGCGAGTCCGGGTCGCGCAGCTGGGCGACGACGTTCACGTTCGCCGGGCCGTATTCGCCGCGCACGACCGGAGCGGCGAGCTTCTCCGGGTCGGCGGTGGAGAAGCCGCCGTTGCCCTCGCCGGACCACTGCATCGGGGTACGCACCGCGTTGCGCCCCTCCGCGCCCAGCTCCTCGCCCATGCCGATCTCCTCGCCGTAGAAGAGCACCGGCGTGCCGGGCAGCGAGAAGAGCAGGCTGTACACCATCCGGACGCGGTCCATGTCACCGTCCAACATGGACGGTAGTCGGCGGCGCAGGCCCCGGCCGTACAGCCGCATCCGTTCCTCCGGGCCGAACGCGTCGAAGACCTCCTGCCGTTCCGCCTCGCTCAGCTTGTCGAGCGTCAGCTCGTCGTGGTTGCGCACGAACGTCGCCCAGTGCGCGTCCTCCGGCGCCGCCGGCCGCTCCCGGAGCGCCTCGGCGAGCGGGTCCGGCCGCTTTCGCGCCAGCGACAGGTAGAGCCGCTGCATGGCGATGAAGTCGAAGCACATCGTCAGCTCGTCGCCGTCTTCGTCGCCGAAGAAGCGCATGGTCTCCGGGTACGGCAGGTTGACCTCGCCGAGCAGCACCGCCTCGCCGTCGTGCCGGGACAGGAAGGCGCGCAGGTCGCGCAGGTACTCGTGCGGGTCCGGCAGCTGGTCCGCGTCGAGCGCGCCATCGGTCTCCAGCAGGAACGGCACGGCGTCCACCCGGAAGCCGGACAGTCCAAGGTGGAGCCAGTAGCCGAGCACGCGGCCGATCTCGTCGCGGACGGCCGGATTGGCGACGTTGAGGTCAGGCTGGTGCTTGTAGAAGCGGTGCAGGTAATACTGGCCGGCCGTCTCGTCGTACTCCCAGAGGCTCTTCTCCTGGTCCGGGAAGACCACGCCCTTCGGGCCGTCCGGCGGCGGCTCGTCCCGCCACACGTACCAGTCCCGGTACGGCGACTCGCGGCTGGCGCGGGCGCTCTCGAACCACGGGTGGCGGCTCGACGTGTGGTTGACCACGAGGTCGGCGATCACCCGGATGCCGCGGTCGCGGGCCACCCGGAGAAACTCCACGAACTCGCCGCTGCTGCCCAGCCGCCCGTCGACGCCGTAGAAGTCGGTGATGTCGTAGCCGTCGTCGCGGTCCGGCGTCGGGTAGAAGGGCATTAGCCAGATGCAGGTCACGCCCATCTCGTCCAGGTAGCCGACGCGCTGGGCGAGGCCGTGGAAGTCGCCGCACCCGTCGCCGTTGCCGTCGAAGAAGGTCTCCACGTCGAGGCAGTAGACGACCGCGTTCTTCCACCACAGGTCGGCGGTGTGGCTGAGCCTCACGACCCACCCCCGCGCAGTTGCGGCAGCACCTTCGCGCCGAAGACGTCGAGGAACTCGTCCTGCTCCTTCCCCACGTGGTGCACGAAGATCTCGTCGAAGCCGAGGTCCGCGTACTCCTGGAGCCAGGCCGCGTGCCGCGCCGGGTCCGCGGAGGTCCGCACGACGTCGCGCATGGCCTCCGGTGGCACGTGCTTCGCCGCCTCCTCGAAGTGCTCGACCAGCTCCAGGTCCCAGCAGACCGGCGGGGCGAAGACGTTGGTACGCCACTGGTCGTGCGCGATCCGCAACGCCTCGCCGTCGTCGGCCGCGTAGCTGACGTGTACCTGTAGCCGCAGCGGCCCGCGCCCGCCGGCCTCCCGGTAGGCGTCGACCATCCGGCGCAGGTGCGCGTGCGGCGCGCCCACGGTGATCAGCCCGTCGGCCCACTCCGCGCACCAGCGCGCGGTCGCCACGCTCACCGCGGCGCCGACCAGGCCGGGCATCTCGGCGGGCCGGGTCCAGAGCCTCGCCCGGTCCACCGTGACCAGGCCGTCGTGGGTCACCTCGGCGCCGGCCAGCAGCGCCCGGATCACGTCGACGCACTCGCGCAGCCGGGCGTTGCGCACCTGCTTGCGCGGCCAGCCGTCGCCGGTGATGTGCTCGTTGCTGTACTCGCCGGTGCCGAGTGCGGCCCAGAAGCGCCCCGGGTACATCGCGGCGAGCGTGCCGATGGCCTGCGCGACGATCGCCGGGTGGTAGCGCTGGCCGGGGGCGGTCACGACGCCGAACGGCAGCCGGGTCGCCTGGAGCGCGGCGCCGAGCCAGGACCAGGCGAAGCCGGACTCACCCTGCCGCTCGCTCCAGGGTGAGAAGTGGTCCGAGGACATCGCCGCGTCGAAGCCGGCCCGCTCGGCCCGAACGGCCGCGGCGAGCAGGGTACCGGGGGCGATCTGCTCGTGCGAGGCGTGGAAGCCGTAGAGGGTCATGGGTGGCATACCTGCCCCCTTCCGCGCGGTCTTACACCGGCCGTTCACCGCTGACCGATAGGGTCGGGTGGGTCCGTACCGAAAAGCCGGGAGTGAGCGATGCCTGACACAGTCCGCCTCAACGAGCTACCCGAGTGGGCCGCGCTGGCCAAGCACCGCGCGGAGCTGGGCGGGACGCACCTGCGGGAGCTGTTCGGGACCGATCCAGGCCGCGCCGACCGGCTCACGGTACGGGTCGGTGACCTGTATCTGGACTACTCCAAGCACCTGGTGACCGACGACACGCTCGCCCTGCTGCGCGACCTGGCCGCGGCGCGGGGTGTGGCCGCGTTGCGCGACGCGATGTTCCGCGGCGAGAAGATCAACGTCACCGAGCGTCGTGCCGTCCTGCACACCGCGCTGCGTGCGCCGCGCGACGCGGTGATCGAAGTGGACGGGGAGAACGTCGTGCCGGCCGTGCACGCCGTCCTGGACAAGATGGCCGCCTTCGCCGGCTCGGTACGCTCCGGCGCCTGGACCGGCGCCACCGGCCGGCGGATCCGCACGGTCGTCAACATCGGCATCGGCGGCTCCGACCTCGGCCCCGCGATGGCGTACGAGGCACTCCGGCCGTACACCGCCCGGGCGCTCGACTTCCGCTTCGTGTCCAATGTCGACGGTGCCGACCTGCACGAGGCCACCCGCGACCTCGACCCGGCCGAGACGCTCTTCATCGTGGCGTCCAAGACGTTCACCACGATCGAGACCATCACCAACGCCACCTCGGCCCGCGAGTGGCTCGTCGACGGGCTGGGTGGCGACGAGAGCGCGGTCGCCAAGCACTTCGTCGCGCTCTCCACGAACGCGAAGGAGGTGGCCGCGTTCGGCATCGACACGCAGAACATGTTCGAGTTCTGGGACTGGGTGGGCGGCCGCTACTCGTACGACTCGGCGATCGGCCTCTCCCTGATGATCGCGATCGGGCCGGAGCGCTTCCGCGAGATGCTCGACGGCTTTCACCTCGTCGACGAGCACTTCCGCACCGCGCCGCCGGAGGCGAACGCGCCGCTGCTACTCGGCCTCCTCGGCGTCTGGTACGGCGCCTTCTTCGACGCCCAGTCGCACGCCGTCCTGCCGTACAGCCACTACCTCGCCAAGTTCCCCGCCTACCTGCAGCAGCTCGACATGGAGTCCAACGGCAAGTACGTCGACCGCCAGGGCGAGCCGGTGCGCTGGCAGACCGGCCCGGTGGTGTGGGGGACGCCCGGCACCAACGGTCAGCACGCGTACTACCAGCTGCTGCACCAGGGCACCAAGACGATCCCGGCCGACCTGATCGGCTTCGCCCGGCCGGTGGCCGAGCTCTCGGCGCGGCTGGCGGCGCAGCACGACCTGCTGATGGCCAACCTCTTCGCGCAGGGGCAGGCGCTCGCGTTCGGCAAGACCGCCGAGGAGGTACGCGCCGAGGGGGTGCCGGAGGAGCAGGTGCCGCACCGCACGTTCCCGGGCAACCACCCGACGACCACGATCCTCGCCACCGAGCTGTCGCCGTCGGTGCTCGGGCAGCTCGTCGCCTTGTACGAGCACAAGGTCTTCGTGCAGGGCGCGATCTGGGACATCGACTCGTTCGACCAGTGGGGTGTCGAGCTGGGCAAGGTGCTCGCCAAGCGGGTCGAGCCCGCCCTCACCGAGGGCGCCGACGTCGCCGGCCTCGACACCTCGACGGCGGAGCTGGTGGCGAAGTACCGCCGCCTCCGCGGCCGCTAGCTCCCGCCCTCCCCACGT